>CAVULN010000001.1:0-131680 GCA_963742305.1 uncultured Alphaproteobacteria bacterium
CAAACGGAAGAAATTTTCCGGATCATATTGTCTCTTGAGGGCCACGAGGCGATCGTAGTTCGCGCCATAGGCGGCCCTCACCCGATCTTCGCCTTCGTCGCCAAGGTTGTTGACGTAGACGCCATCGAGGGCGAACGGCTGTATGGCGGCGTACATGTCTCTCGCCCAGGCGATATTGGCCTCGTCGGTTGACGGGTCTGTCCATTTCGAAACCGGGAAACAGTCGTGCGTCGCGCTTCGGTTCGCGTAAGCAGTCGCCGCAGTTGGCGTACGGGCGATGGCCCCGCCGACCTGCTGGAACACGAACAAGGAACGGTTCGACGGCGCGGTGGGAAACCGCTCGATCAGCGCGTCGATCGCGGCGTCCGTGATTTCCCGCAGAAACTGCGCTTTCCAATAGAAGCGCTCGCCGTGTGGGAAGTTCGCGTCGGCGGCCTTCTGCAGCTCTACGTAGGGCGTAGGCCCGATCCGATCAGCGATTGGCGTAAGCCCTTCGCGCAGCGGCCGCAGCGCCGAACTCGCCGTCGCCTATGGGCCCGGCGTAGAAGGTCGAAATTGTGACGCCCGGTTCGCCGTCCGGCCGCGTGAACAGCGCCGCGTCAGCGTAGACTTCGTCCGGAGCGGAAACCGAGAATTCCGCGTAGCGCCGCAAAGCGTCGCGAGCCTGACGCCAACCATAGTCGAGCGATCCGGCGAGCGCGATTGGCCCAAGGGCGTGCAGCCGATACGTGATCGCCGTGACCACGCCAAAGTTGCCGCCGCCCCCGCGCAGGCCCCAGAAGAGATCCGCGTTCTCGTCCTGGGATACGTGGAGAACCCGCCCGTCCGCTGTGACGATCTGGGCCGACAGCATATTGTCGCAGCTCAACCCATGCTTGCGGGCCAGCCGGCCGATCCCGCCTCCCAGCGTAAGCCCGATGAGGCCCGTGTCGCTGTTGAGGCCTGTCGGGGTGGCGAGGCCGTGAACCTGAGTCGCGGCGTCAAGATCGGCAAGAAGCGCGCCGCCCTCCGCGCGCGCGGCGAGGGCTTTTGGGTCCACCGTCACGCGATTCTATGTGCGACAGATCGATAACCAGGCCTCCATCGCAAACCGAGGCGCCGGCGATATTGTGCCCGCCGCCTCGAACGGCTGTGAGGAGGCCGGTCACACGCGCGAAATCTACCGATTCGACGACGTCGCGGACACTCGCACAATAGGCGATGAGGGCTGGCCGCTTGTCGATCATGCCGTTCCAGACCCGGCGGGCCGCATCGTAGCCAGAGTCGGAAGGAAGGACCAGCGATCCGGAGAGGCGTCTCCGAAAGGCCTCGGCCGTCTTGCCGTCTACGGTCACGGCCTCGCTCGTTCGCTTCAAACTGGCGGTCGTCATCGCGTCAAGCCTCCTGCTTGGTCGCGGGCATTGTGCAAGCCGCCGCCGCGCCAAGCAAAATCGAATTGGTCAGGTGGTGGATGAGCGTGATTCATCTATATTCAACCCATGCGCCGCCTTCCCCCGCTCGGCGCGCTGCGGGCCTTTGAGGCGGCGGCGCGGCTTTTGAGTTTCAAACAAGCCGCGGACGAACTGAATCTCACTCCGACCGCGATCAGTCATCATGTCCGGCTTCTTGAGGACTATTGCGGCCGAAAGCTATTTCGCCGCCGCCCGCGGCCGTTGGCGTTGACGGACGCCGGAGCAAAACTCTTTCCCCCGCTTCGGGATGGGTTCGACGATTTCGCCGTGGCGCTCTCGCTGATTGACCCGACGACCGATGCTCAGCCGCTTCGTGTCACGACGACCAACGCCTTCGCGAGTCGCTGGCTCGTCCCCCGACTCGGCGACTGGCGGGCCGCGCACGAGAATCTTTCATTGTCAGTGATCGGAACCGATCGCGTGGTGAAGCCTGACCGCGACGAGGCCGATCTTGCGCTCCGCTATTCGCGTTCCCCGCCGCGCGGAGCCGTTTCCGAAATCTTTCGTGATAAGTACTTTCCGGTTTGCAGTCCCAAGCTCTTGGCAGGCGAGCCTGTGTTCAGCGCCGCGGATCTTGGCCGCTATCCGCTCATCCGCTACGACTGGTCTTCGGACGACCGCGGCTCTCCCAATTGGGAGCGTTGGTTCGAAGCGGCATTGCCGGACGATCCGGGCGCGCGCCTGAAGTGCAAGGTCGCGCTCAGTTTTCGCGGGGAGTTGCACGCGATCGAGGCCGCGCTCGCGGGCCAGGGCGTCGCGCTGTGCAGCGACATTGTCCTTGCCGACGATCTCACGTCGGGAAATCTCGTCAAGGCAGTCGACGTGGGACTGCCGGGCTACGGTTTCTATCCGTTGTATTAGTCCAATCATCCGCGCCGAAAAATCATCGAGGACTTTGTCGAATGGCTCCGCGCCCTAGCTTTGGAGAGCGACCAGGACCGCCCTCCGCCGGCCCAGGCCGCCGGTCCATGAGGCGACTTCCTTTCGGAAGATTTTCAGTCTTGGAAGCGCACGGATTTGCTCAAACGATGACTTTCCGTGGGTCAGAACGGGATGTCGTCGTCGATCGGCCCCGCGCCCGCGTCGCCCCCGTCTCCAGACGGGCTATGGCGACGCGGCGATCGAGCAGTCGCGGAACGCGCCACGCTCCCTGGATTGCCATAGCCCGTCTGGAAGGACGGGCGTCTTTCGACGCCCTATCGTTCCGTCTGGAAGGACGGGCGTCTTTCGACGCCCTATCGTTCGCAATGACCATTACCCCGCTCTGCCGGATCATCGCCAGCACGTTGCGGGACGCGCCGCAGTTTGGGTTGTAATGGATCACCGTCATAGCTGCGCCTCCGGGCTTATGGCCTCGTCCGTGTCTCCCGATTGATAGAGAAGCCATCCCGCCAGGCCCAGGCCGCAGATCGCGCCGACGAGCTGAGCCACGATGAAGGCCGGGGCGTCAACGGGCCGGATTCCGGAAAAGGTGTTGGTCAAGGATCGCGCGATCACCACGGCCGGATTGGCGAAGGATGTCGACGCCGTGAACCAGTAGGCGGCGGTGATGTAGAGTCCGACCAGCCAGGCCACTGACGCGCGTGCGCATTTCAATCCGCAAAGGATCGTCATGACGAGCCCGAAGGTCGCCACCCATTCCGCGAACCATTGCGCGCCGCCTGTCCGCGCCTTCATCGACACTTCGATCATCGGCAGCCCGAACATCAGATGCGCGGCAAAGGTTCCGACAATGCCGCCGGCGATCTGGGCGGCGACATAGAGGCTTGCCTCCTGCGGCCCGAGATCGCGCTTGAGGGCAAAGACGAGGGATATGGCCGGATTGAAGTGGGCGCCGGAGATCGGCCCGAAGATCGTGATCAGCACCACGAGAATCGCGCCCGTCGGCAGCGTGTTGCCCAGAAGCGCGAGCCCCGCGTCCTTCGTCAGCGTCTCGGCCATGATGCCGGACCCCACGACCGTGGCGACCAGAAGCCCTGTTCCAAGGGCTTCAGCCGCAAGCCGCCGGGCGAGCGTCAAGGTTGCGACGCCGGCGTTTTCGGCGGCATGGCGCCGTCGAGACGGCCGATGTCCCGAAGCTTCGCGCCCAGGGCCATTGTGTCGAGGCTTCGGATCGGGAGGCTGATGAAAACCGATATCCGGTTCTTCAAATATCTGAACGCGGTGACGAAGGCGCGCTCTTTCTCAACGTCGCTTCCCTCGACCGCAGCCGGGTCCTCGATGCCCCAATGCGCCGTCATCGGCTGGCCCGGCCAGATGGGGCAGGTCTCGCCCGCCGCGCTGTCGCAGACGGTGAACACGAAATCCATGACCGGCGCGCCCGGCACGGTGAACTCGTCCCATCCTTTCGACCGATAGCCGTCCCGCGGATAGCCGTAGGCGTCCAGCACCTTCAGCGCGAACGGGTTGATCGTCCCCTTGGGGTGACTGCCCGCTGAGAACGCGTTGAAGCGGTCGATCCCGTCCTTGCGCAGGATTCCTTCCGCCAGGACCGAGCGCGCGCTGTTGCCCGTGCAGAGAAACAGGACGTTGAACGGGCGGTCGCTGATTGCCATTCCCCTACTGACAGCAGGAGGGAGCGCAGCAGCTCCCGGCTTGGGCGTTTGTGGCGACGCCCGGCTTCTTGGCGCGGACGAAGGCGCTCATGAACTTGTCGCCGACTTCGGCCGCGATTGCGTCGACATCGACGCTCTCGCTTGTCAGGAATTCCCGGGCGTCCTGCACGTCGTAGACGCGCGTCGGCTCGATCCCGATCGCCTCGAAACCGGCCGCCGCAAGCCGCATCCTATAGTCGTTTTCGTCGAGCGCGCCGGCGATGCAGCCCGCCCAAAGCAGCATGTTGTGACGGATCGCCTCGGGAATTGCGCCGCGCGTCACGACATCGGACACGGCGAAGCGGCCACCCGGCTTCAGGACGCGGAACGCCTCGCGCAGCACCTTGTCCTTGTCGCCCGAGAGATTGATGACGCAGTTCGAAATAATCACGTCGACCGAGTTGTCTGGAAGCGGAATGTGCTCGATTTCTCCTCTCAGAAACTCGACGTTCTCCGCGCCGGCTTTTCTTTGGTTTTCGCGCGCGAGCGCCAGCATGTCGTCCGTCATGTCGAGCCCGTAGGCCTTGCCTGCGGGGCCGACACGGCGCGCGGAGAGCAAAACGTCGATGCCGCCGCCGGAGCCAAGATCAAGAACGGTCTCGCCTTCCTTAAGCTCGGCGAGCGCGGTTGATTCCCGCAGCCGAGCGAGGCTGTAAGCGCGTCTTGTGGCAAGCACTTGGTTTCGTCGGCGGCGTAGAGATTGGCTGAAATCCCCTCCGACCCCGAATTCGCCGTCGTAGCAACACGATGAACCCGTCGCTTGAACGTTGCGCGCGATTTTGGCGTAGCGCTCGCGCACGACTGCGCGGATATCGGTCTCTGGCATGGCGTTCCTCATGGGCAGGCGCAAGTAATGGCTTCGGGCTTGATCGCCCTGTTGCGGGTGCAACACTCGGCGAAGAGGAAACCGACGATTTCCTGAAGCGTCGCGGTATCGGCGGTGTAGCGAAGGAACGTGCTCTCGCGGCGCACGGCGATGAGGCCTTCGTTCTTCAGCTTGTCGAGGTGATGCGAGAGCGTCGAGGGCGGGATGCTCAACTCGGAGCCGATTTCGCCGGCGACGAGGCCTTCCGGGTGGGCCGAAAGCAGAAGGCGGACGATGCGCAGCCGTGCTTCGGACCCGAGCGCCGCGAGCATGTCTGCGTAGCGGGTTGTCACCTCCGCGTCGGTGATGGGCATGGCCTTTCCTTTCCATAATTCCATAATTATGGAATAATCGAATGTCAATTGGCCTTAAGGGGTGCTTTCCCAGCCGCCACCGCAACAGGCGCTGCGACTTTGAGGACGAATTGCTTTTGCGGCGAGCGAGCCGCGGCGTCCTCGCTACTCTCTGAGCAGCTCGTTGATCTCCGTTTTCGCCCGCGTCTGGGCGTCGACGGTTTTCACGATCACGGCGCAATAGAGCGAGGGCCCGGCGAACCGTCGGGCAGGGGCTTGCCGGGGAGGGAGCCCGGCACCACCACCGAATAGGGCGGCACGTGGCCCATGTGAATCTTGCCGGTCGTCCGGTCGATGACCTTGGTGGAAGCGGAGATGAAGACGCCCATCGACAGGACCGACCCTGGCCGACGATGACGCCTTCGACCACCTCGGAGCGCGCGCCGATGAAGCAATCGTCCTCGATGATGGTCGGGTTGGCCTGCAGCGGCTCGAGCACCCCGCCGATCCCGACGCCGCCCGAGAGATGCACGTTCCTGCCGATCTGCGCGCATGAGCCGACCGTGACCCAGGTGTCGACCATGGTCTTTTCATCGACATAGGCGCCGAGATTGACGAAGCTCGGCATCAGCACGACATCGCGGGCGATGAAGGCCGAGCGGCGCACGATCGCGCCAGGAACGGCGCGAAAGCCGGCTTCCTTGAAGCGGTTTTCGCCCCAGGCTTCGAACTTCGAGGGCACCTTGTCCCACCAGGTCGCCTGTCCCGGGCCGCCCTTGACGAGCGCATTGTCGTTGAGGCGAAAGCTCAGGAGCACCGCCTTCTTGAGCCACTGGTTGACCTTCCACGAGTTCGGCCCGGTCGAGCCGGGCAATTTTTCCGCCACCCGCGCTTTGCCCTGGTCGAGCAGGTCGAGCGCCGCCTCGACCGCATCGCGCGCATCGCCTTTGGTCGCCGAATTGATTTTGGCGCGGTCCTCGAAGGCCTTTTCAATGGAAGTCTGAAGGCGGACGTCGGTCATGGGGGCGAGCGCTCGTAGGCTTGGGGAGGGGCGCGAGGTTTTCGCGTGCGGGCGCGGAATGTCAATGGCCCGCTCACCAAACGCCACCGCGCGAGAGCTTATGGAGGGCGGCTCGAATTCGCAGTTACAGCGGCGTCCTTCGTCGGCGCGCTAAGGGACGACATGATGGTCATATAAGCTTGGGCAAACTCTGCGACACCATGCGTTCCCCCGGTTATGGCCCTCCGCATGGACGCCATATCACCTGACTGCGACGCAGTAGAGATTTGAGCCTGCTTAGTCGCGACGAACGCGCAGAGAACGCGTGCGGCGACATCGGGGTCGTTCATGTCGTCAGGAGACTCAATGAGCCGCGATCCGAGCCCCAACAACTCGTCCATTTTTGCGTAGTTGTTGCGACCTGTAATCTGCACGAAGCCGCGACCCTTGAACTTCGGGCCATCGCCAGGTTCTTTGTTTCCAAGGCTTGCGGCGCTACTGGTCCCAGGTTCGTATCTGTCGAACGGGGTGTTCTGGGTATTGAAGGAACTCATTGCTTCTGATATTGGCACGAATCCTGTTGTCTCCGTCTTAATTATCGCTAGAGTAGCGGCTATCAACTCAGGTGAAGATAGATGAAATTCCTTCATGGCTACCTTCAGGAAAGGCAGATGCTTGGATATGAATTCAACCTTGACGCCCGGGAACGCTTCTTTCACCACATCGACCGATAATTTATCGACGTACAAATATTCGTTAGGACCAACCAGAGAATTTGAGTCTCTAATTTGGCTTTGTGAGCTAGAAATTATTTTCAAACGTTGGGACGCGACGCTGGTGTTTGCTTTTGATTGTTCGACTTCTGCGTTTGCCAGAGCGAGTTCGATGGTCAGGCTCTTTTGTTGTTCAAGATAAGGCTTCCTCGCGTCGGGAGTCTCAGGTAATCCCACAAGGTAGGCCGTAGTTTCTTTGATCTTCGCAGAGACCATGGCGACATGTCTTTGCGCCTGATCCTTTTCGTCCTGTGCCTCCGAAAGCTTCGCCTCCGCGGCGTCGACGTCCCTTATCGACTGGATTTTGAGCTTGTATCGCTCTCTCGCCCAGTTTTGCAGCGGGTGTCCATCAATTTCCGCGAGCGCCCCCAGTAGAATGACATTGTTGTCCTGGGTTGTCTCCTTGCCGAAGGCAAGCTGAAAATATTTGTCAAACACGTCTGAGTTCGTCTTCAGTTTTTCCAATTCAATTTGCGTGTGACTTTGAATATAGCCTTGAATCAAAGCCGACCCGCTTTGTCCCACCGCAAACAACGTCCCAAGAACCGCTGCTGCGCTGGTGATCTTAGCCGCCAATAGACCCGCCGCGGGCGGAGGGGCGGAAGGAGGTGTGCCGGCGTCGTTCATGGAACGAATTCCAAACTCTAGCCAAAAGACCGTTGGTCGTTGGGTGTTTCAAGCGTGGGATTAGGTTCTCGTCAAGCCAGGGCAAGCGTCCGCCAACCACATTTGACCTTGTCGGGCGCTTGAAACCAAGGCAAATGAGGCCAATCTCAGGTGTGTAGCTCATTGGCGAGGTCGGATCATGGCAAAATCGATGGTCATCGCCGCCTTCCTGGTTGCGGCGACCGCGGGCGTTGCGGCCTACGGGCAGGACAATAATCTTGTGGCTCCGGAGCTTAGCAAGCCTCAGCCGGGGCATCTTCTGGATCAGGACTACCAGACGTCGACCGGCGCAACCGTTCCGCGGCCAGGCGTTCCCCAAGGGTCCGGGCCCACGCCGCTCGATCGCAAGATCCAGCAGGAGAACAACCAGATCGACAACAGCATCTGCAAGGGGTGCTAGGCGGCTCGGTCTGGGAGCGGGCGCAGCTGTAAGGGGTTCGACAGAGCCTGGCTCCCGCCCCCGATAGCCCGTCGAGAGACGGGCGTCCTTCCGAACGCCCTATGGCGGGGGCGGGTCGGGGTGGGGGGTCGCGCCATAACCGGCCGGTTAAGAACTCTCGCAAGAAGCCTCAGACGCAACGCGACGAGCGCCGAGCGGCGCCTGTGGCAGGGCCTGCGGCGCGAGCAGGTCGCGGACTTCCGGTTTCGTCGCCAGGTTATTCTTGGGGGCTTCATTGCCGACTTCGCCTGCTTTGAGGCGCGGGTGGTTATCGAAGTCGATGGCGCAACCCATGCGACAGACGAGGAGATTGCTCGCGACGCAACGCGCTCGGCCGCGCTCGCCGCGCAAGGCTATGACATTCTGCGCTTCACGAATGACGATGTCTTTCACAATCTCAATGGCGTGCTCGAGACGATTTACATGAGGCTTGTCGCTTTGAGACCGCGCACGGACGAATCCGCGATTTAGGCCCGGTGCGACCCCCCCACCCTGACCCGCCCCCACCATAGGGCGTTCGGAAGGACGCCCGTCTCCCGACGGGCTTTCGGGGGCGGGGACGCCCTGCAACTCGTGGCCGCCTACTCCACGGTGACCTCCGTCTTCACCGAATTGGCAATGAAGCAGATGTCGTGCGCCTCGTGGTGCAGGCGATCGAGCGCCTGCTTCTCGGGCGCGGCGCCCGCCCATTCGATGCTCGGCCGAAGCTTCACCTTGGTCACCGCCAGCCGCCCGGGCGCGATCTCCGCGGTCGTTCCTTCAGCGTGATCTTCGTACGACGTGACTGTGAAGCCCGCCACCCGCGCCAGATGCAGGAAAGACAGCATGTGGCAGCTCGAGAGCGATGCGACCAGCATTTCCTCCGGATCGACGGCGGCTTCGACCGCCCATTTGCCGACCACATGGGGCGAGGCGGACGCCGGAACCTCGGTCCCGCCGTCGAAGCTCAGCGTATGCGCGCGGCTGAAGCGGCCCTTGAGGAAGTCGTCGCCGCTCTCCTTCGCCGCCCATTTGATCGCTGCAAGATGGGTCGCCATGGTTCCTCATCGCTGTTTTGCTTGGGTCCTCACATTAGCAAACGCGCAAGCCCGTCCGAAGAGCCCGGAGCCGAAAAAACGAAATGGATGAAAAAGCCCGTCCTTGCGGGCTTTGACCGCCGCAGCGAAGCGCAGAAATTTCCCGTGCGACGCCGGGTATTGAATCCCACTAACTTCCTATGCCATGGTTCGCCGACGCGACGACGGCGAGGAACGCCGGGTCGCAGGGAGGAAGCAATGTCGGATTCTAAGCTGATTTCTGGAGATCGCCGCAAGCTGCTCAAGGCAGCGGCCGCGGGCGCTGGCGCCGCGGCCCTGTTCGGGGGGCTCGGCGTCAATCCGTTCATGGCCCAGGCGCTGGCCGAGGCGGCCGGCCGCTCGGAAAAGCCGCTCAAGGCCGCTTTCTCCAACGCCGGATTGCAGGCGACCTGGTGCGCCCAGGGCAAGGAGGCGGCCGAATATTGGGGCAAGCTGTTCAACGTCGATGTGACCTGGTTCGACGGCCAGCTCGACGCGGTCAAGCAGCGCGCGGCGATCGACAACATGGCCTCGCAGAAGTGGGATTTCGTCGCCATTCAGGCGTTCGGCATCGGCACCTTGACCGCTCCGGTCAACAAGATGATCGACGCCGGCATTCCGGTCATCGACATGGATACGCTGATCGCGCCGCTCGGCACGATCAATGTCCACACGCTACCTCGCGCCTGACAACGTGTTCATGGGCTCGTCCGTCACCCAGACGCTGGTCAACGCCATCAACGGCGAAGGCAACATGGTGATGACCTAGGGCGCGCTCGGCCACACCGGCGCTCAAGGGCGCGCCAAGGGCTTCCACGAGATCGTGGCGAAGTATCCCGAAGATCAAGGTGCTCAACGAGGATCCGGCCGACTGGGACGTGACCAAGGCCGCGCGCATCTGGGAGACGCTGCTCACCAAATATCCGAAGATCGACGCCGCCTTCTTCCACAATGACGACATGGCGCTCGCCGCCTACAAGGTGATGCAGGCGAAGGGCCGCACCGAGATCAAGATCGGCGGCGTCGACGCCATGCCGCCGGCGATCAAGGCGGTGCAGGAGGGCCACATGCTCGCGACCGTTCGCAATCCGTCCTGCCGCATCCATGGCGGGGCGATCGTCGCGGGCGTGCAGGCCGTGGTTCAGGGCGCGAAGGCCGGCATCCCCAAGAACATCGTCACCGACGGGCCGGTCGTCACCAAGGCCAACGCCGACGGCATGCTGTGGATGCAGGAGCAGTTCCTGATCTAAGCCTGACGAAGCCCTATGGCGCTGCTCGAACTGACTGACATTTCGAAGTCGTTTGGCGGCGTCCAGGCGCTTCGGAATGTCGACTTCACCCTGAACGCCGGCGAGATTCATGGTCTCGCCGGCGAGAATGGCGCTGGCAAATCGACGATGATGAAAATCATCTCCGGCGTGCATTCGGCCGATTCCGGAACGATGCGCGTCGACGGAAAGGAAGTGCATTTCCGCTCTTCTCGCGATGCGCTCGCGGCCAGCATCGGCATGGTGCATCAGGAGCTCTCTGTCGCGCCGGAACTGACCGTCGCCGAGAACGTCTTTCTCGGCGACCAGCCGGTGAACGGGATGGGCGTCGTCGCCTGGCGGCGCATGGCCGAGCGCGCGGCCGAGCAATTGAAGAACCTCGGGCTCGCCATCAACCCGCGCGCGCGGCTCGGCGATTTCCCGATCGGGGTGCAGCAGCTGGTCGAGCTCTCGCGCGTCTTGTTCTCGGGCGCGCGCATCATCATTCTCGACGAGCCGACTTCCGCCTTGTCGCCCCCCGAGATCGAGCGCCTGTTCGGCGTCCTCTCGAGGTTGCGCGACGAAGGCCGAAGCATGGTCTTCATCTCGCATTTCCTCGACGACATTCTCAAGATCTCGAACGCGATCACGATCTTCCGCAACGGGCGCAAGGTCGAGACGGCTCAGGTCACGCCCAGGATCGACAAGGCCTGGATCATCGAACGCATGATCGGCTCGGGTCGCGAGGAGCTCGAGGAAAGCTACCTCGGCGCAATCAAGCTCGACAGTCGCCCGGAGGCCCCGGTCGTGCTGCGGGCCAATGACCTCACGCTCGCGTCTTCCTATCGCAATCTCAAGTTCGAGGCGCGGGCCGGCGAAGTTCTCGGAATTTATGGTTTCATGGGTTGCGGGCAGCTCGAACTGGCGCGCACCCTGTTCGGCAGGTATCGTCCCGAGAGCGGATCGCTCGAGATCGATGGGCAAACGACGACGCTCAAGAGCACGACGGCGGCGAAGAAGGCAGGCGTCGCCTATGTCGCCGAGAGCCGCCGCGCGATGCTGTTCGGCGACGAGCCGGTTTACAAGAATGTTTCGATCGCGGTGCTCGAGCGGCTGTCCAAATGGCTGCTCAAGCCGGACCGCGAGCGGGAGATCGCCAAGGTTCAGGTCAAGAATCTCGACGTCCGTCCGCCCGATGTCGAGTGGCGTCTGGGCGGCCTGTCGGGCGGAAATCAGCAGAAGGTCGCGCTGGCCAAATGGCTGACCCACCCGCCGCGAATCCTGCTCCTGGCCGAGCCGACGCGCGGCATGGATGTCGGAGCCAAAGAGGACGTGGTGCGCATCGTCCGGCATTTGCGCGACCAGGGCATCGCCATCGTCGTCTTCTCCACCGAGCCGGAAACCGTGCTCTCGCTTGCCGACCGCGTCCTGGTGATGCGCAAGGGCGAGATCGCGCATGAATTCGCCGGCGAAGCGATCAGCAAGGATCAGCTGCTCGCCGCCGCCTGACGATAGGAATAAGTTTAGCCATGGATATGCAGAGCGCCGAGGTCGGGTCCACACGCGCCTTTCGGCTGGGCGACTTCCTGCGCGATCAGTTGCGCAACATCGCGCCCTTCATCACCCTGATCGCGCTCGTCGGCTTTTTCAGCATCGCGAGCCCGAGTTTCGCCACGCTCGGCAATCTGGAGAATATCCTCCAGCAGGTGTCGATCACGGCGATCATGGCGGTCGGCCTGACCTTCGTCATTCTTACCGCCGAGATCGACCTCTCGGTCGGCGCGATCGCCAACGCGACCGCGATCGTGCTCACCTATTTCACCCTCCAGCCGGACTACGTGAACATCGCCAATCTGCCGATGCCGGGCGCGATCGCCATTATCCTTGCGCTCGCCGCCTGTTTCGCGCTCGGCCTTCTCACCGCCTTCGGCGTGACCCGGATCGGCATCCCGTCCTTCATCATGACGCTCGCCATGATGCAGATCGGGGCTGGAATCTCGGCGGTGCTGGTGCGCGGCCAGATCGCCTACTCGATCCCGCCGCTCATTCTGACGCTCGGGTCCAAGACGATTTTCGGCGTGCCCTGGATCATCATCGTCGCGGCGCTCTTCCTGCTCGTGGCCCATCTCGTGCTGACCTACACGCGCTTCGGCCGCTACGTTTACATGGTCGGGGGAAATCGCGAGGCGGCGGAATATTCCGGCGTCAATGTCCGCTTCATCGTCGGCGCGGTGATGGTGATCTCGGCCGTGTGCTCCGGCTTCGCCGGCATGATCGGCGTCGCCTATTTCGGCAGCGCGCAACAGAATGAGTTCGACACGTTTCTGCTCGACGCCATCGCCGCCGTGGTGGTTGGCGGCACGAGCCTGTTCGGCGGGCGCGGCGGCATCGGCAACACGATCGTCGGCCTGTTCGTGCTCGGCGTGCTCAACAACGGCCTCGATTATGTGAAGATCGACAGCTTCCTCAAGATCCTCATTCGCGGCCTGATCCTGCTTATTGCGCTGATCATCAACATCTACGCCGAGCGGCTCAGGACGACGCGCAGCGGCGGCGGAGCGGCCTGAACCGAATACGATTGGTTGTGATCGGCGAAGAGGAGAACGTCATGGCGGCGCTGGAGAAGGGCATCACCCCGAACGGCCAGGGATACCGCGGCAAGACCTGGAACATTTTGGGTCAGGTCTACTATCCCAAGGCGGTGACCAATTCCACGTTCGCTTTCGAGACCAACAGCGATCCCGGACAATTCGTGCCGGTGCACATCCACCCGACCCAGGATGAATTCATTCTGGTGCAGGATGGCGTGCTCGACCTGAAGCTCGACGGGGTCTGGACGCAGGCCAGGGCCGGGGACCTGGTGCGCCTGCCGCGCGGCGTTCCGCATGGCTACTTCAACAAATCCGACAAGCCGGCGCGAGCCCTGTTCTGGGTCGCCCCGACGCAGAAGCTGGAAGCGCTCTTCGACAAGCTTCACAACCTCGCCGATCCGGCCGAGGTCGTGCGCATCTCCGCCGACCACGAGGTGAATTTCCTGCCGCCGGAAGCCAACGACTAGCGTCTTGTTCGCCGTAAAGGGACTCCGCAGGGTCGTGACAACCGGTCTCCGCGTGGCGTGCGCCGGAATTCTGATCCTTGCGCTCGCAGGCGCGACGGCGGCGGGCGCGGGCGGCCGCGTTCTGACGGCGATGGACATCGTCGCCATCCGGATCGTCGGGCATCCGGAGCTCGATTGGACCACGCGCGTCCGGCCTGACGGCGTCGTCGCCTTTCCCTATCTGGGCCGGATCAAGGCGGCGGGGCGCACCGAAGACGAACTCGCGCGCGCCGTCGAAAGGGGGCTCATCGAGCAGGAAGATCATCGCCGGGCCTTGAGGTCGCCCCTTGGCGCATCGCTGGAAGGGGATTTCACAAACTCGCGCAGCCTTGAAATCCGAACCCGGCGTCTTATCTGGACTTCGGTTCGGCCGCCCTGGCCGGAAGACTGAAACCCAGGAAGACTGGAACTGAAAAGACCAGAACGCAAAATGCATTGCTTACACAATACCTACCGTGGCGGATCGGAATCGATGTCTCCGCTGCTCGTGAACGACCTCTGCGCGCAACTCGCGCCGCTCAACCGCTACGGCCTTCCGGGCCTCGGCGCCGCTGTCGCCAAAGGGTTGCGCGTTCTTATTGTCGCATCGCGCACGGCGGTCGGCGCCGTCGTTCGCGCCGAGGGGCGCTGAGTCCCGCTGCGCCCAGGCCTGTTCTCCTCCATGTCGAGTCGCCATAAGCGCTGGAGCTATCGCGCCAGCACGTTCCTGAACTGCCACGGGTCGTCCTCGTCGATGTCCTCCGGGAAGAGGCCCGGGCGGCCCGCGAGCGGCGTCCAGTCGGTGTAGACGCCGATGACCGGCCCGAGATAGGGGAGCTGCACCTCGAGGCAGCGGCGAAAGTCCGTCTCGTCCGCTTCCACGATCCCCGCCTTCGGGTTCTCGAGCGCCCAGACCATGCCGGCCAGCACCGCGGAGGTGACCTGGAGGCCGGTCGCGTTCTGATAGGGAGCGAGCGCGCGCGTCTCCTCGACCGAGAGCTGCGAGCCGTACCAGTAGGCGTTGCGGGCGTGGCCGTAGAGAAGCACGCCCAGTTCGTCGATCCCGTCGAGGATCTCCGCCTCTCCGAGAATATGCTGGGCGCTCTGCATCTCGCCGGCCCGGCCAAACAATTCGTGCAGGCTCAGGACCGCGTCGTCGCACGGATGATAGGCGTAGTGGCAGGTCGGGCGGTAGACGGCGCCGCCCTTTTCGTCGCGCACGGTGTAATAGTCGGCGATCGAGATCGAACTCGTTGTGGGTGACGAGGAAGCCGTACTGCCCGCGCGCGGTCGGGGTCCAGGAGCGCACCCGGGTGTTGGCGCCGGGCTGATCGAGAAAGATCGCCGCGCCGCAGCCCTTTTCATGGAAGCCGGCGTTCGGCGGGGTCCATGTCTCGTGCGTCCCCCAGCCGAGCTCGGCCGGCTGCATGCCCTCGGACAGAAAGCCCTCGACCGACCAGGTGTTGACGAAAACGTTGCGCGGCTTCGGGCTCTTGGCGCGCTGGGTGTCGCGCTCGGCGATGTGAATCCCCTTGACGCCGAGGCGCCGGGCGAGGCGGCCCCACTCGTCCCTCGTCTTCGGCGCCCCGCCCTTGTCTCCGAGATCATGGGCGAGGTTGACCAGCGCCTGCTTGACGAACCAGGAGACCATCCCCGGATTGGCCCCGCAGCAGGAGACGGCGGTCGGGCCGCCGGGGTTTCTGCGCTTTTCGGCGAGCACCGTCTCGCGCAACGCGTAGTTGGTGCGCGCCTCGTTGCCGAGCGCCTGATCGAAATAGAAGCCCGGCCAGGGCTCGATGACCGTGTCGACATAGAGGGCGCCCAGCTCGCGGCAGCGCCGCATGAGATCGAGCGAGGACGTGTCGACCGAGAGGTTAACGCAGAAGCCTTGGCCCGAGCCAGCCGTCAGATATTTGCTTAGGATCTCGCGATAATTGTCGCGGGTGAGGCCGAGATGGACGAAGCGGATTCCGCGGTCGTCGAGGAGCTTGCGGTCGGAATCGTCGGGATCGATGACCACGAAGCGCTCGGGATCGAATTCGAAGTGGCGCTCGATCAAGGGCAGCGTTCCCTTGCCGATCGATCCGAAGCCGATCATCACGATGGGGCCTTCGATGCGCCCGTGCCGCGGCCAATGGGTCATGGCGTCCGGTCTCCTTCGACTTTGAGGACGAGCGACGCCGAGCGTCTCCGAGGGGGCGGTTAAAGCCACGGCGCTCAAGGCGCGTCAATAGCGGGGCGGACCGGTTCCGGTCGTGAAACCGTCACGAGAATGGGCTTGCTTGACGCCCGCTTTCGTTTCGTGAAGTCTCGCGGGCGCCGGACGCGAGGCAGGCGCGTTTCCAGCGGGCAAGCTCAATTTCGTCGGCCATTTTTCGCGGAATTCCCGGCATTCTGCGAATTGCGTCCCCGTCCGCCAAACCGGTTTTCGCGCTTGCATTGAAACAGCCGAATGGAAGGGGGTTATGTTGAGGATAAGCATCAAAGCGGCAGTCGCGGCCGTCGTCTTGCCCTCGCTGCTTGCCGGAATGGCGCTCGCGGCGCAGGACAGATACACCCTGCAAGTGCCAGGAGGTCTCGCGTTCTCCGAGTTCAGGGGATACGAAAACTGGCAGCTCATCGCTGTCGCTCACAACGGCGAGAAGCTCGACGCGGTCCTCGGCAATCCCGCGATGATCGAGGCGTACAAGGCGGGCATTCCTGGCAACGGCAAGCCTTTTCCCGATGGCGCGATGATGGCGAAGATCCATTGGATGGCCAAGAAGGCTGAAGACCAGCCCAATGAGCCGATCGTGCCAGGCGCCTTGCATGACACGGACTTCATGGTGAAGGACAGCAAGAGGTTCGCTGACAGCGGCGGATGGGGTTACGCCGAGTTCGAATATGACCCCGCGTCCCAGACGTTCAGGCCCGGCGACACATCGGACATCGCCGCCGCAGGAGCACGACGCCAAATGCGGGTTCGCCTGCCACACGATCGTTCAGGACAAGGATTACGTCTTCACCGCCTACCCGGAGCGGTGAGGGCGCGCGCGGCGTCGGGGCCGTCATTGCCGCACCGGATGAGGAGAGGCGAGATCCTCCAGCAGGGCCGAGACACAGGAGCACGCGATGCCGCAGGCGCACCAGCCGGGCCAGTCGGCCTTCCGATCGGTTCTCCCCGAGGACATCGACTGGAAGCCGTTCCCCGCGTTTCCGCCGTCAGTTCGCCTCGCTGTCCTGGTCGGCGAGCCCTCAAAGCCGGGCCCTTACCTGATCCGGGTGAAGGTCCCTCACGGCGTCAAGCTGATGCCGCACCGGCACCCGGAAGATCGAATCTACACGGTGATGTCCGGCGTCTTTTATATCGGGCTTGGCGAACAGTTCGACGGCGACAAGGTGATGGCGTATCCGCCGGGCAGCGTCATTGTTCTCCCCGGCAACACGCCGCACTTCCATTGGGCGAAGTCCGGCGAGTACGTCACGCAGGTGTCGGCGATCGGGCCGCTCGGTCTCGACTATCTGGACCCCGTCGACGATCCGCGCGGACAACAGGGCGCCCGAGGCGACAGTTGAGAAAGCCTCGAAGCCGATCCCTCAGTCGCCCCTGCGCCCGGAGCTCCAGCCGTCGAGGCCAATGAGCCGGTCGAGCGAGATCGCGCCGGGGCCGAAGGTCATGAGCGCAAGCGCGATTCCCCCCCAATACAAGTGGAAGTTCGCCCAGCCGTCCGGATAGGTGAGCTGGATGATTCCAGTCATGACGAGAAGGCCGAGCGCCGCCCATCGTGTGAGGAAACCGAACGCGATCAGGACCGGCAGCGCGATCTCCGCGGTGCTGGCCATCGCCGCGATGAGATCAGGGGCCGGGAACGGGATCTCGGAGCCGAAGATATGCAGCTTGTACTCGTCGGCGAACAGCGCCTTCGCGCCGAAGGAGAGCGTGAACCAGCCATCCCAGCGGGTGAGGCCGGAGGCGAAGAACGGCCGCGCCAGCGCGATCCGCAGGATGAGGAGAGGCAGCGAGGCGGGGATGAGGCCGAAGGCGGCGCCGGTCAGGCGGGCGATCGGGGTCAGGATGCCGGGCGCGGGCGAGCGCGCCGCGTCGGCGATCATGACGGCCGTCCGGGAATGATGGAGGCGACCGCGCCGAACTCGACCAGTCCGACGAGATGGGTCCCGAAGTCGAAGGCGGGGTCGTCCATCGCCTGCGCGGATTGGGCGAGCGTTGCGCCCTCGCGCAGCAGACGCGCGAAATCGAAGCCGAGCGGCGGCAGGACGCGCACGCCGACGTCGCAGCCGGGACGGGCGACGAGCGCGTCCTCGCCGATCGCCTCATTCGGCGCGGCGGGCAAGCCGCCCTCTTGCGCCGCGGCCCAGAGAGAAGCGGCGGGCGTCAAGAAGCGCAGGAGCCGCGCCGCGGGGTGAAAGACGATCCGTGTTCCGGGCAGACAGTCGGGCGTAAGCGCGGCAAGCTCGCCAAGCGTCGCGGCCGCCGCGTCCTCGGCATGGTAGGCCTCGACCCACGCGTTCTCGAGCCGCGCCACATCGGCGAGGGAAGGCTCAACTCCCTCGCATCCGGCGAGGAACTCCGGGAACTCCCCGCCATAGGCGATCATCACCGGCGAGCGCGGCTTGTGCGCGCGGACGAACGCGCGCGCCATGGCGCGGAACCTCTCGTCGCCCGCGATCCGGCGCGAGACGGGATAGCGCGCCTCGATGGCGCCGATCAGACCGGCTGCGACATTGTTGCGGTAGACCGAGAAACGCCGCCTGTCCGGCGCGCCGAGGCGCCCGCGCGTCGCCGCCGGGGGCGGCGCCGAAGGATCGTCGAGCGCCGCCGCGAAAGCGGCGATCGCCGTCTCAAACCGCGCGGGAGCGCTCAAGGACGGTCTCCGTATTGAAGGCGATCGCGGCCTCCGCCCGGCGCGCTTCGGCGAGCAGGGTCGGCCAGGCCGGCAGATCGTTGTCCCATTCGATCAGCGTCGGCTTTGCCCCGACCCGGCGGATCGCCGCCGCGTAGAGCGACCAGACGGCGTCGCGGACCGGCGAATTGTGAGCGTCGATCAGAAGAGGCAGGCCCGCGTCGTCCGCGTCCTCGGCATAGCCGGCGAGATGGATTTCGCCGACCGCCGAAAGGGGAAAATCGGCAAGATAGCGGTCAGGATCAAAGCCGTGATTGATCGCGCTGACGAACACATTGTTGATGTCGAGCAGGAGCCCGCAGCCGGTACGGCGCGCGATCTCGCTTAAGAAATCCGTTTCCGCCCAGTCGCTCTCGGCGAACACGACATAGGTCGAGGGGTTTTCGAGCAGGATCGGGCGGCCGAGCGCGGTCTGCGTCTCGTCGATATGCTCCGCCACCCGGGCGAGCGTCTCGGCCGTGTAGGGCAGGGGCAGAAGATCGTTGAGGAACGCGCCCTCATGGGTCGACCAGGCGAGGTGCTCCGAGACGAGAGCCGGCTCAAAGCGCCTGGCCGCCGCCGCGAGCCGTTCGAGATGCGTCTCATCGAGCGGGCCGGGCGAGCCGATCGACAGGCCCACGCCATGCAGCGACAGCGGATAGCGCTCCCGGATCCGGTCGAGGCGGCGATGCGGGGCGCCGCCCGCGCCCATGGTCGTTCTCCGCGTGGACCTCGAAAAACCCGAGCTCGGGCGCCGTCTCGACGATCGCCTCGAAATGCTCGGGCTTGAATCCAACGCCGACGCTTCCCTCGGCGAGGCCCATCGAAGGACGGCGATCGGCGGCGGGCATGGGCGTTTCTCCGGGGCCTCGTTTGGCCATTTCGCTGGCGCGGCAGGGCATGTTACATCGGGCGGCCCATCCGCGCCTCGCGCAAAATATCCCCCCGGACCTGTAACGGCGGACGAGACGAAACGAAGGCCGTATGAAAGCCCAGTCCGCAGAGGGTCCTCCGGACGATCCCTGGTCTCGCATGATGAGGGCCTCGATCGGAGGCGACGAGCGGGTCTACAGGCGGTTGCTTGAGGACATCGGCCGGTCGGTGCGGGCGATGGCGCGCGCCGCTTTCGCGCGCGCCAGGGGCGGGGATGCGGATGTCGAGGACGCGGTGCAGGAGACCCTGTTGGCGATCCATCTCAAGCGCCATACCTGGGACCCCGGGCAACCGCTGGCGCCCTGGGTCTACGCGGTCGCGCGGCACAAGATCGTCGACGCCCTCCGCCGCCGGGGGCGGCGGCGGGTCGAGCCGATCGAGGATTTCGAGGCCTTCCTGGCCGCGCCGGAGGCGGAGGATCCGCACGCGCTGAGCGACGCGCGCAAGCTGCTCACGACGCTCGCTCCCCGCGCCCGCGATATCGTGACCTCGATCTCCCTCGACGGCCAGTCGATCGCGGAAACCGCGAAGCGCCTCGGGATGTCCGAGGTCGCGGTCAGGGTCGCGCTGCATCGGGCGCTGAAGTCGCTGGGCGCGGCCTGGCGGAGGTCGGTGACGTGAAAACGTCCGAATTCATCGCCGCGCTCGCCGCCGATCCGGTTCCGGAGCGGATCCGGCTTGGCCGGCGGGTCGCAGCGGCGATCGCCTTCGGGCTGGTCGTGAGCGTGGCGCTCTACTGTTTGCTGCTTGGCCCGAGGCCGGACATCGCCGCCGCCGCGCACACGCCGCGCTTCTGGCTGAAGTTCGTCGACTCGTTCGCCTTCGCCCTGCCGTCGCTTCTCCTGATGCTGCGGCTCGCCCGGCCTGACGCCAGGCCGAAGGCGTTCGCGCTCTGGCTGATCGCGCCGTTCATTCTGCTTGCGTCCGGGGTGGTCGCGGAACTGCTGCTCGTGCCGCAAAGCGAGTGGATGTCCCGCCTGTTTGGCGCCACCGCGCTGCACTGCACGTGCTCGATCCCGATGCTGGCTGCGCCGATCCTCGCGGGCCTGATTGTCGCGCTGCGCGCAGGCGCCCCGATCCATCCGAGTCTGACCGGAGCGATGGCGGGAGCGGCCTCGGCGGGCGTCGCGGCGCTGGTCTACGCTTCGTCCTGCCCCGGCAACTCGCCGCTGTTCGTCGCGACCTGGTATCCGCTCGCCACACTCATCTGCATGGCCGCCGGCGCGCTCGCCGGACGGCGCTTTCTCGCCTGGTGAGGCGTCAAGGCGCGCGCGAAGCGAAGGTCCCTACTTCTTGATCAGCGGATCGAGGATCGCCTTGAACTGGTCGAGGGTGAGCTCGCCGCCATAGACCTTGCCGTCGATGACGAATGTCGGCGTGCCGTTCATCTTGATCTCGTCGGTCGCCCGCTTGCCGATGGCCATGATCGCGTCCGCCTTCTTTTGATCCTTGAGGCACGCCATCGCCTGATCGTGGGTGAGGCCGGCTGGACGCATCGCGGCGATCAACGGTTCGAGCGGCTTGTCCACGAACGCCCACTTGTCCTGCTGGGCGAACAGGAGATCGATCGCGGCGAACGCCTTGTCGTCGCCGATGCAGCGCGCCAGCACGAAAGCCGCGACGTCGAGGGCGTTGCGCGGGAATTCGCGAAAGATGTACCGGACCTTGCCGGTGTCGATGTAGTCCTTCTTGAGCTCGGGAAAGACCTCATGGCTGAAGGTCGCGCAATGGGGGCAGGTCAGCGAGCCGTACTCGACGACCGGCACGCCCGAGGCCTCGCCCATCGTCAGCTCCGGCAGCGGCCCGGGCTTGAGGACCATGGCCATGTCGACGGTCCGGTCGGGCTCGGGCGCCGCAGTGGCGGCAAGCGCGCCATGCGCCGCGAGCGCAGCAGCGGAAAGGACGGCGGCGAAGGCAAGCCGGCGAAGCGGGGCGAAGGCCAAGTCAGGCTCCTGAGGATAAGAAAGCGGCAGGGACAACGCACAAATGCGCACAAAGCGCTGCGAGCGGCAAGTGCGCCGTGACGCGGGAATCCTACAGGACGCCGGGGCTTCAGGGCGCTCACAAGCGCGTTATCAGTCCGGGCCGCCGTCTTGGCGCGCGCTGGCTGGAATGTTAGTCCCCCGCAAGCAATTCGGGCGTCGAGCAAGGAGCGGGCAGATGGAATACCGGCAGCTTGGCAATTCCGGCCTCAGGATCTCGGTCCTGACCATGGGCACAATGACGTTCGGCGGCAAAGGGAATTTCGCCAAGGTCGGGAGCCTTGGGCTCGACGACGTGCGCAGGCTGATCGACATCGTCGCCGACGCGGGCGTCAACCTGATCGACACCGCCAATGTCTATTCCAGCGGTGGCTCGGAGGAGCTGATCGGCGAGGCGATGGGCGGGAAGCGAAAGCCCGGCATGCTGATCGCGACCAAGGCGCGCTTTCCGATGGGCGAAGGGCCCAACGACCGCGGCCTCTCCCGCTGGCATCTGATCCGCGAATGCGAAGCGAGCCTCAAGCGCCTCAGGACCGACGCCATCGACCTCTATCAGGTCCATCAGTGGGACGGCCTGACGCCGCTCGAGGAGACGATGGAGGCGCTCGACTCGCTCGTGCGCGCGGGCAAGGTGCGCTACATCGGCTGTTCCAACTGGTCCGGCTGGCACCTGATGAAGGCGATGGAGGTTGCGCGCCGCGACGGCCGCATCCCGTTCGTCTCCGAGCAGATTCACTACGCGCTTCAGGCGCGCGAAGCCGAATACGAACTCATCCCCATCGCGGTCGACCAGAAACTCGGCGTTCTGGTGTGGAGCCCGCTGGCCGGCGGGCTGCTCAGCGGCAAGTATCGGCGCAACGCCAAGACGCCGGAAGGAACCCGGCAAATGGCGGGCTGGAAGGAGCCGCCGGTGCGCGACGAGAACGCGCTGTGGGACATCGTCGACGAGCTCATCGCGATCGGCGAAGCGCATCGGATCTCTGCGGCGCAGGTCGCGCTCGCCTGGCTCCTCGACCGGCCGGCGGTGACTTCGCTGATCATCGGCGGCCGAACCGAAGCGCAGTTCCGCGACAATCTCGCCTGCGTCAATGTGAAGCTCTTGGACGAGGAGCGCGCGCGCCTCGACAAGGCGAGCCAGCCGCCGCTGATCTATCCCTACTGGCACCAGTCCCTGTCGGCGCGCGACCGGTTCGGCCCCGCCGATCTCACGCTGCATGCTCCCTATCTGAAGACATGAGAGGCTGGCTTCGGGTCGGATGAGAGCACGGGAAGCGTCGAGACCGCGTGAGTAGTTTTACCGATTGCGACGTTCGCCGAGCCCGGTCAGGCTTTCCGGTCGCGGTTTGGCCGCGATCGTGGATCGGGTTGAGGGAGCGGCGGTCTGAGGCGCGGGCTGGCGCAAATGGGCAAAACGAAGCAAGATCGGGTCTGAATTAAACTGGCGTGTGAGGAAGAAATGGCGATCAAGGAATACAAGCCCGGCACGACATTCCCCGGCCGCATGGGCCGCACGATCGGCGAATCCGATCCGGCCTGGCCCTCGCCGGTCCGCGCCAAGGAAGGCGCGCCGAACGTCCTCTTCATCGTCATCGACGACACCGGCTTCGGCCAGCTCGGATGCTACGGCTCGCCGATCAACACGCCCAACATCGACAAGCTCGCCAAGAACGGCCTCCTGTTCACCAACATGCACACGACCGCGCTCTGCTCGCCGTCGCGCTCCTGCATTCTGACCGGCCGCAATCATCATTCGAACGCGATGTCCTGCATCACCGAGGGATCGACCGGCTATCCCGGCGGCAATGGCGCGATCCCGTTCGAGAACGGCTTTCTGTCCGACATGCTGCTGCAGCAGGGCTACGCCACCTATTGCATCGGCAAGTGGCATCTCGACGCCTTCCGAGCAGATCAGCGCCGCCGGCCCTTACGACCGCTGGCCGCTCGGGCGCGGCTTCGAGCGCTATTATGGCTTTCTCGGCGGCGACACCCATCAATATTATCCCGACCTCGTCTACGACAATCATCAGGTCGAGCCGCCGAAAACCCCCGAAGAGGGCTATCACCTCACCGCGGATCTCGCCGACAAGGCGATCGGCTTCATCGCCGACTTGAAGCAGGTCGCTCCGGACAAGCCGTTCTTCCTCTATTTCGCGCCGGGCGCGAACCACGCGCCCCATCACGTGCCGAAGGAATGGGCGGACAAATACAAGGGCAAGTTCGACGAGGGCTGGGACGTCTATCGCGAGAAGGTGTTCGCGCGGCAGAAAGAGCTCGGCATCATGCCCAAGGACGCCAAGCTCTCGCGCCACGATCCCGACGTTCAGGAATGGGCCAAGCTTCCGGCCGACGAGCGCAAGCTCTATGCGCGGATGATGGAGGTGTTCGCCGGCTTCTGCGAGCACATGGACCACCATGTCGGCCGGCTGATCGATTTTCTCGACCACCTCGGCGAACTCGACAATACGCTGATCATGCTCATCTCGGACAATGGCGCGAGCTCCGAGGGCGGCCCGACCGGCTCGGTCAACGAGAACAAGTTCTTCAACAATGTGCCCGACGACCTGAAGCAGAATCTGGCGGCGATCGACGACCTCGGCGGCCCGAAATATTTCAACCACTACGCCTGGGGATGGACCAACGCCGGCAATACGCCGTTCAAGCGCTGGAAGCGCGAAACCTATCGCGGCGGGACCGCCGATCCGTTCCTCGTTCACTGGCCGAAGGGCGTGAAGGGCAGGGGCAAGGTCTGCCATCAGTTCGCGCACGCGATCGACATGGTCCCGAGCGTGCTCGAGGCGCTCGGCGTCGAAGCGCCGACGCAGGTTCGCGGCGTCAGCCAGTCGCCGATCGAAGGGGTGAGCTTCGCTCATGTCTTCCAGGACGCGAAGGCCGAGAGCCGGCACAAGACGCAATATTTCGAGATGTTCGCCCACCGCTCGATCTATCATGACGGCTGGCGGGCGGTGTGCCCGGTGCCCGGGACATCATTCAAGGAGAGCGGGACATTCTTCGGCATGCTGACGCTGACCGAGGACATGCTGCGCGAACTCGACGCCAAGCACTGGGAGCTCTACGACCTCACCAAGGACCCGACCGAGACGACCGATCTCGCCGCCTCGAACCGGCCGAAGCTGATCGAGATGATCGCGCTCTGGTACATGGAGGCCGGCAAGTACAATGTCTTCCCGCTCGACAGCCGCGGCACGCTGCGCTTCGCCGACGAGCGTCCGCAGCTGACCAAGGACCGCAAGACCTACGTCTATTATCCGCACACCCAGATGATCCCGGAGAATGTCGCGGCGAAGCTCTTGAACAAGTCGCACAGCCTTACCGCGGACGTCGAGATCCCGAAGGGCGGCGCCGAGGGCGTGCTGATCTGCCATGGCGGCAATGTCGGCGGCTACACGCTGTTCGTGAAGGACAAGAAGCTGCACTACGTGCACAATTATGTCGGCGCGGAGGAATTCCATGTCGCCTCGAACGTGGACGTGCCGACAGGCAAGGTCTCGCTTCGCTACGAGTTCGAAAAGACCGGCGAGCCTGACCTCAAGACCGGCAAGGGCGCGGCGGGCAAGGCGCAGCTCTACATCAACAAGAAGCTCGTGGGCGAGATGAAGCTCCCCTACACCGTGCCGCTCGCGCTCGGCATCGGCAGCGGCGTGTTCATCGGCCGCAATTCCGGCTCGCCGGTGAGCGTGCTCTACGGCCCGCCGTTCGAATTCACCGGCAAGATCAATGAGGTGACGGTCGACATTTCCGGCAAGCTGATCGCGGACACGGAGGAGGAAAAGCACGTTCGCGCCAAGGTCGCGATGGCGCGGCAATAGGGGGCCGAACCGTCATGGCTGAATCGCGCTTTCCGCCGCTCAAGCGCGAGCCTCTTCTGGAAGAGGAGCTGCCCGCCGCAAACCCGGCCGTTCGCCTGATCAAAGGCGCTCGGATCAAGTTTGCGGCCGGCCAGCCGACGGGATTGCACCGCCATCCGATCTCGACCGTCGGCGTGGTGACGGGCGGAAGCTTTCACCTGCAGCTGGAAGGGAAGCCGGTTCAGCTTCTCAAAACTGGCGACGGTTTCTTCGAGCCGGCCGGCCACACGATTGTCAAATTCGACAACGCCTCGGCGACCGAGCCCGCCGAGATCGTCTGCTTCTATCTCGCCGACACGAAGGAGCGCCCGGCGATCGAGATGCTCGAAGGCGGCATGGACAGCCAGGTGGGCCGGACGTGAACGGACAGTCCGCTTATCGGCTCGCCTCGATGTGGTTGCGCAGCGCGGGATAGACCTGCGTTTCCCAGCGCTTGCCGCTGAAGACGCCATAGTGGCCGACCCCGACCTGCAGGTGATGGCTCTTCATATAAGGCCTCAGGCCTGAGCATAGGTCCTGCGCGGCCAGCGTCTGCCCGACCGCGCAGATGTCGTCCTTCTCGCCCTCGATGGTCAAAAGAAACGTCCTTTTGATCGCGCTGGGATCGATCGGCTCGCCCCTGTGCAGCATTTTGCCGAGCGGCAGGAGGTAGCGCTGGAACACCTGGTCGACCGTTTCCAGATAGAAGTCCGCGCTCATGTCCATGATCGCGAAATATTCCTGGTAGAAGTCGCGGATCGCGTTCGCCTTGGCGGCGTCGCCGGCCAGGCGGTAATGGAAGAGGTCGGCGAAGGACTTCGCGTGCCGCTCGGCGTTCATGCTGATGAAAGCGGAAAGCTGGAGAAATCCCGGATAGACGCGGCGGCCGCGCCCCTCGAACCTGGCGGGCACGGCGCCGATCATGTTGGCGCGGAACCATTCGATCGGCTTGTCCCGGGCGAGCGCGTTGACCCTGGTCGGCGCGACGCGCGGGTCGATGGGACCGGCGATCAGGGTGAGACTCGCGGGCTGGATTCCGTTGCGCTCGCGCGCGAGCGCCGCGGTCGCCGCAAGCGCCGGGACCGCCGGCTGACAGACTGCGACGAGATGGCACCCCTCGCCGATGAAGCGGACGAAGTCGATGAGATGCTGGGTGTAGTCCTCGAGCCCGAACGGCCCAGCCTCGAGCCTGATGTTGCGCGGGTTGATCCAGTCCGTGACATAGACCTGGTGGTCGCGCAGGAGCGTGCGGATCGTGCTCCTGAGGAGCGTCGCGAAATGGCCGGACATCGGCGCGACGAGCAGCACCTTCGGATCGTCGCCGCCGCCTTCTTTCTGAAAGTGGAGCAATTGGCAGAAGGGCGTCCACGCGACGCCGCGCTCCTCGACCGGAACCGCCTCGCCGTCGATCTCGACGCTTTCGATGCCGTAGTCCGGGCGCGCGTGGGTGAAGCCGGCGAGCATGACGAGTTCGCAATAGCCGCTCATCCGCCCCCAGAAAGAGGCGTGCGAATTTGGCGGCCATGCGGCGAGCATGGCCTGGGCGTTGCAGGCCAAAAGACGGATGCGATCGCCGACGTCGGCCATTCCCTGATACGCGTCGTAGATCATAAGCTCGCCCGAACCCTGACGTTCGAGGTAGCAAGGCCTATGCCATCGGCGGCTGGCACGCCCCTTGCTCGCCTGGCGGGGGATGGATTGGCGGGCCGATCAAATGTCGCAGACGACGCTGACGATCAGCAGCAGGAACTACTCGTCCTGGTCGCTGAGGGGCTGGCTCATGGCCAGGCTCGCCCGGATCGATTTCGAGGAGGTCGTCGTCGCGCCCGACGACGCCGGCGCGCGCGCCGAGATCCTGCTGCTCTCGCCGTCGATCCTCGTTCCCTGCCTCACCTACAAGGGCGTCCGCGTCTGGGACACGCTGGCGATCGGCGAGTTCCTGAACGAAATCGCGCCAAAGGCGGGACTTATGCCCAAGGATCAGGCAACCCGCGCCCACTGCCGCTCCATTTGCGGCGAGATGCATTCGGGCTTCGTGTCGCTGAGGCAGGCGCTGCCGATGAACATCAAGGGAGAATTCCCGACCTTCAAGATCTGGTCGAAGGCGCGCGCCGACATTGACCGCATCCTCGTCATCTGGAGCGAGTGCCTTCAGGCCTACGGCGGGCCATTCCTGTTCGGCAAGATCACCATGGCGGATGCGATGTACGCGCCGGTGGTCAGCCGGTTCCGCACCTATGGGATCCGGCTCGACGGGGAACTGAAGGCCTATGCCGAGCGCGTCTGGGACTTGGCCCCGATGAGGGAGTGGCGCGAGGCGGCGCTCGCCGAGCACGAGGAGATCGAGGAGCTCGAGGCCGAGTTCTAGCCTCCGCTCAATCCGCGCGGGACGGGCCGGCCGCCATTGAGAAAGCGCATGACTTCCGGATCGCGTTCGAGCGCGATCAGGTTCTCCCGATCCGCCTCGCATGTCGGGCTGAGCGACAGGCGCGCGGTTTCGATCGCGGCGAACGAGCCCCGGCGATCAGTCCTTGCCGCCGTACTTGAAGGACACCTTGAGCCTGGTGCGGTAGGCTTCGACCTTGCCTTTCTCGATCACCAGATCCTGCTCGACGACCTCGGCGACGCGGAGGTCACGCAGACTCTTCGAGGCGCGCTCGATCGCCGCCGCCGCGGCCTTCTCCCAGGACACCGTGCTCGTGCCCACGAGCTCGATCACTTTGTAGACGCTCTCGGCCATCGGACCCTCCCTCGACCTGCGGCGCGTCTCGCCCGGCGCCCTGGCGACCGCCGGAGTCGCCAAGGCTTTTGCGAACGCGTCACCGCAAGCTAACACGCGCTTGGGATCGGCCCAAGAGCGGCGCCGCCGCAAAGAAACGAGCGGCCGCGCCGCAAAGAAACGGAGCGCGCCATCGTCGTGGGCGAGTAAGCTCCGGGGCGCGCAGCCGAAAGGAGGCCGACCAACAGAAAGGGCCCCTGGACTGATTAGTCCGCGGCGCCCAGCTTGATGAACAGCTCGTCCTTGCCGAGGCTCAGGGTCACGCCGCTCTGCGTACCTGTCAGGTGCATGATGACGCCCGCCTTGTTCCTAAGCCAGAGGTCGCCCGCCTGCGAGGTCTCGAGGCCGGCCGCCCCTGTGCCTTCGACCCACAAACCGGAAAACTGGGACGGATCATCGAGCTTGTAGACGTCGCCGGCCACCGAGATCTTCGAGACGCTGCCTGGTCCAACCACAGTTCCGAGGAGCTTGAAGGGATAAGTCTTGCCGTTGAAAGCGAGCGTCCCTAACCCAACTCCCATGCCGCCCGCGAAGAGCTGCGTCATCGTCACCTTGCCCGATGGCGTGAGGCCCGCGATGCTCTGGGCGGTCGGCGCCTGGGTCGGGATCGGACTGGAGACCGAATTGCAGCTTGCGAGCGCGAATGCGGCGAGCGCGGCGCCGGCCATCGACAGAAACCCGAACTTTGCGATCATGAACCCCAACCCATTTGCAGCGGCGCGAATTGCCGCCCAAACTGTACTAGCCTCGCCGCTCGCGAGCGTTCAAGCCGTCGCCGGTCCGCCTCGATCCTGGCGCCCGGCGCCGTCGACAGGTTGAAGCGCGATCATGGCCGATCAACTCGCCAAGCCGGCGCCAGCGTCCTTAGCTCTCGAGCCGGACGCCCTCGACGGCGCCGCGCGCCTGGCGCGAGCCCGCGCGCGAAGCGACGAACGGCTGGCGGCGGGCCTCGCCACGATCGCGGGCTTCGTCGACGCCTACGGAATCATCACCTTTGGCGTGTACGTATCGTTCATGAGCGGGAACACCACTCAGGCAGGATATGAGACGGCGCAGGGCGCGTTTCGCGCCGCCGCGCTTTCGGCGCTCGCGATCCTGTTTTTCGTGTTGGGATCGTTCGCCGCGACGCTGCTCTCGGAATTCGGCGGACGCCACGCGCGGCGAGTGGCGCATGGCGTGGTCGCCGCCGCGCTCGCGGCGATCGCCGGCCTGACCGGGCTCGGCCTGCTCGCCGGCGCCGCCGCCATCGCCTCGACGAGCTTCGCCATGGGAATCATGAACAACGCGCTCTCCCGCGTCGGCGCGCAATCGGTGAGCGTCGGGTTCGTGACCGGATCGCTGAGCCGCCTCGGTTCGCATCTCGCGCAGGCGCTGAGGCGCGCGCCTCTTTCAGACGCGCTGGGGCCGTGGGACACCCATTCGCGCCGGGCGCTGACGCTCGCGCGGGTCTGGGCCGGGTTCCTCGCCGGGGCGCTCCTGTCGGGCGCGGCGACGCCGAGGTTCGGCGCGTGGGTCCTGGCCGCGCCGGCGCTGGTCCTTGCGGGGATGGCGGCGTTCGGCCGCCCCGAACCCGCGTTCCCATGAGCGGCAGGCTGGCGTCGCGATTCCGCGCAAAAGCGCAGATCGTTCCTAAAACGTGAAGGCGTAGATTCGCCCGCCGCTCGCGACATAGAGCCGGTCGCCGGCGGCGATGGGCGTCTGGTACCGGTCGAAGCCCCGCAGAGGCTGCTGAACGGAGGCGATCGGTTCGCCGTTGTCGCCCCGGAAGGCATAGAGCGTGTTGACCGGGTCGGCGCCGACGATGAACACGATCGGATTTGAGTGGCCGTCGGTGGTCGTGACAATCGGCGAACTCTTGCCGTTGGGGACCGCGGCGCACCAGGCGGTCTCGATCCGAGGCGTTGGCTCGGCCCGAATCCTCAGCGTCACAAGGCCTTGCCCCGACTGGCCGGCCGGACAATTCGCGCCCCGGCCGTCGAGCGCGACGAACACGCTGTCGCCCTCGCTCCATACCGCGGGCGACGTTATCGCCCGCGGCATGAGCACATGCGCGCTGAGAAGCGGGTGGCCGATCCCGCCGAGATTGTCGCGGTCGAGAAGATAGGCGTCGCCGGTCTTGCCGATCGCGAAGATGAATTTGCGGACGCCTTTGGCGGAAGGCGCGTCGATGGGAATGGGCGCGGTCGCGCCGAGGTCCTGGTCGCCGCGGTCGAGCAGGCTCCAGTTCGAGGGGACGAAAACATCGCGGGGGGCTTCCGGGCGCGCGAGGCTCGGATCGAAACGAAAGACCGCTTCGCCATCGCCCCAGACCGTCGCGCCGAACGTGTTGCCGGTCGCCGCGAACAGCGACTGGCCATCGCCGGTGATCCCGCCTTGCCCCCATATGCCGCCGCCGCGCGCCCGGGTCGCGAAACTCTCGACGCTGGCCGGATCGCTCTGGGAGACGCCCACGACGACCCCGTGAAAGTCGCCGCAGTCGCCATAATGGCCGCTATAGGCGACGAAGACCCGGCCGGCGAACAAGGCGAGCGCCCCGCGCTGATTTTGCACCGAGGACAGGAAGCTCCCCTTGAGCGCGCTCGCCACATCGACCGGCCAGCCGGGCTCGATCGACCCGTCGGCGAGCGCAAGCGCATAAATTTCGTGGCGCGGCTCGCCCTCGCGCATGACCATGGCGTCGAGATAGAGGGTCGCGCGCTTGGGATCGATGACCGGCGTGCCGGTCACCCCGACAAATGGAACGATGCCGCAGGGGAGCGCGGCGTGCTTGACCGGCTCGCCCAGCGTGCGCTCCCAGATTTGCGCGCCGGTCCTGGCGTCGATCGCGGTGACCTCGTCCCGGTCGTTCGCCACGATGAGCATGGGCTCGCCCGATCCCGGGCGGCGCGCGAGCAGCGGCTGGGCATAGACGTAGCCGCGATAGGCGGCGTGGAACGAAGCGTCGAGATGCAGCCCTCGGGCGCGCTCATCGGTGAGGCCCGGGAGCACGTACCGGCCGGCGCGATCGAGCGCGCCGTGATAGGTCAGGACCGAGTCGTCCGCGTGAGCGGGGCCGGAAGCGGCGAGCGTCGCGGCGAGCGCGCCGGCGATCAGGCATGAGCGCATCAAGACTCCGGGAACGGCGGCCGGCGAAGCGGGGCTCGCGGTCCAGGTCTTACGGGCAGGCGTCCCAGAAGCCCTGCTGGCGGCTCGGGTCGGTATAGTACCAGCAGAGGTTCGGACCCGGCGCCGCGCCCGCCCACGAAGCCGCGGCCGCCGCGCTGACAAACCCGAGCGCCGCGCCGGCCGCGACAGCGCCGCCGGTCGGCCACCAGTACCGGCCAGGCCGCGCCCAATTGCCCCAGTGCCCCGCGGCGTAGCCATGACGGTAGACGTTGCGGTTCACGTTGCGGTAGGCGTTCCGGTTCACATTCCGGTTAACGTTGCGGTTCACGTTCCGGTTGACGTTGCGGTTCACGTTGCGGTTGACGTTGCGATGGCCGTAACGGTTCGCGCCGTGGACGTTTCCCCGATGCGCGTAGGCGCCGCGGGCGTGGCCGCCGCGATTCATTCCATGATGCATGCCGCCGCGATTCATTCCGTGATGCATGCCGCCGCCGCGGTGCCCGCCGCCTCCGTGGCGCATGCCGCCGCCGCGCCCGCCGCGAACCTGAACAAGCAGGCCGTCGTCAACTTGGGTTGCGGCGGCTCCCGCTCCGAACATTTCGATGGCCTCCGCCTGCGGCGCGGCGAAGCAGATGAGGGTTGCGATTGCGATCCCTCTGCCGATCGGCCCCAGTCTTTGCATGGCGTTCCTCCGCTTCGCGGGCGCGCTGAAAATCGCCGTCTTTGTGGTCCCTATCTGCCGGCGGAGCGATGCTAGCCGCTTTCGGCCCGGGGCGCGAGGGTGTTTTGTCGAGCTCGGGGACGCTCGGGGCGGAGGGGCGAGGCAAGGCGAGGGCGGGAGAGGGCCATGCGGAACAGGAGATCGCTTCTCGTCATGATGAGCGCGACCGCGGCGGCCCGCATCGAGGCGGTTCTGGTCGCCGCGACGCCGGACTGGCTGACCGCCTTCGCGGCCTCGCTTTGACGCCCGTGCCGGACCGCCTCGGAGGCTTTTCATCCGCCGGAGTCGACATCGCGTTCATCGACGTCGCGCCGCAAGGACCGCGACCCCGGCGAGCCGATCCTGCTCATTCACGGCTTCGCCTCGAACCTCCGCATGAACTGGGTGGGCCCGCGCTGGGTCGACGCTCTGACCCGGGCCGGGCGCCGGGTCGTGGCGTTCGACAACCGCGGTCACGGACAAAGCGACAAGCCCCACGCGCCCGGCGCCTATCGGCCCGATCTCATGGTCAGCGACGCGGCCAACCTGCTCGCGCATCTTGGGATCAAGCGCGCCGACGTGATGGGGTATTCGATGGGCGCGAGGATCGCGAGCCTGCTTGCGCTCGAACATCCCGGCCTCGTGCGCTCGCTCGTGCTCGGGGGTCTCGGCGACCGGCTCGTGCGCGACGAAGGCTTGCCGGAGGCGATCGCCGAGGCCATGGAGGCGCCGTCGCTCGAGAGCCTCGACGACCCGGCGCAGCGCCTGTTCCGCGCCTTCGCCGAGCAGACGAACAGCGACCGCTTCGCGCTCGCCGCCTGCGCCCGCGGCTTTCGCCGGGCTCTGACGCCCGGGGAGGCGGCGCGGATCGCCTGCCCGACGCTGGTCGCGGTCGGCGAGCGCGACACGATCGCGGGCGATCCCCTGAAGCTCGTGAGCCTGCTGCCGCGGGCAGAGGCGCTTCCGATCCCCGGCCGCGACCACAATCTCGCGGTCGGCGACAAGGCGTTCAAGGCGGGCACGCTCGATTTTCTCGCGCGGGGGGCGTGACCTCCCCGTTCCGGGTCGTCTACTAAAGTCCTAATGACAAAGCAGGTGACAAGCGGGCCCGAAACGTCAAGACTGCGGCCAACGGCCCGCCCTAGACGAGTCGGATGGATGGGATGGGAGCCTCCATGGAGCTGGCCGAGGCGAGAGCCGGGGGCGCGGATCGTGATGCGGCTCTCCAGGCCTCCGCCCTTCTGGCTGTCAGGGGGCTGACGATCCGCTTCGGCGGCGTGACCGCGCTCGAGGACGTCTCCTTCGAGGTCGCCCGCGGCGCGATCTGCGGACTGATCGGCCCCAACGGCGCCGGCAAGACGACGCTCTTCAACTGCGTCTCGCGCCTCTATGATCCGAGCGCCGGGTCGATCACGTTCGACGGCCGTGCGATCCTGGGCTGCGCCAGGCACGAGCTCGCCTCGCTCGGCATCGCCCGGACGTTTCAGAACGTCGCCCTGTTCGACACGATGACCGTGCGCGAGAACGTGTGCGTCGGCGCCCACGCGATGGCCCGCGGCGGCTTCCTCGCCAATGCGCTCAACCTGCCGCTGGCGAAGCGCGAGGAAGAGAAGGTCGCCGAGCGCGCCGAGGCGCTGATCGGGGAATTCGGTCTGGCGAGCGTCGCCGACCGTCCGGCGGGCGCGCTGCCGTTCGGGATCCGCAAGCGGGTGGAACTGGCGCGCGCGCTCGCCAATCGCCCCAAGCTGCTGCTGCTCGACGAACCGGCCGGCGGGCTCAACCACTCGGAAGTCGACGGGCTCGCCGACGAAATCCGCGCCATCCGCGACCGGCGCGGCGTCGCCGTGCTCCTGGTCGAGCATCACATGAATCTGGTCATGCGGGTCAGCGACCAGGTGGTCGCGCTCGACTTCGGCCGGGTGATCGCCAACGGCGGGCCCGACGAGGTCAGGACCAATCGCGACGTGGTGCGCGCCTATCTCGGGAGCGCGAATTGAACCGGCCGATCCTGGAAGCGAAGGGTCTCGAGGCCTGGTACGGTCCGGTGCAGGCGCTGCATGGGCTCGATTTCGAGGTGGAAGACGGCGGCGTGACCGCGGTGCTCGGCGCCAACGGCGCCGGCAAGACCACGATCCTGCGCGCGCTCTCCGGCCTCATCCGCCGGGCTGGCGACATCCGCTTTCGCGGCCGCCCGATCGGCGCGCTGGCGACCGAGGACATCGCGCGGCTCGGGATCGCGCATGTGCCCGACGGGCGGGGCACGTTCGTCGATCTCACGGTCGAGGAGAACCTGCGCCTCGGGGCTTACGTGCGCGCCGACCGTGAAGCGGTCCGCACGGATTTCGACCGCGTGTTCGGCCTCTTCCCGCGTCTCGCCGAGCGGCGCCGCCAGCAGGCCGGAACGCTGTCGGGCGGCGAGCAGCAGATGCTGGCGATCGCGCGCGCGCTTCTCATGCGGCCTTCTCTCCTGATGCTCGACGAGCCGTCGTTCGGCCTCGCGCCGCTGGTGGTGGCGGAAATCTTTCATGCGCTTGGCGGAATCAATCGCGACGAGGGCGTGAGCCTGCTGCTGGTCGAGCAGAACGCTTCGCTCGCGCTCGATCTCGCCGATCGCGCGGTGCTGATCGAGACCGGCCGAGTGGCGCTGAGCGGCCCCTCGCAGGCGATCCGCGACGACGATGCGGTGCGGCGCGCCTATCTCGGCTACTAGAGATCAAAGGAGCGCTTCAGAAGCGTGAGCGAGTTTCTGCACCTCCTGGCCTCCGGCCTCGCGCTCGGCGGGGTCTACGCGATCATGGCGCTCGCGCTGGTGATGATCTACCAGGCGACGCAGCTCATCAATTTCGCCCAGGGCGAAATGGCGATGTTCTCCACCTTTGTCGCCTGGAGCCTGATGGAGTCCGGGTGGCCCTACTGGGGGGCTTTCGCGGCGACGGTCGTCGTCTCGTTCATCGGCGGGGTGCTGATCGAGCGGGTGGTTGTGCGCCCCTTCGCCAATGCGCCCATTCTTGCTTCGGTGATCGTGTCCATAGGGCTCGCCTTCATCTTCAATTCGCTCGCCGGATACCTTTACGGCTATTCGGTCGTCTCGTTCAATTCGCCGTTCACCGGCCGGCCGCTGTTCGGCGCGGGCTACATGTCGGCGCATGAAGCGGGCACGGTGTTGGTCTCCCTGTGCGTGCTCGCGGTGGTCTATGCGTTTTTCCGCTTCACGCCCCTCGGCCTCGCGATGCGCGCGGCGGCGCAGAATCCGGTGTCGAGCCGGCTCGTCGGCATCCGGGTCGGGTGGATGCTGGCGCTCGGCTGGGGCCTGGCGGCGGCGATCGGGTCGGTCGCCGGCATGATGGCCGCGCCGATCGTCTATCTCGATCCCAACATGATGTTCGGAATCCTGCTCTATGCGTTCGCTGGCGCGGTGCTGGGCGGCATCGACAATCCTTTCGGCGCGGCGTTCGGAGGCTTCGCGGTCGGGGTCATGGAGAATCTCATCGGGGCCTATGTCGTCGGCCCCGAGGTGAAGCTGACGGTCGCGCTGGCGATCATTGTCGCGGTTCTGGTCTGGCGGCCCTCGGGCCTCTTCGGGCGCCGCCTCATGGCGCGGGTGTGATCCCCATGGCCGGGCGGAACGGGACCTCGCCGATCATCATTGCGCTCGCCGTCGCCGTTTTCGCGCTCGCCTTCCCCTTCTTCGCCTCGGGCTATCATCTCTACCAGGGCGCGCAGGTCCTGATCCTCGCCGTCGTTCTTCTGGGCCTCAATCTCCTGACCGGTTTCAATGGCCAGATCTCGCTCGGCCACGGCGCTTTCTTCGCCATCGGCGGCTATGGGACGGCGATCCTGATCACGAAGTTCGGTCTGCCCTACTGGGCGGCCATCCCGCTGGCGAGCGTGGTTTGTTTCGTCGCCGGCTTTCTGTTCGGCTTTCCCGCGCTGAGGTTCGGCGGCCTCTATCTCGCGCTCGCCACCTTCGCGCTCGCCGTCGCGGCCCCGCAGATGCTGATCTACAAAGGGTTCGACGCCTATACCGGCGGGGCGATGGGCCTCACGCTCACGAAGCCTCATGCGCCCTTCGGACTGCCTTTCAGCGTCGACCAGTGGCTCTATCTCTTCTGTCTCGTCTGCGCGGGCGCGCTGTACTGGGCGGCGAGCAATCTCGTCCGCGGGCGGGTCGGGCGGGCGCTGATCGCGATCCGCGACCAGCCGATCGCCGCCGAGACGATGGGCGTCGACGCCCCCCTCTTCAAGACGGCATGCTTCGGCGTCAGCGCGCTCTATGCCGGCGTCGCGGGGGGCCTGAGCGCCATCGTGGTCGGCTTCGTCTCGCCGGAGAGCTTCGGGCTTCCGCTCTCGCTCGCCTTCCTGGTCGGCCTCGTCGTCGGCGGGCTTGGTTCGCTCGGGGGCATGCTGTTCGGGGCGCTGTTCATCGAGTTCGTGCCCAATATCGCCGATCAGCTCACGGTCAGCTTCGGCGAGAGCGCCAAGGCGCTGCCCGGCGCGGTCTACGGGGTTCTCCTGATCCTGGCCATGGCCGTCATGCCGCAAGGCGTCGCCGGGGCGGCGAAGGCAGCGGCAAGCGCGGCGAGGCGAGCATTCTCTTCGTCAGGATAATGTGCGATTTTACGAAGGAACCCGGCGGCGCGGATGGCCCGCGCCCCGAGTATAGAAAGGGAGGAAAGCCCATGTTGACCCGTCGTTCATTTCTGCAGTCGGGCGTGACCGCCGCGGCGCTCGCCGCCGGCGCCAGCCCCTCGCGCGCCGCCAATGCACCCGGGGTCACCGACACGGAAATCAAGATCGGGCAGACCATGCCCTATAGCGGGCCTGCGTCCGCCTATGGAGTCATCGGCCGCACTGAGGCCGCTTATTTCAAGATGATCAACGAGCAGGGCGGGGTGAACGGCCGCAAGATCAACCTGATCAGCCTCGACGACGGCTACAGCCCCCCGAAGACGGTCGAGCAGGTGCGCCGGCTGGTCGAGGAAGAAAAGGTCGCCTTCCTGTTCCAGACGCTCGGCACCCCGCCGAACACCGCCATCCGGCCCTATTGCAACGAGAACAAGGTGCCACAGCTCTTCGTCGCCACCGGCGCCGCCAAGTGGAACGATCCGAAGCACTTCCCCTGGACCATGGGCTATAATCCCAACTACCAGACGGAGGCGCGCATCTACGCCAAGCAAATCCTGGCGACCAGGCCAAACGCGAAGATCGCGGTGCTCTATCAGAACGACGATTTCGGCAAAGACTATCTGATTGGGCTGAAAGACGGTCTTGGCGCCGACAAGGCCGGAATGGTGGTCAAGGAAGCCTCGTACGAGACCTCGGAGCCGACCGTCGACTCGCAGGTCGTGACCTTGCAAGGATCAGGGGCCGACGTATTTCTGATCGCTGCGACGCCGAAATTCGCCGCCCAGGCGATCCGCAAATCCGCTGACCTCGGCTGGAACGCGACGCGCTACATCACCAATGTGTCGGTGTCGATCGCGACCATCCTCAAGCCCGCGGGGCTCGACAAGTCAAAGGGCCTGATCACCGGCGGCTACGTCCTCGACGTGACCGACCCGCGCTACAAGGACGAACCGGCCGTCAAGGCGTGGAAGGAATTTACGGACAAGTATATGTCGGCGACCGCGTTCATTGACGCTAACGCGGCCTACGGTTTTGGCGTGGCGGCGACCATGATTCAGGTGCTCAAGCAGTGCGGAGGCGACTTGTCGCGCGAAAACGTGATGAAACAGGCGGCCAATCTGAAGAGCTTCGCCGCGCCGCTCCTGATTCCCGGCATCACGCTGAACACCTCGCCCGACAATTTCGCCCCGGTCCAGCAATTGCAACTGCTGACCTTCAACGGAACGAGCTGGGAGCCCTCCGGAGGAATCCTGCAAGGCTGAGCGATTCGAGCGGGAGCGCCCGCGCGGGGTTCAATCGCGCACCGCCCTTCCGCGGCTCGCCGATCCGCGTAAGGACAGGCTCGAAGAGCGAATTGGCCGGGACGATCGGGACGCGCCGGCGAAGCGCCGACGCCGGAGAGCGGGCCGCGCTCTCGCTCGCCAAGCTCCGCCAGTCGACCGTCCGCTCGGCCGAAGCGCTCGCTCCCCTCGCGCTGCGGTTGAGGCTTCGCGCCGACGCCGGTCATGCCAGAGACCGGCGAGGCGGGAGCTCTGGCGGGGCGTTTGGCGCAAGGGTTGGCCAGGGCTGGATTTGTCCGGATTGGCGAATGGCGCCCAAGGGAAACAATCCAGGTTCCGTTGAGGATGTCCCAGGAACTGGCGCTCGAACGGCCCGGCGCGGCTTGGTCCGGCAAGGTTAAGGGGCAAAAAAACCGGGCCGCGGGCAAAAAACCTGTCGCGGATCGCTGGAAATCCGGCCATTCGTGACTATTTAACCGCTTTCGTGGTTCGCGCGCGTTGACGCCGCGAGCCGCTTTCCTTCACGCCAGAGTACGACCAGAGCACGAAATGAGTGATACGCTTGCTGATGTAATGGACCCCGCCGTCTCCCGGGACGGCCTCACCTTCACCACCTATTTCACCGATCAGGAACCGATCGAAGGCTCGCTCACCGTCGCCGATCTCACGCCAAGCTCCTGCCGCTGGCCGACCGGCAATCCGCGCGACCTCAAGACCTTCCGCTATTGCGGCGAGGCCGCCGCTAACGGCGCGCCCTACTGCCAGCGCCACGCGCGGCTGGCCTACCTGCCGAGAGCCGCCTGAGCCGACCGGTCCGCATGTGGCGCGGCGACGCGGACAGGCCGATCGAATCGCGTGACGTCCGCGCCAGCGGCTGGCCTCCGGCGCGCCGCGGCTCCCAAAAAAAGCTTGCGCTTGCGGAAAGCGGCGGGCGGGGGTTTCTCGAAATCGCCGTGAGATCAAGAGAATAGCTGCTCGATCGCGCTGCCGGCGGGCTTTGCGCGAGCCGCGCCGCTGCGTTGATCTGAAATTCACTCGTCTCATCATTTGCTGGCATAAATCAGAAATCTCAGTATAATCAAGACTGGTTTCGATCAAAGCCATGCCCGCGAGGCGGGCGGCAGGGAGAAGGGGCGGCGTGAAGCGGAGTCCATGCGTTTGAAGCATTTGGCGACCAGGTTGAAGCGGGCGCCGGGAGCCGTGAATTTTTTCTAATTTTTTCCTGCGTAACCCATTGAAAAGTCCAGATTCCGCGGAACAAAAACAAGTAAATTCAGGCTATTTTGCTTGGTTTCCCCTGGACTTGTTTTGATTTCGCGGCCGGAATGCATGCATTTTTGGAATGCCGACAGCCCAGGCGGCGGCGTCAGAACGGGTGGTACTGGAACATCCAGGTCTCGGTCAGGGTCTCGCCGCCGGACTTGAGAAAGGCGCGCAACTCGACTGGTTCGGCCCCTTCGACAATGAGGTCGAACTGCACGCGCCAGTGGCCGGCGACGCCGTCGGGCACCGCCTCGATCAGCTGATAAGGCCCGAAGGTTCCGCGCGAGGCCGAGACGACCAGGTCGGGCTTGACCCCGAAGGGGAGGTCGGTGAGCGGGCCGCCGAGGAACTCGAGCATGAACTTCCTCACCCCCTTCGGGCGCGGCTGGCCCGGCTGGCCGCCGCGTCCCAGCCGGGTCGCCCAGACCACCGCGAGCTTGCTCGGAAAGGGCTCGTCGGCAAGCCAGTACAGGCGGTAGTTCAGACTGAGCTCGGCGCCCGCGGGGACCGGCTCGGCCGGCACCCACATCGCCACCACATTGTCGTGGATCTCGTCGTCGGTCGGGATTTCGCACAGCTGGATCGAGCCCTTGCCCCATCCCTCGCCGCCCGCGCTCGGCAGCGGCTCGACCCAGAGGCTCGGCCGCCGGTCGTAGAAGACGCCGTCGAGGTAATGGTCGAACACCCGGTCGCGCTGGAGGAGGCCGAAACCCCGCGGGTTGTTGTCGAGAAAGGCCGAGACCATGATGCGGGGCGGATTGTTCAAGGGCCGCCACAGCCGCTCGCCATTGCCCGACCACATGGCGAGGCCGTCCGAATCGTGGACCTCCGGGCGCCAGTCGATCGCGGTCTCCTTCTTGGTCTCGGAGAACCAGTACATCGAGGTCAAGGGCGCGATGCCGAAGCGCGACACCTGGGCGCGGGTGAACATACTCGCCTGGATGTCCATCACCACGCCCTTGCCCCGGGTCATCAGGAACCGGAACGCGCCGACGATCGAGGGCCCCTCCATCAGGGCGTAGAGGGTGATCGTGTCTCCGGCCCCGGGCTCGATGTAGAAATTGGTGAAGTCGGGAAACTCCTCCGGGTGGTCGTCGACCGCGACGTTGAGCGCGACCCCGCGCGAGGAGAGGCCGTATTGCCTGAGCTCGCCGATCGAGCGGAAATAGGCGGCGCCGAGGAAGGCGACCCAGTCGTTCTTGCGCCAGTCGAGCGCGCCGTCGCGCGCCTCCTGGACGCGCAGGCCGGCGAATCCGGCGCCTTTCGGCAGATCGCGCGCCGGCGAATTGGCCGGCATATCGAAATAGGACTGGTCGTAGATGATCTCGCGCGACGAATCGCCTTCGACGACATGCATCCGGACCGACTTCTGGAAGAACAGGCCAAGATGGAAAAACGTCACCGGAAACTGGCCCGGTCCATTGGCGAACAGCGCGAAATCGTCGCGGTAGCGGATTTTTCCCCACTCCTCGTAGTTGATCTTCTGCAGGATCTCGGGCGCCGGGCGGGGCGGGGGACTGTAGGCTCCGCGCGCCCGATCGCGCGCCTGCGTCTTGAACAGGTCGTAGGTGAACGGGACCGGCGGATCGAACTGGAGCCCGTCGGACTGGGCGCCGAGCGCCTCGGCAAGCGGATTCATCGCGGCCGCCGATGCGGCCGCCCCTTTCAGCAGCGTGCGTCGATCCAGGTTATCGGACATCAAGACCTCTTCGATCGGCGCCTGCTTACGTGATTCTCCTTAACCGGAGAACTCTGGCTCACAGACGCGCGAAGGTGAGATAAACGGATTGCCGGCCCTCGCCGCGCGCCTTGGCCTCATAGCGCGTCGGGCGCCATTCAGGCCAGGGGCGGCGCCAGTCGTCGGCGCTCCTCGCGGCCCAGCGGAAATGCGCCGAGGCGAGAAATCGCGCCAGCGTCCAGCCGGCGTAGTCGTCGACGTCGGTGGCGAAGCGCAACTCGGCGCCGCCGCGCATGACCCGCGCCAGCGCCTCGATCATGGCCGCGCCGACGACGCGCCGCTTATGGTGGCGCCGCTTGGGCCAGGGATCGGGGTAGAGGATGAAGACGCGCGAGAAGAACGCGTCCGGGGCAGCCTCGACCAGCGTTTGCGCGTCGCCGCGCCGGAGCCGGACGTTGGACAGCTGCTCGCGCTTGAGCCCGGCGAGCGCTGCGACGACGCCATTGAGAAACGGCTCACAGCCGATGATCCCGACATCCGGATTGGCCTTCGCCTGCTCGATGAGGTGTTCGCCCGCTCCGAATCCAATCTCGAGCCACATTTCGCGCGGCGGCGCCGGAAATGCGCGGCCTCCGGCCAGGGTCTCAGGCGCAATCGAGAACTGCGGCAGCGCTTCGGCGAGCAGGCGCTCCTGGCCGGCGCGCAGCGCCTTGCCGCGGCTGCGCCCATAGAGCCTGCGAACCGGCGCGGGATCGCCGTGTCCGCGCTTCGCCTCCATCGGCCGCGTTGACGCGCCGTCAGGCGAGAGCGCGCAGCGAATCGGCGAGATCCGTCTTCTCCCACGAGAAACCGCCGTCGGCCTCGGGCGCGCGGCCGAAATGGCCGTAGGCCGACGTCCGCGCGAAGATCGGGCGATTCAACTTGAAGTGCTCGCGAATCCCCCGCGGAGTGAGGTTCATCGCGTCCATGAGCGCCGTCTCGAGCTTCGTCTCGTCAATGCGCCCGGTCCCGTGCAGATCCGCGTAGATCGACAGCGGACGCGCCACGCCGATCGCATAGGAAAGCTGGAGGGTGCAGCGATCGGCGAGGCCCGCCGCGACCACGTTCTTGGCGAGATAGCGCGCCGCATAGGCCGCCGACCGGTCGACCTTGGTCGGATCCTTGCCGGAAAAGGCGCCCCCGCCATGCGGCGCGGCGCCGCCATAGGTGTCGACAATGATCTTCCGGCCGGTCAGGCCGCAATCGCCGTCGGGTCCCCCGACGAAGAACTTTCCGGTCGGGTTGACGTGCCAGACCGTCTTCGCCGTGATCCAGCCTTCGGGCAGCGCCTTCTGGACATAGGGGCGCACGAGATCGGCGACCTCCTCGGAGGTCAGCGATTCGATCAGGTGCTGATGCGACACGACAATCTGCGTCGCCTCGACCGGCTTGCCGTTGTGGTAGCGGACGGTCACCTGGCTCTTGGCGTCGGGTCCGAGCGTCTTCTCGGCGCCCGAATGGCGCGCCTTCGAGATCGTCTCGAGGATCTTGTGGGCGTAGTAGAGCGGCGCCGGCATGAGTTCCGGCGTTTCGCGGCAGGCGTAGCCGAACATAATTCCCTGGTCGCCCGCGCCTTCATCCTTGTTGCCGGCGGCGTCGACCCCCTGCGCGATGTCGCCCGACTGGGCGTGCAGCAAGATCTCGCACTTGGCGTCGCGCCAATGGAAGCCGTCCTGCTCGTAGCCGATGTCCTTGATCGCCTTGCGGGCGGTCGCCTCGATTTCGTCTTTGGTAATCTTCGGTCCGCGCACTTCGCCCGCGATGATGACCCGGTTGGTGGTGGCTAGAGTCTCGCAGGCGACCCGAATCTGGTAAGGATCAAGCCCCGCCTTCGGCGCTTCGCGAAAGAACAGATCGACGACTTCATCGGAAATCCGGTCGCAAACCTTGTCGGGATGCCCTTCAGACACGGATTCACTGGTGAACTCGTAATATTGACGAGTCATATAAACGGTCTCCTGCTGGCGGCCGGCGCCAAGCGCCCCGGCTTGCGGCCGCCTAAGGGCCGCGCGGCGCCGCTTTTGGCAGCGAGCGTTCGGTGCGTCAAGCCGTTTCGGTCAGGTTGTTCGATTTACCGAACGGTGGGATCCTCGCTCGCGCCGCTCTCGCTGGCGGCGGCGGCTTCGTCCGACGCCAGCGACATGACCAGATCGACAATGCGGCGCCGCACCTTGGGGTCGCGAACCCGTAGGAATGCGCGATTGAGTTGCAAACCTTCAGTCGAGGCAAGGAAATCGACGACATAGGATTGCGAGGATTCCTCGGCAAAGCCGGGTTCCGCAGAATCGGCTGGAGCGCCTTCGAAGAAATAGCCTGGAGAGACTTCGAGCACCCGGGCGGTATGCTGAAGACGACTGGCGCTAATCCGGTTCGAGCCTTTTTCGTACTTCTGGACTTGTTGGAACGTCACGCCGAGAAGCTCGCCGAGCCGGCTCTGGCTCATCCCGAGCATCGTCCGGCGCATTCTCAGGCGGGCGCCGACATAGACGTCGACGATATTTGACGATTTGGACATCATTGCAATCTCATGCCCCGTAGCGGTTGCAGCGCCGGCGCTGGAATCACCTGACCTAGGGGAATGAGATAGCTGACACTCGGATAACGCGCAAGGGAGCATTTTTACAATCGGCAGTCTTCGTTTACGCCCGCCGCTTTCCGGCCAGCGCCGCCGCCAGAAAGGCCGCCGCGATCAGCGCGGCGCCAAGCGATCCGAGGCGGGACTGCCACGTCGGCGCGAGCGCCGCCGGCAATCCCGCGTCCAGAACCCCCTCCGCGCCGAGCGGAGCGACCACGATTTCGCGGCCGAGGCCGTCGAGCACGGCGGAAATTCCCGAATTGGCGTCGCGCACCAGCGGCAGGCCAAGTTCGATCGCCCGCAACCGGGCTTGCGCATAATGCTGATAGGGCCCGGGGGTCAGACCGAACCAGGCGTCGTCGGTGACGTTCAGGAGCCAGCCCGGCCGCTCGGCGCCGGTCAGAAGGCTGCCAAGCTCGATCGGAAAGATCGCTTCGTAGCAGATGAGCGGCATGGCGTCCGGCAGGCCGGGGACATGGAGAATGCGGCGTCCCGATCCTGGCTCGAACCCGCCGGGAATGTCGACGAGCTGGGTCACTCCCGCCCGCTCGATGAGGCTCGCGAATGGCAGATATTCGCCGAACGGCACCAGATGCCGCTTGTCGTAATGCTGCCCCGAAAGCCCGTTTCGCCCGACGATCTCGATCGAATTGAAATAGCGCGGCCGACCTTTCCCGCCGTCCTCGGCCCGCGCCGCGCCGGTGATCAGCGTCGCGCCCCCTCCCAGAAAATCGACGATCTCGGACAAAGCCTCAGGCTCGCGCGACAGAATGAAGGGGAACGCCGACTCGGGCCAGATCAGGTGGGTGACGTCCTTGACCCCGGACCGGTCCGGCGAGGCCGCGCGCTCGGACAGGTCGAAATAGCGGCGCAGGATCGCCCGGCGGTTCTGGGGGCCGAAGGTGGCGTCGTCCTGCGCGACATTGGGCTGGATGAGGCGCAGTTTCACGCCCGGCAGCATGGCGCTGGGGGGCGCCATGAGCCTGGCCTCGCCGAATACGGCGAGAGCCGCGAGCGCCAGCGCCGCGACGATCGCGGGCGTGAGATGGAGCCGGCCGTCGCTGACCCGCCATAGCGTCGCCGGGGCGGCGAAGATGGCGACCGACAGAAAGGTCAGCCCGTGCAGGCCGACCAGCGAAGCGGTCTGGGCGAGCGCCAGATTGACGCCGAGCGCCATGCCGAGGTCGTTCCACGGAAAGCCGGTGAACAGGAGGCCGCGCGCCCATTCGGCCAGCCCAAGCCCGAAGGCGAGGGCGAAGATGCGAAGGGGTCCCGGCGACCACAGGAGCCGCGCCAGCGCAAAGCCGGCGCCCGTAAAGACGGCGAGAACCGCCGGCAGCGCCACCACCGCGAGCGGCAGCGCCCAGGCGAATTTGTCCGCCTCGACCAGCAAAGCCGAGCCGACCCACCAGAGGCCGGCGAGGAAATAGCCGAAGCCCATCCACCAGCCGGCCCCGAAGGCGGCCTTGAGCGAAGCGGTCCGCGCCCGTCCTCGGGTCTCGTCCTGCGCGCCGTCGATCAGCCAGACGGCGACGGTCAGCGGAACGGCGATCAGCGGAAAGAGGGAGAGCGGCGGGAGGGCCAGCGCCCCGAGCGCGCCCGAGACGAAGGCGATGACGCGCCTCTTCCAGCCCCACGACAGAATGATTCCCTCGATGAGCGGGGCCGCCGGACTGGCGGGGGCCAGAATCATGGAATCGGCAACGCTCAAGGAGTGGCCTTTCCTCGTCGGTCGAATCGCCATCGCCGAGCCATAGCGCGAACGCGGCCCCATGTTCGAGTCGGGCCGGCGAATCAGCCAGGCGACAGGCGCCGGCCACATTGGGGCGCGAGGCTGGAGCGTAGCCGCCCATCGCCTCGCTCCGCCCCGGCCGCGGCGGGCGGATTCAACCAGGGGGCGAGCTTCGTGCAGGCAAAGCGAAATAATATGAAGGAGAAATCCTTCATTTTGTTTCTCTTTATTTCTCCGAATTAGGATTTTTCAAAGGGTTACGAGGAAAGAAATAAAAAAAATTCCCGCCGCCGCCGCTCGCCTGCCCGGTTGCGCGCCGGGGCTCCGAAAGGGCGATCCGGCCGGTCCGCCGACACGTCCGGCGGCCGCGGGCCTTCGAACCCCTGCGCGACTGGAGAGGTCCAACCGGGCGTCACGGGCGCGCCCTCGCGGCCGCGGCCGGGAAGGACGAAGCCCATCGATCGCCTCTCACGCGCCTTGCTCCTCCGGTTGCGGTTCGCCCGGGTCGGCCGCATGAGCCTTGCCGCCGGCCTCGCTTTCGGCGGCGGTCGTTCCGATCGTGTTCGCCGGCTCGCCGGCCGGCGCCTGCTTGGTTTGGCGGAGTCCCAAATTGACGGCCAGGCGGTTGATTTTCTCGAAGAGCTTCCTGCGCGCGTCTTCGTCATATTCCTCGTTGGCGATTGCGACCGACTGGTACCGGTCGAGCCGGTCGATCACCTTCAAATACGGCGAGATGGCCGAGACATCGCCCGCCGAGATGGCTTCGGCGGCGAGCTGCATCGCCGGCATGAGCCGATCCAGTTGCAGTTTCGCGTGGTCGGCGCCGTTGTCGATCGCCCGCTTCTGCAACACCTCGGACACGATCTGATGGATGCGCCGGCTGCTCACGCCTTCCTCGGCGGCGATCTCGTCGTAGCTGAGACCCTCGCGAAGCCACGCGAAGATGCGGCGGCGGCGCAGAAGCATGCTGGGGCCGCCGAGCCGTCGCCGTCGAGGCGGCGTCCTGTCCTGATCCATCCTGTATCTCCTTGCGGCCGGCAGTTCGGGCCGCTGTCTAGTGGGAAACAACACAGGATAGCATTAGTTCTGAAAATCGGTAAAGAAAATGTTTGCTTTTGCGGAGCCGCGCCCTTGCATCTCGCAATATATCTGTTTATCTCGATATATGGATAATATTCAAGCCATCGGCGCGTTGTCAGCGCTGGCGCAGACGACCCGCCTTGAGGCTTTCCGTCTGCTGGTAAGCCGTGAGCCCGAGGGGGTGTCGGCAGGCAAGCTGGCGCGTCTCATCGCGATTCCCCAGAACACGATGTCGACGCATCTCTCCGTCTTGGCGCGCGCCGGTCTTGTCCGCGCCGAGCGCCAAAGCCGCTCGATCATCTATCGCGCGGACCTCGCGCGGTTGCGCCAAGTCACGCTGTTTCTTCTCAAGGATTGCTGCGGCGGCCGCCCGGACCTTTGCGCGCCGCTTATCGACGATCTCGCGCCGTGCTGTCCTGCAACGGTTCTTGCCCATGACTGATCCCGTTTTCAACGTGCTGTTCCTCTGCACGGGAAACAGTGCGCGCTCGCTGCTCGCGGAAAGCATCTTGCGGAAAGATGGCGCGGGCCGCTTTCGCGCCTTTTCCGCGGGAAGTCATCCAAGGGGGACCGTCAACCCCTTCGCGCTCAAGGCGCTTCGCGCGCTAGGCTATCCGACAGACGGACTCCGCTCGAAGAGTTGGGATGAATTCGCGAGGCCTGACGCGCCGAAAATGGATTTCGTGTTCACGGTCTGCGACGCCGCCGCCGGGGAGACCTGCCCCGTCTGGCCCGGGCATCCGATGACGGCGCATTGGGGGATTGAGGACCCCGCCGCAGTCGAAGGATCCGATGTCGAAAAGGAGCGCGCTTTCAACACCGCGTTTCGCTACATGCGCAACCGCATCGCTAGCTTCATCGCCTTGCCTCTTGCAAGGCTTGACACGCTGGCGCTGACGAACCGGCTGCGCGAGATCGGCCATATGGACGGCCCATCGGGAACGTCCCGGAAACGCATGAGCGCCGTCGAGCCCCTGGAGCGTCGACTGCTTGCGGAGGGCCTCGGAACCGGCTTTTTGCTCGCAACTGTCGTCGGCTCGGGCGTCATGGCAGCGAGCCTTGCGGGTGGCAATCTCGCCCTCGCCCTGCTCGGAAACACCCTTCCGACAGGCGCGATGCTGGTCGTCCTGATTCTAATCTTCGGCCCCGTGTCCGGCGCGCACATGAACCCCGCGGTAAGCCTTGCCTTCGCGCTCCGGCGGCAGCTGCGGTGGCGGGACTTCGGAAGCTACGTCGCCGTGCAACTCCTGGGCGCGATTGTCGGCGTCTGGGTGGCCCATCTGATGTTCAATCTACCCGTGTGGCAGATTGCGACGCATGTGCGCTACGGCCCCGCGCAATGGCTTTCGGAAGGCGTGGCGACGTTCGGGCTGCTGCTGACGATCTTCGGCTGCGTGGCGCGCGCGCCGTCAGCGACGTCCTACGCAGTTGGCCTCTACATCGCGGCGGCATATTGGTTCACGGCCTCAACGTCGTTCGCCAATCCGGCGGTAACAATCGCCCGCGCCCTCTCCGACACATTTTCGGGGATCGCGCCTTCAGGCGTCATCGCTTTCATCCTTGCCCAGCTCGGCGGAACATTGGCGGCGGTTACCCTCTGTCCATGCCTTTGGCCACGCCAAATCGCCCAGCGCCCCGTTCTCTGAAGAGCGCCCTTTTTCAAAGCGCGAGACTATCCGGCCGCGCGCCGAGCTTCGCCTCGCGCGCCGGCGGAGGGCGGCTTGGGTGGCGCCCGGCGGCGACGGCCGCCACGCTCGGGAACGTTTGAGTCTCCGCGGGCGGCGCCGGCCAGCATCAGGTCCTCGAGCGTCGGATTCCGGGCCCGCCTTAAGCTCCATCACCCCCCTGGCTCGCCCGGCTTCGCCTCGGCGGCCGTGGGCGCCGTCATGGCGCCGGCGGCGAGCGGGGAGATCTTCACCCTCTTCACGCGGCGCGGGTCGGCGTCCAGCACCTCGAATTCGAAGGGTCCGGGACCCTTCAGAATTTCCCCGCGGGTGGGAACGCGGCCGACGGCCGCGGTGAGGAGCCCGCCGATCGTGTCCACTTCCTCCGCTTCGGGAAGCGAGGCGAAATCGAAGCCGACCGCCAGGGATATTGCGTCGAGCGAGGCGCGCGCCTCGGCGATGAAGCTCCCGTCCCCCTGGGGGTGGAGGCCGGGCGTCTCGTCCTCGTCATGCTCGTCCTCGATGTCGCCGACGATCGCCTCCATCACGTCCTCGATCGACACCAGTCCGTCGGTCCCGCCGTATTCGTCGATCACCAGCGCCATGTGGGTGTGGGACGTCTGCATCTTGAGCAGGAGGTCGAGCGCCGGCATCGACGGGGGCGCATAGAGGACGGGCCTGAGGATTCGCGCCGCCGAAAGCGGCATGTCGAGCCCGCTCCCGCTCTCGCCGCTTGCCGGCGCGGCCTCCCGCCCCTTCATCAGCCCGAAGCGCGGATCGGAGGCGAGAAAGATGAGAAAATCGCGGATGTGGATCATGCCGCGCGGGTCGTCGAGCGTCTCGTCATAGACGGGCAGGCGCGAGTGGCCGGCGGCGCGGAAACAGTCGAGCGCCGCGCTGAGCGGCGTATCGAGCGAAAGCGCGACGATGTCGGCGCGCGGCACCATCACGTCCTCGACCCTGACATCGTGAAGCGCGAGCACGTTCTTGAGGATCGCGCGCTCCTGGGGCGTGAACTCCTCGCTCGCGCTCTCCTCGATCGCGTCCTCGATGTCGTCGCGCGCCGAAGCCGGCGCGAGGCCGAACAAGGCTCGCACGCGCTCGAACAGGCCCGAAGGCTGTTCGCGCGAAACGCCAGGCGCTTCCTGAGCCGATTCGTCCTCGTGCGCCGCGCTCATCCGCTTAACCTTACGCGCGCGTACGGGTCGGCCGCGCCGAGCCGCGCCAGAATCCTGGTCTCGAGCGCTTCCATGCGCTCCGCCTCTGTGTCCGTCTCGTGATCGTAGCCGATCAGGTGCAAAAATCCATGGGCGATGAGGTGGCGATAGTGGTCGGCGAGCGGGATTGCGAGCTCCGCGGCCTCGCGCTCGAGGGTCTCGAAGGCGAGCGCGATGTCGCCGAGCGCCCGGGCCTCTCCGGGATGGCCGGGCTCGGCCGCCGGGAAGGAGAGCACGTTGGTCGGCCTGTCGATTCCGCGAAAGCGGGCATTGAGCGCGCGCAAAGTCGCGTCGTCCGCAAGGCAGAGGCTCACCTCAATGGCCTCGCCCGGGACCCGTCCGCTTTCGGCGGCCGCCGCGGCGATCGTCTCGCGGGCGATCGGACGCGCGCGGGGCAATCCGCGCCACAGGCGCGAGGACAAGCCCGAGGATGCGCCGATGTCGAGTGAAACCGTCATCTGGCCGCGGCCGGCGCGTCCTCCCGGCCCGCGCGGCCGTAAGCCTCGACGATCTGGCGGACGAGATCGTGCCGCACCACGTCGACATGGGTGAAGCGGACATGGCCGATGCGCGGGATCGACCTCAGAAGGGAGATCGCGTCGACAAGGCCGGACTTTTGTCCGGGCGCGAGATCGATCTGGCTCGGATCGCCGTTGACCATCATCCGCGAGCCTTCGCCGAGGCGGGTGAGAGCCATCTTCATCTGCATGGCGGTCGCGTTCTGCGCTTCATCCAGAAGGATGGCGGCCTTGGACAGGGTCCGCCCGCGCATGAAGGCGAGCGGCGCGATCTCGATCATGCCGGTCTGGATGCCCCGTTCGACCATCCGCCCGTCCATGAAATCGTGGAGCGCGTCATAGATCGGGCGCAGATAGGGGTCGACCTTGTCGCGCATGTCGCCGGGCAGGAAGCCTAAGCGCTCGCCGGCCTCGACCGCCGGGCGCGACAGGATGAGCCGTTCGACCAGGCCCTGTTCGAGCAGCCCGACCGCGTGTCCGACTGCAAGCCACGTCTTGCCGGTGCCGGCGGGGCCCTCGGCGAACACGAGCTCATATTGGCGCAGGGCCCCCAGATAATGGTCCTGCGCGGCGTTTCGCGCGCGCACCACGCCGCGCTTGCGCGTCTTGATGACGCCGAAGCTCTCCCTGGACGCCTCCTCGCCCGGAAACAGAACCCCCTGGTAGGCGCTCTCGGCGATGACGCCCTCGACATCCCCTTCGCTTGCCGGCTGACCCTGCTTGACCCGTTCGTACAGCATTTCGAACACCCGGCGCGCCTGCTCGCTCGCCTCGCGGGGGCCCTTGATGACCACCTGGTTTCCGTTGGCGTAGGCCGAGACGCCGAGCGAGCGCTCGATGCGGGCGATGTTCTGGTCGTAATGGCCGAACACGACCGAGGCGGTCGCGTTGTCGGGGAAGGCGATGGCGATTTCGGCAGGTTTCGATTCGCGGAGCGTCGGATTGATGACCGGGGAAGCGGCGGCGATGCGCGTCGGCGAAGGGTCCTGCGGCTTCAAATCGGCTTTCTCCGTTGGTTCCCGTTGAGGTCTCGAATCCTCTTTCACGCCACTAAAGCCCCGGTTTGCGACGCGCGCGCGACAACGCGTCCGCGCAGCGAATGGGGCTCGGCGGCGACGATTTCGACTTGCCATGAGCTTGCCGATCAGCGACGCGGGCCCCTCGGCGAACACGGCCTGCATGTACGGGGAGCGGCCGGCGATCTGGCCCTCGCGCTTTCCCGGCTTCTCGAACAGAACCTCAAGGCGGCGTCCGACCGACGCCCGGTTGAAGGTCTGCCGCTGATCCTCGATCAGCGCCTGAAGGGCGGCGAGCCGGCGCTCCTTCTCCGCCGCGCCGATCTGGGCGGGCATGTCGGCGGCCGGAGTGCCCGGCCTTGGCGAATACTTGAAGGCGTAGGCGGAGGCGAAGCCGATCGTCCGGACAAGCGCGAGCGTGGACTCGAAGTCGGCGTCGGTTTCGCCGGGATAGCCGACGATGAAGTCGGACGAGAGAGCGATGTCGGGCCGCGCGGCGCGCACGCGCGCGACAATGTCGAGATAGTCGGCCGCGGTATGGCGTCGGTTCATCGACTTCAGCACCGCGTCCGAGCCGGACTGAACGGGCAGATGCAGATAGGGCGCAAGCTCGGGGATGTCGCGATGGGCGCGAATCAGATCCTCGCTCATGTCGCTCGGGTGCGAGGTCGTGTAGCGCACGCGGGCGACGCCGGGCACGGACGCCGCGGCGCGGATGAGGCTGGCGAGGCCGGTTCTGCGGCCGTCGCCGTCCATCCCGTGATAGGCGTTGACGTTCTGGCCGATGAGCGTGACCTCGCTCACGCCCGCCCGGGCGAGATGGGCGATCTCGTCGAGGACGGACTCGACCGGGCGCGAGGCCTCGGCGCCGCGGGTGTAAGGCACGACGCAAAACGAGCAGAACTTGTCGCAGCCCTCCTGCACGGTGACGAAGGCGGAGGCGCCGCGGCGGCGAATTGCGTCGACCGGCGACGCCGGAAGCCGCGAAAACTTGTCCTCGGCCGGAAAGTCGGTCTCCACGATTCCAGGACGCAGGCGCGCTTCGTCCAGGAGTTCGGGCAGGCGATGATAGCTCTGCGGGCCGACGACGATATCGACCGCGGGCTGGCGGCGCAGGATTTCCGCCCCCTCCGCCTGGGCGACGCAGCCGGCGACCACCAGCGTCGTCCGCCGGCCCGACCGCGCGCGGTCCTCCTTGAGTTCGCGCAGCTTGCCGAGCTCGGAAAAGATCTTCTCCGAGGCGCGTTCGCGGATATGGCAGGTGTTGAGGACGATGAGGTCGGCGTCCTCGGCGCGGGCGGCCTCGCCGTACCCCGCCCCGGCGGCGAGATCGCCCATCCGTTCGGAATCATAGACGTTCATCTGGCATCCGAACGACTTGATGAACGCCCGTGGGCGCGAGTCCTGCGCGGGATGAGCGGTCCCGCCGGCATCTTCAAGCACAGTCGGTTCGGACAATCAGGGGCTCCAGAGGGGTCGACGCGCTAATGTAGGCGCTTTCCCGCCGTGGGAGAATAGCCGGGTTCACGATTCGCCGGCCGGGGTTATACATGCGTATGATGTGTTTCGCGTCGATTCTGCCCTGCAAAGCCCTCGTCACCCCAGCGCCTTGCGCATGACGACCGCTGCGGCGCGCGTTCCGTCCTTGCGCCGGTAATAGCCGGCGCGCTCGCCCACTTTGACGAACCCGAAGCGCTCGTAAAGGGCGAGAGCCGGCGCGTTGTCCTTGGCGACTTCGAGGAACATCGCCTTCGCCCCGGCGTTCGCCGCCTGCCTCAGGTTCTCGGCGAGCAGCGCCCGCCCGATCCCCTTGCCCTGGAAGGCGGCGTCGACGGCGACGGTGAGAATTTCCGCTTCGTCCGCCGCCAGACGCGAGAGCACGAACCCGCGCAGGCGCCCGTTCACCGGATCGAGCGCCGCCGCGCCGACGGTCGACGACTTGGCGATGAGCGCCGCGAACTCCTCGGTCGGCCACGGATGGGCGAAACCCTGCCCATGCAGGCGCGCGCATTCCCCCGCCCGGTCGGGCCTCAGCAGGCGAATGACCGGCGGGGAAGATCGGCTGAGGCCGAAGATCATGGGGGCGCCAGGGCGCTCAGGCTGGCGCGCGGGCGATGGGCTCGGCCGCGCTCGGCCGCGCGTCCGGCGGCTTTACGTAGAGCGGTCGCGGCGGACTCTTCACCGGGTCGACGGCGAGGCCCATCCACCCGACCGCGACAATGTCCGGCGCCGCGCGCGCGGCGTCGAGATCGTAAGGCAGCCCGGCTCGCTGCGCTTCGCCGGCGAGAAGCGCGGCCGCGTCGCCCGCGAACCACGCGGGCCCCGCGCCGATCGCCCGCACGCACTCCTTTAACGTGTCGCAACGCGGCGGCGTGAGCGGGCGTCCCGACGGCTCGAACAGCTGGAAATAGACCGAGCCATGGCGAGCGTCGATGGCGGCCGCGATGATTCCGGTCCGTGGCTCGCTCAAAAGGGGCGCGGCGAACGCAGCCAGGGTCGAAACGCCCACGACTGGAATGGCGAGCGCCATTCCCATCGCGCGCGCCATGGCGAGACCGATGCGGATGCCGGTGAAGGAGCCGGGACCCGTCGTGACCGCAATCCGCGCGAGCGAGGGAAAGCCGCCCTCGATGCCGCGCATGGCCTCTTCGACCATCGGCGCGAGCGCGTCGGCATGGCCGCGCGTCATCGGCCGGCTGATCAGCGCGAGCGCCCGGGCCCCGCCGCCTTCCATGACGGCGACCGAGGCGGCGCCGCAGGACGTGTCGATCGCCAGAATGCGCATGGCCTTGGCCCGAAACCTCGCTATCGCGTGATGAGCGTTCCCGCGCCGTAGTCGGTGAGCAGTTCGATCAGCACCGCGTGGGGGACCTGGCCGTCGAGGATGACGACCCCTTCGACGCCGCGCTCCAGCGCATAGATGCAGGTCTCGACCTTGGGAATCATGCCCCCCGTGATCACACCGTCGGCGATCAGGGCGCGGATGTCGTCGACCTTGAGTTCCTTGATGAGCTGCCGGTTCTGGTCGAGCACGCCGGCGACGTCGGTCAGAAACAGGAGGCGCTTGGCGTGCAGCGCGCCCGGCGACCGCGCCGGCGAAGGTGTCGGCGTTGACGTTGTAGGTCTGCCCGTCGGCGCCCTGGGCGACGGGCGCGAGCACCGGGATCAGCTCCCGGCCGAGGATCTGCTCGAGCACGGTCACGTCCACCTTGTCGGGCTCGCCGACGAGGCCCAGATCGACGACGTCCTCGCCGGACTTGTGCGGGCGGTGGACCTTGCGCGCGGTCACCATGTTGCCGTCCTTGCCGCACAGCCCGACCGCCCGCCCGCCCTCGGCGTTGATCGAGCCGACGATCTCCTTGTTGATCGATCCGGCCAGCACCATTTCGACGATTTCCATGGTCGGCTTGTCGGTGACCCTGAGCCCGCCGGAGAATTGCGATTCGATGCCGAGCTTCTTCAGCATCGCGCCGATCCGCGGGCCCCCGCCGTGCACCACCACCGGATTGATGCCCGACTGCTCGAGAAGCACCATGTCCTTGGCGAAGTCGCGCGCCTTCGCCTCGTCCCCCATCGCGTGGCCGCCGTACTTCACCACGACGATCGCCTCGTCGTAGCGCAGCATGTGCGGCAGCGCCTGCATCAGGATTTCGGACTGCTGCTGGGGCGTGGGGTTGAGGGGCTCGGCCATCGGGGCTCGCAAGGGCGGGGTCGCGCCCGCTTCTAGCCGCTTAAGGGTCGAAGCTCAAACGGTTTGGGCCTTTGAGGCGGGCCCCGAGTTATTGGATTTGACCCGGCTTCGCCTCCCGCCGATACTCTGCGGCGATGTCAGGCTGGGGCGGCGAAGGGCCGCGCATTTCAGGAGGAAGACAATGAGGGTCTGGACCGTTCTGGCGCTATCGGGCGCAATCGCGCTGGCCGGCGCAAGCGCCGCCTTCGCGGGGGATCCGGAAAGCTGCAAGACCGTCAAGTTCTCCGATGTCGGATGGACCGACATCACCGCGACGACCGCGATCGCCAACGATATCCTCGCCGCCCTCGGCTATACGCCGAAGATCACCGTCCTCTCGGTTCCGGTGACCTACGCCTCGATGAAGAACAAGGACATCGACGTGTTCCTCGGCAACTGGGAGCCGTCGATGGAGAACGACCGCAAGCCCTATGTCGCCGACAAGTCGGTGGTGGTGGTCGGCGCGAACCTGCCGGTCGGCGCGAAATATACGCTCGCCGTGCCGCAGTACACCTATGACAAGGGCCTGAAGGACTTCAAGGATATCGAGAAGTTCAAGGATTCGCTGCATGGCAAGATCTTCGGCATCGAGCCCGGCAACGACGGCAACCGTCTCGTGCTCGACCTGATCAAGGGCGACAAGTTCGGACTGAAGGACTTCCAGCTGGTCGAATCGAGCGAGCAGGGCATGCTGTCGGAAGTGCAGCGCGCGACCAGCCACAAGGAAGACATCGTGTTCCTCGGCTGGGCGCCCCATCCGATGAACGTCAACTTCAAGATCGAGTACCTGACCGGCGGCGACGACAGCTTCGGCCCGAATTTCGGCGGCGCCGTCGTCTACACCAATGAGCGCGCCGGCTTCGCCGCCGAGTGCCCGAATGCGGCCAGGCTCATCAAGAATCTCGTCTACACCGTCGACATCGAGAACCTGGTGATGAACAAGATCCTCACCGACGGCGTGGAAGGGCCGAAGGCGGCCCAGGAGTGGCTCAAGACCAATCCGCCTCAACTCGCCGCCTGGCTCGACGGGGTGACGACGTTCGACGGCAAGCCGGGCCTCGATGCGGTGAAGAAGAGCCTCGGCCTCTAGCCGGGCGGCTCGAGGGCGGGCCCCTCCCGTTCGCGCGGGCGCCGCGGACGGGCTGCTCGAGGGGCTCGCCAAGGCTTTGGCTGGAGGAACGGGGTTGGAGAGCTGGTTCACCGAGCCCAAGATTCCGCTCGGACGCTGGGTCAAGATTGGAATCACCTGGCTGCAGGATAACGCCGCCGGGTTCTTCGATGCGGTGACGGCGGCGATCGACTTCATGGTCGACGGCTTCACCGCGATCCTGCTCCACATCCCATTCCTCGTCGTCGTTTTCGCGCTTGCTGCGCTCGCCTACTGGCTGCACAGGTCCTGGCGCTTGGCGGCGTTCGTCGTCATCGCCTTTCTCTTCATCGCCAATCTCGGCTACTGGCAGGCGACGGTGGAGACGATTTCGCTCGTCGGCTTCGCGACGCTGACCAGCGTCATCATTGGGGTTCCGGTCGGGGTGGCCTCGGCCCACCGCCCCTGGCTCTATGCGTTGCTGAGGCCCCTGCTCGATCTCATGCAGACGCTGCCGACCTTCGTCTACCTGATCCCGACGCTGGTTCTCTTTCACCTGGGCTCCGCGCCGGGCCTGATCTCGACGGTCATCTTCGCCATCGCCGCGCCGATCCGGCTGACCCACCTCGGCATCGCCTCGGCCCCGGTGCCGCTGAAGGAGGCGGGCGAGGCGTTCGGCGCGACGAAGCGGCAGTTGTTGTGGAAGGTGGAATTGCCCTACGCGCTGCCGACCATCATGGCCGGCGTCACCCAGTGCATCATGCTGAGCCTGTCGATGGTCGTCATCGCCGCGCTGGTTGGCGCGGCGGGGCTCGGCGTGCCGGTGGTGCGGGCGCTTGGCACGGTCAACATTCCGATGGGCATTGAGGCCGGCGTGTCGATCGTGCTGCTCGCGATCGTGCTCGATCGCGTCTTCCGCAATCCTGAGCGAAGAGGAAGCGCGTAACATGTCCGCGGTGGTTTTCGACCATGTCGACATCGTGTTCGGCGACAAGCAGGCCGAAGCGCTGGCGATGATCGACAGGGGCGCGACGCGCGACGATATTCTCAAAACGACCGGGGTGGTGCTCGGCGCCGCCGGCGTCGATCTTGCGATCGAGCCGAGCGAGATCTGCGTGCTGATGGGCCTGTCGGGATCGGGCAAGTCGACGATCCTGCGCGCCGTCAACGGACTCAACAAAGTCGCGCGGGGCAAGGTTCTGGTCGATCACCGGGGCGGCGCGATCGACGTCGCCCATTGCAGCGCCGATCAGCTGAGGATGCTGCGCACGAGCCGCATCGCCATGGTGTTCCAGCAATTCGCCCTTCTGCCGTGGCGCACGGTGAAGGAGAATGTCGCCTTCGGGCTCGAACTTCGCCGGATGCCGAAGGATGAGATCGACAAAATCGTCGCCGACAAGCTCGCCATGGTCGGCCTGACCCAATGGGCCGGCAAGTTCGGCCACGAACTCTCAGGGGGCATGCAGCAGCGGGTCGGACTCGCGCGCGCCTTCGCCACCGACGCCGACATTCTCTTGATGGACGAGCCGTTCTCGGCGCTCGATCCGCTGATCCGCGACAAGCTGCAGGACGAACTGCTCCTTCTGCAGAAGGACCTCAGGAAGACGATCATTTTCGTCAGCCACGATCTCGACGAGGCGCTCAAGATCGGCAACAAGATCGCCATTCTCGAAGGCGGGCGAATTGTTCAGTGCGGGACGGCGGAGGACATCCTGCTGCGTCCCGCCGACGCCTATGTCGCCGAGTTCGTCAAGCACATGAACCCGCTCAACGTGCTGCGCGGCGGCTCGCTGATGACGCCCGCGGCGTCGCTGCGGCGCCGCAGCAACGAGGTCCTGCTCGATCGAAACGGGCGGGTTTGCGTCCAGCTCGACGCCCAGGACAGGCCGATCGGCGTCACCCTTGACGGAAATGTCGGCGCTATCGCAGTCGCCGACCGCACGACCGGCGAAGTGTCGGCGCGGCCCGAGGACGTCGATATTGTCATTGCGCCGCTCGATCTGAAAATGCGCTCGGCGATCGCGCTGCGCAGCCTGTCGGGCAATCCGATCGTGCTGGTCGACGACCTCGGCCGCATGGCGGGATTGTGCGGCGACGACGAGATCTACCGCGCGCTGCTCCAGCAGCGCCGGGCGGCCGGGGAGGCCTGAGCGCGAAGCCCTCCGGCGCTCCTGGCGGCGGCCAACAGCTTGGCGATTTACTGCGGGCGTGCGGTGAAATAAAGACATTCACATTTGCCTTTGCCGCCCTTCGGCGCCAGAGAGCAGCGTCGGAAGTGAGCGTCGTCCAATGCCCGTCATCATCAACAGCCAGGAAATCCACCCCTTCCTGCCGTCGCTTGGCAGCGGGCTGGCGATCGACCGCAGACTGGCCGAGCGGCAGGACATCCGCCCGCTGCAGATCGCGATCATCAATTTGATGGCGGACAAGATTTCGACCGAGCGCCAGCTCGCCCTGTGGCTCGGCAACACGATGCTGCAGGTCAACTTGAGCTTCGTCGCCACCGACTCTTACGTGCGCGGCCTCGCCGCCGGACGGCGCACGCGCAACACGCCGGCCGACCATATCCGCAAGTTCTACAGCCCCTTCGCCGACATCAGCGACAAGAAGTTCGACGGCTTCATCGTGACCGGCGTCAATGCGCTGAAAGACCGGGTCGAGCAGGAGACCTTCTGGCCCGAGGTCGCCGACATCCTGCAATGGACGACGACCAACGCCTTCTCGTGCCTGTTCCTGTGCTGGGGCGCCAAGGCGGCGCTGAAGTTCTTCCATGACATCGACAGCCACAAGGGCAAGCAGAAGCTGTTCGGCCTGTTCGAGCACCGGCTGATCTCGGACAAGACCGGGCTTCTGTTTGGCTTCCCTGACATTTTCCCAACCCCGGTGTCGCGCTGGAAGAGCCCGCGGCGAGAGGACATCCAGAAGGTCGCGGCGCTGGAGATCGTCGCCGATTCCGAGGAGGGGGGCCCGAACATGCTCGTCGAGTCCGAGCCGCTCGACGACGATAGCGCCCTCTTTCCGCGCCGGGTCTACATCCTCAACCACCCCGAATACGAGACCGACACGCTCGGCGTCGAGTACCATCGCGACTCGGCGATCGACCCGGCCTGGCCGCTGCCGAAGCACTATTTCCCAGGCGACGATCCGTCGCGCGCCGCGCCCAACACATGGCGGCACACGGCGCACATCTACACGAACTGGGTCAAGGCGGTGTACGAGTCGACGCCCTACAACATCGACATGATCCCCTATCCGCCGAAGCGGGCGGAAGCCGTTCACGGCCGCAGCGCGGCGCTCGCGGGATTTTAAGCCGCGGGCGCCCGGCCTCCCGCCGACGAGCGCGAACGCCAATCAGGATCCGCGATGGGCGCTCCGCCCGTGTTCAGCGTAGAGCCGCCCCGTGCGAGTCTCAAGGAAGCGTTCGAGAGGGATCGTCTCCTGCTTGACAAAGCCCGCGGGCGGGAGCGCGCCCGAGCGCGTCATTTCGATCACCGCGGCGACTGAGGCGGCGGTGGTCCAGGCGATCGCCGTGCGGGCCTTGCCGTTGATCTCGATCGGATAATAGGCGCGCACGAATTCGCGGCGGCCGAGGCGCCCTTGCGACCAGCCCTCGGCGGCCACATGAACAAAGACCACGTCCTCGTCGACCGGAGGCTTGGCGTGGGTGAGGATCTTCCCGGCCGCGGCGCGATCCTCGCGCATCAGCAGCTCGTGGAAAAAGAAATTCATCAGCGAGGCATGGCCCGGATAGCGCAGGCTCTTGTAGTCCAGGTTCTCGACCCGACCGGCGAAGGTCTCGCACATCGTCCCCAGGCCGCCCGAGGTGGTGAAGGCCTCGAGCCTGACCCCGCCGACATAGACCGTCTCCAGCCATTCCATGGCCGAAACGGTCTTGAGCACGCCCTCTTCGATCACCTCGCAATCGTTGAGATATTCGTTGACGACGCCCTCGGGCGACCAGTTGAAGGCATAGCCGAGAAGGCCGGTCGGATGTTGCGGCAGCGCGCCGACTCTCAGCCGAATCGAGCGCACGCGCTCGAACCGCTGGGCCAAATGCGCGCCGACGATCGCCACGAAGCCTGGCGCAAGTCCGCATTGCGGAGCCATGACGCCTTTCGCCGTGCGAGCAAGCGCGCGGATATGCTTCATCGTCGCCACGTCCTCGGTGAGATCGAAGTAGTGGAGATGAAGCGCATGCGCCGTCGAGGCGACCTGCTTGTTCAAGGCGTAAGGAAGACAGGAGAGAACGGCCTCGCGACCGTCGAGCGCCGCGGTCGTGGCGCGCGCGTCGCCAAGGTCGACGACATGGACGGGGAACGGCGCGTCCGCGGCCGGGCGCGCGTCAAAGCCTGCAACCTCGAACCCTGAATCGGCCAACAGCTCCGCCGCAAGGCGGCCAACCTTGCCGAGACCGAGCACGGCGATTTTCGTGAACAACTGCGCCGCCCTCCCTCTGGCCTACGCGCTATGCCCCGAGCGGATCAGGACTTCAGCGCCTTGTTCGCCGGATCATAGGGGCTCTCGGGTACGACGACCGCCCGGCGCGTCTCGCCGAGGATGCGCAGGTCGACTTCGCTCCCAACGCGCGAAACCTCGGGCTTGACCATCGCCAGCGCCAGCGACTTCCCGGTCCGCCAGCCGTAGCCGCCGGACGTCGTGCGGCCGACCGTCGCGCCGTTCTTCGTCACGGGTTCCGATCCGCGCGCGTCGGCGTCGGTCACGCCCTGAACCTCGAGAGTGACGAGCGTGTTCTGAAAGCCCTTGTCCTTCCATGCGACGAGCGCGTCGCGCCCGAGGAACGGGCCCTTCTCCAGATCGACGAACCGGTCGAGGCCGGATTCGAGCGCGGCATATTCGATCGAGAGCTCGCGGCCGACGAGCTTGTAGGACTTCTCCAGTCTCATCGAATCCATGGCGCGGACGCCGAACGGCTTGACGCCGAACGGCGCGCCGGCCTCCATCAGCGCGTCGAAGATCGCGTTCTGCATCTCGATTGGATGATGCAGTTCGTAACCGAGCTCGCCGACGAAATTGACCCGCATCGCGATGAGGCTCGCGGCCCCGACCGAGAGGCGCCGCGCGGTCAGCCACGGGAACGCCTGGTTGGAGACGTCGATGTCGGCGACCTTGGCCAGAACCTCGCGCGAGCGCGGTCCGGCGAGCACGAGCACGCCGCGCTGCGTGGTCACCTTGTCGAGGCGCACGCTTCCGTCGCCGGGCAGAAGCTTCTCCAGCACGTCGAAATCATGGGCCTCGAGGGACCCGGCCGAGATGAGATAGAAGCGCTCCCGCCCGATGCGGGTCAGCGTGAACTCCGCCCGCACCCCGCCGCGCTTTGTCAGAAGATAGGTGAGCGTGACGCGCCCGACCGCCTTCGGAACGCTGTTGGTGAGGATCGAGTTCAGCCAGCCTTCGGCGCTCGCGCCCGAAACCTCGCACTTGGCGAAGGCCGACATGTCCATGAGGCCGACATTGTCGTGAACGTTGCGGCATTCGTCGCCGACGAAGGGAAAATAGTTCGAGCGGCGGAAGCTCCATCTCTCGCGCGGCTTCTCGCCCGCGCCGACCGGGGGATGATTCTCGTTCAGGAGGACGTCAGGCTTGGCGAGATCGGCTTCGCTCAAGCCGTAGCCTTGCGGCGCGAACCAGTTCGGCCTCTCCCAGCCATAGACCGAGCCGAACACGGCCCCGAGCTCCTTCATCCGCGAATAGCAGGGCGTCTGGCGCAGCGGGCGCGCCGCGACGCGCTCCTCGTCGGGATAGTGGATCGTGAAGACCTTGGCGTAGGCCTCCTCGTTCTTCGCGATCAGATAGCCCTTGTCGGCGTAAGCGCCGAAGCGGCGCGGATCGACGCCGAGCATGTCGATACTCGGCTCCCCTTCGACGATCCATTCGGCGAGCTGCCACCCCGCGCCGCCTGCGGCCGTGACGCCGAACGAATGGCCCTCGTTGAGCCAGAAGTTTCGCAGGCCCGGCGCGGGGCCGACGATCGGCGAGCCGTCGGGCGTATAGGCGATCGCGCCGTTATAGACCTTCTTGACGCCGACCTCGCCAAAGGCTGGCACGCGCGCGATCGCGGTTTCGATGTGCGGCGCAAGACGGTCGAGGTCCTCGGGGAAGAGCTCGTATTCGCTTGTCCCCGAGGGCCCGTCGACATAGCAGGCGGGCGCGCCTTTTTCGTATGGGCCGAGCAGGAGGCCGCCCGCCTCCTCGCGCATGTACCAGGAGGAATCCGACTCACGTAAGACCCCCATTTCCGGCAGCCCTTGCGCCTTGCGCTTGACGATCTCGGGATGGGCTTCGGTGACGATATATTGATGCTCGACCGGGATGACGGGGACGCTGATCCCGACCATCGCGCCTGTCTTCCGGGCGAAATTGCCGGTGGCCGACACGACATGCTCGCACACCACCTCGCCCTTGTCGGTTACGACCTTCCATTCGCCGTTTAGCAGCCGCTCGATGGCGGCGACCGTCGTATGGCGGTTGATCTCCGCTCCGAGATTGCGCGCGCCACGCGCCAGCGACTGGGTCAGATCGGCGGGCTGGATATAGCCGTCCTCGGGATGCTGGATCGCGCCGATAATCCCCTCGACATGGCAGAGCGGCCAGATCTCCTTGACCTGATGCGGCGTCAGGAACTTGACCGGAACGCCGATCGTCTCGGCGACGCCGGCGTAATAATTGTATTCGTCCATCCGGTCGCGGGTGCGCGCGAGGCGGATGTTCGACACCTGGCGAAGGCCGGGATCGAGCCCGGTCTCCTGCTCGAGCGTCTGGTAGAGCGCGACCGAATATTTATGGATCTGCCCGACCGAATAGCTGAGGTTGAACAGCGGCAGGAGACCCGCCGCATGCCAGGTCGAGCCGGAGGTCAGCTCCCTGCGCTCAATCAGCACGCTGTCGCCCCAGCCCTTTTTGGCGAGATGGTAGAGGGTCGAGACGCCGACCACTCCCCCGCCGATCACCACCGCCCGCGCATGCGTTCTCATCGAGTACCCTCAGTTAGACTAGCGGCCTTTGGCGCCGGCCGCCGGACCTCATCCTGAGCGGCCGTGCAAGGCGCCGCGTCTCGAAGGATGATCCAGAACGCGGCGCCGTTCGCGCGCTCTTAAGCATCCGTCGAGATGCGTCGCCTCACGGGGCCGCTGTGACGGCGCGCTGTCAGTCGATCGGTTCGAAATCGGGAAGGCTGAACGTCTTGTCGAAAAACCCCTGTTCCGGCGCATAGAGGCGGAAGTAAACGAACCAGCCGTCGTCGCCGACGGTCTTCATGAAGTTCACCTCGTATCCCTGCGGGGCCTTTGCGCCGATGTAAAGATCGATGCTGCCGTCGGAGTTGAATTTGAGCTGCTTCATCAAGCTGTCGAGGCTCACGTCATGAATTTCAGTTCCGCCGTTGTCGTAAGGCCGGCGGGTGTTCTCGCTGTAGAGGGTCAGCGACCAGAATTGCTTGACCGGCACATGCGCCGGCACGCGCAGCCTGTATGTCCGGTCGGCGCGCAACATGTCGCCCTTGCTGTCACGCTTCGTCGTCATATAGACCTGACCCTCGCCAGGTTGCGGATTGACCATACCCTTGCTGCTGGCGAGCGCTTCGTAGAACCAGGTCGTGCGCTGGTCGATCTGGGCGATGTCGGCGGTCTCTTGTTCAATCAGGAAATCGAAGCTCTTGTACCAGGACGTGCCCGGCCAGTAGGGTTCCGTGTAGCGCGGGTTGACCTGAAGGTTGCGGGCCATGAGTTCGCCCATCGCCGCGCCTTTGAGAAGGATGGTTTGCAGGCGCTTGTCCGGCGCGAACTTTTCGCCCTTGGCGATCCCGAGGGGCTGCAACATCGCCATCCAGCCCTTATCGATTGGGCGGACCGGCTCTTCCTGGATGATTTCGGAAAGCTTCTGCCAATAGTCGAGGCCACGCGGCGCGGTCCCGCTCCACTCGACGTCCTTGCCCCGGATGAACCGGCACGGCTTCATCTTAGACCCGGCCGGGCCCATCCTGTAGGCCTTGGTGAAAGTCTCGTAGTATGTCGGATGCTTGTCGAGGATGCGCAGCCCGACGAAGACGTTGTTGGTCGCACTCTGGAAGACGTTTGCGCCGTCCTTCCGGTATTTGGCGGGATCGTCGGCCGGACCAATCAGGATATAGGTCCCGCCCTTGCCCCGATCGGGGCCGGTCAGCCCGAGGTCGCAGAGAGGCCGTTGCCAGAAGTCGAGAACGCCACCCGCGGTCAATCCTGCCGGATAGTCGATCTGGATCGGACCGTCCTTCAGATTGCTGAAATTGAAGATGTAGGGCGTCGTACAGATTCGCCGTGACGATGCCGCGCTTTTCCTTTAGCGACTCCAGCACCACGAAGTCGCTCCTGTCCTCAACTCCGTAGGCCTTCCCCTCGTTGTCGCGCCACGTGGCGACGCTGACGAGGGGCGTGCTCCAAATATAAGCCTGCACGGCCCGCTGGTAATCCATCTCGTCATAGAGGCGCTTCGACGCCGCGTCGTCGAAATAGCTGTTGATCAGCTCGATCGGACCGATTGGCGTCTCGATGGCCTCGTCGCCATGGAGTTTCGCGTCGGCGAGCGCGATGCGGCATGCTGCCTTCGCTGTCGAGTCGTTCCTCATAGCCTCCTCCAGTTCGGGGGTCCGGGTAACGGTTGCGGTTCCACTCAGTCGCAATGCACTCTCAATAAGTCGCGTCCGGCATCGAGGCCTTGCGCCTGTCGATGAATTCGCGGATCGCCTCGTCCTTCGCCGGATCGAGCGGCGGCGCCTCGTATTCGGCCAGCATCGATTTCCATAAGCTGTTGGCGCGGGTCGCGGCGTCCTTCGAGCCCTCCTCGCGCCATTGCTCGACCGAATTGTTGTCGGCGATATTGGAGCGGAAGAAGGCGGTCTCGAAATTGGCCTGCGTGTGGGCGCAGCCGAGGAAATGGCCGCCGGGCTCGACCTGATGGAACGCCTCCATCGCCTGGCCGTTGTCGCTGAAGTCGACGCCCCTGGCGAGCACGTGCATCGCCCCGCACTGGTCGAAGTCCAGTACGAACTTCTCGTAGGATGCGGTGAGGCCGCCCTCGAGCCAGCCCGCCGCATGCAGCACGAAATTGGCGCCCGCGAGCACCGTCGGCAGAAGCGTCTGCGCGCTTTCGTAAGCGGCTTGCGCGTCCGGAATCTTCGAGGCGCAGAGCGAGCCGCCGGTGCGGAAGGGCATGTTCATCCGCCGCGCGAGCTGGCCGGCGCCGAAGATCGCCAGCGCCGCCTCGGGCGTGCCGAAGGTCGGCGCGCCGGACTGCATCGACAGTGTCGAGACGAAGGTTCCGAACACAACCGGCGCGCCGGGGCGGGTCAGCTGGCAGAACGCCGTCCCCGCCATCACCTCGGCCAGCACCTGGGTCAGGGTGCCCGCGACCGTGACCGGGCTCATCGCGCCGGACAGGATGAAGGGCGTGATGATGCAGGCCTGATTCGAACGCGCATAAACCTCCGCCGCGCCGAGCATGCTCGAATCCCAGACGAGCGGCGAATTGGCGTTGATCAGGCTGGTCAGAACCGTGTTGTCGCGGACGAAATCCTCGCCGAACAGAAGCTCGCAGATGCGCACGCTGTCCTCGGCGCGCTCGGGCTTGGTCACCGAGCCCATGAACGGCTTGTCCGAATATTTGAGATGCGCGTACACCATCTCGAAGTGCCGCTTGTTGACCGGCAGGTCGACCGGCTCGCACACGGTGCCGCCGGAATGGTGGATGAAGGGGCTCTGATAGGCGAGCTTGACGAAGTTCTGGAAGTCCTCGAGCGTTCCGTAGCGGCGTCCCTTGTCGAGGTCATGGACGAAGGGCGAGCCGTAATTGGGGGCGAACACCATCGCGTCGCCGCCGATGACCACGTTGCGCTCGGGGTTGCGCGCGTGCTGCACATATTGCGCGGGCGTCGTGGCGCAGAGCTGGCGCGCAAGACCGCGCGGAAAGCGCACCCGCTCGCCCGTGATGTCGCAGCCGGCGGCGCGAAAGAGTTCGAGCGCGCGCGGAAAATCGCGGAACTCGATGCCGATTTCCTGAAGCAGAAGTCTCGGCGTTGCGCTCGATCGTCGCGAGGCCGTCTTCGTTCACGAGCTCGGTCAGCGGAATCTTGCGGGTGATGTAAGGGACGGAGGCGAGCGAGGCTTTCGCGCGCGCTGAGCGGCGCGCTTCGCGGCCGCGGCGCGGCTCTTTTGCCGCGGCCTGGGCGTGGTCAGTCATGGCGTCTCCTCAGGCGCGATCACGCGCAGTCTTCATGTCAGAACTCTAGCGCCAAGGCGTTGAAGAGTTGAACCCTCAAAATTCCGTTGCGGGCATCAGGAGGGCGGAGCGGCGTGCGCCGCCCTCCGTCGGGTCGGGACTGGCTGGACCTGCGCAGACTATCGCGCCCGCCAGGGGTCGAGGAGCGGGGCGCCGCTCAACTCGAAGTCCCGGGCGTTGCGCGTGACCAAAGTGAGGTCGCGGCTGAGAGCGGTCGCCGCGATCAGCGCGTCAATGACCGGAAGGTTTCGGCTCGCCGACAATTCGCCCCAACGCAGGGCTATCGCGGAGTCGACAGGCAAAATCCGGTCCTCGAAATGGGCCGCGATGCCCTCGACCCAGGCCCCGAGCCGGCCGGCCGCTTCCGGGTCGGCGCGGCTCTTCAAGGCGACTCCCGTGCGCAATTCTCCCAGCGTCAAAACGCTTAGGAACAATCCGTCGCCCTCGGCCGCGGACAGGAACGCGATCACCCCGGCGTCGGGGCGAGACTTGCGGGTTTCAGAGATGACGTTCGTATCGAGAAGATACCCGGTCATCGCATCAAAGCTCGACTGCGCGCCCGACATCCCGATCCCGCTCGATTCCGAAGTCGTCGACCTTCGGACCATTCAGGAGGTAGGATTTGAAATCAGGGCGATGCGCGGCCAGGGCCCGATAGTCTTCGATTGACAGCACGACAGCGCGCTCCTTGCCGTGCCGAGTGATCGTCTGCGGCCCCTCGGCGCGGGCGCGCTCGATCACTTCGCTGAGCCAAGTCTTTGCGTCCTGGACCTGCCATGTCGCCATGCGAAACCAGCCGTTCTGCCCTTTCCAACCAGAATATAGCCGATCTGGTTGAAATTCAACCTTGGTGGTAACGAGTTCCAATCACCTCTGCGTCGTCTCCCAGTCCGGGGCGACGAAATAGGGAGCGTTCGAGGCGGGCAGGGGATCGAAGCCGCGAATCATGTCGGCCGCCTTCTCCCCGATCATGATCGTCGGCGCGTTCAGATTGCCGTCGGTGATCGAAGGCATGATCGAGGAATCGACGACGCGGAGCGCCTCGACGCCGATCACCCGGGTTTCGGAATCGACGACGGCGAGCGGGTCGGCGGGCGAGCCCATCCTGCAGCTGCAGGAGGGATGGTAGGCGCTCTCGACATGGTCGCGCACGAAAGCGTCGATCGCCTCGTCGCTGACGCAATCCGCCCCGGGCCGGATCTCGCGCCCGCGATAGGCGTCGAAGGCTCCTTGAGCGAAAATTTCGCGCGCCAGGCGCACGCAGGCGCGCATCTCGATCCAGTCCTCGGGATGGCTCATGTAGTTGAAGGCGATGCGCGGCTTCTCGGCCGGATCGGTCGATTTCAGCCGCACCGAGCCGCGGCTCTTCGACCGCATCGGACCGACATGCGCCTGGAAGCCGTGCTCCCTGGCCAGCGTCGAGCCGTCATAGGCGACCGCCATCGGCAGGAAATGAAACTGAATGTCGGGGTAGCGAACGCCGGCGCGCGAGCGGATGAAGCCCCCGGCCTCGAAGTGGTTCGAGCCGCCCAGCCCGCGCCCGCGCATCAGCCATTCGGCGCCGACGAGCGCGCGCCCGACGAGGCCGGCATGCGAAAAGAGCGTGATCGGCTGCCTCGAGGCGACCTGAACGGTAAGCTCGAGATGGTCCTGCAGGTTCTCGCCGACGCCGGGTCGGTCGGCGACGACGCCGATTCCGAGCGCGCGCAATTCCCGCGCCGGACCCACGCCCGACAGCTTGAGCAATTGCGGCGAATTGATCGGCCCGCCGCAAAGAATGACCTCGCGCCGGGCCCTGGCCAGGCGCTCGCGCCCGCCGCGCCGGTAATGGACGCCGGCCGCGCGGCGTCCCTCGAAGGCGACGCGGGTCGCAAGCGCATGGGTCAGCACCTTCAGGTTCGGGCGCTTCATCGCGGGCTTAAGATAGGCGTTGGCGGCGGACGCGCGCACGCCGTCCCTCACCGTCATGTCGAGGGCGCCGAACCCCTCCTGACGCTCGCCGTTCAGGTCGGCGCTGACCGCATAACCCGCCTGCCGGCCCGCTTCGATGAAGGCGCCGTAGAGCGGGTTGGATTTCCGCCCGTGCGCGGTCGTGAGCGGTCCGTCGGCGCCGCGATAGGCGTCGGCGCCCCCGGCGAAGCTTTCCGCCCGGCGGAAATAGGGCAGAACGTTGCGATAGCCCCAGCCTTTCGCGCCTTCCTCCTCCCAGCGCTCGAAATCGAGCGGATGTCCGCGCACGTAGACCATGCCGTTGATCGAGGAGGAGCCGCCGAGGACCTTGCCGCGCGGACAGGCGATGCGCCGGCCGCCGAGATGGGGCTCGGGCTCGCTCTCATAGCCCCAATTGTAGGTCCTGGAATTCATCGGGATCGACAGCGCCGCCGGCATCTGGATGAAAATGGAGCGGTCTGAGCCGCCATGTTCAAGGACCAGCACGCTCGAGCGCGCGTCCTCGGTCAGCCGGTCGGCGAGCACGCAGCCGGCCGAACCCGCGCCCACGATGACGTAATCGAAAGTCTCATCATCCATTCGAGAGGCCGTTCGCTCGCTCTGGAGCGCAAGAGCACAATTCCACCAAAAGAGCGATCGACTCGACCTGCGCCTATTTCGCGGCTCGTTCGCCGCCGTTCGCATTTTTCGCGACGAACGCCATTCGCATGAGGTGGGAAATATTGTGCGCCCGCATCTTCTGAATGACGGCGGCCCTGTGGTGTTCGGCCGTCCTCGAGCTGATCCCCAGCTGGTGAGCGATGAGCTTGGTCGGCAATCCCTCCAGAAGCAACGTGAGGACCTCTCGCTCGCGCTGGGTGAGCAGCGCGAGCCGGGCCTTGAATTCCTTGATTTCATGGGGAGCGTCGCGCCCATCGTCGCTGAGCGTCAGGGCTTCCTCGACAGAGGCCAGCAGCGCCTCGGCGTCGAACGGCTTCTGGACAAAGTCGAAGGCGCCGGCCTTCATCGCCAGGACGGCCGTGGGCACGTCGCCATACGCCGTTATCATGATGACCGACGACTTTCCCGTCGCCGCGACGATGCGCCTGAGGAGCTCAATCCCGCTCATGCCCGGAAGCTGGTTGTCAAGCAGGACGCAGGCCGGTTCCTCAAGGGGATTCAGGGTCAGATACTCTTCGGCCGAGCCATAGGGCTTCGACTCGATCTGGGCGGTCGACAGAAGCAGGCCGAGGGCGTCCCGGACCTTGGCTTCATCGTCGACGATATGCACACAACGTTCATGCAGCATTGTCACTGGTTCCATCCATGGGCAGTTCGACCACAAATCGCGCCCCCCCGGTTCTGATAGGCGACCACCAAAGGCGCCCGGCGTGCCTTTCGACGATTCGCCGGCTCAGGTGCAATCCCAGCCCCATGCCTCGCGGCTTGGTGGTCTGATACGCGTCAAAAATACTGTCCGCCAGTTCGGGGGCGACTCCCCGGCCGTTGTCGTCGACCTCGATGGTGATCGCGCTTTCGCCTGCCGCAACCCGGATGATCACGCGTCCGCGGCCGTCCGGGCGCTCCGAAGCGGCGTCGATCCCATTGTTCACGAGATTGATGAGAACCTGCTCGATCTGGACCCCATCCGCCTGCACCTGGGGGACAGGGCCAACGCTTTCGACCTCCACTTGAACGCCGCGCGCGGCGGCTTCCTCCCGACAAAGGGCCCCGATCCGCTCCGCCAGAGCCGGCGCATCGAGCGCTTTCAAGCTCAGGTTGCCGCTCGAAACAAAGTCGCGGATTCGCTCCAGAACCTCGCGGGCGCGCTGAGCTTCGGCCTCGGCGTTGATGAGCGCGTCCATGACCGGCGCGTTCGCAACGCCGGTCTGGAGCAACCGCCGCGCGGCGTGCACGTAGGCCGTAACGGTCGACAACGGCTGGCTGACCTCGTGAGCGAGCGCCATGCCCATCGCGCCGGCCTGTGCGTTGGCCGCCATGCGCGCCAATTCTCTCTGCTGCTCGCGCAGGCGCAGGGCGGCGTTCCGGTGTTCGGTGGTGACCGCGCCAAGCAAGAGCCCGGTTATCGAAAGCACCAGCATGAGCAATTGAAGGATGGCGAAATCTGTCGTGTCGTAGCCGACGAAGACGGTGATGACCGCAAGCGTCACCTGGATCGTGACCAGCGCGAGCGCGACGCCGGCATACCCTTCCCGCATCGCCACCCAGATGACCGGCAGGAAAAGAAGATTGAACAAGATAATATAGTTTGTCGCCGACTCCGACCAGAGCGGCAAATCCAAGGCATATCCCAACAACGAAGGCCAAAATGGTAAACAATGTGTGACCAGACCAGCGCCATCGCGCGACCGCCAAGTAAATGAAGACCGCTGTCGTCGCGGGAATGATCGTGATCATTCCGAGCGCATCGCCGATCCAGTAGTGACCCATGGCCACGAACAGCTTGTCCGCCGGCAACGTGCCCCCAAGATACAACACTCCACAATATACGAGCGACGCCACCGCCGCACACGCAGGAACCAGAAGCAGAAATGTTACAACATCGGGCAACCTGAATTGCCTAAGGTCGAATTTCAGCCTGTTCTTCAGGAACAAGGCGAGAAGAACATAGGCGACAGTCAAAAAGAACTCCGCCGCCACAGTCACGCCGAGGTGGCGCTGAACCCCGACAATCGACAAATCGACCAAAGCCGCGCCCAAGAGAACGAACGGCGCGAAAGCGAGACTTTCGATGAGCAGCGCCAGACTCAGGCCATCGTCAGGGCTCCACAGCGTGATCCCCAGCCGATCGAAATCATGCCACTCGGTCATGAGATTGATCGCGAAATAGATGGCGATGAATGCGGCGCCAATCCCCCAAAACCTGAGATCGGCCGCGCTCCAGCCGCCCCAAAGTCCGAGAGACCTCGGGGGCGCGTCATGCGAATTCACAACGGCCATTTCCATCCTCGAACTGCGGAAAAATCATATGGCGCTTCGAGCTGAATTGAAACCGGCCCGGCTGGGGGTAGTTCTACCTAACAATCGCGGGCTGCGCGCCCCTCCCGCGCATCCCGGGAGCATGTCGTTTTGACCTTGAGAACCGGACGGGAAGGTTGACCAGCGGCGCGCCGTCGGTTTGTGGTGCGGACGGCGGGGGTCGAACCCGCACAGCCCTCTCGAGCCGAGGGATTTTAAGTCCCGGCCGCACTGTCCTGAACTGATCACTCGTCGAGCGGGCGAGAGGGCGGTTTCGGCCGCCCTTTTTTTCGGGCTGTGCCCGTGATCACGCCGTGTCGTCGCTGCGGATGGCCTCGAAGCTACCCCGCTCGGTCTTCACCAACGATAGGTATTTCTCCCAATTGCTGACTTAGCTTGGCGGCTTCATCATGGAGTGTCGCGTAACACTCTGGTGCAATCCAACGGTGCGAAGTGTCCCGCCTAGCCGCAAATGAGCCTTATCGACGCGCCACTATCCTTGGCGCACTAGTCATTTTGGCGGCCACGACGGGCCCTGTCTATGCACAAGACAGGATCTATAACCGACCCAGACATAACGATCTGCTGCTCGATTGGTGTCTAACCTGGGGAAGCAACTGTGGCCGGCCGGTGGCGATGGCGTTTTGCAACCGACGCCGTTATGAAGACGTCGGAATTTTCCGAGAGTATAGAACGGAAGGTTCGGAGCCGACGAGTCTGATGGGGACTAATCAGATTTGCAGGGGGGCCTGCTCAGGCTTCGCCTATATTCAGTGCCTCCGTCAAATTCCCCATAATCGCGTATTTGCAAACCCAAAGTGGGACCTGGTGCGCCTTGACGTTTGCCGAGAATGGGGGGCGAACTGCGGCAAGCCTGCTGCCGATGCTTTCTGTCGGGCGAAGGGTTTTTCGGACGCATTTAACGCGGCGCCAGACCCAGAGCCGGGACGCTCATCAACAAGAGTCATCAGCAGCGGCCAAATCTGCCAGGGAACTTTCTGTACAGGCTTTCAACAAATCATTTGTCGTTGAACGTCTTCATAAATCTCCACGCCGCCCCAAAAGAGCTCGCGATGGAGATCACTCACCGAAAGCGCGCGCTGATCTCCTGCAGGCGGCGGCCGATTGTCCCAAGGCGCGGTCGGCCCGCATCCATGACCGCTGCAAGGCGGTCTATGAGGGGCTTGCGGCCGGTTAGCCGCCAGCGGCCTTCTGTGGGGCTTGGCGGGACGGTCGCCGTCCGCGGACCTTCGCTGCGATCGAGGCGACGCTACCGCTTCTGCCGCGTCAGTTGGTCAGGTTGATCGTCTTGTCCGTGCAGATATCAACATTCGACACGTCCGCCGATTCGCCGTCGGCGTACTTCCCGCGGAGATCCACGTGACAATTCTTGCTCTGCGGCATTTTAGCCGACGTCCATTGGCCGGCTTTCAGCGCGCCTAGCACTTTCTTCCAGTTAGCTGAGCCGCTCTCGGCCGCCCGCAGCTCGACGAGGTCGGCCTGGCGCCAGTTCATCACCGTCACCGTAACTGTCCCGCCGGCCGGCGCCATCGGGTTGTGCTTGGGCTTCATTGGCGCGGCGGCTGGCGCCGTGTTCTGTGCGAGCGCCGGCGCGGAGGCAACGCCGAACAGAACCGCCGCGATCGTGAGGGCCAAGACCGGCCTTCTCATCAATTTCCTGCCTGCTTTCGCGCGAGCCGATGAGCTGCTTGCAACGAGCATGGCGCTAACGATGGCGAAAGAAAAGTCGGAAGGTTCAGGGGCAGCGCCCGAGCTGCTCGAACGACTGGGCGCGCTCCGCGGCCCCGGGCAGAGCTATTCTGACGTGATCATCCGCATGGCGAGGGAGTAACGGAAATCGCAGCGAGAGCGTCAGTTTTGTGGTGGTCGATGACGGACCGCTTCAAGCGGCCGGTTCTGATTTAACCAGCGTTATCGAGCGGGGAGCCTGCGGCTTAGGATCCTCATTGCTCTCGACTTGCAGCCCCTCCGCGACTGCCCGCTCGGCAACGGTTGCGACCCTCGACGCATCGGCATTTGGCGGGGTAAGCGCGAGCGGTCCGTTGTCAACGTCCGGGAGACCGGCGTTTGCCGGAAGACCACGAAACTGATTAAGCCTCGCCATTGCCGACGCTTCGAACTCGATGCCACGAGTCGAAACTTTCTCCATGAACGACGCCAACGCCGCCTCGCTGCGGCGAGAGTAGAGCCCCATCGCCTTTGATAGTTCTTCCGCTGTGGCCGTGAGCTCGCCATGGAACGCGTCGCGGAGTTTGTTCAGATCGTTTACATAATTTTGAAACAAATCCTGCATCGGACTTCCCCGTCGCTTTTGCTGCCGTTCAGACAGCGCAGCGCATTAGCGCGTCCTCCGAATTACATGGGTGAGGCTATGAAAGCCCTAGGAGATTGTCAAAGCTCTTCGGCAGGCGACAACATTGGGTAACGTGTCCGAGGCGAGAGCCAGAGCGAAGTGATCCTGAGGCTGGCGATGGAGCGAGAGGAGGGGGGTCTCTTCTTGCTGACCAAACGCTGACGACAGTCTGAGGCTCCGAGTCGTCAATTTCCTATAAGTTATTGATTTTGTGGTGCGGACGGCGGGGGTCGAACCCGCACAGCCCTCTCGAGCCGAGGGATTTTAAGTCCCTTGCGTCTACCGGTTTCGCCACGTCCGCATGGACAAGGGGCGCTTCTTTCACATTTCGCGGCGAAAATGAACCTTCACCCGGCCCCGTCCGTGGCGATCGGCGGCTGGAAAGCGAGCCCCATGTCCCAGGGAAAATAGATCCACGTGTCCTGGGACACTTCGGTGATGAAGGTGTCGACCAGCGGGCGCCCGAGCGGCTTGGCGTAGACGGCGGCGAAATGGGCGCTCGGCAGCATCTCGCGCACCACCTTGGCGGTGGCGCCGGTATCCACGAGGTCGTCGACGATGAGGATCTTCGCTCCCCCGTCGAGATTGGCGACTTGCGGCGCGATCGCCTTGAGAACCTTGAGCCCGCCCTGGGTCTTGTAGTCGTGATAGGAGGCGACGCTGACGGTCTCGATCAGCCGGACCTCGAGCTCCCGGGCGACGATCGCCGCCGGGACGAGACCGCCCCGCGTGATGGCGACGATGGCGTTGAACGGGCCAGCAGAGGCGAGGCGCCAGGCGAGCGCCCGCGCGTCGCGGTGAAACTGATCCCAGGAAACCGGAAACGCCTTCTCGCGGGGGGAGGTCACCTGCGGCTCCTTGGTGCAAAGGACAGCCCTCCCTTAACAAACGTCACGGCCGCAGGCGAGCCGCCGTCCGCGGGATCAACACCTTATTGCGATCCTCCCCGATCGAGCCTCAACGGGGCGCCGCATCCCCCGACAGCTCGGCGACCATCGCCTCGATGGCGCGGCGGGCCGTGGCGACCGCCTCGCCATCCTTGCCGCGCGCCACGATCTGGTTGTTGAAGCGCCCGTCCCTGAACGATGGGTAGGAGCCGATCGCCACATTCGGATGAGCGGCGGCGATTGCGCTGAGCGGCTCGCCGTAGACGCCCTCGGGGAGGCTTCCCGCCGCAATGGTCTCGACCAGCATCACCGCGCCGGTATCCATGGTCCTTGCGGCGAAATCGAGCATGGCCTGCATGACCGCGGGCACCCCGGCAAGCACGAAGACATTGCCGATGCGAAAGCCGGGGGCCTTGGAAATCGGGTTTTCGATCAGCTCAGCCCCGGCGGGAATGCGCGCCATGCGCTTGCGCGCGGGCGTGAGATCGGCGGGGGCGTAGCGTTCGAGCATGATGGCGATCGCCCGCGGGTCCTCGCCGATCGGGACGCCGAACGCGCGCGCGACCGCGTCGGCGGTGATGTCGTCGTGGGTCGGACCGATGCCGCCGGTGGTGACGACGTAATCGTAGCGCGCCCGCAAGGCGTTGACGCCCGCGACGATTTCGTCCTCGACATCCGGCACGACCCGCGCCTCGCGGACGTCGACGCCGATCTTCGCCAGATATTCAGCGATATAGCCGAGGTTGCGGTCCTTGGTGCGCCCGGACAGGATCTCATCGCCGATCAGGAGGACGGCGGCGGTGACAGTCCTCGGTTTGCTCATCTCCGAACCCCTCTCTCGCCCTTGGCCCGGCCGGGCGGCGAGGCGCAACGCTAGCACGGGCTGAGCCGCCGGGCTCGAACGGACGAGATTCGCCCGCCCACATCGGCGCCTTGTGTTCGGCGCGAAGCGAGGCATATGTGTAGAAGCTCCGCAACAGGGCCTGAAGGAAAGCTTTGGTGGCGACATCGACGACATTCGTGCTTGCGAACGAGAAACTCGGCCGCCGCAGCGGGCAGATCCGGCTCCACACGCCGGAAGACTTCGCCGCGATGCGCAAGGCCGGCGCACTGACCGCGGAAGCGCTCGACCTCGTTGGCCCCCTGGTCAAACCAGGGGTCACAACCGCGAGTCTTGACCAGTTCGTGTTCGAGTTCGCGCGCGACCACGGCGCCTATCCGGCGCCGCTGAATTACCGCGGCTATCGCAAGTCGGTCTGCATCTCGATCAACCACGTGGTGTGCCACGGGCTGCCCGACGACAAGCCGCTGCGCGACGGCGACATCCTCAATATCGATGTGACCCTGATCGTCGACGGCTGGCACGGCGACGCGAGCCGCATGTTCGTCGCGGGCGAGGCCCCCCGCCGGGCGCAGCGGCTGATCGACGTCACCTACGAAGCGATGATGCGCGGCATCGGGGCGATCAGGCCGGGCGGGACGACGGGGGACATCGGCTACGCCATTCAGACCTACGCCGAGGGCGAGCGCTGCTCGGTGGTGCGCGACTTCTGCGGCCACGGGCTCGGACGGCTGTTCCATGACGAGCCGAACATTCTGCATGTCGGCCGAAAGGGGGAAGGCGTTCCGCTTCGGCCGGGGATGTTCTTCACCGTCGAGCCGATGATCAACCTCGGCGGCTACGGGGTGAAAATCCTCTCCGACGGCTGGACGGCGGTGACGCGCGACCGGTCGCTGTCGGCCCAGTTCGAGCATACGGTCGGGGTGACCGAGACGGGTTATGAGATCTTCACCCTCTCGCCCACCGGAGCCGATCGCGCGCCAATCCGATGACCTCCGGCGGGGAGGCCGGGGCTCGCTCCGGGCGGCGCGCGCGGCGGGCAAACCAGCTCAACGAGGCCAGCGCGCCGCTGCTGGCGGGGGCCTTGCCGCAGCCGCACGCCGAGCCGGCGGTCCCGGACGGCGGCGAAGCGGAAACGCCCCACTATCACGGGCATCGCGAGCGGCTGCGCTCGCGCCTGAGAGAGGCGGGCGCCGGCGCTCTCGCCGATTACGAACTCATCGAGCTCATCCTCTTTCGCGCCATCCCGCGGCGCGACGTGAAGCCGCTGGCCAAGGCCGTCATCGCCCGCTTCGGCTCGTTCGCCGAGGCCATCGCCGCCGATCCGGCGAGGCTCGCCGAAGTCGAGGGGATGAGCGCCGGCGCCGTCTCGGAATTCAAGATCGTCGAGGCGGCCGCGCAGCGGTTCGCCAAGGGCGCCGTCAAGAAGCGGCTGCCGATGGGCTCATGGAGCTCGGTCGTCGACTATTGCCGCACCTCGATGGCGTTCGAGGGCCGGGAGCTCTTCCGGATCCTGTTCCTCGACAAGAAGAACGGCCTGATCGCCGACGAAGTGCAGGGCTCGGGAACGGTCGATCATACGCCCGTCTATCCGCGCGAGGTGATCCGCCGCGCGCTCGAACTTTCGGCGACTGCGATCATCCTGGTCCACAATCATCCCTCCGGCGACCCGACGCCTTCGTCCCAGGACATCAAGATGACCCAGGACATCATCGCGATCGCCAAGAGCCTGGGCGTCGCCGTCCATGACCACATCATCGTCGGCCGCGACGGGCATGCGTCGCTGAGAGGCATGCGGCTGATCTGACGTGGGGCGGCCTTGCATAGTGCTGGCGACGGCGTCGGGTGTGCGCGCTTACATCGCCAAAATCAGCAGCTTCGAGCCAGCCCAGACCAAAAGGGCGATCATCAGAAGGACGAAGAGGCTCGCGGTGAACGCCTCCCGCCCGGGATGGGCGGTTGGCAGAAAATCAAAATCATCATCCGAATCCTGCGCCGCGGCGACCGCCGATGCGCTTGCGGCGCGCAAAGCGCGCGTCTCACTGTGGGACATGCGTTGCTCTCCAAATCCCCGACCGAAACCATCAAGAAGCGCCAAGTCGCTTAACGCTTCGTTCTTCCAGAGCGCTTCGGCGGTTTACTGACAAAAGAAGGATCGGACGCCAACTGACACATTTGTTGAGGGCGGGACGGCCGGACGCCGACGGAGACGCCGTCGGCGACCGTGCGACACGCGGCCCAGCGACCGTGTCGATAGGCGGCGCGCGCGCTATTCCGGCGGCCAGACCGGCGCGGATCGCGGCATGAGGTGGAGGTCCTTGCCTGTCCACGGATGGGCAAGGGCGACCTCCTCGTCGAGTTCGACGCCGAGGCCCGGCGCCTCGGGAGGGATGACGAAGCCGTCCTCCCAGCGGATCGGCTTCTTCAAAATCTTCGCGTGAAAGCCGTCCCAGCGCTCGATGCTCTCGAGAATGAGAAAGTTCGGGCTGCATGCGGCGAGCTGGATGTTGGCCGCGCCGACCACCGGCCCGCAATAAAGATGGGGCGCGATCTGCGCGTAGTGCGCTTCCGCCATGCCGGCGATCTTCTTGGCCTCCAGAATGCCGCCGACCCGTCCCAGATTCATCTGCAGGATCGAGGCGGCGCCGGTTTCGAGCACGCGGGCGAATTCGTATTTCGAGGTGAGCCGCTCGCCGGTCGCGATCGGCATCCGGCACTGGGCGGCGACCCTGGCCATTTCCTCCGGCGCCTCGGGCGGGGTCGGCTCCTCGAACCATAAAGGCTCGTAAGCCTCGATCCGTCGCGCCATGCGCAGCGCGCCGGAGACGGTAAACTGGCCGTGGGTGCCGAACAGGAGATCGCATTTCGTTCCGACCGCCTCGCGCAGGGTCCGGCAGAACGCTTCGCACAGTTCGAGCCGCTCGAGGCTCGGCTGGCGCGGATCGAAGGTCGAATAGGGGCCAGCGGGATCGAATTTCACCGCGGTGAAGCCTTGCGCCATGTATTTCAGCGCCCGCTCCGCCGCGGCCTCCGGATTCGAATAGACGGGACTGTCCGAATAGGCGTGCGAGCCGGGCTCGTCGGGATAGAGATAGGTGTAGCTGCGCAGCCGCTCGTGGACCTTGCCGCCGAGGAGCGCGTGGATCGGCTTTTCGACCGCCTTGCCGACGATGTCCCAGAGCGCCATCTCGATGCCGGAGAGCACGCCGATGAGCGAAATGTCGGGCCGGCCCGAATAGCCGCGGCCGTAGACGCTGCGCCAGAGCGCCTCGATGCGGAACGGATCGGCGCCTTGGACGTGGCGCTCGAACACGTCCTCGATCATCGCGACGATCGCCTCGGGCGCGAAGCTCGCCGCGTAGATTTCGCCGACGCCCTCGATTCCGCTAGGCGGTCCTGAGCTTGAGGAACAGGAAATAGCGGCCGCCGAAGGCCGGCGGCGGATTGCCGACCACGAAGGTCTTCAATTCGGCGATTTTCATGCGGGTCCGTCGCTGGTTAAAGTCGGGGCGCGACTTGACTATGCACCGATTCTTGCCGCTTGGGAGAATGGGCGCTCCCGGTCCGTTGCCGCGGACCCTCGCGACGATGGACGGCTGCATGATCGGCGAGACAATTCGGTTCGTGCTCGGCAATCTGCCGGCGCTTCTTCTCGTTGCGGCTCTGGTCATTGCGGCGCTGACCAGCACGCCGGCCTCGGCCCCGGAACGATATCTCGCCTGGCTGCTTCTGCTGCCGGTCGGCGGGTCGGGCCTGTGGGCGGCGCTGTTCCATCTTGGGTTCCCTGCTGTGGCGGCCGCTGAGATCGGTTGGGCGCCGAGCCCCTTCCAGTTCGAGGTCGGCATGGCCGACCTCGCGATCGGCGCCGCGGCCTGTCTCAGCTTCTGGCGGGACCTCAGCTTCAAGGCGGCGGTGGTCCTGGTCAACGCGATCTTCCTCATTGGCGACGCGGTCGGTCACGTGCGGCAGATGCTCGTCGCCGGCAATTTCGCTCCGGGCAACGCCGGGACGCCGTTCTTCACCGACATTATCCTGCCCGTTCTGACGATTGCGCTCCTGCTCGCGGCGCGCCGGTCCGAACGCGGTCAAGCCTTGAGACGATGATGAGCCTGCGCGGCGCGGCGCCGGAACGGGGGCCACGCTGAAGGCGCCGTTCGGCAAGACCGTCGCCCTTTTGCGCTTGCGGGTCTGGCTTTGACCGCGCCTAATGCGAGCCGGCAGAGGAGGCCCTTGGCATGACCCGTCGCGCTGCAAGCGGAGTGAGCCGCCGACGCTTTCTGGAGGCCGCGAGCCTGGTCGGGATGTTGCCGCTCAGCGCTCCCGCCTGGGCGGACGCCTTCGTCGACCTCAACCTGCCCGGGGGCCCGAGCGAGCGCAGCGTCACCACCGCCTTCCCGCAGAAGGGGCGAATGATCCTGCAACGGAGCCGGCCGCCCTTGCTCGAGACGCCGTTTGACGTGTTCGACCGCGGCGTCTTCACCCCCAACGACCAGGTCTTCGTGCGCTGGCACTGGTCGGGCATTCCGACCGCGGTGGATGTGGCCGCGTTCAGGCTGACCGTTCGGGGCGAGGTCAACCAGACGCTGTCTCTGTCGATGGCGGAGCTGCTCGCGATGCCGCGGGTGGAGCTTGCGGCGGTCAATCAATGCTCCGGCAATTCGCGGGGGCTGTTTCAACCGCGCGTGCCCGGCGGCCAGTGGGGGAACGGCGCGATGAGCAACGCGCGCTGGACGGGGGTTCGTCTGCGCGACGTGCTCGATCGTGCGGGCGTCAAGGCGGGCGCGGTCGCCGTGCGGTTCAAGGGATTGGACGAGCCGCCGGTGGACAACGCCCCGACCTTCATGAAATCGCTCGCCATCGACCACGCCCGCGACGGCGAGGTGATGCTGGCCTATCTGATGAACGGTGAGCAATTGCCCCTGCTGAACGGCTTTCCGCTCAGGGCGATCGTTCCCGGCTGGTATTCCACCTACTGGGTGAAGATGCTCAACGACATCGAGGTTTTGAGCGCGCCCGACGACAATTTCTGGATGAAGACGGCCTACCTCATTCCCGACACGCCGCATGCGAACGTAAAGCCCGGCGAAAAGGGGTTTGCGACCGTGCCGATCAACCGGATGGCGCCGCGCTCCTTCTTCACCAACCTGACCGATGGCGCGACGGTCAAGCCGGGCGCGCCGGTCCCGGCGAGAGGGATCGCGTTCGGCGGCGATTGCGGCGTCGCCAGGGTCGAATTGTCGGACGACGGGGGAGCGACCTGGCGGGCGGCCGCGCTCGGCCCCGACGAAGGCGCTTATGGCTTTCGCCGGTGGAGCGCGGAGGTCGCCGCGCCGCCGTCGGGGACGCTGACGCTTCAGGCGCGCTGCGCCAACGTCAAGGGAGCGGCGCAGCCGGACGAGCCGAACTGGAACCCCGGCGGCTTCATGCGCAACGTGATCGAAAGCGTGCGGCTCGTTGTCGCCTGACGCGGAAGGAGGACGACCGGTGATGAATCGATCATTGGGCGCGCTCGCCCATTCCAGGGCGATTGCCGCGATCGCCGCGGGCGCTGTTCTCTGCGGCGCTGCGCTCGCAGCCGAAGCGGCGCAACCGTCGGCGGTCAGCGCCAACGGCGTCACGCTGCGGTCGGTCAACGTCGACCTGCCCGACAGCGGCCGCATGTTCGAAGGCCCGGGGGCCGACGCCGTCAACGCCAATTGTTTGGCGTGCCATTCCGCCGGGATGGTCCTGACCCAGCCCAAGCTCGCCCGGGCGGCCTGGCAGGCCGAGGTCGAAAAGATGCGCAAGACGTACAAGGCGCCCATCGACGAGAAGGACGTCCCGGCGATCGTCGATTATCTGGCGGGCCTGACCCACTAAGCCTAGAACACGATCACGTTGCGGAGCGCGGCGCCGGAGCGGGAGGAGGCGAGGGCCTCGTTGATCGACTCGAGCCGGTAGCGCCCGCTGATCAACTGGTCGAGCTTGAGGCGTCCCTCGCGATAGAGTCTGACGATCATCGGAACGTCGATCGTGGGGCGGGCGGAGCCCATCTTGGAGCCGAGAATCCTCTGGCCGTCCGCGGCGAGCCAGCCTGGATCGATGGTCGCCGTGACTCCCGAGGGCGGCATGCCGACGAGCACCGTCGCGCCGTTGCGCTTCATCAGCGAAACCCCCTGTTCCGCCGCGCCCTTGACGCCGACGGAAACGAACACCCAGTCCGCCTTGCGCCCGCCGTTCAGCTCCGCCGCGCGCTTCGGCACATCCTCGCTCTTGGCGTTGATCGTCTCGGTCGCGCCGAAGTCGCGCGCCGCGGCGAGCTTCATGGGCTCGACGTCGACGGCGATGATCGGGGACGCGCCCGCGAGTCGCGCGCCCTGGATCGCATTGAGGCCGACGCCGCCGCAGCCGATGACGACCACGCTCGCGCCCGCCCTGACCCTCGCCGTGTTGACGACCGCCCCCATTCCCGTCAGCACGCCGCAGGCGATGAGCGAGGCGCTGTCGAGGGCGATGTCCTTCGGAATTGCGACCGCCTGCGACTGGTCGACCACCATGGCTTCCGCGAAGGCGCCGGTTCGGAGACCGTGGACGATTCGCGCGCCGGCGCTGTCGCTCAGCGGAGACGTGCGGTCGAGCGGGAACACCTCTTCGCAGAAGACGGGCGCGCCCTCCGCGCAGGCCGGACAGAAGCCGCAATGGCGGATGAGGGTCGCGACGACATGGTCGCCGGGCTTGAGGCGGGTGACGCCCTCTCCGACCGCCTCGACCACGCCCGCCGCCTCGTGACCGTAGACCGCCGGCAGTTCGCCGCCCCAGGCGCCTTCGATGTAGGAAAGGTCGCTGTGGCAGATCGCGCAGGCCGCGGTTCGGATCAGCGCTTCGCCCGGGCCTGGCCCGGCGAGCTCGACCGTCTCCACGGTCAAGGGCTTGCCGAAGGCGCGGCAGACGGCGGCTCTGGCTTTCATGGATGATCCCGGCGCGAAGGCAATTGGACGAGCACGCTCAATCCCCCGCCTGAGGCGAGACTTCAAGCGCCGTCTTGAGGCGGAGACCCATAATTTTGAGGACGACGCTCCGCTTGTACGCCGCCAGCTCTGAGTCTGAGGTTCGCCGGATTTCTGACTTGGGCTGCGTGGTCCCGAGAGTTCTGAGGGAGTCGCGTCACGGGCGGTCGCAGCTGGCGGCGGCCGACATCGTCGCGAGCGCCGGCGGGGATCCGGCGGGCGTCGCACGGAGGGCCCGGGCCCTCGCCCAATCAATACCAGGTCTTTGGATTCGCAGGGTCAAAAAGATTCATGCGGTCGTTGGCCGCGGCCTGCCCATCGTTGATGAGATCGGCGACGTTCTTGCCGAAATCGAGAAGCGAGACATCGAAGGTCTTGGTCAGGTCGAGGGCGGGCCGGATCACGCAGATCCGGATCTGCTTGTCGCCGGCGTAGGCGCGAATCCGGTTCCTCAGCTGAATGTTGCGAATCTGCGCGATGAGGCTGAGAGAGAGCCATGAGCTGACAACGGTCGAGCCGATCTCGATAAGGTCGCCAACCGCGCCGAGCGCCTGCGACGAAGGGATGATCACATACAGGACGAAATTGTCGAGATCGACTGGCGGCGGCGCTCCGCCTGGGCTCGCGAGCGCGAGCGCCGGCGAGATTGGCTGGTTGAGGAGAACCCCGCCGTCGAAGAACTGGTATTGCGGTGGAAACAGGATCGGCAGCGCTGTGCTGCCGAGCAGAACCTGAACCAGATTTTCAAGTCCGGTTATCGGGCTCCAATCGCCGAAATCCTGCCCCGGCAGGCCCTGACCGACCGGCAGCTTGTAATAGACCTCGCCGGCGCCCTTGGTCAGATTCGTCAGCGAGATGACGCACGAGGTACTGCTCTGGACGAAGCTCTGATAGTATCCGGACAGAACCTTCTTCAGCGTGCCTTCGAAGGGCTTCGTCGAGTAGATCGAGTTCGATTGTTTGGCGAACTCGATGACAGCCTTCGAAATTGACGCCTTCGAGAGCGTACGCCACAGCAGGGAGGCGACGCTGAGAGCGCCAAACTGACCTACATAGACTTGGTCGTTCCTGAGTCCGGCCCAGATATCCTCCATCTGTTTCGGCCCCATTCCGGCGCAGACGCCGACCGCATTGATCGCGCCGGCGGACGCGCCAGTCGTGACAAAAGGCGGCTTGCCGCCATAGCGGGAGAGAACAGCCCGGTAGCAGCCGATCTCCCACGATCCGAGCGCGCCGCCACCGGAAAAGACGATCCCGTAGGCCCCGTTCATGTTGGCACCTTCTTGACGCGGGCGGCGGCGCGGCCAGCCCTTCTGCTGTCGCCCGCGATTCCTACCGGGATAGAATCAGGTTGAGCTGGCCCTTCAGCCTCATCAAGGTTTCGTAATAATCCAGCTCTTGTTGTTGCTGCTGCTGCTGTTGCTGTTGCTGCTGCTGCTGTTGCTGCTGCTGCTGTTGTTGCTGCTGTTGCTGCTGTTGTTGTTGCTGCTGTTGCTGCTGTTGACGGCCGAGCCACGGCTCGAGCGAGCGTAGCACTTCGCGGCATTTTTCCTCGGCGTGCACGCTGAGGTATGAGATTCGCAGCGATACCTCGTCATATATCGAACCGGAGTTGGTCCGAGTGACGATCGCAAGTTCGCTTTCGATCTCCCGGAGAAAACGGCGGCAGTCATCGGACAGCTGAGTGGTCACGCGCGTCTCCTCGTCCTTCGGCCGCAGACGAACCGCTATGGGCCAACCTCGCCGAGCCACTCGACGGTTTCGGTGGCGCGGAAACTTGACCTTTTTCGGGGGCTGCCCGCAAGCCTCAAACCGTCTGGGCCCGACCTCCGCGGGTCCAGACTTCCGGATGGCCCCTATCGCCATATCGTCACCGATCGCCGGCGGCGGCGCCTCGGTCAAGCCGACAGGGGACTCGAACCCCAGTCGAGTCTCACACCCAGCGCCAACCGCAGACGCGGCGACCTCGATGCCACCAGCAACGCCAGACGCGGCGGCGGGGGCGATGGCGGTGGCGCGGAGGGGGCGGGCGACGGGGAAGAGGGGCGCCCCATTGGGTCTCCTCGATCAGCCCATTCAGGGCGTCCGGAACGCTTTCGCCGAGCGGCATCGCCGGCGCCACGCCCGGAACCATGGCCAGTCCCGCGGCGGCGGCCGCGAGTATTATCGCGCGCGTCAATGCGCGGCGGTCGATTGGATCCATTGAACGGCTCCTCCCTCGGATCGGCGGCGCCCGGACCCCAACCCGATCGCCAATTTAGGGCGCCGGCGGCCGGATCGCGAGCACGATTTCGTTAGGACCGTTCGGCGGTTTTTCCTTCGGCGGCTGGACCGCGCCTCACGGGAAGCGCATCCTGCCGCCGGGTCCGGAGCCTGCCCGAGATGGAGGCGCGCCGATCCCAGGACGCGAGGCCGATAAACTTTCCGTCACCCCCTTGGCAAGCCGGCGCAAAGGCGCTATGAGGCTAGGTCGGGGTTGGCGGCGCGATGCGACCCCGAATGATCAAACATGGCTATCGCCCTGCGAAGATGAAACCGGTGACGGCTGATCGGAGCAGGAGCGGAGGAAGGGCCGGAGGACGGAAAGGTTAGCCTTTGCGTCCTTGCGGCCCATGTCCTGTCCGAGACTGCCGGCGCGTAACCCGTAAGGGAAACGCTTAATTCCGCAAGGCCCAGCCGGGCCTGGGGCCAGCATAGACGGGGAAGACCGAGTTTCACCTTCCGCCCGGCTGCCCCGGGCGGATGGAAGCGGTTCGAACCTTCTGTCCGGCGCCGGGCTCGTTAGCCGAGCCCGCCTCCGGGGACAGGCGCAAGGAGCCGCGGCGTACGATTTGGGTCAACCGAATCGCGCGGCGCGGCGTGTGCAACAGGCGGGTTTTGGGTTTTCGGGCCCGCCGACCGGAGATGAGCACCGTGGATAGAACGGAAAAGAAGGAAGCCGTCGCGGCCCTGCACGACGTTTTTTCGAAAACGTCGGTGGTGGTCGTGGCGCATTATTCCGGCCTGACCGTCGCCCAGATGCAGCGGCTGCGCAAGCAGATGCGGCAGGCGGGCGCACAGGTTCAGGTCGCGAAAAACCGCCTCGCCCAGATTGCTCTTGAAGGCACAGACGTCGCCTCGATCGGTTCCCTGCTCAAGGGACCGACCCTGATCGCTCATTCGAGCGACCCGGTGGCGGCGGCTAAGGCCGCCGTGGCTTTCGCCAAGGATCACGAGAAGTTCGTGCTCCTAGGGGGAGCCATGGGCGCGACAGCCCTCGACGTCGACGGGGTCAAGGCGCTTGCGACCTTGCCCTCCCTCGACGAACTGCGCGCGAAGCTGGTGGGGCTCATCATGGCCCCGGCGACCAAGCTCGCCCAGCTCGCCAACGCGCCGGCCGCCAAGCTCGCGCGGGTGGTCGGGGCCTACGGCGCCAAGGATGCCGCCTGAAGGCAGGCTCTTCACAAACACTCGAACCGAACTAAATAAGGGAACTCCATCAATGGCCAATCTGGAAAAAATAGTCGACGACCTCTCCGGGCTGACGGTCCTGGAGGCGGCGGAGCTCGCCAAGCTGCTCGAAGCGAAATGGGGCGTGTCAGCCGCCGCCGCGGTGGCGGTCGCCGCGGCGCCGGCCGCCGGCGCAGGCGCTGCGGCCGCTCCGGTCGAGGAGCAGACCGAGTTCACCGTGGTGCTCGCGGCGGTCGGCGAGAAGAAGATCGAAGTGATCAAGGAAGTCCGCGCCATCACCGCCCTCGGTCTCAAGGAGGCGAAAGACCTGGTCGAGGCCGCGCCGAAGCCGGTCAAGGAAGGCGTGTCCAAAGAAGAGGCGGAGAAGATCAAGGCCGCTCTGGAGAAGGCGGGGGCGAAGGTCGAGCTCAAATAGGCGGGACCCCGCCCCGGCGGGGCTCGGTCGACAAATAAGGACGGTCCCGGCCATCGGCCTGGGGCCGTTCCGGCGTTTTTCAAAAACAATTGCCGGGAGTGAGCGTCGTCAACGGGCGGCCTGGAACGTGAGGCCGCCGGGGGTGGGTTGAGTGGGAAGGGCCGCGCGCCAACGCGCCCCTTCGACGGCCGGCGGTCCGTAAGCGCGGTTTCGCGCGGGCGGCCGAAACGGCGGACAGGCGAGCTTTAGAGGAGCGACATGGCGCAGACATTCACTGGCCGAAAGCGCGTTCGCAAGGTGTTCGGGCACGTGAGGGAAGTCGGCGAGATGCCGAACCTGATCGAAGTCCAGAAGGCCTCGTACGACCAGTTCCTGCTGATGGAGGCGCCCAAGGGCGGGCGCCGGAACGAGGGCCTGCAGGCGGTGTTCAAGTCGGTGTTCCCGATCAAGGACTTCGCCGACACGGCTCATCTCGAATTCGTCAAATATGAGTATGAGGCGCCGAAATACGATGTCGACGAGTGCCGCCAGCGCGGCATGACCTACGCCGCGCCGCTCAAGGTGACGCTGCGCCTCATCGTGTTCGACGTCGATCCCGAGACCCAGGCCAAGTCGGTCAAGGACATCAAGGAGCAGGACGTGTACATGGGCGACATGCCGCTCATGACGACGAACGGCACCTTCATCGTCAACGGCACCGAACGGGTCATCGTCTCGCAGATGCATCGCAGCCCGGGCGTGTTCTTCGATCACGACAAGGGCAAGAGCCATTCCTCGGGCAAGCTCCTGTTCGCCGCCCGGATCATCCCCTATCGCGGCTCATGGCTCGACATCGAGTTCGACGCCAAGGACATCGTCTATGCGCGCATCGACCGGCGCCGCAAGATTCCGGTGACCTCGCTTCTGTACGCTCTCGGCCTCGACGGCGAGGAGATCCTCTCCACCTTCTATCGCAAGATCGTTTACAGCCGCCTCAAGAGCGGCGGCTGGCGCGTGCCTTATGACGCCGAGCGCATGAAAGGGGTCAAGGCCTCCGCCGACCTCGTCGACGCCGACACCGGCGAGGTGGCGATCGAGTTCGGCCGCAAGCTCACCGTGCGCGCGGCGCGCCAGCTGGCCGAGAAGGGCCTCAAGGCGCTCCGCGCGAGCGACGCCGACCTCTATGGCCAGTATATCGCCGAGGACCTCTACAATCCCGCTACAGGCGAAATCTACGCCGAGGCGGGCGACGAGATCACCGAGAAATCGCTCGCAGGCCTGATCGAAGCGGGCTTCACCGAGCTGCCGGTGCTCGACATCGACCACGTCAATGTCGGCGCCTACATCCGCAACACGCTGAAGGTCGACAAGAACGCCTCGCGTGAGGACGCCCTGTTCGACGTCTATCGGGTGATGCGTCCCGGCGAGCCGCCGACGATCGAGAGCGCCGAAGCGATGTTCCAGTCGCTGTTCTTCGATTCCGAGCGCTACGACCTCTCTGCGGTCGGTCGGGTGAAGATGAACATGCGCCTCGACCTCGATGCGCCCGACACCCAGCGCACCCTGCGCAAGGAGGACATCCTGGCGGTGGTCAAGGCGCTGGTGAACCTGCGCGACGGCCGCGGCGAGATCGACGACATCGACCATCTCGGCAACCGGCGCGTGCGCTCGGTCGGCGAACTGATGGAGAACCAGTATCGCATCGGCCTTTTGCGCATGGAGCGCGCGATCAAGGAGCGGATGAGCTCGGTCGAGATCGACACGATCATGCCGCAGGACCTGATCAACGCGAAGCCCGCGGCCGCGGCGGTGCGCGAGTTCTTCGGCTCGTCGCAATTGTCGCAGTTCATGGACCAGACGAATCCGCTCTCGGAGATCACCCACAAGCGCCGTCTTTCGGCGCTGGGGCCGGGCGGGCTCACCCGCGAGCGCGCCGGCTTCGAGGTGCGCGACGTGCATCCGACCCACTACGGACGCATCTGCCCGATCGAGACTCCGGAAGGCCCGAACATCGGCCTCATCAACTCGCTCGCCACCTTCGCGCGCGTCAACAAATACGGCTTCATCGAGAGCCCCTATCGCAAGGTGCGCGAGGGCAGGGTGACCGATGAGGTCGCGTATCTCTCGGCGATGGAGGAGCAGAAATATTCGGTGGCCCAGGCCGATACGCCGATCGACGCCAAGGGTAAGCTGGTCGGCGATCTCATCGTCTGCCGCCACGCCGGCGACGTCGTGTTCCTGCCCGGCGACCGCGTCGACTACATGGACGTATCGCCGAAGCAGCTGGTCTCGGTGGCCGCGGCGCTCATTCCCTTCCTCGAGAACGACGACGCCAACCGCGCGCTCATGGGCTCGAACATGCAGCGCCAGGCGGTGCCGCTGGTGCGTTCCGACGCGCCGCTGGTCGGCACCGGCATGGAGGCGATCGTGGCGCGGGATTCGGGCGCGGCGATCGCGGCCCGCCGCACTGGAATTGTCGACCAGATCGACGCCACCCGCATCGTGGTGCGCGCGACTGGGGAAACCGACGCCGCCAAGCCCGGCGTCGACATCTACAGGCTGATGAAGTTCCAGCGCTCGAACCAGTCGACCTGCATCAACCAGAAGCCGCTGGTGAGGGTAGGGGACCGGGTCGAGAAGGGCGACATCATCGCCGACGGGCCGTCGACCGATCTCGGCGATCTGGCGCTCGGCCGCAACGTGCTGGTCGCGTTCATGCCGTGGAACGGATACAATTTCGAGGATTCGATCCTGCTCTCCGAGCGCATCGTCAAGGACGACGTCTTCACCTCGATCCACATCGAGGAATTCGAGGCGATGGCCCGCGACACCAAGCTCGGGCCGGAGGAGATCACCCGCGACATTCCCAACGTCTCGGAAGAGGCGCTGAAGAACCTCGACGAAGCGGGCATCGTCTATATCGGGGCCGAGGTGGTGGCCGGCGACATCCTGGTCGGCAAGATCACGCCGAAGGGCGAAAGCCCGATGACGCCGGAAGAGAAGCTGCTTCGCGCCATCTTCGGCGAGAAGGCCTCCGACGTGCGCGACACGAGCTTGCGCGTTCCTCCGGGCGTCCAGGGCACGATCGTCGAGGTCAGGGTGTTCAACCGCCACGGGGTCGACAAGGACGAGCGCGCGCAGGCGATCGAGCGTGAGGAGATCGAACGCCTGGCCAAGGACCGCGACGACGAGCAGGCGATCCTCGATCGCAACGTCTATGCGCGCCTGGCGGAAACGCTCGAGGGCAAGCGGGCGCTCTCCGGCCCCAAGGGCTTCAAGAAGGATCAGGTGCTGACGAAGGCGCTTCTCGAGGAGCAGCCGCGCTCGCAATGGTGGAGCTTCGCGCTCGAATCCGACCAGCAGATGTCGGAGCTCGAGGCGATGCGCAAGCAGTACGACGAGTCGAAGAAGTCGCTCGAGAGCCGCTTCCTCGACAAGGTCGAGAAGCTGCAGCGCGGCGACGAGCTGCCGCCCGGCGTGATGAAGATGGTCAAGGTGTTCATCGCGGTGAAGCGCAAGATCCAGCCCGGCGACAAGATGGCGGGGCGTCATGGCAACAAGGGCGTGGTGTCGCGCATCGTGCCGCAGGAGGACATGCCGTTCCTCGAGGACGGCACGCCGGTCGACATCGTGCTCAATCCGCTCGGCGTGCCGAGCCGGATGAACGTCGGCCAGATCCTCGAGACCCATCTTGGCTGGGCCTGCGCCGGTCTCGGCAAGCAGGTCGGCGAAGCGGTCGACGCCTATCTGCTTTCGAATGACGCGAGCAAGCTGCGCGGCAAGCTCAAGCAGGTCTATGGCGACAACGAGACGATCAAGGCCCTGGACGACACGGGCCTCGCCGAGCTCGGCGAGAACCTGCGCCGAGGGGTGCCGATCGCAACTCCGGTGTTCGACGGCGCGCGCGAGAAGGACATCGTCGAGATGCTCAAGCTCGCCGATTACGACCCGTCAGGGCAGGTCACGCTCTATGACGGGCGCAGCGGCGACGCCTTCGACCGCAAGGTCACGGTGGGCTACATCTATATGCTGAAGCTCCACCATCTCGTCGACGACAAGATCCACGCGCGCTCGATCGGCCCCTATAGCCTCGTCACCCAGCAGCCGCTGGGCGGCAAGGCGCAGTTCGGCGGCCAGCGGTTCGGCGAGATGGAGGTGTGGGCGCTCGAAGCCTATGGCGCGGCCTACACGCTCCAGGAGATGCTGACCGTCAAGTCGGACGACGTCGCCGGCCGCACCAAGGTGTACGAAGCCATCGTGCGTGGCGACGACACGTTCGAATCGGGCATACCGGAGAGCTTCAACGTGCTGGTCAAGGAGATGCGCTCGCTCGGCCTCAATGTCGAGTTGGCGACAGTCAAGCGCTCTCCCGAGGAGCAGCTGCCGCCTGCGGAGGCCGCCGAGTAGGACTTGCCTCCCTCGAGCGCCTTGGCGCTCGGGGGACCGGCTTCGATGCGTTTGTTTCCATGAATGCGGGCCGCGGCGTCTTCAAGGCGTCGCGCTTGCGGGAGACCAGAATGAACCAGGAAATCACCAATCCCTTCGCCCCGGTCGCCGCGCCGCAGGCGTTCGACCAGATCCAGATCGCCATCGCCAGCCCGGAAAAGATCCTGTCGTGGTCGTTCGGCGAGATCAAGAAGCCCGAGACGATCAACTACCGCACGTTCAAGCCTGAGCGAGACGGCCTGTTTTGCGCCCGCATCTTCGGTCCGATCAAGGACTACGAGTGCCTGTGCGGCAAATATAAGCGGATGAAGTACAAGGGCGTCATCTGCGAGAAGTGCGGCGTCGAGGTGACGCTCTCGCGGGTGCGTCGCGAGCGCATGGGGCACATATCGCTTGCGGCGCCGGTCGCCCACATCTGGTTCTTGAAGTCGCTGCCCTCGCGGATCGGGCTTCTGCTCGACATGACGCTGAAGGACCTCGAGCGCGTTCTGTATTTCGAGTCCTACATCGTGCTCGATCCGGGCCTGACGCCGCTCAAGGACCGTCAATTGCTCAGCGAGGACGACTACCTGCGCGCGCTCGACGAATACGGGCAGGACAGCTTCACCGCGATGATCGGCGCGGAGGCGATCCGCGAGATGCTGAAGGGCATGAACCTGCAGAAGATCGCCGAGGACCTCAAGGTCGAGATCGCCGAATTGAAGAGCGAGCTCAAGCCGAAGCGGCTCGCCAAAAGGCTCAAGATCATCGAGGCCTTCATCCACTCGGGCAACAAGCCCGAATGGATGATCCTGACCGAAGTGCCGGTCATTCCGCCGGACCTGCGGCCGCTGGTGCCGCTCGACGGCGGGCGTTTCGCCACCTCCGATCTGAACGACCTCTACCGCCGGGTTATCAACCGCAACAATCGCCTGAAGCGGCTCATGGAACTGCGCGCGCCCGACATCATCATCCGCAACGAAAAGCGGATGTTGCAGGAGTCGGTCGACGCGTTGTTCGACAATGGCCGGCGCGGGCGTGTCATCACCGGCGCCAACAAGCGGCCGTTGAAGTCGCTCGCCGACATGCTCAAGGGCAAGCAGGGCCGGTTCCGCCAGAACCTGCTCGGCAAGCGCGTCGATTATTCCGGCCGTTCGGTGATCGTGGTCGGCCCGGAACTCAAGCTGCATCAATGCGGCTTGCCGAAGAAGATGGCGCTCGAACTGTTCAAGCCCTTCATCTATTCGCGGCTTGACGCCAAGGGCCTGTCCGCCACGGTCAAGCAGGCCAAGAAGCTGGTCGAGAAAGAGAAGCCGGAAGTCTGGGACATCCTCGACGAGGTGATCCGCGAGCACCCCGTCATGCTCAACCGCGCGCCGACCCTGCATCGGCTCGGCATCCAGGCGTTCGAGCCGGTGTTGATCGAAGGCAAGGCGATCCAGCTGCATCCGCTCGTCTGCGCCGCCTTCAACGCGGACTTCGACGGCGACCAGATGGCTGTGCACGTGCCGTTGTCGCTCGAGGCGCAGCTCGAGGCGCGGGTGCTGATGATGTCGACCAACAACATCCTGCACCCCGCCAACGGCCAGCCGATCATCGTGCCGAGCCAGGATATCGTCCTCGGCCTCTACTACGTCTCGCTGATGCGCGACGGGGAGCCCGGCCAGTACGAGGAGGACCCGAAGACCAAGCGCCCGATGCGCGGCGTGTTCAGCGACATCGGCGAGATCGAGCATGCGCTCGCCGCCGGCACGGTCACGCTGCACTCGAGGATCAAGGGCCGAGCCTGGACCTACAACGAGAAGGGCGCGCGCGTGGCGAAGATCTTCGACACCACGCCCGGGCGCCTGTTCCTCGGCCAGCTCCTGCCCGAGCACCCCAAGATTCCCTTCGACGTCGTCAACAAGCTGATGACGAAGAAGGAAATCTCCAGCATGATCGACGTCGTCTACCGCAACTGCGGTCAGAAGGAGACGGTCATTTTCTGCGACCGCATCATGTCGCTCGGCTTCCGCGAAGCGTTCAAGGCCGGCATCTCGTTCGGCAAGGACGACATGGTGGTGCCGGACTCGAAGCAGCGGTTCATCGCCGAAACGTCGGCGTTGGCGAAGGAATACGAGCAGCAGTACAACGACGGCCTGATCACCCAGGGCGAGAAGTACAACAAGGTCGTCGACGCCTGGGCGAAATGCTCGGATCGCCTTGCCGAGGAAATGATGGCCGGCATCTCGGCGGTGCGCAAGGACGAGCACGGCCGCGACAGGCCGATCAACTCGATCTACATGATGTCGCATTCGGGCGCGCGCGGTTCGCCGACCCAGATGCGCCAGCTCGCCGCCATGCGCGGCCTGATGGCCAAGCCGTCAGGCGAGATCATTGAGAGCCCGATCATCTCCAACTTCAAGGAAGGCCTGTCGGTTCTCGAGTACTTCAATTCGACTCACGGCGCCCGCAAGGGCCTGGCGGACACAGCGCTCAAGACCGCGAACTCCGGCTACCTCACCCGCCGTCTGGTCGACGTGGCGCAGGATTCGATCATCACCATGCCCGATTGCGGCTCGGCGCGCGGCATCAGCATGCGGGCGATCGTGGACGCCGGCACGGTGGTGGCGTCGCTCGCTTCGCGCATTCTTGGCCGCACCGCGGCGGAGGACGTGCGCGACGCCGAGGGCAAGGCGATCGTCGAAGCCGGCCGGATGATCGTCGAGGAGGATATGCCCGCGATTGCCGCCGCCGGAATCCAGGAGGTGAAGATCCGTTCGGTCTTGACCTGCGAGGCCAAGAACGGCGTTTGCGGCGCCTGCTATGGGCGCGATCTCGCGCGCGGCACCCCGGTCAACATGGGCGAGGCGGTCGGCGTGATCGCGGCGCAGTCAATCGGCGAGCCGGGCACTCAGCTCACCATGCGCACCTTCCACATTGGCGGCGCGGCTCAGCTTGCGGACCAGTCGTTCATCGAGTCGAACTTCGACGGCGAGGTGAAGATCCGCAACCGCAACCTCGCGCGCAACGCAAACGGCGATCTCATGGCGATGGCGCGCAATGTCGCGGTGGTCATCGTCGATCGCAGCGGGGCCGAGCGCGCCGTGCACCGCGTCCAGTACGGCGCGCGGCTCAAGGTCGACGAGGGCGACAAGATCAAGCGCGGACAGAGGATCGCCGAATGGGATCCGTTCACCCGGCCGATCCTGACCGAGGTCGACGGCGTGGTCGGCTTCGAGGACCTGGTCGAGGGCGTGTCGATGTCGGAGCAGGTGGACGAAGCGACCGGCATCGCCAAGCGCATCGTCATCGACTGGCGCTCGACCCCGCGCACCGCGGGTCTCAAGCCGGCGATGGTGATCAAGGGCAAGGACGGCAAGATCGCCAAGCTCCCGCGCGGGGGCGATGCTCGCTACGCGCTCTCGGTCGAGTTGATCATCTCGTTCGAGCCGGGCGCGAGCGTGCGCGCGGGCGACGTCATCGCGCGCATCTCGATCAACAGCGCCAAGACCCGCGACATCACGGGCGGCCTGCCGCGCGTGGCGGAATTGTTCGAGGCGCGCCGGCCCAAGGATCACGCGATCATCGCCGAAATCTCCGGCACGATACGGTTCGGGAAAGACTTCAAGAACAAGCAGCGCCTGACCATCGAGCCGAGCGAGGACGGCGTCGAGGCGGTCGAGTACCTGATCCCGAAGTCGAAGCACATTCACCTTCAGGACGGCGACGTGATCGAGAAGGGCGAGTATATCGTCGACGGCAATCCCGCCCCGCACGACATTCTCGCCATCAAGGGCGTCGAGGAGCTGGCCGCCTATCTCGTCAACGAGATTCAGGAGGTCTACCGCCTGCAGGGCGTTCTCATCAATGACAAGCACATCGAGGTGATCGTGCGCCAGATGCTGCAGAAGGTCGACATCGTCGATGCGGGCGAAACCGACTTCCTGATCGGCGAGCAGGTCGACGCGTCCGATCTCGAAGCGGCCAACGAAGCGGTGACCGCGGAGGGCAAGAAGCCGGCGATCGGAACGCCGGTGCTGCTCGGCATCACCAAGGCGAGCCTGCAGACCCGCTCGTTCATCTCGGCGGCGTCGTTCCAGGAGACGACACGGGTTCTCACCGAGGCCGCGGTCAACGGCAAGGTCGATACGCTCGAAGGCCTCAAGGAGAACGTCATCGTGGGCCGGCTCATCCCGGCTGGCACAGGGGCGGCGGTGGCCAAGCTGCGCCAGATCGCGGCTATGCGCGACACCTTGATCCTGGCGCAGAAGGCGGAAGCCGCCGCGCAGGCGCCCGCGCTGCCGCTTGCCGCGCCTCAGCCGGAGCCGCCCGTCGCGACCCCGCGCAAGACACGCGCCCCGGTCGAGTGACGGGGCGAAGCCGAGGCACGATCCGCAGACGAGGAACCCCGCCGCAGCCCGGCGGGGTTCCTTTGTTTCGGGGCCTGATCGAAGCCGGCGCCGCATGAGCCCGACTCCTGCACGGGGGGCGGACGGAGGCCGGAAGGAAAATTCAGCGTAAGGCGTTGCAAACGCTCGTTTCGCGGAAGGAAACGGAGTTTCGGCCTTTTCGTCCTAAGCGCGCGCAAGCACCTGCACGGCGCGGTCGAGCTGCGGGTCGCCGCCCGCCGCATAGCGCCAGTCGAACGGGACCTCGATCGTCGGCGCAACGCCGACCCCTTCGAGACGCACGCCGTCCACCAGCACGTCCTCGACCGCGAGCAGGAGCAGGCCGTCGTCGCCGATCAGAAAGGCCGTGGCCGCCAGCACCGCGCCTTCGGTGCGAACCCCGACGAGCTCGCCGAGCCCGTATTCCTTGAACCCGTAGGCGAGCACCTCCTTGCCGCTGCGGGTGCCCTGGTTGATGAGCATGGCGACGGGTTTCCGCCATTTGACGTCGACGAAGCTTGTCTCGCCGTTGCGGTCCTTGACCTGCATCGTCGGCGCGCGCGGATTGAACAGATCGAGATATTGCGGCTGCGCCCCGCCCCAGCCGCCGCGCAGGTCGAAGACCAGCGCATCCGCGTCCTTGAGCGCGCCTTCGGCCATCAGCTCCTCGAGCGCGAACTGAACCCTGCGGCTCGCGTAAGACCACACGTGCACATAGCCGATGCGCGTCTTGTCCGCGACGATGACGCGAGCGCTGTCCTTGAGGCCGCGGAGGAACATGTCGTTCGGGTGAAGATCGACCGGCGTCACGCCGATCGCGATCGGCGCCGCGCCGGGCGTGCGGCGGATTTGCAGCGACACGGGTGAGCCCGCCTTGCCGCGGAACGAGCCGACCGGGCGGAACGGACGATCGTCCGCCGACAGGATTTCGTCGCCCGCGAGAACGCCGGCCGCATGCGCCGGCGCGCTGTCGATCACGCCGGTGACGAACGTGCGGTCTTGACTGTCGGTGTCGGTGAAGACGCCGATGCCCGGATAGGACACGTCTCCCCTCGGGAAGATCCGGCCGAGGCCGCGATGCTCGAGCGCGCCGGCGAAGATGTCGGCGAGCTGGTAATAGGCCGGATCGTCGGCCGTGTAATAATGGGTGTGGGAGGCGTTGAGCTTCGCCAGCATGGCGTTGATTGCGGCGGCCGCCTCTTCGCGTGAGCGCGCCGATGCGGCTCGGGAACGGAAGAGCGCTCGCTCCTCGTTCCAGTCGAGGCCATTGAGGCGGGGATCGTAGAAGCGGTCGCGCACCAGCTCCCAGACCTGGTCGAAGTCCGCCTCGCGCGACCCGGCCGGCGCCCCGTCAGGCTGGCTTGCGGTCTCCGCGTGCGCTGGCCAGGCGCTGAGCGCCGCTGTCGTCGCGAGGGCGAGAACCTCTCTGCGTGTCGCTTTCATGGATTTCATGGGCTCCGGGCGGCGTGGGCGCCGCGGCTTCGTGTTGCGGCTCGCTAGCGTCCAATCCCGGCTCATCTATGATGGTGTGCGGCGGTTTCACGACCCGTCGAAGGCGAACGCGGGCCGGCCTTGTCGGGAGAGCGCCGAATTTTTTCCCCGCCGCCGATTATGACAGCGGAAAGGGGTTGACCCTGCTGGATGGCTGGAATATGTACGGCCCGCTTTCGCCAGGCAGTAGAGTTCGAGCTGTATCGGACGACGCGTCGGATACCCAACGGCTCTAAACGCTGACGATCCACCCGATGACGAGCCATGCCGGCCCTTGAGGGGCCGGTTCTGTTTCGCACGATCGCGGGGCGATGCGCTCCGTGATCCTCTGCTTAAGCGGCGCCCAAAGCCCAATTGCGGGTTTCATGGGCGCTGTTGGTTTCGCGCGTAGCCTTTGCCGGCTTCGCCGCGACGGTCGTGGGGAAAGTGGATTTTCTGTCCGGCATCGCCGCCGGACGCCAGACGGGAACTCACGTAAGGCCAACATGCCGACGATTAGCCAGTTGATCCGCAAGCCGCGGCAGCCGAAGACCTACCGCGAAAAAGCCCGCCATCTCCAGGCGAGCCCGCAGAAGCGCGGGGTCTGCACCCGCGTCTATACGACCACGCCGAAAAAGCCGAATTCGGCTCTCCGGAAGGTCGCCAAGGTGCGGCTGACCAACGGCTTCGAGGTCATCGGCTATATCCCGGGCGAGGGCCACAATCTGCAGGAGCATTCGGTGGTCATGATCCGCGGCGGCCGCGTCAAGGACCTGCCCGGCGTGCGCTACCACATCCTGCGCGGCGTGCTCGACACCCAGGGAGTCAAGGACCGCAAGCAGCGCCGCTCGAAATACGGCGCCAAGCGGCCCAAGTGAGCGGCCCAAGTGACGCTGGGCGTAGGCGAAGGGTCATCCCCGGACGGAGCGAAGCGACGGATCCGGGGATCCAACGGAAGAATTTCACGGGCCGGTTCGCCGGTCATGATCAAAAGAGAGAGTTAGGCGATGTCACGCCGGCACAGCGCTGAGAAACGCGACATCATCCCGGACGCCAAATACGGCGACGTGGTGGTGGCGAAGTTCATGAACACGATCATGTACGAGGGCAAGAAGTCGGTCGCCGAGGCGATTGTCTACGGCGCGCTGGACAATGTCGAGAGCAAGGCGAAGACCGATCCGCTCGCCGTCTTCAAGCAGGCGCTGGAGAACGTCGCGCCATCCGTCGAGGTCCGCTCGCGCCGGGTCGGCGGCGCGACCTACCAGGTGCCGAGCGAAGTGCGCACCGACCGCCGGCAGGCGTTGGCGATCCGCTGGATCATCTCCGCCGCCCGCGGCCGCAACGACAAGACCATGGTCGACCGCCTTGCGGCCGAACTGCTCGACGCGTCGAACAATCGCGGGGCCGCAGTCAAGAAGCGCGAGGACACCCACAAGATGGCGGAAGCCAACCGCGCCTTCGCCCACTACCGCTGGTGACGGCGGCGGGCAGGCAATCGGGATTCGGCATCATGGCGCGCAGCCACCCAATCGAGGACTATCGCAACTTCGGCATCATGGCCCACATCGATGCCGGGAAGACGACGACCACCGAGCGCATCCTCTATTATTCCGGCAAGTCGCATAAGATTGGCGAGGTGCACGACGGCGCCGCCACGATGGACTGGATGGAGCAGGAGCAGGAGCGCGGCATCACCATCACCTCCGCCGCGACCACCACGTTCTGGCAGGACAAGCGTCTCAACATCATCGACACGCCTGGTCACGTCGACTTCACCATCGAAGTCGAGCGGTCTTTGCGCGTGCTCGACGGAGCGGTTTGTGTGCTCGACGGCAACCAGGGCGTCGAGCCGCAGACGGAGACGGTCTGGCGGCAGGCCGACAAATACGGCGTTCCACGCATCGTGTTTGTCAACAAGATGGACAAGATCGGGGCCGACTTCTCCCGCTGCGTCGAGGAGATCAACACCAAGGTCGGCGGCCGTCCGATTTGCCTGCAACTGCCGATCGGCTCGGAATCGACCTTCAAGGGCGTCATCGATCTTTTGCGCATGAAGGCGGTCGTCTGGGATGACGAAGGTCTCGGCGCGAAATATCACGACGAAGACATTCCCGCCGATCTCAAGGAGAAAGCGGAGGAGTGCCGCCACATCCTGATCGAGGCGGCGGTCGAACTCGACGACGATGTGATGACCGCCTATCTCGACGGGCAGGAGCCGGATGTCGACACGCTGAAGCGCCTCATTCGCAAGGCGGTCAAGCAGATTTCCTTCGTGCCGGTGCTGTGCGGCTCGGCGTTCAAGAACAAGGGCGTGCAGCCGCTTCTCGACGCTGTCGTGGACTATCTCCCGTCGCCGGCCGATCGCGGCGGCATCAAGGGCGTCGATATGAACAGCGGCAAGGAGATCGTTCGCATGCCGAGCAATTCCGAGCCGTTCTCCATGCTTGGCTTCAAGATCATGGACGACCCGTTCGTCGGCACCATCACCTTCTGCCGCGTCTATTCGGGCAAGGTCGAATCGGGCACGACCGTGCTCAACTCGACCAAGGACAAGAAAGAGCGCGTCGGCCGCATGTTGCTCATGCACGCCAACAATCGCGAGGACATCAAGGAGGCGTTCGCCGGCGACATTGTCGCGCTGGCGGGCCTCAAGGACACGCGAACCGGCGACACCCTGTGCGATCCGCAAAAGCCGGTGATCCTGGAGAAGATGGAGTTCCCCGATCCGGTGATCGAGATTGCGATCGAGCCGAAATCGAAGGCCGACCAGGAGAAGCTCGGCGTCGCGCTGTCGAAACTCGCCGCCGAAGACCCCTCATTTCGCGTGTCGACCGACCCCGAGTCCGGGCAGACCATTCTCAAGGGGATGGGGGAACTGCACCTCGACATCAAGGTCGACATCCTCAAGCGCACCTACAAGGTCGACGCCAATATCGGCGCGCCGCAGGTCGCCTATCGGGAGACGCTGAGCAAGAAGAGCGAGATCAACTACACGCACAAGAAGCAGTCCGGCGGCTCGGGCCAGTTCGCCCGCGTGGTGATGACTTTCGAGCCGGCGGGGCCCGGCGTGGGCTCGTCGTTCGAATCGAAGATCGTCGGCGGTTCGGTGCCGAAGGAATATATCCCCGGCGTCGAAAAAGGCGTCCAGAGCGTGCTGACCTCCGGCGTGCTGGCCGGCTTCCCCGTGGTCGATGTGAAGACGACGCTGATCGACGGCTCTTATCATGACGTCGAATTCGTCGGCGCTGGCGTTCGAGATTGCCGGGCGCGCGGCCTTCCGCGAAGGCCTGCAGAAGGGCGGCTCTGTGCTTCTCGAGCCGATCATGAAGGTGGAAGTGGTGACTCCGGAGGAGCACACCGGCTTCGTGATGGGCGACCTTTTGTCGCGGCGCGGCCACGTTCAGGGTCAGGACATGCGCGCCAACGCCGTGGTGATCAACGCCATGGTGCCGCTTTCCAACATGTTCGGCTACGTCAATCAGTTGCGCTCCGGCACCCAGGGGCGAGCCAACTTCACCATGCAGTTCGACCATTACGAGCAGGTCCCGGCGAACGTCGCCGCCGAGATCGTCGAGAAATTCAAGTGAGCGCGCTTTAAACCGCGTTGAATGAAGGGCCACGAGAAGGAGTTCCGGCCATGGCCAAGGAAAAGTTTGCGCGTAACAAGCCCCATTGCAACATTGGCACGATCGGCCATGTCGACCATGGCAAGACGTCGTTGACGGCTGCGATCACCAAGGTTCTGGCCGAGACGGGCGGCGCGACTTACACAGCCTACGATCAGATCGACAAGGCGCCGGAAGAAAAGGCCCGCGGCATCACGATCTCGACCGCGCATGTCGAGTACGAGACCAAGAAGCGACATTACGCGCATGTCGACTGCCCTGGTCACGCCGACTATGTGAAGAACATGATCACCGGCGCCGCGCAGATGGACGGCGCGATCCTCGTCGTCTCGGCAGCCGATGGCCCGATGCCGCAGACGCGCGAGCACATCCTGCTCGCCCGCCAGGTCGGCGTCCCGGCGCTGGTCGTATATCTGAACAAGGTCGACATGGTCGACGATCCGGAGCTGCTCGAGCTGGTCGAGCTCGAGGTGCGCGAATTGCTGTCCCGCTACGAGTTCCCGGGCGACGACATTCCGATCATCAAGGGCTCGGCGCTGATGGCGCTCGAGAACAAGTCGCCCGATATGGGCCACGAGTTGATTCTGAAGCTGATGGAGGCTGTGGACGCGTACATCCCGCAGCCGGAGCGGCCGAAGGATCAGCCGTTCCTGATGCCGGTCGAGGACGTGTTCTCGATCTCGGGCCGCGGCACGGTCGTCACCGGTCGTATCGAGCGCGGCGTCATCAAGGTCGGCGAGGAAGTCGAGATTGTCGGCCTTCGTCCGACCGCCAAGACCACGGTCACCGGCGTCGAAATGTTCCGCAAGCTGCTCGATCAGGGGGAGGCGGGAGACAATGTCGGCTGCCTCCTGCGCGGCACCAAGCGCGAAGAGGTGGAGCGCGGCCAGGTGCTGTGCAAGCCCGGTTCGGTCAAGCCGCACACCAAGTTCAAGGCGGAGGCCTATATCCTCACCAAGGAGGAGGGCGGCCGGCATACGCCGTTCTTCACCAACTACCGGCCGCAGTTCTATTTCCGCACCACCGACGTGACCGGCATCGTCGAATTGCCGCAGGGCACGGAAATGGTGATGCCCGGCGACAACGTGACGATCGACGTCTCGCTCATCGTTCCGATCGCGATGGAGGAGAAGCTGCGCTTCGCCATCCGCGAGGGCGGTCGCACCGTCGGCTCGGGCGTCGTCGTTTCGATCACCGAATGAGGCGTTGCGGCCGAGGGAATGTGAGGCGGGGCGAGCGTTTCGTCGCCCGCCGGCAGGGATCTGAATAGATGAACACGCAAAACATCCGCATCCGTCTGAAGGCGTTCGATCACCGCGTGCTCGACGCCTCGACGAAGGAGATCGTGTCGACGGCCAAGCGCACCGGCGCCAGGGTTCGCGGGCCCATTCCCCTGCCGACCAGAATCGAGAAATTCACGGTCAACCGCTCGCCGCACGTCGACAAGAAGTCGCGCGAGCAGTTCGAGATCCGCACCCACAAGCGGGTGCTCGATATCGTCGACCCGACGCCGCAGACGGTTGACGCGCTGATGAAGCTCGATCTCGCCGCCGGCGTCGACGTCGAGATCAAGCTCTAGAGGGAATTTGCCGAGCGTCTTCGAGAGACTTCCTCTCAAAGGCGCTCACGAAGGATCAATGCCAATGCGTTCAGGCGTCATCGCAAAGAAGCTGGGCATGTCCCGCGTCTTCACCGACGCGGGCGACCACGTGCCGGTCACGGTCCTCCAGGTCGAGGGCTGCCAGGTGGTCGCGCATCGCACCCAGGAAAAGAACGGCTATACCGCGCTCCAGCTCGGCGTCGGCAAGGCCAAGGTGAAGAACGTGTCGAAGGCCGAGCGCGGCCGGTTCGCCGTCGCCCATGTCGAGCCGAAGATGCGCCTCGCCGAGTTTCGCGTCGAAGAGGCCGAGATGATCCCCGTCGGCGCGGAGATCACCGCCGACCACTTCGCCGTCGGGCAATATGTCGACGTCACCGGGGTGACCATCGGCAAGGGCTTCGCCGGGCCGATGAAGCGGTGGAACTTCGGCGGCTTGCGAGCCACCCACGGCGTCTCGGTCTCCCATCGCTCGCATGGATCGACCGGCGGGCGCCAGGACCCGGGCAAGACCTGGAAGAACAAGAAGATGGCCGGACATATGGGGGTCGATAAGGTGACGACGCAGAACCTTCGCGTCGTCAAGACCGATCCCGAGCGCGGCCTGATCCTGGTCGAGGGCGCGGTGCCGGGCCACGCCGGCGGGTGGATCGCGGTGCGCGACGCGGTGAAGAAGCCGTTGCCGAAGGACGCTCCGGTGCCGGGCAAGTTCCGGGTTCATGGCGAGGCGGCCGCGCCCGCGGCCGAAGCGGCGAAGGGGGAGTAGAGCGGATGAAAGTCGACGTAACGTCGATCGATGGCTCGGCCGCGGGCTCGCTTGAGCTCAGCGACGCCATCTTCGGGCTCGAGCCGCGCGCCGACCTGATCGCGCGCATGGTGCGCTGGCAGCTCGCCAAGCGCCAGGCGGGCACGCACAAGACGCTCGGGCGCGCCGATATCCATCGCACTGGCAAGAAGATGTACAAGCAGAAGGGCACCGGCGGCGCCCGTCACGGCTCGGCCCGCGTGCCGCAGTTTCGCGGCGGGGGACGCGCCATGGGGCCGGTCGTGCGCAGCCATGCGCATGATCTGCCGAAGAAAGTCAGGGCGCTCGCGCTGAAGCACGCGCTCTCGGCCAAGGTCCGGGACGGCGGGCTTGTGGTGTGGGAGAGCGCCCACCTCGAAGAGGTCAAGACGAAGATGCTGCGCGTGTCGTTCGAAAAGGCGGCGCTCAAGAACGCGCTCATCATCGACGGCGCCGAGCCCAAGACGAAGTTCGCGACTGCGGCCCGCAACCTGCCGGAGATCGACGTGCTGCCGGTCCAGGGCGTGAACGTCTACGACATCATGCGGCGCGAGAAGCTGGTCTTGACCAGGGCCGCAGTCGAAGCGCTGGAGGCGCGGTTCAAATGATCAAGGACGCGCGCCATTACGACGCGATCGTCGCTCCCGTGATCACGGAGAAGGCGACGCTCGCCTCCGAGAGCAACCAGTTCGTGTTCAAGGTCGCGCGCAACGCGACCAAGGTTGAGATCAAGGCGGCGATCGAGAAGTTGTTCGACGTCAAGGTGACGGCGGTCAACACCCTGCTGCGCAAGGGCAAGAGGAAAGTCTTCCGAGGCGTGCGCGGGCGCCAGCAGGACATGAAGAAGGCGATCGTCACCCTTGCGGACGGCCATCGCATCGACATGACTTCCGGGCTCTGAGAGGCGAGTTTCCATGGCGCTCAAGACCTTTAAGCCGATCACGCCTGGCCTTCGCCAGCTCGCGATCGTCGACCGCAGGGAGCTCCACAAGGGCAAGCCCGTCAAGGCGCTGACCGTCGGCAAGGCCGAGAAGGGCGGACGCAACAACGCCGGGCGGATCACCGTGCGGTTTCGCGGCGGCGGCCACAAGCAGACCTATCGCATCGTCGACTTCAAGCGCCGCAAGCTTGATGTGGCGGGCAAGGTCGAGCGGCTCGAATACGATCCCAACCGCTCCGCCTTCATCGCGCTGATCAAATATTCCGACGGCGAGCAGGCCTACATCATCGCGCCCCAGCGCCTGTCGGCGGGCGACGAAGTGATCGCGGGCCTCCAGGTGGACGTGAAGCCCGGCAATGCGATGCCGCTCGCCAACATTCCGGTCGGCGCCATCGTCCACAACATCGAGATGAAGATCGGCAAGGGCGGCGCGATCGCCCGTTCCGCCGGAACCTATGCGCAGATCGTCGGACGCGACCAGGGCTACGTCTCGCTCAAACTCAATTCCGGCGAGCAACGGCTCATTCACGGCCAGTGCTTCGCTTCGATCGGCGCGGTCTCCAATCCCGATCACATGAATGCGTCGATCGGCAAGGCTGGCCGCACGCGCTGGCTCGGGCGCCGTCCGCACAATCGCGGCGTGGTGATGAACCCGGTCGATCATCCCCACGGCGGCGGCGAGGGCAAATCGTCCGGCGGACGCCATCCGGTGAGCCCGTGGGGCAAGCCGACCAAGGGCAAGAAGACCCGGTCGAACAAGGCGACCGACAAGTTCATCGTCGCATCGCGCCACATGCGCAAGAAGAGAGGCTGAGCCATGACGCGATCGATCTGGAAAGGTCCGTTCGTCGACGGTTATATGCTCAAGAAGGCCGACGTCGCGCGCGGGTCGGGCCGCTCCGACATCATCAAGATCTGGAGCCGGCGTTCGACCATACTGCCGCAGTTCGTGGGTCTCACCTTCGGCGTCTACAACGGCCACAAGCACATTCCGGTGCTGGTGTCCGAGGAGATGATCGGCCACAAGTTCGGCGAGTTCGCGCCGACCCGCACCTTTCACGGCCATTCGGCCGACAGGAAGGCCAAGAGGGCTTAACCTCGATGTCCAAGCAACCCAACCCGCGCCGTCAGGCGGAGAACGAGGCCAAGGCCACGACCCGCATGCTGCGCGTAAGCCCGCAGAAGCTCAACCTTCTCGCCCAGCTCATCCGCGGCAAGAAGGTCGCGACTGCGCTCGCCGATCTCGAATTCTCCACCAAGAGGATTTCGGTCGAGGTCAAGAAGACCCTCGAATTGGCGATCGCCAACGCCGAGAACAACCATGACCTTGACGTCGACGATCTGGTCGTCGCCCAGGCCTGGGTCGGCAAGGACATGGTCATGAAGCGCTTCGCCGCTCGCGCCCGCGGCCGGTCGGGGCGGATCGAGAAGCCGTTCGCCAACATCACCATCGTCGTGCGGGAAGTCGCCGCCGACGCCAAGGCCGCTTGAGAAGAGACGAAACGATGGGACAGAAAATCAATCCGATCGGGCTGCGGCTTGGCGTCAACCGCACCTGGGATTCGCGCTGGTATTCGAGCAAAGGCGAATACGGCAAGCTCCTGCACGAGGACATGAAGATCCGCGAGACGCTGGCGAAGGGCCTGAAGCAGGCGGCGATCTCGAAGATCGTCATCGAGCGCCCGCACAAGAAGGCCCGCGTCAACATTCACTCCGCGCGCCCCGGCGTGGTGATCGGCAAGAAAGGCGCCGACATCGAGAAGCTGCGCAAGCAGGTCGCCAAGCTCACCAACTCGGAAGTGGCGATCAACATCGTCGAGGTCCGCAAGCCGGAAGTCGACGCGACGCTGGTCGCCGAATCCATCGCCCAGCAGCTCGAGCGCCGGGTGGCGTTCCGGCGCGCGATGAAGCGCGCGGTGCAGTCGGCGATGCGTCTCGGCGCCGAGGGCATCCGCATCAACTGCTCGGGCCGGCTGGGCGGGGCGGAGATCGCGCGGCTCGAATGGTATCGCGAGGGCCGCGTGCCGCTGCATACGCTGCGCGCCGATGTCGACTATGGCGTCGCCACCGCCCACACCGCCTATGGGACGTGCGGCATCAAGGTCTGGATCTTCAAGGGCGAGATCCTCGAGCACGATCCGATGGCCCAGGACAAGCGCCAGGCGGAGGCCGACCATTCCTCGACCCATCGTCCACGCCGCGAGCCGCGCGAGCACACGCGCGAAACGGCCTGACGAGCGCGCGTAACGAGAGTTCACGATCATGATGCAGCCCAAGAGATCCAAATTCCGCAAAGCCTTCAAAGGCCGCATTCACGGCAATGCGAAGGGCGGATTTGCGCTGAATTTCGGCGAGTTCGGGCTCAAGGCGATGGAGCCGGAGCGCGTCACCGCGCGTCAGATCGAGGCTGCGCGGCGGGCGCTGACCCGGCACATGAAGCGCGCCGGGCGGGTCTGGATCCGCGTCTTCCCTGACGTGCCAGTGTCGAAGAAGCCGATCGAAGTGCGCATGGGCAAGGGCAAGGGCGCGCCCGAATTTTGGGTCGTGCGTGTCGCGCCCGGCCGCATCATGTTCGAGATCGACGGCGTGCCGGAGCCGCTGGCGCGCGAGGCGTTCAGCCTCGCCGCGGCGAAATTGCCGATCAAGACGCGCTTCGTTCAGCGCATCGCGGAATAGGAGAGGCGGTCCTCATGAAATCGTCCAGCCGTCTTTCCGACCTTCGCGTCATGACCGAGGATCAGCTCAATGACGAGGCGCTCAAGCTCAAGAAGGAGCAGTTCAATCTGCGATTTCAGAAGGCGAGCGGCCAGTTGCAGGACACCGCGCGCGTGCGGATCGTGCGGCGCGACATCGCTCGCGTCCTGAGCGTCGCCGCCCAGAGGCGCGCCGCCGCCAAGGCCAAAGCCAAGGACTGAGACTTATGCCGAAGAGAATTTTGCAGGGCGTCGTCGTCAGCGACAAGCAGGAGAAGACGCTCGTGGTGAAGGTCGAGCGCCGGTTCACTCATCCGCTGCTCAAGAAGACCGTGCGCCGGACGAAGAACTACCACGCGCATGTCGAGAACAAGACTCAGAAGGTCGGCGACACCGTCTCGATCGAGGAGACGCGGCCGATCTCGAAGCTCAAACGCTGGATCGTCGTCGGCGAGACGGCCCCGAAGGCGTGATTTCAAGAGGCGGCTCAAGCCATGATTCAGATGCAGACCAATCTCGAGGTCGCCGATAATTCCGGGGCGCGGCGCGTGATGTGCATCAAGGTGCTGGGCGGGTCAAAGCGCCGCTACGCCTCGATCGGCGACATCATCGTCGTCTCGGTCAAGGAGGCGATCCCGCGCGGCCGCGTCAAGAAAGGCGACGTGATGAAGGCGGTCGTCGTGCGCACCGCCAAGGACATCCGCCGCGCCGACGGGTCGGTGATCCGGTTCGATTCGAACGCCGCCGTGCTGATCAACAATCAGTCCGAGCCGGTCGGCACCCGCATCTTCGGGCCGGTCCCGAGGGAGCTCAGGGCGAAGAATCACGTGAAGATCATCTCGCTCGCCCCGGAGGTGCTGTGATGGCCGCCAAGATCAGGAAGGGCGACCAGGTGATCGTCACCGCGGGCCGCGACAGGGGCAAGCGTGGCGAGGTTCGCCAGGTGATCCCGGCCGAAAGCCGCGCGATTGTCGCGGGCGTCAATCTGGTGCGCCGCCACACGCGGCAGACGCCCCAGACCGAGGGCGGGATCATCACCAAGGAATCGACGATCCATCTGTCGAACCTGGCGATCCTCGATCCCAAGACGGGCAAGCCGACGCGCGTCGGCTTCAAGATTCTCGACGACGGCCGGAAGGTGCGCGTCGCCAGGCGTTCCGGAGATCTGATCGATGGCTGAGAGTAAGGGCGAGAAGGGCGCCAAGGCGGACAAGGGCGCCAAGCCCGGCAAGACCGAGAAGCCGGCCGCCAAGGGCGGCAAGGCGGACGTCGCCGCGCCGGCAAGCGCGAAAGACGCCAAGGGCAAGCCGCAGGCGCGCAGGGAAGGCGGCGCGGAGACGGCCGCGGCCGGCGCGGTCAAGGCCGCCCCGAAGGATTATGTCGCGCGGCTGAAGAAGCTCTATCGCGACGAGATCGTGGCCCAGCTCACCAAGGAGTTCGGGTACAAGAATGCGCTCGAAGTGCCGCGGCTCGACAAGATCGTGCTCAACATGGGGGTCGGCGAAGCGGTCAACGACACCAAGAAGGTGACCTCCGCCGCCGCGGACCTCGCGTTGATCGCCGGGCAGAAGCCGGTCGTCACCAGGGCCCGCAAGGCGATCTCGACCTTCAAGGTGCGCGAGAATATGCCGATCGGCGCCAAGGTGACCTTGCGCCAGACCCGGATGTACGAGTTCCTCGATCGTCTGGTGACGGTCGCGCTGCCGCGCGTGCGCGATTTCCGCGGCCTCGATCCGAAGTCGTTCGACGGTCGCGGCAATTATGCGCTCGGCATCAAGGAGCACATCATTTTCCCCGAGATCGACTATGACAAGGCCGAGGCCATGCTGGGCCTCGACGTCGTGGTCTGCACGACGGCCAAAACCGATGCGGAAGCCCGGGCCTTGCTGCGGGCGTTCAATTTCCCCTTCCGGCAGTGAGCGTTCTTAACGCTCAGACGCGGAAAATGGAGCCGATGAATGGCAAAGAAGAGTGCAATCGAGAATAACCTGCGCAAGCAGCGGCTGGCGAAGAAATACGCCGCCCGCCGCAAGCGCCTGCTTGATGTCGCCAACGACCAGGCGCGTCCGATGGAGGAGCGCTTCGAGGCGCGCATCCGCCTTGCGGCGCTGCCGCGCAACGGCGCGATCATCCGGGTGCGCAACCGGTGCGAGGTGACGGGGCGTCCGCGCGGCTATTACCGCAAGATGAAGATGTCGCGCATCGCATTGCGCGAATTGGGCAACCAGGGCCTGATCCCGGGCCTCGTCAAGTCGAGCTGGTGAGGAGGCGGACCCATGGCTGTGAATGATCCCCTCGGCGACATGCTGACCCGCATCCGCAACGCGCAGATGCGCAAGCGCGGCAAGGTCTCCACGCCCGGCTCGTCCCTGCGCAAGAAGGTGCTCGACGTCCTGGAGGCGGAAGGCTATATCCGCGGTTATTCGACCACGGATTACGGCAATGGCCGCTCCGAGTTCGAGATCGAGCTGAAATATTTCGACGACCAGCCGGTCATCCGCAAGATCGAGCGCGTGTCCAAGCCGGGCCGCCGGGTTTATGTGACGGTCGACGCCATGCCGCGCGTCGCCAACGGGCTTGGCGTGTCGATCGTGTCGACGCCGAAGGGCGTGATGGCCGACCATTCGGCTCGCGAGAACAATGTCGGCGGCGAGGTCCTGTGCACCGTCTTCTAGGCGGCTCAGAAGGTTTGAGTGAACGGATTAGAGCAATGTCCCGTATCGGCAAGAAGCCCATCGTCATCCCGTCCGGCGTGACCGCGAATCTCGACGGCCAGACGATCGCCGTCAAAGGCGCCAAAGGCGAACTGACATTCACCGCGCCCGCGGAGGTTGCGATTTCCATCGAGGGCGGCGCCGTCCAGATCACGCCGCGCGGCGAGGACAAGCGCTCCCGCGCGATGTGGGGCACCGCGCGCGCTCAGGTGCAGAACCTGGTCGGCGGCGTCGCCAAGGGCTTCGAGAAGAAGCTCGAGATCAACGGCGTCGGCTACAAGGCCGCGGTCGCGGGCAAGAATTTGCAGCTCTCGCTCGGCTACAGCCACGACATCGTCTATCCCATTCCCGCGGGGATCACGATCGCCACGCCGAAGCCGACCGAAATCAGCGTCGCCGGGATCGACAAGCGCCAGGTGGGCCAGATCGCCGCGGAAATCCGGGCGTTCCGCGGCCCCGAGCCCTACAAGGGCAAGGGCGTGAAATATGCCGGCGAGTTCATCTTCCGCAAGGAAGGCAAGAAGAAGTAAGAGGCTGCGGCATGACCCACTCGAACATCTCCGCGGATCGACGCAAGGCTCGCGTGCGTCGCGCCGTCGCCGCCCATTCGGGCGGCCGTCCGAGGCTCAGCGTTTTTCGCTCCTCGAAGCAGATCTACGCCCAGGTCATCGACGACGAGCAGGGCCGCACGGTCGCCGCCGCTTCCTCGCTCGAAAAGACGATGCGCGAGTCGATAAAGACCGGCGCCAATGTCGAGGCCGCGCGGCGGGTCGGCAAGGAAATCGCGGAGCGGGCGAAGAAGGCCGGCGTCGACAAGGTGGTGTTCGATCGCGGCGGCTACATGTATCACGGGCGCGTCAAGGCGCTCGCCGAGGGCGCTCGCGAGGGCGGCCTGGAGTTTTGAGCGGAAGCAACGGAATCGAACGGCGCCCCGCGCCGCGATGATCTGACTGATGGATGAACCGAATGGCGCGTGAAGGAGAAGGCGGCCGCGGCCGCGATCGGAACCGCGAGGACCGCGACAGCGAATTCGTCGATCGGCTCGTGCATATCAATCGCGTGGCGAAGGTGGTGAAGGGCGGCCGGCGCTTCGGCTTCGCCGCGCTTGTCGTCGTCGGCGACCAGAAAGGGCGGGTCGGCTTCGGCCACGGCAAGGCGCGCGAGGTGCCGGAAGCGATCCGCAAGGCGACCGAGGCCGCGAAGCGCGGCGTCGTGCGCGTGCCCTTGCGCGAGGGCCGGACGCTCCATCACGACGTCAACGGCCGACACGGCGCGGGCCGGGTCGTCTTGCGCGCGGCCCCCGCCGGCACCGGCATCATCGCCGGCGGCCCGATGCGCGCCGTCTTCGAATCGCTCGGGGTCCATGACGTCGTCGCCAAGAGCCAAGGCTCGTCGAACCCCTACAACATGGTGCGCGCCACCTTCAACGCGCTCTCGCGCGAGGATTCTCCACGCTCGGTCGCCCAGCGGCGCAATCTCAAGGTGTCGACGCTGCAGTCGCGCCGTCAGGGCGTCGAGGCCGACGCCGCCAATTCCTGAAAAGAAGCAGAACGATGACCTCCGACAAGACCATCACGCTGGAGCAGACCGGAAGCGCCATCGGCCGCCCCGGTTCGCAGCGCGAGACGCTCAAGGGCCTCGGCCTCAACCGGATCGGGCGGCGGGCCCGGGTCGCCGACACGCCCGCCAATCGCGGCATGATCGCCAAGGTCGCGCATCTGGTGCGCGTCGTCGACGGCCGATAAGGATCGCCGCTCATGAAACTGAACGAAGTCAGAGACAACCCTGGATCGTCGAAGCCGCGCATGCGCGTCGGTCGCGGCATCGGTTCGGGCAAGGGCAAGCAGGCCGGCCGCGGCGGCAAGGGCCAGACGGCTCGCTCGGGCGTCCGCATCAAGGGCTTCGAGGGCGGCCAGATGCCCTTGCACCGCCGCCAGCCTAAGCGCGGCTTCACCCCGCCCGGGCGGCTTGCGCTGAACGAGGTCAATCTGGGGCGCATTCAGCAGGCGATCGACGCAGGCAAGCTCAGCGCCTCCGAGCCGATCACGGTCGAGAGCCTCGTGAAGGCCGGAGTGGTCACGCGCCGGCGCGACGGGGTCAAGATTCTCGGGGTCGGCGAATGGAAGGCGCAGGCGGCTTTCGAAGTCGAAGCCGCGTCCAAGAGCGCCGCGGCGGCGATCGAAAAGGCCGGCGGCAGCCTCAAGACCCTCCGCCAGGAGGCCGCTCCCGCCGCCTCCTGAGCGCCGGTCCCTCGGGATGGCGTTGGCGCGCGCGGCGCCCATATGCTAGGGCGCGCTTGCCAATGCTGGCCCCGGCTGGCGGAAGCGACCTGTTCTAAGATGAGGCGCTGGTCCTGAAGCGCCGCCCGGAGCGAATCCGCCATGGCGTCGGCCGCCGAACAACTCGCAGCCAATATCAACTGGTCAGCCTTCGCCAAGGCGGACGAACTCAAGAAGCGCATCTGGTTCACGCTCGGCGCGCTGGTCATCTACCGGCTCGGAACCTACATCCCGCTTCCCGGAATCGACCCGGCGGCGTTCGAGGCCTCGTTCCTCGGGCAGAAGCAGGGCGTCCTCGACATGTTCAACATGTTCTCGGGCGGCGCCGTTCAGCGCATGGCCGTGTTTGCGCTCAACATCATGCCCTACATCTCCGCCTCGATCATCATCCAGCTCCTGAGTTCGGTGGTGCCGTCGCTCGAGGCGATCAAGAAAGAGGGCGAGCAGGGGCGCAAGGTTCTCAATCAGTACACGCGCTATCTGACGGTCATTCTCGCGGTCTTCCAGGCTTACGGCATCTCGATCGGGCTCGAAGGGCGGGCCGGCATCGTTAGCGATCCTGGCTTGATGTTCCGCATTTCGACCATCGTGACGCTGACCGGCGGGACGATGTTTCTGGTCTGGCTCGGCGAGCAGATCACCTCGCGCGGCGTCGGCAACGGCTCGTCGCTCATCATCTTCGCCGGCATTGTCGCCCGTTTGCCTCAGGCGGTGGTGCAATTGTTCGAGCTCGGCCGGCAGGGATCGATCTCCACCGGACTGGTGCTGGCCGTCGTCGTCATGGTGTTCGTCGTCGTCGCCTTCATCGTATTCATGGAGCGGGCGCAGCGGCGCGTGCCGATCACCTATCCGCGCCGGCAGGTCGGCAACAAGATGTACGAGGGGCAAAGCTCGTTTCTCCCGCTCAAGCTGAACACGTCTGGCGTCATTCCGCCCATCTTCGCCTCTTCGCTCCTGCTGTTGCCCACGACCGTGGCCAATTTCGCCCAGGGCTCGACGAGTTCGGGCGTGTTGTCGACCATCTCGGCGCTCCTGGGGCGGGGCAGCGCGCTCTATCTCATTCTCTATGCGGCGCTGATCGTCTTCTTCGCCTTCTTCTACACCGCGACCGTCTTCAACCCCGCCGACACCGCGGACAATCTGAAGAAGCATGGCGGTTTCGTGCCCGGGGTCAGGCCGGGCGAGCGCACCGCGCAATATATCGACTACGTCCTCACTCGAATCACCGTGCTCGGCGCGATCTATCTCGCCGTGATCTGCCTTCTGCCGGAATGGCTCATTTCTTACGCGGCGCTGCCGTTCTATTTTGGCGGCACGTCGCTGTTGATCGTGGTCAATGTGACGATGGACACGGTCGCCCAGATCCATGGTCATTTGCAGGCGCATCAGTACGAAGGCCTGATTCGAAAGGCCAGGTTGAAAGGGCGGAAACGATGAGGCTGATCCTGCTCGGGCCACCGGGGGCCGGCAAGGGCACGCAGGCGCAGAGATTGGTCAAAACCCTCAACGTCCCGCAATTGTCGACAGGAGAGATGTTGCGGGCGGCGGTCGCGGCGGGAACGCCGATCGGGCTCAAGGCCAAGGCGGTAATGGAATCCGGCGCGCTGGTGTCGGACGAGATCGTAGTCGGCATCATCAGCGACCGGATCGATGAGCCGGACGCGAGGCACGGCTTCATCCTCGACGGATTTCCGCGCACGCTGGCGCAGGCGGGCGCGCTGGAGGCGCTGCTCGGCGCAAAGGGGCTGAAGCTCGACGCGGCGATCGAACTGACCGCCGACGCCCCCAAGCTCGTTGAGCGAATTGTCCGCCGCGCCGAGGAGGCTAAGGCCGCGGGCCTGCCCGCGCGCAAGGACGACGATCCGGAGGTGTTCAAGTCGCGCCTTGCGGCCTATCAGCGCGACACCGCTGCGGTGACGCCGTTCTATCGCGAGCGCGGCCTCCTGCGTGAGGTCGACGGCATGGCGCCGATCGGGGACGTCGCCAAGGCGATCGACGCGGTGCTCTCGGAGGTCGCCACGGCGTGACGGCGCCCTCGCCAGACGCGGAGGCGCTGATCGAGCGCCGTGGCCGCGCCGGCGTGATCGTGCTCAACCGCCCCAAGGCGCTGAACGCGCTGACCCTCGCAATGACCCGGCTGATTGCTTCCGCCCTCGACGAGTGGGATCGGGACGGCGCGGTCGAACAGATCGTGTTCCTTGGCGCCGGCGACCGCGCGTTCTGCGCCGGCGGAGACATCCGCCGCCTGTATGAGCTCGGCCGCGCGGGCGACCATGCCGCCCAGCGCACGTTCTGGCGCGAGGAGTATCAGCTCGACCGGCGGATCAAGACCTATCCAAAACCGATCGTCGCCCTGGTGGACGGCATCGTGATGGGCGGGGGCGTGGGTCTCGCGATGCATGCCTCGCATGCGGTGGCTGGCGAGCGTTTCGTCTTCGCCATGCCGGAGGTTGGAATCGGCTTTTTTCCCGACGTCGGCGCCGCATGGCTGCTGCCCCGCCTTCCGTTTCGTATGGGCGTCTATTTCGCGCTGACCGGACTGCGCGCCGATGCTGGCGACGCTCTCGCCTTGGGTCTGGCCCGGACTTTTGTTCCGAGCGCATCGTTTCCGGCGCTGGCGCGCGCGTTGGAGGAAGAGCCGGCCGAGACCGCGCTCGCCCGGTTCTCTGCTCCTCCTCCGCCTTCGAAACTGATCGCCCAGGCGGAATCTATCGAGGCCTGCTTCTCGAGGCCCGATCGATCCGCGATCCTGGAGGCTCTGAGCAGGGCCGGGACAGAGGGCCGGGGCTTCGCGGCCGAGGCTCGGGCGGCGATGATGGAGAAGTCGCCGACCAGCCAGGCGATCGCGCTGAGACAGATGGCGCTCGGCGCCGCAGGCGATTTCGACGAGGCGTTGCGCATGGACTACCGTATCGTCTCGCGAATCTGCCTCGGTCATGATTTTTACGAGGGCGTTCGCGCGGTGATTGTCGACAAGGACAATCGCCCGCGCTGGAACCCGCCGCCGTCGAGGGCGGAGATCGACTCCTATTTCGCCCCGCTCGATGACGAACTCCAATTCCCGGCCTCGACGGCATGAAGACCATGATGCGCCAGAGCCGCGACGGCGCGATCGAACTCGTCGACCGATCGCCGGCCGCTCCCCAGGCTGCCGATCTCAGGTCAGCCGTCTCCCGGATCGGCTGGGAAACCATGCTGATATGGTACATGCGCACCCTGGCGTGGGTGTGGATGGCCAAGGGCCTGTTTCACTGGGCGATCATTCTCGGCGCGTTTCCGGCGCTCGGACAATTCACGACCATGGCCTTGCCCTTGCAGGCGACGATTGTCGCTTTCGCCTGTCTCGACCTGCTGGCGTCGATTGGCTTGTGGCTGGCCGCGGCCTGGGGCGGAGCGATCTGGCTCCTGTGCGCGGTGGTCGAGGCCTCTTCGCCGATCCTCAGCCCGCGCGCGGCGGCGATCGGGTATGGCGGCGCAATGCTCAACGTCGCGCTCGTCGCCGGCTATTTTCTGTTGAGCTATCGGGCGTCGCGCGAGCGGGCTTGACGCCCGAATTGGCGGGTCTGGTTATCCCCCAACATTGGCCCCAACGGCCTCGCCATAGCGGACGTTTGCGCCTTGTCAACGTAAACAAAGCCTTTGATTCAAATGAAATTTACCAGAGCGCGAAAACTTTGGATTCATCCTGAACTCTTAAACTCGTATTCACGCGCTTCCGTTACAGTTCTACTCATAAGAGGACCGAAGAAACGCGCCGCCGTTTAGAAGCGAACACAGGGTGTGCTATGATTAACGCAGTCAAAACACAAGATGTCGCAGTCCGAGCCGAACCTGATCTTAGGGTGTCCGGCTTGTACCTCGAGACTTTGACAATGGTCGAGCGGCTGCATCGCCGCCTCCTCGACGTCATCAAGGACGAGTTCGATCGTCGGGGGCGATCCGACGTCAACGCGGTGCAGGCGCTGCTCTTGTACAATATCGGCGACAAGGAATTGACCGCCGGCGAATTGCGCACCCGCGGCTATTATCTCGGCTCGAACGTTTCCTATAACGTGAAGAAGCTGGTTGAGGTGGGTTTCCTCCACCATTCCCGTTCGCGCATCGACCGTCGGTCGGTTCGCATCAGCCTGACCGAGCGCGGCAAGGAGGTGCATCGCATCGTAGCCGCCATCTACGAGAAGCACGCGCGCACCATCGAGCAGATCGGCGGCATCCCGGGGGATGATTTCGCGCGGATGAACGCTTCGCTCTTGCGGCTCGAGCGATATTGGACCGATCAGATCAAATATCGGCTCTGACGCGCGGCGAGCGCGCCTTTCGGTCCTAAACGTTCGGTCCTAACGTCGAGCGGGGCGTCCTTTTGGGGGACGCCCCGTTCGTCGTTTATCTGCCGTTAAGGGAGCGGCCATAAAAACGCCCGAGTGGAACCTATGTTAGGCGTGAAAGCGCGAAGGCGTTCGCGGTCGACCGCAGCGTCCTTGGGCCATTAGGGCGGAGCGGCCGGGGGTCGGGACGAAGCCGTCCGGTCTTGGAGATTTGCAGTCGATGCGTGGCATAATTGTCTCGCGGCTTTCCCGCCGCGCGTTTTTTGGCGCGACGGCAGGCGTCGCTTTCGCCGTCGCTCTGGGACCGATCCCTTCGAAGGCCGAGGATCAGGACAGCGGTCAGGCGGAATGGCCGCAAAGCTATGAGACCTCGCCCGGGATGGCGGTCGCGCGCGAAACGACCCCGATCCTGTCGCCGGCCACGGTCGATGCGACGCAGGCGGCCATCCAGAAATATCAGGAACTCGTCGCCAACGGCGGCTGGAACACGGTGCCGGGCGGGACGGAACTGCGCGTCGGCTCGAAGGGCAGGGCGGTCGAGGCGCTGCGCCAGCGGCTGGTCGCCACCGGCGACCTCGATCCGGTTGCGGGCTCGGGGCCGATTTACGATTCCTTCGTCGAGGCGGGAGTGGACCGTTTCCAGGCGCGCAGCGGCCTCAACCGGACCGGAATCGTCGACAAGGACACGCTGGCCGCGCTCAATGTGTCGGCCGCGGCCCGTCTGCAGCAGCTCGAGACGAACCTCGTCCGCCTGCGCTCCTATTCCGGCGACCTCGGCGAGCGCTTCGTGATCGTCAATCTGCCGGGGGCTTCCGTGGAGACGGTCGAGAACGGCGTCGTCTACTCGCACCACCGCGCCGGCGTCGGCCGGATCGACCGCCAGTCGCCGATCATGCAGACCAAGGCGACCGAGATCAATTTCAACCCGTTCTGGCACGTGCCGCCTTCGCTGATCAAGAAAGACCTGATCCCGAAGATGAAGGCCGATCCGAACTATCTCGCCGAGGAGAAGATCCACATCCTCGACAAGGACGGGCGCGACGTTTCGCCGACCTCGATCAACTGGAACACCGACGAGGCGACGCACTTCACCTACCGCCAGGACACCGGCGCCGACATCAACTCGCTCGGCTTCGTGCGCATCAACATTCCGAACCCTTATGGCGTCTACATGCATGACACGCCGGAAAAGGGCGTGTTCGGCGACGACTTCCGCTTCGTCTCGTCGGGCTGCGTGCGGGTGCAGGACGTGCGCGATTATGTCGCCTGGCTGCTCAAGGACAACCCCGGCTGGAACCGCGACCAGATCGACGCGGTCATCCGCTCCGGTGAGCGGGAGGACGTGAAGCTGGCCGAGCCGGTGCCGGTCTACTGGGTCTACATCACGGCCTGGGCGACGCCGGACGGCCTGGTGCAGTTCCGCCCGGACATCTATCAGCGCGACGGCGCGGGCCCGGGACCGGTGGCCTCGGCCGTCCCGCTGCAGCCGCTGGCGCTGCCGCAGGAATAGGCGCGGGAACCCCGCGCCCGCTCGCGGGGCTGGCGCTTCGCAGCCAGACAGAATCCAGGCCGAACCAATATAACCAAGTAAAATAGTTTGATTTTATTTGGTTTTATTTGGCGCAATCGGGACTTTTCAACGGATTACGGGCGAAAAAACTAAAAAAATTCCCCCCTTCGCTCCGTCCGGCTCTCGCTCTGACAGGGCCGGTATCGACGGGCGCCCGTTGTCGGCATGGCTGCGCGGTCGCCGGCTCGCTCCTCGCCTAGTCGATTCCGCTGGAGCGCCTTCGGCCCAGACGCCAAGGAAGGACACCACGCGGCGCCGTGGCTTTGCGCAAGCTTGTCCCGCTTCCGGCCAAGCGACGCCGCGTGCAGCGGCTGCCGGCCGCCAGGCCCCCGATCGCCCTCGATATTTCCGCGGCTGCCGGCGCCGATCCGTGTTAAGGTCCGGCCGCCCGGAGGGGCGCGAATTGAGCGAGACCCGGAAGCTGGCGGCGATCCTGGTCGCTGACGTCGTCGGATATTCCCGCCTCGCCGGCGCCGACGAGGATCGGACCCTTGCGCGCCTGAGGGGTCTGCGGAGCGACCTCATCGACCCCGCCATCGCCGCCCACCACGGCCGTATCGTCAAACGCACCGGCGACGGCTCGATCATCGAGTTTCGCAGCGTCGTCGACGCGGTCCGCTGCGCGATCGAGATTCAAAACGGCCTCATCGAGCGCAATGCGGGCGTGCCGGAGGAGCGGCGAATCGACTTCCGTGTCGGGATTCACGTCGGCGATGTCGTCGAGGAGGCGGATGGCGACCTCATGGGCGACGGCGTCAATATCGCCGCGCGGCTTGAGGGCATTGCGAAGCCTGGCGCAATTTGTCTTTCGGAGGACGCCTATCGGCAGGTGAGCGGCAGGCTCGAGATGGAGGTCACCGATCTCGGCCCGACCCAACTCAAGAACATCGACAGGCCGATTCGCGCTTATTCGCTGCAGGTGGGGGTCCCTGCAAAGCCGAAGCCGGCGAAGCCGGCGGAACCCGTGACGCCCGCAGCGCCCACGCCGCAAAGGAGGCGTTCCGGAGTCGCGCCGCTCGCCGCCGCGCTCGTGGCGCTGCTGGTTTTGATCGCGGGCGGCGCGTGGTGGTTCCTCAATGCGAACCGGCCCGCAGGCGTCGCCACGAAGACGCCCGGTGAGCCGGCGCGTCTTTCGATCGTCGTCCTGCCCTTCACCAATCTGTCGGGCGATCCGGGCCAGGACTACCTCGTCGACGCCCTGACCGACGAATTGACCACTAGTCTTGCGCGCCTTCCCGACACGTTCGTCATCGCGCGCAATACGGCCTTCACTTACAAGGGCAAACCAGTCGACGCCACGGCGATCGGCAAGGATCTGAACGTCCGTTATGTTCTGGAAGGCTCGGTGCAGCCGAGCGGCGATCGGATGAGGGTCAACGCCCAGCTGATCGACGCCGAGCAGCGGCGCTCACCTTTGGGCCGAACAATTCGACACGCCCCGCGCCGATCTGTTGCAGACGCAGGACGCGATCGTCATGCATCTGGCGCGCGCAATCCACGTTCAACTCATCCAGGCTGAGGGTGCGCGCGTCAAACGGACGCCCGCGGCCAATCGGGACGCCGAGGACTTGGCTCTCCAATGCGACGCGGCCACGCGGAACGCCGGATGGATCGGCAAGGAGGCGGATAAAGCATATTCGCTCTGCGAACAGGCGCTCGCCGTCGATCCCAACAATGTCCGCGCCCTGATCGTATTGGGGACCAAGTTTTTCATGCCGCCGGTGCTTGGCATTTCCGCCGACCCTAAAGGCGACCTCGAGCGGGCCGACGAATTGGTGTCAAAGGCGCTCGCCCTCTGGCCCGATGGGACTTCGGATCACGCTATGAAGGGCAACATCCTTCAGGTCCAGGGGCGCACCGAGGAAGCCGTCGCAGAGCACGAGCGCGCGCTCGCCCTGGATCCGTCCAACGCGGACGCTGCCTTCATGCTGGGCCTCGACTACCAATTCCTCGGGCGAATTCGACAAAAGCCTTGAATATATCGACAAGGCAATTCGGACGAGCCCGTACGATCCGGCGCTCGTCTATTGGTACGGCAGCGAGGCGTGGAGCAATTTCGGGCTGAAGCATTATGACCAGGCGATTGAAGCGGCGCGCCGGTCGATCGCGATCAATCCTAACGACCCGTATTCGCATCTGGCCCTTGTGGCGGCGCTCGCCTTGACCGGTCGTGAAGCGGAGGCGCGCGAGGCGCTGCAGCGCTACCTCGCGTTGCCCTCCAGCTGCGCCGTTCAAGACGATCGCGGCATGGAAGGCGCACCAGATGTCCCTGGTCCCCAAACAGGGCGGCGATCCACGCTTCTTCGACTTGAGCGAGCGGTCGTACGACGGCCTGCGCAAGGCGGGGATGCCCGAGGGGAACGAGACGTCGAATTGAAGGAGTCGGGCGCGACGCGGGGACGGCGCGGCTGCCCGGCTGGGTCCGTTCCGGTGCCGCGCCGCCCAAGCGGATCAGGCCTTGAGCGATTTGCTACTGGATCCGCTCATCCCAGCCTCCAGTCCGCGCCCCGTTCCGTGCGCAGTGGAACGTCCTTCGAGACGCGTCGCCTGCGGCTCCGCTCCTCAGAGGGCGCGGCGATCCGTTCAGCTCCCGGCCTCCGCCTGATCGGCGATCCGCGCGAGGCTCTCCTCGCGTCCGATGACCGCGAGCACGTCGAAGATGCCGGGCGAGGTCGAGCGGCCGGTCAGCGCCGCGCGCAGCGGCTGGGCGACGGCGCCGAGCTTCGTGCTTGTCTCCTCGGCATAGGCGCGGACGACCGCCTCCGTGCTCGCCCCCGTCCAGTCCGCGAGGGCGGTCAGGCGCGGCAGCAGGGCTTTGAGATGGGCGCGCCCGCCGCGGGAGAGAATGTCCTCGGCCTTGGCGTCCATCGCGAGCGGCCGCGCGGCGAACAGGAAGCCCGCGCCGTCGATGAGTTCGACCAGCGTCTTGGCGCGCTCCTTGAGGCCCGGAATCGCCGCCCGAAGCTGAGCGCGCTTCGGCTCGTCGAGTTTGGCGGCGATGTCCGGACCGCCGGGGAGCCAGGGCAGGGCGCCGACCAGCGCCTGAAAAAGCGCGTCGTCCGACGCCGCGCGCATGTAATGTCCATTGACGTTCTCGAGCTTGGCGAAGTCGAAGCGCGACGGCGAGCGGCCGACCGCCGATAGATCGAACGCGGCGATCAATTCGTCGGTCGAGAAAAACTCCTTGTCGCCATGGCTCCAGCCGAGCCGCGCCAGATAGTTGCGCAAAGCGGCCGGGAGGTAGCCCATCGCGCGATAGGCGTCGACGCCGAGCGCGCCGTGACGCTTCGAGAGCTTGGCGCCGTCGGGCCCGTGAATGAGCGGAATGTGCGCCATCGCCGGAACATTCCAGCCGAGCGCCTGATAGATCTGGGTCTGCCGCGCGGCGTTGGTGAGATGGTCGTCGCCGCGGATGATGTGCGTCACCCCCATGTCGTGATCGTCGACCACGACGGCGAGCATGTAAGTGGGATTGCCGTCTGAGCGGAGCAGCACAAGGTCGTCGAGGTCCTTGTTGGCGAAGACGACCTTGCCCTGCACCTTGTCGTCGATGATGGTCTCGCCGTCCTGTTGCGCGCGGAGACGGATCACGGGCTTGACGCCGGGAGGCGCCTCGGAGGGATCGCGGTCGCGCCAGCGTCCGTCGTAGCGCATCGGCCGACCCTCGAGGCGGGCCTTCTCGCGCATCTGCTCGAGCTCCTCGACGCTGGCGTAGCAGCGGTAGGCGCCGCCGGACGCGAGCAGCTGATCGGCGACCTCGCGATGGCGTTCGGCGCGTTGAAACTGGCTGATCGCCTCGCCGTCCCAGTCGAGTCCGAGCCATTTGAGCCCGTCGAGGATCGCGTCCACCGCCGCTTGCGTGGAACGCTCCCGGTCGGTGTCCTCGATGCGCAAGAGGAACTTGCCGTTCGTGCGCCTGGCGTAGAGCCAGTTGAACAAAGCCGTGCGCGCGCCCCCGATATGCAGGAAGCCGGTCGGCGAAGGCGCGAAGCGGGTGACGACCTCAGACATGGCGCGCGCTCGAAGCGCGGGATATGGGTCGAGCGCCTGGCTTAGCGGGGGGGGGGGGGCAGAAGTCGGGCCGCGGCAAAGGCAGACTTCGATGTAGTCTGGCGCCCCGGCAAAGGCGGGATGCGCTTCCCGGCGCGCGTAGCCGCGCTCGGCTCAGGTCAGCTTGCGCCGGGCCTGCGCCTCGGCCTTTTCGACGAACGCCTCCGGCTCCCAGTTCTCTTTCAGCGCCTGGCGCATCAGGTCCTGCTGGCTCATGGGCGCCAGGCCGCCGACTGGCGGGTCGCGGTCGAGATTGGTGGGGAAGGAATAGCCCTCGGCTGAAGCCGCGATCGCGTTGTCGGCCTCGACCGGCCGTGATCGCGTTCCCGGCAAGGAGAGTTTTCAGCGCCGGATAGAGCCTGACAGCCATCTTGAGCCGGTCGACGCTCTCCATCGCGCGCCCGAAGGCCGACGAGACCTGCAGGAGGTTGGCGATGCGGCGCACATCCTTCGAGCGGTTCGTTCCCGCAGCGTGGAACAGGGCGGGATTGAAGAACACCGCGTCGCCTTTGGCGAGCGGCAGCTGGACGTGATGCTGGTCGAAATACGCGCGGAACTCGGGGCGCGCAGTCGCCATGTAGCCGGGCAGGTAGCCTTGCGAGAACGGCAGGTAGAGGGTCGGCCCGGTCTCGATCGGCATGTCGCAATGGGCGACAGCGCCTTGCAGCGTGAGCACGGGCGAGAGGCGATGGACGTGGACGGGATAGCGTTCGATCGCCGCCGCCGACTGGAAACCGAGGTGATAGTCGCGATGCGCGACTTGCGCCGCGCCGCCCGGATTGACGACGTTGAGCTGCGAGGTGATCTGATAGGCCGGCCCGAGCCACGCCTCGCTCACGAGCGCGATCATTGCGTTGCCATAGTAGGCGGCGAATGCCGCAGGGTCGCGCAGGCAGAGCTTCTCGAGCGCGTTCCAGACGCGGTCGTTGGCGCCGGGCTTGGCGAAATGGTCGCCGCCGCCGACATTGGTTGAGCGCTCTTCCTCGATGATCGCCCAGAAGTGATCGTTGGCGCGATCGATCGCGTCGAGGTCGGCGAGCGCGCCGCGAATGACGATGATGCCGGGCCCGTCGGTCAGAGCCTCGACCCATTCCGCCATCAGTTCCTTGCGGGCTTCGGACGAAGCCGCGGCGCCTCGCGCCCTGGCGCCGTCATAGACCGGCACGTTCGACGCGAGATCGCTGGCCAGGGGATAGTCGGCGCGGCTCGCGGAGCGCTCGACGATTCGCCTGAAATCGTCGAGATCGCAGGAATCCGCAGTAAGCCAGACGCGATTGCTTCGCATCCGCTTGACGTTGTCGTCCTTCATGGCCGTCCTCCGTGCAATCCGTGTCGCCCGGCAGTATAAGGGGATGAGCCGCCGAGGCTATTGCGCCGATCCATCAAAAACCCATCAGGCCGCCGCCGGTGACCCATCCCTTTCTCATCAAGGAAATCGCGCTTCAGGCGGGCCTCAGCGAGGCGACGGTCGATCGCGTGCTCAACAGGCGCGGCGGCGTCCGCAGGCATACCGCCGAGCGCGTCAGGCAGGCGATCCGCGAACTTCAAAGGCAGACCGAGCAGGCGGGGCTCACGGGCCGCAAGTTTGTCGTGGACGTGGTCATGCAGGCGCCGGACCGGTTCTCCGAGGCGATGCGGACGGCGCTCGAGGATGAGATGCCGGCGCTGCGGCCGGCGGTCTTCCGCGCCCGCTATCATTTCAGCGAGGTCGTGCGCCTTGCCGATCTCGCGGCGCTTGTCGACCGCATCGCGGCGCGGGGAACCCATGGCCTCTTTCTCAAGGCGCCCGACGAGCCCGTAATCGCTTCCGCGATCGAGCGCGTCGTCGCCCGCGAAATCCCGGTCGTCACGCTTGTCACTGACGTGGCGAACTGCCGCCGCGCCGCTTATGTCGGCATGGACAACCGCGCCGCCGGCGAGACGGCGGCCTACCTGGTCGGCGAGTGGCTTGGGGGCGCCAGGGCCAAGATCCTGGCGACGCTGAGCAGCAACCGGTTCCGCGGCGAGGAGGAGCGCGAGATCGGATTCCGTCGGGCGCTTCGGACACGCTACCCCAATCTCGGCATTGTCGAGGCGAGCGAGGGTCTCGGCATCGACCAGCCGACCGGCGCGCTCGTGCGCAAGGCGCTCGCCGCCAATCCCGACATCGCCGGCGCCTATTCGATCGGTGGGGGAAATCGCGCCGTTGTCGAGGCGTTCCGCGCGGCGGGACGGACGTGCCGGGTGTTCGTCGGCCACGATCTCGACGCCGACAACCTTGCGCTTCTGCGCGAGCGGACAATCTCAGCGGTGCTGCACCATGACCTCCGAGCCGACATGCGCTCCGCCTGCCGCGTGGTGATGCAGGCGCATCGCGTGCTGCCGGCGAGCGCGCCGCCGCCGCCCTCCCAGGTCCAGATCATCACGCCCTTCAACCTGCCTGGCGCTTAGTTCGGCGAAGGGCGCGGCTCAAGGCGCGCCCACCGCCGCCAGATCGTCATGTTCACGCCATGCAAGGGGTCCAGCGGAATTGTCTTGCTCAAGGCAAGGCCGTTCTGTTCGAGCACGGTCGCCGCCGGCACGCCCGCGCCGCAGGCGGAGAAGACCGAGCGCCCGCCGGGAAGCTTCACTCCTTGCGCGCGCGAAAGATGAAACCCGTCAAAGCCGATCGCAAGGAAGAGATCGAACACCACCTGGCCGCCGCCGACGGCGACGGCCCCGCCCGTCGGCAGGAGCCGCGCCGCCACTTCTTCCCAGGTCGTGCGCCGCGGGTCCCACCACCAGCTGTCCGGGCGGCTCTCGAGCCCCGCCGCCTCGCGCGATACGACAAGACGCAAGGTCCCATGAATGTTCGGCTCGAGTTCGTGGCTGCGGCGCGCGAACACCACGAGGTCCGCAAGCTCCTGCGCGCGCTGGTAAAGCTGCCAGTCCTTGTCGTTGCGCAGCGAAGGCGGCGTCAGGCCGTCGGCGCCGGCGATTCTGTCGTCGTCGGAGACGATGGCGTAACCGGTGATGTCGGCTTTCCCGGGCATGGCGAATGAGCTCCCGCGCGGGAGGTTAGCGAAAGCGGATGGCGTTCGCCAGCGCGGGGCCGCCCTCGGCTCGCGTTCGTCGCTCCGGCGCGCCCTGATCCAAACGACGCTGTCTCACGAGACGCCCGTCGTACGCTCCGCTCCCGGTCAGTCCCCGGCGAGCGCCTGGGCTTCCTTGAGCTCGGCCTCCGCGATCGGGATCATCTTGACCGCCAGGGCGTGGAGCTTCTCATTCTCGCCCCACAGCATGTAGTCGGCATAGAGAGTGAGAGCGTTCGAGTGGTTTTCGCCCTGGTCGGCGACATAGGCCCTGTCGAAGTCGGCGCCGGACTTGCCCCGCAGCGCCCGAAGACGCGCCTGATGATCCTGGTCGAGCGCCGCTGGAACGAGCGCGCCGGATCCCTTGGCCGCGGCCACGAGCTCGGCTTGCGCCTTCCCGTGCTCATCGACCATCCGGCGCGCGAAGGCCTTGAGCTGAGGGCCGCGGGTCCGTTCGAGCGCCAGCCGCAACTCCGCGGTCGCGAACAGATTGCTGTTCGAGGCCCTGGTCACGAAGTCGAGTTCGGCGCTGAAGTCCGCGGCCCATGCCGGCGCGACTGACAAGAGAAGCCCGACAACGCCAGCGCGAACCGTCAGCGCCATGCTCTTTCCTCCCGGGTCTTGCGCCGGGTGAAGCGCTAACGCGATGCCGGCCGCCCTCTCAGCGTAGGCGTGAACCCGCGCTGATGCAAAGCCGTTTCATCCCGTTACCCTGGCGCTCAGCCTCTCACGCCGACAGCCGGTCGAGCGACCGCTGCATCGCCGCCATTCCCGCGTCGATCGCCTGCCTGAGATAGCCGCCGATGTCGTCGGGCAGGAAATCGGCGGTCCAGACGACCGACGTCGAGCCGTCGGCGAGCTCGGACACCTCGAGCGCGCCGTTGTAGTGCCGGGCGCGGCCGCCCTCGTGCGTCCAGACGAGACGCCGCGCCTCATCGTCGACGGCGACGATCGGTTCGCGCAGCGTGACGCCGTTGACGAAGGTCACGACGCGCGCGCCCGGCTCGAGCTTCGTGTCAGTGACGAAGCCGGGGACGAGGCGCGTGTGCAGCGCGCCGATGTCGCGGACCGCCGCCCAGACCTCGCTCGATCTTGCGCGCGTCCTGATTTCGGATCGGATGGTCGCCATCGGTCATTTCCCGCCATGATAGGCTTCGAGCCGATAGCCTTCGGGGTCATGGACGAAGGCCGCGTAATAGTGCGGACCGTAGTCCTTGCGCAGTCCGGGCTTGCCGTTGTCGCGCCCGCCATGCGCCATCGCCGCCGCGTGAAACGCCGAGACGCTCTCCTGGCTCGGCGCGGCGAAGCAGAAATGGAGCCCGGACTTCGGGTCGTCGGGAACCGGATGCTCGGCCTTGAGGATCCAGAAGCGGGGGGTCTCCTTGCCGTAGCCGAGCGAGGTCTCGTCGGCGCTGAGACAGGTCAGTCCGAGCGGCTTCAGCGCCGCGTCGTAAAACGCCTTCGCCTTGGCAACGTCGCGAACGCCGATCGACACGTGATCAAACATGACGGGTCTCTCCTTTGCGGGCGGACGGCGCGCGGAATGAGCCCGCCGTCCCTCTGGCGATGACCCTAGCGTCAGCCGGCGTTTCGCGGCTTGGGAAAAATTGCTATTCTTCCGGTCATGCAGCGCGGACTCCAATCGGCGGGCAAGCGCGCGGCGACGTCGCCGGACGAAGGGCTCGCCAAGCGAACGCTCGCGGCCGGCGAGGGGTGGAGCTTGCACGAGGTCGTCTGCCGCGTCGGGCCCGTCCGATCGGCTCTTCGAGGAGCGGCACGAAGGGTTCAGCGTCTCGGCCGTCATTGAAGGCAGCTTCACCTATCGTTCGGACGCCGGACAGGGCTTGCTCTATCCCGGCGCGTTGCTGCTCGGAAACGATGGCTGGTGCTTCGAATGCGGTCACGCGCATGGGGTTGGCGACCGCTGCATTTCGCTGAATGTGCGTGAGGAGCTGTTCGGCGAGATCGCGGCGTCCGCGGCCTCGACCAGCCGCTTTCGCTTTTCGGCGCCGAGCCTGCCGCCTTCGCCGAAAGCCCTGCCGGTCGTGGCGTGGATGGAAGCGCTGTCCTCGACCGGGTCTTCGCCTCGCCGCGAAGACCTGGCGTGTGAAGACCTGGCGTTGCGGCTCATCGAGCGCGTGATCGCGGCGCTGGCAGGCGATCGGCGCCTCCCGGCCGCGCCCACCGAACGCGAGGCGAGACGGGTGGTCGAGGCGGTCCGATTCGTCGAGGCCGAACCGGCGCGGCCGATTAACCTCGGGCGGATGGCGGCGGTCGCGGGGATGAGCAAGTACCACTTTCTGCGCGTCTTCCGCCGGCTGACGGGCATGACGCCCCACCAATATCTCATCAGCGCCCGGCTGCGCCGCGCCGCGCTCGCGCTTGCCTCTTCCCGTGAGCCGGTGATCGCCGTGGCCCTCGACGCCGGCTTCGGCGACCTTTCCACGTTCAACAAGACCTTTCGCGCCGCATTCGGCCTGACGCCGACCCAATATCGCTCCTCGCGGCCTGCCGCCTGACGGCGGTATTGTCTCCCACCCTCGCCGAGTTAGACCGTCGCCGCGCGGGTGCTTGCGGTTCGGCGATAGCCGACGAGGCCGAGAGCGGCGAAGCCCAACAGCATCATCGCCCAAGGCGGTGTCTGGCGTTTCGCCAGTATAACACAAAACGTATGTCGTTGCGCTGCCGACCCATCCGAAATGCGGGCGCGGAATCGGGGACTAAACGGGGTCGTAACCTGCTGAAAATATTAGGGGGCGCCGGTAAAATTACCGCTAGGCCAGGCGCGCCGTCGAGGCCGCTCGCCGACACGGCCCTTCAAACTTGGCGAAGCCGGCCCGACGCCAGCGTGTTCTGGGCTCGCCTCCGCCTATCTGCGGCTTTCCCCAAGGTCAGGCTGGCGTTAGTCTGACCCCGATGGCCCCTGCGCGCACTGGCGTTTTGTCGGCGGCGGCCGGCTTCACCCGCGCCGCTGCGTGGGCGCCGGACTGGCGCGGCGCGTTCTCGAGCGCGCTCGCGCGCGAGGTCGAGGAGCGGCGCTTCTTCCTGTGGATTCCGGTCGCGGCGATGGGCGGGGTCGCGCTCAATCTGGCCGCCGACCGCGAGCCCGCCCTGTGGCTGCCGGCGCTGATGACCGCGCTCTTCGCGGCGCTCGCGTGGGTTTCGCGTAGCCGGCCTCTCGCTCTCGGCGCCTCGCTCGCCATCGCCGCGCTGTTCGCGGGTTTCCTGTCGATGTCGCTGCGCACGGCGCGGGTCGCCGCGCCGGTGCTCGACCGCATCCGCATCGTCTCGCTGCAGGGCTATGTCGAGGAAGTGGACTTGAGGACGGTCGGCGCGCGCATGGTGATCGGCGTCGACCGGCGCCGACGGCATGCCGCAGGGCAAGGTTCCGCGCCGGGTCAGGGTGACGACCCGCGCCACGCCCGATGTCGCGGCGGGCGACTACGTCGAACTCAAGGCGCGCCTGCTGCCGCCCTCGCGGGCGGCGCTGCCGGGCGGATACGATTTTGCCCGCGATGCGTTTTTCGCCGGCGTCGGCGCGGTCGGCTCGGCGCTGGGGCCGATCCGGCTGCTGCCCCCGCCGGGCGATGCGACTTTCCGCCAGCGCTTCGACGCGGCGATCGATCACGCGCGCAATCGCCTGGCGCTCAGGGTCAACGCGATCATCGGCGGCGACGAAGGCGCGATCGCAGCGGCGATGGTGACGGGAAAGCGGGACTTTCTCTCCAACGACGCCAAGGACCTGATCCGCGAGGCCGGCATCTTCCACATCATCACGATTTCCGGCGTGCAGATGACGCTGGTGGCGGGAATCTTCTTTGTCGTCGCTCGCCGCCTCCTCGCGCTGTCGCCGACGCTGGCGCTTCGCTATCCGATCAAGAAATGGGCGGCTTTGGTCGCCATGGCGGGATCGGTCCTGTACGACCTCGCGACCGGCTCGCGCGTCGGCACCGAGCGGGCTTTGTTCATGACGCTGATCGTGCTCTCCGCCGTGATCATGGACCGGCGGGCGCTCACCATGCGCAATCTCGCCTTCGCGGTTCTCGCCGTTGTCGCCATCGCGCCGGAGGCGATCCTCGGCGTCAGCTTCCAGCTGTCGTTCGCGGCCGTCGCCGCGCTGGTGGCGGTCATGGAGTCGCGGATGGCGGCGCTCGACGGGATCCCGATCCGTTTCTGCCGAAGCGGGGCGAAGCCGCCAAGCGCGGGTTCTTCGGCGCCCATCTCGTCGAGAAGCCGTTCGCGCTTCTCATCGCCACCGCGTTCGCGACCTCGGCCACCGCTTCGTTCATGGCCTATCACTTCCATGATCTGAGCCCCTATGTGCTGATCGGCAATCCGCTGACGCTGACCGTGATCGAGGTCTTCGCCGTGCCGGGCGCGCTCGCTCGGCGCCGCGCTCTATCCGCTCGGGCTCGACGGGCCGGTGTGGATCTATGTCGGGGCGGGGATCAAGTTCATCCTCTGGGTCGCGCGCTTCATCGCCGAGGCGCCGCATTCGACCGTTCATGTGAGGGCGTTCGCGCCTTACGCGCTGCCGTTTCTCGCGCTCGCCGTGATGTGCGCGACCATCTGGCGGACCTGGATGTTCCGTCTGAGCGCCATTCCGCTCGCGCTCGATCGGGATCGCCGCCGCGACGCACGGGCCGCGCTATGACGTGATCGTCGCGCCGTCCGGCGATCTGGCGGCGGTGCGCGACGCCGACGGCGCGCTCGAGGTCGTCGGCAAGCGCTTCAACGCCTTCGCCGCCGAGCAATGGCTGACCGCCGACGGCGACGGGCGCGATCCGGCTCAAGCGCGCGCGTTCGACGCGCCCTGCGACCGGCTCGGCTGCGTCGCCGCCCTGCCGGAAGGCGAATCGCTCTCGATCGTCCTCGATCGCCTCGCGTTCGACGAGGATTGCGCGCGGGCCGAGGTCGTGGTCAGCGCGCTCGCCGCGCCCCCGGACTGCAAGGCGAAATTCGTGCTCGACGATCAGGCGCTCGCGCGCTCGGCGCGGTCGGCCTGACCTGGAGCGAGAGCGGCTTCACGACTCGCGAGCGACCGCAGCCCGCTCGAGAACCGTCCATGGTCGCCGGCGCCGGCGCCCGCGCGCGACGAGACGGATCGTGCGCCCCGGCCCTGGGCTCTCGCATGGCGCAGACCCAGCCGACGCCGCGGACCAGCCTGACGAGGGGCAATCGCCCTGAATTCGAGAGACGGCGGATGGAGGAGGCTTTGTTGCGACGCAGAACTTTGATCTCGGGGGCGGCGCTCATCGCGACGGCGCCCTTGTCCTCCGGACAGCCACGGCCGCCGGCGATACCATCGTCGAGCGCTTCGCCAAGACGCTTTCCGCCCACGATCTCGACGCATTCGCGGCCCTGTTCGCCGACGGCTATGTCAATCATCAGCTAAGCGCCGCCGCTCATCCTCCCGCGGGCGCGCCGGCGAAGACGGCGACGGTCAATTTCTTTGCCGCGCGTCTCAAGGGCCTGCCCGATCTCAAGGTCACCATCCAGGCGAGCCTCGCCGAGGGCGACAAGGAGGCGGCGAGCTTTCTCTATGAGGGAACCCAGCAGGGCCCGCTCTACGGCGTCGCGCCGACCGGGAAACATCTCTCCTTCACCTCGTGCGACATCTTCCGCCTGGCCGACGGCAAGATCGCCGAACATTGGGGCATGGGCGACATCGCCGGGGTGCTGGCGCAGCTGAAGGGATAGCTGCGGCCTCAGCGATCGGCGCCTTCGCTCGCCGCCAGCGGCTCATCGCGCCCGGAAGCCGGCGGCGTGTGTCTGCAGGCGGCGAGGAAGAACCCGACCACACGCGCCGCGTGGGCGCCCATCTCGGCGCGGAGCGCGCTCAAGTCCTCGCCGAACAGCGCCCTCACCAGCATCGGCAGGACCACCAGGTCGAGGAACCGCCGCGCCGTCTCTGGAAGCTTTTCGGCAGCGAAAGCGGGCGAGGCGCCGATGTCGGCGGACGCCGCCCATTCGCCAAACAGGCGGGCGACGGCTTCCATTGGACGCGTCCGTCCCATGCTGCTCACGCTTGTCGCGAGGTCTGGAAACCGCCGCGCTTCCGCGACCGCGACCCGGATGAGCCCGATCGTTTCCGGGCTCAGAAGCCGGGTCAGAATGACCCTGGCGAGGGCCTCGAGGCGCTCCTCGAAGGGCCCCGTCGCCGCAGGACAGGACGTCGAGGTTCGTGTTGCGGCGCACGAGGCGCGCGATCACCGCCGTGAACAAAGCCTGCTTATTGGGGAAGCGCGCGTAGATCGTCTGCTTTCCGGCCGAGGCCGCCTCCGCGATCTCCTCGACGCTCGCGCCCTCGAAGCCGCGCTCGAGAAACACGCGGCCCGCCGCGTTCAGGATTCGCTCCTCGACCTCTCCGGCAAGCTCGCGCGGCGGACGCCCGCAGCGCGGGGCGCGCGTCTGTCCGGGGGCGCTTCGCAATTCCACGGCGGCCGTGCGCCCTCGCCCGAGGCCGCGATCGTTAAAATCGGCGCTCACGTCTCTTGATTTAGGTCGGTCCCTGACCAACGTAAAGTGAACGGAACGGTTTCGTTTCGGAATTGAGGGCGCTCGGGGGGCCGTGAGACGCGGAGAGTTCCGGCCGTGGCGCGCAGAAATCAAGACCCAGGGCGGCGAATGTACAAGGACGCTCCGGCGTCCGAAACCGAGGAGCCTCGCGCCGGAGGTTCCCTGTCGGCGAACCCGAAGCGGGATGTCATCGTCCTGGACGCGCCAGCGCCCGCGCGGCGAGCGCCCCGGCGAGCCCGCCGAGAGGAGCCGGGCCGAGCCGGCCAAGCCGGGAGAGGCGCCGGCGGCGCAGGATGAAAAGGCCGAGCAGGCGCCGCGAAAGGGGTTCCTCCGCCGCCATCCCGTCCTGGCGCCCGTCAGCCTTGTGGCGCTTCTGATCGCCGGGGTCGCTGGATACCTCTACTGGGATTATACCGCCCATTTCGAAGTCGACCGACGACGCCTTCATCGCCGCCCGCCAGTTCGCGATCGCGCCCCAGGTCCCGGGCTACGTCACCGCAGTCCCGGTCACCGACAATCAGCATGTCGACAAGGGGCGCGTGATCGCTGAGATCGACCAGCGGGATTATCGCGCGGCGCTCGATCAGGCCAAGGCGCAAGTGACCGCGGCGCAGGCCGGCGTCGACGACGTCGACGCCCAGATCGCCATGCAGAACGCGCAGATCGCCGCGAGCAAGGCGCAGGTGGGCCAGGCCAGGGCCAATCTCGAACTCGCCCGCGTGACCTGGGGACGCGACCAGCCGCTGGTCAACAAGGGCTGGGCGCCGGCTCAGCAGGGCACGACCGACGTCCAGACGATGAAAGCCCAGCAGGCCGCCGTGGACAGCGCCGAAGCCGCGCTCAAGGTGGCCGAGCGGCAGATCGACACGCTGAAGGCGCAACGCGCTTCCGCTGAGGCGAAGCTCGCAGAGGCCGACGCCCAGCGCGATCAGGCCGCGCTCAACCTCGGCTATACGACGATCGCCGCGGACCAGCCCGGCCGGGTCGTCAACCTGAGCGGCGCGGTCGGGCAATACGCGCAAGCGGGGACGGCGCTGAGCATGTTCGTGCCCGACCATATCTGGGTCGTCGCCAACTTCAAGGAGACCCAGCTCGACCGCATGCGGCCGGGCGAGCCGGTCACGATGGAGATCGACGCCTATCCGGAGCGCGACTTTCACGGCCATATCGCGAGCGTCCAGCCCGGCTCCGGCCCGGCGTTTTCGCTGCTGCCCCCGGAAAACGCGACCGGCAACTACGTCAAGATCGTCCAGCGGGTGCCGGTCAAGATCGTCCTCGACAACCCGCCGGCCGATGTCGCGCTGGGTCCGGGCATGTCGGTCGTTCCCACGGTGCGCGTCGACGCCTCGCCCTCGCTCTATGAGAAGCTGAGCGCGGCCCTCGAGCGATGGCGGAGGCGCGCGTGAGCGACGCGTCGGCCGCGGCCGGCGCTCCGGCGGCCTGCGACGCAGCCTTGACCAGCCCCTGGCTGATCGCCGTCCTGGTCGCGCTCGCGACCTTCATGGAGGTGCTCGACACCACCATCGCCAACACCATCCTGCCCTATTTCGCCGGCGGCATGGGGGTCAGCGACGACGAAGCCTCGTGGGTGGTGACGACCTATCTGGTCGCCAACGCCGCCAGCCTGACCGCGAGTCCCGATTTCGCCAGGCGGTTCGGACGAAAGGCCTTCTTCCTCATCTGTCTCGGCCTCTTTACGCGTGAGCTCCATTCTGTGCGCGCAGGCGCGCAGTCTGGACGCGCTCCTTCTCTTCCGCATCCTGCAGGGCCTGGCCGGAGGCGGCATGGTGCCGGTCTCCCAGTCGATTTTGGCCGCCTCGTTTCCGCCGGCGAAGCGTGGGCAGGCCTTCGCGCTGTTCGGCGTCGCGGTGGTGGTCGCCCCGGTGGTCGGCCCGGCGCTTGGGGGGTGGCTGGCCGACAACTGGTCCTGGCGCTGGGGTTTCCTGATCAACGGTCCGGTCGGCCTCGCCA
>CAVULN010000002.1:0-22055 GCA_963742305.1 uncultured Alphaproteobacteria bacterium
TAGGAGCATGGCCGACGGCCAGGGGTTGGGAGATCCGAATGGGACGCAAAACGGCGTGAGAGCTGCAAATGTGATCGGCGTTGCGGGAGCCGGGGCCTGGGGCGTGGCGCTCGCCAACGCGGGCGCGGCGGCGGGCCGGACGGTGATCCTCTGGGGCCGGGACGAAGCGGCGATGCGCGCGATCGCCAGGACGCGGGCGAGCGTCCGGCTGCCGGGCGTCGCGCTGGCGGGCGCGGTCGAGGCGACGTCGGACATCGAGAATTTTCGCCGGTGCGACGCGATTTTCGTGGCGACCCCGGCCCAGTCGACCCGCGAGGCGGCGCTGAGGCTCGCGGCCGCGCCGGGATCGGCGCCGCTCGTCGCCTGCGCCAAGGGGATCGAGCGGGGCGCGCACGCCTTCATGACCGAAGTCCTGCGCGACGCCGCGCCGGGCCGGAAGACCGCCGTTCTCTCCGGCCCCTCCTTCGCCGCCGACGTCGCGGCGGGCCTGCCGACCGCGCTGACCCTCGCCTCGGCTGACGAAGAACTGGCGCGCGCCCTCTGCGAGTCGCTGCGCGGGCCGACTTTGCGGCTCTATCATTCGACCGACGTTCGCGGCGTCGAGATCGGCGGCGCAGCCAAGAACGTGCTCGCGATCGCCTGCGGCGTCGCCGCCGGCCGCGGGCTCGGCGCAAGCGCCGTCGCCGCGCTCGTCGCGCGCGGCTTCGCCGAACTCCGCCGTTTCGGCGAGGCGTACGGAGCGCGGGGATCGACGCTGATGGGCCTGTCCGGGCTCGGCGATCTCGTCTTGACCTGCTCCTCGCCGCAATCGCGCAATTTCGCCTTCGGCCAGGCGCTCGGACGAGGCGAGAGCGCGCCGCAAGCGGGAGCGGGCAGGCTCGTCGAGGGCATGTTCACCGCGTCCGCGCTGGTCGAGCTCGCGCGCGAGCGAAACGTCGACATGCCGATCGCCGATTGCGTCGAGAGGCTGATCGCAGGTTCGCTCGACGTCGACGCCGCGGTCGGCGAACTGCTGGCGCGCCCCCCGAAGGGGGAGGAATAACCTCGGCGCTGCTTGCGGTTCGGGTCCGGACTTTCCGGGCGCAATCCGGTCGCGGCGCGTGTGATATAACAGATGTATATTGTATGATATTTGGCGTATGGAACTAAACGGGGTCCCAAGGGCCTGAAATCACGAGGACGCGGAACTAAAATGGAACTAAGCCAAAACACACGTTGTGAGCCGCCCTTCTCAAGGCGGCGCTCCCGGCGGTTCCGCCTAATGCCGGAACGCTCTATGCTTTTGAGGGTCGGCGGGGTCGGCGGACCTTCGGGCGGGAGAGATGACGATGGCGCACTGGCTGTTCAAGAGCGAGCCCTCGGCGTGGTCCTACGAGAAGCTCGCCTCGCTCGGCGCGGCGGGCACGGACTGGAGCGGCGTGCGCAATCATACCGCCAAGCTCAACATGCAGGCGATGAAGGTCGGCGAGCAGGCCTTCTTCTACCATTCCAACGAGGGAAAGGCGGTCGTGGGCATCGTCGAGGTCTGCAAGGCCTACCGCCCCGATCCGACGGATGAGACCGGCAAGTTCGGCATGGTGGACATTCGCGCCGTGCGCCCGCTGCCGCGGCCCGTCACACTGGAGGAGGCGAAGAGCGACAAGCGCCTGAAGACGATGGCGCTCGTCACCCAGTCCCGCCTTTCCGTCCAGCCGGTGACCGACGCCGAATGGGCGGTCGTGTGCAAGCTCGGCGGGCTTTAGCGGAGAGCTTAGACCAAAGCATCACCCGGGTCCCGCTTGTCGCTTTTTCCATCGTTAGGGCATACTCGTCGTCTAGCGTTTGAACGAGGGCGAAAGCCCGCGCGCGCTGCCTGGGAGGAGCCCGATGTCCGACAAGGTTTATGAGGTTCCGGCGGAATGGGCGAAGCGCGCGTGGGTTGACGCGGCCAAATACCGAGAGATGTACAAGCGGTCGCTGACCGATCCGCAGGGCTTCTGGGCCGAGCACGGAAAGCGAATCGACTGGTTCACGCCATTCGCCAAGGTCAAGAACACCTCGTTCGATCCTCACAACGTCTCGATCAAATGGTTCGAGGACGGCGTCACCAATGTCGCCCACAATTGCATCGACCGGCATCTGCCGAAGCGTGCGAACCAGACCGCGATCATCTGGGAGGGCGACGATCCCTCGAAGTCGAAGCATATCACCTACGCCGAACTCGCCCGCCGGGTCGGGCTCTTCGCCAACGTGCTGAAAGCTCACGGCGTGAAGAAGGGCGACCGGGTCACGATCTACCTGCCGATGATCCCCGAGGCGGCCTATGCGATGCTCGCCTGCGCCCGCATCGGCGCGATCCACTCCGTCGTGTTCGGGGGCTTCTCCCCGGACGCCCTCGCGGGCCGCATCAAGGACGCCAAATCCGAGGTGGTCATCACCGCGGACGAGGGTCTTCGCGCGAGCCGGAAAGTGCCGCTCAAGGCCAATGCCGACGCGGCGGCCGAGAAAGCCGGCGGCGTCAAGACCATGATTGTCGTCAGGCATACCGGGGGCGACGTCGCATGGACGAAGGGGCGCGACGTCTGGCTGCATGAGGCCGAGAAGACGGTGAACGCCGATTGCCCCGCCGAGCCCATGAACGCGGAAGATCCGCTGTTCATCCTCTACACCTCAGGCTCGACCGGCGCGCCGAAGGGCGTCCTCCACACCACCGGAGGCTATCTCGTTTACGTCTCGATGACTCACCAATATGTCTTCGACTATCACGAGGGCGACATCTACTGGTGCACGGCCGATGTCGGTTGGGTGACCGGCCACAGCTACATCCTCTATGGCCCGCTCGCCAATGGCGCGACGACGCTCATGTTCGAGGGGGTCCCCAACTATCCCTCGACGAGCCGGTTCTGGGAAGTCATCGACAAACACAAGGTCAACATCTTCTACACCGCGCCGACCGCGATCCGCTCGCTCATGGGCGCGGGTGAAGAGCCGGTCAAGAAAACCAGCCGCGCGTCGCTGCGCCTTCTCGGTTCGGTCGGCGAGCCGATTAATCCGGAGGCCTGGGAATGGTACCACCGCGTCGTCGGCGACGGGCGCTGCCCGGTCGTCGACACCTGGTGGCAGACCGAGACTGGCGGCATTCTCATCACACCGCTGCCCGGGGCGACCCGGCTCAAGCCCGGATCGGCGACCAACCCCTTCTTCGGCGTCGTTCCGGAGATCGTCGACGCGGAGGGCAAGGTTCAGACGGGGCCATGCGAGGGCAACCTGGTCATCGCCAACTCGTGGCCCGGCCAGATGCGCACCGTCTACGGCGACCACGCCCGGTTCGTGAGCACTTATTTCACCGCCTATCCTGGCAAGTACTTCACGGGCGACGGCGCGCGGCGCGATCGGGACGGCTATTACTGGGTGACTGGCCGGGTCGACGACGTCATCAACGTGTCTGGCCACCGCATGGGGACGGCGGAAGTCGAGAGCGCGCTGGTCGCGCATCCGAAAGTGTCGGAAGCCGCGGTAGTCGGCTATCCGCACGACATCAAGGGGCAGGGCATCTACGCCTACGTGTCCGTGATGACCGGAGTGGAGGCGGACGAGGAGCTGCGCAAGGAGCTCGTCGCCTGGGTGCGCAAGGAGATCGGGCCGATCGCCTCGCCCGACCTCGTCCAGTTCGCGCCGATGCTGCCCAAGACGCGCTCGGGCAAGATCATGCGCCGGATCCTGCGCAAGATCGCAGAGAACCAGCATCACGCCCTCGGCGACACCTCGACGCTGGCCGATCCCGCCGTCGTCGACGACCTGATCGGCAACCGGCAGAACCGCGGCTGAGCGCGAGAGCGCGCTAAGCGATCAGCAGTTCCTGCGCCGCCTCGATCTTGGTCGCGAGGATGACCGCCTGGGTGCGGCTCTCGACGCCGAGCTTCTGGAAGATCGCCGACACATGCGCTTTCACCGTCGCCTCCGAGACGCCGAGCTCGTAGGCGATCTGCTTGTTGAGCAGGCCCTGCGACAGCATCATCAGGACCCGGATCTGCTGGGGCGTGAGCGAAGCGAGCCGACGGGCCATCGCGCTCGATTCCCGGTTGGGCGCCGCGTCCTGATCGAAATCAGGCGGGGTCCACCGGCCGCCGTCCAGAATCTGGACGATGGCCTCCCGCATCGTGTCGAGCGAGTGCGATTTCGGGATATAACCGGCGGCGCCGAATTCGAGGCAATGGCGGATCACCGCGCGATCCTCGTTGCCCGAGACGACGATGACCGGGGTCGAGGGGCGCTCCGAGCGCAGGAACAGGAGGCCGGAAAATCCGCGCACGCCCGGCATGGTCAGGTCGAGCAGCACGAGATCGGCGCCGTCCGAGGCTTCGAGCGCCGCGGCCATGCTGTCAAAATCGTGCGCTTCGGCGATTTCGGCCTCCGGCGCCGCCGCGAGCACAGCTTGGCGCAGTCCGCCGACCACGAGCGGATGGTCATCGGCGATGAGCACACGAAGGGCGCTCCCTTCGCTCATTGTCTCCTCCAGCGCGGTCCAAACGCGCGCGCCGGGGCGAGAATCGCTGATCTCACCGTTGTTGTCACGTCCTCGGTTTTCCATTTTGGGGCAATTCGCCGTCCGCTTTTCTGTGCGGAGGGAGACGCCCGAGCTGGCGCAATGCTTCCGACATCGCGATCGACGCGGCGACGCCCACGTTCAACGACCGCAAGCCGGGCTGAATGGGGATATGGAGCCGGACGTCAGCCGAAGCCCGCACGGCTTCGGGCACGCCAGCCAACTCACGCCCCATCAGAATAATATCCAGATCGCGGAAGCTAAAATCCCACAGACACGTTTCGCCCTTTGTTGTCAAGAGCACCAGCCTCCGGCGAGACGCGGCGCGCCAGGCTTCGAAACTCGCCCAAGAGTTGTGGCTCTCGATGGCGAGCGCGCCGATATAGTCCATCGCGGCGCGCCGGAAGCGGCTGTCGCCCATCCGGAATCCGGCGGGCTCGATGATCGCCGCGTCGACGCCGAGGCAGGCGCAGGTTCGCATCATCGCGCCCGTGTTCTGCGCGATATCGGGTTCGAACAGGGCGAGCAGGAGCGGCGCAGCCGGCCTGGTCATGAGAGCCCAGCGTCCCTTACGATTCCGGCTATGGACATCCAATTCGATCGATGCGAAAAGCCGCATCGAGCCATGTCAAGGTCGTGGCCCCGCGAGCGCCGGGCGGCGCGAATGTTGGGGGATGAGTTGGCCATCTTTGGACCGAGTTCGAACGTGTTCCTTGCATCTGCCCGCAAGCGCCGCATCCGCCACTGGCCCGCAAAACGCCCTCCTCGCCGACGCCAAGGCAAGCACCGGCTGACGGGCGATCCAACGTCTTCCGCCTCGCCAATTCCCCGCCTCCACGACCATCAGAGATCCAGCATATGAGCGGCCCCACGACCTACGTTCCCAAAAGCGCTTTCGCGCGATGGTTCGAATCGCGGCTGCCGCTGTTCGGCTTGGTTCATTCGTCGTTCGTCGCCTATCCGGTGCCGCGCAACCTCAATTATATGTGGACCTTCGGCGCGATCCTGTCCTTCATGCTGGGCGCGCAGATCCTGACCGGCATCGTTCTCGCGATGCACTATATCCCGTCCTCCACCCAGGCGTTCGACTCGGTCGATCATATCATGCGGAACGTCAACTACGGCTGGCTGATCCGCTACCTGCACACGAACGGCGCGTCACTCTTCTTCCTCGCTGGCTATCTTCATATGCTTCGCGGCCTCTACTACGGCTCATTCAAGCCCCCGCGCGAGCTGATCTGGATCATTGGCGTCGCCATCTATTTCCTAATGATGGCGACGGCGTTCTTCGGTTATGTCCTGCCCTGGGGCGGGATGAGCTTCGCCGGCGCGACCGTCATCACCAATCTCACTTCCGCGATCCCGCTGGTCGGCAACTCGATCGCCCACTGGCTCTGGGGCGGATTTGCGGTCGGCGGCCCGACGCTGACCCGCTTCTTTTCGCTGCACTACCTGCTGCCGTTCATCATTGTCGGATTCGTCGGGCTGCATGTCTGGGCGCTCCACGTGGCGGGCCAGAACAATCCGGACGGGATCGAGGTGAAGGACGTTCAGCGTGACACCGTCGCCTTCACGCCCTACGCCACGATCAAGGACGTAGTCGGCCTGTCGGTGTTTCTGATTCTCTATGCCTGGCTGGTGTTCTACATCCCGAATTATCTGCTCGACGCCGACAATTCAGTGCCCGCCAATCCGCTGATGACGCCCGCGCACGTGGTGCCCGAATGGTATCTCCTTCCGTTCTACGCCATGCTGCGCGCGATCCCGAACAAGCTCATGGGCGTGATCGTCCTGGTCGCGGCGATCGTGGTCCTCTTCTTCATTCCCTGGCTCGACCGCTCGCCGGTGAAGTCGGCGAAGTACCGCCCGGCCTACCGCTTCTTCTTCTGGGTGTTTGTGGCGATCGGCATCGGCCTCGGCTATCTCGGCTCGCAGGAGCCGACCGAGGGGCTCGCGCTGATCGCGCGCATCCTTACCTTCGGCTACTTCGCCTTTTTTCTCATCGTCATGCCTGTTCTCAGCTTTACCGAGAAGACGAAGCCGATCCCAACGTCGATCGCCGACGCGGTGCTCACGAGGACGAAAGCCGCGGCGGCTGCGGCGGAATGATGCGGAACACGGGGAAGGAAGTTCAACAATGATCCGTGTCAGGTTTTCCGCTCTCGTTCCCGCGGCCATCGCGCTCGTCCTCGCGGGCGCCCCCGCGGCGCTTGCGCAAACCAGCGACCAGCCGAATCCTCCGCGTCAGTCGTGGAGCTTCTCGGGTATGTTCGGCCTCTACGACAAGGCCCAGCTTCAGCGCGGGTTCCAGGTCTACAAGGAGGTCTGCAGCACCTGCCACGCGCTCAGCATTCCGTTCCGCGCGCTCGAGGATCCAGACGGGCCGGGGTTCAGCGAGGATCAGATCCGCACGCTCGCCGCCACTTATCAGGTCACCAACGCCACTCCCAACGAGAAGGGCGAAATCTTCAAGCGCCCCGCGACGCCGGCCGACATCATCCCGCGGCCGGAGGCCTATCCGAACGACCAGGCGGCGGCGGCGGTTCTCGGCAAGGCGCCCCCCGACATGGCGCTCCTCGCCAAATCGCTCAAATACGAGCCGGGCTTTCCCCGCTTCATCCTCGACGCCCTGCCGGGCCTCGAATACCAGGAGATGGGGGCCGACTACATCCACGCGATCCTGACCGGATACACCAACAAGGACGACCCGCAGTGGAACCTTTACTTTCCCGGGCACCGGATCGCGATGCCGCAGCCTATTACCGACGGCGCGGTCGATTACAAGGACGGCACCAAGCCGACCCTGGACAATTACGCCAGGGACGTCGCGGCTTTTCTCTCCTGGGCGTCTGAGCCGAATCTCGCCGAACGAAAGCGGGTAGGCCTCCGGGTCATGATCTTCCTCATCGTATTCGCGGCCCTGCTGTACGCGGTGAAGAGGCGGATCTGGGAATCCGCGCACTGATTAGGGTTGCGCGGGCAGACCGGCGCGCTTCCGGTTAGAGCTTCCCGGCGCCGGGGGCGGGGAGAGGAATGGCCAGGGCGATCGTCGGGATCATCGGGGGTTCAGGGGTCTACGAACTCCCCGGGCTCGCCGACCTCAGAGAGGAACGGGTCGCGAGCCCCTGGGGCGATCCTTCCGATTCGCTGCGCTTTGGGCGGATAGGCGATACGCAAGCGGTATTCCTGGCCCGCCACGGCCGGGGGCATCGCTTCTCGCCCTCGACGATCAACTATCGCGCCAATATCGATGCGCTGAAGCGCGCAGGCGTCACCGACGTCATCGCGCTTTCCGCCTGCGGCTCGTTCCGCCGCGACCTTTATCCCGGCATGTTTGTGATGATCGACCAGTTCGATGACCGCACCTACCGGCGCGAAACCAGCTTCTTCGGGACCGGCTGCGCCGCCCATGTCTCGATGGCGCACCCGATCGCGCCGCGCCTGCGCCGCCGCCTCGTCGCCGCGGCGGAGGCCGAGAAGATCCCCTGCCGTGACGGCGGGACCTACGTTTGCATGGAAGGCCCGCAGTTCTCCTCGCTCGCCGAGTCGCTCGGCTACCAGGCGCGCGGCGCCGATGTCATCGGCATGACCGGCGCGACCGAGGCGAAGCTCGCCCGCGAAGCGGAAATCTCCTACGCGACCATCGCCATGGTCACCGACTATGACTGTTGGCACGAGGAGCATGGCGCGGTCGATGTTGCGGGCGTGATCAAGGTCATGGCCGAGAACGCGAGCCGCGCCGCCGCGGTGGTCGCCCGGACGCTGCGCGAGTTTCCGTCTGAGCACGAACCCTGTCCGATCGGATCGGACCGCGCGCTTGACTACGCCATCATCACCCAGCCCTCGGCGCGCGATCCCGAACTTGTGAAGAAGCTTGACGCGGTCGCTGGACGGGTGCTCGGCGCTGGCTGAGCGGCGGCTTGCGCGCCTCCTGACGTTCCAACACAATGGACGTCGTGCGGGCGGCGCGGACGGCTTCGCCCGGCGCGGGTTGAGGAATCGATGATCAGGAATGCGTTCGAGCGGGTTCTGTTCGCGAGCCGGTTTCTTCTCGCCCCGCTCTATCTCGTGCTCGCCATCAGCCTGGTCGCGATTCTGGCCAAGTGTGGCCTACACCTCTATGCGCTGCTGTCGCAGCTTCCGACGCTCAACGATGAAGAAGTCCTCCTGTCGGAGCTCGGGATCGTCGATTTGACGCTCACCGCCTCTCTGGTGGTGATCGTCTTCCTCTCTGGCTACACCAATTTCGTGGCCCCGGTCGTGATGCGGGAGGGCGATTCGCGGCCGCACTGGATCGCGGAAATCGACTTCAGCGAGCTCAAGCTCAAATTGATGGCCTCGATCGTCGCCATCTCGGGGATCAAGCTGCTTGAAGGCTTCATGAACATCGAGCATGAATCCGACCGTAACCTCTATTGGCTCGTTGGCATTCACCTGACCTTCGTCGTTTCGACGCTGATTCTCGCGCTCTCCGCATGGTTCGGCAGTCACACGCACCCGCCGGACAACGGGGTCGAGAGCGTCTGACCGCAAGAGCCCGCCAAGCGCCTCCACGGAACCCCAGCAGGCTCTACGTGCGCCGGGCGTCCTTGTAGAGCTTGCCGTCCTTCATGATGACGACGAGAGATGTCTCCGGATTGGCCATAAGGGCGATGTCGTCGAGCGGGTCGCCGTCTACGACCAGGAGATCGGCGAGAGCGCCTTCCTCGATAACGCCGAGTTTTCCGGGATAAGGGTTGCGGGGACCCGAAAGGGCGATGAGCTCGCCATTGACGCCCGTCGCCATTTTGAGGATGTCTGCGGCGCCGTACCAGCGCTTGAGGTGGGTGAGCATCACGCCCTGCCGCTTCGTCAGGCTTGGCGAGAACAGGAGGTCCGAGCCGAACGCGGTCTTGATCTTGTGTTCCCTGGCGAGCGGATAGACCGTCTTCGTGCCCTCAAACATCCGAAGCGCATTGCGCAGGCTCTGGCCGGCAAGCGGCGCCGCGTCCTCCTCGCTGAGGAACGGCTGGGTGCTGAGCCAGATGTCCTTCTCGGCGATGAGCCGCGCCGTCGCATCGTCCATGAGATGACCGTGCTCGATGCATTGCGCGCCAGCCGCGATCGCGCGCCGGATGGCGATCGGCGGGTAAGCGTGCACGGCGACGTAAGCCTGGCGGTCGGCTGCGGTCTCGACCGCGGCGCTGATTTCGACCTCGCTCAATGTCACCATGTCGAGCGTGGTCCGTGGCGACGACACGCCGCCGCTGGCGGTGAGCTTGACCTGGGAGGCGCCCTGCATGAGTTGTTCGCGGACCCTGAGACGCATCTGATCTGCGCCATCGGCGATGCTGACGGCGCCTGTTCGCTCGGTCGGACTTGGAGAACCGCCCCGCGGAAGATCGGACAAAGGACGGAGATCGCCATGGCCGCCGCTCGAAGTGATCATGGCGCCGGACGGGTAGATGCGCGGCCCGACGACGAGCCCTTCGTCGATCGCCTGTTTCAGGCTGAAGGCGGGGCCGCCCAGGTCGCGGACCGTGGTGAAGCCGCGCATCAGCGTCCGCTCGGCCTCCTTGCTCGCGGCGAGCAGGATGTAGCCAATGTCGGCGGTGAGAAGCGCCGGGATCGGGAGCCCCGCGAAGATCGTGTGCCAATGGGCGTCGATCATGCCCGGCATCAGCGTCCGGCCGCCGCAATCAATTGTTCGCGCTCCATCCGGCGGCGAGAAATCGCCGGTCGCCAGCGCCTTGATCCGCCCGGCCTCGACGAGAAGGCGAAGCCCGCCTCTGAGCTCGCTCGACCTGCCGTCAAAGAGGAGGAAATTGGAGAAAACGACGGGAGGCGGAACAGCCTGCGCCTTTGCCGGGCGGGTGAAGCCAAGAGAGGCCAGCGATGCGCCGACCCCTGCGACAAAGCCTCGCCGGCTGATTTCGTGATCGATACGCCGCGCGATCGAGCGGACTTGCGGGTTGCAGCAGCCGCAGGCCGCATGCAGGATCGGTCCGGCGCCGTCGTCGGCTGGCGTGCATGAGAACATCGGGGACCTCGGAAGGATCAAGCGGTGCGCGACGGCCTCATCCATACCCGGCCGGCTGGGGCTGGCGCCACGCCCGGGAACGATCGGCGCCGCCGCTGCTCACGATTTTGTAAGCCGGCCTTGAAAAGGGTCTTTTGGCGCGGCGCGCGGATTGTTAAGGATCGGGTCATGCGGGGTCTTTCTTTTGGCCGGACGCGGGGTCTGGGCCTGGGGCTGGGAGCGGCTCTCCTCTTGGCCGGATGCGCGGGGCCGGCGGTGCAAACCGCTCAGCCCAAGAGGGCGGGCCTTTCGACGATCGACGGCGCCAGCATCGAGCTCGCCTCGTTCAACAACTCGGCCTTCCCTTATCATGGCCTCATCCCGAACTACCAGGACACGGGCAAGGCGCGGCCCTTCCTCGACGTCGACGACAACGGACGGCTTGGCCATTCGAGTCCGCGCGGGGGAATCCATTGGGAGGACCAGACCTACAGCGACCGCAGCGTGCTGCTCGCGGCGCCGCAATCCTTCGATCCCGGCCGGCCGGGACTGATCATCGTCTTCTTCCACGGCAACAATGCGACGCTTACGCGCGATGTCATCGCCCGCCAGCAGATCGTGCGCCAGCTCGCTGATTCGGGCCTCAACGCCGTGCTGGTCGCGCCGCAGCTTGCGGTCGACGCGCCCGATTCGAGCGCCGGCCGGTTCTGGTCGCCGGGGGGGTTCGCCGCCTTCCTGAGCGAAGCGCAGGCGAAGCTCGGCGACCTCTATCCCAATGCGCGCGGCGCCTTTCGCCGGATGCCCGTGGTCATTGTCGCCTATAGCGGCGGCTATCTTCCGGCCGCCTACTCGCTCAGCGTTGGCGGCGAGGGGAGCCGCGTGCGGGGGTTGGTCTTGCTCGACGCGCTCTACGGCGAACGCGACAAGTTCGTGAGCTGGGCGGAGGGGCCGGGGCGAAACGCGTTCTTCCTCAGCGCCTATTCGACCTCCTCGCGCGAGGGCAACGAGGCGGTGCGGGCGGCGCTCGAGGCCGCTGGCGTCAGGACGGTGAACGGCCTGCCTCAAGCGCTCTCGCCAGGCGTCGTCGCGTTTGTCGACGCAGGCTCGGTCGACCACAATGATTTCGTCACCTCAGCCTGGGGCGGCGCGCCGCTGCGCGACATCTTCTCCCGCGTCGGCGGGTAGTTGCAAAGGCGGGACAAAGCGCCAAGCCGGAAATAAGAAAGGCGCGCCGATCGGAGAGCGCGCCAAAATCTTCCATCACGCCTGGCGTCCGCCCGCCACTTGTCGAGCGGACGCCAGGCGCTTGGGCGGGGGAACCGGCGGATTCGATCCGTCGGTGTGAGTCCTTCTAGTCGACGGCCTCCGGAGTCTTCACGAGACCCTTCAGCCCGTCACGCTCGAGCAGCGCCGGCACGTAAGCGTGAATGCCCGGCTGCAGGTCCTGCAGCGAGACAAAACGCCCGTCCGCCAGCTTCAGACCGTCGCGATAGAGGCCCGCCTCGCGCTGGGCGAAGGTCGTCTCGGCCTCCACGCCGACACGCAGCGCCGCCTGTAGTGCAGGCGGAATGTCGGTCAGCATCACCTTCGTATCGCACTGCATGCAAACCGCGGTGCGGGGATCGCCGGCGGAGGCGAATCCGATCGAGCCGCTCGGGAACCGCGTCGTCACATAAATCTCGCCCTCGCGGGCTGGGCGCGATCCATACATCTCCAACGAGTAGTCGCACATGACAGGCTCCTGCGCTTTGTGAGCCCCCCAGTTCCGTTCACGGAATCAAACGTTCTCGTTATTCTTAAGTTCCGACCCTATGTTGGCATTGGGGCATTATTGAGGGCAGGAGACGTTTTCCCCTCAATGGGTTGCGCCACAAGCTGTTTTCTGGGCGCGCCGACGTCGCTCAGTGCAGAAGCAAACTATGCCCGCTCGCCGCCGGCTCGATGTCCCTCGGATCGACCCGCCGCCATGGCGAGCCGAACAATTCGACCCGGAAGCGCTTCGCCTCCAGCCCCTCCGGCCAGCGATCCGGCTCAAAGCCGGCCTTCGCCATCAGATGACGCACGAACGTGCGCGCGTCGGGCAACTGGCGCCAGACGCCCGGCAGGAACAGCGCGTGACGCTTGCCGGCGGCGAGAATGAGGCCGTCGCGGTCAGGCTCGAGCGCGGCCGCGAGTTCGGACTCGCTGGCCGCAGGGAGCGGCCGCGGGTGGGAGAGGATCGACACGTCCAGGCGAAGCCCGGCGAGATCGGATTCCTTCAGCGGCGGAAAGCGCGGGTCGGCGAACCCCGCCTTCGCCGAATTGGCGAGCGCATCCTCGATCAGCGGCCGATGGGGGCTGAGCGTGCCGATGCAACCGCGGAGCCGCCCGTTCTCGGTCAAGGTGACGAACGTCGCGCGCCAGGAGGAAAGCGCGGGCGACGCGTCGTCCCTGAGGCTCGGCGCCGGCGCCTTGCCCTCGCTCCGCGCCGCCACGCCAAGCGCGGCCATCGAGGCCGAAAGCAGGCGCTCGCGATCGGTCTCGGCGAGGCGCGCCGAGGCCGCATATTCGAGGGCGAACGCGCCGTAGCCGACCACCCGCGAGGACCCTGCGCCGGCGTCCGCCGAGGTTGCCAGAGAGAGAGTGGTCGCACGCATGTCGCGCTCCGCGGCGATGGCGAGCGCGGCCTTGATCGCGAGGAAGCCGCACGCGCGGCGCCCGTCGAGCGCCGGGGCGTCCAGCGTCTCGATGAGCCGCGCGGTGCTGGAATCGATTGCCCGCGCGCTTCTTTGGTCGAGAAAATGAGACAGGTCGGAGGAGACCGCGATCACCGTCTCCGGTCCGCCCCAGACCCGGCGCAAGGCCTCGGCGACCGAATGGGGATCGGCGTCGCCGATGAGAAGGGGCACGATTTCGAAGGGCCGAGGCAGCATCGCCTGCAGCATGACGAGGTGCATTTCGAGCGAGTGCTCGCCCTCGAACGGACGCGGGTCGACGAAAACGCCCCGAGCCCCGAGGAGCCTGGCATGGGCGTCGGGCGCAACCGCCGCCTCGCCGAGCGGGGTGCGCCATCCCACCGCCGGGTGGACCGCGACGCCCTGGAACAGCGCGCGATGCGCCGGGCCAACGATGACGATGCGCCGTGGCGGCTCGGCGCGCCGCGCCCACGCGCCAAACGCGGTCGCGGCGACCGAGCCCGAATAGACGAGGCCGGCGTGCGGTGCGACGACGACCTTCGGCGCGACCCCGACATCCGGCCGCGCCAGCTTGCGCTGATCTGCGATCAGGGCGATCACAGCTTCCGGCGCCGCCGGATAGAACACGCCGGCGACCTGCGCGGGATGGATTTCGCTTCCCTGCATGGCGATGTCCCCATGGCGTTCCAAGGCGGAATGTAAGCGCGCGAACGGCGCCGCGAAAGGGCGGCGCATTGCAAATCCGCCCCATCTTCACGACATAAGAGCGATTCAACGAGCGGCTTTACGCGAAAGGCCGAGGGGCCAAATGGACGCTGATTGCGTCAATGTCGGCTACTGGACCAGGCTCGAGGACGGGCGGATCGAATGCGGCTTATGCCCGCGCTTCTGTAAAGTTCGTCCGGGGCAGCGGGGCCTGTGCTTCGTGCGCCGGGCGCGCGAGGACGGCGACGGGATGGAGCTGACCGCTTACGGCCGGTCAACCGGATTCTGTGTCGATCCGATCGAGAAGAAGCCCCTCAACCATTTCCTGCCCGGCTCATCGGTGCTCTCCTTCGGGACGGCGGGCTGCAACCTCGCCTGCTCGTTCTGCCAGAACTGGGACATTTCGAAGAGCCGCGAGGTCGCGCGGTTAAGTTCGCATGCGGCGCCGGAAACCATCGCGCGCGCTGCCGAGCGGCTGGGATGCGCGAGCGTCGCCTACACCTATAACGATCCGGTCATCTTCATGGAATACGCGCTCGATGTCGCGGCCGCCTGCCGGGCGCGAGGCGTCAGGAACGTCGCCGTCACCGCCGGCTTCATTTGCGAGGCGCCGCGAAGGCGTCTGTTCGGGGCCATGGACGCGGCGAACGTCGATCTGAAGGGCTTTACCGAGCGGTTCTATGCGAGGCGCTGCGCGGGCTCGCTCAAGCCCGTGCTCGATACGCTCGTTTATCTCGTTCACGAAACGAATGTGTGGACCGAAATCACGACCCTGCTCATTCCTGGCGAGAACGATTCCGAGGAGGAGATCGACGCGCAGACGAAATGGGTCGCGCGCGAGCTCGGGCCCGACGTTCCCCTGCATTTCACTGCCTTCCACCCCGACTACCATATGCTGGAGACGCCGCCGACGCCGCCTTTGACGCTGCAAAGGGCGCGCGCCATCGCCATCCGCAACGGGCTCCATCACGTCTATGTCGGCAACGTCCACGATCCGGCGCGCCAGGCGACGCTGTGTCCGGCGTGCGGAGCGCGCGCGATCGGCCGCGACGGCTACAAGATCACGGCTTACGCTCTGGACGCTTCGGGCGCATGCTCAAGCTGCGGGACGAGAATGGCGGGCGTATTCGCCGAGAAGCCCGGCGCGTGGGGCCCGCGCCGCCTCGCGGTCGACATTGAGCGCTACGCCGCGTGAGGGTGGTTCGTGGCCCGAATCGCTGACGAGCCTTACATTTGATGGCTAGCGGCCTCGCGGGGGCGAAGCCGGCGATTCAACCGGCGCGCGAACTCCATCCACTCAGGGCGCAAGCGTCAGTTCTTCGGCCCCCGCCTTTCTGAGTTGGTCTTCCGATCCTGCGAGCGCAATCGATTTGACGTCGTTCCAGAGTTCAACGAGGTCGCCATAGTGACTGGAAAAGATATGGCCCGATTCGCCGGTCGCAATCATGAAGCGGGACTTCCGAGGGTCCGCCAGGTCATAGACGCCGCGAAAACCGCCGCCGATGGTGCGGGCGAACGGCAGGTCGGGGGGCGCGTCGGAACCGCCTCCGCGGTCGAGGGTGTAGAAGCCGCCGCTCGAGGGAAGGCTGAGATCGCTCAGCCGGTCGAAAAGCGGGACATGGGCATACACCTGATGCCTGAGCAGCGCCTTGTGCTCCGCGCCCCAGCGCCACTGGCTCATATCGGCGCCGTCGCGCTTGACGAGCAAGGCGAGCCCGTCGTCGAGCGCCCGGCCAAGCGCCTTGCGGCAGTCGGGATCGGGAGCGCCGGGCGAATCGCACCAGGACGCATGGTCGCGCATCAGGGAAACGAGGGTGGTCGCGGCGAAGGGGCCCTTCTCCTTCATCGGCAGCCCGGTTTTGTCCTCGATCAGGATTGTGTGGAGCGATCTTAAGAAGGCGGTGTAGATCAGGGGCTCGGCGCGGTCCTTACCCATCACCGCGTTCCAGTTCAGAAGCATCGCCTGCGCCTTCCGCGCGCGTTCGTCCGACGGCGCGATCGTCGCGATGAACGGCTGCAGTTCCTTGACGTCCAGAGACAGATGGTCGGCCTGCATCTCGCTCGAGGTGTCGAGGCTGTGCCTGTCGATCGTATCGAAGAACTGCTGGATACGGCGGGCGCGGAACGTCTCTTCCCAGTCCTGCCCGAATCTGGGCTCGTGATTGTCGGGAAAATCGGCGTTATTGGCGTTGAAGGCGAAGCCAGCCTCCGGGTTGTGGAGCCGGGGCCATTCATCGAACGGGATCGTTCCGGTCCAGTCGAACGCGCCCGACGCGCCATCCACCGGGGCGAGGCCGTCGCCTTGCCTTCGCAACGGGACGAGGCCCGGATTGAGAAACCCGATGTCGCCGGTGACATCGGCGTAGACAAAGTTCTGGGTCGGCGTCTGGTAGAGGCGGAGCGCGTCGAGAAATTCGCTCCAGTTGCGCGCCGCGTTGACCCGCATGAAGGCTTCGGCGGTCGTGTCGCGGTCGCCGAGCCCGGTGAAGGCGAGGGCGACCGCCTTTCCCGGCCCGGCGAAATCCTTAAGGTCCGCGCTGATATCGGAGAGGACCGGGCCGTGACGGGTCGTCCGGATTTCGAGCTTGACGTCCGCTCCGCCCTTCACATGGATCGTCTCGGTCCGCACGTCGAAGGCCATCGGCCCATCGGGGGTGAGATATTTCGACGGATCGCTTGGATCGACGGTCTCGACGAACAGGTCCTCGACATTCGAGTCCGCGGTCGTCAGTCCCCAGGCGATCCGCTCATTCTGGCCGAGCACGAAGACCGGAGCGCCGGGCAAGGTGGCGCCCTTGACCGACCCCCCGGGCGTGACGACACGGGCCAGATACCAGAGGATCGGCGCACTGAGATCGAGATGGGGGTCGTTGGCGAGGATCGGCTTGCCGGTGAGCGTCCGCGATCCCGCGATAACCCATTCGTTCGACGCGCCTTTGCCGATGCCGGTCAGGGCCCCAAGCTTATCGTCGATACTCTCGGCGCTCGCGTGCGTTTCGCTCGTCGCCGGCAGGGTGGTGATGGGATCGCCGGGCTTGGCCCCCGGGAACATCCAGCTTTCCTGTTCCGGCCCAAGCTTGCGCAGGAGGCGGGCGCGCAGGAGCTTGAGCTTGAAGTTCTGCGACAGCTGATAGGCCTCGATCTTCGCGATGACCAGCGAATCGGCCGGCTTCCAAGGCTCGGGGCGGTCGCCGGCGAGAAGGAACTCGGGCGGAAGCGGGCGGTTCGCCAGATAGGCGTTGACGCCCTCGGCGTAAGCCTCGAGGCGCTTTTGCGCTGACGGCGACAGGGCCGAAAGGCTGGCCTCCGCTTCCCGGTAGAGACCGAGCGTGCGAATGAACCTGTCGACATCGAGGAGCTCGGGCCCGCGGATTTCGGCCATGCGGCCTTGGCCGACCCGGCGCAGAATCTCCATCTGAAACATCCGCTCGCCCGCATGGAGATAGCCGAGCGCGCGCGCCGCATCGTCCATCGAGCCGGCGAAGACGTGCGGAACGCCATGGGCGTCGCGCCAGACGCGAACTTCCGCCGAGAGGCCCGGGAGCTTTTCCACGCCCGAATAGGCAGGCATGGCGCGATAGAACAGATAGAAGCCGGCGAGCGCCGCGAGGACGACGAGGGCGATCGCGAGGCTCGCCGCCCATTTGACCAGACGCCAGGCCATTCCCGCTGCCCTGCCTCTGCCTAGAGCGCCAATCTCACCATGACCGGGGCGTGGTCGGAGGGGCGTTCCCAGCCGCGGGCGTCGCGCAGAACGCGCATCTCGTGGACGGCGCCGGCGAGCGCCGGGCTGACCCAGATGTGATCGAGGCGCCGTCCCTTGTTGGCCTTCTCCCAGTCAGGCGAGCGATAGCTCCACCAGGTGTAGAGCTTCTGATCGTCGGGCACGAACTTGCGCAAGGCGTCGAACCACGGTCCCGCGGCCTGGGCGCGTTTCAGCTTGTCGACCTCGATCGGCGTGTGGCTCACGACGCTCAGAAGCGACTTATGGCTCCAGACGTCGTGCTCGAGCGGCGCGATGTTGAGATCGCCGACCAGGATCGAGGAGCGCGCCCCCGGCCTCTCCTGCCTCGCCCAATCCGACATTTCATCGACGAAGGCGAGCTTGTGGGCGAATTTGACATTGATCTCGGGGTCCGGCTCGTCGCCGCCCGCGGGAACGTAGAAATTGTGCAGTTCCAACCCCTCCGCCTCGCCGCCGAGGACGACATGGAGATGGCGCGCGTCGCCCTTGGCGCAGAAGTCCCGCCTCGAGAAGCGAGCGAAGGGAATGCGCGAAACGATCGCGACGCCGTGATAGCCCTTCTGCCCGTTGATCGCGATATGGGGATAGCCCGCGTCCCGGAACGCCGCGTGAGGGAAATTGGCGTCCGGGCATTTCGTCTCCTGGAGGCAGAGAACGTCCGGCTGGTGCTGGTTGAGATAGCGGACGACGAGCTCGATGCGCAGACGCACCGAATTGATGTTCCAGGTGGCGATGGAAAACGTCATGGGGAAGAATCCGGCGGCGGTCCTTGCGCTGCTTGCCCGGGCGAAGGGCCGAGCGCAAGCCTTGTCCGATCGTTGCCCACAAGGCGGCGCTATCTGCGCCGGTTGCCGAGCTGGTTGGCGGGCGCCTCGTCGATGTGGAAGAGCGCCGGATCCGGCTGGGCCTTGAGATCGACATTGAACAGGGTGACCACGGTCTGGTAGCCCTGCGCGTCGATCAGCGTCCACTGCTTCAGCGCAAAGGTTGAAGCATCGAAGACGATGGCAAGATGCGCCGTGCCGCCGAGCGTCGCCTTGTCCTCAATCTCGATCGTGACGTTGTTGCCCTCCTGGGAGACGCTCAGGACTTTGGTGTCGCGGGCTATGTCGATGTGGTCGGACAGCAGAAACTTGAGCGGCGTCTGGGCGATGAAATATTCGTCCTGCGTGTTGAGCTTCCTGTCGATGATGGCGACGCTGCGACCGTCGGCCACGATCTCGAGCCGCGGCGGATTCGTGAACTCGAATCGCATCCGGCCGGGGCGGACCAGGCTCAGCTCTCCCTCGGAGCGCCTTCCGTTCGGTCCGATCTGGACGAAGTCGGCGGTCATCACGCGCGCCTGATCGAGCCAGGCGTTGGCGCGCGCGATCGCTTCGGCGGCCGGGATTGGCGCAGGAGCAGCGGTCTTCGGCGATTTGGCGGACTTTTGCGCCGCCGCGAGCGGCGCGCGCAGATCGAGCGGCGCCTGCCCGGCGAAGGCGGCCGAGGCCGCGACGAGGGCGGGCATGAGGGCGAGCGCGAGCGATTGTGAGCGTCTGACCACGAAATCAGGTCCTTCTCGCCTGTCGTTTGGGGCCGAATCGGGGGTCGGCGCGGCGGATATCGAGACGATACCACGTCCCGGCGGAGGCCGCGCTTTCGGCAAGCACTGCGGTCTTTGTATGACCGGTTCGCGACCTTCGCGCGACGATCAGACACTGGCGACAGCCGCCTCGAGGGCCGCGCCGAGGCGTTCGACGATCGTGTCCACCTGGGCCGCCTCGACGATGAAGGGAGGGGCGAGGAGGACGTGGTCGCCGTTCACGCCGTCGACCGTCCCGCCCATCGGATAGACGATGAGGCCCCGCTCCATCGCCTCGCGCTTGACCCGCGCGTGGAGTTTCGCCGCGGGATCGAACGGCCGCTTGCCGGCCCGGTCGCTGACCAGTTCGAGCGCATGGAAGAGCCCGCGCCCCCGTATGTCGCCGACATGGCGGTGATCGCCGAAGCGCTCCTTCAGGCGCCGCTCGAGCCGATCGCCCATCGCCACGACATTGGCCAGAAGGCCGTCCCGCCGGATGACCTCCTGCACCGCCAGCCCCGCCGCCGCGGCGATCGGATGGCCCATATATGTGTGGCCGTGCTGAAAGGCGCCGGAGCCGTTCGCGAAGGCCTCAAAGACCCGCTTCGTCAGCATGACCGCGCCGATCGGCTGGTAGCCGCCGCCGAGGCCCTTGGCCAAGGTCATGAGATCGGGCGCGATTCCCTCCTGCTCGCAGGCGTGCAGCGTGCCGGTGCGGCCCATGCCGCACATCACTTCGTCGAGAATGAGCAGGACGCCGTGGCGGTCGCAGATCGCCCGGATGCGCTTGAAATAGTCGCCGACCGGCGGGACGGCGCCCAGGGTCGCGCCGGCCACGGTCTCGGCCACGAAAGCGATGACCCGGCCGGGGCCGATCGCGAGGATCGTGTCCTCGAGCGCCTGCGCGGCCCGCGCCGCATAGTCCGCCTCGCTCTCGCCTTCGCGCCTGAGACGATAGGCGTAGCAGGGGTCGATGTGATGCGTCTCGATCAGCAGCGGCTCGAACCGCGCGCGCCGCCAGGCGTTGCCCCCGGCCGCGAGCGCCCCGAGGGTCGAGCCGTGATAGCTCTGGCGCCGCGCGATGACGGCGCGGCGCTGGGGCTCGCCGGTCTCGACGAAATACTGGCGCGCCATTTTCAGCGCGGCCTCCATCGCCTCCGAACCGCCGCTGACGAGACAGACATGGCTCATGTCCGGCGGAGCGTCCTCGATCAGGCGGTCGGCCAGACGCTCGGCGGCCTCGGTGGTGAAAAAGGCGGTGTGCGCGTAGGCGAGCGCGTCGAGCTGCGCGCGCATGGCGGCGAGCACGTCGGGATGCCCATGGCCAAGGCACGAGACGGCCGCGCCTCCCGACGCGTCGAGATAGCGCCGGCCCTGGCCATCGACGATCTCGACCCCGGAGCCGGAAACCGCGACCGGCATGAGGGCGTTCGCGGAGCGGTGCAGGATGTGGCTCATGGGCGACAACAATGGCGAGTTGAGCGGGGGACGGGTTCGGCCCAGTCTATGCGCCGGAGAGATGAGCGGAAAGGCGGCGGGCGGTGGCCGAAGCGAGCGGAAGGGTCGTCCTGGCGGTTGCGCCCAATGGCGGCCGCAAGACGAAGGCCGACCACCCCGCGCTGCCCATGACCGCGGACGAACTCGCCCGTGACGCGGCCGAATGCCTCGAGCGCGGGGCGTCGATGATCCATCTGCACGTGCGCGACGCGGAAGGGCGCCATTGCCTCGACCCGGACGCCTACCGGGCGGCGATCGCGCGCATCTGCGAAGCGGTCGGCGACCGGCTGGTGATCCAGATCACCAGCGAATCGCTCGGTCTCTATTCGCCGGCCGAGCAAAGGGCCGCCGTCATCAAGACCAATCCGGAGGCGGTGTCGCTGGCGCTGCGCGAACTCGCTCCCGAGGGGGCCGACGACAAGGCGTTCGGCGAGTTCCTCGGCAAGCTCAGGCAGATGCGCGTCCACCCGCAGATCATTCTCTACACCCCGACCGAGGCGGAGCGCCTGGGGGCGATGATGAAGCAGGGGCTGATCCCGTTCGAGCGGCTCTCCGTCCTCTATGTGCTCGGGCGCTTCGCGCTCACCCGCACCGCGATCCCGCGCGACCTCCTGCCGTTCCTCGCGCCCGACATGCCGCGGTTCGACCCGTGGAGCGTGTGCGCCTTCGGCCGCCGCGAGGCCGCCTGCGTCACCGCCGCGGCGCTGCTCGGCGGCCACGCGCGGGTCGGCTTCGAGAACAACCTCGCCCTGCCTGACGGCGAGCGCGCCGCCTCGAACGCGGACCTCGTCGGCGCCGCGGCCCGGGCGCTCGACGCGGCCGGCCTTCAGACCCAGACCGCCGACGGCCTGAGGGGGGAGATCGCCGCGGCGTTGGGCCGGTGACCGGGCAGGGGCGCCGATTCCGCATAGGGCGATATAAGTAAGTGGAAATAAAATCAAATACGGTGAAGTAAAGTAGCTCGCGGTTACTTCTTTTTATTACCTGGAATTGGGACTTTTCAATGGGTTACGGCCGAAGAAATAAAAAAATTTTCCTTCCTGACCGGCTCTTTCCGGAATGTCCGAAACGCATAGCCCGCGCTGCCCGGCCGCAGACCGGCGGGGCGCCGGCACGAATTCTGCCAACAGGAATGACTATGGCACAGATTCCGATTTTTGTAAATAGATTGTCGGCTCTTACGGGGGATCCCCGTTGACTGCGGGCGAGCGAAGCTCTGGCCACGCCCTCGATGCCTCAGTAGCGTCATGGCCGCGCTTGACGGGGGCCATCCACGCAAGGCGCCGAGAGGCGCCTGTGTCGCCTGGCGAAAACCAAGCGCCAACCGCCCGGCCGCGTTGGTCTTT
>CAVULN010000003.1:0-32936 GCA_963742305.1 uncultured Alphaproteobacteria bacterium
GATGCGGATCGGCCTCAGGCATCCGGCGTTCATCGGGATGTCGTCGTCGACCATGACCCGGAATACGTAAAGCACCGCGGCGCGCGTGACCGGCTCCGGCGCGTTGAAGTTCGACGGCTGCTGTGGCGAAGTCCCGGTGAAATCGACTGTCGCCTCGCGCCTCGCCTTGTCGACGCTGATCCTGACCTTGATGATCGCGCCCTGGTCTTGAAATCGAGGTCGCCTCGCCGTCGGCGAGCCTGTCGATCACCCGGCGCACGCTCTCGTCGGCGTTGTCCTGAACGTGGCCCATATAGGCCTCGACCGTCCGAAGCGAGAACATCTCGACCATCCGTCTGAGCTCGCGCGCGCCCTTCTCATTGGCGGCGATCTGGGCCTTGAGGTCGTTCACGTTCTGCAGCGGGTTGCGCGCCGGATAGCGGCCGTGCTTCCGAGCAGGTCATAGAGTTCGCGCTCGCGGAAACGTCCGCGCTCGACGAGGAGAAAGTTGTCGATATAGACGCCCTCCTCCTCGATTCGAGTCGCAAGCGGCGACATCGATCCCGGGCGCCTTCTCGCCGATATCGGCGTGATGGCCTCTCGAGGCGGTCCAGAACAAAATCGTCTGCTCATGCTCGTCGAACACCGGCGTGCAGACGGTGATGTCCGGCAAGTGGGTGCCGCCGTTGTAGGGCGCGTTGAGCGCGAACACGTCGCCGGGACGAATACGCCCCTTATTGTCGCGAATGATCGTCTCGACCGAACGATCCATCGATCCGAGATGCACCGGCATGTGCGGGGCGTTGGCGACGAGGAGGCCATCGCGGTCGAACACGGCGCAGGAAAAGTCGAGCCGCTCCTTGATATTGACCGAGTATGCGGTGTTCTGCAGCGTGACCCCCATCTGCTCGGCGATCGACATGAACAGATGGTTGAAGATCTCGAGCATGACGGGATCTTGTCTTCTGGCGCCAATCGCCTGGCGCACCGGGCATCGGCTCCACCCGGGTCATCAGCACATGGTCTTTTGGAGTGATCCGTGCGCGCCAGCCCTGTTCGACGACGATCGTCTGGTGCGGCTCGATGATGAGCGCAGGCCCGTCGACTTCCGCCGCCGGCCGGCAGTGCGTGGCGGAGAAGGACTTTCGCCTCGCGCCAGCGCCCATGCGAAAAGAATCGCGCCGCGCGGGCGGGAACGGACGGCGGCAATGACGCCGCAGGGCGAGTTCGCTCCTGAAGCCGCGCCGCCCCGCCGACCGCCTCGGCCATGACGGCCTCGATGGCGATCTCCTTCAGGCGGTCGACGAAACCGAACCGGCGCTTTGCGCGCGCTCGAAAGCGCGCCGCATCGCGGCAGGCGTCGAGAGCGGAACTTCAATCGTTGTATCGGACCCCGAATATCGCAGCTGTGCGCTGCGATGGACCTTGATCGCCTGTCGCGCCACCCCCTGCGCCTCGACCTCAGCCGTCGCCTCGTCCGCAAGCCGGTCGGCGATGGCGCGGAGGCGCAGTAGCGCGCTCAGCGCAAGCGGCTCCTCGACCCCTTGCGCGCGCTGTGCGGCGATGTCGGCAAGCCCCATGCCATAGGCCGAGAGCAACGACGAGAACGGATGGATAAAAACGCTCGAAATCGCGAGCGCGTCGGCGACGTCGCAGGCGTGCTGGCCGCCCGCGCCGCCGAAGCAGTTGAGGGCGTAGCGCGTCACGTCGTGGCCGCGCGCGACCGAAATCGTCTTGATCGCTTCGGCCATTTTCGCAACCGCAATGGCGAGGAATCCGTCGGCCACCGCCTCCTCGCTCCGCCCATCGCCAATCTCGAGCGCCAGGGCTGCCAAAAAGCTCACGCACGACTTTCTCGTCGAGCGGCCCGTCGCCGCGCGGGCCGAACACTTTCGGGAAGAGATCGGGGATGAGCTTGCCGGTCATCAGGTTGGCGTCGGTGACGGTCAGCGGGCCGCCGCGGCCGTATGAGGCGGGGCCCGGATGGCGCCGGCGGAAGCGGGGCCGACGCGAAAGCGGGCGCCGTCGAAGGAGAGGATCGAGCCGCCGCCGGCCGCGACGGTGTGGATCTTCATCATCGGCGCCCGCATGCGCACGCCCGCGACCTCGGTCTCGAAGGCGCGCTCGAACTCCCCGTCGAAATGGGCGACGTCGGTCGAGGTGCCCCCCATGTCAAAGCCGATGACGCGCCTGAACCCCGCGCTCGCGCCGGTTCGCGCCATCGCCACCACGCCGCCGGCGGGGCCCGACAGGATCGCGTCCTTGCCTGCGAACAACGTCGCGGAGGTGAGGCCGCCCGACGACATCATGAACATGACGCGCGCGCCGGTGCGCTGAATGTCGAGAGCGCGCGACACCTCGCCGACATAGCGCGAAAGGATCGGCGAAAGGTAGGCGTCCACGACCGTCGTATCGCCGCGCGAGACGAGCTTGATGAGCGGGGAGACGACATGGCTTTCCGAGACTTGGGCAAAGCCCAGCTCGCGGGCGATCGCGCCGACCATGCGCTCGTGCGCGGGATAGCGCCAGGCGTGCATGAACACGATCGCGACAGCGTCGTAGCCCCGGGCCCGTGCATGCGTGAGCGCGGCGCGCACGGCGTCGGGATCGGGGGCGCGCTCGATCGCGCCGTCGGCGAGCACGCGCTCGTCGATCTCGACCACGTCCGAATAGAGTTGCTCGAACTTGACGATCTTGCGCGCGAAAATGCGCGGGCGCGCCTGATAGCCGATTTCGAGCGCGTCGCGGAAGCCGCGCGTGGTGACGAGAAGTGTGCGCTCGCCGCGCCGTTCGAGGAGCGCATTGGTGGCGACCGTCGTTCCCATCTTGACCGCGCCGATCGCGCCTTCCGGGATGGGCGCGCCGGAAACGAGCCCGAGCAGACGGCGGATCGCCTCGACCGCCGCATCCGGATAGGCCGGGCTCTCGGCGAGAAGCTTCATCGGATGGAGCCGCCCGCGCGGGTCGCGGCCGATCACGTCGGTGAAGGTGCCGCCGCGATCGATCCAGAAATCCCAGGCGCTGGCCTGCATTTCCCGAGACGAGCCCCGCTTTGCGTTCACGTTTGGTTGATCTCCCGATTCAGACGTCTGCTTTGCCGCCGGCCCGCGAATGGTCCTATCATCGAGGCCGATATCAAACGAGAGGACCAGGCTCCCCATGCAAACCGTGAAGTTTGGCAAGACCGGCATGCAGGTGTCCAAGATCTGTCTTGGCTGCATGACCTATGGTTCAACGAAATGGCGCGACTGGGTGCTGGAGGAGGAGGCTTCGCGTCCCTTCATCCGCGAGGCGCTGGAGAAGGGCGTCACGTTCTTCGACACGGCGGACGTCTATTCGCAGGGCGTGAGCGAGGAAATCCTCGGCCGCGCGCTCAAGGAATACGCCAGACGCGCCGAGGTGGTGATCGCGACCAAGGTGCACGGCGCCATGGGGCAGGGGGCCAACGCCAAGGGCCTGTCGCGCAAGCATATCATGGAGGCGATCGACGCGTCGCTGAAGCGGCTGGGCACCGACTATGTCGACCTCTACCAGATCCACCGCTTCGATCCCCAGACGCCCGATGGAGGAGACGCTCGAGGCGCTGAACGACGTGGTGCGCGCCGGCAAGGCGCTCTATATCGGCGCTTCGTCGATGTACGCCTGGCAGTTCGCGCGCATGCTCGACATCGCCGCGCGCCAAGGGGCACGCCGAATTCGTCTCGATGCAGAACTACTACAACCTCGTCTATCGCGAGGAAGAGCGCGAGATGATGCCGCTCTGCGCCCATGACGGCATCGCGGTCATTCCCTGGTCGCCGATGGCGCGCGGCTATCTCGCGGGCTCGGGCGTGGGAGCCAACGCTTCGACCGTGCGCGGCCGCACCGATCCGTTCAGCGTCACGCTGGGCCTAGGCTCGCGGCAGGACGAAGCGATCCGCAAGCGGGTGGTCGAGACGGCCGAGAAGCTCGGAACGAAGCCCGCGGTGGTCGCGCTCGCCTGGGTGCTGTCGAAGCCGTTCGTCACCGCGCCGATCATCGGCGCCTCGAAGGCGCACCACCTCGCCGACGCGGTCGCGGCGACCGAACTCAAGCTCGACGCGCGCACCATCGCCAGGCTCGAGGAGCCCTACAGCGCGAAGGCGGTGGTGGGGCACGCGTAGCGGACAGCCTTCTCGATGCTTACATCGGAGGCTTAGGCAAACTCGTATCCGCCCGAGGAGGCGACGATGACTTTGGCCGGAACCAAGGACCACCCGATCACGATCGAGCCGATCGATGAGCGGGTGCGGGTGATGTGGCGCGGGCGCGCGATCGGCGACAGCCGCCACGCGCTCGAACTTAAGGAGGCGAACTATCCCCCCGTCGTCTACATGCCGCGCGCCGACATGGACATGAGCGCGCTCGAGCGCACGAGCCGCATCACGACCTGCCCGTACAAGGGCGAGGCGAACTATTACTCGATCGCCGACGGCAACGCCCGCGATGACAACGCGGTGTGGACTTACGAGCATCCGAAATCAGGCGTCGCCGAGATCGCATCCCATCTCGCATTTTATCCCGACAAGGTGGAGATTGCGCGGGGCGGATGAACTCTCCGCCCGCCGGTTGAAGCGACTCAGGGCTTCGCCCGCGCTCCTGCGGGTCCGAGACCACGACCACGCCGTTGGGCGTGAGCCCTGTGCATCGCGTCCTGACTGAGATAAGCTGATTGTAGCGTTTGCACGGGAGGGGAACGGCAATGTTTTTTTCGGGCGGGTTCACATTCAGCAACTTTCTTCTCGACGCCTTTTCAATATTCATGTTCATATTGTGGTTCTGGCTGCTCATCGTCGTGTCGGGCGATCTGTTCCGCCGGCATGACGTGTCCGGCTTCGCCAAGGTGCTGTGGGTGATCGCCTTCATCCTGTTTTCCTACATCGGCGTGTTCGCCTATCTCCTCACCCAGGGAAGGGGCATGGCCGAGCGGAATCAGGCGCAAGCGAACGAGGCCCGGGACGAACTGCGCAAGGTCGTCGGCTTCAGCGCGGCCGACGAGATCGCCAAACTCGACAGGCTGAAGGCTACGGGCTCGATCACGGACCAGGAATATGGGCGCCTGAGAGCCAAGCTCGTGCAATAGCGGCTTAGGCGCCGCAGCCCATTCGCCTGACGATTGCCGGAGGGGCGCGGCGTTAACGCGATTCGAACGGATGGCCGATCTACTGGAGGCGGTTGCGCGGCCGGGGCAGGGAGACAACGCGATGTGCGTCGCTTGCAGCAAGCCGGGGATCGCCCGGCGGGATTTCTTGAAGTCCGGCGCGGCGGGCGCGATCGCGCTCACGGTCGGGAGCGCTTCGCCCGCGGCGCGGGCGGCGGGAGGCGCGCCGACCGCGCTTTCCCCCAGTGAAGCGCTCGCCGCGCTCAAGTCGGGCAATGAGCGCTACGTGAACCGTCCCGAGCTTTGCGCCGTCGATCTCGCAGCGAGCCGCGCCGCCGTGGCCGCCCACCAGGCGCCCTGGGCGACCATTGTCTCTTGCGCGGACAGCCGCGTGCCGCCGGAGCTGATCTTCGGCGGATACGGTGTTGGCGAGCTGTTCGTTGTTCGCAACGCCGGCAATCTCATCGACACCGCTGCGCTCGGCACCGTCGAATACGGCGCCGCCGTGCTCGGGTCTCCGCTCATTGTCGTTCTCGCTCATACCGCCTGCGGCGCGGTGAAGGCGGCCTGCGACGTCGTGACCGAGAACGCCACCTACCCCGGCGCCATCGGCCCGATGATCGAGCCGATCGTGCCCGCAGCGCTCGCCGTCCGCAACAATCCCGGCGATTTCACCAACAACGCGGCCAAGGAGAGCGCCAGACGGACCGCTGGCCGGCTGACCCAGGCAAGCTCGCTCATCGCCGGGCTCGTCACGGGGGGAAAGGTCAAGATTGCAGCCGCGATCTACGATCTCGAAACGGGCGTCGTCGCCTATCTCGATTGACGGCGCCCGCGCGCGCGACAAGCCTGACCCGCAAATCTGTCGCTGGCGCGGATGCTGAGCCTGCTTTATTCTACCGACCGGCCACGAACGTTAGGCCGCGCCAGGCCGGAGGCTTCGGGAACCGACGAGATGGATGCGATTGCCTCGGTTGCGGCCAAGAAGCTTGGCAAGTTTCTGGCGAAAGACTTCCGCGAGATTTTTGGCTCGGCTGAAAGCGACGAAGCCGAGCGCCTGGGCGCGCTCGCGCGAACGACGATCGAGTGCATCGCCAGGAGCGACGCGCTCTATCACAACTACGAACACACCATGCTCGTGACCACGGTCGGCCGCGACATCCTGCGAGGGCGGACGCTGGCGCATCGGGTCGAGCCCGAGGATTACGTGCACCTCATCGTCGCCTGTCTCCTGCACGACATCGGCTTCGTCCGCGGCATCCTGAGCGGCGACACCAAGAGCGAGTTCGTCATCGACAAGAGCGGACGAACGGTCACGCTCCCGCGCGGCGCGTCCGACGCGTCGCTCGCCGCCTATCATGTCGACCGGTCGAAGCTGTTCGTCTACGAGCGGCTTGGGAAATCGACGACGATCGACGCCGCCCGCGTCGCGGCGGCGATCGAGCTCACCCGGTTCCCGCCGAGCCCGAACGGCGATTCGGATCAGACGGCGCTCGAACCGAGGCTGGTTCAGGCCGCTGATCTGATCGGGCAGCTCGGCGATCCCCTGTATCCGCGAAAGGCCAACGCGCTCTTTTACGAGTTCGAGGAAATGGGCAGCAACCGGCAGCTTGGCTATGCCTCCCCCGCCGACCTGGTCGAGAAGTTTCCGGGCTTTTACTGGACCACGGTCTCGGCCCATGTCGAGGAAGGCATGAAGTATCTGAGCCTGACCGCCGCCGGCCGCCAGTGGATCGCCAACCTGCACAATCACATCTACAACGCCGAGCATTTCAACTGGCAGATGGGCCCGCAGATCTGAAGCGCCCGCGAGCTTTCGCCCAAAGCCCCATTGTCGCGCCAGCCCTGTTCGCGCCTGTCAGCCGGCGAACCCCGCGAAGGCGTCACACCCGGCCCGCCGCCTTATTGCCGCGCCAGTTCCGCTCGCACGATGCGCGCCCCTTCGACCATCGCCTTCATTTTGCCGAAGGCCGCGTCGCGCGGCAGGTATTTGAGGCCGCAGTCCGGGGCGACGATGATGTCCTCCGGCCTGCGATGGAGGAGCGCGCGGCGGATGCGCGCCGCGACCGCTTCCGGCGCTTCGATCTCAGGCGTCGACAGATCGAGCACGCCGAGGATGATCGTCTTGTCCGGCAATTCCTTGAGCACGGCGCAGTCGAGATTGGATTGCGCGGTCTCGATCGAGATCTGCCGGCAACGGCAGCCCTTGAGCTCAGGCAAGAACGAATAGGCGCTCGGACGCTCGTGGATGATCGCCGCGTAGCCGAAGCAGATATGCACGGCGGTTACCCCGTTCACGTCTTGAAGCGCCCGGTTCACCGCGGCAAGGCCATAGTCCCGGGCCGGACCCGGCCTCGCCTGCATATAGGGCTCGTCGATCTGGACAATGTCCGCCCCGGCGGCGAACAGGTCCTTGATCTCCTCGTTGACCGCGTCCGCATAAGCCATCGCCGCCTCGGCGGGGCTCGGGTAGTAGTCGTTCTGCGCCTGCTGGCTCATGGTGAATGGGCCGGGCACGGTCATCTTGACCTTGCGCGTCGTATGCGCGCGCAGGAACTTGAGGTCGTCGACTTCGACCGGCCGCTTGCGGCGGATCGGCCCTACGATGCGCGGAACCGGATTGGGATGGCCCGAGCGGTCGAGCGCCACGCCGGGCTGATCGATGTCGATGCCTTCGAGCGCGGTCGCGAACCGGTTCGAATAGCTTTCGCGGCGAATTTCGCCGTCGGTGACGATGTCGAGCCCCGCCTCCTCCTGCGCCCTGATCGCGAGCACGGTCGCATCGTCCTGCGCTTCGGCGAGGTAGGGCTCCGGGATGCGCCAGAGCTCCTTCGCCCGCACGCGGGGCGGAAAACGGCCCGCGAGCTTGGCCCGGTCGATCAGCCATTCCGGCTGCGCGTACGAGCCGACCAGCGTCGTCGGCAGAAGCATGGGTTCCCTCCCGGGCGATCGGCCGGACCGACCGATCGATCCCATCCTGCCCCGGCCGTCCGTGTCCGGCAAGACGAGCGCCAACGGCAGCCCGTCAGGACACGGCGGAAGTCGGTCTCATCCGCCCGGCGAGGGCCGCCGGTCGCGCGCGGAGTCGAGCGCGGCCGCGAGCGCGCGCCTCAGCGCGTGCATCTGATCGAGAAGATGCAGGACCACGCCGAGCCCCTCGTCGTTCACGCCCATCTTGTCCTTGAGATCGTGGATCAGCTCGGCGCGCGCGAGATCCATGTCGGTGAAGGCGGGCTCAGCCGTCGACCCGCCGGGGATCACCCATTCCTCCTCGATCCAGACTTGAAGCGTCCGCCGGTCGAGCCGCGCGCGTTCGAGAAACTCCCGCTCGGTGATCATCGGCTCACATCTCCTTGCGCGGATCGTAACTCGCCGAAGGCTTCCAGCCGGCGAGGAAGGCCTCGAGTTCGGGCTCGGCCTCTTTCGGCATCACAACCTTGAGCTTCACCAGTTCGTCGCCCGCGCCGCCGCGCGTCTTCACCCCCTTGCCTCTGAGGCGCAGCACGTCGCCGGTGCTCGACCGTTTCGGGATCCTGAGCATGACGCTTCCCGTGGTCGTCGGCGCTTTCACTTCCGCGCCCAGCGCGGCCTCCTTCACGGTGATCGGCAGATCGACAAGGATGTCGTCGCCCTCGCGGGTGAAATACCGGTGGGGCCGGACCGCAATCTGCACCATGGCGTCGCCCGGCGGACCCTCGCCGGGGCTGGGCGCGCCCTTGCCGCGCAGCCGCAAGGTCTGCCCGTCCTCGACGCCCGCCGGAATCGTCACGTTCAATGTCCCGCCCTGCGGCAGGGTGATGGTCTTGCTCGCGCCGTTGACCGCGTCGAGGAAATCGATCGGCAGTTCGTAATGAAGGTCTGCGCCCGGCCGGCGCCGCGCCTGCTCGGCGGCGCGCCGCATGAGCTCGGCGATGAGATCGTCGCCCTGCGCGAAGTCGCCGTAAGCCGACCCGCCTTCGTATGGATGCCCGCCCTGGGCTGCGTATTCGCGGTAATAGCGCGCATTCGGCGGCGCCTTCTCCGCGCCGGAGGCGTCGATCTCGCCCGCATCGTAGCGCCGGCGCTTTTCCGGATCGGACAGGAGGTCGTTGGCGACGCTCACTTCCTTGAAACGCTCCTCGGCCTGCTTGTCGCCGGGATTGAGATCCGGATGCAGCTTCTTGGCCAGCCTGCGATAGGCCTTGCGGATCTCGTCTTCCGAGGCGGTCTTGGAGACGCCGAGGGTCTCGTAGGGGTCTTTCATGACGCTGGATCCGTCGCGGGCGAGGACGGTGAGCCTTAGAGCGCGCGGCGAAAAAGTGGAAGCCCGGTTTTTTGCGAGCCGCGCTTGAGCCGTCATCCAAGCCAGCCCGCGGATCGGGCAAAAATTGGTCGCGAGGAGCGCCGCGATCCCGCGAATCGCGAAATCCTGTTCAAATGGAGCGGCGCGGCGGTTGACTTGTGTCCAGGACGAAGCACAGTCGAGGCGGCGCGAATCGATCCCTTGCCGATTTTCTCGCCGCGGCGCCGAAGCATCCCGTCCGCGGCGACAGCGGAGGAAAGTTTATGTCGGGAACGATCATCAACCTCATCATCCAGCTCATCGCCGGCGCCATCGGCGGCAACGCGGTTGGCGCCGCGGCGAAGAACGTGAACCTCGGAACCGCCGGCAACACGATCGCTGGGGCGGTCGGCGGCATCGCGGGCGGCTCGCTGCTCACCTCGCTCATCCCGATGCTACAGGGCGCGGCGGGCGGGGCCGACATCGGCGCGTGGGTCGGGCAGTTGGTCGGCGGCGGCGTGTCCGGCGCGATCCTCTCGGCGATCGTCGGGCTCATCATGAACAACATGAAGCAGCGCGCCTGAGCGCCGCTTCCCGGATCGGTTTCGGCGCGGGGGAACGAGGCGGGCTATAGTCGGCGGGATGTTGGGTCAGTCGATCCTTCGCTTCTTCCTGTCGCGCGTCGTCGGGGCCTTTCTGGGCGGCGCCGTCTACGCCGGGGCCCGGTACGGATCGCCGCTGAGCGGCGGGCTGGCCGGGGCTTTGTGCGCGGCGAGCTTCATTTCGCTCGAACTCTTTGTGCTGAGACGGAACTCCGGCGGCCTCATCCGCCCGCTGCCGTTTCTGGCCTATTTCGCGCTGCGTTCGGTTCTTTACGTCAGTGTCATCGTTCTGGTCATCGCCGCCGTCAATGAGGCGGCGGGGGCTGGCTTCGGCGGCGTCCGGCCCATCGACCTCATCGTTGCGCTGGCGGTGACGGTGGCCGTGATTCTCTTCCTCAGCGTCGACGACCTGCTCGGCCCCGGCGTCCTGTTCGCCTTCGCCGCCGGGCGCTATCACAACCCCCGGATCGAGGAGCGCGCGCTCCTCTTCATCGACATGCGCGCCTCGACCGCGATCGCCGAGCGCCTCGGCGAACTCGACTATCTGAGGCTCCTCAACCGTTTCGTCGGCGACGTCTCCTTCGCTATCGCGGAGACTGGCGGCGAAATTCACAAATATGTCGGCGACGAGGTGATCGCGATCTGGCGCCTGAAGCCCGGCCCCAATCGTCCGGCCTGCGTCCGCGCCGCTTTCGCCGCCCACGACCGGATCGCCGCGCAAGGCCTCTCTTACGAGCGCGACTTCGGCGTCGTTCCCGACTTCCGCGCGAGCCTCCATTGCGGCCCGGTCGCGGTCGGCGAACTCGGAACGTTGAGGAGAGAAATCGCGATGATCGGCGACACGATGAACGCCGCCGCCCGCATTCTGGAGGCCTGCCGCTCGACGGGCCATCGGATCCTCGCCTCCGCGACCCTCATCGAGCGGCTCAGCGCGCTGCCTCCCGGCGTCTCGCGGCGGAGGCTCGGAGAGTTCCCCGTCCGCGGCAAGGAGCGCCCGCTCGAGCTCGACGCGCTGGAGGCGGCCGCCGGGGCGGACGCGGGCAAGCCCACGTCGCGTCAGGCCGCCGTGTCCAGCCCGTAGAGCGTATGCAGGGTGCGCACCGCGAGTTCGGTGTAGGCGTCGTCGATCAGCATCGAGAGCTTGATCTCGGAGGTGGTGATGGCGCGGATGTTGATCCCCTTCTCGGCCAGCGCCCTGAAGGCGCGCGCGGCGACGCCGGAATGCGAGCGCATGCCGACCCCGATCGCCGAGATCTTCACCACGTCGCGCGCCCCGTTGAGCTTGGCGTAGCCGATCTCCGCCCGCCGCTCCTTGAGCAGGCTCGTCGCGCGCTCATACTCGGCCGCGGGCACGGTGAAGGTGATGTCGGTCGTCGTCGCGTCGCCGGACACGACCTGGATGATCATGTCGACATTGATGTTGGCCTCGGCGAGCGGCATGAAGATCGCGGCCGCCACGCCCGGCTTGTCGGCGACCTCGCGCAAGGTGATCTGCGCCTCGTCCCGCGAGAAGGCGATGCCGGTGACAACCTCCTGCTCCATGATCTCCTCCTCGTCGCAGATGAGCGTGCCGAGCCCCGGATGCGCCGGATCGTCGAACGACGAGCGCACATAGAGCCTGACCCTGTTCACCATCGCCAGTTCGACCGAACGCACCTGCAGGACCTTGGCCCCGAGCGAAGCCATTTCCAGCATTTCCTCGAACGACACCCTGTCGAGCCGGCGCGCCTTCGGCACGATGCGCGGGTCGGACGTATAGACGCCGTCGACGTCGGTGTAGATGTCGCAGCGGTCGGCCGAGATCGCCGCGGCGAGAGCCACGGCCGACGTGTCCGAGCCGCCCCGCCCGAGCGTCGTCACCCGGCCCGTGGCCTTGTGGAGGCCCTGAAAGCCGGCGACGACCGCGATCTCGCCCGCCCCGAACCCCTCGATGAGCCGCGTTCCGTCGATCGCGGCGATGCGCGCCGAGCCATGCGCGTCGTCGGTGATGAGCGGAATCTGCCACCCGGCCCAGGAGCGCGCCTTGAGCCCCATATCCTTGAGCACGAGCGCCAGCAGCCCCGCCGTCACCAGTTCGCCCGAGGCGACGACGGCGTCGTATTCGGCATTATCGAAGTGGGAGCCTGCTTCCCTGCACAGGGCGACGAGCTCGTTGGTCTTGCCGGCCATCGCCGAGACCACCACCGCAACCTGCGCGCCGCCGTCGATCTCCCGTTTCACGTGCGCCGCGACGTTGCGGATGCGCGCGAGGTCGGCGACCGACGTGCCGCCGAATTTCATCACCAGACGCGGCATGGATCCTTGAAGCCGTGGGGGAAGCGCGGGCTCGCGCGATGCGTGGGGGCGCCCTATAAGGCTGCGCGCCGGACGGGTCAACGCGCTCCCGCCCGCCCAGCGGAAGGTCGCCAAACGAAAGGTCGCGATGCCTCTCCATCCGTCGCCGAGCGTCATGCCGCAGGAGGTCGCGCGCTTCGACGCGCTCGGCGACGCCTGGTGGGACGAGGACGGGCCGATGGCGCCGCTGCATCGCCTGAACCCGATCCGGATCGGCTGGGCGCGCGATACGATCGCGCGGCGTTTCCGGCTTGAGGCGCCCGTCGGCCTGCCGCTCGCCGGCGTCAGCCTCCTCGATGTCGGCTGCGGGGCGGGGCTGTTCGCCGAACCCCTGGCGCGGCTCGGCGCGGATGTCGTCGGCGTCGATCCGGCGGAGGCCGCGATCGAGGCCGCCCGCGCCCATGCCGAGGAGACCGGCGCCCGCCTCGCCTATCGCGCCGCGACGGTCGAGGACATGGCCGCAGAGGACCGTCAGTTCGACGTGGTGAGCGCGATGGAGGTGATCGAGCACGCGGCCGACCCGAAGGCTTTCGTCGCCGCCGCCGCCTCGCTCATCAAGCCAGGCGGCCTGTTTATCGCTTCGACCCTCAACCGCACCTTGAGGAGCTTCGCGCTTGCGATCGTCGGGGCCGAATATGTCCTGCGCTGGCTCGAGCCTGGGACGCACGCTTGGGAGCAATTCGTGACGCCGCTCGAGCTCACCGGCTTCGCCCGCGCCGCGGGCCTAAGGCGCCTGAGCCTGCGCGGCATGGTCTACGATCCGTTCCGGCGCGACTGGCGCCTCTCGTCCGACACCGGGGTGAACTATCTGTTCGCCGCGACGAAGTTGGGCGTTTAGGGTCGAAGGTCAGTTGTCTTACGAGAGCGGCCGCTTCGGGCGGGAAGGGTGACAAGGTCACGATGGTCAGCAATGTCTGGTGTCGACGTTAAGGAACATCGCGGATCGGTCGCCTATATGGCACTTGGCGGAGGCCAAACACTCAATACCCGAACCGTTCTCGTCATGGGGTCTACGGTCGCTGCTGCAAAGCCAGCCAAGTCGCGTCGATGCTGACGCGCTACAAATCCTTTCAGAAGCGCGCATGCGGCCCAGCAGTTCAACTTCGCGTCGCGACGACTTCCAGATATTCGGCCGCGATGACTGTCGTGCCGTCGGTCGCGGCGTTATGGCGGATGTAGAGGCTCTCCAGGTCCTGCCGCAGTCCTGCCTGCGCCTCCTGCGAGAGCGCTGCGAAGGCCCGCAAGGTCGGACCATAGTGGAGCCTGTAGAACTCGATTGTATCCGCAACCGAGAACGGAAACTTGAGCTCGGCCATCAACCGCGTCGTCTGGACATCGGTCGTACGACTCGCCAAACGCTCGCGAACCGTGGTTTCATCGCCCCATTGCAATGGGCTGGGCGCGCCGGCAACGGGGGCAACGTGTCTGCCGGTGACCCTGAAAACTTCCCCGATGAAACCAGTCGGCGTCCAATTCGCCATGGCGACCTGGCCGCCGGCGCGGCAAACCCGGAGGAGCTCGCGCGCAACGATGTCTGGACGCGGCGCGAACATGGCTCCAAACATGCTGACAACGAGATCGAAAGCGCCGGTTTGATACGGCAGCGTCTCGGCGTCACCTTCCTGGAAGTCGACGTTCACCCCTTCCCGATTGGCGCGCGAGCGGGCTTGGTCGAGCAGGTTTGGCGCAATGTCAATTCCTACGACTTCCGCGCCTGCTCTCGCTGCCGGTATGGCAAGATTACCCGTCCCGCATGCGACATCGAGGACCCGTGTGCCTGACCGAATATGTCGACGAGCAATGAAGTCTTCAGCTGTGGCCTCTGTGAGTTGCGCGACCCGGCCATAGTCCCCCGCCATCCAGGTCGCCTTTGCACGGGCTTTGAAGCCGTCGACATCGACAATTTGGAGCTCCGTCATCGATTGCGTCTCCTTCGCTGAGGGCCCGCCCAACCGGCGCGCCGCATTCGACGCCAAAGACGCTGGCCGTCCGGTCCAGATCACGCAATCCGCTTCGCGGCTCGGTTATCCGATTTGCGCCTCAAACCGGGCGGTTAGACGCAAATCGATGTGCGCACGACCGCAATGGCTGCTAGGCTGCCTTCCGGAGTCACCCGATGCTCGGACGTCCGCTTCCGCGCGATGTGAAGAAAGCCGTCAATCTCGTCCAGAGCAACCTGAGATATGCCTGGAAGATCGGTGAACTCGCGCGACTTTCCGGCCTGCCGCGACGCACGCTGGAAAAGCACTTCAGGCGCTTTCTCGGGTGCTCCCCACTCGAATACCTGCGAGGCGCGCGTTTGGATCAGGCCCGGCGCAAACTCGCGCGCGCGGCGCCCAGCGTGAACGTCACGGAAATCGCGGGCGAATGCGGCTTCAACCACCTCGGACGCTTCGCGATCGCCTACCGTGGCCGCTACGCCGAGAGCCCTTCTCGTGTCCCCGGTGGTGGTGTAGCTCGGCGGGAGCAAGCCGCTCGCGAAGCGCGCTTTCTATAGCGCCGTAGCGAGCGAGCGGCTTGCGGCGGTCACCGGCGGTTCGCCGGTAGGATCGGGTTGCGAATCAACGAACGCAACCGAGGAACCTCCGATGACCGACGAGATGATGAGCCTTCGCGCGCTTGTGGAGAAGGCCCCCGACGCCGACGTTTTGCGCGAGATGATCGGCTTCGCCGCGGAACGGCTGATGGAGCTGGAGATCGGGGCGCTGACCGGCGCGCCTTTCGGCGAGAAGAGCCCTGAGCGGCTGGCGCAGCGCAATGGCTATCGCGAGCGGGACTGGCAGACGCGCGCCGGAACGGTCGAGTTGCGCATCCCGAAGCTTCGCAAGGGCAGCTATTTTCCCGGCTTTCTCGAGCCGAGGCGGCTTGCCGAGAAGGCGCTGACCGCCGTCATCCAGGAAGCCTATGTCCACGGCGTCTCGACCCGCGCGGTCGACGATCTGGTCAAGGCGATGGGCGGGACGGGGATATCGAAGAGCCAGGTCAGCCGTCTGTGCGAGGAGATCGACGGCAAAGTGAAGGCCTTTCTCGACCGTCCGATCGAGGGCGACTGGCCGTATCTGTGGATCGACGCCACCTATGTGAAGGCGCGCGACAACGGCCGCATCGTCTCGGCGGCGGTGATCGTCGCGGTCGGCGTCAACAGCGACGGGCGGCGCGAGGTGCTCGGCATGGACATCGGCCCGTCCGAGGCCGAGACGTTCTGGACTGATTTCCTGCGCAAGCTCAGACGGCGCGGCCTGCGCGGCGTCAAGCTCGTCGTCTCCGACGCCCACGAGGGCATCAAGGCGGCAGTCGCCAAGGTGATGCACGCGAGCTGGCAGCGCTGCCGGGTTCACTTCCTCCGCAACGCGCTCGCCCATGCCGGCAAGAGCGGCCGACGCGTCGTTTCCGCTTTCATCGCCACCGCCTTCGCCCAGGACGACGCCGCCGGCGGCGAGCGCGCAGTGGCGCAAGGTCGCCGACCAGCTGCGCCCCAAGCTGCCCAAGCTCGCCGCGCTGATGGACGAAGCCGAACCCGACGTCCTCGCCTACATGAGCTTTCCCGCCGCGCACCGGACGAAGCTGCATTCCACGAATCCAATCGAGCGCCTCAACGGCGAGATCAAGCGCCGCACCGAGGTCGTTGGCATCTTTCCCAACGAGGCTGCGATCGTCAGGCTCGTTGGCGCAATCCTTCTGGAGCAGAACGACGAATGGGCTGTCCAGCGCGCCCGATACATGACGCTGGAAACCATCGCCCCCTTGAGCGATGATCCCATCGTCGGGCTGCCCGTAGCGGCCGCCTGATCAGCCCGGTCCCACGCCGGCGAACGCGGCGACCACCGCCCTGCTACACCACGCCTCGGGACACGATACGCTGCGGCGGAGCCGAATTCCCGCCTCGGTGCAATCCTCGGCGTTTCGAGCGGTAGGCTTCTGCGAGCGTCCGAACTCTCGCGATCATCCCGTTTGGACTTGTCGGCGAGGGCGCGGCCTGCATGAGCGATCTCGGCGGTGAGATCGCCGCGGCTCTGGGTCGAACCGGATGGATCGGGATCGCGCCTGCGCCGGGAGGGCGTTATCAGCTTCACGGGACGGTGAGCGATGACAGCAGTCGCAAGCTGCGGATCAAAATGATGCTGCTCGACCAGTCCGCCGGCCGTTACATCTGGGCAGACTTCGCGGAATGCGCGGTTGGCGACAATACTGAATTCCGGGACTGGCTCTCCGGCCTTGTCGCCGGCACCGTTCGTTCGATCGTGCGGGACGCCGAGATCGATCGGGCCGCCCGCCGAACTCGACGCCGCCTACCGCATGGAAGCTGAGTATGCGAGCGCTGTCGATAGTGATGGCCGCCGATCCAGCGGCGCATCAGAATGCGATAGAATTGCTCGATAAGGCCATGGAGCTCGCCCCGCGTGATCCTGTCCCCTTAGCTCTCGGAGCTTGGTGCCACGCGCAGCGTGCCGGTCATCACTTTGTTGGTTGCCAACAGGCCGAACGGAATAACGCACTTCGACTTGCATCGGATGCATCCACCATGAGTGCGGGCGATCCGCTGGCCGCTACAATGCTGTCAGCGGCTTACATGCTGGCCCATGATCTCGTCGCCGCTGAGGCACATGCGCGGCGCGCGCTGAGCATTGACGGCGGATCGGCTTGGGCCTGGGGTAGGCTTGGTTGGGTTCACGCCTACCGCGGTGACGCAGTGACGGCGATCGAGTACTTTAAAATTGCCCACGTGCTTGCGCTGGACGACCCGCTAAGCTTTTTGTGGTCGATCGGCGTCGCCGCGGCTAATTTCGAGCTTGGGCGCTATGATCACGCCGCCCAATGGTATCAGCGATCGCTCGTCGAACAGCCGAAGGCTGCTTGGGTCAATCGCTTTCAAGCTCCCGCTTTGTTGCTAGCGGACAAAGGAGGTTGCGCGCGCCAAAGCATGGCCGCTCTGAGGCATGCGTTTCCGGACTTAACCATTGCCGAAGTCAGGACCGGCCTGCCCCACACGAGCGTATTACTCGATCGGGTCGCCGACGGGCTTGAGAGCCTCGGTATGTCCGTCAACTAGCTTTCAGCCTCGAACTCGCCAGGATGCGATCCTCGTTCGGCCGCCCGGCCGATACCGGGGATGTCAGCCATCAGAAATGGCCTCGAGAACGTATGCTATTTGCGCGAAGCGGGCCCTGGCGAGGCCAAGCTGTTGGTCTGCTATGGTTCGAAGTGGCCTTGCTAGTCGGGCTTTGCCTTGCCGAGTTGCTCTTGGATGGAGCGCTGAAGGGAAACGGTCGGACGACATTAGATTGCAAAAAATCAGAAAGTAGGTTAGACTTGCTCGATGATCCCTTCTGCGCTTCCGCACAGCCTCGCCAGCGGTCTTCCGTTCCGCCGCTTCGAGCGCTCCAAGGGACAAAAGGGCCAGGAAAAATTTTCCAGCGAAAATCCCGTGTAACCCATTGATAGGTCTCGTTTCGCACGAGAAAATCCAAGGAAATCCAAGCTTTCCCAACCCCCTTTTTCGGGGGTTTCCAAAGCGAAACAGGCGCCGGCCAAGAAATCCCAAACGGACCCGCGCCGCCGCGCGGGAGGGACGCTAAGCGGAGTCGATCCCTGAGGCTCAAGCAATGCACAATCAGCCAGCGCCGGCCAGGCGCCATGCCCGCGCAAAGCGGACATCGAGCCAAGACATTGATCGATCTATGGATTCCCGCTTGCGCGGGATGATAAACCGGCCGACTGCGATTCGATCTGAAAGCGGGTGCCCCAGCGTCACTTGCCCGGGCATTCCTTCTGCAGCCGCTCCATCGCCTGGGAGAAGCCGGTCAGCGAATAGGTGTCGATCGACTGATTGCCCCGAAGCGAGGCGGCCTTGATCGCGAGCTTCGCCCCTTTGCGCATTTCGGCGATCAGCGCGCCCTCCTTCGCCGCGTTCTTGACCCACAGGTCCCCGCCCTTGGGCAGCATCTCGAACGACGACGAATCGTCGACCAGGGCGACCGGGGCCGCGGCCGAGGGCGTCCTCCGCCGCGCCTTGGACTTCGACTTGGCGTCAGGCGTCGGGTCGGCGCCGCCCGCCCCCGGCGAGATGTCGAAGCCCATGATGAACGAGACTTCGTTGCGCACCCCTTCGGCCGGCCGGTCGGAGATGAACGCATAGCCCGGATCGCGCTTGAGGCTCGCGGGTTCGCGCGATTTCGGCTGCGCGAGGGTGTAGCAGATGCGCCCCTTGCCCACTTCGCCGACGAACACGTTCCAGTCGCCGAAGGTCGCGACCAGGGAGGGCTTCGAAGCCGCGTCCTTCGCGGCCGGTTTGGACGCGGGCTTGGCGGCGGGCCTGGCGTCGGGTTTGGCGGCGTGCTTGGTCTTGGCCGCGGCGGGCAGACTGACGACGCCGGCGGCGCAAACGGCCGCGGCTGCGAACCCGATCGCGCCAAGCGACGGAAGGACGAGACGTATCATCAAGGCGATCCTTTGAACCGACCTGGGCTTGTCCACGGGGGACGCGCCAAGGCGCAGGCTTCCCTGCCGTCCGATCCGGGCGAAATTCCGGCCTTGTCCTTGCCGCCCGGCGCAGGGGCTGCAATCCTGCGATTGGTTACTGAAAAATTAGTAAACTGGGAGCAGCCCGATGAAAGCCCTGATCGCCCCGTCGCTTGGCCCCGTCGACAATCTCAGGGTCATGGAGGTCGAGGCGCCCGCGCCCGGCGAGGGCGAGGCGCTCATCGAGATCGCCTATGCGGGGCTCAACTTCTTCGACACGCTGATCATCGAGGGCAAGTATCAGGTGAGGCCGAAGCCGCCGTTTTCGCCTGGCGGCGAGTTCTCCGGCCGCGTCGTTGCGCTCGGGCCGGGAATCAAGGGGTTTGCGATCGGCGACCGGGTGATTGGCGTCTGCTCCTATGGCGCGGCGGCCGAGCGGATCGCGGCCCCGGCCGCGCGGCTCGCGAAAATCCCCGAAGGGCTCAGGCTCGACAAGGCGGCCGGCCTTTCGGTCGCCTATGGCACGTCGCTTCATGCGCTCAAGCAGCGCGGCGAGATGAAGGCGGGCGAGACCCTGCTCGTGCTCGGCGCCTCGGGCGGAGTCGGGCTCGCGGCGGTCGAGATCGGCAAGGCGATGGGGGCGAAGGTGATCGCCGGCGCCTCCTCGGAGGAGAAGCTCGCCTTCGCCCGGGCCCATGGCGCGGCCGAGACGATCAACACCGCGACGGACGACCTGCGCGCGCGCCTGAAGGAGTACGCGCCCGGGGGCGTCGACGTCGTCTACGATCCGGTCGGCGGCGCGCTGACCGAAGCGGCCTTGCGCTCGCTCGCCTGGAAGGGGCGGCTCCTGGTGATCGGCTTCGCCTCGGGCGAGATTCCGAAGCCCCCGCTCAACATTCCCCTGCTCAAGGGATGCGACATCCGCGGCGTCTACTGGGGCGAATTCACCGCCCGCGAACCGGAAGCGAATCGCGAGAACCTGGCTCAGTTGATGGACTGGGCGAAATCGGGCGCGCTCAGCGTCCACATCCACGCAATCTGCGCGCTCGACGACTATCGCAAGGCCTTCGACGCGATTGCCAAGCGGCAGACCCTCGGCAAGACCCTGCTCAGGCTCGCGGGCGGGGATTAGCGGTCGAAACGACCTATGACCTGCCGTCCGGGGCAGAGTATTGCGAAAAACAGAATAACGCGCTATATAGGCTCCATGATTTCCTATTCGCAGGACCCGGGCCAGCACGGAGTGGCTGACGGGAGCGGGCGGCTTGAAATTCATGTTGAGACGCACAACTATTCCGCGGGGATGAAGCGCCGGGGACAGAGCGGCGAGGTCGGACATGAGCGAAGCGACGTCATCCCCGGTCGAGATCCGCCGCCTGTGGCCGCCGGACAAGGAAGCCTTCCGCGATCACCTGCTCAGCCTCGACCCGCGGAGCCGCCATTTGCGCTTCGGCGGCGGGATGTCGGACCAGTTCCTCATCCATTACGCGGAGACCTGCTTCGGCAAGGGCGATCTGCTCTACGGGGCCTTTGCCGACGGCAAGCTGATCGGCGCGGCGGAACTGCGCTCCAATTGCGCGATCTGGAGCGAGCAGGCGCCGTTCGGCCGCAACATCCATGCCGAGGCGGCCTTCTCGGTCGATCAGGCCTGGCGGCGCCGCGGCGTCGGCGAGACGCTGTTCAAGCGCATCCTGCGCGCCGCCATGAACCATGGCGTCGAGACGGTCGAGATCGTCTGCCTGCCGGAGAACGTCGGCATGCAGACCCTGGCCAGGAAGTTCGACGCCCAGTTCGCTTTCGAAGCCAACTTGCTGACCGGCCGCCTCACCGCGCGCCGTCCGACCGCTCTTTCGCTCTTGAGGGAGGCCTCGGGCGACGCGCTCGACTTCGGCGCCTCCCTTTTCGACGCCCACTGGCGGGCGACAGCCGAGGCGCGAGCCAGGGGCGCCTGAGCCGCCGCTTGCGCGCGGGCGGCGCGCGGCGCCGCGCGCCAGACGCCGCCAGCCGCTGTTGTCGGCGCAACCCCGCCGGGCTATCGTTCCGTCCGGGTCAAAGAGGAAGCCGGAGAGCGGGCCATGAAGCGCTGGGGAATGTTGGCGGGCGTCGCGGCGATGGCGGCGGCGACCGTTGCGATGGCCGACGACAAGCCGCTGATCGTCTATGTTACGCCTAACCCGATCGGCGTGAACGACTTCCTCAAGCTCGGGAAGGCGGGAACCGAGAAGGTCGCCGCTCAGCTCGGCGCGGCGGCCAAGGTCTACGAGAGCTCCGACCCCACGACCCAGCGTCAGAATCTGGAAGCCGCCGCCAAGGAGGGCGCGAAGGTCGTCATCGCCATCGGCTTCGAGTTCAGCGACATGCTGCCCGACGTCGCCGCCGCCTATCCGAAGGTGAAGTTCCTGGCCGTCGACTCTTGTCCGAAGACGCTCCATGCCAACATCTATTGCTCGGTCTTCCGCGAATATGAGCCGAGCTTCCTCGCCGGCGCCGAGGCGGCGCTGACCTCGAAAACGGGCAAGGTCGGCGCGATCGGCGCTCTCGATATCCCGTTCATCCACCGTTTCACCGACCCCTTCGGCGAGGGCGCGAAGCATGTGAAGCCCGATATCATCGTCGCGCCGAGCCTGTGGGTCGGCGGCTCGAATCCGTTCTCCGATCCCGCCCGTGGCCAGCAGCGCGCGGCGGTGATGGTCTCGGACAACGTCGACCGGGTGATGGCGGCGGGCGCGGGTTCGAACGGCGGCATCTTCAAGGCGATGGCCGACCTGCCGGGAGCGGCGGCGTTCGGCGTCGACACCAACCAGTGCCCGCAGGCGCCGGGCCTGGTCATGGACAATGTCGAGAAGCGCACCGACGTGGTGATCGAGAAGGGCGTCGCCGGCATCCTCAAGGGCGACCAGCCGCAGGTGGCGGCGCTCGGTCTCGCCGAGGGCGGCATGACCCTCACCGGCCTCGAGCCGGGAGTGGAGAAGTCCGGCTGCCTGATCGCCAAATATCCCGACGTGATCGAGAAGGTGAAGGCGCTCAGGGACGAGATCGCCTCGGGCAAGCTGAAGGTCGAGGATCCGATGAAGCTCGCCAAGTAGGCCAGCGGCCTGCGATGGCGGAAATCGAGCTCCAGGCGATCGGCGTCGTCAAACGCTATGGGCCGCTCGTCGCCAACGACCACATCGACCTTGAGGCCGCTCGCGGCGAAGTCCACGCGGTCATGGGAGAGAACGGGGCGGGAAAATCGACGCTCATGTCGATCCTCTACGGCATGCAGGCGCCCGACGAGGGGCGGATCGTCCTGCGCGGGAAGGAGGTCCGTTTCCGCTCGGCTCTCGACGCCATCGCTGAAGGCATGGGAATGGTCCACCAGGCCTTCCAGCTCTTCAATTCGCTGTCCGTATGGGAGAACGTCGTCTACGGCCGCGAGCCGGGGCGGCTTGGCTTCATCGACCGCTCCGCCGCGATCGCCGAAGTCGGCGCGCTTGGACGGCGCTTTCATCTGGAGGTCGATCCGGCGGCGATCGTCGGCCGGCTTTCGGTCGGGGTTCGCCAGCGGGTCGAGATCCTGAAGGCGCTCTATCGCGACGCGAAAATCCTGATCCTCGACGAGCCGACGGCGGTCCTCACGCCGCAGGAGCGCGACGGCCTGTTCGGGGTCATCCGCAATCTGACAGCGGACGGGCGCACGGTCCTCTTCGTCACCCACAAGCTCCACGAGGCGATGGCGATCAGCGACCGCGTGACCGTATTGCGCGACGGCAGGGTCGCCGCCCGGATGACCGCCGCGGAAACCTCCCCGCGCGAGATCATCCGCGCGATGACCGGGAGGGCGGTCAATCTGACGGTCATGAAGGGGCCCTCGAGGCCGGGCGCCGTCGTGCTCAACGTGGAGGGCCTGACGGTCGGCGAGGGCCTCAAGCCGGTCGTCGACAGCGTGAGCCTCGCCGTTCGGGCAGGCGAGATCGTCGGCGTCGCAGGCGTCGCCGGCAATGGCCAGACCGAGCTTATCGAAGCGCTGACCGGGCTCCGGATCCCCGACAAGGGGCAGGTGGAGATCGCCGGACGGGACGTCACGTCGCTCGGCGTGGCCGAACATCGCGAAGCCGGCCTCGCCTATATTCCCGAGGACCGCGCCCTGACCGGCGCGGCGCTCAAGGCGTCGGCTGCGGACAATCTGGCGATGGGTTTTCAGCGCAGGGCGCCGCTCGCGCATGGGGCTCTCATCGACCACATGGCCGTTGCGGCGCGCGCGAAGCGCCTCATCGAGCGCTTCGGAATCAAGATCGGGAGCGAAAGACAGCCCGTCGGATCGCTTTCCGGCGGAAACCTCCAGAAGGTCGTGGTCGCGCGCGAGCTTGAGCATGAGGCGCCGCTGCTCATCGCCGAGCAGCCGACGCGCGGCCTCGACATCGGGGCGATCGAGTTCATCCACGCCCTCCTGATCGCGGAACGCGACCGGGGAAAGGCGACGCTCCTCGTTTCCGCCGAGCTTGCCGAGATCATGGCGCTTTCCGACCGCATCCTCGTCATGTTCGAGGGCCGCATCCTCGCCGACATCCCGGCAGGCGAGGCGGACGAGGAGACGCTGGGCCTGATCATGGCCGGACGCATGAAGGAAGCCGCGTGACCGCGCCGGGCGGGACGCGCGCCGGCCGGACCCAACGACCGTCACCGCCTGCATGAGCGCGTCGTCCGGCCATTCCGTGGCGCGCATTCCGGCGGTCCCGCTCGCGATCCTGACCGGCGCCCTCATCGGGGCGCTTCTGATCCTTCTCTCGGGTCACAATCCGGCGCAGGCTTATTGGGCGATCGTGGCCGGCGCGCTTGCGCCCGAAAATCTGCCCGACACGCTGAACTGGGCGACGCCGCTGGTCGGCATGACTTTGGTTGCGGCGCTGCCGCTGCGCGGCGGCGCTGTCAATCTCGGCGGCGATGGGCAGCTCGTGATCGGCGGTCTCGTCGCGGCGCTCGTGCCGCTCTATCTGCCCGTCCCCGGACCGGTCGCGGCGGCGGCCGCAATTCTAGCGGCGATGCTCGCCTCCGGTCTCTACGCTTCGCTCGCCGCGTGGGGCGAGGTCCGGTCCGGCATCCCCCTCCTGATCTCGAGCCTCCTGCTCTCCTATCCGGCGGTCGGCGTCGCTTCCTATATCGTCGGCTTCCCGCTTCGCGACGCCACGACCGGCCTTGCGCAGACAGTCATGATTCCAGCCTCGGCCCGGTTGCCGGCGATTGTCGGCCCGCTCAACATCGGCCTAATCCTGATCGCCGCCGCGGCCGCCGCCTTCGTCTTTTATGACCGCCGGACGGTGGGCGGCTATGAACTCAGGATGCGCGGGCTCAACCCTCGCTTCGCCGCCTATGGCGGCGTCGCGCTCAATTCGCAGACCATGCGGGTCATGTTCGCGAGCGGGTCCATCGCGGGGCTGGTCGGCGCGACCATCGTGCTCGGCTCGCAATTTCGCTTTCAGGACGGGGCGCTGATCTCGCCCGGCTACACCTGGTCGGGCCTGATGGCCGCCCTGCTCGCGGGCGGCGAGCCGCTTGGCGCGATCGGCGCCGGCCTGTTCTTCGCAATTCTTCAAAACGGCGGGTTCGCCATGCAGCGCGAGACCGCGATTCCGCGCGTCCTGACCATGGCGCTGCAGGCGGTCATCATCCTGTTCCTGGCGATCCGCCACGGCGCGGGGCGGCGTCCGTCATGATGAGCCTCATCACCCCTTCGCTGGTCAATTCCGCCGTTCATGCGATGACCCCGATCCTGCTTGCGACGCTCGCCGGCGTGCTCTGCGGCCGGGTAGGCGTCTTCAACATGGCGATGGAGGGCCAGCTTCTCGTCGGCGCCTTCGCGGCCGTCGTCGGCAGCTATTTTCTCGGCAGCGCCTTCGCCGGCGTCGCGGTCGCGGTCCTGGCCACGGTCGTCTTCTCACTGATCCTCGCCTATGGCGCGACGGTCTTTCGCGGCGACCCGGTCGTCATCTGCATCGGAATGAATCTTCTGGCCTCCGGCCTCACCGCCTTTCTCTTGCGCCAGATCTTCGGCGTCTCGGGGACGTTCAGCGACCCGGCGATCATGGGCTTAAGCAAGATCCGCATCGCCGCGCTCGACGCCGTTCCCTGGATCGGCTGGGTTTTTTCGCGCCAGACGGCGATCACCTGGATGGCGTGGCTTCTGGTCGCGGTCGTGACCGTCATGATGTTCCGCACGCCCGTGGGCTTGCGTCTCCGCGGGGTCGGGGAGGACGCGAGCGCGGCGGAGACCATGGGCGTCGACGTCATACGCTACCGGATCGCAACCGTGCTCGGCGCCGCGGCGCTGACCGGGCTCGGCGGCGCGCAACTGTCGCTGGGCGGGGTCGACGTTTTCTCGGAGGACATGAGCGGCGGACGGGGCTGGATCGCCGTGGTCGCGGTGATGCTGGGCCGCAACCATCCGCTCTGGGCCTCGCTCGCCTGCGTTCTGTTCGGCGCCGCCGACTCGCTTTCGGTCCGCCTTCAGGGCGAGGGCCTGCCGAACCAGCTCACCGACATCGTCCCCTATGTCGTGACGCTCGCCGCGCTCGCGATCAGCCGGCGGCGCCGCGAAAAGAAGGCCGTGATCCAGACGATCACGGCCAACGCCTGAAGGGGGATGCGTCCGGACCGAGGCGGATCGCGAGAGGCTCCACGGCCTTCTGAGCAACCGCAGTGGTCCGCGAGCCGTCTCTTATGGGACGCGACCCGGACCGAGCGGGCGCTCGCCGATTTCAGTTCCGCGCGCGCCCCCCTCCCTCGACAACAGGGCGAGGCGCCCGCGCCGCGAACAGCACAAGCGCAAAGTAGGTCGGCGCCCCGATCGCCGCCAGGACCAGAAACCAGCTCGATTTGCCAAAAAGCGCAAGCAGAAGCACCAGATAGATGAAATCGCGGCGCGCGGCGGAATCGAGCAGGCGCGCCAGAGGGCGCTCGGGCGAAGCCGCGACCGAGGTGAACAGCGAGCCGCCGTCGTCTTTGAAGCGCATGAGCCGCCAATAGACGAAGCCGGCCGACCCCAGGGTTCCGAGGACCGCCGCGAGCCCGAGCGCGAGCGGCCAGACCGAGCCCGAGGACAGGCTCCAGCCAACGCCCATGCAGCCGAAAATCACCGAATGAACGACGTTGTCGCCCCAGAAATCGAGGACCCCGCCCCAGCGCGACTGCTGAAATTTGAGCCGCGCCAGTTCGCCGTCGCAGCCGTCGAGGATCGAATGGGCCAGAAACAGGAGCGCCCCAATGGTCTGCATCAGAGGGCGCGACGACAGGAAAAACGGCCCGCCGCAGATTCCGACCAAAATTGAAATCAGGCTCATCTGGTTGGGCGTGATCGCGGTTCCCGCCAGGCGGCGCGAAATCGAGAGCGAGACCGGGCGCTCGACATGGCGCGCCATGAAGCCGTCGGTGTCCTTGGTGAGCCCCCTGAGGAGCCGCCGTTCCGCCGCGCGGACGTCTGCGGACGTCTGCACCATCATGGGATCGATCGGAGCGGGGATCGGCGAAGGCAGGCCGAGAAGGCGCGCGAGCCGGCCCTCGACCGCGGCCATGTCCCGCGCGCCGCCCTCCTGGTCGAGCGCCTCCGCCGCATCCCGCGCCGACGCCGGGGACAGCATGACGATCCGGCTCGGGAGCGCCGCCCAGCGGGCCGGCTCGACCCCGGCGGCGGCGAGGCTTTCGAGCCAGCCAGCCTCCGCGAGGATCGCCGCGGGCGCTATGATCAGCGTGGCTGGAGAAGCGGCCAATGTCGCGGCGAGGCCGCGCCAGTTGTCGATGCTTGCGACCTCGTGCCCCGCGCGGCCGCTTCCCCCGAGGAGGAATACCCGCCCATACGCGGCGCGCCGCGCCGCCAGGGCCGCCCGGCGTATGAGGCTCAGCCCCAGAATCACCGGCTCGCCGTCAGACCCCAACGGGAGAGCCGGCGCTTCCCGCAGGCCGACCGCCGGGGCGAGCAGGATCAGGATCGGGGCTTCAGACATCGCAATTCGGCAATCCATGGAACGATCGGGATCACGGGGCGACGCTCCGCGCTCCCCCGCTCGGAAGATTGCTGATAAACGATTGCCCGCCGCGATCGTAGTCCCCGTCTTCGACGCGAGCCCCGACGGGAGACACGTCATATCAATCTCGCTGATTGTCGCTGCGTTTCTCGGCTTCCTGCTCGTCGTCTTTCTCATCATCGGCAGCGGCGCGTCAGAGGTCGCTTCCGCCATGCTGGTCCTCGGCTGGTGGCTCGTCCCGATAACCCTGTTTCATCTCGCGCCGCTCACTTGTGACGCCCTCTCGTGGCGGGAGCTCTTTCCGGTCACAGGGCGTTCGGAAGACCGCCCGTCTCTCGACGGGCTGTCGCGTCCGGGCGTGCTTGCCTTCGTCTGGATGCGCTGGATCCGCGAATCGGTGAGTTCGCTGTTGCCGGTCGCCGGCGTTGGCGGCGACGTCGTCGCCGCGCGACTCGCCAGTCAGCGCGGGGTTCCGGGCGCGCAGGCGGCGGCCAGCATGGTCGCCGACATCACGGTCGGCGCGGCGACCCAGGTCATTTTCGTCATCGCCGGGGTGATCCTGCTCGCCGCGGGAGCGGGCGGGCGCGCCACCGCCGCAACCGCCTGGGCGCTTCTGGCCGGCGCGGCCGTGTTCGCCGCCGCGATCGGCGCGTTCGTGCTCGTCCAGCACAAGAGCATGTTCGGCGTCATCCTCGGGGCCGCCCACCGGCTCGCGCCGAAGGCTTGGCTGTCCGCCTTCGCCGGCCGGGGCGAGGCGATCGACGCCGCCCTGGTCGCCACGTATCGGCGCCGCCCGGCGCTCGTCCGCTCGAGCCTGCTGCGGCTTGCGGGCATGGCCGTCGGCTCCGGCGAGATCTGGCTCACGACGCGCCTGCTTCACAGTCCCCTAAGCCTGACCGACGCCCTTGTCCTGGAAAGCCTTGTTTCCGGCGTCCGGGCCGCGGCGTTCATCGCGCCCGGGGGATTGGGCGCCCAGGAGGGGGGTCTCGTGGTGTTCGGCGCCCTGTTCGGACTGCCCCCGGACCTGGCGCTGGCGGTCGCCCTGACCAAACGGGTTCGCGAGCTGGCCCTGGGGCTGCCGGGCCTCGTCGCCTGGCAATGGGACGAGGGGCGCCATTGGCTCAGTCGCCGGGCCGACAAGGCGAGCTCGGCATCCTAGAGCGGGATGAATTTGGATTGAATCGACGGGGATTCCCAAATCGGAGATTTTCTGATTCAGGGTGCTGGCTGGAAGGAGGCCAGCATGGATGGGAAGGCCTTATTCGAACGATCTTCGTGAGCGGGCGGTCGGAGCGGTTTTGCACGGCGGACTTTCGCGCCATCGAGCGGCGGCTCAGTTCGGCGTTGGGGTCAGCACGGTCGTCAACTGGGTGCGGCGGTTTCACGAGACGGGCAGCGTGGCGCCGGGCCAGATGGGCGGACACAAGCCGAAGGCGATCCGCGACGGGCACGCGGCCTTTCTGTCCGAGCGCATTCGGCAAGGAGCCTTCACGCTGCGCGGGCTGGTGGCGGAACTCGCCGGGCGCGGGCTCAAGGTCGACTATCGCTCGGTGTGGAATTTCGTCCACGCGGAGAAGCTCAGTTTCAAAAAAAAGCGTCGTGGCGAGCGAGCGCGAACGGCCCGACGTCGCGCGAAGGCGGGCGCAATGGAAGAAGCGTCAGGACCAGATCGAGCCCGAGCGTCTGGTGTTCATTGATGAGACCTGGACGAAGACCAATATGGAGCCGCTTCGCGGCTGGGCGCCGCGGGGCGAAAGGCTGGTGGCCAGCGCTCCCCACGGCCATTGGAAAACCATGACCTTTGTCGCCGCGCTTCGCTGCGACCGGATTGAAGCGCCGTGGCTGCTCGATGGCCCAATCAATGGCGAGGCGTTCAAGACCTACGTCGAGAAGGTGCTCGCGCCCACCCTCAAGCCGGGCGATCTGGTGATCATGGACAATCTCGGCAGCCACAAAGGCGGCGCCATCCGCCGGGCGATCCGGGCGGCCCGCGCCAAGCTCTTCTTCCTGCCCAAATATTCTCCTGACCTGAACCCAATCGAGCAGGTCTTCGCCAAGCTCAAGCATCTCTTGCGCAAAGCCGCCGCCCGAACAATCGAAACCCTCACCGCCGCGGTGGGCGAACTGCTCGGCGCCTACACCGCCGAAGAATGCGCAAACTACTTCACCAATGCAGGATACCAAGCCTAATCTCATCACGCTCTAGCTGCAAATCTCAAGGGGAAGACCAACGGTCCGTGGATCAATGTTCGTGGCCCGGGCCATTCCAAGGAAGATCTCTCCCTTGGGATTCGCTTTCACGCCGACGCGCCAGGCGGCTTCTGGGTGAATAGCCTCGCAGGCGACGACCCCTCAATGTGTCGCAAGTACGTGGAGGAGAAGCTCAAGAACCTCTCCAAGCGCCGGCAGCTTACCACCCATCTCGATCATGAGGTCCAGGTGCCGACAAACACGAAATCGAGCGCCTTTGCTCTCTCGCTATGGGCAGAGGATGTTGATTTCCACTGAGAATTGACCGGGCGCCACGGGTTTTTCCACCGAGAACTGACCCATGTTCGAACCTCGCCCTCTTGGCCTTGGCAGGGGGCATCGGAGTGATCACATGGAGTTATTGAGCGTCATCCGGCGCTGGCATTATCGAGATCATTTTTCGATCCGGGAGATATCGCGGCGCACGGGGCTGTCGAGGAACACGGTCCGCAAGTATCTGCGCTCTGACCGCGAGGAGCCGAAGTTCAGCGTCCCTGACCGGCCGAGCAAGCTGGACCCGCACGCTGACAAACTGTCGCACATGTTGCGACAAGAGGCGGGGAAGTCCCGCAAGCAGAAGCGGACGACCAAGCAATTGCACGCCGATCTGGCCGCTCTCGGTTACGACGGCTCCTACAATCGCGTGGCGGCCTTCGCTCGCGACTGGAAGGCCGCTCGGCAACAGGAACAGAAGACGTGCGGCCGCGGCGTGTTCGTGCCGCTGGCGTTTTTGCCGGGCGAGGCGTTCCAGTTCGACTGGTCGGAAGATTGGGCGATCATCGGCGGCGAGCGAACCAAGCTGCAGGTCGCTCACGTCAAGCTCTCCTGCAGCCGCGCCTTTTTCCTCCGGGCCTATCCGCAGCAGACCCACGAGATGCTGTTCGACGCTCATAACCACGCCTTCCGCGTGCTAGGCGGCGTTCCCCGCCGAGGCATCTACGACAATCTATGGACGTCTCCCACGCAAGGTGCTCTGTTGGCGGCGGCGGCAGGAATGCACGAATCTATCCGGCCTGTTGCGGGACGACTGTGCGCCCCTGGCCTTGATGGGAGTCCGCGGCTTCCGGCCTCATAACATGATCGGCCTCGAAGGCCTTGTCGTAGATCAGGCTCGGAAGTTGCGGTCCTTGCCGACGAACCATCAGGTGTCACCTCGCATCCAAGACGGCCTCCGCCGTCAGCGCCGAGGCGCGGCGGTCATGCGGCAGCCAAATAGTCCTCCTTACGGGTGAGCACGGCCCAGGCGATCCTTGCCGTCTTATTGGCGAGCGCAACGATCGCCCGATTAAAGCCTCGCCTCGCCGCGATCCTCTTCAGCCACTGGGACCGGCGATCCTCGTGCTTCGTCAGTCTAAACATGACGGCGCGGGCGCCGTGAATCATCTGACGTCGGAGATAGTGATTGGCGCGTCGGCCTATTCCGCCGAGCCGGGGCTTGCCTCCAGTCGTATACTGGCGCGGCACAAGGCCGATCCAGGCCGCAAGTTCCCGCCCTGAACGAAAGTGCCGGCCGTCGTCGACCGCTGCGACGAGCGCTGTGGCGATCACGGGCCCGACGCCAGGCAGCTTCGAGAGCCGCTTGCAGGCTTCGTTCGTCCGGCAAAGGCCGAGGAGTTGCCGGTCGAGCTTGTCGAGCCGGAGATCGAGAGCGCGAAGTTCATCAAACAGGTCGACGAAGAGACCCCGCGCCAGATCGGAAAGGTCAGCGGCCGCGATGGCCTCTTGCGCCTGCTTAAGGAACCGCCATGCGCCTTGGGGTAGGATGACTCCATACTCGCCCAGAAGCCCGCGCATGTGGTTGATGAGCGCTGTTCGTGCGCAGACGATGCGCTCCCTCGCGCGATGAAGCGACTGCAAGTCCTGCTGCTCGGTGGATTTGACTGGGACGAATCTCATTGTAGGGCGCAAGGCGGCTTCATAAATGGCCTCTGCGTCCGCAGCGTCGTTCTTGGATCCCTTCACGAACGGCTTCACAAACCAGGGATTGATCAGCAGAACCCGGCGTCCATCGGCCAGAAAGCGCCGACCCCAGAAATGGGCGCTGGCGCAAGCTTCCATAGTGACAGCTTTCGGAGCGAGTTCCTTGATCGTCTCGAGCAGCTTGGCGCGGCTCACCTTCCGCGACAGGATAACCCCATCGCTGTCGATGCTATGACAGTGAAACGAGCGCTTCCCGAGATCGATGGCGAGTAGTTCAAGCGACATGTTTCCCTCCTTTGTGCCAGGCAATGCTGGCAGGAAAGCGGGAGACGTCCATCCCGTAATATGCGAACGGCCGTCGACAAGATCGGCCGCGGCAAGGAGCGCCAGGTCAACGCCCGTTTCTCGGCGATGGTCAGCCACTTCCTGTTTGAGGCCGAGTTCTGCAATCCAGCCTCCGGGTGGGAGAAGGGGCAGATCGAGAAGAACGTCCAGGACGCCCGCCATCGGCTCTGGCAGCCCATGCCGCACTTCCCTTCTCTAGACGCGCTAAACGACTGGCTGGAGACGCGATGCCGAGAACTTTGGGCATTGACGCCGCACGGCTCGCAAGCTGGCACGGTCGCGGATGCCTGGGCGGAAGAAGCGCAGCACTTGATGTCGCTTTCCAGGACGTTCGACGGCTTTGTCGAATACGCCAAGCGCGTCTCGCCGACGTGCCTGATCCATCTGGACCGCAATCGCTACAGCGTGCCGGCCTCCTTCGCCAATCGTCCAGTCAGCGTACGAGTCTATCCCCAACGCATCGTTGTCGCCGCCGAGGGACAAGTCGTCTGCGAGCATCGGCGCGTTTTTGCCCGCTCTCACGAACGGAAGAGCACGGCACTATCTGGCGGTCATTCAACGCAAGCCTGGAGCCCTGCGCAACGGCGCGCCATTCGCCGAACTCCCGCCGGCCTTCCGGGCCTTACAACAGCGCATTCTCAAGACGCCGGGCGGCGACCGCGAGATGGTCGAGATCCTCGCCCTGGTTCTCCAGCACGACGAGCAAGCCGTGCTCGCCGCCGTCGAACTGGCGCTGGAGGCCGGCGCGCCAACGAAGACGCATATTCTGAATGTGCTGCACCGGCTGGTCGACGGCAAGCCGATCGACCCTACGACGCGCTGCGCCAAGCCCGGGAGGCGCGCCATGCGTCATAATCCTGCCGCCGGCGCCGTCGTCATCATGGCTCACGAACCCTGAAGATGCACGGCATGGCTCAGGCCGTCGGCGAGTTGACCGAGCAAGGCTCCCCCGCCTTCGAAGCCGCTGTTCCGATCCTGTCGCAGCTTCTGAAAGCGGAGACGGCCGACCGAGAGGTGAGATCGACGGCCTATCAGCTCAAGGCCGCCCGCTTTCCGAAATATCGCGACCTTGCCGGCTTCGACTTCGCCAGCAGCGAGGTCAACGAGGCGCTGGTGCGCCAGCTCCATCGCTGCGAGTTCCTGGAAGACGCCCACAATGTCGTCCTGGTCGGCGGTCCCGGCACAGGCAAGACGCATCTCGCTACGGCGATCGGCGTCCAGGCCATCGAGCATCATCGCAAGCGCGTCCGCTTCTTCTCCACCGTCGATCTCGTCAACGCCCTCGAGCAGGAAAAGCTTCAGGGAAAACCGGGACAGATCGCGGGGCGCCTCACCCACGCCGACCTCGTCATCCTCGACGAACTGGGCTACCTGCCGTTCAGCGCCTCCGGCGGAGCGTTGCTCTTCCATCTCTTGAGCAAGCTCTACGAGCGCGCCAGCGTCATCATCACCACCAATCTCAGCTTCGGCGAATGGGCAACCGTGTTCGGTGACCCGAAGATGACGACCGCGCTGCTCGATCGTCTCACCCATCGCTGTCACATTCTCGAAACCGGAAACGACAGCTTCCGCTTCAAGAACAGCTCGGCGAAAGCCGCCAAACCCGCAAAGGAGAAACCTCGAAACTTGACGAACGCCTGACCCCGAAACCATCTTCAAGCCGGGTCAGT
>CAVULN010000004.1:0-54165 GCA_963742305.1 uncultured Alphaproteobacteria bacterium
TGCGGACGTCTATGCGGACGGAGGCTGGGCGTGGCGGAACTGACCTACCGCGACGCGGTTGCGCGCGGCATTTCACAGGAGATGGAGCGCGACGAGCGCGTCGTCTTCCTGGGCGAAGACGTCGCCAAGGCCGGCGGCGTGTTCAAGACGACCGTAGGCCTCTACGAAAAATTTGGTCCACGGCGAGTGCGCGATACGCCCATCTCCGAACAGGCGATTCTCGGCGCTGCGATGGGCGCCGCGATGACGGGATTGCGGCCGATCGCGGAAATCATGTTCTCTGACTTCCTTGCCGTATGCTTCGACTACGTCGCAAATGAAATGTCGAAGCTCAGGTACATGTCGAATGGTCAGCTGTCCTGTCCGCTGGTCATCCGGACCGGCAACGGCGGCGGCGTGCGTTTCGGCGCCCAGCATTCACAGTCGATCGAGAACTGGACGATGATGATTCCGGGCGTGAAGGTCGTCGCGCCCTCGTCGCCCGTAGACGTCATCGGACTCATGGCGGCAGCGGTGCGCGATCCCAATCCGGTGATCGTTCACGAGCACAAGGCGCTCTACGCGGTTAAGGGCGAAGTGCCGGAGGGCGAGATCGTCGACACGCTTGGAACGGCCCGAACCCTGCGCCCGGGCCGCGACTGCACCATCGTGGCTCTCGCGCTGATGGTCCCGCGAGCCCTCGAAGCCGCGAAGATCCTGCAGCGCGAATACGGCGTGGACGCCGAAGTGATCGACGTGCGCTCGCTTGTGCCGCTGGACACCCAGACGATCCTCGGCTCCGTCGCCAGGACGGGTCGGCTCTTCACCGTGGAAGAAAATCCGCGCCTCTGCGGCTGGGGCGCCGAGATCGCCTCTATTGTCGCCGATGAAGCTTTCTGGGATCTCGACGGGCCGATCGTCCGCATCACCACGCCGCACATCCCCCTGCCGGCCGCCGATCATCTCGAAGACCTGGCGCTTCCGAGCGCCGCGCGAATTGTCGACACCGTGCGTCGCGTGCTGAACGGATAGATCCATGGGCTCGACGATCATCATGCCGCAACTCGGCGAGACGGTTGCGGAGGGCAAGATTCTCGCCTGGTTCAAGTCGGTCGGCGACGAAATCAAAGAAGGCGACAATCTGTTCGAAGTCGAGACGGACAAAGTCACGATCGACGTGCAGGCGACCGTCGCCGGCCGCCTGTCGGAAATCCGCGTCGGCCCCGGGATCACTGCGAAAGTTGGCGAAGTCGTCGCTGTCGTCGGCGATGGTTCCGCGAAGGTTTCGCCGCGGACCGAGGCTTCCGCCAGACAGGCTGAGCAATGGCGCTCACCCTTCGAGGAGGTCTCGACCCCAACAAATCGATTTGGCCCCGCGAAGGGGCCGAACGGCGTCATCTTTACACCCGTCGCGCGCCGGCTGATTGCGGAGAACGGTCTCGACCTCGCCGGGCTCGCGAGGGAAGCCCAGCGGCGAGGCGAAAAGCGGATCGATGGGGCGGCCGTGCGCGCTGCGATAGCGGCGCGTCCGCCCGCCGCGCCAGTAGCCCCTTCTCCGACGCCCTACCCGTTGTCGGTTCAGGACGGCGATGTCATCGCGTTGAACACAGTGCGGCAGCGAACCGGGGAGCGGCTCGCCGAAAGCTGGCGCACGATCCCGCACGTGTTCCAGGCGATCGAGGTTGACTTCACCGCGGTCGATCGCGTGCGAAGGAAGCACAAAGAGACATGCCTGAGAGCGCACGGAATCGCGCTCACCTATCTGCCTTTCATCGCACGCGCGACCTGCTTCGCAATTGCCGCTTTCCCCCAGGTCAACGCACGCTTCGACGGCAAAGCGCTCACGCTGTCGCGCAACATCAATCTTGGCATTGCGGTCGATCTCGATCACAACGGTCTCGTCGTCCCCGTCGTGCGCGGCGCGGACGATCTGACCTTGATCGGGCTCGCCAAGGCGATCCGCAGGCAGATCGATAAGGCGAAGGCGGGCAAGCTTTCTGCTGACGATCTCTCCGGCGGCACCTATTCGATCAGCAACAACGGGGCGTTCGGCACGACATTCACGATGCCGATCATCAGTGCGCCGCAGGTCAGCATTCTCTCCGCCGACGCGATCCGCCTGAAGCCCGCGGTTGTCTCGACGCAGGAGGGCGACTTCATTGCGCCGCGCATGACCGGCCTAATCGGGCAGAGTTTCGATCACCGGGCTTTCGACGGCGCGTATTCGGCCGCTTTCCTTTCGCGGCTCAAGCAAATCCTCGAAACGCGCGACTGGGCCGAGGAATTTGGGTCAGACGTTTGAGGGCGCACGTCCACTTGCAGCGTTCAAGGGAGGACCCGGTGAAATACAATAGTCCGCATTCAACTGCTGCCTGGGGCATGATGGCCAAGGACTGGGAACAGGGGGTCGACTATCATCGCCTCTCCGTCGAACGGCTGAAGCGATCGCAAGACGCAATACGCTATGCAGGCCTTGGCGGGGTGCTCTGCTTCAATTTCGACAATATCCGCTACGTCACCGCGACTTATATCGGCGAATGGGCGCGCGACAAGTTCTTCCGCTATGCGCTCTGCCCTGCGGAAGGCAAGCCCTTCCTGTGGGACCCGGCGCCGCCCGCCAAGCGGATTTCCTCGCCCTGGATCTCCGACAACGTCGCCGCGCCCATCACCACGATGCAGGGCGCCATCCCCCCGTCGATGAACGCACAGCACGACTTTGCCAAACAGATCAAGAAGGCGCTGGTCCACTATGGCATCGACAAAGAGCCGCTCGGCATCGACATGATGGAGATCGGCATGCTCCGCGCTCTCGAGGCCGAGGGAATTGAAGTCGTCGATGGTCAGCAGGCGCTGCTCGATGCGCGCGAGGTCAAGACCGACGACGAGATCGAATTGCTCAAGGTGGCTGCGTCGATGGTCGACGCGACTTATGTTGATATCGTTCGCGCGATCCGTCCCGGCGCCAAGGAGAATGAACTCGTCGCAATCGCCAATGACAGATTGTTCCGCATGGGCGCCGAGCGGGTCGAATGCGTGAACTCCGTGTCGGGACGTCGCGGGCGGCCGCATTCGCATACATTTTCGGATCGAATGATCCAGCCGGGAGACATGATCTTCCTCGACATCATGCATTCATTCAACGGATACCGCACCTGCTATTACCGCACTTTCATCTGCGGCGAACCGAACAAGCACCAGGTCGACGCTTATGAGACGGCGTCGAAATGGATCAGCGCCTCAATCGATATGATCCGTCCCGGCGTCACGCCCGACGAGGTTGCGTCCGTTTGGCCAGACGCTCAGGAATTCGGCTATCGAGACGAGGCCGAGGCCTTCCTGTTGCAATACGGCCACGGCGTCGGCCTGTCCCTGTGGGAACGGCCCATCTTCTCTAAACGCTTCCGCGGACAGAACCGCCCGTTGGTCGAGGGTATGGTGTTCGCCCTCGAGACGTGGAAAGGCGCGGACGACGGGTCTGGGGCTGCGCGGATTGAGGAGGAAGTCGTTGTCACCAAGGATGGGTGCGAGATTATTACGAACTTCCCGTCGGATCGGCTGATCTCCTGTGGCCTTCCCGGCTGCGAAGTCTTCTGAGGGACACCCTCGATGTCCGTCGAACGCCCGTTGACCGAAATCAAGAGGCGGATTCCGGTGACCCTGGTCACGGGGTTTCTCGGGAGCGGGAAGACGACTCTGATCAACGGCGCGCTGCGTTCTCCGGAGCTCTCGAAGACGGTGGTCGTGGTCAACGAGTTCGGCGAGGTTGGTCTCGATCACCAGCTGTTCGCGCACAGTTCCGACTCTGTCGTGGTGCTCGAGAACGGCTGCCTTTGCTGCACCGTTCGAAGCGACCTGATCGGCACGCTAAACTCCCTGTATCATGCCAGACAGGCTGGCGAGATCCCCGACTTCGACAACGTTGTGATCGAGACGTCGGGCCTCGCCGAGCCGGGCCCGGTCCTTCAGGCGTTCCTATCGGAGCCGACGTTGGACGGGCTCTACCGGGTTGCGGGCGTTCTGACGCTCGTCGATGCCGTCAACTGGTCCGGAACCTCGGGAGCGCACGAAGAGTTGCTTCGGCAGGTCGCGCTCGCGGACCAGATTCGAATAACAAAACTCGATTTGGTCAGCGGCGACCGGCAAAACGCCTTGGTGCGGATTCGGCTCGATCTTCGTCGACTTAACCCGTCAGCCGAGATCGCGGAGGTCGACTGGTCCTCGGCGGTAGTCGCCAAGTTGCTCGCATCTCCGGGTTTCGACCCCGCCGACCCAGGGGCGGATCCCCGGCCATGGCTCAACGTCCGGTCGTATCAGAACGATGCGCGCGATCATGACGCTTGCGGCAACGATCATGATCATCAAGGGCATGATCATGCGCGCGATGTCCACAGTCACGATCTCCAGGGCCGAGGAATCGAGAATTTCGTGCTCATGCGCGAGACTCCCCTGACGCGCGGGGAGGCGCAGTTTCTGCTGGACGGGATCGCCCAGAAATCTTGGCGCTGGACTTCTGCGGGTCAAGGGAACTCGTAAACATCGCCGAGGAACCGGGCCGACCGGCGGTGATTTAGGGCGCGCAGCACCTCCTGCACACAATGACGTGGCTCGACCGTTGGCCTGACAGCGATCGCCGGACACGGATCGTATTCATCACGCAGGGCATTCCGAGAGCTAGCCTCAAGGACATCGTCGACTTGCTCGATCGCGTCAGCTCCCGGACCTTTAAGGCGCGAGCACGCGGTCGGAAAGCCCTGGAAGACGCAAGGACGGCGACGCAGACGGAATGATGCTGGGCATTCATCGCTATCGGCAAACGTCGGCGCGAGCATGAAGAAGGCGGGCAGCCTGACGAACTCGCCCTGGGCGAATTGCTCGCCCCTGCGATTGATCCGACGGGCTACGACGCAGGCAAGAAGATCAAGGGCAGGAAGCGCCACATCCTTGTCGATACGCAGGGCCTGCTGATGCACGCCATCGTGCATGCCGCCGACGTCCAGGACCGCGACGGCGGCGCGCTGCTGATGGCGAGCTTGTTCGGCGGCTTTCCGTTCCTGATCAAGCTCTATGCCGACGGCGGCTACCAGGGACCGGAGTTCCAGAGCGCGGTGAACCGGATTCTGGCGCGCGTCAACGTCGAGATCGTCAAGCGATCGGATCAAGCCACAGGGTTCGTCGCATTGCCCAAGCGCTGGATCGTCGAACGCACCTTCGCTTGGCTCGGCCGCTGCCGACGACTGGCCAAGGACTGGGAATGTCGCGACCACAAGGCCCTCGCCTTCCTGCGCCTCGCCTCCATCCGCCTCATGCTGCGAAAACTATGCAATCCCGCGGGATGTTCTCGGACAGACTCTGAGAGGTCTGCCAGAGCGGAGTGAAGCCTACGGCTGCGGGCGCATAGTCCGGCTCCGATCGAGCGCGTCACCGAAATTATAACGCTGCCCCAAGTTCGAACGAGCAAAATTTTCAGATCGCAATTGCCGCCGAGCGGGACCTCCGATGGTCAATTCTCTGACTGCAACGGCCGGATTTTGTTCTGTACTCGACCAGAATTTCTATGGGGCGTTTGCATTATTCTGGTTTACTGGTTTGGGAGCGTTTGCCTCTTGACTGGGCGAGGCAAGATGCGCCAAGAGCCCGGCTCTGTTCGCCGCCGCCGACGATATCACCTGGAAGGCCGCGGCGTTGTTGCGGCCCATATTCTTGGTTGCGCTCTGATCGTCGGAACTGCGAGGGATCGAAACAACCGCCGGCGGCGAACGTCAGGTCACTCCGGGTTATTCGAGGACGCCAAACGGAAGGCCACCCACGAATACGAGCTTCTTGTGGGATATTCCAATGCCTGGCGTTCGCGGGTCTTCGTTCGCTCTCGTCCTCTCGCTGCTGTTTGTCGGCCCCGCGCATGCGACACTGGGCGGCGCCATCCTTCCGGCCGACCGCGACGCCAGCGCAAACTGGCAGATGGCCGGGATGCTTTCCGTCGGAGGCATCCCCAATCGGACCACGGTTTGCAAAACGCTGAGCCCGCTCGGCGCCGGCAAAGACGACACCGCCAATATCCAGGGGGCCATCGAGGCCTGCCCGCCAGGCCAAGTGGTTTTGCTCTCGGCCGGCGCGTTCACGGTTGGCGAGGGCCGCTATGTCCTGCTTAACCGAGGCGTAACCCTGCGCGGCGCGGGGCCATGCGCGGGCGCCGCGACATGCACGCTCATGCAGCGGACGGACGGCTGCAAGCCGCTCAGTCCCAGGAGCTCCGGCGCCTGCGGCGCCAGCCCCACCCCGATGATCGTCGTGGGCCCGGAACGCTGGAACAACGACACGGTCTCGACGGATCTGACCGCCGATGCAGCGGCCGGGTCCCATTCGATCCAAGTGGCCAGCGCCGCTGGATTCTCGGTCGGCCAGATCGTGCTCCTCGACGAGTTGTCCGGGGCTCGGTGGATGCCTGATCTCGGGAGAACAGATCGGATCTGGGCGGCGCCCGACTATCGAGTGACATACAACATGCACTGGCCCGCCTCTCCGGACGACGACCCTGGCGAATTGCACGAATGCCGGGTGTGGCGGCGGCAACACCGCCTTCACCTGGTTTTCGCGCTACGACCGGCCAACCTCCGAACATCATAAGATATCGGCGATCAGCGGGAACACGATCACCTTCGATTCGCCGGTCACCATCTCCTATCGAACCAGCCACACCGCCCAGCTGTCTCGCTATCGGATGGCGCACACGACCAACGCCGGCGTCGAGAACATGACGCTCTCCGGCGCCGACAGCGGGCAACTTCGGTTCGAATGGGCGGCGAATTCGTGGGCCTATCGGGTGGAATGCACGCAATGGTCAGGCGAGTGCATGGCGGTCGACGCCTCGTTCCGAATTCAGCTGGAGCAGTTTTATATCCATGACGGCGCGTGGTGCGAGCCCGGCGGCGCCGGCTATAACATCAGCCTGTCGAAGGGCTCATCCGAGATTCTGATCGAGAACGGCGTTTCGATCCGATGCAACAAAGTCATGGTGTCGCGCGGCGCCGGAGCCGGCTCGGTGACCGCCTACAATTACATGGACGATGGCTATATCTGCTGCAACAGCCCTCATTCCTTTCTTGGCGCCGATCGGTGGCAGGAGGTCGGGCTCAACAATTCTCACATGGTCGGCGGGCACCACATGCTGTTCGAGGGCAATTGGGGCTTCAACATGGACAGCGACTTCACCCATGGGAACACTATCTACAGCACCTATTTTCGCAACTGGTCGACAGGATATCGTTCTCGATTCACAAACCCATTCGACGAGGCGACAATCGATGACATCAATGGCTTGCCAATTCCCGGGGGCAACGGCCCGCTACGCGCAGCCGCCACGCATATCTACACGTACTGGCATTCCTTTATCGGCAATGTCCTCGGCACGCCGGGACACATGAGCGGCTGGACTTATCACGGCGTGAACTTCACCCAACGCGCGGCCGTCTTTCTCTTAGGATATACGGACGATCAGCGATATCCGCCGGGAACGCATGATCCCAAAGCCGATTTTACCTTCTCCACTCCGCCGGGGACGACGATAGCGCACGGCAACTACGACTTCCTCAACAATACGGTGAGCTGGGACCCGAATAACAGCAATCACGCCCTCCCCAATTCTCTTTATCTCGTTCAAAAGCCAGCCTTCTTTGGCGCGGGGAAAGGATATGCCTGGCCATGGGTGGATCCGACCGGGTCGCCGCCACTCTACACACTGCCCGCCAAGGCGCGCTACGACGCGGGGACGCTGTTCACCCAGCCTTGAGAATCGCCGATAGCCGCAACCGATTTTTCTTTGCGAAGATGTTGATTTCGGCGCGCAGTGTCGCCATCTTGTGCTGTCAGATCGCCGCCGTGCCTCGATCGTATTCCGCGCCTCGGCAAATTTGTCCCGCATCGACCGGCTCGCCAGACATGAACGGTACGACCTGGTGGAAAGCTTAAGCCCGAGAGACTATAACCCGATATAATGAGCCAGAACCTTTATTTGACGCCGTCGGAAGCCGGCCGCGGCCGCCGGTTCACCGCGCGACCAAGCCGTCGCACGCCGCCTGCCGCGGCGCTCGGCGGCCCAAAGCCTACGGGAATGATTGACAAATTCGCGATCATTCCGATCTTGGCGTGCTGCTTTGCTGTGATGGTGACGCCATTACTTACCTATTTAGATCCACCTTCGGCTGAGGCCGTCCTTACCGGAAGCGATGGCAGCCTGGGGCCAAGAATTTTCTGGCCCGCCCTGGCTGCGGTTTCGGTCATGTTGGCCGTGCAAAACCGTTCTCGCCTGACTTTGCCTCCCCACATCATCTGCCTTTTTGCGTATCTCGCCTTTGCAGGAGCGAGCGTTTTGTGGGCCTTAAGCCCAGGACACTCGTTCGTTCGATTTCTTCAGCAAGCGATGGTTATTACATCGATTGTTCTGCCTGCGATGCTTGCAGGTCGAACAGTCGATATGATACGCGCTCTGTTTCTATGCTTCGCGTTGGCTTTGATCTTGAACTTGTTCTTCGTATTGGGTGGCTCCTCGCAAGTCGTCATGTACGGCCAGGCGCTGGTGAAAATCGGCTATCCGGGGTACTTTCCGACAAAAAATCAATTGGGAGAATGTGCAGCCGCCGGCTTCCTGCTGTCGCTGTATGAATTGTCTCAACGAGGCTGGCGTCGGGCTTTCGGCGCCGTCTGCATGGCTCATCGCCGTTTTCCTGGTCCTCAAGAGCGATTCGAAGACCGCGTTTGGTCTGGCCCTGGCCTGTCCGTTCCTGGCCTGGTTTACGTTGCTCGCGAGGAGGGTGACGCGCATGTCTCCCGCCCTAATCCTGTTAGCGTTACCGCTTTGCTACATCCTGTTGTCCAGCGTATCTCAGTCCAGCCTCATGGAACGTATATCTTATATACTTTACCATGATTCGAGTCTGACGGGCCGTACAACGATCTGGGATTTCGCGAAAACCCAGATCGAGCACAGTCCAATCATCGGTTGGGGGTATCAATCCTTTTGGCTGGTGCCTAGTTCGCCCAGTCTTACTGCGCCAGGCTGGGTTAAGAGTATGCCCAACTCCCACAACGGCTATTATGACACGATGCTGGAGATGGGGTACGCCGGCTTCGCTTTCCTCTTGGTCTTCATCCTGGCGACCCTTCACGCCGTCGGGCGCGTCGCAGACCGCGACCCGGTTCGGGCGCGATTCCTGCTTTCGTTTGTTCTCTTCATGATCCTCTACGATTTCTTCGAAAGCCTGTGGATGCGCGGCTTCGAATTCTTGTGGGTGGCGTTCGTTATCGTAGCCGCCGAAATCGGCCGGTACTCGCTTTCATTTCCGCTGCGAAGGGCGACGGTCACTGCGAGCAATCAAAAGCCAGGCGGCGCGGGCCGCCCTCCACGTCCCCATGAAACGGCTGTTCGAGACAGCCAAGGACCCGGCGCCCCAGCGCCCGACTTCGCGCGCCCATCGCGGTGAGCCTGGCGACGGCGTTCGCCGATGGCGGCCGGCCTGACCCGTTCGCTCATGGGCCTGAGCTGCTGGACCACCCTACCCCTGACGCCGTTCCGGCTCGACGGCCTCGTCAGGCGCTGAACCCATAGGCTCCGGCCCAGCGCGGTAGTCGCATCTTCTGCGCCTCGCGGGCTTTTGTTCATGATATGTTCTCAGGCCGCATCAACGCGGAATAGAGGCGCGGAGACGAGCCGGCGATCCTTTCGGCGGATCGGGGAGCAACTCGGCGGCCAGCGCCGTCCATGGGCGTTGCGCTCGAAAGGTTTCAGGCCGGGGTGCTCGCGTAGTCCTCAGCCGGCCTGCCCCTGCCCAACCCGCGCAGGAGATCGGCATAGAGCGCCTTCTGGCCAGCGACGAACACCAGCATGGCGAAGAACGTCACGACCAGCACGCCGCTCTCGAGCACAAGCCTCAGCAGCGGCGGAAGGACGTCGCCGCACGCGAGATGCGCCGCGTAGCCGGCCGCTGCCGCGACAATCCCGCAGGCAAGCGGGCGGAACACGGTCGCCGCGACATCGCGCAGCGAAATCGCGGTCCCATGCACGCACCACGCGACATGGGGAACCACCCACAGGACCATGACCGCCGAATAGGCGAACGCCACGCCCGTCACGCCATACGGCAGTCCCATGAGGCAGCCCAGGATCATCAGGGGAGAGAAGACGAGCGCAATATTGAGGCTCCGTCGCACCAGCCCGAGCGAGGAGATGAGCCATCCCATCGGGCTGATGACGGCCATCACCGCGATGGTCGGCGCGAGCAGGCGGACGATCTCGGTCGAGGCAAGCCACTTCGGCCCCAGAAGGACAAGCACGAGATCGTCGGCAAACAGCGCACAGGCGATCGTGATCGGCAAGGTCAGCCCGAGGACGAACGAGAAGCCCTTGAGAAAGTAGCTTCTGAGACGAACCGGATCGTTCTGCACCCGGGAGAGCGCGGAGAAAGCCACCTCGCCCACCGCCGCATTCAGGTTGTCGATCGGCATGTTGATGAGCTGGAAACCCCGTCCGTAGATGCCCACCGCGTCGACGCCCATGAACCGTCCGATCATCACCTTGTCGGCGTTGAAGCCGACATAGGCGACGATGCCGTTCAGCGTGAGGGTCCCCCCGAAGTGCATCATCGAGCGGATGCCGGAGCGCCGGCGCGGCGCCCCCGGGACCCAGCCCGTCGCCAGCCAGAAACCGACGCTGGCGACGAGCGGGCTCATCACCGACGAAGCGACCAGCGCCCAGTATCCGTACCCGATCGCGGCGCCGACGATGGCGACCACGGTGCCCGCCAGCAGCGACGCCAGGCTGATCACCGCCATGGCGGTGAAGCGCATCTGCCGCTGCAACAGCGCGGAGTGCTGAATTCCCACCGCGTTGAACAGGAAGGCCGCGCCGAGCACGACCGTCACCCAGACAAGGCTCGGTTCATGGTAGAAAGCGGCGATGGCCGGCGCCGCGGCCGCCGTCACCAGCATGAGCAGCGCCCCGAACAGGACGTTGATCCAGAAGAGGGTCGAGTGCTGGTCCGTGGTGATGTCCACCCGCTGCACGGCCGCCGCCGACAGCCCGAAATCCCGAAACCAGCTCAAGATGCCGGTAAACGCGGTGACCATGCCGACCAGGCCGAAATCCTTCGGGTCCAGGAGCCGAGCCAGCACGACGAGGGCGCCCGTGCGCAGCACCAGGCTCGCCACCTGCGAGGCGACCCGCGCCGCCCCGCCGCGGATTGTTCTTTCCTTCAGATCATGCATTTTTGGGACCTTGGCCGCGGGCCCTTCGGAGCGGCTTCACTCGGCGTATTCGGTTGGCGCGGCCACCTTGCGGGAAGCATCGCGATTAGCAGGCTCGCCGGAGTTCCTGGCCTCAGGCGCCTGAAAGGCGGCCGCGTAGCGGCGCTTCCAGTCCGCTCTCTTCTTGTTCAACGGCTCGAGACCCACATAGCTCCACGGCCAGAAGGTCTTCATGACAGGATCTCCGTCGTGAATTTCCTCGAGGAGTTCGTCCACCGCGCGCCATCCGAGATCGTCCGCGACCTTTGTCCTGACGTCGAGATCGATCCCAACGACAAAGAGATATCCGCCCGGGCGCGCCAGGCGCGCGATGTTGCGCAAACAGTCCTCCGCCATTGCGGGAGGCATGTGACAGATAAAGTTGCTGGCGATCACGATGTCCTGGGGGCCGAGCGCGTCGATGGTCTCCGGCTTGGTGACATCGCCCACCCGCCACTCGATGCAATCCCTAATCCACGGCTTGACGGTGACGACGTCGCCCTCGCGGTCGAACAGATCCGTCATCTCCGCTTCGGTCATTCGCTCGAACACGTTGGAATCCGTAAATTGCGGATCGACCAGCGAGTATTTGCCGCGCTGGCCGAATTCCACCGCCTTCTTCGTGATGTCCGCCGCCCGCAAGACGAGCTTCAGATCAGGCCGCGCGGACCGTATCGTCCACGCGATCGAATAGGCCTCGACGCCGGTGCTGCATCCGAGCACCGCCACCCGCAACGGATCGGTCCCGGCGCGGCGCTCGACAAGACGCCTGATCAGCTCCAGCATCGGGCGATTGCGAAGAAAATACGTGCTCGGCGCCTGGGCGCGGGCGCCGTGCCTTCGCGCCAGCGTATGCATCGCGTCGAAGTAGGAGCGAACCGGCGGGAGATGAGCGACTGAAGGAGGAAGCCTCTTCCATACCCTCCCGTTCAGCCCCAGATACGCATTGATCGCCCGCTTGCCGAAAATCTTCCACGGCTCGCTGTTCGGCAGAGGAGGCAAGTCTTCCTGAACGACGTCAGGGTTCCACTTCGTGTGCCGGTCGTTGCCGTCGAACCAGCGCGGCTTGCAAAACGCGACGAGTTTCATTGTCCCGGAATAGGAAAATTCAACCTTGGTCGGCACCTCCACCAGCATGCCGGGGCCGACATCGTACCTTCGGTCGCCGATGGTGAAATATCCGCTTCCCGAGAGAACGTAATAGGTTCGAGCAATCCGCTTGCTCACTATGAAGGTGTCATGGCCCTTCTCGACCTCGACGTAATAAATCTCGAGGTCTTTCTGGTCCAGCGGGCCAAACGTATACCCAACGAGACCCTTGCCCTCGAAAGACGGCGTGGGCGGGAGCGAATGTGTATAGGGCATATTCTCTCCTGATTTCGATTCGGCGATGCTGGCCGGACACGCGTCCGGCGGACTTCAATATCTAGTGTGAAAGCGCCAACGGCAAACGGACGCCTCAGGCAGGCCGTTAGCCTTCATTTGTAATTCCCGTCTCACCCCGCGCGCTGCGGAGCCGGCGCCCCAGGCGACGCGCCTCGAAGCACGCTCCAGACCGCGCGACCGTGCGTCGCCTTCCGGCCCGGAGCTGCCTTCAGTCTTTGAGCTGAGCAGCCGGCGATTCGATCAGACCGCCGAGACCTCGAGCCTCGCGAGCCGTCAGGTTCGATTCGCCAAGGAACGTTGCGAACAGCCCGTCGAGCGCTCGCCGATAGGACTCCAGCTTCGCTTTCAGGGAGGGCCTCAGGCGCTCGACGTCCGTCTCCAGTTCCTGGAATTGGTCGATCAGGGCGTCCGTGGTCAGGTTCCGCAACGGAAGGAGGTACTGCCCCAACCCGAATTCGGTCACGACCGATTCGAGCTTGCCATGATCGGAGAGCGCAATGACCGGCTTCGAGAGGATCAGCGCCATCACGAGATTATGATAGCGCGCCGAGATCACGGCTTCGGTCTCGCCGATCTGGCGCAGGAGTTCCTCGACGGTCGGCGCGGGTTCGACGATCAGAAACGGCGGGGCGGTCGGTATGCCGCGGCTCTTCAGAACGTCGACGAATTGTTGGATCACTTCGGTGTCGTACTGAATGTCTCCAATCAGGAGCCTGACGCCGCAACCCTGCCCCTGGAGCCAGGATACGAAACCGGCCATCGCATCGAGATAGGCTTGGCGCACGTCCGGCGCCGCCGATCCGTAGTCCTTGATCCCGACCCCGACGATTCGCCTCTGGCCGGCGCTCGAAACGCCGGAAGCGAGCGCGCCCTTGGCGAGGCCGAAGACCACATCGGGGCAGACGGAATCGCGCTTCGTATCGAAACCGATCCCCTCCAGATATTGCTTCGAGGCTTGGTCGCGGTAGCTGCGGTGGAAAGCAAGCGAAAGGCTCCATTTCAGCATCAGACGGCTGAGCGGATGATGGATGGGCCCCACGCCCACGCTTAAGAATGCGAGCTTGACCCGGCACAGGGCCGCGAGCGTCGAGAGCTTGAATATGTCGTACGGGAAGCCCATCGGACCGGTCATGTAGTCGCAGACGATTCCTGTCCCCGGGACAATGAGCATGTCGGCGCCGCGGAGCGCGTTCAAGCATTTGACCCAGTGGGCGAGCTCAAGGGGGATCCTCTTGAACGCAATCCGGAAGATCCGCGTTAAGCGCCCGCCGCGGCTGGCCGAGCCTGACGTTTCGGCAGGGACCCGATCGACGGCCTGCGCGCGAACAGCCTCGATATGGTGGCGCGCGCGAACGTCCTCGGGCTCGGTGCAGAAACACATGAGGCGCCCGTCGGGAAAGCGCCGCCCGATCCGCTCGATAACCGCCTGCAAAGTGGCTTCGTTGCCGAGATTGCCGGTGCCGAAGTTTCCGTAGAAGGCGATGCGCGGGGATTCCCGCATGGCGTCAGGCGCAAAGCTTTTGGTCATCGGATATCTCTCTGGCATGCTCGCAGCGTCGATCGATCGATTCGGCCGTGGCGTCAGGCTGTGGGCCGTAGGTCCGCGCGAGGCACTGCCGATAGTCGAGCGGCGGGGTCCAGCCGAGCGTTTCGCGCAAGCGCCGGTTCTCGAAGCGGAGCGGCTTGAACCGCGATTGTAGCCGGCCCGGGATGAGGATGCTGGGCGGCTTGGTCGCCCGCCTGAAGGCGGTGGCATAGGCCAGCCGCGCTGTGGAGACGGCGACCCAATAGGGGACCGGGACGCGCCACCCCCGCTCGCCGCGGCCGCGCATATAGTCGGAGAGGTAGGTCCAGATGCGCTCGCCGGGGCCGTCGAGGACGTTCAAGGTCTGCCCGCGAGCGCGGGGGTCGGTCGCCGCCAGGGCAAAGACGTCGGCGCAGTTCTCCACATGCGTCATCGGCATGCGGGTCAGCGGGCCGATGACCAGATGATGGCGCCCGAACTGCTTGCCGAGCGCCGCCAGATAGGCGCGATCGCGCCCCCAGATGAAGCCGGGGCGAAGCACCGTGAGGTCCCAGCCATGCGTGTCGGCGAAGCGTCGCGTCACCCGCTCCTGCCGCCACTTGGAGATGGTGTAGCCGTCGCAGGCATAGACGTCCGGGGCCTGGTGGAGAGGCGAATCCTCGTCGAGGACGCCCCGCGTCGAACGGAAGTCGTAGACTGAGAAGGTGCTGCACAGCACCAGCCTTCGGCACGCGCTCGTGGCCATGGCGTCCAGGAGCCGCTCCGTGCCAACCACGGTTCTCGCGAATGGCGCGTCCTCTCCGCCGGAGGCCACCGCCGCCAGGTGGACCACCACATCGACGCTCTCGAAGGCGCGAGCGAGCTCGCGGGAGTTGCAGAAGGTCGGCCCTGAACACCTCCACTGAAGAGGCCCAATCGAGCGGTTTCAGATCGGCGCCCGGACGCACCACCGCGCGAACTTCAATGGCCCGGGCGAGCAGGGCTTTAACAACGCGCCGGCCGAGAAATCCGCTGGCGCCAGTGACGAGAGCCTTCATGATCGCACCGCGTGGCCGCACGCGCGAGCCGTGAGCGCCATGATCGTCAAAGTCGGATTGGCGAAGCCTTGCGACGGGAACGACGCGGCGTCAGTGACGTACAGCCCGCGCGCGGTCCAACATTCGTTGAAAGGATCGAGCACCGAATCGCTCGGGTCGGCGCCCGATGCGAGCCGTGCCGCATTCGTGACAGGCGCTCCCCGGCGGCGCGAGCGAGACGGACACGACCGTCGCGCGGGCCACCTTCGCCAGTTCGCGCAGCGCGACGGTTTGCTCGCGCGCCAGCTGCTTCTCGGATTCATCCAGTCCGCATCTGATCGAAAGAATCGGGATGTTCCACGCGTCCTTGCGGCAAGGGTCCAACGTCACCCGGTTTTCTGGCCGTGGCGTCATTTCGCCGAACGACACGGCCCCAAACTTACTGCCGACCCTCCAAGGCAATTGATACACTTGCACGCCGAAGCCCCGCTCTGGCGGTGGGTTCATCGATAAATTCCTGGCGTCGAAGCGCGGCAAGAAGAGGCATCGGCCGGGCTCTTGCTTCGCGCCAGGGGCAAGCGGCGGCGCCCAGGCCTTCAGAATCACTCGAATATGGTCCATGAGATGCCGGCCCAGGGCTTCGGGCTGTCCTCTCCGCTGCTCATCGCCCGAGCGCTCGCCGAGGGAGAGCAATAGCAGGCGCGTCGATTCCAGGGTCGAGGCGCACAGAAAGATCAGCGGCGCCTCGACGCGCTCGCAGCGGCCGCTTTGGTCGACCCACTCGATCCCATGCGCTCGCCCGGAACGGACGAGAACCTTCCGCGCGACAGCGCGATCGCGGACAAACAGGCGCCCCGTCTTGGCGGCGGCCGCAACGCCGCTTAGCGGAGGCGCAAAGCGGCCCACGATCGGCTTGGACATGGGCCAACGCTTGGCAATCGCGCTTTGAAGCGCAATCTCATCTGCGTTCGGTTCAAGGAAATACTCAAGCTCGCTGTCCGGCAGCCAGGGGACGCCATCGCGCGCGCCGGCAAGCTTGAGGCGCTGCTCCACGAGCGCGTACCAAGGGGCGAGTTCGCCCGGCATCAGCGGCCAAGCGGGGCTTCGCCCGTCGCTGGGGGCAAAGTCGTCGGCTGCAAGCCGGTAGTATTGGCGCCCGTGGCCGGGGTCCACCATCCGGCCGCCTAGCCTTCGCGCTCGGACCCACTCGAACGGATAGTCGCGAGGCGTGACGTAAGCGAAGTCGCGGTCGCCGACGACCGTTTCCGCCGCGTCGGGAACCGATTTACGGCGTCCAGCGGCGCTCAGGTTTCCGCGCACCCGTTGAAATTCTTCGGCGAACCGTTGCAACGCCTTCGCGCCCCGTCGCTGAGGGAGCGGGGCCGCGGCCTTCGCCGACCCGGCCTCCAGCACGAGCACCCGCAAGCCCGCCTCGGTCAAAAGCGCCGACGCAAGCCCTCCTGCCGCGCCCGAGCCGACCACGACCGCATCGACGGCGCCGGGCGCCTGAATAGCTTCCAACGTGCTCGCGGCCAAAACATTGGCGAGCGCGGATCCCGCTTCCATCATCACTCCAAGTGGCCGAGATCCGAACCGCGCGAACCATCTCGGCTCAATTTGGGCCCTTCCATTCTACATCAAAACGACAGGTTTTCATGATCCTGAAGGGCCGGCAACAAAGCCGCAGCCGATCATCGCCAGGTTCATTGCGAACTCATCGACTGCATTGAATTCCTGGCGTCGATGAACTCGACGGACAAATTCGTCGAGGGCGCCCGCAGCCGCCGTCCAAGAATAGCGTTCCACCGCAAGCCTCCGGGCGGCGCGCCCAAGCCGCGCGGCGAGCGACGGATCCTCCAGAAGCTGGGCCGCCGACGCGGCGAACATCCGGGGCTCGTCGGCAATCAGTATATCGCGGCCAGGAGTCGCGTCGATCCCTTCGGCGCCCAGCGTGGTCGAGACAATGGCCTTCCCCATGGCCATGGCCTCGACGATCTTGAGGCGGGTGCCGCCGCCGAGGCGCAGCGGCACGACCACCGCCGCGGCCGCCGCAAGGTGCGGCCGCGAATCCGGCACGAAGCCTGTAAGCTCGATCCTCGGTCCGACCAGCGCCAGAAGCGACGGCGGCGGCCGGCCGCCGATGATCTTCAATCGCGCATCGGGATGCGCCGCAGCGATGAGCGGCCAGATCTCCTGCACGAAATGGACCACTGCGTCGACATTGGGGACGGTCGAGAGAAGCCCGAAATAGACCAGTGTCCGCCCGTCGGGCGGGGGGTCCGCGGGCCGCGGCTGATAGTAGTCGACGTCCGCGGCGTTCGGAACGACCGCCGTGCGAACGCCGGGCGCTTCGCTCAGCAGGCGCCGCTGATCCGCTCTGCTGCACAGATAGACGCCGTCGGCGCCCCGATAGGTCCCAAGCTCCTCCCGCCTGAGCTTGCGCCAGTTGGCGCCGGCGTAGAGAAAGCGGCTCACGCTGCCGCCGGTCCGCGCGAACTGCCGCGCGAGGTCATAGGCGATCTCATGCAAATCCACGACCACGGCCGGCGGCTTGGCGCCGGGCGGCGCCTGACGCAGGTCGTAGTGACCGAGATACGGGAACTCCAGGTTGACCACATCGAACCGCCGGGCGCGCATGATCCGGTCCAGGCTCTGCTGCAACTCCGGCAGCGTGACCCGCAGCCGCTCGAAGCTCCGGGTGGAGCCCAGCGAACGCAGCTGCAAGAGGCGTTTGGCGAGGCCCGCCCGGCCATGGGGGTTGGGCACCATCACCACTTCCCGGCAATAGGCCTGCATCGCGCCGCGGCACTCCTCGGCGTCGAATTCGTCGTCGACCAGCACTGCGGCGGTCAGATTGTGCCGTCGCGCCAGCTGGGTCATCAGGCCATGGATCCGCGCCTGGGCGCCGAAGCGCGGAGGGCTGGCGGGCATTTGCGAGACGCAGAGGATATCGAGGCGCTCTGGGCTCACCGCGCGCGTCGAGACAACCGGAGGCAGCAGCCGGCTTCCCGGCGATGACGCGGGAGCCAGTGTCGATCAAGCCCATGGCCGCCGGTGGCTCAGTGACGCGGACCACTTCGGGTCGGATCCTTGTCAGCATCGTTCGATCGTCGGCGATCCGAGACCGAAGGTCGTATGTCCCGGCGATTGTCATTCATGCGCGATCGAACTGCGGCCCATTGCCCATTCCAGGACACCAAAAAAATGCCAGAACTTTATGAACAACCGACCCGCCATGGCCTTGTCAAAAATCCGCACGGCTCGATACGGACAGGTCACCACAACGCCGACGATTGCTTTCAGTATCGACATTGACCGCGCAAGCGGCGCTTTCTTGGCAAACAAGACATGCCCTGTCACGTGTCCAAATCCTCGAAGTCTTTTTTTGAGGTTCGACGGATTGACGCGTTCTGGCGCAACGATTTCGTTCGCCACCGCAGTCCGGCATGAGACAATCTTGCCCCCCAGCTCTCTGTATCTTATGAAAAACTCCATATCCTCTCCGCCCGTAACCCCAAGGCCGGGATCAAACAACAATGAACGCGCGCCTGAAAAGTCGCGTCGAAACAGAATGCCGCAGGTCCCCGGCAGCAAGACTTCTCTCCCGGTCCGTCCATAATCATATGTGTAGGCTTTTCCCGCCCGTATCCAGTCAGGCGTTTCGGGCGGATAAACGGCACGGACGTAACACTTGACTGCGTCCGCCCTGAACTCAAGCGCCGTATCCATCATCTCCTGAAGCCAATTCGGCTCGGCGATTTGATCGTCGTCAATGAACGCGACCCAGACGCCCACAGCGGCGTCAAGACAAGTGTTTCTGCAGCTTGAAATATTTCTTGCGGCGCTGACAACGTATCGGATCTCAACCGGCGCGTTTTCCGCAAGCTTCAAAATTGGATCGCGCGCACTGAGCTCCGGGTCATCGTCGGCGACGATGATTTCATGCTCGGCGCGAGACAGGCCCGCCTGGTCCAGCAGGGACTGGACAGTCTCTACGACGCCCGGCCTCCGATAGGTGCACACGCAGATTGAAATCTGGATCGCCATATCGCCAACAATATTTCCTTGGTGCTTGTCGGTTGCGGACGCGTGATAGAATGCACGACAGTTGTTTGACAATAACGTCGCCCTCAAGGCCGCGCCTATCGGATGCTCTGGAAAACATGGCGCCCACGGCTACGGCTTTAGAGCCTGAGCCTTTCCGTCCTCCAACATCGGCATGCGCCGAAGAACCTGGAGCACGACGTCACGCCACCGGCGTGTCCTGCGGCCCTGACGGGTTCAGCGGAAAGACCCGGTTGCGGTGACACCAGCGGACGAAGACGTAGACCGACCAGACCCGCGACCAGTACATGCCCGGGCGCCCCGTCGAGGAAGGCGCGCCAGAGCCGCTCCACCGCTGCGGGGTCGAGCCCGACGGCCGCGATCGCCTGCGGATCGCGCAGGGTCTCGTCCATGGCGTCCTTCAGGCCGCGGCGGATCCAGCGGTCGAACGGCAGGACGAACCCGCTCTTCGGCCGCTCGAACAGCGCCGGGTCGAGGCCGCGCAGGCCGATGCGCCGCAGCATCGCCTTGCGGCCGAGCGGCTGCGTAGCGCGCGTGATCGGGCAGGCGGTCGACGCTCTCGAACAGGACCTGGTCCACCAGCGGCACCCGCTGCTCGAGCGAGGAGGCCATGCTGGCGACGTCGTTGTCGCGCAGCAGCCGCTCGCCGAGGAAGAGCCGCTGCTCCATCACGCTGATCGCCGAGAGCGGCGTGCGGCCGCCGGTCTCGGCGAGGATCCGCTGGCGCATCGCCGGCGGCAGGCCGTCGGCCAGCGCCTCCGCGAAGTCGGGCGCCAGGAGCTCGCGCTGGAATCCGGGGAGGAACAGCGCGTAGGCCAGCTGGTAGAGCGCCAGCAGGTCGTCGCCGTGACGGACCATCTCCGGCAGCTTGGCCCAGCGCGTCTGCGGCGGCACCGGCGCCGCCGGAGCGGCGCAGCGGCCAGGTCGCCAGCTCGGCCAGCGGCCGCCTGCAGGCCTCGCGGCACCCAGGCCGCGCGCCGGGACCAGCGCTGCAGCACCGGCAGGTCGCGGTAGGACGTGTAGCCGCCGAACAGTTCGTCGCCGCCAGTGCCCGACAGCGCCACGGTGAACCCGGCCGAGCGGATGGCGCTGCGACATGAAGTAGGCGTTGAGCCCGTCGAAGGTCGGCTGGTCGAGGCTGTCGAGCGCCGTCTCCAGGTTCTCGACGAAATGCCCCTCGGTCAGCACGACCTCGTGGTGCTGGGTGCCGATCGCGGCGGCGATCCGCCTCGCGATCGGTCCCTCGTTGAGCTCCTGCTCCTCGAAGGCGAGGGTGAAGGTGTGGATCGGGCTCTGGGCCGCGCGCTGGGCCAGGTTGGCCATCGCCGACGAGTCGACGCCGCCGGAGAGGAAAACCGCGAGCGGCACGTCGCTGGCGAGGTGAAGCCTCAGCCCTCCTCGAGGACTGCGGCCAGACTCTCCTCGTCCATGACCGGATCGGGCGACCGGTCCGACATGCGCCAGAAGTCCTCGGCTGCGGACCTCCCTGCCCTCTCCGTCGAACTCGATGAGACGGCCAGGCCACAGGAGTTCGACGCCCTGCACCGCCGTGCCGGAGCCGACGACGAAGCCGTTCCACACGCAGCTGGCCGCCGCCTGCGGATCGAGGCGAGGCGTGCCCAAGCAGACCGGACGCGAGCAGCGCGCGAAGCTCCGAGGCGAAGGCCAGCGACCAGCCCGCATCGGGTCCGGACGACCGCGCGAGGTAGAGCGGCTTGATGCCCAAGCGGATCCCTGGCCAGCGAGGAGCCGGCGCTGCCTGGGGTCCCAGCAGGCGAAGGCGAACATGCCGCGCAGCCAGCCCACCGCTTCCGGCCCATGCAGGCCAAGCGCGCGCAGCATCACGGCGGTGTCGCCGGTGGACTGCATCTCCTGCCCCTCGCCGATCAGGCGTCGTCGCAGGTCGCGGAAGTTGTAGATTTCGCCGTTGAAGACAATCGACGTGCCCGGTCACCGGGTCCACCATGGGCTGGGCGCCGGCGGGCGAGAGATCGAGGATCGACGAGACGGCGATGAGCGAGCATCGCGCCCCAGCCGCGAGCATCGGGCGCGGAGGCCCACGTGCCGCCTCGCGTCCGGGCCACGATGGGTCATCGCGTCGTTCATCCGCTCGAGCGCGGCGCGGTTCCTCTCGTCCAGCCGTCCGATGATCCCGGCGATGCCGCACATCGGCTAGGCCCCCTGAAAGAGAGCGCCCTGGCCCACGGCGTCCAGGGGCCGGCCAGTCGCTTCGCGCCGATCGAGCGCACTCGACGCGATGCGCTCGAGGCGTCGCGCGCGAGCCCGCATTTTCCCGGTCGGCGGCAAGCCGACGGCGTCGAGCACGGTCAGAATCCGGTGCAGCCAGTCGTGTCTTTGCGCCGCGTTGCGGACATTGGCGCTTCTCACCGCTCGCAGCCGCTCGGGCTCGCCGTCCAGATCCGCGAGAATGCGCCCGATATCGGGGGAATCGAAGGGCACGGGGATGAGCGCGTCAGGCCAGTCGAACTGGCGCGCGAATTCCTCCGTGCGCGGAGCTTCGCCGATCATCACCGCGCCCGCCGCGGCCCCTTCGTAGAACCGCGCCGAAATCTCGTCGCGGCCGGCCGTGAACTCGGGCCTGTCCACGTAAGAGCGATTGGCGATGAAGTAGCGGCTGTGCTTGAGCAAGGCCGCGAGCTTGCGCCGATGCTCGGCCGCATTGTCCACGTGGAAGGTGCGATCCTTCATGTCGGAGCCGCTCGCGGCCACGGTGTCGTAATAGTAGAAGCTCCGCCGGCGCTCCGCCTCGTCGAGCAGCGCCTGATGGGTGACCGGCGAGCGCCGGCCAATATTGCAGAGCTCGATCGGCCGCGATTGACCGGGCGACGGCGCAAAGCGCACCACATCGACGGCGAGCGGCAGGTAGGCGCATGGGCGGCCGGTGAGGCGCGCCACGTCCTTCACCGGATGAGACTGCCCGACGAAGACATGGTCGAACTGGGACAGGAGCTCGAGGAGATAGTCCGGCAGCATGTCCGACCAGACTTCGGTGATGTAGCACGCCGCCTTGCGGCATCGCTGGCGCCAGTTGGGGATCGCCGCAAGCGAGTACAATTGATGGGTGTGGCTGAACACCGGAAAAAAGAGATCGAAGTCCCGTTCCAGAACCACCTTGCCGCGCGGAGACGGAGCGAGCTGACGCGCGATCCTCGGCGACCCGGACGCCCGGCGCGCGAGCTTGTAGGCGCGCCGCGAGAACTCGAGAGCCGGAAAATCGGCGACGTCGATTCGCTCTGCGTCGGCGACGGAGGCGACAACATCCTCGAGTTCGTACGCAAGGCAGTAAGCGGCGAGGTCTGCGATCCGGCGCTCGGACAACAGCAACACGTCAAGCCGGGAGTCCGCGCCGTCCGCATCGCGGTCCCGACCGGAAATCTCGCGAGGCTCAATTCCAAACTGAATCATTGCCAATTCACCTCCGGGATATGAGCCCGAATTGTTAGAATGTCTTCCGGCGAAGCGAGGGGCTTCCGGATCGCGACCTGCGCTCACGATCCCGCGCGCCCGCCGCGTCACGAAAAAGAGGCGCCGCAAACGGCGCCCGGCTTCGGCCAACCGGATTCACCAGACCGCGGCTCTGTCGACGGGGAATTTGGAGGCGGCGTGGCGGGACGCCGCCGGTCGCGACGCTGATCCGCCGCCCGATCACGCGGCGCGCCTCCCGATCTATAATTACATTATAATTATGTGTGATTTTTGAAGCAGGAACTAAACGGGGTCCCAACCCACTGAAAAGATAGGGTGGCGCCGGTAAAAATGCCGCTAAGGCCGACAGGGGCGCTCGCTACGGTCAGAGAGATCGACCTGACCGGGCGCCTTCTGATTCGGGCGCGCCAGCCTCGTTCGACATTCCGTTGCTGGGATTGCTCAACCTGCGCCCCGGCCTCATACCAGGCCAGCACAAATCCCGCCGCCATCATTGCAATCAACAAAAGAACGACCCCCGCGGCAATAGCGATCCTGCGCGCGATATCTCGCCAGAGAGAACGACGGCGGAATTCAATCAGATCTGAGAAGAGATCATCGTCGGCGGCGACCATCGTTTCCCGGCCCCAGCCCAGTCCCGACCCCGTCGAGCTTGGAGGCTGGCGGGGCGCCTTTTTGATTCCGGCCCGACTACGATTGGACGAACTCGTGGAGGGGAGGGTTCCTCCGACTCCTTGACGCCTCTACGAGGCGAAGCTCAGCGGCCTTGTCTCCGGGGCCGCGCGCTCCGCCTCGCCGCGGGCCGCCGACGGGCCCCAGGCTGGGGCCTCGAAATGACGGCGGATGCGCTCGACGATCCGCTCGGCGGCGTGACCGTCCCCGTAGGGGTTCTTGGCGGTGGCCATCGACCGATAGGCGGCCGCGTCGGTGAGCAGCCGCGTGGCGTGATGCGACGATCGCCGCGGCATTCGGTCCCGTCAGGAGCGCCGTGCCGGCGGCCACGCCCTCGGGACGCTCGGTGGTGTCGCGCATCACCAGCACCGGCTTGCCCAGCGAGGGCGCCTCTTCCTGGACGCCGCCCGAGTCGGTCAGCACCAGCCGGCAACGCGCCATGAGCGCCACGAAGTTGCGGTAGCCCTGCGGCGCGATCAGCCGCACGTTCGGCAAGGCGCCCGAGCAGCCGGTTGACGTGCTCCAGCACGTTGGGATTGAGGTGCACCGGATAGACGAAACGGTGATCGGGAAGCCGCTCGGCCAGCGTCGCGATCGCCTGGCAGATCTGCTCGATGCCCTCGCCGAAGTTCTCGCGGCGGTGCCCGGTGATGAGGACCATGGGCACCTGCGCCCAGTCGGCGCCGACATGAAGGCTGAGTTCCTCGTCGATGCGGGCCGCGCAGCGCGGCGTCGCGGGCCTGGGCGTCGACCTCCATGCGCAGCGCGTCGATCACGGTGTTGCCGGTCACCGCGATGGTCTCGTCCGGGACAGCCTCGCGCAGGAGCGCCGCGCGAGCCGCCTCGGTCGGCGCGAAGTGCAGCGCCACCAGCGGCGTGGCGAGCCGGCGGTTCACCTCCTCGGGGAAGGGCGACCAGATGTTGCCGGTGCGCAGCCCGGCCTCGACGTGGCCGATCGGGAATGCGCCGGTAGAAGCAGGCCAGCGACGCCACCAGCACGGTCGTGGTGTCGCCCTGCACCAGCGCCATGTCGGGCTCGGCCGATTCCGAGCCAGCCGTCGATGCCGTCCATCAGCCGGGCGGTCAGCCCGGCCAGCGTCTGGTTGGGCCGCATCACGTCGAGGTCGGCGTCGACGGCGAAGCCGAAGGTCTCGGCGACCTGGCGGAACATCTCCTTGTGCTGTCCGGTGGCGACGACCGTGCAGCGGAAGTCGCTCGCGCCGCGCAGCGCGGCCACCACCGGGGCAAGCTTGACCGCCTCCGGGCGGGTGCCCATGAAGACCAGGATGTTGCGCGTTTGCTCAGGGCGCTCTCCCATTCGCATGCAGCTTCGTGGCTCTGCGAGTCGGCCGGCCGCCTCGAGCCCAGCGCGCGCGGCGGCGACGATCTCCCGGCCGGCGAGCCAGATGAACTCGCTGTTGGTGGTCAGGTAGCGCTTCCACAGCTTGCGGGGCTCCATCAGAAGCCGCCAGGACCACTCCAGCCCCGTCGACTGCACCCAGCGCGGAGCGCGCTTGATGAAGCCGGCCAGCACGTCGAAGCTGCCGCCGACGCCCATGATGACCGGCACGTTGAGGCGCTCGCGGTGGCGCTCGCACCAGGTCTCCTTGAACGGGCTCGGCATGCCGACGAACAGCATGTGCGGCGCCGCTCGCCCGGATCTCCTCGACGATGGCCTGGTGATCGTCCGGGCCGAAATAGCCGTCGCGGAAGCCGGCGATCTCGAGTCCGGGATACTTGACGCGGCACCGCTCCACGAGCGTCTCGACGACCACCTCGCGCCTGGCGCCGAGGAAATAGACGCGCAGCCGCTGCTCCCGCCGCCGCCGCCAGCAGCCGCGCCATCAGGTCGACGCCGGCCACGCGCTCCGGCGCCGGCTGGCCCGACGCCCGCAGCGCCCAGACCACCGACATGCCGTCGGCCACGGTGAGGTGACCCGCCCGGCAGGCCGGCGCCAGCTCCGGATCGCGCGCATCATGCACAGGTGCGAGGCGTTGGCCGTGATGACCGTGTGGGAGGCGCGCGGGGCGCGGCACAACTCGAGGCACCGGGCGACCGCGGCGTCCATGGTCACGCGCGTCGAACGAGCAGGCCCAGCAGCTCGGCCCGTTCGGCTTGCGCGTCTTGCCACATCGGCCCTCGGCGACGGTCCCGGCGAAGCGGGCTTGCGCGCCAGAGCGGCGCCCGCTCAGCGTCGACTCTGGCCGTGGCGGCCCGCTTTCCCATGCGCAGGCAGGCGTGCTGGTAGGAGCGCAGAAAGCGCCTGAACTCCAGGTCGTCGTAGCGCGGCAGGCCCTTGAGCCAGCTTCTGAGGTAGCCCCACAGCATGGCCACGCTGCCGATCAGCACCGGATGGGCCGGCAGGCGATAGATGGCCACCGCCAGGTAGTAGAGCGGCGAGGTGCCCATGAAGTATTGCCCGAAGCCGGCGCGAAGCCGTCCCGGTCCAGATGCCCTTCTGGCTCGCGCCCTGCGGGCGCAGGTGGACGAAGCGGAGGGGCTCGAGATCGACGCTCTCGGCGATCCAGCCGAGCATGCGGGCGCGGTGGCAGTCGATGCCGTCCCACATCACCTGGCGCACGAAGCCGCCGATCTCCTTGAAGCAGGCGACCCGGTAGAACTTGGTCATGCCGACCGACATCTCGTCGCCGCAGACCTCGGGCACCAGCGCGCCGCTCTGCGGGTGGACGAACCACGGCTTGCCGGAGGTGGTGCCGATGCGCGGATCGCTCTCCATCCGCTGCATCAGCAGCTCGAAGTAGCGGACCGGCAGGTCGAGATCCATGTCGAGCTTGCAGAGGTAGTCGAAGTCCTCGAGGCGCACCGTGTCCAGGCCGGCGTAGAAGGCCTCGATGACGCCCGGCCCGACCTGCCGGCGGCCGCGATCGGTGCGCCGCACGACGCGCAGGTAGGGCAGCCGCCGCGCATACTCCTCGAGGATGGCCGGAGTTTCGTCGGTCGATCCGTCGTCGACGACCACCCAGAGCGCCGGCGGCACCGACTGCGCCGCCACGCTGTCGAGCGTGCGGCGAAGGTACTGGGCCTCGTCCCGGCAAGGCGAGATGAGCAGGTAGCGTCGCGAGGGGTTCACGCCGATGAGCTCACTGGATGGGGGTCGCCGCCTTGGCGAAATCCCCGGGCCTGACGAAAATTGACGGACCGCGGCTTGGGCAGCGCGTCATGCGTTATTGAAGTACTTGCGGTACTGATACCCGCCGTACCCCGGCAGCGCGTCAAAATCGACCTTGTTGAGGACGACGCCGGCGACGCGGTTCGCCTCGCGCCCCAAAACCCTGAAAGCTTCGGAGATGCTGTTGCGCGGCGTGCGGCCCCACTCGACGACCAGCAGGATCTTGTCGGCGATGGTCGCGAGGGCAAGCGCATCCACGACCGGCAGCAAGGGGGGACCGTCGATCACGATATAGTCGAAACTGCTCCTGAGTGACTCGATGAGGTCCGCCATCTCCCGTGACATCAGGAAGTCGGCTGTGTTGAGCGTGATGGCTCCGGCCGGGATTACGTTGATCTTCGTCACCGGGTCCTCAAGGAGCACGTCATCGATCGTGACCTTGCCGCGGAGGACCTCGGACAAACCCGGCCGGTGCTTGCTCTGGAGCGCTTCCGAGGTCGAGCGCAGGCGCAGATCGCAATCGAGCAGCACCGTTCGCTTGCCCGCGCTCGCGCTCGACGCCGCCAGCAGCATGGCGGTTGTCGATTTGCCTTCGTCGGGCAGCGCCGAAGTAATCAAAACAACTTTCGGACGGGCGTTCGACAGTTCGAGTCCGATCCGCATCCCGTGAACCGCCTCGCTCAGATGCGAGAACGGCTCGTTGACCATTCTGCCCAACGTCTGCCGATAGCGGGCATCGCGCGTGTTTTGGCGCCGCATCAGAGGAACAAAGCCTACGACCGGAAACCCAAAGGATTGCTCGACGTCCGCACTGGTCCTGAGGCCAGGCTTGAGGTATTCGAGCAAGAACGCGAGCAGCAAGGCGCCGCCGAGACCGGCCATCCCGCCAAGCGCATAAAATTTCACCTGATTTGAGTTCGGCTTCCTTGGAAACGTGGCGGGCGAGATGATCCGCGCGCTGACAGACTGCATTTCGCGCTGTTCGACGATATTGTTGTACTGAGCAAGATAGCTCTGGTAGTCCTTTCGGTCCGCCTCGGCCGAATGCCGAAGCTGCTGCAGCTTGATATAGCTGTCCGAATTGAGGTTTGCGGTGAGCGCCTGGAGGTTCGCCTCGAGCGATTTTTCCCGCCGAACGGCGATATCGTAAGCGTTCTGCATCCCGCCCACGATGTTCGCCGCCTCGGCGTCGATCTGCTTGGCCACCGAGGCCAGCGCCGCGCGGGCGGAGATGACCTGCGGATTGTGGTCGCCGAACTTCTTTTGCAGGTCGGCGAGGCTCCAGTTCAATTCCATTTTTTTGTGGCGGAGGTCCGTCAGCGCCGGCGAACTGGTCAACTCGGGAATGCTGTCGACGTCTCCATTGGCCGCGATCACCTGGCGGACCTGCTCGAGATGGGCGCTCTTGTCGCTGACCTCTTCGCGGGCGGTCATGATCTGGGTGTTGAGGTCCCTGATCTGTTGCTCTTTGACCTTGTCGACTTCGGTGTCGCGGAAGCCGCTTTCGACCTTCAGCTTGTCTATCGAGGCGTCGGTTTCCGCAGCGCGGGCCTGCAGGTTGTCCATACGCCCCTTGAGCCAGTCGGCCACGTGACCCAGCGCTTCTTGCCGCGCATCCCGCTGAGTGGCGAGATAGTCGTTGGCGATCGTGGACGCCAGGCGCTGCGCCTTGTATGGATCCCGCGATAGCGCGGAAACGAATATGATGTAGGATTCTTGCCAGACGTCCAGTCTCTTGACCAACTCATCCGCGGCTTGGTCCAGCTTCTCGGCCTTTTGCTCCGCGGCGCTGATGGGTTGCTGCGCGTTGTCGTCGGCTCGGCCGGGGCCCGCCAAGCCAAGCCGCTCCGCCAGATCGGCAATCCCAAGCCGCTCGGAGAGACCCACAAGCCCAAGCCGCTTCGCCAGGTTCGTGATTCCGAGCCGTTCCGCGGTGATTTCCAACTGGCTCACGAGGCCCCCGATTCGAAACTCGCGGACCTGGAACTCCGGGTCCGTGTCGAGGCCGAGCTCGCTGGCGACGCGCAATGCGACCGATTTCGATTTGAGGATGTTGATTTCGGTGTTGATCGCGTCGCTGCCGAGGGCGTCGACGAACGGGGAGATCGGCTTCTGGACCGTGGCGTCGATTTGCTGTTGGGGATCGTAGACAAGGATCTCGACCGTCGATTTGTACCGTGACGGCACGGCGAACTTTACAACGCAATAGGTTGCAACCAGCGCAACCAGGGTTATCGTGGCCACGAGTTTCCAGCGGCTCAACACCCCTTTCAGGGTGGCGAGCAGGTCCATCGACGGCGCCTGGGCGCCGCTTATAGCTTCAAACTCCTCCATCTGAACTGTGGAATCCTTGTTCTGCATGATGCCTGGCAAGTCAGCGACTCATTTCAGCGAGTTGATCCAACCGCAACTGCGGTTCCTGATCCGCCTTCTGCGCCGGTCCGTCCAAATCCAGCATCGAACTCATGAAACTCTGCCGTGCTCGGATTGGCGATCCGGCGCAATCAAGCCGCCGGCGCGATTGAGGAGCGGTCGAGTTGGGCAGCCACTTCCATGCCCATGATTTCGAGCAGCACGCGAACGCGGCCGCGGTCGTCCAGATGCGCAAGCCGGCAAAGGGTCTCGGCGAATGGTCCCGACACGATCCGCACGGTCTGGCCGATCTCGAGACCGTCATCGAGGAGAACCGCCCCGCCGGGCCCACATGAGGCGATCAATCCTTCGACCACGCCCGCCGGAGCCGGCTTCGGCCGCTCCGACCCCATGATCAGCGAGGCGATCCCGAAAGTTCCGTTGATGCTGCGCCAGCGCTGCTTGGAAAGATCAATGATAACAAATATATAACCAGGAAAAAGCGGATGCAGGGTCTCACGCGTCTGGCGGGCGTGCCGGACGGTGCGCCGCAATCTCGGAGCGAAACTTCGGAAGCCCAGGCGATGGAGATTGAGTTGCGCCCGAGTCTCCTGATTAGCGAGGGCTCGCGCGACGAACCAGCGTTCTCCGGGCGCCAATTCCAGACTGCTAGACAAGCTTTAACCCCCAAATTCCAGATTCGCAGACACTTTGCCGACCCAAAGCTCCCTCCCCGCTTTCTTCTCCTGGCAGGACGAGCTTAGATTTTCGGAACGCTACCGCCATTTGGGTGAAGCGACGCTTCACCCATGTTAAAATACTTCAGTTTGGTGAAGCAGCGCTTCACCGACGAGAAATACTTCCACGTTGGGCGAAGCGAATGCTTCGCTCATGTTGAAATATTCCCAGCAAACTTGCCAAACAGCGGCGTCACGTTCGGCGGCGCCGCGAGCCGCAACCAACCATGTTGTATCAAAAACGTCAAGTGGTTTTGTACATCGTTGGTTGAGGCTCCGGAAAATTTCAACAGCTTTAGTCAGGATATCGCAAGGGGCTTTGATTTGAATCAAGGACCCGCGCGCCAGACCCCCACGGCCGCTTTGGCCTCACGGCGGCGGGCCGACGAGTTCGGCGACGATTTCACACGGGCGAAGCTCCTGTTTCAAGCTCTTGATACGCGGAAGCGTCCGCGCCTCCGGCTGGCCCCTATGTAGGCGCGCCGGGCGCAAGCGCTCTTGTCGGGGCAGGCCAAATTCCGTCCTTCTCGCGCCATTCGGCTCAACGAGCGCTCCCTGGCGGCTGAGCGGAGGTCGCTTTACCTCTCCCTCAGCGCCTCGGATCCGATTTTGGCCAGGGGCGAAAGCAGGTAGTCGATGACCCGCCGGGAATCCGTCCTGATCTCGACAGTGACGGTCATGCCCGGGCTCAACGGCATCATTGTATTGTCGATTTTCATCGCCTTTTGGTCCAGCGACACGACCACCGGGAAAACGAAGCTCTCCGGCTGGCCGGGCGCTGTGGGCGCCTGGGGCGCGGGATTGGCGGTCGCGGTGGCGTTGGCGAGCGCGCGTTTGGCGTCCTGCTCGGCGATCGCCGCCGAGGCGATGGTGACGACCTTGCCATGCAGCGCGCCGAAGCGTGTGAAGGGAAAGGCGTCGACTTTGATCACCGCGTCCTGACCGGGCTTCACGAACCCGATATCGAGGTTGGCCACCAGCGCCTCGACCTGAAGGTTGCCGCCGATCGGGGTGAGCACGATCAACTGCTGACCGGTGGTGACGACCTGCCCGACCGTAGTGACCGCCATCTGCTGGACGACGCCATCGGTCGGCGCATAGAGCTTGGTGCGCGAAAGCCGCGCCTGCGCCTTGGCGAGCGCCTCGCGTCGCTTCATCGGCCTTGCGCGCCGCGTCGGCGAGCTTGTTCTCGTTGTCGGCGATGAACTGGGAGATGGTTTTGGCCATTTCGCTGCGCACCGACCGCACTGCGGCGTCCGTTTCGATCAATTGTCCCTGGTCGGAGGCGAGCGCCGCTTCGGACTTCTCGAGTTCTTCCTTGGCGTTATAAAGGTCGATCTTGGTGCCGACGTTGAGGTCGATCGCCTGCTGCCGGGTCGAGACGCGCTGATTCAAGGTCTCCATCAGCGTGTTCTGAAAGGCGATGCTCATATTGAGACGCTTCTGGGTCGCGAGCTTCTCGGCCATCTGCCGGTCGAGCGCCTTGAGGGCGTCGGAGAGCTGCCCTAGGTCGGCGCGCAGCACCGCTTCCTCGCGCAACCGGAACCTCTCGGGCACCGTGGGGTCCCAGGCAATTTTCAAGTCCGCCCGGCCGGCGAGGTCCTCGACCGCAGCCGAATCCGCCCCCGGCGTCTCGTCCCGGGTCCGCGCGTCGAGCCGGTCCTCGCGACCTTGCGCGTCAGCCTCGGCGGCCCGCACCGCGTCGATCGCATAGCGGCGGCGCGCCATCTCGGCCATGCTCGCGTCGAGCCCGTCCCGGGCGCTCCGAGCGTCGGCGGTGGCTTCCTCCGGATCGAGTTCGAGCAGCAGGTCGCCCGCCTTGACGGTCTGGCCTATCGCAACGTGGATCGCCGAGACCCTCCCCGGGTCGAGCGGTTCGATCACCTTGGAATAGCCGGCGGGCTCGATCTTGCCCGCCGCCGTCGCATGGACGTCGAGCTTGCCGAAATAGGACCAGATCAGCGCGGCGAGCGCAAAGACGCTGATCGTCGCAATCAGAGCGATCGGCAGCGGCGGGGGCGGCGTTTCGAGGATCTCGAGCGCGGCCGGCAGGAATTCGCGGTCGCGCCCCGTGACGGCCGGAGGAATGTGCCGTGACGGCCGCGGCGGATGCCGGGGCGGGGGCGCTTCGGGGGGCGCGGCGCGTTCATTCATGCCGGCGCCCTCGCATGGTGTGATTGCAGCGCCCACAGGCGGGCGTAGACGCCGTCCCGGCGCGCCAGCAGTTCTTCGTGGCTGCCAACCTCGACCACCTCGCCCTTCTGCATGCCGACAATCCGGGCGCAGGGACGAACCGCCGCCAGGCGATGGGCAATGATGATGACGGTGCGCCCGCGAACGATCGAGCGCATGTTCTCTTGAATGATCAGTTCGCTCTCGTAGTCGAGCGCTGACGTCGCTTCATCCAGGATCAGAATTCGCGGATTGGTCACCAGAGCGCGGGCGATGGCGATGCGCTGGCGCTGACCGCCCGAGAGATTGGCGCCCCGTTCCTCGATCATCGTGTCGTAGCCATGCGGCAACTGGGCGATGAACTCGTCGGCCCCGGCGAGGCGCGCCGCATGCATCACCATCACGCGCGGCATGGCCGGATCGCCGAGGGCGATATTCTCGTGGATCGTGCGGTTGAAGAGCAGGTTTTCCTGGAGCACCACCCCGATCTGCCGTCGCAGCCAGCCGGGATCGAGCTGGGCGATGTCCACGCCGTCGATCATCACCTGACCCGATTGCGGAGAATAGAGGCGCTGGACGACCTTGGTCAGGGTCGATTTGCCCGATCCGGACGGGCCGACGACGCCGATCACCTCGCCGGGCTCGATCGACAGCGAAATGTTGTGCAGGGCGTCCGCCGCATCGGGCCGGTAGCGCATGGACACTTTGCGAAACTCGATCGCACCGCGCGGCGGCGGCAGGGTCAGAAGGTTCTGCGGCGCCGGTTCCGGCGGCGTGTTGAGGATGTCGCCCAGCCGGGCGACCGACACCTGCACCTGCTGGAAATCCTGCCACAGTTGCGAGAGTCTGAGGATCGGCGCCACCACCTGGCTCGCGATCATGTTGAAGGCGATGAGTTCGCCGACCGTCATCGTCCCTTCCATCACCGATTGCGCGCCGACAAACAGGATCAGCGCGGTCGTGACCTTGCTCACGTACTGGATGACGTTTTGCCCGACCGCTCCGGTGACCCCGGCGTTGAAGGAAGTGCGCACGTAAGCCGCAAGCCTTTCCTCCCATTGCGCCTGCATCATCGGCTCGACGCTCGCCGCTTTCAGGGTCGGCGCGCCGACGATCGATTCGACCAGGAATTGCTGCGATCGGGCGCCCGTGTTGAACCTCTCGTTGATCTGCTCGCGCAACACCGGCCGGATGAGAGCGGCGATCACGAGGTAGACCGGAATCGAAGCGAGCACGACCAGACTGAGCTTCACCGAATAGATGAACATCACCACGAAGAAGATGATTGTGAACACAAGATCAAGCAGCGATGTCAGGCCCTGCCCGGTCAGAAAGCCGCGGATCGTCTCAAGCTCGCGCATCCGCGCCACCGTCTGGCCGGCCGGCCGGGTCTCGAAATAGGCGAGCGGCAGACGGAAGAGATGATGGAACAGCCGCCGGCCCAGTTCGACATCCATCCGGTTTGTCGTGTGGCTCAGCGTATAGGTGCGCAGGAACTGCAGGACCGTCTCGAACAGACCCAGCGTCACCATGCCGATGATCAGCACGATGAGCGTCGAAAGACCCTTATGAACCAGCACCTTGTCGACGACGAGCTGGAAGAAGATCGGCGTCGCCAGGGCGAACAATTGGACAAACAGCGAAGCGATCAGCACATGGGCGAGCGAGCGCCGGTAGCGCACGATCGAAGGCCAGAACCAGCGGAAGCCGAAGGTCTTGGGATCGACGCCCGCCCCGCCCAGCCGTCGCGTGATCAGCACCAGTTCGCCTGAGGACAGCGCGGCGATGTCCTCGGTCGACATGTCCTGCGCGGTCCTGGCGATCGGATCGACCAGCCTCGCCACCCCCTTGGCGGAGCCGGCGCCCAGGACCGCGAAGCCGCCCTCCTTCAGCCGCACGATCGCCGGATAGGGAATGGCGCCCAGACGCTTGGCGGTCACGCCCCGCAGGATGCGCGATTTCAGCTGAAGAAGATTGGCGCCGCGAACGATATCCTCGGCCTCGGTCCCGCGGCCCGTCAGCGCCAGCTGATGGCTCAACTGCGCCGGATCGGCGGCGATTCGGTAATATCCGGCGATCAGCGAAAGCCCGGCGAGACCCGAGTCGATTGATTGCGCCGGCGCTGGGGATCCCATCTCGCTTTGCCCACTGCGGTTATTTATCCGACCCTTATCGTAATTTCCGGCTGATGCAACGAGAATCTTACCTGCACAAATTTAAGGACCTTGCCAGCAAAATTGCTGAACACCGAGTGACGTCGCGTTATTCAGCGTCAGGATGTCAGGGGCGCGCGGCGGCAGGCGCCTGACCGAAACCGGCGCCGCCGCACGTTGGCGCCATGCGCGATTCCGCGACGCAGCGGCAATCGATTCTCCGGCCTCGAAGTCAATCTCAGATGCGTCTGGTCCGTTCGTGCGGCGAAGCGACTCCGCCGGCGATGGGAAGAGTCAGAACTGCCAGTACAGAAATTCGCTTGGACCCCCGAGCATGAAGACCGCGACCGCAGCGACCACCGACACCGCCACCGCCCAGGGGAGCGAGGGGCCCCATGCCGGAATGCGAAGCCTTCCGACGAGCGGCGCGGTCGGCGCCGGCTTCACTCCCAGGGCTGGTTCGTATGGCGCCAGGATCTGGAGGGTGTTGGGAGCGAAGAGCGTAATGATGAGCAGGATCGCGATCCACATCAGGGCGTGCTTGATGTCCGTGCCGTAGGTTGCGGCGATCGCCGCCGCGCCATGGGGCAGCGCGAAGCCGTTCAGTCCAAGCGCGCCTTTGATGAGGTCGATCGCCGATCTGACCGTGGTCGCGCGGAAAAAGATCATCGACAGGGTGAAGCCGACGAAGGTCAGGAGGAAGCCCAGGGGCTTCATGACCCGCGCGTAGGCGGCACGGTCCCGGAACCGATGCGCGGCGTACACGCGCCAGCCGTGATTGATCACGAGATAAACGCCGTTGATGAGGCCCCAAATGACGAAACCATATCCGGCCCCATGCCAAAGTCCGGAGATGAACATGGTCGTGATCAGCGGAACCAGCAGCAGCGACACGAAGGCGCCGACCGACGGATTGCGCCCATATCCGGGACGCCCCTTCGCCACGCGCCGTCTGGTCATCGACAGCACCATCGGATTGTAGATGTAGGCGGTGAGGAACCGCGTCAGCGTCATGTGCCAGTTGATCCAGAAATCGATGATGTTCGAGGCTTTGAGCGGCGAGTTGAAGTTCGGCGGCAGCTTGATGCCGAAGAACCGGCCGAGACCCAGCGCCATGTCGGTGTAGCCGGAGAAGTCAAAGTAGATCTGCAGCGTGAAGCCGACCGCCGCCATCCACGCGATGAGGAGCGGCGTGTGTCCGCCCGCGGCCGAGTGCTGGTAGATCGGGGTGATCAGGGGCGCAATCGAGTCGGCGAGGACAACCTTCTTGAACAGGCCCGCGAACAGAAGCGTGAGCCCAACTGCGAAGTTCTCCTTGTCGAACCGGCAGGTCGCGGTCGCAAACTGCGGCATCATCTCCCGATAATGGACGATCGGCCCGGCGATCAGCTGCGGGAAGAAGAGAACGAAGGTGCAATATTCGCGAAAGGTGAAGGCCTTCACCCGCCCGGCCTGAACGTCGATCAGGAAGGCGATCTTCTGGAAGGTGATGAAGGAAATGCCGAGCGGCAGGATGATGTGCAGAAGCGCAAAGTTCGCGCCGAAGGCGTCGTTGACCGCGCCGGTGACGAAGTCGGCGTATTTGAAGAAGCCGAGATAGGCGACGTTGAACACGAGGCCGATGGCCAGCACGAGACGCGACAGGCCGGGAAAGTCGCCCTTCTGGCTCAACCTGAGAAGGAACGACGCGAGGAGGTAATTGATGATGATCGACGGCCCGATGATGAAGACATTGAGCGGCCGCCACCAGCCGTAGAAGATGAGCGACGTCAGGATGAGCCACAGAATCGCCCATTGGCGGGAGGCGCGGCCGAGAAGATAGAACCCGATGAGGGTCGCCGGAAGAAACACAAACAGGAATTCATGGGAGTTGAAAAGCATGATCGTCTAGTCCTGCCGGCAAGGCCAAGGCGTCGGGCAAAGAAGCGAAGGGCGGCTGGCAGGGTCTCCGCGTCGAGTCGCGTCCGCCCGATCCATTCGGTCGGCCTCAGGCCAACATCTTCGTTGTTTCCCTGACGATCGCCCCGACATTGGGAAACAACTCGATGTCGGCGACCTTGAACTTCACCCCAAATTCCATTTCGACCGCGACGATGAAATTGATGTAGTTGAAGGAATCCCAGTTCGGGACGTCCTCACGCCGGGTTTCCATCGTCAACTCGATCGAGTCGTCGAGCAGCAGGTCGCGAAGAATGCGGGTGAATTTGGCGAGTATCTCTTGATCGGTCATCGTGCTGCTCTTCATGAATAATGTGAGTCTTCCGGGGGACGTAATCGGCTAGGTCGAGGCGAAAGCGCTTGGCCCCGTTGGAGGGCGCCGGTCCATCGGCCTCGGCGAAACCCAGGCTTAGATAGAGCTTGCTGATCACGTCGTTCTTGGGGGTCGGGATGTAATCGGCGACGAGCGCGCGCACGCCGCGGTCACGCGCCGCCTCGACGGCGATATTCATCGCCTCGAATTCGAGCTCCCGGCCGAACACGCGGCAGCTCATCACCCAATTCTCGATCTCGAGCGTCTCCTCGTCTCCCGCCGCCGGGCGCAGAATCATTGTGCTGACGAGACCGTTGTCGCCCACCCGGTCGAGGAGGCGGAATTGAAGGGTGAGCGAATCCGGATCCTCCATGATCCGGGCGATCTCTTCGCCCCCATAGCGGCGGGTGGTGGTGTTGAATTGGTTGGTCTTGTTGATGAGCTGGACGACGCGGGCGTGATCGACGGCGGTGAACGGCCCATAGACCGCCGTCATTTTGAGCCCACCGAGAAACTCGTCCATGCTTTCGGCCGTTCCGAGCAGAGCCTCGCGTTCGGCGTTGGCGGCATATTGCTCAGCCCGGTTGCGATCGTCGGCGGTGAAGGCGACCGCCTCGAAATAGCCCGCATCCGCCAGGCAGCGCACATAATGCGCCGGGTCCTCCGGCATCTCCGGCACGGCGACCATCGGCAGGGCCTGGCGCACGCGCGCCCGCTCGATCGGATTGTCGTCGACGAACACGAGGCTGTCCAAGCCGATGTTGAGCCTCTTCGCGATCGCCTTGAGATTTTGCGCCTTGTCGTCCCAGTTCGCCTGGAAGACGGCGATATCCCCCCGGCGCAGGACCATTTCCGGATGATCGCGAAAGGCGCCTTCCGCTATTTGAGCGTCGTTCTTGGAGCAGACGGCCAGGATCACGCCGCGCTCCTTGAGCTGCCTGGCGTAGCGCTGCAAGGCGAGATGGGCTTCGCCGGCGGCGCTTCCTTCGCCGAGCACAATGCCGTCGAGCCCGTCGTCCCCGATCACCCCGCCCCACAGCGTGTTGTCGAGATCGAGCGCCAGGCACTTCTTCGACAGGCCCCGGAGGGCGGCGAGGATGCGGGCGGCGAGGTCGCCATAAAGAGGCGCCGCCTGCGGCGCGATTTCGAGCTTGCCCTGGAGCCAGCGCCCGACGTCGAACCAGGCGTCGATCCCGTCTCGCGCGCTCGCTCGGGCGACGTCGAGAAGGCAGACGCCGTCCTCCGCCGCGGCCTCGGCGAGCCGGTCGTTGAGCCGCGCGACGACCGCGCCCGGCGCGCCTGGAACCATCCGGTCATGGCCGCCGAACACGGGCTCGGTCACGTCGAGGAAAGTCTGCTGAATGACTGCGGCGCCGGTCTCGCGCGCCCTGCCCCAAAGCGAGCGCAGTTCGGCGATGAACCGGCCGATCGCGCCGTGGGCCTCGGCCGCTGTGGCGCCGAGGGGCACGCCCGCGATCGCCTCCCGCGCCGAAAGGGAGAACAGAACGGCCTGCGGCTTGAACCGGTGCAGCGCCGACCCGGCGTCGAGGAGATCCTGCCGATATTGCCCATAAGACCCATTATGGACCTCGATCAGCAATCTCCGCCTGAGGCCCGCGACCCGGATCGCGGGCGCCAGATGATCGACGGTCGAGGAGGCGACAATGGCGAGCCGGACCGGCGCGAAGTCGGCCGCTTCCGTCGAGCCCAGCCGGGCGAGAGCGCGATCGAGCTGAACCGTCTCCAGGAACCCGAGCCGACGGCCGGCCAGCGCCGCCAGGCGTTCGAGCCCCTCGGCCGGCCTCGGCTCACCCAGCGCCGGCGCCGAGGTCGCCGCGGAAATCGGCCGCGACCGGCAGCCAGCTCATTGTCGGACTTCGGGGTGAGGCGGTTTGCGGCATAAGGAGGGCCCGATCGGGTGAGGCAAGTCGAAATGGGAACTTCAGGATCGCGGACGCTCCCCGTGTTTCTCGAGGCAGGAATGAATTTCGGGCCCCGCCGCTTGAAAAAAAGCTTCAGACCAGCGTTCGGCGCTCGGCTGATCCAGGTGATATCCGTCTTTGGTTTTCAGACCCTCCAAAACTCCGGGCGTCACCAATGCGGCGCCCAGGCCCTTTGCAATCGCGTTCGCTTTTCCGATTTTCGTTTCGACCGAGGGCACCATGGTCAGAATGACACATTTGCCCTGGGCAAACCGCTTGAGGAAGTCTATTGCGGCGGCCGTGTCAGCGTCAACGACGCTCTTGTCGACGCTCTCGTCATAGGAGACCGCCCTGACATCGTGCGGCGTGCGCATGTCGTAGGCCCCTGTTTCGCGCGATCGGTAAGTCACGACGTGCGAGCCGCACAGCCTGCCAAATCTCTGGCAGACCGACCTGTGAACCAGCTGCCAGAAGCGCTTCCACTTGTATTTTCCTTCCGCTTCCGGATCGCCCCAGATGGACTTGACCGGCTCGGTTTCCGAAAGGTCGAAAAAATCGTCAACATTGATCACAAGGACCTTGGCGCCGTCGGGACGCATTCTGCTCAGGAGCTTCTCGGTGAAAAGCGCGTTCTCAAAGTAACTGAACCCCAGGAGGTAATAACGAGCCGACGCGCGCGAGAACCAATCGGCCGTCGCAGCCGTGGAGAATCCAACCTGAAGGCGGCTATTGCCGAGAAACAGGACGTCCGCGTTCCTGGCGAAACCCCACGCCGAAGGGTCAAGATCGAACCAGAAGGCGCCATGCTCATAGTCGGCGTAGTTCCCGGCGTCGCAATAGGCGACGTACCGGTCGGCGGTGTACCCGTCTGCCGGACAGGCAAAAATGGTGCGGGTCCGGGTCCAGTACCCGTAGGAAGCGAGAACGGCGGCCAAAACAACAGAGACATAGACGACCGGCATGCTGGCGAAGAGGGCCGGCGGCTTCTTGACCGCGGTTGCGCGCTTCATCCGAGCGCCAAGAGTCGCTTCGTTCATGTGTGGTCTCCGCTCGCGCGGGTTGGCGGATGCTTCACAAGCGAACCCCCACGTCGATTGGACCCGGCGATTAACGCCGGAGACATGTTAGTCTATGCTAGAGGCCAGCAGAGATGCAACCCCGCGGTAGCATTCTTTTCACGGTCCCGAACCTGGCTTCTGAAACAGCCGCGTCCTTAGCCAATACATTCCGCTTTCCCAGAAGATTTTGATCGGCCCCGCGCGAGTTCGCGGTGTGACGCAGGTCACAGCGAGCGCGCAAACTCCACTCTAGCCTCGGCCGCAGGACGCCGTGCGGCGATCCGACTTTTGATTGAGCGAGCCGTTCGATCGGGCCGAACCGATCGGCGGGACAGAGGCTCCGGTTAAGCGTGGTTACGGAGGATTGGTGCAATGGTCACTGTGATTGATGTTCAGCAGTCGGCGATGCAGGGCGGGCGCGGGCTCGAAGACGCCGCCCAGATTTTGGCGGGCGCGGAGCCGCCGAACTCGTTCGGCCTGGAGAGACCCGAGGCGGACGCGACCGGCACGTTCGGCGCGTCCTCGCGGAACGGCGAGCCGACCGACGGGGTAATGGTCGAGGGGGCGGTGAAATGGTTCAACCCCGAGAAGGGGTATGGTTTCGTCGAGCTTTCGGGCGGCGGGGGCGACGCCTTCCTGCATCTCAAGACGTTGCGGCAGATCGGGCGCGAAACCGTGCCTTCCGGGGCGAAGGTCCGCGCTCTCGTTCGCTCCGGCTCCCGGGGCACGCAGGTGATCAGGGTGGTTGAGGTCGACGCCGCGAGCGCTGTCGAACGGCCAGTACGGTTGACGCGGCGGCCGGCGCCCGATCCATCCCACGCGTTCGAGTTGACCGGCAAGGTCAAGTGGTTCGACGACGCGCGGGGATTCGGATTCGTCGCCAGCGACGATTTCGGCAAGGACGTGTTCGTCCATACCTCGACTCTCGCCGCCTCCGGCGTCGCCTATCTCCTCGACGGCCAGACGGTGTCAATGCGCGTCGTCGAGACGCCCAAGGGCCGCGAGGCGATCGCGATCAGCGCCTGAAGCAGGATCGTCGAAAAGTTCCGGGGCGCGCGGCGGTCAGGCCACGCGCGCCATCGGGACGGAGCGCGATCCGGGCTGGACCATCGGCAGGGCGACGAGCGCGGTTGCACCCTCGCCGGGCCTCGACTGAAGCCTCAGCGTTCCGCCGTGAAGCTCGACCAGCGAATTGGCGATGGCGAGGCCGAGCCCCGATCCCTTCATGCCGTTGGCCATGACGGCGCAGCCCTGCTCGAACGGCCGCCCCAGCCGGGCGACGTCCTCGGCGGCGATGCCGGGGCCATTGTCCTCCACGGCAAAACAGACCTGCTCGGCGAACGCGACGGCGCCGATCGAGATGTGTCCGCCCTCGGGCGCGAACTTGACCGCGTTGCGCATGAGCGTTGTGAGGATGCGCTCGACCGCTGCCGGATCCGCCTCCACCATCACCTCGGCGCCGGCCTCGACCCTGACAGAAACGCCTTTCTCGCGCGCGGCGGGCGCGATGGCGAGCGCCGCCCGGCTCACCGCCTCATCGGCGCAAAAGCACTGGTAATTGAGGCGTTCGCGGCCCGCCTCGAGCCGCGCCATGTCGAGCACGTCGCCGACCACGCGCGAGAGATATTCGCCGCTCGCGAGAATATGGGCGCAATAGTCGCCGTACTTGTGCGATCCCAGCGGGCCGAAGGTCTGGCTTCCCATCAACTGCGAAAAGCCGATGATGGCGTTGAGCGGCGTGCGCAGCTCGTGGCTCATGTTGGCGAGGAATTCCGCCTTGGCCCGGTTGGCGGCCTCGGCGCGCGATTTCTGCTCGTGATAGCGTTCGGCGAGATCGGCGAGCTGCTGGGCCTGCTCCTCGAGCGACCGGCGCGACTGCCTGAGCTCGGCGGCGGTGGCGAAAAGGAGCCGTTCGGAGTGGTGGAGCCGCTCGCTGCCGCCGTCTCCGGCGCCGATGGCGTAGAGGCCCGCCGCCGCGGCCACGAGGCCGACGGTCGAGGCGAGCAGGATGATCGTCATCGCCGCCGCGCGGCGGAAGGCCGCCAGATGACCCTCGACAGGCGAGGCGAACGCCACCCTCGCCAAAGCCCTCGGCAGCGTCCTGACCGCCGCGAAATGATCGCCCCGCTCGGTCTCGATGCGCGTGACCCCCTCGATCAACGGCGTCGTACGCCCGGCGAGGGCGGCGAGCGACGAACTTGAAGCGGCGTCCGCCGGCTCGAACGCGATGAGCTTGCCGCTGCGGTCGATGAGGATCGACTGAGCGAACCGTTCATCGGGATAAGCCTTGAGAACGCTGCGGAAGACATCGGCTTGCGCCTCGTGCGGGTCGGCGCTCAGCGCGGCGTCCAGGCGCTCGGCGACGAGAGTGGCGCGCATGGCGACCTCGTTTGCCCCGGCGCTGAGAGCGAGATCCCGCTCGAGCCGCAAATGCTCAATCGTGAGCGCGACGACGCAGACGACCGCGATGGCGAGGCCGATAAAGACCGCCGAGGGAACCCGTCGCCGGCGGACTTCAGCGCCGGCGGAACGCGCAAGGCTCAGCGCCCCGGCGGGCCAACGAGCCCACGTTGGCGCGAGGCGAAGCGCCGCCTCCCCGCTCATCGATCGAGCCGGTCCTGCTGGACAAGCGTCCCCGTCTGCCGCGCTTACACGCGTCATCGCCCTTCCCAGACTTCGTCACAATTTACACTCGGATCGCCGCCTTAACGCCCGAATCACTACGATAAGAATCCTTGTGGGAATCTTTGTCTAGTCCTTGACATCGCGTCAGGCGGAAAAAAATGTGGCCGCGAGGCTGCGAGAGAATCGGCGCCGCTACCGATTCAAAGACCCCCACCCCGTCTTCGACGTGCAGGCTGATCGGGATCGGGTTCACCGGCTAGCCGGACAACGCCAAGGCGCTCCGCGAGGCTAGCGTGGCGCGATCGGAAACTACCCCAGGCTCCGGGTCACGATGTCGCGGACGTCCGGCGAGAGCGTCGGCTGACCCGCGATGCGCCTCAGCATCGCTTCAGCATGACCCCGGCGGACCGTCTCGAGCGTCCGCCACGACCGCATCGCGGTGAGGAGTCGCGCGGCGATCTGCGGATTGGCCGGATCGAGCCTCACCACCACTTCCTCGAGCAGCGCGAACCCGTCGCCGTCGACCCGGTTGAACTCCCTCTGGTTGGCCGTGAAGCCGCCGACCAGCGCGCGCACGCGGTTCGGATTGGCGAAGGAGAACGCGTGATGCTTCATCAGCGCGCGCACACGCCCGAGCGTCTCGCGCTCGGGGATCTGCGCCTGCAGAGCGAACCATTTGTCGAGAATCAGCGGTTCCGCCGCGTAGCGCCGGCCAAACGCCTCCAGCGCGTGTTCGCGCCTGTCGTCCGGCTTGAAGGCGATCGCGGTCAGCGCGCCGAGCCGCTCGGTCATATTGTCGGCTTGAGCGAGTTGGCGATGAGCGAGTTCGAGTCCCTGGATCACGTCGCCGTCGACGAACAGACCAAGCGCCACGTTGCGCAAAGCGCGGCGGCCGGCCCCGGCCGCGTCGGGGCTGAACGGCGCGGCGTCGGCAAGCTCGGCGTGCAGCGCGGCTAGCGCGCCGGAATAGGCGCGCCCAAGCGCGCCGCGCAGACCCATCCGCGCGACGTGGATCGCGTCCGGATCCACGTCCTCCCCCATCTCGCGGGCGATATCGGCTTCGCTCGGCAAGCTCATCGCAAGCGCCGCGAAGGCTCGATCGATGCGTCCTGCGCGAGCGTCCTCGATCAAGGCGCCGAAGGCCGCCGCGAGACCCCCGTTGCGCTCGGGCGCGCGGCCGGCCCGGATCGCCTTGACCCCGCGCAAGAGAATGCGGGACGCCAGAACTCTGCAGGGCCTGCCAGCGATTGAAATTGTCGCTGTCGTGCCGGGAGAGGACGATGAGGTCGTCCTCGGTGAGATCGTCGTCCACCCTGACCGGCGCGGAGAAGCCGCGGAGGAACGACAGGGTTGGACGCTGAGGCACGTCGCGAAACACGATCGACCGCTCGGCGTCGCTCAGTTCGAAGACGCCGCCTGAGAGCTCGTCCTCGCTCGCGTCGGACGATTTCAGCCGCATATCGCCGCCGTTGGGGCCGATCAGGCCGAGCGCCAGCGGCATCGTCATCGGCAGCTTGACGGTTTGTCCCGGCGTCGGCTGAAGCGACTGCGCGATGTCGAGCCGGTAGGTTCGGGCCTCGGCGTCATAGGCGCCGCGGACCGTAACCTTCGGCGTGCCAGCCTGATTGTACCAGCGCATGAACAGGCTGAGATCGCGGCCCGAAACCGTCTCGAAACAGCCGATGAAATCCTCGACCGTCGCCGCATGCCCATCGAAGCGCTCGAAATAGAGGTCCATTCCCGCGCGAAACGCCGTCTCGCCGATCAGGCGCTTGAGCATGCGCACGATCTCGGCGCCCTTCTGGTAGACGGTCGCGGTATAGAAGTTGTTGATCTCGTGATAGACCTCGGGCCGCACACTATGCGCGAGCGGCCCCGCGTCCTCGGGGAATTGCGCCGCGCGCAAAGTGCGCACGTCCCCGATCCGCTCGACCGGGCCTGAGCGCATGTCGGCGGAAAAATCCTGGTCGCGGAAGACGGTCAGCCCCTCTTTCAAGCAGAGCTGGAACCAGTCGCGGCAGGTCACGCGATCGCCGGTCCAGTTGTGAAAATATTCGTGCGCGATCACCCCCTCGATGTTGGCGTAGTCGTCGTCGGTCGCGGTCTCCGGCGAAGCCAGCACGTATTTGTCGTTGAAGACGTTGAGACCCTTGTTCTCCATCGCCCCCATATTGAAATCGGAGACGGCGACAATGTTGAAAACGTCAAGATCGTATTCGCGTCCGTAAGTCCGCTCGTCCCAGGCCATCGAGCGCTTGAGCGCGTCCATCGCATAAGCCGCGCGCGCCTCGCGGCCGTGCTCGACATGGATCGCGAGCGCGACATTCCTGCCCGAGGCGGTGACGAAGGAATCCGTGATCGATCCGAGATCGCCGGCGACCAGCGCGAACAGGTAGCACGGCTTCCTGTGGGGATCGCTCCAGACGGCGAAATGGCGCCCGGAGGTCTCCGCTTCGCCCGCCGCTTCGAGATTGCCGTTGGAGAGCAGCACCGGCGCTTCCGTCCGGTCCGCCTCGAGCCGCACCCGATAGGTCGAGAGCACGTCCGGCCGATCGAGAAAATACGTGATCCGGCGAAAGCCCTCCGCCTCGCATTGGGTGCAATAGGCCGAACCCGAACGATAGAGGCCCATGAGCTTGGTGTTGGCGGCCGGATCGAGGCGCGTCTCGATCATGAGCGTGAACGGGCGGCTCGGCGGCCGAGGCAGCAGAAATTCGGACGGGTCCGCCTTGAACTCGGCCGCTTCGAGCAGCTCGCCGTCCAGCCGGGCGGAAACGAACACGAGTTCGTCGCCGTCGAGCGAAAGCGGCTCGCCCTTGCGGCCGGCGGGATTGGGCCGGAGCGACAGGGTCGAGACGACGCGCGTCGCATGCATGTCGAGGGACACATCGAGTTCGACATGGTCGATGAGATAGTCGGGAACTCGATATTCGCTGAGACGGACGGGCTGTCCGACCGATGTGCGCATGGGCGCGGCCTCTCGAAATCTCAGGGATTGCCGGAGCGTTCAGACCGGAACTGGGCCGGTCGCGTCCGCGGGCGTAACGTTGAGCCCAAAGAGACGCAAGGCCTTTTGCAAAGCCGGCTCAGGCGCTTCGCCGCTGGTGAAGATCGCCGCCCCCTCGCAGGCCTTGGGCGCGCCGGTGGGATTGCCGCCGATCAGCGCATCGAGGCGGCGCGCGATCGCCGGCGCCGGGTCGACGAATCCGACCGGCCAGGGCGCGAGCCGCGCGAGCCGGTCGAGAATGAGCGGAAAGTGGGTGCAGGCGAGCACGACCTGATCGGTGCGCCGGCCGTCGCGCTCGACGAAACAGGGGGCGATCTCCCGCTCGATCTCGCCGTCTTCGACCTTTTCCCCGCGCATCACCCGCTCGGCGATGATTGCGAGCAGCGGCGAACCGACCAGCGTCACCTCGCAACCCGCGGCGTGCTCGCGCACCAGCGCCTGGGTGTAGTCGCGCGCCACGGTGCCGCGGGTCGCCAGGACGCTGATCAGTCCCGACCGCGACGCCGCCGCCGCCGGCTTGATCGCCGGCACGACGCCAACGAACGGCAGGCCGGGATAGGCGGCGCGCAAGGGGGGCAGCGCGAGGGTCGAAGCGGTCGAGCAGGCGATGACGACGATATCGGGCCTGGTTTCGGCAATCAGCCGCGCCATCACCGTCTCGACCCGGGCGACGAGTTCCGCCTCGCCCAGCCTGCCGTACGGGAAGGCGGCGTCGTCGGCGGCGTAGACGATTTCGACATCGGGCCTCAGGCGCTCGATTTCGGCCAGCACCGAGAGCCCCCCGAGCCCTGAATCGAACACCAGCGCGCGGCGGGCGCGCGGGGTCCCCGCCTCGCCCACGCCCAATTTCGCGCGTGTTTCGCCGCGTCCGCCCCCCGCCAGGTTCATGCGCGCTGGGATAACCCAACCCGCCGCTCGCGGCAAACCGATCAAATTGGGCCATTGACCGCCCATCAACGAGTCGGCCAAGGAAAGACTGCCCGCGCTTTCGCGGAAGGAATGAAGCGCTGACCGCCACGCTTTTGTCCGAGGCCGATTTCACCGCCGAGCCGGTCGAACGCCTGGATGCGCCCGAACCGCCGACCCCGGGCGAGCGCCGGGGCCATGCGCTCGCGCTGATCGCCGCGGTCCTGCTTCATCTGCTGATTCCGGCCTCGCTCCTCATTTTTTACTGGTTCTGGCCGCCGCCGAAGGCTCCGACCGAAGTGCAGGAGATCCCGGTCGAGGTGGTCGTCGAGCAGCCGCCGCCCAAGCCAAAGCCGCCGGAGGAAAAGCCCAAGCCCCCGCCCGAGCCCGAGGTCGAAAAGCCCGCCTATGACGCGCCCGCGGCGGCGACCAAGGAGGACGTGAACCGCGAGGCGCCCGACAAGGCGACCAAGGCCAAGGCCGCGCCCGAGGCCCCTCCTCCGCCGGTCCCGGGCGCTCCGCCAAAGGCGGAATCGAAGGCGCCGACGCCCGAGCCGGCCGATCAGCAGAAGGCCGAAACGGCGCCGCCGGCGCACGAGCTTACCCCCTCGCCCGAGGGCGAACTGCCGGCGGAAGCGCAGCCCAAGCAGGAGGAAAGCCCCGCTCAGGCCGCCGCGCCCGCCGCTCCGCCGGCGCCCGCCAAGGCCCCGACCGGAACCCCGATTCCGACCATCGAGGATCTGCCGCAATACGAGTTCGCGCGCTCGGTCGAGCATTCGCCGGTCGCCGGGGGGAGCGCCGAATCCCGCTATCTCACCATCATCTACGGGATGATCAAGGCGCACTTGCACGAGGGCCCGGGGCTCCACCTCGAACTCGGCCAGCCGGCACGGACTGGTGGACTTCTACCTCGACGAAGCGGGCAATCTGGTCGGCCGCAAGCTCGTCACGTCAAGCGGGTCGCCCAATCTTGACATCGCGGTCATGAACGCGATCACCGCGGCCGCGCCCTATCCCGCGCCCCCGCATTGGAGCCCTATCTATCTGAGCTACAATTTCGGCCGCGTCACGAGGCCGCGCGGCGAGGTTCATTGAACGCAGATATAGTTCACCCTGACCTTATGGAAATCGGGGGTGTAGTTGGTCCAATTATAGGACGCCCTCATTCCGTACTTCATGCATTCCTTGTCCGCCAGGGCGTGGAACTCGTACGGAGGCGGGAATGTGGCCCGGCGCGGCGCATCGGGATAATAGTAGAAACTGACATCGCGGTAACTTGAGCAGCCCCCCAGGGCCGCGAGCATTCCGATCAGAGCGACAAAGCGCATTCTTGCCCCACGCCTTTAAAGAGCCGGCAGGCCGTCCCGGAACAGCCCGACTCTCTCCCGCCACTTTGCCCGCCCGCCGCTTCTCGCGCAAGCCTCTTGCTCCGCCCGCTCAATCCTGAGTCTCCGAGGGGACATGGGACAGCTTGCCGAGCAGCGCCTGCGCCTCGGCGATCTCCGGCATTTCCGGCGTCGGCGCGAAGCCTTCGAGCGCCGGCGCGAGGACAGCGTGGGCGTCGGCGGGGCGGACTAGCCAACTGATAGAGCTTGGCGAGCGAGAGAGACGCGAGCAGCTCGTAGCTGCGCGCGCCCTGCTCCTTCGCGATCGGCGATCGCGGTCAGGTAGGCTTGCTCGGCGAGAGCAAGATTCTGGCGACTCCCGTTTTAGCAGATATGTCGCCGCGAAGGCGGTGGAGGTACGAAGTCGTGATTGCGCTCCCCTGTCTGATCGGCAATCGCCAATCCCTGCGTCGATTCGCGTCAGGGCGCGCGTGCGCGGGACCCCGAGAGCCGGCGGCCTCGGAAGCTCGGGCAAGCATCTGTCCGTAGCACGATCGCGCAAGTGTCCGAAACCCTGTATTGCGCTTGCACGGTCGCCGACAGAGTCCGCGCCAGGGCGCGAGGACGGCGTGCGCCTCGGCGGGGCGGGCGGTCGATTGATAGAGCTTGGCGAGCGAGAGAGAGGCGAGCAGGTCGTAGCTGCGCGCGCCCTGCTCCTTCGCGATGGCTACGGCCGTCCGGTATGCGTCTTCAGCGAGGGCGGGACTGCCGGGATCGCGCTTGAAGAGGACGTCGCCACGCAGACGATGCAAGAAAGGAAGATCGCAATGAGATTCGCTTTCATCGGCGAGGGCTAACGCTTCGTCGATCCGTGCAAGCCCTCTGTTCGCGCCCAGGGCCTCCGCCTCGAGTTGCGCCAATAGCGCCTCAAAAAACGCACTTTGTAGCCTTGCGCCCGTGTCAGCAAAAGCTTTGAGCGCTTGCTGGAGTTCGGTTACGCCCGCTACGGGATCGTAGAGGCGACCCCGCGCCCAACTTGAATACAATTCGGCCAAGACGCGACCAAAGCGTCATGCCGAGCTCTCGGCTAAGGGCTTCGAGGGTCTCGGCAACTAAGGCCGTGGCGGCATCGTCACGAAGAAGTTCGAGACTTGTTTTCCAAAAGATGCGCATGGGCCACGACTGCGACATGGCCCAGCTCGTTCGCCCGCTGATTGCCGCCGTCGATCAAAGCGCTGGCCCGTTCGACATCGCCCAGTTGCCAGTCCGCCACCGCAAGGTACGCCGGAAGCTCACGCCGGTGTCTGTGCTGAAGCGTTCCGTGTTTCCTGATCATGCACGGGGATGCAGCCGTCAATCGCTCGTTCGAGCATGGATCGCGCCGCCAACGAAATCCCCAGGAAGAGCAAAACAAAGCCGAGCCACGACGAGCGACGCCGACTTCTACGACGCTCGTCCTCGCGACTTTCGGCTTCCTGCAAGAAAGCCTCGCAGTTCGTTGCGCCGACCGCAATTCGCCACGCATGACGCTTCGTCCATTGCCGCGTAGGCCGCGCGAAGCGCTCCGAAACACTCTCGGTCTTCGCCGCAAGTTCTGCGCACGCGCGAACGACGACCGTGGTATCCTCGGCAGCGAAACCTTTGGACCACATCATCGCTTGGCCGTAGTTGCTGTGCAGTTTCAGTCGCTGGCTCGAGGCAGTTGCATCTCCCGCACCCGCTGCTTCGCCCTGGCCGCTCGCCTTGTCCGCCATGGCGATCGCCTCTGCCGAGATGGGCGATCGCCTCCTGGAAGGCGGAGCGGCGCAAGGCCTGGTCGCCGGCCTTGCCCCACCATTCGATGGCGAATTCGTCGAGGCCGGCTTGGGTGAAATGATGGGCGATGACTTCCGGTTCGGCCGCCGCGCGCTCAGGCTGATCGCGCAGGATTTCGGCCGCGCGTCGATGCAGCGCCTGGCGGCGACTCTTGAGCAGGCTGTCGTAGGCGGCGTCCTGGATCAACGCGTGCTTGAAGCGATAAGTCGCCGCATGGCCCGCGCCCTCGGCGATGAGGAGGTCCGCTTCGGCCAGCCGGTCGAGCGCGGACTGCAAGGGTCGGAATCGTCGACTCCCCGACCGCGCGCAGCAGCGCGTAGGCGAAATCGCGGCCCAGGACAGCGCCGATCTGCGCGACTTCGCGCGCTTCGCCAAGCCGGTCGAGCCGCGCGGCGAGCGACTGTTGCAGCGTCGGCGGGATGGCCTGCAAGCCGCCGGCCTCGCCTCGCTCGAGCAGAAGACGCGTCACCTCCTCGACGTAACAGCGGCACTCCGCCGGTGCGCTCGCTCACGCCCTCACCACCTCCTTGCTCAGCGCATGGCGGGCGGCGATCTCGCCGACCATCTGCGCGACGTCGGCACGGTCGAGGGGGCTCAGCGAGATGACGCTGTGGTGAGCCCGCGCGCTCCACGGCGGGCGGAACTCCGGCCGTGCGGTCGCGATGACGAACAGCGGCGCCGTACGCCCGCGCTCGGCAAGCGCCTTCATCAGATCGAGCGAGGTCGGATCGGCCCAGTGCAGGTCCTCGAAGGCGAGCGCTACCGGCTGCGCGCGCGCCCCGGCGAGAAACCAAGCGGTCAACGACGCGAGCTGTCTTCGCCTGAGTTCCTCGGGCGGCAGGTTGGCGGCGCGGCCCGGCGGCAAAGGGATGTCGACGAGGGGCGCGATGAGCGGCGCATGCTCGGCGGGATCGAGACCGATCAGCTGCAACGTGTTCTCGAGGTCGGCGAGGCGCTGGCCAGCGGGAGTGTCGGCGTCGCCGAAGCGCTGGCGGCCCCATTCGGCGATCGGGTGCAGCGGCGTATTCTGCAAGAGTTGCGAGGATGAGAATTCCACCCAGGTGTGCGGAGTCTCGCTGAGCTTCAGGCGAAACTCCTCGACGAGCCGCGATTTGCCGATCCCGGGTTCGCCGACGATCTGGACAAACTGTCCCTCGCCGTTCGCCGTCTTCTCCCAGCGCCGAAGCAGGAGGCTGAGCTCCTCCTCGCGCCCGACCAGCGGCGTGAGCGACCGAGAGCCGAAGCGCCGGCCGCCGCTCGCGCGCACAATCCGAAAGAGCGCCGTCGCATCCGGCGCGCCTTTCAGCGCATGAGCGCCGCGATCCTCGGCGACGAACAGGCCCGCGACCTGGCGCTGCACACGAGCCGTGATGAGCACCGTCCCCGGCTCCGCCAGGGTTTGAACGCGCGCCGCGATATTCGGCGCGTCGCCGAACACCTCGCCCGTGGCGTCGACCACGACCGGCCCGCTCTCGAGGCCGATGCGCGCGCTGAGCTGGGGCGCGCCCTTCGCTGCGTTCCGGGCGTTGAGCTCGGTAAGCGCGCGCTGGATGGCGAGAGCCGCGCGCACCGCGCGCTCGGCGTCGTTCTCCTGCGCCTGCGGATAGCCGAAGAGGGCCATCAGCCCGTCGCCGAGCTTCTTGAGGACATGCCCGCCAAATTCGGTCACCGCGGCCGAGGCCGCATCGAGATAGGCGCTGACGAGATTGCGCCAGTCTTCGGCGTCGAGCCTTGCGGCGAGACTCGTCGAGCCGACGAGATCGCAGAACATCACCGTGATCGGACGCCGCTCGGCCTCAAGCCTTGCTCCATGAGCGCGGTCCGCGGCGGGCGCGGAAGGACGCCCGTGTTCCGGCGGGCGATCGACCGCGCCGCCGCCGGGGAGCGCGCCAGCCAGCGCGGCGATAGCGTCGAGCAGTCGTCTCCGATCGCCGACGGCGGAAACGCCGATGTCCCTGAGGTCATCCGCGGTCAGCCGCGGAAGCAGGTCCATGTCGACCTTGTTGTCCCGGAACTTGTCCTCGTATTGGCCGAGGCCAAGACCGCGAAGCCACCCGCCGACATCCATGGGCCCCGCCCCACACGGCCTGGCCGGATGATCGCCCAGGCGAAGCGGCGTGTCCAGCAGCCACGCCCGGAACATCGCGGATCTTCTGGCGCTGCGCCTCCCCGCGTCATGGCCGTCCCCGGACTCGATCCGGGGATGGAGGGGGGTCAACGCGATGCGCCGCCGGGCCTTTGGGAGAGGCCAAAAGCAGCCCCGCCTTCTTTTGAATCGCTTGGATCCGTTTGGACGGGCTTCAACTCAAGGTTGTATCGGGGACCCGCGCCGCGCCGTTTCGACTGCGCTCCGGTCGGGCCAGCGCCGGCGCTACAGGAGTCCGCGCAACACACCGGGCAGCGCCTCCGGCAGGTCCTCGGCGATCAGGCCGGGGCCGGCGGCTCGGCCGCAGGCGCCGTGCAGCCAGACCGCGGCGGAGGCGGCTTCGAACGCGGGCATGCCCTGGGCGGCGAGCCCCGAGACGAGGCCGGAGAGCACGTCGCCCGAGCCGGCGGTGGCGAGCCACGGCGGCAGGTCCCAGCCGATAGTCGCGCGCCCGTCGGGCGCCGCGACCACGGTGTCCGCGCCCTTGACGAGGACGACCGCGCTCATGAGCCGGGCCGCGGCCCTCGCGCGAGCGAGCTTGTCGTCGTCGAGCCGGACCTCTGGCGCGCCCTTAAACAGCCTTGCGAACTCGCCCTCGTGCGGGGTCATGACCACCCGATGTCCGCCCCGCTCAACGAACGCCGCGAGGCGCCCGGCTTCGCCGGCGAAGCTCGTCAGCGCGTCGGCGTCGAGCACGATCGTGCGCTCCTCGGCCGGCCTCGTCAGGGCCGCGGCGACCAGCCTGCGCAGGGCCGGCCCCACCCCCGCGCCGGGCCCGAGCGCGATCGCGCGCCGCCGCTCATCGGCCAGCAGCCCCTCGAACTCGCGCGCGCTCGCGAAGGGGGCGATCATCACCGCGGTCAGATGCGCCGCGTTGACCGCGACCGCGTCGGGCGGGCTCGCCAGCGTGACGATGCCCGCGCCCGAGCGCAGGGCCGCGCGGGCGGAGAGCCGGGCGGCGCCGGTGTGGCCGCCCGGCGCCCGAGAGAACGAGAACCGCGCCGCGCGCGTATTTGTGGCTCGCCGCCGTCGGGCGAGGCAGCGCCTCAAGCCAAAGGGCGGGCGTATTGACGAAGGCTTGCGGCGCGATGGCCCCAATCGCCGCCTCGGGGATGCCGATGTCGACGAGGCGGATCGCGCCGCACAGCGTGCGCCCGGGCGCCAGCAGATGGCCGGGCTTGAGGCGGAAGAACGTGACGCTCGCGCTCGCCTCGACCGCGACCCCGCGAACCTTGCCGGTTTCCCCGTCGACCCCCGAGGGGATATCGACCGCGAGCACTTGGCCCCCGTCCCGCCTGAAGCCGTTGAGCCGCTCGATGACCGCCCTGGCCGCGCCCTCGATATCGCGGGCGAGCCCGGCCCCGAAGATGGCGTCGATCACGCAGTCGGCGCTCTCGAGATCGACCGCGGCGGCGTCGAGGGCGGGTCCCGGATAGCGGGCGGCGGCCAGCGCCGCATCGCCGCTCAGCGCCTCGCGCCGGCCGAGCAATCCGAGTTCGACCCCGTAGCCGCGAGCGCTGAGCAGCCGCGCGGCGACGAAGCCGTCGCCGCCGTTTCCGCCCGGGCCGCAGAGGACTGCGATTTTGCCGCGCGACCGCGTGAGCCGGGCCGCCTCGTCCGCGACCTCAAGACCTGCCCGCTCCATAAGCGCGATGCCGGGCGTTCCGGCGGAAACCGCGAACCGGTCGGCCCTGCTCATCTCGGCGGGCGTTAGCAGTTCCGGAAAGCTCAACGGATCGCGCACCGCATGAAGGTGCGCGCCCCCAACGCCCGGCGCAAGCGGCAAAAACCCGCTTTCCATCGCCAAGGATTCTGCTATATCCCGCCGGCGCTGATCCCCGATAGCTCAGCTGGTAGAGCATTCGACTGTTAATCGAATGGTCGCAGGTTCGAAGTCCTGCTCGGGGAGCCACTTTTTCGAGAGCTCAGCGCACCCGAGACAGGCGGCGCCGTCCAAGCCTCGGCAAGGACCTTTGTCCCCGCACGGCGGAAAATTTCATCAGCCAGGGAACAAATCCTGGCGGCCGCGAATTGTCCGGGGTTGAGTTTGAGCCATCGTGGCAGGGGGCGTAAGCCCGTCTGGGGAGATTGGGCCGTTATTTGCGGTCCGCAAAGGGAGAAACAACATGTCGATCTCGGACGCCGTTGCGCCGCATATTCCTTACTTGCGGCGGTTTGCGCGTGCGCTCAGCGGAACGCAGGCCGCAGGCGACGCCTATGTCGCGGCGACGCTCGAGGCAATTTTGGCGGACCCGGAGTGCCTCGACGCCGAACTGGATCCGAAGGCGGCGCTCTATAAGCTGTTCCTGCGCAGCTGGCGCGATGTCCCCGTCAACCATCATGTCGATCTCCCCGTTTTCGGCGACGAAGCCAGCGCGAACCGGAATCTCGCCGGCCATCCCTCTTGAGCCACGAATCGCCTTCCTCTTGAGCTCGGTGGAGTCGTTCAGTCCGAAGGAAATCGCGCAGACCCTCGACTGCTCAGAACGCGGGGCGGTCGACCTTATCGAGCGCGCCGGACGCGAGATTTCCGCCCAAATCCGCACGAAGGTGTTAATTATCGAGGATGAACCGCTTATCGCGCTCGACATCAGGACACTCGTCGAACAATTGGGGCACGACGTAACGACAATCGCTCGGACCCATACTGAGGCGGTTCGCGGAGCGCTGAACAGTCGGCCCGGGGCTTATTCTGGCGGACATTCAACTTGCGGACGGAAGCTCGGGGCTCGATGCGGTCAACGAAATCCTTGGAATTGAGGAAGTCCCGGTGATTTTCATCACCGCCTTTCCAGAACGCTTTCTCACGGGGCAGGCGCCCGAGCCGGCTTTCCTCCTTACCAAGCCGTTCAGCGCCGATGCGGTCAAGGCGGTGATCAGCCAGGCGTTATTCTTCGATCGGAAGTCGCAACGCGCCGTGGCGAAAGCGGCGGCCGGCTGACTAACGCGTTTTGGCCGAGGCGGGAAGGTTGAACGTTTACTCCAACACCGGCCCGCTGATCATTGCATGGATTGTATTGGGACGGACAAGATGGTCAAAAGATCCTTATTTTTGGCGGAACATTCGTCCCGACAAAGCACTTCTGCTAACCGCTAGATGTCGAACGAAGCAAAATTGCGCAGGGACGAGCCGCTCAAGAGCGGCTCTACACCCGCTTCTCAGATCGAGGTTGGCCGCCGAGGGCGTTCGGAAGACGGGTG
>CAVULN010000005.1:0-69248 GCA_963742305.1 uncultured Alphaproteobacteria bacterium
CTCATCACACGATCGCGATTGGCGCTCCCGCCAAATCTCCACTAAAGGTGGGGGCAACCTCCCAAGAAGTCCCCATGCCCCCCCTGACAACTCACCGCACGCTGGTGCTCGCCGCCGTGATGGCGGCCAATTTCATGATCGCGATCGAAGCCACGATCGTGTCGACCGCCATGCCGCAGATCGTGGCGCAACTCGGCGGCCTGCCGCTCTACAGCTGGGTGTTCGCGGCGTTCCTCCTGACCCAGACCGCGACCACCGTGGTGTTCGGCAAGCTCTCCGACCTCATCGGGCGCAAGAGGGTGATGCTGGCCGGGATCGCGATCTTCCTGTTCGGCTCGATCCTTTGCGGATTCGCCTGGTCGATGCCGTCGCTGATCGTCTTCCGGCTCGCGCAGGGCGTGGGCGCCGGGGCGGTCCAGCCGACCGCCATGACCATCGTCGGCGACCTTTACTCGGCCCATGAGCGCGCGAAGATCCAGGGGTGGCTGGCGAGCGTCTGGGCGTTGTCGGCGATCCTCGGGCCGCTCGCCGGCGGCCTCATCATCCAGCATTTTTCCTGGGCCTGGATCTTCTGGATGAACCTGCCGATCGGGGCGCTCGCCGCCGCCGGATTCTGGGCCTACCTGCACGAAAAACGCCCGCGGGGGAGCGGCCGGATCGATCATCTGAGCGCGGCCATCTTCACCGTCGCCATCGCCGCCGTCATGGCCGATTTGACGGCGCTTTCGACCTCGGGCCGGCTCGAGATCGGCCTCACCACGATCGTCGCCTTGGTCGCGGTCCTGCTGTTCGTCATGCAGGAGCGCCGGTCGCCGGAGCCGATGATCTCGCTCAAGCTCTGGGGCCGCCGGCCGATCGCCGCGGCCAACGGCGCCTCGCTCCTCTGCGGCATGGTGATGATCGGGCTCACCACCTTCCTGCCGGTGTTCGTCCAGGGGGTGATGCAGAAATCGCCGCTCGTCGCCGGTTTCGCGCTGTCCGCGATGGTGCTCGGCTGGCCGGTCGGCGCGACGGTCGGCGTGCGCGGCTTCCGGCGCTTCGGCGTGCGGGCGGTGCTGCGGCTCGGCGGGGCGCTGGTGCCGGCGGGAGCGCTGGTTTTCATCGCGCTTCGCCAGGAGGGCTCGCCCGTCGTCGCAGGCCTCGGCTCGCTGGTCGTGGGCCTCGGCATGGGCCTCCTTTCGAGCGCCTCGATCATCCTGATCCAGGAAATCGTCGACTGGTCCGAACGGGGAAGCGTGACCGCATCCTTCCTGTTCGCCCGCAGCCTCGGCAGCACGTTCGGCGCGACCGTGTTCGGCGCCGTGCTCAATTTCGGCCTCTTGCGTCTGGGCCACGCAGGCGCGTCCTCCGATCAGCTCCGCCAGCTTCTGGAGGGGGGCGTCGCGGACGCCGCCGATTCGGGGCTTCGCGCGGCGCTCGAACAGTCGCTTCACCTGACTTTCGTATCGATGTTCCTGGTCGCGCTGATGGTGGCGGCGACCGCGTTTCTCGTGCCGAAGGTGTCGTTCGCCCCGAGGCGGGCGCTCGCCGAGTGAGGCCGCTCAGGCCGCCCCTTCCGCGCGCTTCTCGCCGACCGCGACCGCCAGCGTCATCGCCAGGCAAAACGTCGCCGCGAGCGACCGGAACGAGCCGAAGTCGCTCTCGACGATCTCGAACCGGGCGTCGGAGAGGCCAGCGAGCGGCGAGAGGGCGCTGTCGGTGACGACGACGATGGGCACGCCTTCGCGCCGGGCGCGCTTGGCGAGATCGACCGTGAACGGCGAATAGGGCGAGAAGCTGATCGCGATCAGCGCGTCGTCCGCGCCCGCCTGCTTGAGCTGCTCGGGCCCGAGCCCGCCCACATTGTCGATGAGCGAAGCCGGGACGCCGAGCTGGGACAGCGCATAAGCCAGATAGTGGGCGACGCAGAACGACCGTCTCTGGCCGAGGCAATGGATGGTGCGCGCGCGGGCGAGAATGCCGATCGCGCGCTCAAGCTCGTCCCGGTGGACCGCCTCGCGCAGCCGCGCGATCGAGGCCGTCGCGGAATCGGCGAATCCGAACAGGAGGTGGATCGGGTCGCCGCTGTCGCGGGCGTTCTCGTGCAGCGCTCTCAGGCGCTCGGAATAGTCCGGCCAGCGGTTGCGCAGGCGCGAGCGGAACACCTCCTGAAGCTCGGAGAAGCCGGCGAAGCCCAGCGTCTGGGCGAGACGCACCAGGGTCGAGGCCTGCACCGCGGCGGCGCCGGCGAGGGCGGAGGCCGTGCCGAGCGCGAATTCATCCGGGTGCTCGAGCGCATAAGCCGCGGCCTGGCGAAGGCGCTTGGGCAAACGCGGCTCGATCTCGATCAGGCGGCGCTGGAAGTCGTCGAAACTCTCCGGCGGTCCGGTCGTGGCGACAGTGCTGGTCATGGTCCCTCGCGGCCCGCGCGGCGCTCGCGCCCGGCGGCGCTATTCTGCCCCAGGCGACCCGGATAGAACAGATATTCCAATCGGGCCTGGAAATGAAATATCTGTATTGGCGGGCGCGGCAGGCGCGTTGGTATCGGGGAGGCTGACCGAATGCGAACGATCGGCGTTGGACTGATCGGCTCGGGCTACATGGGCAAATGTCACGCGCTCGCCTGGACTGGGGTTCACGCGGTGTTCGGCGACACGCCGGTCGTGCGCCGGGTCATGCTGTGCGAGGTCGAGGAGGGGCTCGCGCGGCGGCGCGCCGACGAGTTCGGCTTCGAAGCCGCGACCGGCGACTGGCGCGCGCTGATCGCGGATCCGGGAGTCGAGGTCGTTTCGATCACGACGCCCAACGCGCTTCATGCGCCGATGGCGATCGCGGCGCTCGAAGCGGGCAAGCATGTGTGGTGCGAAAAGCCGATGGCGCCTTCGCTCGAGGATTCCGAGCGCATGGCGGCGGCGGCGCGCGCCTCGGGCCGGGCCGCGATCCTCGGCTACAATTACATCCAGAGCCCGGCCGTCCGCCTGATCGGCAAGCTCATGGCCGAGGGCGCGATCGGCCGGCTCACTCATTTCCGCCTCGAAATGGATGAAGACTATATGGCCGACCCCGAGGCCCCGTTTTCCTGGCGCTCCCAGGCGAGCGCCGGCTACGGCGCCATCGACGATTTCGCCGTCCACCCCCTGAGCCTGATCACGACCCTGATCGGCGCCCCGGCCCAGGTCTTCGGCGAGATGAGCAAGCCCTATCCGGACCGGCCCGACGGGGGCGGCCGCCGGGAGGTCGAGACCTTCGACATCGCAACCGCGCTCCTCAGAATGGCCGACGGCGTCTCGGGAACGATCGCGGTCAACCGCTCCGCCTGGGGGCGCAAGGGGCGCCTGCAATTGCAGGCCTTCGGGTCGCGGGGCGCGATCGTCTTCGATCAGGAGCGGTTCAACGAGGTGGCGCTCTACGTCGCCGAGGGGCCGCCGGAGACGCAGGGGTTCCGGCAGATCCTGATGGGCCCCGCGCACCCGCCCTATGAGCGGTTCATCGCCGGGCCCGGCCATCAGATGGGCTTCAACGAGCTCAAGGTCATCGAGGCCCACGAGTTCGTCAACCGCATCGTCGGGCGCCCGTCGCGGACAGTCGATTTCGACATGGGCCTCGTCATCGAACGGACCATCCACGCGATCGCCCGCTCGCACCGCGAAGGCCGCTGGGTCGCGATCGGCTGACGCCCCGAGCCTGGCGGACCGACCGGAAGGCCGCCCGGCCCCTCGAAAAGCCGGCGCCGCGCTTCAAACGGCTTCATTGGTCGACGGAAGCAGCGAATTGGCCCGCAGAAGCAGGACCCCTCGCCGGGACCGGCGTAAACGGTCTCATCGCACGCGCAATCACGCGCGGATGAAACGAGGGGTTTCCGTCATGCGCGTTTCCTGGCTGCTTGGCGCAGTCGTTGCACTCGGATTGTCGACCGCGGGAAGCGCCGCCACCATCGCGATCCTGCCGGCTGGAGATCTCGGGCCCCCCGCCGGATACGGCCCAGGCGCGACTTTCGACAGCGTCCCCGCTCGGGCCTATGGGAGCGTCGACGTCCGTCGGGCGCGTTCATCGACGCGGGCGCCGCTTTTTCCGGGTCCGGCGTCGTCATGAACAATGGCGGCCAGGGCTCTCTCGGGCTCTACGCTTCGCCGTTCGGCGACGCGTCGAATTACATGGCGGTGCTCGGCGGCGGGTCGGAAGAGATCGCCTATTCCGCCCTCGGCACAAGCTTCGGATTGTACTGGGGCTCCATCGACACCTACAATTCCCTGGCGTTCTATGACGGCGCCGTCCTGGTCGCGACGATCACCGGCGCCGATCTGCCCTTGAGCGCGAACGGCGGCCAGACGGACTATGCCTCGAACGCCTATGTCTGGATCACGGCCTTGCCGCAATTCGATCGGGTGATCGCGGCGTCCTCGTCGAACTCCTTCGAATTCGACAATGTCGTCGCCGCGGGCGGCGCGCTCGCCCAGGCGTCCGCCCCAATCCCGGAGCCCTCGACCTGGGCCATGCTGCTCATCGGCTTCGCGGGCCTCGGCTATGCCGCCTTCCGGAAAAGCAGGGGCCCATCTCGGTCATCGCCTGACCGAACCCCGCGCGCCTGACAGGGCCGCCTTCAATCGGCTTGCATTTGGCCTGACGGAAATCGACCTCAGGTTGTATTCGGGGCCTACCCCCGGCCGACGAACGGCATCTTGGTCGCCATGATGGTCATGGTCAGGATGTTGGTCGAGAGCGGCAGCGAGGCCATGTGGGCGACCGGCGGCGCCGACCTCCTCGGGGTCCATCGTCGGCTCGACCGCCATGCGGCCGTCGGCCTGCATGACGCCGCTCGTCATCCGCCGCGCCATCTCGGTCAGGGCGTTGCCGATGTCGATCTGGCCGCAGGCGATGTCGTGGGGGCGCCCGTCGAGCGCAATCGACTTGGTGAGCCCGCTCACCGCGTGCTTGGTCGCGTTATAGGCGATGGCCATCGGCCTTGGCGTATGGGCCGAGATCGAGCCGTTGTTGATGATCCGCCCGCCCTGCGGCTTCTGGCGCTTCATCAGGCCGAAGGCGGCCTGGGCGCACAGGAAGGCGCCGTTGAGGTTGGTGTCGACCACCGCCTTCCAGGTGTCGTAGGGCAGTTCGTCGATCGGAACCGCGGGCGCGCCCCGCCCGGCATTGTTGAACAGCAGGTCGAGGCGGCCGAACTCGCGCTCGACTGTCGCGAACAGCGCCTTGACCGCCGCCGGATCGCCGACGTCGCAGGGCTCAGCCAGCGCCCGGCGGCCGAGCGCCTTGATCTCCCCGGCCGTCTCCTCGAGCGCGTCCTTCCGCCGCCCGGTGAGCGCCACGTGCCAGCCGGCGCGCGCCAGCGCCAGCGCCGACGCCCTGCCGATCCCCGATCCCGCGCCCGTCACCAGGGCAAAACGCTCGCCGTCCATGAGTCCTCCCCTAAAGGCTGTGAAGCCGCTCCCGCCTGAGTTCCGGCGCCATCCGCCAGACGGCGGCGGCGAGCACGATCGCGCCGCCGAGCATGGTCGCGAGGCCCGGATTCTCGCCGAAGGCGATAAACACCCATATCGGCCCGAGCACAACATCGAGGAGGCTGATGAGGCCCGCTTCGGCCGAGGGGATGAACTTGGCCCCCTCCATGAAGATGACGAAGGCGAGCCCGATCGTGGTCAGGCCGAAGACGAACAGGATGGCGAGATCATGAAGGCCGACCGGCTGAAGCGGGGAACAGGCGAGGCCGAGGACGCCCGAGCCGAGCGCGCCGAGGCAGTTGACCACGATCATCGAGGCGCCGGGCGCGCGCCGCTGGAGCACGATCATCGCCCCGAAGGTCAGCGTCATCAGCATCGACAGGGCCTGCCCCAGGAGGCGCCCCGACCCCAGGCCGCTTGCCGCGATGATGACGATGCCGACGAGCGCCGCGCCCGAGGCTGCGAGCGTGCGCGCCGAGACGCGCTCGCCGTTGATGAGGAAGCCCATCGCCGCCGCGACGAAAGGCAGCGTGGCGTAGATCACCATCACGTCGGCGATGGTCGTCGTCATGACCGAGGCGGTGTAGGCGGAGATGGCGATCATCGCGAGCAGCGCAACGACCGGCGAGAGCGCGCCGAACCCGAACGGGTTCCTGAGGCGCCCGCCCGAATATTCGATCACGCCGACGACGGCGATCGAGAGCGCGCCGAACAGCGCCCGCCAGCCCATGACCGTCCACACGTCGAGGTGGGCGACCATGCGGGCGAACAGGCCCGCGAGGCTCCACAGGACCGTGGCGAGAAGGACCAAGAGCACGCCGCGCCGGCGCGCGGACTTTTCGCCCGGCAAGGGGAGCCTCATCGATCGGGGACGATCATGAGAATAGGGAGATTTGCGGCCGGGGGGAACCGCGGCGGGCCGCGAAAATAGCTGCTCGCGACCCTCAGTTCGAGCCCGGCCGGGCCGGACCGGGGCTGGCCGCCGCGGCGAGCGAGGCCCCCACATGCCGGGCGAATCGGCCGCACGGGGCGGCGAGGGCCCCGAGCGTCGAGCGGAACGCCGCGCCCTCGGCCCCGACGCCGAACACGATCGGTTCGCGGGTCTTCGCGGGAATTGCGAGCGTGCCGAACGCCCAGTCCCAGACCGCGAGCGCAAAGCCGAGGTTCTTGTCGAAATGGACGGGATTGGCGGAATGATGGATCTGGTGATGGGCCGGACTCTGCAAGATCCGGCCGGCGACGCCGGTGAAGGCGATCCACATGTGGGTGTGGCGCAGATGCCCGTAAGTCAGAAGGAACGCCATGGTGACGATGTTGCCGTTGAGCAGCGTGAACGGGCGCACGCCGGGGCCGAACGCGTAGGTCATGACGCCGAACACGATCCCGGTCGACAGCCCGATCAGGTTCATGAACGCGACGATCTCGACCGGATGCTGGCGCAATTCGGTGAGGGCCGTCATCACCTCCGCGGAATGGTGGACCTTGTGGAACTCCCACAGGGCCGGAACCTTGTGGAAGCAATAATGGGCGAACCAGTAGGCGAGCTCGTAAGCGAGGACTTGAGCCACGGTTGCGAGCGCAAGCACGCTCCATGCGGGCCAAAGCGTGGGCGCGTGCAGCCCGAAGCCGTGGGTCAGGGCGGCGGCGACGGCGTCGCGCCAGAAGAACAGGCCGAGGCCCAGCGCTCCATAGGCGGAGGCGAACACGATTGCGTTCAGCGCCCACAGGCGCATGTCGACCCGCGAGGAGGGATGCAGGAGAATGCGGGCCGGGAAGATCGAGCGGACGAAGCCCATGACGCTGAGCGGCCGGCGGCGGGCCCGACGCCGCTCGGCGTAGTAGAGCGCGGAGAACAGGAGGGCGCCGCCCAGCGCCGGGGCTCCATAGGCCGAGGCGGGGCCGAAAGTCTCCAGAACCGCGCTCTGCAGCGCCGTCCAGATGGCGGCAAGACCGGGCACGCGGGCCCCTCGGCTCGAGTTTCTGGTGAAAGAGGCTAGCGCAGGAGACTTCTCAAAAGGTTAGAAGGGACCGGCGAAAGCGCGACGCGCCGTTCACGCAAATCTCGTCATTGGGAAGCGGGCATGGGACAAATCCTGGGCGTGGCGGATTGGGGCGGCTTCGCAACGACTGCGAATTCCGCCTTTCTGCTCGCTTTTCCCTCGCTGTTCTCGATCATCAATCCGATCGGCGGCGCGCTGATCTTCTATGGCGTGACCAAGGACTTCTCGACCGCCGACAGGGAGAAGGTCGCCGCGCTGGTGGGCCTCTATTCGCTCCTGATCATGTTCGGCGCGCTGTGGGCCGGGGCCTATGTGCTGCGCTTCTTCGGCGTTTCGATCGACGCCCTGCGCATCGCCGGCGGAACCGTGGTCGCGCTCAGCGGCTGGCGCCTGTTGACGTCGAACGAGACGCACCCCGACCGGAAGGGTCACGAGCGGGCGGAGGCGCAGGGAGGCGCCGGAGATCCGCTGCAGCTTGCGTTCTTTCCGCTCACGCTGCCGTTCACCACCGGGCCCGGCACGATCGCGGTGGCGATCACGGTCGGCGCCGAGCGGCCTTCGGCCGGGGGCGGCTTCATCGCTTTCTTTCTGGGCGCGAGCGTCGCCGCGGTCGCCAACGCCGCCCTCATCTGGATCCTTTACCGGTCCGCCGACCGGCTGACCAAGTTCATCGGGCCGACCGCGCAGGCGGTGATCGTTCGCCTAACCGCCTTCCTCCTGATGTGCATCGGCGTGCAGATCCTGGTGATCGCGATCGGCGACCTCGTGACCAAGTGGCGGGTCGTTTAGCGCCGCGCTTCATCGCGCCCCTGTCGCCGTATCCCGAGCGGTCGGCGGGCATGACCTTCGGAAAATTGTCTGACAACAATCTGTTGCAGAAAAACAGAACTCAGGTTAAAGTTGCCTCATGAGCAATCCTGTCCTTCCGCAATCGCCCCGACCGCAGGCTTCCATGCCTGGGCCTCAACGCCGGGAGAGGCGAGCGCAAAATTTATTTAGCGAAAATCCGTCGTAACCCATTGAAAAAGCTGGATTCGGACGAGAGAATCCAAGACAATCCAAGGAAATCCAAGGCCCAAATCGGGGCGTTTCAAGCCGAAAGCCGCCACGCGCCAAGAAAACCCAAACGGGGCCCCTGTGGCGCGGGGTCGCTGACCCCGCCGGCCGCGCTCGAGCCGGGCGCGCCCTGGAGATGGCGGCTTAAAGCCGCGCGGCCTTCTCGGCCCCGTAGAGCGCGCGGTAGCGCTTGAGCCGCGCGGCGTGGGCCGCGGCGCGCTCGGCGCCGGGAACGAACTCCCGCTGGATGGGCGGACGGGGGCAGACCGCCTCGATGCCGCCGGCGCCCGCCGCCAGCATGCCAAGCCTCGCCGCGCCAAGCGCCGCGCCCGCTTCCGCGCCGGAGGCGAGATCGATCGTGAGCCCGGTGACGTCGGCGATCATCTGACCCCAGAATTCCGATCGCGCGCCGCCGCCGACAAGCAGGGGCCTGACCGGCCGGGCGCCGGCCGCGTCCAGAACGTCAACTCCATCGGCGAAGGAGAAGGCGACACCCTCCATGACCGCAAACACCAGCGCGTCAGGCCCGTGCCCGGCTCGCAGGCCGGCAAACATGCCGGTCGCCTCGGCGTCGTTGTGCGGCGTGCGCTCGCCGCTGAGATAGGGCAGGAAGATCGGCGCGGAGGCGACCGCGCCCTTCGACTGGGCGAAAGCGGCGGCGCTGGCGATCAAGGCGCCGATGTCGCTCTCGCGTCCAAGAACCGAAGCGATCCAGGCCAGCGAGGAGGCGGCCGACAGCATCACCGCCATCCCGTGCCAGCGATGCGGCAGCGCGTGGCAGAAGGCATGCAGCGTGCGCTCGGGCAGGCGCACGAAGCGGTCGGTGACGGAAAAGATGACGCCCGAGGTGCCGAGCGAAACGAACCCCGCTCCCGGCTCGGTCGCCCCGACGCCGATCGCGGAGGCGGCGTTGTCGCCGCCCCCGCCCGCGATCGGAACCTTGCGGCCGCCGAGCCCCCAGCCGGAGGCCACGGCGGGGGCGAGATGCGCCGAAACCTCCGAACCCTCGACCAGGCTCGGCATGGCTTTCTCGGTCAGGCCGGTCGCAGCGAGCAGGGCCTCGTCCCAGCGCCGGCGCCCGACATCGAGCCAGAGCGTCCCCGACGCGTCGGACATCTCGGAGACGGCCTCGCCCGAGAGGCGCAGGCGCACATAGTCCTTGGGCAAAAGCACCCGCTTGGTCGCCCTGGCGATCTCGGGCTCGTGCTTGGCGACCCACAGCATTTTCGGCGCGGTGAAGCCGGGCATGGCGAGGTTGCCGGTGCGCTCCTCGAGATCGGGAACGCGCCGCTTGAGCTCGGCGCATTCGGCGAAGGAACGGCCGTCGTTCCACAGGATCGCGGGCCGCAGCGGCTTGTCATCCGCGTCGAGCAAGGTCGCCCCATGCATGTGGCCCGACAGGCCAACGCCCGACAACGCGGCGAACTCGGATGGGGCGCGCTCGCGGATCACGGCGACCGCGGCCTCGACGCCGTCGACCCAGTCCGACGGGTCCTGCTCGCTCCACAAGGCATGAGGCCGCGAAACGCTGAGCGGGACCGAGGCTTCCGCCACGACGCGCTGCGCGCCGTCGACCAGCAGGGCTTTGACCGACGAGGTGCCGATATCCAGCCCCAGAAACGTTTCGCCTGCCCGCTCCGCCATCGCCGCCTCCCTTGTGCGCTGCGACCATAAACAAAAAGCCGCGGCCTTGTCGCCGTGATGCGCGCCGGATCCTCGGGAAACGTCGGGTTTGCGGCGTCCCGGTGGAGGTCAGATTTAGATTTATTCTAATCTGGAACGATTCCAATCTGGCGCGTTTGAACCTGAGCGACGCACTTTACTGTTGCCGCGTCGAATTCACGACTTTAGCGATAGCAAAAAGGGCGAGCGGGAAGCCGATGGATCTTGACCCCAGACCTTTGATTTGTGGAGAAGTCAAAATGCGGAAATGGGCTCTTCTCGCGGCCGCCCTGATGGGAGCCGCTTTCGTCTTGCCCGCCGCCGCGGGCGAATTCTACATGGGCGAGCCCGTCGAGAAGGAAGGGATGCAATTTTCTCCCGCCTATCTGACCGGCATCGAGATGGACAGGCACCCGGCCGGCATGTCCATGGACCCCAAGGCGATCCACATCGAGATCGACATCCACGCGGCGAAAGGCGAGAAGCATGGCTTTCCCGAGGACGCCTGGATACCCTATCTCACCGTCAAGCTGACGGTGGAGAAGACCGGCGCCGCCTACAAGGAGACGAAGACCCTGGCGCCGATGACCGCCGACGATGGACCGCACTACGCCAACAACTTCGCCATGGCGGGACCCGGTGAGTACAAGGCCGCTTATGTGATCGATCCGCCGTCCTCGAACGGATTCATCCGTCACATCGACAAGGAGAGCGGCGTCCCCGAATGGTGGAAGCCGATCACCCTCTCCTGGACGTTCCAGTATCCGAGCAAACAGAAGAGCGATTGAACACGTGCGCGCAATCCTGCTTGCGGCGGCGTCCGGCTCATTCCTTGCCTCCGCCGTTGCGGAGCCGCTTTACTCGCCGACCAACGCAGAGGGGCAGGTCGAGGTGATCCTGAAAGATCACCGGTTCACCCCAGCCGAGATTCATGTTCCTGCGGGCAAGAGAATCGAGCTCCTGATCAAGAACCAGGACGCGACCGCGGACGAATTCGATTCGGGCGCGCTCAGGATCGAGAAGGTGATCGGTGGAGGCAAAGAGGGCGTCGTGCGCCTGAGAGCGCTGGACCCCGGCCGCTATCCGTTCATGGGCGAGTTCAATGCGGCGACCGCGCAGGGAGCCGTGGTGGCGGAATAAGCGTCGCCGATCGCAGCCGCAAAAAAAAGCCCCGGCCTTGTCGCCGGGGCTCGAATGTCGACGCGTGAAACCGCGTGCGTTCGGAAATCAGGCGACCTTCAGATTGCCCGCCGACGAGCGGCCGGTGCGCTTGTCGGCGACAATCTCATAGGCGACCTTCTGCCCTTCATTGAGGTCGCGCAGCCCCGCGCGCTCGACGGCGCTGATGTGGACGAACACGTCCTTGCCGCCGTCATCAGGCTGGATGAATCCAAACCCCTTCGTTGCGTTGAACCATTTCACGGTTCCCGTAGCCATAAGATGCAGTCCTGTAGATGAAGTTGGAGGAGCGGCCGGATATCGCCAGTCCGCTATCGGTGCGGAAGGCTTCCTCGCCGTACGCCGCAAGAGGCGCAGTCGAGTCGTCACTCGACATCGATCGCATCCCATAGCGGGACAAGGTGTTCAAATCAAGCCGGCTCCTTTCGTGCGCCATTTGCTCTTTCCGACATGGAGAATTTATCAAATGCCTTTTGGCGCCGCGCTTTTTGGCCAGGATCGCACCCTTGCGCGCCTGCGCAAGGCGCTCGCCCGGCGGCCGGCCTCCCGCGTCAGGCGCAATTGACTTGCCGCAAATCACCCGATTAGTCTGCGGACCGAATGCTGGACGAGCGCGCGGCTGACGCCGTCCGAGTTCGGAATGACAGCCGCGACTTCAGCGCAAAAAGGGAGGAATGATTCATGCGTGCCCACGTCTACGAAATGCTTATGGCGATGCAGGGGAGCCGCCGTGATGTCCTGAAAGGGGCGGCGGGAGCGGCGGCGCTTGCCGCGAGCTCATCGATGCTGTCGTCGACCCCGTCGTTCGCCGAGGATAGCGTCGTCGCCCAGATCATGAAGATTCCGGGCGCCGGCAACGGATCGCCGACCGATGCGGATTGGCAGAAGGTCGGAGAGCTCTGCCTCGGCCCAACCAAGGCGAATGTCCAGCCGGGCGAATTCAAGGGCGTCAACTTCGCCTTCATGGGCCTCAACAACCAGAACCTGCACAACTTCCTGTTCCGCGGCTTCCTGAAGCCGTGGGAGGCCTACACCGGCGCATCGATCAAATGGATCGACCTTGCCCAGGCCGACTATAACGCCCGGCTGCAGCAGTCGATCGCGACCGGCACCGCCGAATTCGACATCCTCGAGATGGGCGCGCCGTTCGAAGGCGACATGGGGGTCAAGGATCTCCTCTCCGAGATGCCCGACTGGGTGAAGACGCAGGTCGATTTCGACGATTACGTCAATTACCTCAAGCCGCCGGTCGGCACGTGGAACGGCAAGATCCATCGTGTCACCATCGACAGCGATTGCCACACCATAAACTTCCGCACCGACGTGTTCTCCGATCCCGATCTCGCCAAACAATGGGCGGACTGGAAGGACAAGGCGGGCCTTGCGCAGTGGGGCCAGCCCAAGACGTGGCAGCAGGTGCAGCAGGTGACCAAGTTCCTCAAGGGCAAGAAGGTCAAGGGCAAGGAGGTCTACGGGTTCCTCGACCAGCCGAAGCCGTGGGGCGGGTTCCAGTTCTACTTCACGGGCAGCCGGGCCACCGCCTACGCCAAGTATCCCGGCGAAAAGAACTGGCTGTTCGACGAGAACATGAAGCCGCTGATCAACAATCCGGCCTGGGTGCGCGCCATCCAGGACGTCATCGACGCGCTTCCCTCCGAGCCCGCCGACCAGATCAACGCCGATCCCGGCACGACCGCTTTCCAGCAGTTCCTGCCGGGCACCGGTTCGCTGCTCGAATGGTGGGGCGACATTGGCTCGATGGCCAACACCAGCGACACCTCGGTGATCGGCAAGGTGGTCGACTTCGACATCCTCCCGGCGTCGGACGACGTCTACAACTTCCGCAAAGGTCAGTGGGAGAAACTCGCGAGCGGCCCGAACCAGGCGCCCAACATGGCCTACCTCGGCTGGGGCATCTATGTGATGAAGAGGGTCGACAGCGACGAGAAACGGCACAAGGCGGCCTGGAGCGCGGCGGCGCATCTCGGCGGCAAGGACCTGTCGATGTGGACGGCTGCCTATCCATCGGGCTTCCAGCCGTACCGGAAGAGCCACGCGAACCTGGACCTGTGGGTGATGGCCGGTTACGACAGGAAGTACATCGGCTCGTACATGAAGTCGCAGTCGGATTCCTACAACCATCCGAATTCGGCGATCGAACCGCGGATCCCCGGCATCTTCCAGTATTACAGCATCGCCGAGGATGAACTGCAGAAGACATTCGCGGGCAAGCAGACCGCGCAGCAGGGCGCCGACAACGTCGCCGCGGCCTGGGATAAACTGACCGACAAGCTCGGACGGGAGAACCAGATCAAATACTATCACATCGCCATGGGTCTCGCCTGAGCGATCATTGCGCCCGCGGCGCGTCGTGCGCCGCGGGCCTCATCGCTGAAACGGACATCGCGTGAGCAGCGGAAGAACTGAAACCGCGCAGGAGGACATCCTCGCCGGCCGCATGAGGGCGGGCGATTGGATCTTCCGGCTCGGCTCGGCGGTTTTCGTGGCGGTGGCGGCGCTGCAGATTTGCAGCGCTTTGGGCTGGATCTCCATCCGCTTCGGCAATTGGCGGCCGACGATGTTCGCGTTCCTGCTATGGGGCGTGGCGCTCGGGGTCAGCCAGGTGCTCAAGTATGGGGAGGGCGGCAAGCAGACCCTTTTCGTGCTGCCAGCGCTGCTGTTTACCGCGGCAATGGTGATCTTTCCCACCGTTTTCGGCCTCTACATCGCCTTTACCGACTGGAATCTGAACGCGGAGTCCGGTCACCATTTCAATGGCCTCGACAATCTGCGCACGCTTTGGGGCGACGCATACTTCTGGAACGCCCTAGGCAACATGGTCTTCTATGTCGCGACCGTCATTGTCCAGTATGCGATCGCTTTCGGGCTCGCGCTGCTCTTGAACGCGGACATCCGCGCCCGCAAGTTCTTTCGCGTCGCATTTCTTCTGCCCTTTATGTTGAGCCCGGTCGCCGTCAGCTGGATGGTCGGCAAGTCTCTCATGGAGACCCGTTTCGGGCCGATCGCGAATTTCGCACGGTTTCTCGGCTGGGAGAATCCCGCTTTCTTCACCGATCCCTGGATCGCCCGCACGACCATCATCGCGATGGACGCGTGGATGTGGATCCCGTTCATGGTGATTCTGCTTCTCGCGGGCCTTCAGGCGCTGCCTGTCGACGTGAAGGAAGCGGCCAAAGTCGATGGGGCCAGCGCTTGGCAGACGTTCTGGGAGATCACCTTCCCGCTCATGCTGCCGGTCAGCCTGACGGCGATCATCCTGCGGACAATCTTCGAGCTCAAGCTCGCCGACATCGTCATCAACGTCACCGGCGGCGGCCCGGGCGGCGCAACCGACACCATATCGAGCTTCGTCTATCGAGAGTATCGGGACCGCTCGAACGTGGGCTACGCCACGATGGTGGCGGAGGTCTACCTCGTCATCATCATCATATTCATCATGCTGCTGTTGAAGGCGACCAGCCGCTACGTGCGGAAGATGACCTGACGGCGAGAGACAGGAGAGTCGGCGCGTCATGGAGAAAGAGTGGTGACGACCGCGATCGCAAATCCCCGGACGGACGATCGCGTGGTTGAGGCCGGGTCGCTCGCATCATGGGTTGCGCGCTTTGGCGGCAAGACGCTCGTCTATTCACTCCTGATCCTCTGGACCGTTATTGCTCTTTTTCCGATCTATTGGACCTTGTCGACCTCGTTGAAACTGGGAAGAGACGTCACCCAAGGGCATCTCATTCCGTGGGTCGACTTCATGCCAAGCTGGCGGGGGTGGCAGTCGCTCGGATTTTCGCCCGACACGATCTTCACGACCTCGAACGTGCGCGACGAATTCGTCAAGAAGTTCGTCAACAGCGTCATCTGCTCGATCGGCGCGTCCGCCCTGGCGGTGATGATCGGCTCGCTCGCCGCGTACGGGTTGAGCCGGTTCGACTACAGGTTCGGGCCCTGGAGAAACAAGGACATCCTGTTCTTCTTCGTCTCCCAGCTCATCATTCCGCCCGTGGTGCTCGCCCTGCCGTTCCTCGTTCTCTACAAGGAGCTTGCGCTGCTCGATACGCGGGTGGGCCTGATCCTTGTCTACACGCTCATGGTTCTGCCGATCGTGGTGTGGGTGATGCGCGACCAGTTCGACACCATCCCGCCGGAAATGGAGCAGGCCGCAATGGTCGACGGCTGCTCGATTTGGGGCGCGTTCATTCGCATCATTTTGCCGATGGCGCTGCCGGGAATGGTGGCGGCCTTCATCCTTTCGCTCGTTTTATCCTGGAACGAGTATTTCTTCGCATCGCTGCTCACCGGCGTCGACGCGCAAACCCTGCCGGTCATGGTGGCGAGCCAGACGGGCTCGCAGGGAATCAACTGGTGGACGATCGGCGCTCTCGCCACGGCGGCGATCACTCCGCTGCTGCTCGTCGGCATTTTCCTCGAGCGCTATATCGTCATGGGTCTCACCGCCGGGGCTGGAAAGTAGACGTTATGGGTCTCGCCGGAGCCTCCCCGAACGGTTGACGCATGGCTTTCGCCTTCGAGCGCGCTTCGTTACGACCATCGCCTGCGCCGGCCGCGTTTCGCCCGGCGCGGCGACGGCAAGCCTTGAGGGACAGCCGACATGACTGAGATGAACGAGCCGCGCATTGCGGTCATCGGAAGCAACATGGTCGACCTCATCACTTATGTGAATCGCATGCCCGCCAAGGGGGAGACGGTCGAAGCTCCGAGCTTTGAAATGGGCCATGGCGGCAAGGGCGCAAACCAGGCCGTCGCAGCGGCGAAGCTCGGGGCGGCAGTCGTCATGGTCACCGCGGTAGGCGACGACATGTTCGCCGATTCGACCGTCAAGAATCTCGACAGTCTCGGGATTGACACGCGCTACGTCAGACGCGTTCCGGGCAAATCCAGCGGCGTCGCGCCGATCCTGGTCGACACGGCCGGCGAGAACTCGATTCTTATCGTCAAAGGCGCCAACGCCGACCTTTCGCCTGCCGACGTGGATCGAGCCGCGGACGTCTTGAAGACCTGCGATCTCATCCTGCTGCAGCTCGAAGTTCCGCTGGAGACCGTTTACGCGGCCATCGCTTTCGGCAAGCGTCACAGCGTAAGGACGGTCCTCAACCCGGCCCCCGCAGCCGCGGATCTCGCCCTCGACAAGATTCGCGACGTCACCTTCTTCATCCCGAACGAATCGGAACTTGCGATCCTGACCGGCATGCCGGTCGACACGGACGCCGGCATCGCTGCGGCCGCACAGCGCCTGCTCGAGAAGGGCGTCGAGACGGTCATCGTCACGTTGGGGTCGCGCGGTGCGCTCCTCGTCACGGCGGCAGGGTCGCGGAGAGTTGACCCGGTCGCCGTGAAAGCCGTCGATACGACTGGAGCCGGCGACGCCTTCGTCGGGAGTTTCGCCCGGTTTCTGGCCGGCGGCTTGCCGCTTGAAGCATCGCTCAGGCAGGCCGTGCGCTACGCGGCGGACTCCGTCACCCGGCGTGGAACTCAAAGAGCCTACGCGACCGCCGATCAATTCAGGGCGTTCTGCGAGGCCGTCGAACGAGCCGGCGCCGCGGGCTCCCGGTAGCGCCGGTCGAATCTAGCGGGTTGACGCGCTCTGCTTGTTCGATCAACAGCGAGCGTGCTTTCCTGCCTCATCGCGCGCGCCGCTTAGAGGGCGCGCCGAGCTGGGTGGCCGTGGTCTGTCTTTCAACGAGTTTGCTCGCTACTGTCCTGACCACTTTTCCCTTTGGCCCGTCGGCAGAGATCATTGTATTCAGCACCGCCACCGCTTCGGCCACCATGGTGTCGGAGTCTTGAACGACAGTCGTCAGGCTGTACGCGCCCCAGGAGGCTTGCGGAATGTCGTCGAAACCCGCGACCAGCACGTCTTGGGGAACCCGGAGCTTAAGGCGACCCCTCAGCGCGTCGATGGCTCCGATCGCCATGAGGTCGTTTGCGCAAAAGATCGCGTCGGGCTTTCCTGCCGCGCAAAGCGCCTCGGCTGCAGCAAGCCCGCCTTCGTAAGTGAACCCCCCGGTGGCAAAGCGGACTTTCGAAACCCCCAGCGCACGCAGGCGTTCCTCGTATCCGCGGCGCCGCTCAAAGCTTGCGTGACTGTCATCGGACCCGCCAATGAATGCGAAGGACCTGGCGCCCCGCTTGACGAAAAGATCAGCGACCGCAACCGCTCCGCCGATGCTGTCGGCACAAATCGCGCTAATCCATCCGCTCTTCACCGGGGTATTGAAGGCGACGGTGGGAACCCGGATGTCGGCGAGCGCGCGCGCGGCGGCTCTCGACAGAACCGGCAGGGCGCTGACTATGGCGTCGACCCGATAGCGCGCGATTCTAGGTATGGCGCCGTCGAGCGCATGACTGTCCTCGACATGAACGAGCAGGACCTGATGACCGGTCTCCTGCAAGCAGGCGGTAATTTTTACAAGCGCTGACGCATAGAACGGGTTGGCCGCATCGCTGATGGCGATCGCGACGAGGCGCGAGCGGTGATTGAACAGGATTCGGGGCAGGAAGTTCGGGCGATAGCCAAGCTTCTTCGCAGCTTCGAACACCTTCCGGCTCGTTTCCTCGGAAATGCTCGTCCCTTCCGAGAAGGCGCGAGACACGGCCGATTGCGAGACGCCCGCGAGCTGCGCGACGTCCGTCGAAGAGGCGTACCTCCGATTGGTTTTCCTGAATCGAGCGGCGGTCATGCTGGCTTTTTTTGATAGGGCCGTTGATGCTGGATCTTCCGGTCGCCTCCCTTGTGGAGATTCAAGTCTGCTGTGTCCCCTCATTTGACGATTGGTATTTTTGAACGGTCGATGGTGACCGCGACGGCGGCGATAAGAACGGCGCCGAAGACGATGTTCTGGGCGAAGATGTCGACGCCAAGGAATGTCATGCCAATCCGGACCACCGAGATAATTAGAGAGCCGATCAGGGTTCGCCATATGCTCCCAACGCCCCCGGTGATCGCGGTCCCCCCGACAACGACAGCGGCGATCGCCGGGAGAAGCAGTTCGGCAGCGAGAGTTGGCGAGCCGCTTGCGAGCCGTCCCGCGAGGACAACTCCGGCCAGCGCCGCTAAGGATGAGGAGAGGACGTAAGCCATGACCTTTTGCCGCTCGACCTTGACTCCGGACGCGTAGGCCGCCGGTTCTCCGGCGCCGATCGCGGCGCTGTACCGACCAAAGCGAGTGTGCTGCTGGAGAATGTGAACGAAAATCATCACGACGAGCGCGACGACGATCACGCTGGGAACGCCAAACAGGCTGCCGGTGATCCAAGTTTGATAGTTGCGTTCGTTTGCCCCGAGCGTGATCGAGCGCTCGTGGGAGACAACCAGCGCCGCGCTGTACAGGACGCCGCCCATCGCGAGAGTGGCGATGAACGAGGGAATTCTCAACTTGACGTGAGCAAGGCCGGAGAGGAACCCGGCGAACGCGCCAACGCCGACGGCCAGAACGAAGGAGCCGTAGCCCAGCCTGGCCACTGTCAAGGCGACAATGACGCTGGCGAGCGAGGCCATCGACTGGATCGAAAGATCGATTCCTCCGAGCATGATGGAAAAGGCGACGCCGCTCGCCAGAATAAACAAAACGACGGTGTCGCCGGCAAGCTGCAGCAACGTCTCCGGCTCGAGAAAGCTCGGCTGCGCGGCCCCGACGACGAGCACGAGAAGAACGAGCGTGGCCAGCGGGGCCCATTGGCGCGAGCCGTCGAACCGAAGTTGCGAGACCACGCTTGCCACGCCGCTCATACCATATGCTTGATGAGATCGACCTGGCGGGGTTTTCCGCCTGGGCTGGCGTCGGTCCTATGCGTCACCGTCCCGTCGCGCATCACGAGAACGGTATGGCTGAGGCCAATCGTCTCATCGAGGGTATCCGAGGTGAGAATGATCGCCACCCCCTGCGCGGTAACGGCGCGCGCAAGCTCGTAGACCTCTTCTTTCGCGCCGACGTCGAGGCCGCGAGTGGGGTGATCGAGGATGAGGATCTTCGCCTTGGCGGTGAGCCATTTCGCCAGGACAACCTTCTGCTGATTGCCTCCCGACAGATTGAGACACAGCGCGTCGATGCCTGGCGTGCGGACGTGCAACCGCTCAACCCATTCGCGCGCCAGCCTTCGCTCCTCACGCTGATCCACGAAGCCATAGCGGGTGAGCTCGCTCAACGCGGCCAGCGTAATGTTCGCCGCGACAGACAGAAAGAGGACAAGGCCTTCCACCCGCCTTTCGCGCGGGACGTAGCCGAATCCGCAATCGACTGCCTCGGCCGGCGTCGCCAGCCGGACCTCGTTCCCGCTGACGAGAAGTCTGCCGCGATCATGGGGCGCAAGACCGCCGAGCGTGCGAGTCAGTTCCTCACGTCCGGAGCCGATCACGCCCGCCACGCCCAGAATTTCTCCGGCGTGGAGCTTGAAATCGACGTCGCGATACTTGTCGGCCAGTCCAAGCCCTGCGGCCTCGACAACAACCTCGTCGCGGAAGGGCGATTGCAGCGATTCTCGGTAATATTCCGACTGCAGGCTTCGGCCGACCATCAAGCGATGGAGGGTCTGGACCTCGGCATTTGCGGTCTCGAGTTCAGCGACCACGGCGCCGTCCTTCATCACATAGATGCGGTCGGAAAGCTCAAGGACCTCATCAAGGCGGTGCGAGACAAAGATGAAAGAGGCGCGCGATTTCAGCGCGCGAACGCGAGCGAACAGGATGTCGATCTCAGCGCGCTCCAGCACTGACGTCGGCTCATCGAGCAGGATGACGAGATCGCCTCTTGCATGCTCTTCCAGGGTCAGAGCCTTGGCGAGTTCGACCATCTGCCGGGATGCGAAATCGAGCTCGTCAGCGCGCATTTTCGGATCGACCGCCAGGCTGACCTTATCGAGCTGCCGCCGTGCGGCGTCATAAAGCGCCGACCAATCCATCAACCCGAAACGTATGAACTGCGCTTCGGCGCCAAGATAGAGGTTTTCGCCGACGGTGAGGTTTGGGAACAGCGACTGCTCCTGAAAAACCATTCCGATACCTTGCCTGGCGGCGTCGGCGGCGCTCGCAAGACGGGACCGCTTGCCGCCGATCAGAATGTCGCCGCTATCGGGCTGGTAAACCCCGCTCAGGATTTTCATCAGCGTCGACTTGCCGGCGCCGTTCTCCCCGATCAGGCCGATCACTTCGCCGCGCCGGACATCGATCGAGACGTCTTTGAGCGCGTGAACCCCGGGGAAGCGCTTGTCGACGTTGACCAGCGCAAGCGCCGCCTGGGCGACCGGCGCGTTCATTTGACCAGCCGCGCGCGCTTGCGATCGATCGACAGACCGACCGCAGCGATGATCAAAAGCCCCTGCACGCCGATTTGAACGTCGGACGGAACGCCCATGAGCACCATGCCGTTCGCAAGCACGACGACGATCAGGGCGCCGACAAGGGTTTGCAAAACGCCGCCCTCGCCGCCAGACAGCGAGGTGCCTCCCACGACGACGGCGGTGATGGTGGTAAACAGCCACCCGTTTCCGATCTGGGCGTTGCCGAGCCCGAGCTGAGCGGCGGCAAGCACGCCCCCAATTGCGTAAAAGACGCCGGCCAGGGTGAAGGTCGCGATGCGCACGCGATTTACCGCGATGCCGGAGAAGACAGCGAGTTCCTCGCCGCCCCCGAGAGCATAAATGTGGCGGCCGAGCCGTGTATGATCCTGGATGACGAGCGCCACGCCCAGGCATCCGAGCGCCAGCCAGACCCCGAGCGGAAAGCCAAAAAAACGCTCGATCGCCAAGGCGCGAATCCAGGGATCGTTGATCCTGATCGCCATGCCGCCGAGCAAGGCGTTCGCTGCTCCAACGCCCATGAACCAGACGCCGAGCGTTGCCATGAACGAGGGAACCTTGAGCGTGACATGGACGAGGCCGCTCAAAAAGCCGACCCCCGCTCCAAGAATGACGACGGCTGGAATGGCGAGCATTCCGAAATCGTTGGCGTTGCCTCCATTGAGCACCAGCATTGACAGGATGACGGCCGCCAGCGTCAGAACGCCCTCGACCGAAAGGTCGACCGAGCCCATGAGCACGACGAACGTTTCGCCGAGGCCGAGCACAAGCGGAATCATCGCCGCCTGGCTGACGCGCACGAGATTGCCAAAGGTCAGGAAGTTCGGATTGAAGCCAGTTATGACGCCGCAGAGCGCGATGAGGACCGCGAGCGGCGCCCAGGCCGCGAACCGCCGCCGGGACACGGTCCGACGGCGTCGCGGAGAAGTCTCAGAAATTGTCGAGACCGCGCTCATGTCGCTTCCGTCGAACCAAGTACCCGCCGCGCGATCGAGAACCGCTCAAGCGCGCGGCGCACGCGCGGCAAGACAAAGTCTTGCCGCGCTTCGGCCCCCAGACGCGTTGACAAGAATCGGCAGGTCCGCCTGCCTCTTCTTCTTGCTGGCCCGCCGCCGACCTTGCTGGCCAAGCCGGAATGGAGCGCCAGGATGGGGCCGCGCGCCGCCTGTCGCTTCCGGTGGCTGCTAGTTGTATTGAATTTGTCCGCTCACCCGGCCCCAGATATCGTTCCAATCCATTTTGGGTTCCGATTTGATGTTGGTGTCGTAGAAGTTCTGCGCGTTGTCAGACGTGATGATGACGCCCTTGCCGTAGAATTCCCGGTGATCCTTTGGCTCCTTCGACGGATCGAATGCGCCGGTCTTGGCGTGGTAACCGATCGACAGGCCCATCCCGCCCTGCCAGTACGGATCCCATGCGACGGTGCCGACCATCTCGCCCTTGAGGATCGCCTCAACCGCGAGCTTGATGCCGTCGATGCCGGTCACCGGCACCTTGCCGGCGCGGCCGTCGGCGCGCAAAGCTTCGACCGCAGCGAGCGCCATGTCGTCGTTCGCGGCCCAGATGCCGCCGATCTTGTCGCCGAACTGGGTAAGCCAGGCATTGGTTTTCTCAAGCGCCACGGTCGCCTGCCAGTTGGCGACCTGCAGGTCGAGGAGCTTCACGTCCGGGTGCTCTTTGAGCGCCTGCTCGAGCCCCGCCTTGCGCTCGATCGCCGGGACGTTGGATTCAATTCCTCCCAGCGCCACGATGCCGCCCTTGCCGCCCATCGCCTTGATGAGCGTCTCCGCCATCGCCTTGCCATAGGGCACGCCGCTAAAGGAGATATGCGCGACGTAGTTCGGATTGAAATCCCACGGATGCAAATCCTTGGGCTTGTTCCACTGGGTCACGACATAGGCGCCCGCCGCCTTGCAGGCCTCGACGATCGGGCGAGCGTCCGGGCTGTCGTTTGGATCGACGTTGATGACGCAATTGCCGCCGGTTTTGGCGAGGATCGCCTTGATGTCGGCGATGCCCTTTTCGCTGTTCCCTTCGGTGACGAGGGTGACGTAATCCGCGCCGACCGACTTGGCGAAAGCCGCGCCACCCTTGTTCCAGGTCGCGTGATAGGGATTGGAGAGCGATCGGATGGAGTTGACGACAGTCGGTTTGTCGGCGGCGAACGCGCGCCGGGGAAGGATTGCGGGGAGGGCGAAAGCCGCGCCGCCGGCGGCGGCGCCGGTCAGCAACTGTCGGCGGTCGACAGCGCGCCAGGCAATGTTACCGAAGTCTTTGGCCATGGAACGTTCCTCCAGATGTCGTAGGGCAATTCTGCCGTTGGACGCGCCCTTGCTTGCTCGTCTTTTGTTGGGCCCGGTACAGGCGCTCGCCGGCTGGTTGACGCGCCGCGCCCGTCCATGCATAGCTATGCACGAGCGTTGAGGTCTGTCAATTGGGACGCCGCACCCGCGGAGACGAGCCATGAAACTCGGGGGGAAAAAGGCTCTCATCACTGGGGGCGCGCGCGGCATTGGGCTCGCGATTGGCGAGCGCTACGCGCGCGAAGGCGCCTGCGTGATTCTGGCCGACCGGCTGCTCGAGCAGGCGGATGAGGCCGCCAAGCGAATCGGCTCGGCGGCCTCGGCTGTGGCGGTCGACGTTAGGCGCCCCGAATCGATCAAGGCGATGGCGAAAGCGATCGCGGCGGACGGCGCGCCGGATATTCTCGTCAACGCCGCGGCCGTCTTCGACATGGCGCCGCTCGATGAGATCAGCGAGGACCATTTCGACAAGCAGTTCGACATCAATGTTCGCGGCTTGCTGTTCGTGACGCAGGCGGTATCGCAGCTCATGGTCGCCGCCGGCAAGGGAGGCAAGATCATCAATTTTTCGAGCCAGGCGGGTCGGCGAGGCGAAGCCCACGTCTCGGTCTATTGCGCGACCAAGGCGGCGGTCATCAGCCTCACGCAGAGCTTCGCCCTCGAACTGATCAAGCACCGCATCAACGTGAACGCAATCGCTCCGGGTGTCGTCGACACTCCGATGTGGGACCAGGTGGACGCCCTGTTTGCGAAATATGAACATCGCCCGATTGGCGAGAAAAAGCGCCTCGTCGGCGAAGCCGTGCCGTTCGGCCGGATGGGCGTTCCGGAAGACATTGCCGGCGCGGCGGTGTTCCTGGCGAGCGCCGACAGCGACTATATCGTGGCGCAAACGCTGAACGTCGACGGCGGCAACTGGATGAGTTGACGGGCAACGAAGTCGCCGCGAAAACTCTTTCGTCTTCAAGGTCAGGGCGCCGAACCTGACGCCGAGCCCGCTCTCTACCGCCGCGCCAGCCTGAGGCATTCAGAGACTCCCGCGCCACCCACCGAACAGGCGACTTGGAGACTTTGGCCCCTCAGGCGTTGGAGACCGTGCCTTTCGCGTCTCCGTGCTCCCCAACCTTCACGGCGCCATGGCACGCTCCGGAAATGTCGCATGAATGTGGCGTTCAGACTACACAATCCCAGTTATACCAATTGCTTGGTCCTGGCGGGCGACGCTCGACGAAGGGTCGTGTCCCCGGTGGTGGTGTAGCTGAGGCGGAGTAAGCCTCTGGCGAAGCGCGCTTTCTATAGCGCCGTAGCGAGCGAGCGGCTTGCGGTGGTCACCGGCAATTCGCGGGTAGGATCGGGTTGCGAGACGCCAACGCAACCGAGGAACCACCGATGACCGATGAGATGATGAGCCTTCGCGCGCGTGTGGAGAAGGCCCCCGACGCCGACGTTTTGCGTGAGATGATCGGCTTCGCCGCCGAGCGGTTGATGGAGCTGGAGGTCGGCGCGCTGACCGGCGCGTCCTACGGAGCCAAGAGCCCCGACCGGCTCGCCCCGCGCAACGGCTATCGCGACCGCGACTGGGAGACGCGGGCCGGAGCGGTCGAGCTGCGCATCCCCAAGCTGCGCAAGGGCAGCTACTTCCCCGGCTTCCTCGAGCCACGGCGGCTGTGGAGCCGCTCATTGCGCCGGCCAAGCGCGGCGGCAATCGGCGTCATGTGGTCGTGCGCGAAGTCGTCAACGGCCTGATGTATATCCTGAGCACCGGCTGTCAGTGGCGGGCGATCGCTAAGGACCTGCCGCCGCGCTCGACGCTGTACGATTATTTCGACCTGTGGGGCTGGGACGGCACGCTCGATCGCATCCACGACGCGCTTTATGCGCAGTGCCGCCAAGCCGCCTCGCGCGAGGCGAACCCGACCGTCGCGATCATCGACAGCCAGAGCGTCAAGAGCGCGGAAAAAGGGGGCCTGCGATTGATCCGACGGGCTACGACGCAGGCAAGAGGATCAAGGGCAGGAAGCGCCACATCCTTGTCGATACGCAAGGCCTGCTGATGCACGCCATCGTGCATGCCGCCGACGTCCAGGACCGCGACGGCGGCGCGCTGCTGATGGCGAGCCTGTTCGGCGCCTTTCCGTTCCTGATCAAGCTCTATGCCGACGGCGGCTACCAGGGACCGGAGTTCCAGAGCGCGGTGAAACGGATTCTGGCGCGCGTCAACGTCGAGATCGTCAAGCGATCGGATCAAGCCACAGGGTTCGTCGCATTGCCCAAGCGCTGGATCGTCGAACGCACCTTCGCTTGGCTCGGCCGCTGCCGACGACTGGCCAAGGACTGGGAATGTCGCGACCACAACGCCCTCCCCTTCCTGCGCCTCGCCTCCATCCGCCTCATGCTGCGAAAACTATGCAATCCCGCGGGATGTTCTCGGACAAACTCTAAAAGATATCAGGACACGAAAGACCCATTTGGAGATGTCCAACTCCGAGCGGATGAACGCCCGGGGTCTACTCTCGGGTCGAGCGGCCGCAAGCGTCTCGCATACCTCACCTCACGAAACTGGACGGTTCTATCAAGGCGGTTCTTTGGTCGGAGCAGGGCGAGTGAGGCTCTGTTGAGGTGCGGGATTTCGTTCTTGGCTGGGGCGTAGGGCGGGGAAGGCGCTGCCCTGTCGGCTTCCGGAGCGGCCCCTCAGGCGGCGGCGATGCGATCGAGGTAGACCAGCCTGCGGAAGTTGTAGACGAGGTTGGCCATGCCGATCTTCAGCCTGGCGCGGGCGATGCCGACAGTGCGGATGAAGAGGTCCATCTTGTCCTTCTGCACCGCGAAGACAGGCTCGACGCCGGAGCGGACTTTGGACTTGAGGGCGTTGGCGCGCCGCATGGTCTCCGGCATCGGCCGACGCGGCGGCTTCTTGCGATGGATGCGGCTGACGAAGCCGTTCCTTTCGAGGAACGCCTCGTTGGCCTTCGAGCGGTAGGCCGTGTCGGCCCACACCGCGCTCGCGGTGTTGGTCTTGTCGAGCAGCCCCTCGCAGCCGCGCGCCCTCGTAGGCGGCGGCGTCGGTCGCGTCCCAGCGCCGGATCAGCCCATGCTCGCGGTCGATCGAGACATGGTTCTGGCAGCCGAAGGTCGGGATGGCGATGTCGACCGGAGGAACCGTCCCGTCCGGCCTCGCCTTGGCCTTGCTGAACTTGACCGTCCAGCGCGCGTCGCGGTCCTTCTGCCGGAGCTGGACGGTTCTAAGAACCTCGCCATTTGGCGGAATTTCTGATTCCTTCGCTGATGATGGAGCGGGGTGAGTCGATGCGCGGTGAGCCTGGGTTTTTCGACGTCGACGAGCGCCTGAGGCGGCTGAGCGATCTGGGCGATCAGTTGCTGGCCTTCACGGCGGCGGTGGATTTCGACGTGTTCCGGCCCGAGCTGACGCGGGCGCTGGCCTACTCGGACGGTTCGCAGGGCGGCCGACCGCCGTTCGACCCTGTGATGATGTTCAAGATCCTGGTGATCCAGGCGGCGAACGCCCTCTCCGACGAGCGCGCCGAGTTTCTGATCAATGACCGCCTGTCGTTCATGCGGTTTCTCGGGCTGGGCCTGTCCGACCGGGTTCCCGACGCCCGCACGATCTGGCTGTTCCGCGAGAAGCTGACCCGGGCCGAGGCGATCAAGCCGCTGTTCGACCGGTTCGACGCGGCGCTGCGCGAGGCCGGGTACGTCGCCATGGGCGGGCAAACCCTCGGGTCAAGCCCGAGGGCCGACGCTTCGCTGATCCCAGCGCCCAAGCAGCGCAACACCGGGGAGGAGAAGAAGGCGATCAAGGACGGGCGCATCCCCGAGGCCTGGAAAGCCAAGCCTGCGAAGCTCCGGCAGAAGGACCGCGACGCGCGCTGGACGGTCAAGTTCAGCAAGGCCAAGGCGAGGCCGGACGGGACGGTTCCTCCGGTCGACATCGCCATCCCGACCTTCGGCTGCCAGAACCATGTCTCGATCGACCGCGAGCATGGGCTGATCCGGCGCTGGGACGCAACCGACGCCGCCGCCTACGAGGGCGCGCGGCTGCGCGAGGGGCTGCTCGACAAGACCAACACGGCGAGCGCGGTGTGGGCCGACACGGCCTACCGCTCGAAGGCCAACGAGGCGTTCCTCGAAAGGAACGGCTTCGTCAGCCGCATCCATCGCAAGAAGCCGCCGCGTCGGCCGATGCCGGAGACCATGCGGCGCGCCAACGCCCTCAAGTCCAAAGTCCGCTCCGGCGTCGAGCCTGTCTTCGCGGTGCAGAAAGACAAGATGGACCTCTTCATCCGCACTGTCGGCATCGCCCGCGCCAAACTGAAGATCGGCATGGCCAACCTCGTCTACAACTCCCGCAGGCTTGTCTATCTCGACCGCCTCGCCGCCCTGTGAGCCCCAAGCGCCGCGGTCCACGGCGGCGGCGCAGCCGCCCTCCATAAAAACGCCCAATCGCGGCGCCCGCCAAACCCGTGAACCCTGCTCAGCCCTGCGCCAAACCGGTTCAGCAACCCGTTGATAGAACCGTCTTGTAGGCACGCAAGCGGGCCTCAAGCTGCTCAATCTTCGTGACCGTGCGCTCCATCGTAATCGCGAAGGCGTGGACCGAGCTTTCGAGTCGCTTGAGGAAATTGACCTTGATCATGCCGATCAAGAATTTTTCACGGTTAGCCTGCGAGAAGTTGACGATCTTCCGCTCTTCATACTGAGCCGCGTATGCGGGTATGGCCTGCTGCCGGTTTCGTGGACACCGAGAAAAGGTGTTTGATGAAACCGGAGGTGGTCCATGGGAAGGCGAGTGTTTCCGCGAGAATTCAAGGTTGAGGCGGTCCGACTGATCCGGGAGCGCGGGGTCAGCGTGGCCCAGGCGGCTCGGGATCTGGAGATCCATGAGAACATGCTCCGGCGTTGGGCGAAGGAGTTGAGCGCCGATCCAATCTAATGGAACTGAAGAGCCCCGCGGACGCGCAGGCGACGCTGGAGCGAGCGCACAACCAGTTGCAGACCTACCGCGCCAAAGCGCCCGAGCTTCTGCGCTTCAATCAGGTTTGCGTCATCAGCGATGGCGTTTCGGCGCGCCTCGGCTTGCTCACCGTCGGCCTCGACCGTTTCGCCCCATGGCGCACGATCGACGGCGCGACGCTCGACGACGCCGGTCTGTCGGAGCTCGAAGTCATCATCCGCGGCGTCTTCGCGCCTAAGCGGTTCCTTGACCTCATCGTCGATTACGTCGCCTTCGAGGTGAAGGACGGCGTCGTCAAATCGAAGAAGCTCACCGGGTATCACCAGTTCCATGCGGTGCGCAAGGCGCTGGCCTCGACGGTCGGCGGGGCGGGAGCGGACGGAGCGCGCAAGGGCGGCGTCGTCTGGCACACGCAAGGCTCCGGGAAAGTCGCTGACGATGCTCTTCTTCGTGCGGCAATTGCAGCTCGCCCGCACGCTCAAGAACCCGACGATCGTCATGCTGACCGACCGGAACGATCTCGACAATCAACTTTTCGGCGAGTTCGTCGCGCACGGCTCCGCCTTGCGCATGGCTCCGCGGCAGGCCGACAGCGCCGCTGAGATGCGCGAGTTGCTCAACGTCGACATCGGCGGCCTCGTCTTTACGTCGATCCAGAAGTTTCGCGGCGATGAGGGCGAGCACCCCTTACTGACGAACCGCGCCAACGTGATCGTCATCGCTGACGAGGCGCACCGCACGCAGTACGGCCTGAAGAAGCGCTTTGTCGCGGGCGAGGACGCGGTGCGGGAGACAATCAGGCTTCGCCGAATATGTGCGCCAGGCCCTGCCCAACGCAACCTTCGTCGGCTTCACCGGAACCCCGATCGCGCTCGGCGACCGCGACACACGGCGCGTCTTCGGCGACGTGATCGACACTTACGACATGGCCCAATCGGTCGCCGACCGCGCGACCGTACCGCTCTACTACACCGCCCGGCTCGCCAAGCTGAAGCTCAACCTGTCGGACGAAGACCGCGCGCGAGCTCGACGCGCTGGCCGAGGAACTGACCGAAGGCGACGAAAGCGCCGCCGAGCGCGCCAAGGGCAAGCTCGCTCGCTTCGAGGAAGTCGTCGGCGCGTCCGATCGCGTCGCCGAGATCGCCGCCGACATCGTCGCCCATTTCGAACGTCGGCGCGAGGCGGTGGCGGGCGGCAAGGGCATGATCGTGACGATCAGCCGACGCGTCGCAGTCGATATGTACGACGCCATCGCGGCGCTGCGACCCGACTGGGTGTCCGCCGACCCACGCGACGATTCGTCCGGCATGTTGAAGGTCGTCATCACCGGGCAAGGGCAACGACGAGCCCCACGCCCTACAGCCGCATCTTCGCACCAAGAAGCGGCGCGAAGCGATGGCCGAAGCGGTTCAAGAACCCGGACTCGGGCTTCGATCTCGTCATCGTGCGCGACATGTGGCTGACCGGATTCGACGCGCCTTCGCTGCACACGCTCTATATCGACAAGCCGATGCAGGGCCATGCGCTGATGCAGGCGATCGCCCGCGTCAACCGCGTCTTCGGCGACAAGCCGGGCGGCCTCATCGTCGACTATCTCGGCATCGGGGCCGAACTGAAGGCCGCGCTCGCGGAGTATTCGGCGCGCGACCGCGAGGAGGTGCGGCTCGACATCGACGAGGCCGTGCGCCAGACCCTGAGCCGGCTCGAAAGCGCCGAAGCGATGCTCGGCGGGCGCGCCCTGGCGCGAATTCTTCCGCCGGCTCCGGCGCGGCGGCTGACGATCCTCAAGCTGTGCCTCGAAACCATTCTGGCGAGCGGCCGTCGCGAGGATTTCGTCAAGACCGCGCTCGAGTTGGAGACGGCCTACGCTATTAGCGCTGGCGACGACCGGGTGGCGACGGCGCCGCGACGACATCGCGCTGATCGCCGCTGTCCGCGCCAATCTCGTCAAATACACGGTCGGGTCTGGGCGGCAGCGCGAGAGCGATCGAGCGCGACATCCGCCAGCTTGTTGTCGCGCGCGGTGATGGCCGACGGCATTCTCGACGTGTTCAAGTCGGCGGGAGTCTCGAACAGAGGGACGTCTCGGTCCTCTCGGACGAATTCCTCGCGGAAGTGGCGCAGGTCAAGGAGAAGAATCTTGCAGTCGAGACGCTGCGTCGCGTGCTCGCCGACGAAATCAAGGCGCGAGCGCGTTCGAACATCGTTATGTCGGAAAAGCTGAGTGAACGGCTCGACGAAACCTTGCGCCGCTATCACAACCGCGCCGTCGACAGCCTGCAAGTGATCGAAGAGCCTGATCGCGCTCGCTAAGGAAATTCGCGCGGCGCAGCGCGCGCAGCGGCGAACTAGGGATGAGCGACGAAGAATTGGCCTTCTATGACGCACTCGCCGAGAACGGGTCGGCCCGCGACCTAATGACGCACGATCAATTGCGCGTCTTGGCGCAAATGCTAGTCCGGACGATCCGAGCCTCCGCGTCGATCGACTGGACAAAGAAGGAGAGCGTGCGCGCGAAAATGCGAATTGAGGTTCGCAAGATGCTTGCGCGCTACGGCTATCCGCCCGACTTGCAAAAGGCGGCGGTCGACCTCGTCATACGACAAGCTGAGACGCTGGCGGCTGATTGGGGCTAAAGGTTCAAACTCTTTCGAGCCGGTAAACCGACGACAGATACCATCCGGTCGCCTGGGGTCCGTCGGTCAGGCGCGCAGCCCAGTCAACGGAATGACCTCGCCGCCACGCTTCATCTCGTCCAGCCTATCCGCCCACCATTGCATCATCTTCACTCGCTCGTCCCAAAACTCCGCCCGCGCATAGGCGCGGCGGACGGCGTTGCCCTCGATGTGGGCAAGCTGGGCCTCGATCGCATCGGAGTTCCAAAGGCCGCTCTCGTTGAGGATCGAGGAGGCTGCGGCGCGGAAGCCGTGGGCGGTCATTTCGTCCTTCGCGTAGCCGAGGCGGCGCAAGGCAGCGTTGAGCGTGTTTTCGGAGAGCGGACGGCCCCGCCCTCGCATGCCGGGCAGGATTAACTCGGCCTCGCCCGTGATTGTGCGCAGGTTCTTCAGGACGGCAATCGTCTGGCGGGCGAGGGGAATGCGATGCGGACGTCGCATCTTCATGCGGCCGGGCGGGATAATCCAAACCGCCTTGTCGAAGTCCATCTCCATCCAGCGAGCGCCGCGTAACTCGCCCGGTCGCACAAAGGTAAGCGCGAGCAGTTGCAGGCCGCCCCGCACTTCCGGCATGCCGTTGTGGCCGTCGATCGCTCGGAGCAGCTCGCCGAGCCCCACCGGGTCGACGATCGTGGCCCGATGGCGCACGATCGGCGCTTTCAACGCGCCCCGTAGCGCCAATGTCGGATCGGCCGAGGCGCGGCCGGTCGCCATGGCGTAGCGGAAGGTCGCGCCAATAGTCGCGCGCAGGCGCTTGGCGCTCTCGCGGCGCTCACGCGCCTCGACGCTCTGCAAGACCTTCAGGATTTCGGGCGCGGTGATTTCGGCGATTGGTCGCGGGCCGAGCGATTTGCTAGCGATTCTGACCAGCCATTCGGTCTTGCTGACGGTAGCCTCCGCCTTCCCCTCATCACGTTTCTTAGCGACGAACTCGTGGGCCACGACGGCGAACGTGTTGGCCTGCTCGTTGGCCTTTGCGATCCTCGCAAGCTGCTTCTGCCGGCTCGGATCGAGCCCGGCGTTCAATTGCCGCTTGGCCTCGTCACGACGCGTCCGCGCTTCCTTGAGCTGGATCGTTGGGTAAGGGCCGATCGCGAGCTTGCGTTGCTTGCCCGCGAATCGATAGGCGAGGTTCCAAAGTTTCGCGCCGGAGGGCATGACCCAGAGCTGAAGGCCGCCGCCATCAGAATGTTTCGCGATACGCCCCTCGGTGGCGCGAAGAGCCTGTATCTGCTTGTCGGTGAGCGGCATGTGTTGGCCTTGGGAATCGCGTGTTGACCTCAAGGCCAACAAAATCGCCGGATGTCAAGGGCTGTCGTCGGACCGTTTTGGACGCGTAATCGGATAAATCGTTTGAGATTCAAAGTCTTGATGGACTGATATGGACGCCTTGAGATTGTGGACTGGTGCCGGTTGAGGGACTCGAACCCCCGACCCACGGTTTACAAAACCGTTGCTCTACCAACTGAGCTAAACCGGCGCCCCCCGTGCGGGCCCATGGGCTATCAGCGAGCCTGGCCGCGTGCAAGGGCGTCGCTTCAGGCGCCGCCGGCCGCGACGGTCGGCGTCCACGGGCCGGAAGCGGGCAGGGCCTCCTCCGCGCCGGGCCAGGGGGGCATGGTGATCGCCACGAACGTGAGCGGCGAGCCGGATTCGGCCCGAAACTGGAACGCGGTTCCGAGCGGGATGGTAAGCGCCGTGCCGGGCGCAAGCGGGTCGATGCGCTCCGATCCGTTCTGACTGCGCCAGATCGCGCCCCGCCCGCCGACCACGAACCAGATTTCCTCGACCGTTCGATGCGTGACGCCGTGCGACACGGCGCCGGCGGACAATTCGAAATGCGCCATGCTTCCCCCGGCGAGGCTCAGGAGCAGGCGAACCGCCGTTCCGTCCGGCGCGACCGCGTCGACGTCCTCGCCGAGCGTCCTGGTCTCATAGGGCCTCATCGCGACCGTGGTCATGGTGAACCTCGCGGTCGGACGCGGCTCATGACCAAGTCGTCTCGGCTCCCCGATCGGCGCTTCGCCGGAACGCGCCGGATTCGTTCGATTTCGCCCGCATCTATCGGCGAAAAACCGGGTTTCGCTTTTTCGCGGCGCGCTCTAAGAGGAGCCATGACGAACGACAGCCTAACGCCTGAGCAGGCGCTTGACGAGTTTCGCGCCGCCGGCGCGCTCCTGACCGGCCACTTCATCTTGTCGTCCGGGCTGCGCTCGCCGGTGTTCCTGCAGAAGATGTTCGTCTTCCAGGATCCGGTCCGCACCGAACGCCTGTGTCGCGCGCTGGCGGGGAAAGCGCGCGAGGCGTTCGGGCCGATCGACGTCGTCGCTTCGCCTGCGGTCGGCGGCATCGTGCCCGGCTACGAGACGGCGCGCTGGCTCGGCGCCAAGGCGATTTTCGTCGAGCGCGAGGCGGGAACCTTCAAGTTGCGCCGCGGATTCGAGATTGCTCCCGGCGCGCGCGTGCTGATGGTCGAGGACATCATCACCACCGGCCTTTCGTCGCGCGAGACGCTCGCGGCGCTGGCCGAGCATCCCGGAAAGATCGTCGGCGCGGCCTGCCTGATCGACCGGTCGGGCGGAAAAGCCGACATTGGCGTCAGGCGGGTGGCGCTGGCGACGCTCGACATTCCTGCTTACCCGCCCGATGCGCTGCCGCCGGACCTTGCGGCGATTCCGCCAGTCAAGCCCGGAAGCCGCGGGCTCGCCGGGGCGGCCTGATCGAGGCGAATCGTCGAAGAAGGACAAGCGATGGCGCTGAGGCTCGGGGTCAACGTGGATCATGTCGCGACCGTGCGCAATGCGCGCGGCGGCGCGGTTCCGGATCCGGTCCGGGCGGCGCTGCTCGCGATCGAGGCCGGCGCGGACGGGATCACCGCGCATCTGCGCGAGGACCGCCGGCACATTCACGACGACGACATGCGCCGCCTCAAGGCTTCCATCGGAAAGCCCCTCAATTTCGAGATGGCCGCGACCGAGGCGATCCTCGACATTGCGCTCGAGATTCGTCCACACGCCTGTTGCCTGGTGCCGGAAAAGCGGACCGAACGCACCACCGAGGGCGGTCTCGACGTGGCCGGCCAACACGATTCGCTGAAGCCTTTCGTGTCCGAGCTCAAGCGCGCGGGGGTTCGCGTTTCGATGTTCATCGAGCCCTCGCCCGAGGCGCTCGAGGCCAGCGCCTCCCTCGCGGCGCCGGTCGTCGAACTGCACACCGGGGCCTGGTGCGACGCGCTGGCGCGGGGCGAAGTCGCAAGGGCCGAGCACGAATTCGGCCGCCTCCGCGCCGCGGCGGCGCAGAGCGAGGCGCTCAAGCTCGAATGTCACGCCGGCCACGGCCTCGACTACGCGACCGCGCGCCGGATCGCCCGCTTGCCGCAGATCGTCGAGCTCAACATCGGCCACTTTTTGATCGGCGAGGCGATCTTCGTCGGGCTTGAGGAGGCGGTGAAGGCCATGCGGATGGCGATGGCCGAGGGGCGGGCCTCGGCGGAGCGCGAGCGGTGATTGTCGGGATCGGTAGCGACCTTTGCGAGATCGAGCGCGTCGAGCGGACACTTGGGCGCTACGGGGAGCGCTTCGTCGCCCGGTGCTTCACCGAAATCGAGCAGCGCAAGTCCGACGGGCGCGCGGCGCGCGCCGCCTCCTACGCCAAGCGATTCGCCGCCAAGGAGGCCTGCTCCAAGGCGCTCGGCACCGGATTGAGGCGGGGAGTGTTCTGGCGCGACATGGGGGTGGTCAATCTCCCGTCGGGCCAGCCGACGATGCGGCTGACCGGCGGCGCGGCGGAGCGGCTGAAGGCCATTCTGCCGCCGGGAACCGAGCCGTTCATCCACCTCACTCTCACCGACGAGCGGGGTTTCGCCCAGGCGTTCGTGGTCATCGAGGCGCGCGCCGCCCGCGCGTAGGGCAAACCCCGGCCCGGCGCGGCGCCGAATCAGCATCAGGCGTCACGGCGACGATCGTGGCGCGGCGTCTCGTTGGCGAGCCGACGCAACCCAGGCGCGCGCGGCTGCACAATGACGCGCGCCAATGATTTCATGGGCTTATCTGCTCCTTTGCGCCACTTTTTTCGCTCTCGCGGCCTCATCGAAAGAGGGCTCGTTCCTGGGATCTCGGTGTCGGATCGCTGGCGCTGGGCTTGGGCCAACGGTTCGTCCCCGCGCTATTGGGTGACGACGAGGCTCGATTTCATGCCCAACTCGTAGTGGCCCGGCTGATTGCAGATCAATTCGTATTCTCCCGGCTTCAAGGTCAGGCGCAGCGTCTTCTTCTCGCCAGGCTGAAGGTCGGACGCCTCGCCGAGGTCGGCGATCTTGGATTCGTTCACGCGGTCATCCTTCTTATCGTAAGGCAACGGCGCGTGGGGATTGGCCACAGCCACGACGATCATTTCATGCACGAGGGTTTTCGAGTCATTGGATACGTCGAAGACGACCGGCCCGGCCTTGACGCTCGGCACGTTGGTCTTGATCATCATGCTTTTGATCGAGGGACTGGTCGAGGGGTCCATGAGATCGACGTGCACGACGCTCGGAGACGCGGCGGTCGCGGCGGCGAGGCCGCTCGACGCCAGAAGCGTCAGAGCCAAAGTCAGAGTTCGCTGTCGACGTCATCAACCTCTCCTCAATCGAACCTCGGATGTTTGTACGCCAATCGTCCTAAAATGAGGCGACGCTTGACTGTTCACCCTAGCTGGCTAGTCCGAGGTTCTGATTTCCTCGCCGATACGCCGGCGCGCTCCCCGCCGAAGTCTTGCCCTGCGAATCACTGCAAGCAAAGCAGGGGTTCCGCGGCGCCGCAACCCGGGAATGGGCGAATTAGGCCGGATTACGGTCAAATCTCGGCGATCCGATTAACGCTGCGAGTTTGCAATGTCGAGCGCGGATCCCGGACCAATCGCTGGCCGCAAGCGGGGCCAACTCATGGCCGGGGCCTCTCAATCTATCTCCTAACACATTGATAAATTTATCGAAAGGCGACTAGGCAGGCTTGCGGCCAAATCGAGTGGCAATTATGCAACATGGTCCGGGAAACGGTGTCTCAGCTCCAGTTTATGAAGAAAATTCATTGTGTCCAAATTTAGAGAAGGTATGGTGCCGCAGGTGAGCGGGAGATTCCCGATCGCAGAGGGTCGGCGGCATTTGCAGGGGCAAAGCGCCACGATCAAGAGGTCAAACGGGACGAGGGGGCTGATCGCCTTCGATTGCATTCGGTCCTCGGAGCGGGCCGCGGAAGTCGAGAGCGAGAAGAGAACCGACGCCCAAGATGAAGTACGAAACTGGAGGTCACAAATGACGCTCATGAAGAGCCTTCTGCTGGGGTCGGCAACTGGCATCGTCGCTGTCGCCAGCGCGCAGGCGGCCGATCTTCCGACCAGGAAGGCGGCGCCGGTCGAATATGTGAGAGTTTGTAACGTCGGCGGCATCACTGGCTGGACCCTGCCTGGCTCCGACACCTGCGTGAAGTTGTCGGGCTACATGACCGCCCAGGTCGAGGGCGGCAACCTCAACACCCAATACAATTATGGCTCGATCGACAACGCGCTTACGGCCAGCACGACTGACGTTGATCCCTCCGGCCCCTGGCGTCGTGGCTGGGTTGGCGGCCGTATCGGGTCTTGACACCCGCAATACTCAGCGGGTCCTCATCGCCGCCAGCGCCGCTCAAGGAAACACGACCTTTCATCGTAATCAAACCGGCTGGACGACCCGCGCCAACTTCGGGTTCGACCTGGCCTCCAACACCGCCTACGGCCCCCTGATCGCCCATATCGATCTCAACGCGGAAATGGGCAACGGGTTCGACAACACGGGCAACTTGACCTATCTCAACACCGGTTACCTGACCTGGGCGGGCATCACCGCCGGTAAGGCGCAGTCGTTCTATTCGTTCACCGGCGGCGGCGACAACTGGGCGAACTTCGCCTCACCTGACCGCAAGGGCTTCAACGAGCCTAATCTCTTGGCCTACACCGCTTCGTTCGGCGGCGGCTTCACGGCGACGATCTCGGCGCCGAAAGCCCCGGCGGCTCGTCGGCGGCTCCGGCGGCGGCACCCGGATGGTGGTGGCCCCTCTCGAGTACGGCGGCCAGCGGTGGCCTGACTTCGTCGGCGCCTTGCACGTCAAGCAGGGCTGGGGCGAGGCGCAGCTCTCCGGCGTCATTCACAACGTCAACGTGAGCGACACCGCCTACGACGGCGCTCCCTACAACCTGATCACTGGCGCTTCGTCCTGCGGCCTCACCATCTTTGCGCCTTGCAACGCCGAGCATAACCAGATCGGCTGGGGCATCGACGCCGGCGTGAAGGTCAACCTGCCGTCGTTCGGCGCGGGCGACGACGCCCTGATCACCGGCTCCTACACCCAGAGCGCGGTCTGGTACTCGGGTCTGCCCGACATGATGTGGGGCGAGAACGGCCAGGTGAACGGCAACGGCCAGTCGATGTATATGTCGGACGCCTTCTTCAACCCGGTGACCAACTCGTGGTCGAAGCCGACCGCGTGGTCGGTCTCCGCGCTGTTCGAGCATCACTTCACGCCGCAGTTCTACCTCGATCTTGAAGGCTCGGTCGGCCAGTTGAAGTGGAGCAACCAGGGCGGCGGCTGCACCTACATTGGCTTGGCCGGCTGCACCATCGGGTCGTTCGCGACTGGCGCGCTTTCGCCGAGCGCGACGACCTGGCTGGTCGGCGCCGACCTTGGCTGGAACCCGGTCACCAACCTCAACTTCGACCTCGAGTTGATGTATCAGAGCACGAACCAGAGCGCGCCGGCGGGCTTCCTCGGCACGATCTACAACTGGGGCCAGGCCAACCAGTTCTTCGTGCCTGGCGACTGGCACGGGGTCAGCGACGGCTTTGCCGGTCGGCTCCGCATCACCCGTTACTTCTGATCGCATCCCGATCGGTTGAAATTGAGAGCCCCGGAGCGAAAGCTCCGGGGCTTTTTTGTTGACCCTAGTCATGAACCGACGATCAGCCTACATTAAGCGATGGGTGCGGGCGCGCTGCGCTCGATGACCAGAAGCCCCCGCCGGGGCGCAGTGCCGGAGCGGGCCGACGCCAGCCGAACGCCGTCCCGCACTTTTCTTCGCGCCGATCCGTCCTCGTTGGACCGCTCGCCGCCATCGGCGAAATCGGCGCCGCGGGGGCGGATTTGGGTCGACACTCGACGATGATGCGGCAATACGAACTGGTGGAGCGGGTCCGCCGATACAATCCTCACGCCAACGAGGATCTGCTCAATCGCGCCTATGTGTTCGCGATGAAGGCGCATGGCAGCCAGAGGCGCGCCTCGGGCGATCCCTATTTCTCCCATCCGCTCGAAGTGGCGGCGATCCTTACCGAGCTCAAGGTCGACGACGCCGCGATCGCGGCGGCGATGCTGCACGACACGATCGAGGACACGACGGTCACCCGCGAAGACGTGGACAAGGCGTTCGGCGAGGAGATCGGCGGGCTGGTCGACGGCCTGACCAAGCTTGGCAAGCTGGACTTCGTCACCAAGCACACCGAGCAGGCCGAGAATTTCCGTAAGCTCCTGCTCGCCGTCGCGGACGACGCCCGGGTGCTCCTGGTCAAGCTCGCCGACCGCCTGCACAACATGCGCACTCTCGAGTTCATGCCGGCGGAAAAGCGCACGCGCATCGCCGAGGACACGCTCGACATCTACGCGCCCCTCGCCGGCCGCATGGGTATGCAGAGCATGCGCAACGAGCTCGAGGACCTGGCCTTTCGCTCCCTGATGCCGGACGCCTACAAGCTGATCGTGGCGCGTCTCGACGCCATGAAGGCGAAGAATGGCGCGATCATCGCGCGCATCGCGGCGGAACTCACCGACCAGTTCGCCCGCCGCGGCATCAAGGTCGAAGTGAAGGGCCGCCAGAAGCAGCCCTACTCGGTCTGGCGCAAGATGGAGCGCCGCTCGATCGCCTTCGAGCAATTGTCGGACATCTACGGCTTCCGCATCCTCGTCGACACGGTCGCCGACTGCTACGCCGCGGTGGGCGTCGCGCATACGACCTGGCCCAGCGTTCCGGGGCGCTTCAAAGACTACATCTCGACGCCGAAGCAGAACGACTATCGCTCGATCCACACCACAGTCATCGGGCCGGGCAGCCAGCGGGTCGAACTGCAGATCCGCACGCACGAGATGCACGAAGTGGCCGAATACGGCATCGCCGCGCACGCGGTCTATAAGGACGCGGGCGGGAGCGCCGACCCGCCGGCGGTGAGCGAGAGCCGAGCCTACCGCGGGTTGAGGCAGACGATCGAGGCGCTGGCGAGCGACGACCCGGAGGAGTTCCGCGATCACACCAAGCTCGAGCTGTTTCACGACCAGGTGTTCTGCTTCACCCCCAAGGGCCGGCTGATTGCGCTCCCGCGCGGGGCGACGGCGATCGACTTCGCCTACGCCGTCCATACCGATGTCGGCAATTCGGCGGTCGGGTGCAAGATCAACGGGCGGATCGCGCCGCTGATCTCGGAATTGCACAACGGCGACGAAGTGCAGATCTCGCGCGCCGAGGGCGGCGGCTCGCCGCCTGCGGCGTGGGACAGCGTGGTGGCGACCGGGCGCGCCCGCGCCGCCATCCGGCGCGCGACCCGCGAGGCGGCGAAGGCCCAGTTCGGCGGTCTCGGGCGCCAGATCGTCGAACGCGCGTTCGACCGCATTGGCAAGAAATTCACGGAAGCGAAGCTCAAGGCCGCCCTGCCGCGCCTCGCGCGCGCGTCGACCGAGGACGTATTCATCGGCGTCGGGCGCGGCGAGATATTCTCCACCGACGTCGTGCGCGCTGTGTTTCCGAACTTCAAGGAGGAGCGCAAGGCGGGGCCGGCGGTTCCTCACAACGAGGGCGGATGGTTCGGGTTGCCGAAGGCGGCCGATCTCGTATTCCGCGTGCCGGGCGAATCGGACGCGGGCGGAGCGCTGCCGCTGCGCGGCATCGACTTCGATACGCCGGTGCGATTCGCGCCCAAGGGCGGAGCGGTTCCCGGCGAGCGGATCGTCGGCATTCGCGAAGAGGACGGCATCGTCATCTATCCGATCCATTCTTCCGCGCTCACCCGGTTCGACGATCGGCCCGAGCTGTGGCTCGACGTGCGCTGGGATCTGGAGAACGCGCCGGCGGTGCTGTATTCGACCCAGATCCTGATCACGCTGCTCAACGAGCCTGGCGCGCTCGGGGTGGTGGCCACCACGATCGGCGAGAACGGAGCCAATATCGACGCCGCGCAGACCTCGCCAAGCGGGCCGGATTTCCGCCGCTTCACCATCGATCTGCAGGTGCGCGACATCGAACATCTCAATGCGGTTCTGTCGCAGCTCAGGGGCAAGCCGGTGGTCCACACCGTCGAGCGGCTGAGCGGATAGGCGATGCCGCTTTATTTCGCCTATGGGTCGAATATGGATGTGAGCGCGATGGCTCGCCGCTGCCCGCGCTCGAAGGCGCTTGGGCTTGCACGGCTCGAGCGCCACCGGCTTCAAGCGATGCGCGAGGGCTGGCTGACCGCCGTTCGCGATTCGCGCTCCGCCGTGCATGGGGTGCTTTGGAACCTGGCGCTGGCCGACGTCGCGGCGCTCGACCGCTACGAGGGCGTGGGGCAGGGCCTCTACGGCAAGCGCATCCAGCCGGTCGTCGCCCAGCGCGCGCCGAGGCAGGCGATCGTGTACTTCGGCGCCAACGCCGGCCCGGGCGCCGCGCGTCCGGCTTACCTCGCCGAGGTCCTCGCTGCGGCGCGCTCATGGCCGCTGCCGGCGGCGGGCGTCGAGGCGCTGGAGAGAATCGGCGCCAAGCAATAGGCGAGAGGAAAGTCGGCGTGCGTCGAGACCCGATCGCCTGTTCCGGATGGCGACCGCTCGGACGGATTTTCCGGTCGGTCGACAACTGCATTTTGAATGGGCGGAATCCGCCGGAAGCGGGAATCCCAGTCGCCCGGGCCGCGCGAACCTTGCGCCGACTGGACAAGCTTTGGCGATATTCAATCGGCTGTGGCCTAGAGCCAAGAAGAGACGATGGGAATATCAACGTAGCGCTCACGCATAAACCGTTGAGCGCTGTCATCAACTTGCAATTTGAACTCAATAACCTTGCGAAGGTTGGGGAGGCTGGGGTTCCCGCTCCGTGGCCCGTCCGCAATGCAGAGCGACAGTTCAAAGCTGTGAGGAGGATCAACCACATGCGCGCTAAAAAGTATCGCAGAGCGGCAGCCGCCGCGGTCGGGGGCGCGGCCATGGCGGCCAGCGCAATGGCGTTTGGCGCAGGCTGGGACGGCTCCTATGGCCGCCACGACGGCGGCGACGGCGACAACGGCCGCGACGGAGGCGATCGTCTTCCGCTCCAGGAGAAGATCGACCTTCTGCGCAAGAAGGTGAAGTACGTCTTCGTGATCTTTCACGAGAACCAGTCATTCGACCACTTCTTCGGCACCTACCCGGGCGCGAATGGCCTCTTCGAGGCGCCCAGGGGCTTCACGCCCGCCGACAGGACCCCGAGTTTCACCCAGCGCTATCTCGATACGTCTCTCAACGTCAAAACCATCACGCCATTCCTGATGCCCCAGGCGGTCGTCGGCGCCGGCAAGGTCATTCCTGTCTACCCGGCGGACGAAATTTCCGTCGATCACAGCCACCAGGGCATGGCGAACGACCTCGATGTCGACGCCAGGACCGGGATTGCCGCCAATGACCGCTATGCGATGAATCAGGAGGGTCTGACGACCAACGCCTCGGGCGCCATCGTCACGAAAATCGGCGCCGCGCCGACCTCGATCACGCTGGCGCAGGCGCAGAAGGCTGAAACCGACATCGGCCATATCGACTGCGACACGATCCCGTTCATGTGGAGCTGGGCGAAGCACTTCGTCCTGTTCGACAATTTCCGTCAGACGATCGTCGGGCCGTCGACGCCGAACGCGATTGCGATCATCGCCGGGCAGTCCGGGGAGACGCAGTGGGCTTTGCATCCGGACGAGGGGGCGTCGGTAACCTACCCCAATCCCGCCTTTCCGAACGTGCTGGGCGCGAGCTTTGGCTCGAAAGTCACGCCTTCGAACAGCAACGCCTACGTTCCCATCGTAGCCGACCCGGGGCCATTCCCGGGCTCGAACCTCGACACCAACAAAGTCAAGCCGCCGTACAACTTCGACGAGAACCCGGCCACCCCGGCGCTCAATCTCACCTTCGCCACCCAGCCGCTGTCGTTCATGGGATCCGATATCGAGAAGATCATCAAGAAGGACCCGAATCCGGCGGCCGATCTGCTCGACGTGCAGGAGGACATCCGCGAGATCGCCTCCTTCGACCGCCCGGTGAACTGGGGTTGGTACCAGCAGGGTTTCGACGCCAACGACGCGCTCGATCCCTTCGAGCCGCCGGGGTCGGCGACCAGCCCGACCAGCACGCCCTCCGCGAACAGCGGCTACGTCCTGCATCACAACGCGCCGCAATATTTCGCCTATCTCGCCGACAATCCGGAAGTTCTGAACGCCAACCTCCACGGCGCCAAGGATTTCTTCGACGCGGTCGAAGGGCGGAAGCTGCCAAAGGATGGCGGCGTGTTCTATCTCCGCGGAGGCTATGACAACAACGACGGGCTCGTCCCGGTGGACCCGACCCCGGCCGTCGAGCACGCGTTCATCGGCAACGACGATCATGCGTCCTACTCGGATCAGCAGATCTCTGAAGCCCTGGCGGCGCGGGCGATCAGCGACATCGCCAACAGCCCGTACTGGTCGCAGAGCGCGATCATCATCACCTATGATGAGACGGATGGCTACTATGACCACGTCGCGCCGGCGAAACGCAGCACGTTCGCCGACGGCTCGATCCTCGAGGCGGGCCCGCGCATCCCGACGCTCCTGATCTCGCCTTACGCCGAGTCCGGCGCGATCTCGCATCGCTACGGCGAGCACGGGTCGATCATCAAGTTCATCAACGAGCTGAAAGGCCTCGTGCCTCTCGCCCGTCTGCCCGACGAGGAGCGCGGCCGCTATCTCGGCAAGAGGAATCTCGGTCAGGACAATTTGGGCCCGTCCGACGATCCGGACAACGAGGTCGGCGATCTGACCGAGGCGTTCGACTATGACAGGCTGCAAGGGCGAAAGGCCGCCGATTCCAGCGTCGGAGGCGGCGTTCACCCTGGCGCAGATCAAGAAACTGCCGCATCTGGCGACGGCGAACTTTTCGAAGAACGGCTACACGAACGGCGCCTGCGCCGCGATCGGCGTCCTGCCGACCGACTTCGAGACCTTCGCCGACTACAAGAACGGCAGACCGATCGATCCGTACCCGAACGACGTCAATCCGCGGCCGACTCAGTCCCCCGGCACGCCAACCTCGGGCTCCTGGACTCCCTGATCCCGTCCTCGCCCGCGGGCTCCGGCTCGCGGGCGCTAGAACCAACCCCGATTTCGACGGAAGCCGCGGCTTCCGTCCTTTTGTTCGATGGAAATCGCGTAGAAGGATCGCAGATGTTTCCCTGGCTTCCCGGAGTTTTCGCGCTCGCCCTCCTTGCGCTCGCCTCCTCGACGGAGGCGCAGGGTCTGGAGCAGATCAAGGCTTCGCATCATCTCGATTGCGGGACGGTCCAGAGCGTCGACGACTGGAACGGGCTAGACGTCCACGGCGATCTCTCCGCCCTTGGCGGCGAGATCTGCCGCGCTGTGGCCGTCGCCATTCTCGGTGATGCGAAAGGGCTTTCCGTTCACGCTTACCCTGCCGAACCGGAGGCGCTGGCTGCGTTGAAGGCAGGCGAGATCCAGCTCGCGGTGGGCGTTTCGCCGTCAGCGACCGTCGCGATGCAATTCGACGTCGATTTCGGGCCGCCGGTGTTCTACGATTCCCAGCGCATCATGGTCCCGAAAGAGAGCGGCATCGCCGACCTCGCTGGCCTGCGCGATCAGGTCATTTGCGCGCTCGACATGAGTCCGCCCGAGCGGACGCTGCGCGACGAATTGACGGCGCGGAACATTTCCTACGCGCTTCAGGCCCATTCCGAGCAGGGCGAACTGGACGCGGCCGTCGCGGTGCGCACGTGCGTCGGGACCGGCATGGAATCGCGCCTCGCGCAGTCGCGCGCAAACTTCCATGCGCGCGCGAGCGACTTCGTCTTCCTGCCGGAACGGCTGGCGCTCGCTCCCGTCGTTCCCGCCTATCCGGCCAAGGATCGCGTGTTCGGGCTGATCGTCGAGTGGACGATGAGCGCGTTGATCGAGGCGGAAGCGCTGGGCGTCACCAAGGACGGCGTGGCCGAATCCGACAAACGCGAAGACATGCGGGCCGATCAGCTGCTTGGCCATGACTTCGCCACCGCGCAGGCGCTGGGCCTCGAGCACGACTGGGCCGCCAAGGTGATCGCGGCCACCGGCAACTACGGGGAAATTTTCGAGCGCACGACGGGCAAGCCCTATCAACTGGAGCGGGGCCTCAATGCGCTGTGGACCCAGGGCGGCCTCATGGCGCCGATGCCAATGAAGTAGAGCCCGCCGACGCAAGAGACGCAGCGCGCCTCAGGCCGGCCGGCTCTCCGCGCGCCTATCCGGTTCCGCCCTCATTTGCTTGCCGCTTCGGCTGGGGCCGCGCCGGTTGCGCCGCCGAGGCTGAGCCAGACATTCGGATCGTCCTGGGCCTGGCGCTTGTAGAACTGATAGCCGGTGGCGTTCCACGGGCGGATGTCGTCGGTGAGATTGTCGAGCACGAAGTCGCCGCGATCGGTTTTCACGGTGAGCACCGCGTGGCCCTCGCCGCTAAGGTCGCGGACGATTGTCATCAGCAGGGCCTGGCGTGGAAAGCCGCGTTCGATGAGCAGCTTGCGCTTGAACAGAGCGTAGATCTTGCAGTCGCCCTTGCCGTCGACCGGATAATCCCAGTGATCGAGCGTCGTTCCCCAATGATCGAAATTGCTGATCGGCTCGATCGCGTTGTTCGCCTTGAGGTTGATCTCGTTGAGGGTCTTCCAGGTCGCCTTGGTCAGGCGGACGTCCATGGGCTTGAGCTTGCCGAGCGTGCACTCCTCCGCGTGGCGATTGCAGAAGTCGACCCAGCCGTAGGGAATCGCGGTGTCGCCGCCGACCGGGGTATGGCTGGCGAAAGGAAGGCCCTGTTCGGAGGCTTCCACGAAGGTGATCCAGGCGAAGCCGAAGATCAGCGCGGGAGCCACAAAGCGAAAGAGCCGAGAGAGCATGGATTTGTCCGCCAGATTGGATGGGGACACTATCGGGGTCGGCCGCTTGGCGGGCGCGAAACAAATTCGGTCGAATTTTATCGTTTCGCACGGAGCGCGACGGGCGAAATTTGTTAACGTTGACGGTGGGTGAAGCGGGGCTCTTTCGCCGCGCCGTTGCACAATCGCGATACGGCGCGCTCGCGCTAAGATGGGTGCGAGCCGCCGGGGAAATCGGAGCGGATTGCCGGCGTGCGACTGATGAGTACTCGCCACTTGCACGATCCCGATCCATCGCAGGAGGCGGTGTTTCGCTTTCTCGCCGATCCGTGAGACGCATGGGCTCGCCGAGCCGGTCGAGCGGGTCGATACGGCCAACGCCGTCGTCTTTCTCGCCGGCGACGACGCCTACAAGGTCAAGCGGGCGGTCAGATTCCCGTTCATGGACTTGTCGACGCTCGACAGGCGCCGCGAGGCTTGCGAGGCGGAGATCGCCGTCAACCGCGCCTTAGCGCCGCAAATTTATCGGTCAGTTCTGCCGATCACTCGACAAGGGGGGACGTTCACGCTGGGGGGCGATGGCGAGACCGTCGAATGGGCCGTCCACATGCGGCGGTTCGACGAGAACGCGACCCTCGATCGCGTCGCCGAGCGGGGCGGGGTCGCGGATGCGATCATCGACAAGCTGGCGGCCGCCGTCCGCCGCTCCCACGGCCGCGCGCCGGTCCGGGACGCCGCGCGCTCCGCGCATGCGCTCGAGACCTATATCGAGCAGAACGACGCTGCTTTCGCCGAGCGGCCCGATCTCTTCGACCCGCGGGCGGCGCGCAAGCTCACCCACGAGTTCGCGGCTTGCATTCGCCGTTGTGCGCCCCGTCCTCCTCAAGCGCGGCGAAGGCGGGTTCGTTCGCCGCTGTCACGGGGACTTGCATCTGCGCAACATCGTTCTCCTCGACGGCGAGCCGACTTTGTTCGATGCGGTGGAGTTTTCCGACGAGATCGCCAGCGGGGACGTCCTCTACGATCTGGCTTTTCTGTTGATGGACTTTGAGGAGCGCGGGTTGCGCGGCTCCGCCAACCGGCTCTTCAACCGCTATCTCGCGCCTGAACCGCCGGGTGCTTTGACCGGCCTCGTCGCGCTGCCGCTGTTCATGAGCTTGCGCGCCGCAATTCGGGCGAAGGTCGAGGCGGCCGGCGCCGAGCGGCTCGAGGGTGAAAAGCGCAGGCAAGCGCGCGCGCTCGCGCGGCGGTATTTCGATCACGCGATCCAGTTTCTCGCCTATTTTCCAGCCCGGCTGGTTGCCGTCGGCGGGCTTTCCGGCGCGGGCAAGAGCGCGCTCGCGGGCGCGCTCGCCCCGGCGATCGGCCGGCCGCCCGGCGCGCTATGGCTGCGCAGCGATCTCGAGCGCAAGGCGATGTTCAAGGTCGAGGAGACCGTCCGGGCGCCAGCTTCGGCCTATGCTCGCGAGGTCACAAGCGAGGTCTATGAGCGGCTCATGGAGAAGGCGCGGATCGCGCTTCGGGCAGGGCAATCGGTCCTCCTCGACGCGACCTTCGCGACCGCCGCCGACCGCCGCGCCGCGGCGGGCGTAGCGGCGGACGCTGGCGTCGCGTTCGCCGGACTTTTTCTCGAGGCCCCCCTGGCGACGCGCATCAAGCGCATCGCTTCCCGGCGCGATGACGCGTCGGACGCCGACGCTGAGGTGGCGCGCCGCCAAACCGCGGAGCCTCTTGGCGAGAAGGGGTGGTCCGCGCTCGCGGCCTCTGGCAGCCTGAGCGAGACGGCGGCCCTCGCGCAGGCGCGGCTTAAGCGCGTGTAGCCGAGAGCGGCGGGGCGCTCGCCAGGATCGCTTTCCCGAAATGTTCATGTCTCGTTCAGTGGGACAGCGGCATGAGCGGAAATGGACTCGGCGACTCGCCGGGCCGGGGGGCTGGCGAGATCGCCGGGACGCCCGTATCGGAGGGATGAACCATGATCAGCACGTCTTTCAGGGCCGCGCTTTCGGCCCTCTTGTTCGCCGGCGCCCTGGGTCTGGCCTCGACCGGCGCGCATGCGGAAAGCGTCATGAAACAGTGCGGCGACGAGTGGAAGGCCGCCAAGGCGAACAACACCACCAACGGCGCGACATGGCCGGAGTTCCTGAAGCAGTGCCGCACCCAGAAGGAAGGCGCCGCAGCGCCGGCCGCAGCCCCTGCCGCCGCGCCCGCTCCCGCTCCGGCGCAGACCTATCAGCCGAAGCCGAAGCCCATGCACACCCAATCGGCAGCCCGCCCGACCGGCGCCGGCCAGTTCACTTCAGAGGCGCAGGCCAAGGCGCGCTGTCCCGGCGACACGGTGGTCTGGGTCAACACCAAGGGCAAGTCCAACACTTATCACTATCCCGGCACGCGCTGGTACGGCACGACAAAGCAGGGCGCCTACATGTGCGAGGCGGACGCTGGCGCGGCCGGCTACCACGCATCGAAGAGCCGGACGGAACAACAGAAGCAGCAGTAACCTGCGGCCTCTCAAGGCGGAATTGAAAGCCGCGGGTTCATGAGCGCGCGGCCTCATGTCGTGTTGGTCCCTCGCCCTCGTCTCGCTCAACGCTGAGCCTTTGGAAAGGCCTCGGGTGTTGGTTGGCGCTGGCGCGCGCCGGCCCGGAAAAACGCTTGCGGTTAACGCAGATCTGGCGCACAATCGACCAGTTGTGTTTCGGGCGTAGACTTGAGGGGCGAAGTCTGAAACGCAAGACCTGTCGGTGAGGGGGCGATCGCGTGCCTCGAGTCAACGTCAGTCGCTGCAGCGAGCCGATTCCGCGAACGCTGCGGCGGGGAAGCCGGTTTGCGGGGGCTCTCGATACTTGACGCGCTCCGTTGGATGAATTTTGGCAAGAGCAGCGCTTGACTGGCCGGATATGTTAAATTACTGACATGATTGGTATGTTTTGGCCACCCGGCCGCAAAATTGGGAACTATGGCGATTAAGCGAGCAATAGGCCTCTCTATATCAGCGGGTCGTCTGGACGATGCCGAGCGCCGCTGTGGGGGCCTTATGCGGCGCGATAGGTCCGGAACATATGCGGATGGCGAAGGGAATTAAGATGAGAAAGGCATTGGCGATGTCCAGGGCATTGTGTGCAGCCGCCGTGCTGATCGCAGGCATGGCCTTGCCTGGAACATCCCCCGCGCGAGCTGTGACGCTCCTGTCGCTGACCAATACGCCGACGACAACCGACAGGGCTTACAATCTTTTTTTTACGGCGAAGTCCGGGACCGCTTCGACGACGATCTCCATTGGCGGCTATGATCATCCGGGCTTCGAATATGTATTCGACATCGCCGTCACGCAGGGCGGTGGGCCGAACCTGCTCGGCGACACCTGGGTGCGTACGCCCGCCGAAGCAGGCAGCGAGGCCACGCAGGGCAGCGGATTGTTGACATTCGGAGACCTTTCCTCGGGAAAGTTTGCCGTGTTTTCCCAGAGCTTCCCGACGGCTCCGGGCGCCACGTACCTTCTCTCGTTTCATTTCGCCAACTCTCTCGATGGGTCGAGCTTTCCCTCCGATCCGAGCCAGCTTCTCATAACCACCAGCGCCGCGCTCAGTCCCACAGCCGTCTCCGTCGCCGTTCCGGAACTCGACACGTGGGCGATGGCGCTTTTTGGCTTTGTGGGACTCGGGATTATCGGATATTGTCGGCGTCGGAAGACTCAATCGCGGACGCTCCCGGCGTGAAATCGACGCCAATTAATTCGCTCCGGTTTGGGTGGGCAGTGGGCCGCAACATTCACCGGGCATGCGTCATCTTCTGATTGCCGGGGCGTAGCGGGGAGGGGCCTTGAGGGCGGCAGGGGCAAGATCGGAAGCGTGCGCTGCTTCGCTTGTCGCTTGGACGTGCCTCTTCGTGCTGTGCGATTCCGGGAGCGTCTTCGCGGCCTGCGCCATCGACACTCCTGCTCAGCTCCTCGCGCTCACCGGGCAGTCGTGCTCGGTTACGGGCAAGAGCTACGACGGAGACGGCGAGAATATCGCAGTCCAGGCGTCGGGCGCCGGCGCCAGCATAACCTGGACGAGCGAGGGGCTGTCCAAAATCTTGACCAGTGGCAATGGGCTCCCGGCGGTGCAGGCTGACGGGGGCGGATCCATAGCAATCATCGGCGGCGCGATCCAGACGTCCGGCGACGACGCTCCGGCTGTCCTTTCGGTAAGCGGCGGCTCCAGCGTGACCCTGAGCGGGGGGACCACGGTCCAGACCCATGGGGACGGATCGGCCGGCCTGGCGGTGAGCGGCGCGGGCGCGTCGCTCACCACCACCGGGGCCGATCCGTCGACCGGCGTCCTCGTCAAGACCGTTGGGCTCGGTTCGATCGGCGCGGCCAACGGCGTCGGTCCGGAATTCGAGTCCGGCGGCACGATGAATTTGACGAACACGACGATCGTCACCGAAGGAGAGGACGCGCATGCCGTCGCCGTCGGCGGGGCGGGCTCGGTCACAAATCTCGGCGTGGGAGACGCCCTGACCACTGAGGGGAACGGCGCGCACGGCCTCTTCGCCAGCAGCGGCGGCGTGATCTCCGCGCCGGACGCGCCGAGCGTCGCGACGTCCGGGATTGGAGCGATCGGGGTCTATGCCTCGGGCGTCGCCGCTTCGATCAGTGTCGGCGGCGCCTCGATCGTCACCGGCGGCGATTCGGCGACAGGCCTACAGGCCGACGGCGGCGGGCAGGTGACGGCGAGCGGTGGTTCGGTGACGACCTCGGGCATTGGCGCGCCAGGCCTCTCTGTCGACGGCGCCGGCTCCAAGATCATGGCTACGAACGTCGCCGTCACCACGAACGGCGGCTTCGACCCGAGCACGGGACGTTTCTCCTTCGGAGTCATTGCGTCGAACGGAGGAAGCGCGACCGTTTCAGGAGGTTCGGTTAGGACCGACGGGCCGGTCGCTCACGGCGTTTTCGCTTTCAATGGCGGCAGCGTCGCGCTCAGCGACGGGGCCACGGTTCTTACGACCGGCGGCGGGTCGTTCGGCTTGTTCGTGAACGGCGCGGGTTCTTCGCTGACGGCGACCGACGTCAGCGTCACGACCAATGGCGGCCTTGGGCCGAGCTTCGGCGACGCCGCGATCGGCGCGTACAACGGCTTTGCGTCGCCCGGCGACCCGACCGGCGGCGCGATGACGCTGACCGATACGGCCATCGCGACGACGGGCATGGCGGCGATTGGCGTGGAGACGAACAGCGGCGGCGTCACCAACATCAGGGGCGGCGCCGTCAACACGTCAGGTCAGGACGCGCATGCGCTTTTCGTCACCGGCGCGGGCTCGATAGTCAACCTGAGCGGCGCGACCACGTTCGCGACGCGAGGGGACGGGGCGATCGGACTTTACGCCACGCAAGGCGGCGTCATCGACGCTCTGGGCCAGACGACGATTGTGACCTCGGGGACGAAGTCGACCTCGACCGGCCTGAGCGCCTACGGCGTCAACGCTGACGGCGCGGGATCGCAGATCAATCTCGCTGGGGCGAACATCACGACCGCCGGCGAGGGCGCGGTCGGGCTCTACGCCAGCGACGTCATGGCGACCGGTCACGGCGGCGCCATCACGGTGTCGGGGCCCCTGAGCGTCACCACAGGGACGGCGCCGTTCTCCTATGGCGCCTGGGCGCAAGGCGCGGGCTCGACGATTGCTTTGAATGGCTCGAGCGCCTTCACCATCAACGGCGGCGCCTTCGCCCTCTACGCCACTCAGGGCGGCGCGATTTCGACTGGCGGCCCCCTCAACGTCGTCGTCAATGGCGACGCGGGCGGGGGCGTCGAGGTCAATGACCCGGGAAGCGCCGTGACGCTCGGCGGAGCGACGACTATCGCGCTCAACGGTAGCGGGGATGCAGGCTTGTTCGCGGCCGCGGGGGGCGCGATATCCGCTCAGGGTCCAACGTCCATCGCCGTTTCCGGCCCTCGATCCGTGGGCGTCGAGGCTTTGTCTGGCTCGGTGACGGCTTCGGGCGCGCTCAACATCACCACCACGCAGGCTTCGTCCACGGCGTTCGTGCTCGGCGGGGCTTCGCCGTCGATCCTGGCCACGGGCGGGGGGACCGTCTCCGCCGCGGGCAACGCGATCGCGTTTGACGGCGCCGTGGGCGCCGTCGCGACTTTCGACAATTTCAACATCACGAGTTTGGCCGGCGATCTGATCTTCGCCGACCCGTCGACCGCGACCGTCAATTTCAACCACACCGTCGCGAACGCGGGGACCGGCAATCTCCTCAACGCGACCCTCGGCAGCACGGTGGCCTTCAACGCGAGCGCGTCGACGTTGACCGGCGCTATACAGACCGACTCGGCCTCGGTCACGAATGTCTCGCTTGCCAATGGCTCGAACTGGACGATGAGCGCTTCGTCGACGGCGACCAGCCTCAACCTCGCCAACAGCGCGATCGTCTTTTCGCCGTCCGGCGGGTTCAAGACCCTGACTGTCGGCTCATATTTTGGCACGGGCGCGAACATCGGGCTGAACACCGCGCTCGGCGGACCGAGCGCCGGATCGACGGACCAGCTCATCATCAAAGGGGGCTCGGCAACCGGTCTGACGGCGCTGACGATCAAAAACACAAGCGGGACGGGCTCTCCCACGACCGGCGCCGGCATTCCCGTCGTCGTAGTGACCAAAGGCGGGACAACGGCGCCTGGCGCATTTTACCTCGCCGACAATGCGCCGATCGTCGCGGGGGGGCAGGAATACACCCTCGGCCGCGGCTCGAACCAGGACTGGTATCTGACCTCGAGCATGGCGCCGACCGTGGGCGATCTCCAGAACTCGGTCACCAGTCTCGCCCAGGCGCAGCTCAATCAATTGATCACGAGCCGCCTGCTCGGCTCGCTGCTTCTGGGCGCCAATGAGCAGGTGAGCGGGTGCGATTGCGGGGGCGGCTTTGCTTCGATCGGTTCCTTCTCGCTCGGCTCCCACGGGCGATGGAGCCTGAACGACAGCGTGACTCTGCTCGCCGGGGCCGCTTTCGAGCAATATTATCAGGACGGCGCCAACGTCAGGGCCGCCCCCATCGTCGCCGCCTCGCTTCGCTACGATCCGCCGAATTGGGGCAAGAGTCGTCCGTTCTTCGAAGTTGGCGGAGCGCTCTCGCCCTATATCGACGCGAGCTACACCCGCTACTACACCAATGGGCTCACGCCGGCGCAGGGGGTCGGGTCGGCGGTCGACCGGTCGGTCTCGGTGTTCGGACGGATAGGCTGGGTCGATCGGGTGACCCCGATCGACGAGGTGGCGGTCTTCGGCGACCTGATCCGCGGCTGGCAGCAATCGGGCGGCTACACCGAAGCGGCGAGCGCCGTGAATCCCTTCCCCGCCACCGTGAGCACCGGCGTCGACCGGCAGGACGTCGTGCGCTTCGGCGCCACGTACACGCGTCTCCTGTTTGGCAATCTCGAGGCGAATATCAACGGGGCGGTCGCTTACGGCTTCGACAACCACTTCGGATCCCAAATCAATGTCGTGAGTTTCGGGTCTGTCGCCCCATACCCGCTCCTCAACTCTGCGTGGACCGAGTTCGGCGGACGCCTCGGCTATCGGTTCTCGCGCAATCTGGCGGTGGACGCATTCCTGATCGGCACGCTTGGCGGCGAGATCGGCCCGACGCTCCACGGGGGCCTCGGCGTGCGTTACGCGTTTTAGGGGAACACCCGACCAGCGTGACCGGTCTCGGACCCGAAGCAGACATTGCCGTTGGGTCCCAGCAAGGGCAGGAATGCTGAAATACCGGTCGTTCGCCCACGGGTCGGCGAACTGGTCAACTCGACCCTTTGTTACCCTTCAAGATCGGCCCTGCTCACGGGCGCGAAGCGCGAGAAAGCGGCCTTTGGCCGAAGGCGAGTTGCGCCAACTGCGGTCATCCTCCGACGCGCTGCCCACACTGGTAGCTCAATCTGAGCCGCTCGGCTGTTTGGTCGCCGGGGTCGATGTGAAGGTCGCCCGCGGCGATCGCGGTGCGCGAGTTCGACAGCCAGCGTTCGCTGTAGCGTCCGCAAGTCTAAACCTCGACTGGCTTTCGCACTTGCGCCGGCGCGTCGAACGGCGTGACGCGCAGTCGTAATTGTGCGTATTGAGCAGTGTGATAGTAGTGTGTCTTGGATCCCATAGGTCCCGTTGAAACATCAGCGCCTCAAATGATCGTGACGTGGCAAACCGGTACCGCATGCAGGATGCCCCGAAACCAGCCTAAGGGGAGAAGCCCCCAAAACTGCGGAGAGTCGGGATGCCGGGGATTGGAGAGTGGCTGAGTTCGCACGGCTTATCGGAGTATGCCGACCGCTTCGTCGAGAACCGGATCGATCTTTCTATTCTGCCGGATCTTACCGATGAGGACCTCAAGGAGCTTGGCATATTTCTGGGGGATCGTCGCCGACTTCTGCGTTTGATTGCCGACCTCGCCCCCAAACCCCAATTTCCCGCATTGCTCGGCTCACAGCGACTGGAAGAAGCCGAACGCCGTCAAATCACAGTGATGTTCGCTGACCTGGTCGGGTCAACAGCGCTCTCCACCGGCATGGACCCGGAGGATCTGCGAGATATGTTTGCAGACTACACGAGCTGCGCAGAAGAAACGGTGGGCAAGTTTGGCGGCACAGTCGCCCAATATATGGGTGATGGCATCCTGGTGTACTTCGGCTATCCGCATGCTCACGAGGACGATGCGGAGCAGGCGGTCAGGGCCGGTCTCGAGCTTATTGCCGCGGTCACTGGACTGAAGACGCGTGTTCCGCAGCAAGTGAGGGTTGGTATCGCGACCGGAGTGGTCGTGGTAGGCAATCAAACTCCGAGCATCGTCGGCGAGACCCCGAACCTTGCCGCCCGCCTGCAGAGCCTCGCCAAGCCTAACATGGTCGTTATCGGCGAAGGCACGCGGAAGCTTCTCGGGCAAGTCTTTGAGCTCGAGGACCTCGGAACACAGGATTTGAAGGGTATTGCGGCGCCGGTGAAGGTCTGGGCGGTGCTTGGACCGACTGCCTCAACCAGCCGCTTCGAGGCGCTGCACCCGAGCGGGATGACCACCTTCGTGGGGCGCGAAAACGAGTACGAGTTCGTGTTGCGCCGTTGGTTGAAGGCGCGACGAGGCCAAGGCCAGACCGTGCTGCTGTCCGGCGAGGCCGGCGTCGGCAAATCGCGCCTTGCGCTCGCATTTTCGGAACGTCTCAAGGGCGAGCGCTATCTTCGCATTCATTGTTTCTGCTCCCCGCAGCACACCAACAGCGCGCTTCACCCTATCATCGACCATGTCGAACGCTCCGCCGCCTTTGCGCGTGACGATCCGCCGGAAGCGAAACTCGACAAGCTCGATACGCTCCTTCGACAGTCCTGGTCTTCAGCCGAGGACTCCGCGCTCTTCGTCGAGATGCTCTCGTTGCCGAACGATGGACGCTATCCTGCGCTCGAACTCGCCCCGCGGCTGCGGCGGCAAAGAACGATCGACGCGCTTGTCAGGCAAGTGGAAATCCTGTCCAGCTCCGGCCCGCTGCTGGTGATCTTTGAAGATGCGCACTGGGCGGACCCTACGAGCCTCGAGTTGATCGGTCGACTGGTGGACCACATCGCGAGTCATCGCGTGCTGCTGGTCATTTCCTTCCGGCCGGAATTCGAGGCGCCCTGGATCGAGCAAGCGCATGTGACCGCCCTCTCCCTCAACCGGCTTGCGCCTCGCGACGTCGACGTCATGATCGATCAAATCGTCGGCAACAATCCGCTCCCTGCCGCCATCCGCCAGGACATCATCGAACGAACGGACGGCATTCCGCTGTTCGTGGAAGAGATGACGAAAGCGGTGCTCGAGACGGCCTCCGAGGACGAGGCCCGGCGAACTGTGGCCTTAGTTCCCTCTCGGCGAACGGCTGTTCCGCCAACCTTGCACGCGTCGCTAGTGGCGCGGCTGGACCGGCTCGGCGCCGCCAGAGAGCTTGCGCAGATCGGCGCGGCTATTGGCCGCGAATTCTCGCATGAACTCCTGGCTGGAGTGACATGGTGGCCAGAGGCGAAGCTCGAAATGCAGCTCGATAAACTTATTCGGGCGGGGTTGCTATTCCGCCAGGGCGCACCGCCCGATGCGACCTATTTGTTCAAACATGCTCTCGTGCAGGATGCGGCCTATGGCTTGCTGCTGCGCGCGCCAAGACGCCGCCTTCATGCTCGAATCGCCGTAACCCTCGAGAGCAAGTTTAGCGAAATCGCCGAGAACAAGCCCGAGTTGCTGGCACAGCACTGGGGTGAAGCGGGGAATATCGAAAGAGCTGCGGCGCTGTGGGGGAAAGCGGGGCGACGGTCGGCGCAAAGATCGGCTCTAACCGAAGCCACAGAACAACTCAGACGCGCGCTTGAGATGATCGCGACCTTGTCAAGCACGCCCGCGCTGCGCCGCGCTGAAATCGAGCTTCACGTGGAGCTGATCACGCCGCTCCTGCACGTCCGCGGCTACGCGGCGCCGGAAACCAGAGCCGCAGTCGAGCGAGCGCGTGCGCTGATTGAACAATCTCGCGAGCTCGGCGAGCTTCCGGAAGATCCCCTATTGCTGTATTCCGTTCTTTACGGCATGTGGGTCGCGAATCTCGTCGCCTTCAATGGCGAGATGATGCGCGAACTTGCCACCCAGTTCTTGGCGCTGGCGGAGACGCAGAGCGTGAGCGGGCCGATTATGATCGGGCATCGCCAAATGGGTTTGTCCCTCCTCCACACCGGAGACGTCGTAGACGCCCGAACTCATCTCGATCAAGCGATCGCGCTTTACGATTCGGCTGAGCATCGCCCTCTCGCGACCCAATTCGGGCAGGACGTCGGCGCCGCAAGCCTTTCCTGGAGATCGATATCATGGTGGCTGCTTGGCCACCCCGATGCGGCGCTCGCGGATACTGAGCGAGCGCTGAGCGTTGCCCGCGAGACTCAACACCTTGCGACATTGGTCTACGTGATCAATTTTAGCATTTGGTTGTATATCCACTGCGGAAATTACTCGGCTACAAAGGCGCTGGTCGACGAATATGGTCCCTTGCAGGATCGACTGGGGTCGTCGTTTTGGAATGGATGGGGAATGATGCAGCGGGGTTGCTTGTCGGCGCTGACCGGCAACGCCTTGGAAGCCGTCCGAACAATTACGGGTGGCGTAGAGTTCCTGCGGTCGACGGAAACAACGATGTGGATGCCGTTGTTTTTATCGCATTTGGCGAGAGCCAGCGCGGAGATTGGCCAGGTCGACGAAGCTTCGACCAAGATTGGCGAAGCAATGACTGCCGTGAAGACGACGAAAGAGAACTGGTACGAAGCCGAGATCATTCGCGTCGCCGGGGAAATCGCTTTGCAGGGAATGGAGCCGGACGCGACAAAGGCTGAAGCCTGTTTCGCCCGCGCGCTTGAGGTTGCTCGGAAGCAGAAGGCAAAATCCTGGGAGCTCCGGGCGGCGAGGAGCATGGCGCGGCTGCTGTGCGCCCAGGGCAGGCCCCAAGCCGCACGCGAAATTCTCCATCCGGCCTATGGCTGGTTCACCGCGGGCTTCGACACACTCGACCTAAGGGAGGCCAAGGCGCTGCTGGATGACCTGGCGTCCTGACCGCCAAGTATTTCACCTTCCAGCGACGTCGCCGAAGGAGCGCTCCTTTCGGTCAATGTCAATCATCCGCTTTTCTTCGGAGGAAGCGCGGTCGCCGCACAAACGGGAACTTCCGCTTCGGGCAGGCGACTTCCGTTCGGCAAGAACGCCGCCGAGAGGCGTCCAGCCGGGGTCTGCGGGTTCGAGACCGGAGGTCGCCGGTGTGCCTTGTCCGCTCTCCGCCCAAGGCGGTCGTCTCCGCACGCCGATTGAGTTTGAGCCTGGCCAGCAGCTGATCGGTCCAATCGCCGGTGGCTCCATGAAATCGGAAAATAGATAAATCTATTGCCTTTTCAAGAAAGGCCGACTATGATGACGGGATCGCGTCAAAGCCGAGAGCCCATGTTCAACCCTTCCGTGGCGGCCAGCATCGCCCGCGAGGACGACCGCCGTCGCGGCGCCATTCTGCGTGGAAGGGGGTCGGAAGGAAAACTCGCCGTAAGGTCTTGAAATCGCTCATTTCGCGGAAGGAAAACGAGGCTTGAGCGGCCCCTTTTTCGGGGTTTTCGGCGCGAAAGGCGGTCTCAGCGAGCAAAAACGCGCTATTTTTCGTCGAGGGCGATCACGGGGCGCCAATCGGGGTCCTGCGCGGTTTCGGCCAGCTGGGCGAAGCGGCGCAGGTTGTAGGCGTATAGGCCGCGCACGGCCTCGGGCGCGAGGGGCGCGGCCTTCTCCGCCAGCGCGGCTGCGGCGGCGAAGTCCCGGTTCCGGTAGGCCGAGAGCATCGCCGCGTGCAGGCGGCTCAGGTCCGCGAATTCCTCGCTTCCCGCGAGCGCCTGGTCGCCGGCCAGCGCGTAAAGGCCGACCGGACGCGTCTTGCCCTTGACCAGCACGGAATCGATCTCGAGCCAGGCGAAATCGGGCGCTTCCGCGCGGGTCGTCTCGCTGGCGATGATGTCGACCTGGAAAACCTTGCACGCGCCTTCGAGCCGCGAGGCGACGTTCACCTCGTCGCCTATTGCCGAATAGTCGAACCGGCGCAGCGAGCCCAGATTGCCGACGCAAGCCTCGCCCGTATTGAGCCCGATCCCGAAGCGCACCGGCCTGAACGTCCGGTGATCGGCTTCAGCGCGGCTCCGCCAGTCCTCGTTGAGGGCGACCAGCGTCTCGCGCATCGCCAGCGCGGACCCGACCGCGTGGCCGCCATGATCGGGATCGTCGAGCGGGGCGTTCCAGAACGCCATGATGGCGTCGCCCATGTATTTGTCGATCGTGCCTTCGCGGTCGAGAATCGCGTCGGTCATCGGCGTCAGATATTCGTTGAGGAAACGGGTGAGCCCCGGCGCGTCGAACCCCTCCGAGATGGTGGTGAACGACCGGATGTCGCAGAAGAGCAGGGTGAGCTCCCGCTGCAGGCCGCCGAGCTCGAGAGCGCCGGGCATTTCCGCAAGCCGCGCGACCACCGCGGGCGAGACGAACCGGCCGAAGGCCGAACGGATCTCCCGCTCCTGGTGGCGCTTGACCGCGTAGAGGGTCGAGACGCCGGTGAAATAGACGGCGGCGGCGGAAAACGCGGGATAGGCGGGCTCGATCAGCACCCCATGACGGGAAAACGCGAACCAGCTCACGGCCCCGATCGCGCCGAGGATGGCCGCGAACACGAGCGCCGCCAGATGGGGCGCGAGGAACCAGGTCGTCGCGACGAGCGTCGCGCAGATGAGCGCCGTCGCCATCCACTCCGCACTCGGAGCCCAGTCCGGGCGCCTCAGCGTCTGGCCGTCCAGCAGCTGCTCGACGATCTGCGCATGGGCTTCCACGCCCGGCATCGCCGCCGACAACGGGGTCGCGACAATGTCCGAAAGCAGCGCCGCGCTGGCGCCGACGAACACGATCGAGCCGCGCAGACTGCTGAGGTCCGCTCCCGGTTCGAGAGCCTTCCACGCCGGGATCGAGCGGCGCGGGTCGGGACGCGCGAAATAGACCCGGATGTCGCCCGCGGGGTCGGTGTCAATCGTCAAGTCGCCGTTGCGGATCTCGAGCACGCCGTACACTTCGCCGAACGCCGTTTCGCCGCTGGCGTTGGACGACTTGACGATATAGGTCGAGGCGCCCTGCGCGACACGCAGCGCTTCCATGGCGAGGCTCGGGTGCAGGGAGCCGTCCACATTGAGGATGAGCGGCACCCGTCGCACGACACGGTCGTGGTCGGGTCGCCAATTGAGAAAACCGACGCCTGCCGCATGCTTGGCCAGTTCTGAGAGAGGCGCGAGAGCCCCGGGCGCGGGCGTCAGGAACTTCGTTGCGTCATCGCCGGCGGTGACGAATCCCGCCTTGAGGGAACCGCCGGGGCCATTGGGCGCCTCGGAGACGAAACTGCCGAGAACGACGGGAGCGCCCTCGATGGCGCGGGCGAACTCGTCGTCCGGAGTCGCTCCGTTTTGAGCGCTCGCGTCGGCGCGGTCTTTTTCCGAGAACAGGAAATCGAACACGATCGCCGCGGCGCCGGCCTTCTTCAGCGTCTCGACCAGTGTGGCGAGGCGCTCGCGGGGCCACGGCCATTGCCCGAGCCGCTTGAGCAATTCGTCGTCGATCGCCACGATGCGGACCGGCTGGTCGAACGTGTAGGGCCGCGGCTTCCAGCGCTGATACTGGTCGAACACCAGATTCTGTACGACAGCGCGCGTCGGCGCGCCGACGACCCCGGCGAGCAGCGCCAGCGCGCAGGCGGTCGCCGTCGTCAAAGCGTAAAGTCTGGCCTCGTTCGCCCTTCGCATGTCGTCCTTGCCGCGCCGGGCGGCCAGAATTGAGAGAACGCCTGTGTTGTCAAGCCAATGGCGCGGAAGCGCCCGATCAGGCGGGACCCTGCCACGAAATATCCGCCGTTTGTTTGACCAAACATCCGGAATGCGGCCTTATCGCGCGCCGGGCGGCGCCTGACAGGTTTGGCCTGCTTCGCCCGGCGCGAGCGGCCGGAGATGCCGTTCGACGCCGAAATCGACCGCGACCCGGTTGGCTTCGTGTCCGGGGTCGACGCCGTAGCGGCGCAGGAACGCGTAGAAGGCGCCGCCGGAGAGATCGACCGGCGCCCTGTGCCGGACGGCGACCGAGCCGACCACTCCGACGCTCGCCGGTCCAAAGGCGGCGCGGACCGCCGGCCCCAGCAGCAGGTCGCTGCCCCAGCCGCTGACCAATTCGGCGAACGCCCAGTTCGCGCGTTCGAGCGCGCGGCGCGTCAGGGCCGGGGCCATGATCTCGACCGACGAAACTCGCGTCACGCCGGCGCCGGCCGAGGGCCTTTTCAGGAATGGATAGGCGGTGGCCGAATCCGCGGTGAGCGCGGGTTGCGCAAGATCGAGCTTTTCCGCTGCCATGACGCGAAACAGGGCCTCGATCCCCTGAGCGTCGATCTCGACGTCGTCGTCGAGGAACAGGACCGCCTGGTAGCGCATGAGGAGATCGGGCCTAACCTCCATGAGGCGCCGGATAGCGGTCATCTTGGTTCCCGTCTGAACCGTCGCGATTTCGGCTTTCGGATGGACGCTCCCGTCGTGATAGGCGTTGAGGAGAACGTCGAAGCTGCGCGGCTCATTGAGGTAGGGCGCGTCGAAGCCCTCGCCGCATTGGACGAAGACGAGGAGGTTGCGCTCCGGGTGGGGAGCCTCGCGTTCGATACGCAGCCGCCCGGCGGCGTAGAAGCGATCCTGGCGCGCCCTCAATTCCTGCCGGTTGAGAGGCGGGCCCATCTCGCCCTCGGCCAGCGTGCGATCGAAGACCCGGAAGGCCGCCTCCTCGAGCGAGCGGGGTTTTGCGCCGCGAGTGATGTCGCGGAGGAATTCAAGATCGATATCCGCCCGCGGGCGCCTGCCCGCCCGCAGCCCATGCTCGAGAAAGTGCAGAAAGGGATGGGGGTGGCTCCGGGCCCAGTCCGGGTTGTCGGACGCGTACCAGGCGTGGTCGAATTCGGCGGAAGGGGAGGGGGCGTCAGGCTCGGGACGGGCGAGATAGACCTCGAGCAGACCTCGGTTCGCGTCCTTACCAATGTTCGCGCGCTCGCGGACATACACGGGATCGAAGAAGGCGTTGGGGCGGTAGCCGAGCCGCTCGCCGATCAGCGCGTAATGGATGGGCGCGAGCGGCGCCGCGTGTTCGCTGATGAGACGCCGGCGGGCGTAGAGGCGCGCCCAGAACGCCCGCCGGGAGGCGGAGTTCATGGTGGGCCGGATCGGGTCGGACCGAACGCGGTCTCGAACGCAGCGCGCAGCGCCACATCCGCCTCGCCCATTGTCGCGGCGCGGCCGAGATCGGCGAGGCTGGTGACGCCATAGTGGGACTCCCGGATCCCGCAGGGCGCAATGCCCGAAAAATGCTCGAGGTCAGGATCGACGTTGAGCGCCACGCCATGCAGCGTCGCCCAGCGCCGCACGCGCACGCCTATTGCCGCGATCTTGTCCTCGGCCGGCTCTCCTGAGGGCGAAGCGGGTTTGTCGGGCCGCTCAACCCACACCCCAACCCGGCTCTCCCGCGTCTCGCCCACCACTCCGAACGCCTTCAGGGCGTCGATCAGCCAGCTCTCGAGAGTGGCCACGTAGGCCCGGACGTCGGGCCGACGCCGCTTGAGGTCGAGCATGACATAAGCGACCCGCTGCCCAGGCCCGTGATAGGTGAACTGGCCGCCACGGCCCGCGCGATGGACCGGAAAACGCGCCTCGATGAGGTCGCCGTCCCTGGCGCTTGTTCCCGCGGTGTAAAGGGCGGGGTGCTCGATCAGCCAGACCCGTTCGGGCGCCGCGCCGCGCGCGATCGCGTCCGACCGCGCTTCCATTTCCGCCAGCGCCTCGGCGTATTGGGTCAGTCCCGGAGTGACCACCCATTCGACTGGCGGCGCGCCGGAGGGACCGAGCAGCGGCGCGCGGGGCTGAAGGCGCGAATTGGACACGAGGCTTCATATCAAAGGGCGGGCGGGCGGGCGAGGGCGCGCGGGACGCAGGGCTCTCAGTCCGCGCACCAAGTTACGCACTCCGGTGATTGCGCTGTGAGCGGGGTCCTCACCTTTCCCCGTCGCTGTCGAGCCGGTCGAGCAACTCAAGAAGCCGATCCGGAACGGGCTCGGCGGTCACGGCGTCATAGATCGCTCTCAGTTGATCGGCGATGTACCGGTCCATCGCCGCGCTCGGCGAAGCCGCGTCCGGCGCAAGAGGTTTCGTCTTCCTCTTTTGCACTCGTCCCGCAGTCTTATCCGGCATTGGCGAATCTCAAGGGCGCTCGGCTCGCCGCCCCAAGCGATCGTCCAGTCGGACGCTCGCGCCATTCAACACGAGAAACCGGCGCCGAACAAGCGAAGGGGTCGCGATCTCAGCCCGGTGGCGCCTCGCCAGGGAGGCGTTGAGTCGCCATCTCCGGTCCGCACCACGTGCTTCAGCGGGGCGATCAGTCGCCATGCGACGCCGTCAGCCTCGAAACTCAAGGTCGAGGACGCGCTGAGACCTGCAGGGGTGAGACGTTCGAGCACGATGCTGCCAAAGCCCGGGATCCGTCTCTCGTTGACCCGAGGTCCGCTGCGCTCGCGCCAAGTCATCTCGAAGTTGGGCTCCGCGCCGGCCGTATCGATCCGCCAAACCAGGGAGACGACGCCATCGTCGTTGGAGAGCGCCCCGTGCTTGCGGGCGTTGTCGGATAACTCGTGCAAGGCAAGGCCGAGGGTTTGGGTCGCGCTGGGACTCAACAGGACCATCGGTCCGTCGCTTGTGAAGCGCTCTTCCGGGGATGAGGGCACGGGCCCTACCTGCGCCCGCACTAGCGCCTCGAGCGGCACGCCGCGCCAATTCCGATCGGTCAGCAGATCCTGAGTGGCCGCCAGGCCAAGCAACCGGTTCGAGTATCTCTCCTCAAACTCCTGCATCGACTTCGCGTTCGCAGCGCCGTAGCGCGCAATGGCTTGCGCGACAGCAAGCAGATTGCGTGAACGATGATTAACCTCGGCCATGAGGTCCCGGATGTTTTCCTCGCGCTGCTTTTGATCATCGATGTCGGTGGTCGTGCCGTACCACCTGACGATCGCGCCTTGGGCGTCAAGCAGAGGCGATGCGCGGCTCAGATGCCACGCATATCCCTTGTCAACAGCAAACAGCCGGTGCTCCATTTCATAAGCGACGCCGGCTTCGCTGGCCCGGAGCCAGGCCTCCGCGGTGGCTCGCCGGTCATCGGGATGAATGATTCCCTCCCAATCCGTTCGGCCGATCGCCCCATATCGCTCGCGGCGGGCGCTGGTGTAGTCGATGCGGCCATCGGGACCCGCCGTCCAGACGAGTTGCGGCAGGCTGTCGGCCAGAAGCCTGAAATGTTCTTCGCTGCTTCGCAGCTCCTGCTCGGCGCGACGCTGCTGCTCGGTGCGCAGGGCGAGAAGTTTTGACGCTCTGCCTAAGGCGTCGGAGAGGCTGTCAAACTCGCGAACGCCGGTTGGGCTCGCGGCGATCGGCGCGCCAGTGAGGACATTCCGCGTCTTGGCTTCCAGCTCTCGCACCTGTCGCGTAAGGGCGCGGCCATTGAGATAAGACACCAACAGGCTGCCCGATATCGCGAGGGCCGCCAGGATCGATGTGAGCAGAAATGCGCTGAGACCAACGCCCAGTCCGTTAGCGTCGGCGGCGACGCCCACCGTCCAGCCGCCGCTCGCGGCCGCGTAGGCGGAGACGACCTGCTGGCCGCTGACCGAACGGTGGGTGACGGTCGATTCAGGCGGGCGCCGCGTCGCATCCCGAAACTCGGGGCTCGCCAGCGTTCCCAGACGCCCGGGACCGCTCGGGAGCCGGGCGACAAACGCGCCGTTGCGATCGACAATCCCGGACAGCCAGCCTGGTGGAAAATTCTGTCGCTCCAAAAGATCGCGGAATTGTTTCAGGGGAAGGAACATCGCGATTTCATAAACGGGCTTGCCGTCGAGGAAGACTGGGGTTTCAACTGAAGCGTGCGGCTCGGAGAGTCGGGGGGCGGCGCTCAGGTCGGAGAGAAAGGCGGAGCCTGATTCTATCGCCCGGCGGGCCAGTCCCGTCCGGTCGCGCAGCAGAGGCGAATCGGGAGGCAATGGGGGAACGCTCAACAGCGGAGCGCCGTCCGCGTTCGAAACGACCAGCGTCGCCCCGGGCGCTTCGGCGAGAATACCGCGGGCTTGCGCGACAAAGCCGCTCAGATCGCCGCGCTGAAGCGACGTCGAATGCGAGAGCGCCGCCGCTAACAGGAAATAGCTATCGATCTCCCGCCCGACCATGTCCGCGAGCGAATGAGCCTCGCCGACCAGCCTCCTCCGTTCCGCTGCGTGCTCGTTGTAGGCGGTCCATCCGACCGTGATCAACGCGAACGCGGCCAGAGGCAGGACGACGGCCAGCGTCGACATGCCCAGGCGCCAGTTCAGCGAACGGGATTTGACCACGGCGCCGTCTTTGTGTTCCGAAATTGCGTAGAAACCGTCTCCGCTGTGCGTCGCGTGACCTACGCGAATTTGTCGGGGCCCAAGCCCAGCCGAAAACCCGGAACGCACGGCAGACATGGAAGTTCCGTCCAAAACAAGAATTCTCTGGGTGAGCAGGCCGGTCCCCGGACGGCCGGAAAAAGGTCAGCCCGGTGCACTGGCGCAGGCGCGACTTGCCGATCAGCCGGCCGCCGCTTTGGCCGCCGGCCTTTGCGACTTCCGATCGAAGAATAAGGCCTGGCTGACCACCGCCTTGACCGAATCCGCGCTGAACGGCTTCGTGATGAGGAACGCCGGCTCGGGCGCTTGCCCGGTGAGAAAACGTTCCGGAAAGGCGGTTATGAAAACAACCGGGACTTCCTGGATCTCCAAGATATCGTTGACCGCATCGAGCCCCGAGCTTCCATCGGCAAGCTGAATGTCCGCGAGGATGAGCCCGGGCCTGGCGCTCAGCGCCGCCCGCACCGCTTCCGTATGGGTCCGGGCGATTGTCGTGACGTCGTGGCCCAATTGTTCGATGAGAGTCTGTATGTCCAGCGCGATGAGCGGTTCATCCTCGATGATCAGGACGTTGGTGCGGATCTGGGCGGAAATCTCTTGTCCGGCGCGCTCGATGAGGCCGGCCGCCTCGCCTTCCGAACAGTCGAGCGCCTGCGCGATTTCCCTCGGACCGAAGGACTCGACGGCGCTCAGGAGGAACGCGATGCGCGGCTCGACGGAAATGGCGGCGAGGTTCCGGTTTGCGGCCGCTTCGTCCCCGAAAACTGGGCGATCGACATGGTGGTTGAGGGGGACGTCGCGCCAGCCGCGCAGGAAAAGCTTATAGACCGCCGTCTTCGGATCGAGTTTGGCGTCGAGGCAATCCGGATCCGCCAGGAGCGCCTCGAGCGTCGCCGCGACATAGGCGTCGCCGGCCGCCTGCGTTCCGCTCAGCGCCCGCGCAAACCGGCGCAGGTAAGGGATATGCGGCGCAACGGCGTCCGAGATCGACATGTACTTCCTCCTCGCTGCTGGACAGTCAAGCTTAGCACAGGTTCCCAAAGGCATGCCCGCCCGATCGTCCCCGATGGCGTTCCGGCGCACAAACAATGAGCACGATGCAATTCGCAACCTTGCCAAACCCCCGGCAGGCGATTTTGTTCCCGGGTCGCGGAATGCGAGGGGCCCGGGACCCGCGCCGCAATGTCTTGGCAGGGGCGAACCCGGGAAATGGCTCCCCTTCGTGTCCGCTTATAGAACTCTTTGCCTTGCTCCCAACCCCTGATTTTCGCCGGGTCCTCGAGGAGATCCGAGACGGAGCCTCAGTTGCGTGAGCGAACGGCTCCCTTCCTGAACACTTATCGAACGATGTGCCTCGCGCCGGAACAAGATTTTCGGAGTATCCTTGAGGAAATTAGGTCGCTGCGGTTGGCGGCGTAGCGAGTCGATGACCTTTGCCACCGGGCGGCGGATGGCCGGTGTCGACGTATTGCGTTGAAAACGTATGGCCCGCCCCGTCTGCAAGGGGTTTTGTCGAGAGCGGCGGCTGTTCAGTCTGCTACAACGTATCCGGCCTCGGATGTCTCCTCCCGGCCAAGATGGAGATACGCGCGCCCGGGTCCTCATAAACTCTTCGGCGTCGTGCGCCGTTTTCAACATCAGGCTTCCTGAGCGCCGTTTGACTGTCAGATCCCATGGGGGTTGGGTTTGCGGCCAAAGCTCGGACAGAGTGCGGTCACTGGCCAATCACTAGTTGGAGGAGACCATGCTGAGCAGAACGGACAATACCGAAACCGAAACCTCTATCCGCACCGATCTTCGCGCGATTTTCGTTTTCCTGGAATTGAGCCGAACGACATGGCTGGTCACCTCGCTATCCCCGGGCACGAGGGAGAAGATGTCAAAGCACTCCGTGCCGGCCGGTGATATTGGCGGCCTTCTTGTGCGGCTTCGATCGCTCCAGGAGCGGGTGCGGGCCCGAAGGAAGCAGTTACCTCCGCTGGTCGTCATCCAGGAGGCCGGGCTCGAGGGGTTCTGGATCCATCGAGTGCTGACAGAGAACGGCATCGAGAGCTCACGTCGTCGATCCGGCGTCGGTTCCCACGTCACGCCGGCGGCGGCGTGCGAAGACCGACAAACTCGATGGCGACACACTGGTTCAGCACCTTGCTCGCCTACAAACGCGGTGAGCCAAGGGTCTGCGCAATGGTGCGACCGCCGACCCATGAAGAAGAGGACAGGCGCCGACTATCTCGCGAGCGCCGGGTCTTATTGAAAGAGCGTGTCCAGCATAGCAATCGAATCAAGGGACTGTTGTTCGGTCAGGGCGTCACGGGTTATGAGCCACTGGGTCGGGGCCGCCGCCAGCGACTGGTCGGATTGCAAACCGGCGATGGACGGCCGCTGCCTCCCCATCTGAAGGCTCAGATTGATCGTGAACTCGACCGTCTGGAGATGGTACCTGAGCAGAAATTCGGATTTATTCCAACGCCTTTCACCCGTAGCGGCGCGCAACAGCGCGTGATGCGCACGCGTTCGCGGGTGTCGTTCGGCATTCGATCCAGCTCGCCACACGCGCGCGCCTTCCAAGAGCGGAAAGGCGTCCTTCACAGATGGAGCAGCCGCGGCGGCGCTGGTGCGAAGTCGCCGCTCGAACTCCGCGAGCAACTTTCCGGCGCCCCAGCCCTCGCCGTCGCGCCCAGCCTTTAGCGATTGCAGGATCCTGACAAGGTTCTCGTCGCGGATCCGCTCGAGCTCACGGATGGAAAGGCCCACCGCCTGTTTGTCCGACTGCGCCGCGATCTTCTCGATCAGAGCCTCATCGAGGTCGACGACATTGGTGAGTTTGGTCCATGGCCATTGGAGGCATGGACCGAACTGTGTGAGGAAATGGCGCATGCCGGCTTCGCCGCCGGCAATCCGGTAGGTCTGAAACAGGCCCATCTGCGCCCAACGCAGGCCAAAGGAATAGCGAATCACATCGTCCAGCGTCTCGACGTCGCAGATATCGTCTTTGATTAGCCAGAGCGCCTCGCGCCATAGCGCTTCAAGCAACCGATCCCCGACGAAAGCCTCGATCTCGCGGGCGATGACCACGCCCTTCATGCCGATGGCGTCAAGAACGGCGCGGGCGCGGTCGATGGTCGCCATGGTTGTCGCCCTGCCGCCGACGATCTCCACCAGCGGTAGGAGATAAACCGGATTGTACGGATGGGCGACGAACAGCCGTTCCGGGTGCACGAGCCCCGCTTGAAGTTCTGAGGGCAGAAGGCCGGACGTCGAGGAGCCGATCAGCGCATCCGGCGGACATGCGGCGTCGATTTCGCCGAGCACGCTGCGCTTGAGCTCGAGACGCTCCGGCACGCTTTCCTGCACCCATTCCGCGCTCCTCACGGCGTCTGCGAGGCTTGGACTGAAAGTCAAGCGCCCGCGGACGGGCAGCGGAGCGTGGGTCAGGAGCCCGTAAGCGCGTTCGGCATTGGCGATGACCTCGCCGACGACGCGCTCAGCCTCCGGATGCGGATCAAACACCCTCACGTCGACGCCGGCCAGCAGGAAACGGGCGATCCAGCCCCCGCCGATGACGCCGCCGCCGATGAAGGCGGCGCTCGAAATAGGGGCGAGAGCCTTCGTGGGCGCGCTCGTCGAACTCATCGTGGCGTCTCCTCAGCGCTTCACCAGCTTGAGCTTCTCGCGGACCTCTCGCGGTCCCATGATCCGGGCGCCCATCCCCGTCACGACGCCGGCCGCTTTTTCCACGAGTTGCGCGTTTGTGCCAAGCTGGCCCTTGCCAACGTACAGATTGTCCTCGAGTCCGACGCGGACATTTCCGCCCGCGAGCACGGCCGCAGCCGGATAGGCGAGTGCGTTGCGGCCGATTGAAAAGACCGAGAAGGTCCAACCCGCCGGCACGTTGTTCACCATCGCCAGTAAGGTGTTAAGGTCGTCCGGCGCGCCCCAACGAATGCCCATGCAGAGCTGGATCAGTACGGGGTCCTCGATCAGCCCTTCGGCTGCGAGCTGCTGGGCGAACCAGAGATGACCGGTGTCGAACGCCTCGATCTCCGGGCGCACTCCAAGCGCCGTCATCTGCCGCGCCATCTCGCGCAGCATTGATGGCGTGTTGGTCATGACATAGTCGCCAAGGTTGAAGTTCATGGTGCCGCAGTCGAGGGTGCAGATCTCTGGAAGGCACTCCGCGACATGGGTGACACGCTCGGTCGCCCCCGCCATATCGGTGCCTGTCTTATTGACCGGTAGGGGCGCTTCAACATTACCGAGGACGAGGTCTCCACCCATGCCAGCCGTCAGGTTCAGGACTACGTCGACGTCAGCCGAGCGGATCCGGTCCGTCACCTCCCGATAGAGATCCCGCCGACGCGAAGCGGCGCCGGTTTCGGCTCCCGGACGTGGCAATGGACGACAGCCGCCCCGGCCTTGGCCGCGTCGATCGCGGATTCGGCGATCTGTTTCGGCGTGATTGGCACATGCGGGGAGGCGCCCACGGTGTCGCCTGCGCCGGTTACCGCGCAGGTGATGAAGACGTCGCGATTCATGGACAACGGCATGGCGGTCTCCGGATCGAGGCGCGAAACTTGACGGGGAGGGCGAAGCGTGGCGCGACTTATTGCGCAGTCCGTTTTCTCCTGTGCGAAGCGATGATCTTTGCTCATTCCGATGCGCCGCTGAACGTCACGCTGCTGCTGTTCCCCGGCCTTTCGCTTCTGTCGCTTGCGGCGACGCTCGATCCCATGCGTGGCGCCAATCGCGTGCTGGGTCGTCCGGCCTATTGCTGGAAACTCAAATCGATCGACGGCAAAACGCCAGTCGCAAGTTGCGGGCTGCCGATACCGGTGGACGGCGCCTTCGATTCGTCCGAGCGGCAGGACGCGCTGATCCTGATCGCGGCCTTCGAGGCGATGCGTTATGCGACGCCGCCGGTCCTGAGAATGCTGCGCGCTGGGGCCAAGCGCTCGACCATTGTCGGGGGCGTCGAGTCCGGCCCCTGGCTCATGGGAATGGCGGGGCTGCTCGACGGACGACGCGCGACCACTCATTGGGAGGATCTCGAGGACTTCGCCGCGCGCTTTCCGAACGTCGACGTGCAGCCAGATCGTTTCGTGGTGGACGAGCCGGTCTTCACGACGGGCGGGGCGACGCCGGCGCTCGATTGCCTGCTTTCGCTGATCCGCGCGCGCAACGGCTACTCGGCGGCCCTCGATGTCGCGAGCCTCTATATCTACGAAGAGGTGCGAACCGGGTCGGATGCGCAGCCGATCGTGTCGCTCGGACGGATCCGGAAGCACGAGCCGCGCGTCGCGGAGGCGATCCGCATCATGGAGACGCATATCGACCGGCCGCTGACGATCGCCGCCATCGCGAGGCGCGTCGGCCTCTCGACGCGAGGCCTGGAGACGCTGTTCCTGAAGGTCGTCGACGCCTCGCCTGGGACCTACTTTGTCGCGCTGC
>CAVULN010000006.1:0-12980 GCA_963742305.1 uncultured Alphaproteobacteria bacterium
TGTCGGGCAGCCGCGAAAAGGCAAGAAGGCCAACCGAGGGCAGACTAACGTCACGTTTGGCCCGTCAGAAGTCCGAGCGACGCCACTCCCGATGGGTCGAGATCCACACGATTCAGGTGAAGGAGGGCAATCGGATCAGACGGGCCGTGTCAGACCCAACGCGCGCCATTGATCGGCAAAGCGCGCCGGAAGATCCATGAGCGGCGTGACGCCATAGCCGCGAGGAAGAGTACCCGTGCATGCCGCGTCGATGAGGGCCGGGTCGAGGGAGGCGAGCGATAGGGTCATTCGGATCGAGCGCGCGGTGCGGTTCTCGCGGGCGGCGAGTTCGGCGACGTCGCCGACCGATCCCTTGACGAGTTCCTCGAGCCAGGATCGAGCGCTCGCGATGCTTCGGATCAGTCGGTTCCGTTCGTCCGACTCCATAGGGCGACTGAGCGCGGTCGAGGCGTTGGGCTCGAGAAGGGCCCTTTGCACCCGCGATGCCGGTTTGATCCAGGGGATCGACAACGTTTCGGTCTCGCTTCGGTCCTTTGGGTCGGCCCGATAGTCGACCTCGAGTCGATCGCGCAGCACGGCGACCCGGACGAGGTGCGCATCGATCAGGGCCTGGCATTGCGAGGCGTGAGAAGAACGGAATTGCGATGCCTGGGGCTGCGCCATCGCGATGATCGGACAGCCGACCGGTCCGGCGTTCTTCGAGGCGTCGATTGCGGATCCATGCCGACTACCCTCTTCGAGCGCCACCGCAGCGCGTTGACGATCGCTGTTTCGAGAGCCGCCGCAGGCAGGCGATGGATGGAAGAGGCAGCACGGTCGCGTGACCGCATGGCCGAGGTCGAGACGTAATAGCCATAGCGAACGCCAGCCTTGACCGCGTAGGCAGGCGTCAGTCGCTCGCCAGCTTCATTGAAGAGCTTACCGCGGAGAAGCGCTGCAGACTTCAACCGAGCGGCTCGCGCGACGCGCTGCTCTCCGAGGCGCGCCTGAACTTTCTCGAACGTCTCGGGATCGATGATGGCCGGATGCTCCCCTGACCAGGATCGTCCGTGGTGGTTGATCTCGCCGAGATAGTGCCGGTTGCGGAGAATGTGGGAGAGCGGGCCATTGGTCAGATGCCGGCTGTCGATTTCCGCTGAGATTTGACCCGGGATTTCCATTGAGAACTGACCCGGCTTGAGGATGGTTTCGGGGTCAGGCGTTCGTCAAGTTTCGAGGTTTCTCCTTTGCGGGTTTGGCGGCTTTCGCGGAGCTGTTCTTGAAGCGGAAGCTGTCGTTTCCGGTTTCGAGGATGTGGCAGCGGTGGGTGAGACGAGCAGCGCGGTCGTCATCTTCGGGTCGCCGAATACGGTTGCCCACTCGCCGAAGCTGAGATTGGTGGTGATGATGACGCTGGCGCGCTCGTAGAGCTTGCTCAGCAGATGGAAGAGCAAGGCCCCGCCGGAGGCGCTGAACGGCAGGTAGCCCAGCTCGTCGAGGATGACGAGATCGGAGTGGGTGAGCCGGGCTGCGATCTGTCCCGGCTTTCCCTGAAGCTTTTCCTGCTCGAGGGCGTTGACGAGCTCGACGGTGGAGAAGAACCGGACGCGGATGCGCCGTACGGGCGAGCCGACGCCGGACCCAAAGCCGGGCCGAAAATCAAGCGAAATCGCGGCGAGGCAAAGCAAAGGGCGGCCGCAAACGGGCCGCCCCGACGCAGGTTCGCCGGCCTAGTACGAATAGTACATGTCGAACTCGACCGGGTGCGGCGTCATCTCGAACCGCTGAACGTCGCCCATCTTGAGGTCGATGTAGCTGTCGATGAAGTCGTCGTTGAAGACGTCGCCCGCCTTCAGGAACGCCCGGTCCTTGTCGAGGCTCATCAGCGCCTCGCGCAAGGACCCGCAGACCGTCGGGATCTTCTTGAGCTCCTTGGGCGGCAGGTCGTAGAGGTCCTTGTCCATCGCCGGGCCGGGATCGATCTTGTTGGCGATCCCGTCGAGGCCGGCCATCAGCATCGCCGAGAAGGCGAGATAGGGATTGGCGGTCGGGTCGGGGAAGCGAACTTCCACCCGCTTCGCCTTCGGGCTCGCGGTCCATGGGATGCGGCAGGATGCGGAGCGGTTGCGGGCCGAATAGGCGAGCAGCACCGGCGCCTCGAAGCCGGGCACGAGACGCTTGTAGCTGTTGGTCGAGGGGTTGGTGAAGCCGTTCAGCGCCTTGGCGTGCTTGATGATGCCGCCGATGTAGTAGAGACATTCCTGGCTGAGGTCGGAATATTTGTTGCCGGCCATCACCGGCTTGCCGCCCTTCCAGATCGACTGGTGGACGTGCATGCCCGAGCCGTTGTCGCCGTAGATGGGCTTGGGCATGAAGGTCGCGGTCTTGCCGTAGCTCTGCGCCACCATGTGGATGCAATATTTGTAGACCTGCATGTGGTCGGCCATGGTGACGAGCGGGCCGAACTTGAGGCCGAGCTCGTGCTGCGCGGAGGCCACCTCGTGGTGGTGCTTCTCGACGACCGCGCCCATCTGCGCCATCGCGGCCAGCATCTCGCTGCGCATGTCCTGCGCCGAATCCTGCGGCGGAACCGGGAAATAGCCGCCCTTGGTGCGCACCCGGTGGCCGAGATTGCCGCCTTCGTAGGGGGTGTCCTGGTTGATCGGCAGTTCGATCGAATCGATCTGGAAGCCGGTGTTGTAGGGGTCGGCCTTGAAGCGGATGTCGTCGAACACGAAGAACTCGGCCTCGGGACCGAAGAAGGCCGTGTCGCCGATGCCCGTGGACTTGAGATAGGCCTCGGCCTTCTTGGCGATGCCGCGCGGATCGCGGTTGTAGGGCTGGCCGCTGACCGGATCGAGCACGTCGCAGTTGACGACCATTGTCGAGGCGGCGAAAAACGGGTCCATGCACGCCGAGGTGGGGTCGGGCATCAGCGTCATGTCGGATTCGTTGATCGCCCTCCAGCCTGCGATCGAAGAGCCGTCGAACATGAGCCCGTCCGCGAAAGCGTCCTCGTCGATCAGGGTCTGGTCGAAGGTCACGTGCTGCCATTTGCCGCGCGGGTCGGTAAAACGCAGGTCGACATATTTGACGTCGTTGTCCTTGATCGCCTTGAGCACATCCTTGGCGGTCTTCATGGTCAGCCTTTCTTGAGAAGATTGAAGGTCCGTCTACATCCCCCTCGCCGCCGGGAGCGGCGAATCGCCTTTATGTGAGCGCCGAAACGGCGTCAGATCGCGTCCGCGCCGGTTTCGCCGGTGCGGATCCGGATCGCCTCGTCGATCTGGGATACAAATATCTTGCCATCGCCGATGCGCCCGGTCTGGGCCGCGGCGCGGATCGCCTCGACCGCCTGGGCGAGATTGTCGTCCGAGACGACCACCTCGATCTTCACCTTGGGCAGGAAGTCGACGACATATTCGGCGCCGCGATAGAGCTCGGTGTGGCCCTTCTGCCGCCCGAAGCCTTTCGCTTCGATGACGGTGATCCCCTGGATTCCCGCCTCCTGCAGCGCCTCCTTGACCTCGTCGAGCTTGAAAGGCTTGATGATCGCCTCGATCTTCTTCATTTCGCCGCGAACTCCTCACCCCGCCTCGGGCCGCCGATGCGTTCGCCCCCTCTGGGCCGCGGCGCGCGGGCGGGCGGCTCAATAGCACCGGATCGCCGGGCGCGCTACCGGGCGCCTGTCGAGAGGCCAGGACGGCGTGGCCGCCATTCTGGCGCCCCTGGACTAGGCATTCTGACCAGTAATCAGGCGCCCGATCAGGCGGTCGGCCCCCATTCGCCAGAGGCGAAGATCCGCCAGGACGCGATCCCCGCCTTGGCGACGACAATCCGCCCGGACTTGGCGACCGCGACGAGATGGGCGAACACCAGCGGATGGCGCCAGGCGAGAGGCTTCTCCGGCGCGCAGACGGCCCGGTATTCGTCGCTGTCGGCGTCCTCCATCAGGATCGTGCCGACGAGGTCGGGGCGCAACGGCCGGGAGAGGTCGCGGCGGGTCAGCCATTCGCATTCGAAGTCGCGGCAGACCTCCGGGCGGTCCGCATAAATGGCGCAGCCGCCGCCGACGCGGCAATTGACGCAGAGCGGGCCCGCCGGCTTGTTGAAATGTGCGATTTCCAGCGCCGAGCAGCACATCGTGCACGCCCCGCAGGATTTTCCCGGCGCAGCCGTCATCAAGTCCCTCGCGCTCGAGCCCGTCCGCCCATCGCAGCGGGCCTCAGACTTCCCTTCGTTGTTCATGCGCCGGAAGGAGGCGGATCGGCAAGTCCGTGGCGGGCCGGCCGCGCCGGCGGGACGAGCGGGACGCGAACCGGACCGCGCCCGGCGGCGCCTTAATGCAACCGGAGCGCGAGTTGTTCGGAAGCGGATTTGAAATAAAATCAAGCAAAAGGGCTTGCTTTTATTTCTTCTTATTACGCGTGAAATGGGACTTTTCAATGGGTTACGGCCGAAGAAATTAAAAAAACTTCCCTTCCTTCAACTCGCCTGATAGGTTGCATAAAAACCTGCCTTGCGCCGTTCCCGATCTGCGTCTGGCGCCGGCCGCTCTCTGATCAACAGAAATTGTGTATGCCAGATTTCTGATTTTGTCAAGAGAGGATTTGACTCTTGGGCGATCCTTGTTGAGTGCGGGCGAACGAGGCTCGGGCCACTCCTCGATGCCTCAATAGCGTCATGGCGGGGTCAAGCCTCGCCACGACGGTCGAGCGTCCGGGACCCATCCGAAAAGAGACGCCTTTGACCCTCGGTTGCCTGGTCCGGTAACGCTGCTGGCCCGGTTTGCCGAGATGTCGGGTATGGAGGCCCTTCGGGGACCGGGCAGGTTTCGGAGGTCGCGCCCGGAGGGCCGGGGCGGCGCGGGTCCGCGGTTAACCGTGAGTTAACCGGCGGGGCCGCATCTGATAGCCTTCGATGATGAAGCCGGGCGGCGCCGCCGTCCCCCCTGCCAGCTTTCAAGCCCGGGTCTGAATGATAACGCTTTACCATCATCCGTTCTGCCCTCATTCCCGCTTCATCCGCCTCGCTCTTGCGGAAATGGGAATCGAGCCGCGTCTCATCGAGGAAAGGCCATGGGAGCGGCGCAGGGAGTTCCTCATCATGGCGCCCGAAGGGGCGACGCCGGTGATGATCGACGAGGAGGGGCCAGGCCTGTCGGGAGCGGAGGTGATCGCCGAATATCTCGACGAGACGCGCGGGCTGGGCCTCGGCGACCGCCGGCTGATGCCGCAGGACCCGCTCGCCCGCGCCGAGGCCCGGCGCCTCGTCCACTGGTTCAACGTCAAGCTGTTTCATGAATCGAGCCAATGGCTTGTGCGGGAGAAGATCAACAAGCGCTTCATGAGCGCCGCCCAGGGCGGCGGCGGTCCGGACATGGACGCGGTGCGCGCCGCGCGCGCCAATCTGCGCTATCATCTGCGCTACATCGGCCACCTTATCGGGGCCCGCAACTGGCTGGCCGGCGATCGCCTGACTTACGCCGACCTCGCGGCGGCGGCGCATCTCTCGTGCATCGACTATCTGGGCGACGCGCAATGGGACGAGAACGAAACGGCCAAGACCTGGTATGCGCGGATGAAGTCGCGCCCGTCGTTCCGTCCGCTCCTGGCCGAGCGGCTGCCGGGAATGACGCCAAGCGTCATTTACGCCGATCTCGACTTCTAGCGCGGCTGCGCGAGAAGGCCCGCGCGCTCGGCTTCGACGCCTGCCGGGTCACGTCCGCCGAGGCGCCGGCGCTGGCGGGCGAGCGCCTCGGCGCGTGGCTCGCAGAGGGCGCGCATGGCGATATGGCCTGGATGGCCGAGACCGTCGAGCGGCGGGCCGATCCCCGGAAGCTCATGCCCGAAGCCAGGAGCCTCGTCATGCTCGGCCTCAATTACGGGCCCGCGTCCGATCCGCTGGCGGCGCTCGGGCGTCCTGACTGCGGGGCCATCTCGGCTTACGCGCGAAACCGCGATTATCACGACGTCCTCAAGGGCAAGCTGAAGGAACTCGCTGCGTTTATCGTCGTGGCGGTCCGCCCGGACAAGGCGGACGTGAAGGTTTTCGTCGACACGGCGCCGCTGATGGAGAAGCCGCTCGCGGAGCGCGCGGGGCTCGGCTGGCAGGGGAAGCACACCAACCTCGTCTCGCGCGAATTCGGCTCCTGGCTGTTTCTGGGCGCGATCCTGACCGACCTCGACCTTCCGCCCGATCCGCCGGAGGAGGACCATTGCGGACAATGCCGCGCCTGCCTCGACGCCTGTCCGACAAACGCGTTTCCCGCGCCCTACCGGCTCGACGCACGCAAATGCATTTCTTATTTAACGATCGAGCACAAAGGCCCGATTCCACAGGAGTTTCGAGCGGCGATTGGAAACCGCATCTACGGCTGCGACGACTGCCTTGCGGTTTGCCCGTGGAACAAGTTTGCGAGCGCCGGGCGGGAAGCGAAGCTCGCTGCGCGCGCCGATCTCGACGCGCCGCCGCTGGCCGAACTCGCCCGTCTCGACGAGGCCTCGTTCCGCTCGCGTTTTGCGGGCGGCCCGATCAAGCGGATCGGCAGGGCGCGGTTCGTCCGCAATGTGATGATCGCGATCGGGAACTCGAAGGACCGCACGCTCGGGCCGGTCGCGGCCGAGCGGCTCGAGGATGAGGATCCGCTCGTGCGCGGCGCGGCCGTGTGGGCGCTCGGGCGATTGGTTTCGGCCGAGGAACTCTCGCGCTTCGCATCGAAGCGGATGCGAAGGGAGGATGACCCGGCGGTTATCGAGGAGTGGCGCGACGCTCTCGCTGCGCCGCCTGGACGAACGACCGCTTGTGGAGGCGCCTCAGTGTGAGGCGGGGGCTTCGGCCTGGTGCTTGAGCCTCTCGATCTCGTCCTTGAGTTGAAGTTTCTTGCGCTTGAGTTCGTGTACCTTGATGTCGTCCGATGCGGGGTGGTTGGTTTCGGCTAAGATCGCTTCCTCAATGGCCTGGTGACGGCGCACCAGTTCGCTGAGATGCAAATCAATCGACATGGGACAACTCCCTCATGACCCTGGCGACGAAATTGTGACACAACTGGCGTTCCGCGCAAGCGCCAAAATGGCGCGGGGCTGTGAATTGCCCGCCCGCTCTCCCCGACATTTTGGGGGAAGATTGCGCCGCGTCCGGCGCCCCAGGGTCAAGGCTTGCGCGCCTCCTCGAAGGAGGTCCCGCGGCCGCGGCCAGCCCGCGACAGGGCGTTGAGGGCGCGGCGGGCCTGACGTAGAGTGCGTCGGAATGAACGACAATGAGAAGGGGCTGACGCCGGAGGAACGCGCCGCGCTCGCCGCTCAGATCGAGCGCCTGCGAGAGGAGCACCGCGATCTCGACACGGCGATCGAGGCGCTGCGGGCGGCGGGCCAGGCCGACCAGCTCCAGGTGCAGCGACTGAAGAAACGCAAGCTCATGCTGCGCGACAAGCTGGCGAGGCTCGAGGACCAGCTGACGCCCGACATCATCGCCTGAGCGATGCGCCGGTTTCCGGCGCCGTCTCTTCCGGTCGCCGCTTCCTGCCCGCAACCCTTTCGGACCGGGCGCGTTAGGGGGAGGCGCCGCCGCCAAGCCGGTGGACGGCGTCCGCGCTTCGGGCCTGATCCGCAAACGGAGGCTCGCCCATGCCCTACGACGTCAACGCCGATCTGCCGCCCTCCGTCCGCTCGCACCTGCCCGAACGCGCCCAGGACATTTTTCGCGAGGCGTTCAATCACGCCTTCGCGGCGCACGCGCACGATCCCCGCCAGGAGGAGGCGGCGTTCCGCATCGCCTGGGCGGCGGTGAAGCGGGCGTATGAAAAAATCGGGAACGAGTGGGTGGAGAAAAGGTAAGGCGCGCCCCTGCCCCGTTTGACGATTTTCCTAATTGTAATACGAATAGCGGGTTCGCCGGTTTCGGAGCGGGAGCCGGCCGGCTTGCCGGCCCTCGCGCCCGCTTTCGGCGCGGCGCCGCTTTGACATGTACTGAGGGCAAATGGCGCGGATTTCCAGACGGCAGACTTCGGCGCCAAGGCGCGCGCGCGGACCGCTTCGTCCGGCGCCCGACCCGCGCGACCGCGCGCCCCAGACGTTCGAGCGCAATATCCGTGTCTCGCTCGCCGGCCGGCTCGGCCGGGAGATCGTGAGCGGGGTCTATCCGCCGGGATCGCTGCTGCCCAACGCGGCCGACATGTGCGCGAGGTTCAGGTGTCTCCGCACGGCGCTGAGGGAGGCCTATAGCGTACTCACCGCCAAGGCGATGATTGTCGCCAGGCCCAAGATCGGCACCCGCATCCGGCCCCAGGCCGACTGGAACATGCTCGATCCCGAGGTGCTCAGCTGGCATTTGCAGTCGACGCCGACGGAAAGCTTCGTCGCCGAGTTGTTCGTGCTTCGCCAAATGATCGAGCCGGAGGCGGCGGCGCTCGCGGCAAGCGCGCATTCTCCGGCCACGATCGAGCGGATCGCCAGCGCCTATCGCCGCATGGACGAGTTCAGGGATGGCGCGGGCGATCTCATCGGGGCGGATCTCGACTTCCACATGGGCATTCTCGAGGGGACCGGAAATCACTTTCTCACCGCGCTTGGCGGCCTCATCCGCACCTCCCTCGAGTGCACGTTCGAACTGAGCTGGGAGGGCGCCTCGAAGATCCAGGACGACCGCCTGCATCAGCACCGGGCCATTCTGGAGGCCATAGCCGAGGGCTCGCCCGAACTCGCCAGGACTCGCATGCGCGATCTGCTTCGCGACTCGATCGACGACGTCCGGCAATATTTGACGCAGCGCGACGCCGGAGGCGAACCGGCGGGCGCGCGGTGAGGCGAGCCGGCCCAGCACGGCAGAAACTCGCGCTTCGCCAACGACTTGGCTGAGTCTCCTGATCTCCCGGTTTCGCTTCTCACGGCGGAAAACCTCTTTACGAGCCGCGGCCGCCCAGGCGGGACAGGCGGCCCGTTCAGGCGCCGATGGGCTCGCGCGCCCGCAGGCGCTTGGCGACTTCCTCGTCGGTCAGCCGGGCTTCATAGATGGAGCGCCACTCGATGAAGCGCGCGGTTCCGGTGGCGACGACGATCGCGATCAGCATCGGGAGGGCGAAGGCGCGAGCCTGGCCGGTCAATTCCATCATCAGCACCAGCGACGAGATCGGCCCCTGGGTGGTGGCCCCCAGCATCGCGCCCGCGCCCAGGAGCGCGTAGAGGCCGACCGCGCCGCCGGCCGGATGGACGGAGAGCCAGAGCGCGCCGAGCGCCGCGCCGATCAAGGCCCCGAAGGTGAGCGAGGGGGTGAAGAGGCCGCCGGGCGCGCCGCTCGCGGAGCAGGCGACGGTCGCCAGCGGCCTCAGCACGACGAGGGGGACAAGCGCCAGGGGCGCCAGCGGATGCCGGAACAGCGACTGGGCGACATCCTGGCCGTTGCCGAGCAGCTCGGGAAAGACGATCGACATGAGCCCGATGACGGCGAGGACCGCCGGCGGCGCGACGAGCCGGCGCCAGTCGGATGGGCGGACGCGGTCGGCCCAGGCGATCGCCCGCACGAACGCGATCGACGCAAGGCCGATCAAGGGCGAGGCCACGATCGCCCAAAGGTAGACGTCGGGCGCGATCGGATAGACCGGGACGGCGTAGATGGGCTCGTTGGGCACGACGAAGGCGGCCGTCCAGGTCGCGATCAGCGCGGCGGCCAGCGCGGGCAGGACCAGCCTCAGCGCCAGCGCGCCGCGCAACACTTCGAGGGCGAAGATCGCGCCGCCGAGCGGCACGCTGTAGACCGCCGCCATGCCGGCGCCGGCCCCGATCGCGACCATGAGACGGCGCTCGTCGTCCGAGAGGCTTTGCAAGTCCGAGAACAGATTGCCGAATACGGCGCCCGCCTGCTTCGGGGCGCCCTCGCGGCCAAGCGCGGTCCCCATGCCGACGATGACGATCGACAGGACCGCGCTCCCCAGGGTTCTCACGGCGGGCACGCGTCCGGCGCGAAACCAGATCGCCGCGGTGATCTCGATGCTGTTGCCGCTGGTCAGCCGGGTCATCAGCCATTGGCCGAGCACGGTGACGAGCCCGGCCGCGAACAGAACGGCGACGTGGCGCAAAGGACCGGCCTCGCGCGCCGCCGCGATCAGCGCGTCCGGGTCGGCCACGCCCCAGGCGAGATATTGCGCCGCCTTGAACAGGAGCGTGAGAACGGCCGCGCCAATTCCCGCGGCGAAGCCGGTCAGCAGGACCGCGAGCCAGAAGCGCGGCGCGCCGGGGTCGCGAAGGGTCGCCGGGACTTTTGCGCCGGCCGCCGGCCCGGCGGCGCTGGAGGCGGCGGACTTCGATCCCGTTTCCAATGGCTCGCCTCCGATCGAGGGCGCCCGCCAGCGCGCCCAGGCGGACGCCTAGCGCGCGAAGGGGCGAATCGCCAAGGCGGCGGTCCGGCGGGGCGCGGCGCTCGAACCGGCATTGGCGCTTACAGTTGCAACGATGACCCCGTCTGACATCGCCGCCTTCATTCGCATGAATCTGCCGGTCGCGCCGGTTCCCGGCGTTCCCGAGATCGAGCTGCACAAGGCGTGTCCGAGGAGCGGTCTCATGCGCCTCGCCCGGCAGGACGAAGACGGGTTCGCGGCGCCGTACTGGGCGCATTGCTGGGCCGGCGGCCTGGCGCTCGCGCGATATGTGCTCGATCACCCCGGCGCGGTCGCCGGCCGGCGCGTTCTCGATCTTGGCGCGGGGTCGGGTCTGGTGGGGATTGCGGCGGCCAAGGCTGGCGCTCGCGAAGTGGCCGCAGCGGAAGTGGACCGCTACGCCGCAGCCGCCCTGAACCTCAACATGAAGCTCAACGGCGTGTCGATTTCCGTCATGTGCGCCGATCTGACCGGAGGCCCTCCGCCCGAGACCGACGTGATCCTTGTCGGCGACCTGTTCTACGCGGAGGCGCTGGCGGAGCGAGTGACGGCTTTCCTCGATCGGTGTTCGAACCGCGGAATTCGGGCGCTCGTCGGCGACCCCTGGCGAGCCCATCTGCCAGGCTCACGGCTGACGGAACTGGCGCGCTATGGGGTGACGGAGAGCGGGAGCCGCTCCGCGAGGCCGAGCGGCGTGTTCGCATTTCGCGCCTCGCGCCCCGGGCGGCGGCCGATAGAGCGCGACAGGCCCGCAGGCGAGGCCGTCGCGCGCCTTGCGACTCGCGGCGCCTTCCTTTAAGCGCGAGCGCCATGATTCGCGTCGACGCAGGGCCAGTGAGCGGGGCCTCATGAGCGAGCCGTCGAAGCCTGTCGCCATCATCATGGGCAGCCAGTCCGACTGGGCGGTGATGCGCCGCGCCGCCGAGACGCTGGAGGCGCTCGGCGTCGGTTACGACGCGCGGATCGTTTCCGCCCATCGCACCCCCGACCGGCTCGTCGCTTTCGCCAGGGGCGCGAAGGCCGCGGGCTTCAAGGTGGTGATCGCGGGCGCGGGCGGAGCGGCGCATCTGCCGGGCATGACGGCCGCGATGACGCCGCTTCCGGTGTTCGGCGTGCCGGTCCCGACGAAGGCGCTGCTCGGCCAGGACAGTCTCCTGTCCATTGTCCAGATGCCGGCCGGCGTCCCGGTGGGCACGCTGGCGATCGGGGAAGCCGGCGCGATCAATGCGGCGCTTCTCGCCGCCGCCGTCCTGGGCTTAAGCGACGACAAGCTCGCGGCGCGGCTCGAGGCCTGGCGCGCCAGGCGCACGGCCGAGGTCGCCGAGCGCCCCGAGGTCGAGGGCTCGAAGACCGAGCCCGCCGCGCGATGATCTTGAGCCCCGGCGCGACGATCGGCATTCTCGGCGGGGGCCAGCTCGGGCGGATGCTCGCCATCGCCGCGCTGAAGGTCGGCCTGCGCACCCACATTTTCGCGCCTGAGCGGACGGCGCCCGCTTACGACGCCGCGGCCGCGCACACTATCGCCGCCTTCGAGGACGAAGAGGCGCTCGCCCGTTTCGCCGAGAGCGTCGACATCGTCACCTTCGAGTTCGAGAACGTGCCGGTCGCGACGGTCGAATTCCTCGCCCAGCGCGTGGGCGTCCGTCCGGGCGCGCGGGCGCTCGCGCTGACCCAGGACCGGCTCACGGAAAAGACGTTCCTGCGCGATCTCGGGCTTAAGGTGGCGCCCTTCGCCGGGGTGGAGGACGCAGGCGCGATGGTGCGCGCGGTCGCCGAGCTCGGCCGCCCGGCGATCCTGAAGACCCGGCGGTTCGGCTACGACGGCAAGGGCCAGTCGCTGATTCGCGAGGGCTCGAACGTCGCCGCGGTTCATCGCACGCTGGGTCTCGGGCCCATGATCCTCGAGGGCTTCGTCGCCTTCGAGCGCGAGGTGTCGGTGGTCGCCGCCAGGAGCCTCGAAGGCGAGACCGCGGCTTACGACGTGAGCGAGAACGAGCACGAGCGCCATATTTTGGCCCGCACGCGCGCGCCCGCGCGGGTCAGCGCCGAGACCGCGGCCGAGGCCAAGCGCATTGGCGTCGCGGTGCTCGAAGCGCTCGATTATGTCGGCGTGCTGGCGGTCGAGATGTTCGTCACCCGCGACCGCCACGGCCGCGAGGCGCTGATCGTCAACGAGGTCGCGCCGCGCGTCCACAATTCCGGCCACTGGACGCTCGAAGGCGCGCAAACCTCGCAATTCGAGCAGCATATCCGCGCCATCGCCGGCTGGCCGCTCGGAGCGACGACGCGTCGCGGCCGGGCCGAGATGCACAATCTGATCGGCGAGGACGCCGAGGACTGGCGCGACATCCTGGCCCAGCCCGACCTCAACCTGCATCTTTATGGCAAGCTCGAAATCCGCCAGGGCCGCAAGATGGGCCACGTGACCCGGGTCTTCCCCGAGTCGCCGGGCGACGGATGACCTTGCGCGCCGCCGCGCCTTGACAGGCTCGCCGGCCCCTCCTTATAGGGGCGGCTCGCCGGCGCACGGTTTTTTCAGGCGTCGAGTTTCGGCGGGATAGCTCAGCTGGTTAGAGCGGCGGAATCATAATCCGTAGGTCCCCAGTTCAAGTCTGGGTCCCGCTACCAAATC
>CAVULN010000007.1:0-48970 GCA_963742305.1 uncultured Alphaproteobacteria bacterium
GTTCCACGCCATAATGATTTCAGGCGTTTGGGACCCGGTTTAGTTCCAGCTCTCTAAATATTAACATAAATTACAAGTATTATCACACTCAGGGCGGCGCGGCCCAGCCTGGCGGCAAGATCGCCCCAAGGCAGGCGCGTCTCCCATGGCGGAGCGCCGTTCCTCGACGGGCCGAGAGGCGTCCGAAGGGTCCCGGCGCTTTGCGGGCGATAACATTAATATCAGGCCGATCTGTAAAAATTTCTCCCGGGAGGTTGCATTGTCATAAAATCGACTGTAAATCTCGCCGCGACCCTTACCGGTTGGTCATGTGGTTAAGGGAAGGTTCCTGAGGCGATGAGAAAAAGCAGCACTGAAGTGGGCATTGATAGCAGCGAGCGCGGTCCTTCCGGCCGGCGCCGACGCCGCGACTTACAGCTTTGACTTTTCGACCACGGACGCGGTGTTCGCCGTGGCGGCGACGCTGACGACCGCCGACACGCTGAATGCGATCGGCGGCTACGCATGGTGCCTCCATCTCGGGGACGCTGTCCGGCCCCGGCGGCGGAACGATCTCGCTGGTCGCGAACCCGGATCAACCCAATCCCGGCGCCACCACATATTTCATGTACGATAACGTCTACTTTCCCGGGAGGAACGCCGAAGGTCGATGAGTACGGGATCTTATTCTCCGTCGGCGCTTATGATTATGAACTCTATTCCATCGGCCCGTCGACTTATTATCTGTCATCGACCAATCCGGCCGGGGGTTATGTCCCTGGCGAAGCGGCGGCTTTCGGAGCCCCGGCGACGATCGCCGCAAGCGCCGTGCCCGAGCCGACGACCTGGGTGTTGACGCTGCTCGGCTTCGCCGGCCTCGCGCTTTTCGCCGGGCGGAAAGCCCGCCGGAGCGGCGCGGCGGCTGTCAGAGCCGCCTAACCGGCATAGCCCTCATTTCGGCAGCCGGCGCCGCCCGCCTCAGATCTCAGTTTCGCTCGGGTAGCGCCTCGCTATGCGCGGAAAGGCTGGAGCGGGCGAAGGGAATTGAACCCTCGTATGAAGCTTGGGAAGCTTCCGTTCTACCATTGAACTACGCCCGCGCGCTTAGAGCGGCGAATGGCAGGAGAGGAGGGACTCGAACCCCCAACCCCCGGTTTTGGAGACCGGTGCTCTAACCAATTGAGCTACACTCCTACTTCAGCGCCGTTCATGCCGCATCGCGCGCTCCGGCGCAAGGGAGGACGCAAGGCCGAGAACGGGCCCTCGCCTCGGCTTGACTTCGCCGCCTCGCCTCGCCAGTTTCCGCGGCGCCGCGCTTCCCCTTACGCGGTTCGCCGCAAGGACCGGATGCGCACTTATCTCAGCTTCGAAACGCCGGTCGCCGACATCGACGCCCGTCTCGACGACTTGCGGACCGTCGCGGAGAAGGGCGATTCGCCGGCGCTCGCCGACGAGATCGGCCGGCTCGAGGCGCGGGCCGAAAAAGCCCTGGCCGACCTCTACGCCAACCTCACGCCCTGGCAGAAAACCCAGGTCGCCCGCGCCCAGGGGCGCCCGCGGTTCGGCGATTACGTCAAGGAGCTTGTCAGCGAGTTCACGCCGCTCGCCGGCGACCGCTATTTCGGGGAGGACGAAGCGATCGTCGGGGGCTCGGACGGTTCGATGGCGAAGCGGTCTGTGTCCTCGGGCAGGAGAAGGGCGACGACACGGCGAGCCGGGTCAGGCACAATTTCGGCATGGCCCGCCCCGAGGGCTATCGCAAGGCGACGCGGCTCATGCAGCTCGCCGACCGCTTCGGCTTGCCGGTGATTTCGCTCATCGACACCGCCGGGGCTTTTCCGGGAATCGAAGCCGAGGAGCGCGGGCAGGCCGAGGCCATCGCCCGCTCGACCGACGCCTGCCTTTCGCTGGGCGTGCCCAATGTCGCGGTGGTCATCGGCGAGGGCGGCTCCGGCGGCGCGCTCGCGATCGCCGCCTGCAACACCGTGCTGATGCTCGAGCACGCGGTCTACACCGTCGCCTCGCCCGAAGCGGCCGCCTCGATTCTCTGGCGCGATTCCTCCCGCGCGCAGGAGGCGGCGACCGGCATGAAGATCACCGCCCAGGACCTGATCAGGTTCGGCCTCATCGACGGCGTCATCCCCGAGCCGCTGGGCGGCGCGCACCGCGACCCGGAGGCCGCGATCGCCGCGACCGGCGAAGCGATCGGCCGGGCGCTCAAGGCGCTTCACAATCTGGGTCCTGACGAACTGCGCAACGCGCGGGCGGAGAAGTTTCTGGCGATGGGGCGGAAGATTTAGGCTTCGGTCCCGACCCTCGCTCCCCTCCCGACCCTCGACAGGCCCGGGATAAGGGGAAAGGAGAGAAGCGCGACGGGAGACATTCATGCTTGAGACCATGCGCTGGTTCGGGCCGGACGATCCGGTCAGCCTCGACAATGTGCGAGAGGCCGGCGCGGCCGGTGTGGTCAGCGCGCTGCATCACAGGAACCGCGGCGAGGTGTGGAGCGAGGACGAGATCCTCAAGCGCAGGGCGGAGATCGAGCGCGCCGGCCTCGTCTGGTCGGTGGTCGAGAGCATCGGCGTCGGCGAGGAGATCAAGACCCGCTCGGGCGGCTTCCGCGCCAAAATCGACAATTACAAGCAATCGATCCGCAACGCCGCGCGCGCCGGGGTCAAGACCTTCTGCTACAATTTCATGGCGCTCACCGACTGGACGCGGACCGACCTCAACTGGCCGCTCCCCGGTGGCGGGACGGCGTTGCGGTTCGACGCGACCGACTTCGCGGCTTACGACCTCTTCATCCTAGAGCGCGAGGGCGCCGAGGCCGACTATTCGCCCGAGCGCGTCGTCCGCCGCGGGCGCGCTTCGAATCGATGGCGGCCGCGCCGAAGCAGGCGCTCGAACGGACGCTCATCGACGGCTGCCGGCGCGTGACTTCACTTACGACCGGCGCGACCTTCGACGGCGCTCGGCGCCTACAGGGAGATGACGGCCGATGACCTGCGCGCGAACCTCATCGCCTTCGTGCGCGAGATTGCGCAGGTCGCCGAAGACGAGGGCGCGCGCCTCGCCATCCATCCCGACGATCCGGCGTTCCCGATCTTCGGCCTGCCGCGGGTCATGTCGACCGCCGAGGACGTGCGCAAGCTTTTCGCGCGGTCCCCTCGAGCGCCAATGGCGTCACGCTCTGCGCGGGTTCCTTCGGCTCGAACCCCGGGAACGATCTCGTCGCGATGGCGAAGGAGTTCGGCCCGCGGATCCATTTCGCCCACCTGCGCAATGTGAGGCGCGAAAAAGACGGCTCGTTCTTCGAGGCCGACCATCTGGACGGCGATACCGACATGGTGCGCCTCATCGCCGCGCTGATGGCGGAGGAGGATCGCCGCCGGGGCAATGGCCGCGCCGACGCCGAAATTCCAATGCGCCCCGACCATGGGCACCTGCTCGGCGAGGACGGCAAGAAGCGGGTCAATCCCGGCTATTCGTTCATCGGCCGCCTGAAGGGCCTCGCGGAACTCCGCGGCGTCATGCGGACGGTCGAAGCGTTCCGGAGCGGCCGGGTGAGCGAGGAGATCAGGGCCGACGGGTGAAGGATCACCAGGATGAGTTTGGCCTGCGAAACGCCCCGGTCGGAATCGATAGGTAGTTCTCCCCATTGCCGGCTTGGTTGGCCGGCTCCATCATCTCCTGTGACGCAACAGTCTGGTGCATTCCAACGGTGCGAAGCGTCTGATTTGATCCGCTAGAAGTCTCGATAACCATCTTTCGGATTGGCGCAAAATGTTGGCCAAAGAGGGCACGTTCGTGGAACGGAAGCTCGCCGCCATCCTCGCCGCCGACGTCGCCGGCTACAGCCGGCTGATGGAGCTGGACGAAGCGGGGACCTTCGAGCGGCTCAAGGCCCACCGGATCGAACTGGTCGAGCCCGCGATCGCGGCGCATCGCGGCGCAATCTTCAAGCTGATGGGCGACGGTCTTCTCGCCGAGTTCGCCAGCGTCGTCGACGCGGTCGAGTGCGCCGTCGAGATCCAGCGCGGCATGGCGGAGCGGAACGCCGGCCTGCCCGAGGACCAGCGCATCGACGTGCGCATCGGCGTCAACCTCGGCGAAGTGATCGTCGAGGGGACGGACCGGCACGGCGAGGGTGTCAACATCGCCGCGCGTCTCGAGCAGCTTGCCGATCCGGGCGGAATCTGCGTGTCCGGCAAGGTGGCGAGCGAGGTCGAAAAGAAGCTGGCGTTCGGCTTCGAGCCGATGGGCGACGCAGAGGGTCAAGAACATCAGCGAGCCGATCCCGGTCTATCGGGTGAGGCTCGATGGCGTTAAGGTGCCGGTGAAGCGCAAGCGGCTGAACCAGTCCACTGGCGGATTGGGCGAGGCCGCTCGCCGCGGCATTGTTCTCCTCGCCGGCCTGGCCGCGGCCGGCTGGTACGGCCTCATCCGATCGCCAGCGACCCATGTGGCCGGCGCCCATGTTCCGTCGATCGCGGTTCTGCCGTTCGACGACCTGAGCCCCGACAAGAGCCTCGGCTATCTCGGCGACGGGTGAGCGAGGACATCATCACCATGCTGTCGCGCTTTCCCGATCTCTCGGTGATCGCGCGCAACTCGTCCTTTGTCTACAAGGGCAAGCCCGTCGACATCCGCCAGGTCGGCCGCGATCTCAATGTCGACTATGCGCTCGAAGGCAGCGTCCGCAAGGAGGCCGATCAGGTTCGCATCACCGCCCAGCTCATCGACACGCAGACCGGCAAGCATGTCTGGGCGGATCGCTACGACAAGGCGGGAAAGGACCCGCTGGCTCTACAGGACGAGGTGACCGGGAAGATCGTCGGCGCGATGACCGGCGAGACGGGCCAGGTCAAGCAAGGGCCAGTATCGCGACGCCTGGGGCAAGGACACCGCCGACCTTGGCGAATACGACTACTATCTTCGCGGTCACGATGTTTTTATGAACGCGACCTCGAGGGAGGAGAACGACCGCGCCGGCGGATCTGGGAAGAAGGGCTGGCAAAATATCCCGACTTCGAACCTGCTCAAGGTAAAGCTTGGATTGTATCACTTCAGATGCCGGCTGGAACTTTTGGAGCGACGACATTCCGGCGGACTTCCGAAAGGCAGGGGAATTGGTCAGGGCGGTGCTCGCCAAGGAAAACCTGACGCCGCAGGTGAAGCGGCTCGCGCACTGGCTCTTCGCCCTCGTGCTCACCACGGAAAGCGACTTCAGCCCGGGCGCTCACGGAGGCCGACACTGCGATTTCCATGGCCCCGTACGACGCCTTCGTCGATCGGCAACCTCGCCATGGTGCCGATCATGTCTGGCAGCCCGGACAAAGGCCCTGGAATGGATCGATTTCGCGCTCGAGCAGAGACCCGAATGGGCGAAAGCATCAGAACTACAAGAAGGGCTGGGCGCTCCGCCTGCTTGGGAAATATGAGGATTCACTCGCTGCCTTCAAACAGGCGTTCCCCGGACGGAGACGCTCCGCTCCAACATTGCCATCGATCTTGTTCGCCTGGGCCGGATCGACGAGGCCAAGGCGCAGGTGAAGCTCATGCTGGAGAAGAACGATCCGAAATTCACCCAGGCCAAGTGGCGCGAAGGATATTTCTACAGCGACCCCTCAATCGTCGAGGCCGAAGTGGCCGATCTCGCCAAGGCCGGCCTGCCGGAGAAATGACGCGACGGCATTCACGCGGGAAGTCCCATGACGCAGGAAACAATCAGCATTGGCGGTCTCTCTCTCCGGTTTCTTCAGACCAGGGAGGACACCGGCGGCAGCCTTGACGCGTTCGAGATGATCGTCCGGCCGAACGCGCGCATGCCCATCGCCCATTATCACGAGAGCTGGGACGAAACGATCGTCGGGCTCATGGGCGTATCGACCTGGCGCATCGACGGGCAGGACATTGCGCTCGAGCCGGGCCAGTCGACCTTCATCAAGCGCGGGATCGTCCACGCGTTCCGCAACGACACGCAGGAAGCGGCGAGCTGTCTCTGCATCCTGACGCCCGGCGTGCTGGGACCCGGCTATTTTCGCGAGGTGGCGGCGCTCGTGGCGGGCGGCGCGCCGGACCCGGCAACAATGAAAGAGATCATGCTGCGGCACGGACTTGTGCCCGCCCCGGAATAGCGCCCTTCACATCCCGCCGAGATGATCGGCGACGGCCTGGATGTCCTTGTCGCCCCGGCCCGACAGGTTCAGCACCATCAGATGGTCCTTGCGCCGCTTCGGCGCGAGTTCGATCACCTTGGCGAGCGCATGGGCGGGCTCGAGCGCCGGGATGATGCCTTCGAGCTTCGAGCAGAGCTGGAAGGCGTCGAGCGCCTCGTTGTCGGTCGCGGAGAGATAGGTCACGCGGCCGACGTCGTTGCAGCCAGGAATGCTCGGGCCCGACGCCCGGATAGTCGAGCCCGGCCGAGATCGAATGGCCTTCGAGGATCTGCCCGTCGTCGGTCTGCAGGAGATAAGTGCGGTTGCCGTGCAGGACGCCGGGCTTGCCGCCATTGATCGAGGCCGCGTGGCCGTTGGGGACATCGAGCCCGTGCCCGGCCGCCTCGACCCCGAACATCTCGATCTGAGGCTCGTCGAGGAACGGGTGAAAGAGGCCGATCGCGTTCGAGCCGCCGCCGATGCAGGCGACGAGGCTGTCGGGCAGACGGCCCTCGGCCTCCAGCATCTGCGACGCGCGTCTCCTCGCCGATCACGCACTGGAAATCGCGCACCATGGCCGGATAGGGATGGGGGCCCGCGACGGTGCCGATGCAATAATAGGTGTCGCGCACGTTGGTGACCCAGTCGCGCAAGGCCTCGTTCATCGCGTCCTTGAGCGTCTTCGCGCCCTGCTCGACGGGCCTCACTTCCGCGCCCAGCATCTTCATGCGGAAGACATTGGGCTTCTGCCGCTCGACATCGACCGCGCCCATGTAGACGACGCAGTCGAAGGCCGAAGCGCGCGCAGGCGGTGGCGGTCGCGACGCCGTGCTGGCCCGCGCCCGTTTCGGCGATGATCCGCTTTTTCCCCATGCGCCGGGCGAGCAGGATCTGGCCGAGCACGTTGTTGACCTTGTGCGCGCCGGTGTGGTTGAGCTCCTCGCGCTTGAAATAGATCTTGGCGCCGCCGAGTTTTTCGGTCAGCCGCTCGGCGAAATAGAGCGGGCTCGGGCGCCCGACATAGTGCTTGAGCAGGTGGCCGAGCTCGGCCTTGAAAGCGGGATCGGCCTTCGCCTCCTCGTAAGCCCTTTCGAGCGAGAGGATCAGCGGCATCAGCGTCTCGGGGACGAAGCGGCCGCCATAGATGCCGAAGCGGCCGCGCTCGTTGGGGCCAGCGCGATAGGAATTGGGCTTCTCGAGCTTGCTCATGCTCGCTCTTGCGGCGTAGCCGGTCGCGAAGCGCGGCGGCGCTAGCCCACTACCTCGTCTGCGCGCGGAACGCGCTGCCTTGCCGCGGCGACGAACGCCCTGATCCTGGCCTCGTCCTTGACGCCCGGCGCGCTCTCGACGCCGGAGGAAACGTCGACGCCGCGGGCGTGGCTCAGCGCGATCGCTTCCGCCACGTTGCCGGGGTCGAGTCCGCCGGAGAGCAGCCATGGGCCGGGGAACCGGAACTCCCGCGCAAGGCGCCAGTCGAACGGCCGGCCGTTGCCGCCCGGAAGCGCCGCGTCCTTCGGCGGCTTGGCGTCGACCAGCATGAGGTCGGCCACGTGCTCGTAAGGCTCGGCCAGCGCGAGATCGGCGCGCGCGGCGACCCCGATCGCCTTCATCGTCGGGCGCGCGCAGAGCTCGCTTATCTGTTTCACCCGCGCCGGCGTTTCGCTCCCATGCAATTGCATGAGGTCGGGAGCGAGCGTCTCGACGATGCGCGCGAGCGTATCGTCGTCGGCGTCGACGCTGAGGGCCGCGATCTTCGCCCGTCCGCGCGCGCGCCGTCCAAGGCCGCGCGCGGTCTCCCAGTCGACATGGCGCGGGCTTTTGGGAAAAAACACGAACCCGACCATGTCCGCGCCGGCGTCGAGCGCGGCGTCGAGGGTGGCGGCCGAGGAAAGGCCGCAGATTTTGACCACCGGCGTCATCGCGCGCTTCTTTCGGTCAAAGCGCTCGCGCTGTCAAAGGCCCCGGTGGGAAGATGAGCGCGCGCGAGTGGACCGGGCGCCGCAGGCGAGCATCAGCCCCGCCAGCCCACGTACGGCCTGGATGCCCACGGAGGCCGAACAAGCTTCCCCGCTCGGGACACGGACGCGCCCGGCGCCGGCTCAGATCCGCCCCGAAAAGACGCTTCGCAGCACCGGGAGGAACTTGTTCGCCAGCGCCAGGAACCCGGCCGAATAGGGATGGATTTCGTTCGCCCACCCGAGCGGCTGCGACGAATCGCGGGTGAACGTTCCCCTCGTGTCGACAAGGTAGTAATTGTTCTTCTTCACGCTCGCGAGGCCGTGCAGCATGGCGTAAAGGCGGTCGATGGCGTTCTGAACGATCGTGAGTCCGTCCGCATAGTCGTAATGTGCGAAATTGAGCGGCGGCTGCAGCCAGGGGCCCTGGAAGAAGACCCCAATTCCGTTCGGTATCGCATAGTCGTAGGAATGGCCAAAGATCGGCGTGTTCGGCGCATAGAGATCGCGAAACTGGAACAGCGCCTGATATGACGCCTCGACTGAATCGACGGCGCCCTGGATCCGGTTCGACAGACCCCCGCCGAGATAGTCCAGATAAATGATGAACTGGTCGCCGACGACGTCGTCGCCCCCGCCCGAGACCAGGATCGCGTCCGGGCTGCCATCGATCCATTGGGAGGAGTCGGCGATATCGCTGACATATTGCTTCTGGTCGGCCAGCCCCATGGTCGTGGTCATCGGGTTGCCATGGAGCGCGCGCGACAGAGCGATCGGGCGCGGATTCCCAATCGTTTGCAACTTCGCGACGATGTCCTGATTCGGCCAGGGAATGCCGTAGTCGTTCAGGGGATAGTCGAACCACGAGTCGCCGATCGCCAGGAAGTCCAGAGGCTGTGGCGCGGCCTTGAGCCTGTTCGCCTTGCGGTGCCGCCGTCGCGCGTTGATCGTATGAACCTTGACGCGGTGCTCTTGCGTCCGCCTAGCGAACTCGTCCTCGACCTGCTGCCGCAGTTGGGTTTTGAGCTTCGCGCGTTCGGCATTGTCCATTGCTCGCCCTCCCTGAAGGTGGCCAGGTCCGCCGGCTCCCTTCGGTCGGCGGCAGATCTTCCGCCTTAACCGTCAGCCGCTATCGGCGGCGGGGCGGCTCCGCTGTGAGCCGGATCACAGTCCGGGCGCTTAGGCGGGCGTTTCCTTCATTCCGCCCCGGCCCCGGAGAGATCGCGCTCGATGGCCTCGATTTCGCCTTGCGCCGCCGCCCGCATCTTGGCTTCCGCGGCGCGGTAAAGGGCGACGATGCGCCGGCCTTCGTCGGTCAGCGCCGCGCCGCCTCCTTTTGAGCCGCCGTGATGCGCGGCGACCAGCGGCTCGGCGAAAAGCTGGTTCAGTTCGTCGACCAGGAGCCAGGCGCGGCGGTAGGACATGGCATGGGCGCGGCCGGCGGCCGAGATCGACCCGGTTTTCTCGATCGCTTCCAGAAGCGCGATCTTGCCAGCGCCGAGGCGCCGGCCGGCCTCGAAATCAAACCGGATCGTCAACCGTGTCGCCATCGCTCCCTCCCGGCCGTCCAGGGCCGCTTTCAGACGCGGCTTCTTAGTGCGCATGCGCGAACTCCCAGTAAAGCTTGCGCGCGCGGCGGAAGAACGGGCCGGGCTGAAGATCGCGCCCCTCGATGCGATTGACCGGCGTCACCTTGCCGTAATTGCCGACGACGAAGATCTCGTCCGCGCCATCGAAATCGGCAAAGGCGAGGGTCGTTTCCCGTGCCTCGACCCCGTCTTCGCGCAGAAGCGCGAGCACCCGCTGACGGGTCACGCCATTGAGGAAGGTCCCGTTGGCGATCGGCGTCATCACCACGCCGTCCTTGGCCAGGAATATGTTCGCGGTCGCGAGCTCCGCGACATTGCCCAGCATGTCGCCCATGAGACAATTGTCGAAGCCGCGCGCCCGAGCCTCGATCAGCGCCCGCCCGTTGTTGGGATAGAGGCAGCCCGCCTTGGCTTCGATCGGAATGGTGATTCCGAGCGGCTTGGCGAAAGGCGAGCGGGTGATCGAGCCACGCCGGTCGGCTGCGGCAGCGGCGCCTCGTAGAGACACAGGCAAAAGCGGGTCGAGTTGGGGTCCGGCGGGACGGACGACATGAGCGAGCCGCGCTCGGCCCAGTACATCGGCCGGATATAGAGTTCGGCTCCGGGCTTGAATTTCTTCATCCCCTCGCTCGCGATCTCGAGCATCGCCTCGACGCTCATGGTCGGCTTGAGGGACATGGCCTTGGCCGAGCGGTTGAGCCGCGCGCAATGCTTGTCGAGATCGGGCGTTGCGCCGTCGAAGGCGCGCGCGCCGTCGAACACGCTCGAACCCAGCCAGAAGGCGTGCGTGCGCGCTCCGATGATCGGAGCGTTGCCCTCGAGCCATTGCCCATCGAGAAAAGTGAAGGTTTGCGACCAGACGGACATCGGCTGATTGATCCCTGGGAAAAAGGCCGGGCGTAAAGTCTATTTGGGTTCGCCCGGCCGAAGCCAGCGCGAAAAAGCGTCATGCCCGATCAGTCGAGCGGCGTCACCTCCGATGCGTCGGTTTGAAGCCGAGCCGCCGCCTCGCCGACCCTCGACCCCGCGATGATGAGATCGGGCGCGATTTCGGCGAGCGGGACCAGCACGAAGGCCCGGTTGAACAGTTCGGGATGAGGCAAAGTCAGACGGCCGGTCTTGAGCGTCACGTCGCCGTAGGCGATGAGGTCGATGTCGATGACGCGGGGCCCCCATCGCTCCGCAGGCTTGCGGCCGAGTTCGACCTCGAGCCGCTTGACGCGATCGAGCAGCGCCTCGGGCTTGAGGCTCGTCCGGGCGAGCGCGCAGGCGTTGACGAACCAGTCCTGATCGGTCTTGCCCCAGGGCGGCGTGCGGTAGAAGCGGGAAACGGCGGTCAGTTCGATCCCCGGCTCGCTCGCCAGCGCGCGGAGCGCCTGGCGCAAGCTCAGAGACCTTGTCGCCGACATTGCCGCCGAGCGCGAGCACGACGCGCCCTTCATCCGTGCGTTCCGTGGCCGATGCAGGCGCGGCGGCGCGTTGAAGCGCCATGAACACGGCAAGCGCGTCGCGGTTCTCGGCGACGTCATGCACGCGCAACACCGAGGCCCCGCGCATGAGCGCGATCGCGTTCGCGGCGAGCGTGCCCGGCAGGCGCCGGTCAACCTCGACGCCGAGGATCCTGCCGAGGAACGACTTGCGCGAGAGGCCGACCAGGATCGGCGCGCCAAAGCCAAGGAAGCGGTCGAGGTTCCAGATGCAGGAATGGTTCTGCTCGGGCGTCTTGCCGAAGCCGACGCCGGGGTCGAGCAGGATTCGGCAAAAAGGGACGCCAGCCGCCGCCGCAAGGTTGAGCGAGCGCTCGAAGAAGCGCTCGACGTCGTCGAGAATGTCGATCGCCGGATCCGCCTCGTCGCGATTGTGCATGACGACGACCGCGGAGCCCGTCTCCGCAACCGCGTCCGCCATGCCCGGATCGCGCTGCAGGCCCCAGATGTCGTTGATGGCGCAGGCGCCGAGCCGCGCCGCCTCGCGCGCCACCGCGGCCTTGGCCGTATCGATCGAGATCGGGGCGTCCAGATCGGCCAGCGCCTCGAGCACCGGGACCACCCGCCGGAGCTCCTCATCCCCGGAGACCGGCAGATGGCCGGGCCTCGTCGATTCGCCGCCGATGTCGATGATCGACGCGCCCTCGTCGACCATTTTTCGCGCGCGGGCGATCGCGACCGCCGGGTCGTAATGGCGCCCGCCGTCGGAGAACGAATTGGGCGTCACGTTGAGAATGCCCATGAGCCGGGGCGCCCGCCTGACGGAGGCGAGGAACTGGTCGCGATGAAGAGCGCGGCGGTCAGCGCTCACCGGGCGTCCGCTCGCTCATGGTCCGGCGCCGCGCAGACAAGGCAGGCGATCGCCTCGCGCGCGGCCTGTCCAAGGGGCGCAGGCGGGCGGGAAAGCGCGAACCAGCGGACGGCCTCGGCTTTGTCGGGTTCGAGATTGCGCGCTTCGCCCTCGACGACCTCGGCCTGCCAGACAGGGGACAGCCAATGCTCGCCGTCCGGGCCCAGCATTTGTGTGAGTTGCAGGAAGCGCGTCAGGCGGATCGCGAGACCAGTCTCCTCCAATGTCTCGCGCCGGATCGCGTCCTCGACGCGCTCCAAATGATCCACCTTGCCACCGGGAAGATTCCAATGGTCCCGCTCCGGAGGGCGCCGCCGCTTGACGAGCAGGATGCGCCCGTTCGAGACAATCGCCGCGCCGCAGCCGACACCAACCCGACCCTCGCTCACGCCGCCAGCGCCGCCAGAATCCGCGCCCATGAGCGCGCGCCCTTATGGAATGACGCGCGGTCGTATTTCTCGTTGGGCGAATGGACGCGGTCGTCGGGGAGCCCGAAGCCGACCAGCAGGCTGTCCATGCCAAGGTCGCGCTTGAAGGCGCCCACCACCGGGATCGACCCGCCGCTGCCAACGAGCGCGGCGGGCTTGCCCCATTCGGCCTCCAGCGCCCTCCGCGCGATCTTGAGCGCCTGGTTCTTGACCGGCAGCGAAATCGCAGGGCTGCCGGCGTGGCCGATGAACTCGGCCTTCACGTCCGCCGGCAGGCGCGAGGTCACGAAAGCGCGGAAGGCCTGGACCACCCGCTCCGGGTTCTGCTGGCCGACGAGCCGGAAGGTGATCTTGGCGCTGGCCTTGGCCGGCAGCACGGTCTTGGTTCCTTCGCCGGTGTAGCCGCCCTGAATTCCGTTGACCTCGCAGGTCGGGCGCGACCACAGGAGTTCGAGCGGCGTGCGGTCGCGCTCGCCTGCCGGCGTCGTGAGACCCACGTCGCGCAAAAACCCAGCGGCGTCGAAACCGAGCGCGTTCCACTGGTCGGCGATCTCCTGCGGCAGGTCCTCGACGCCGTCGTAGAATCCCGGAATGGCGACGGCGCCGTTATCGTCGTGCAGGTCGCCGAGGATACGGGCAAGCACATGGATCGGGTTGACGGCCATGCCGCCATAGAGGCCCGAGTGCAAATCCCGATTGGCGCCGGTCAGCACGACCTCGTCGCTCGCGATCCCGCGCAGCGCAACCGTGATCGCCGGCGTCGCCCGGTCCCACATTCCGGTGTCGCAGACGAGCGCGATGTCGGCCTTGAGCTCCTTGGCGTTGTCGGCGAGAAAGGCCGGCAGCGACGGCGATCCCGTCTCCTCCTCGCCTTCGAACAGCGCGGTGATATGGCACGGCGGCCCGCCGAATTGCTGGAAGGCGCGGCAGGCCTCGAGAAAAGTCGAGAGCTGGCCTTTGTCGTCGCAGGCCCCGCGGGCCACGATCTGATCGCCTTGCGGGGCGGACTCGAGCTTCGGCTCGAACGGCGGGCTCCGCCACAGATCGAGGGGATCGACCGGCTGCACGTCATAGTGGCCATAGAAGAGGACATGCGGCGCCTCGCGCCGCGCGGCCTTGATGTGGCCCACCACCATCGGACGGCCGGCGGTCGGCCGCTTGTCCGCCTCGAAGCCAAGTTCGCCGAGCTGCGCGGCGAGCCAGTCCGCGGCCCGCTCGCAATCCGGGACATGCGCCGGAACGGCGGAGATCGACGGGATCGCGAGAAAAGCGAACAGGCGCTCGAGCGCCGCTGTCTGACCGGCGTCGATGGCGGAGAGAATGTCGTCGATCGTGGCCATCCCAAGCCTCTTGTCGCTCGCTGTCGCCCGTGATCGCTTCTCCTACCACGGCGCCCGGAATTTTCGTCGCCCCGGTTCCGCCCTGTCAATTGCGGCCCGCGCGGCTTTTGGATAGCGGCGGGCGGAGGAATGGCCCGGATGACAAATGATTGCGGAAAATCGTAAATCTGTGTAAGCTGGCCGCATGGGTAATTCTGCGATTCCGTATGTCTCTGGCTTTCTCTTCCGGCGCCGTTCAACATGGTGGAAATGGCATTAGAAAAAATTTCCGCGGAAAATCGCGCGTAACCCATTGATACGTCTGGATTCGGACGAGAGAATCCAAGGAAATCCAAGGAAATCCAATAGGCCTTGATCAGGGTTTTCGCAGGCGAAAGAGCCTCGTTCCAAGAAAACCCAATAGGACCGGTCGGCCGCCGGGACAGAGGTTCAGGCGGTCTCCGTCCAAACGCCAACCGCTCCAGGGGGCGATCAAAAGATCTGGCGGAAGATCACGTAGAGAAAGCCCGACATGAGCATCGCCGCGGGCAGCGTCAGCACCCAGGCGAGCGCGATCGAGCGCACCGTCGACCATTGCATCCCCGAACCGTTGGCGACCATCGTCCCGGCGACGCCCGACGACAGCACGTGGGTCGTCGACACCGGCAATCCGAAGCCGTCGGCCGCGCCGATCGTCGCCGCGGCGACGAGTTCGGCCGCCGCGCCCTGACCATAGGTCAGGTGTGTCTTGCCGATCTTTTCGCCGACGGTGATGACGATGCGCTTCCAGCCGACCATGGTGCCGAGGCCGAGCGCGATCGCGACGCAGATCTTGACCCAGAGCGGAATGAACTTGGTCGCTCCATCGAGCTCCTTCTTGAAGGCGCCGATCTGCGCCTTGTCCGCGGCCGAGAGCTCGCTTTCCTTGTCCTTCGCCAGGACCCGGAAACCCTCCGAGGCGAGATACATGTCGTTACGAAGGTTCTCGACCTTGTCGAGCGGCGTCCTGGCGACGGAACCGTATTGCTCGACCGAGTCGCTGATCTCCTTGGTCAGGACCGCAAGCGAAGGATAAGTGCCTTCGGAGATCGTGTGCGAATGAATGTATTCGGTCACCGCCGGGCGGGGATCGCCGGTGACATTGTATCCGGCGCCATGGGCTTCGACGATCTTCGAAGCGGCATGCGCGGCGGAAACGAACTGGGCGGCGTGACCTTCGGACGGCGCGCGGTTCAGCGCATAAGCCGTCGGCGCGACGCCGATGAGGATCAGCATGATGAGACCCATGCCCTTCTGGCCGTCGTTCGAGCCGTGGAAGAACGAGACCAGCGTGCAGGTGAGGATCAAGAGCCCGCGGATCCAGGGCGACGGCGGCTTGTTGGTGGTCGGAGCCTTGTAGAGCGCCGGCGCGCGGATCACCGCCTTCATCGCCAGGAGCAGCAGCGCCGACAGCACGAAGCCGAACAGGGGCGAGAACAGAAGCGCTTCGCCGACCTTGGTCACCTGGTCCCAGTCGACGCCGGCGGTGCCGTTCTGGCCGCGAATGAGCGCGTTGGCGACGCCGACGCCGACGATCGAGCCGATCAGCGTATGCGAACTCGAGGCGGGAATGCCGAACCACCAGGTGCCAAGGTTCCAGATGATCGCCGAGATGAGCAGCGCGAACACCATCGCATAGCCGGCGCTCGATCCGACCTGGAGAATGAGCTCGACCGGCAGCAGAGAGACGATGCCGAACGCGACCGCGCCGGTCGAAGCCAGCACGCCGAGGAGATTCCAGCACCCCGACCATACGACCGCGACCTGCGCCGGCAAGGCGTGGGTGTAGATGACGGTGGCGACCGCGTTGGCGGTGTCGTGGAACCCGTTGACGAACTCGAAGCCGAGCGCGATCAGCATCGCCACGCCGAGCAGGATGAACGGCAGAACCGTCGTCGGTCCGCCGCCCGCCGCGGAAATGTCCGACCGGATCGAATAGGCCATGTAGAAAAGGCCGAGCGCGAGCACCGCGAGTATGATCAGCGCAAACCGGATGTCGAGCGGACGATCGAGATGAGGCCTGACTGGCGCGGCGGCGCGGACTTCGAGTTCGAGCGTCGAATGCGGCGGACATAGGATCACCTCATTGTCGTGGCCGGCTCCACTCCCATGGCTGTGTGACAGGCATGTGAAGACCGAGGCGACCCACGTTCGGGACGCCGCGCAGCGAGCTGTCGGCGCCGGAAGGGCAGGCGCGCGGGGTTCGACGGAAGTGGCATTGCCAAATCGCGGCGAATGAGCGAGTTTGACTTCCAGTTCCGCGGAAAAGCGGGCGCCCAGTCGTTCGAACGCGAGCAACGCGGTCGGATTCGGGCAAAATGAGGGGATGGACACGCCCGATGAGCATTCTGGACCGAAGCCACACCATTGCCAAGCCCGGATTCAGCCGGTGGATGGTTCCGCCCGCGGCGCTGTGCATCCACCTTTGCATTGGCCAGGTCTACGCCTTCAGCGTCTTCAATCTGCCGATGACCAAGCTGATCGGCATCACCAAATCCGCGCCGGACGACTGGAAACTCACCGAGCTCGGCTGGATCTTCTCGATCGCCATTTTCTTCCTCGGCTTTTCAGCCGCTGTGCTCGGCCGCTGGGTCGAGGAAGGCGGGCCGCGCCGCGCCATGTTCGCCGCGGCGTTGTGCTTCGCCGGCGGATTCCTGGTCAGCGCCTTTGGCGTGTCGACGCACCAATTGTGGATCGTCTACCTTGGCTATGGCGTGCTTGGCGGGATTGGTCTCGGTCTCGGCTACATTTCCCCAGTGTCGACCTTGATCAAATGGTTTCCCGACCGTCCGGGGATGGCGACCGGCATGGCGATCATGGGCTTCGGCGGCGGCGCGATGATCGCTTCCCCGCTTTCGGTCTGGCTCATGAGCCGGTTCTCGACCGCGACGCACGTCGGGGTCGCGGAGACCTTTGTGGTCCTCGGCCTCGTCTATGCATTCTTCATGCTGGTCGGATCGGCGATCGTGCGCGTGCCTGCGCCGGGGTGGAGGCCCGAGGGATTCGTTCCGGCCGCCCAAGCCACGAAACTCGTCACCAACCGGGACGTTTACGTCTACCAGGCGTTGAAGACGCCGCAGTTCTGGCTGATCTGGATCGTGCTCTGCATGAACGTGACGGCGGGCATCGGCGTGCTCGGCCAAGCTTCGGCGATGAGCCAGGAGATGTTCCCAGGGCGCGTCACCGCCGCGGCCGCGGGCGGGTTTGTCGGACTGCTCAGCCTCTTCAACATGGCCGGCCGCTTCTTCTGGGCCTCGACGTCCGACGTCATAGGTCGCAAGAACACCTATTTCGTGTTCTTCGTGCTCGGGTTCGTGCTCTATGCGCTCGTGCCGTATTTCGGCGGCCACGGCAATCTGCCGCTGTTCATCCTTTGCTTCCTCGTCATCCTCAGCATGTATGGCGGTGGGTTCGCCACCGTGCCGGCCTATCTTCGCGACATGTTCGGCACACGCTACGTCGGCGCGATCCACGGGTGGCTCATCACGGCGTGGTCGGTCGCGGGCGTGCTCGGCCCCGTCCTCGTCAACTACATCCGGCAGTACCAAATCGACAGCGGCGTCCCGAAGGCCCAGGCCTATAACGTCACCATGTACATCATGGCGGGGCTTCTGGTCGTCGGCTTCGTCGCCAATTTCCTGATCCGAGCGGTCGACGATCGCCACCATATGGAGCTCGAGACGGTGGACGAGGCGGTCGGAGTGGCGTGAGGGAGACGGATATGGACTATGACAACAAGGGCGGCGGCGGCACAAGCTCTCTCGAACTGGCGCTGGCCTGGGGCTTCGTCGGCATTCCACTGCTGTGGGGCGTTTACGGAACGCTCATCAACGCGATGAAGCTCTTTCAATAGCGCTCGGACGCGCAACCGCGCCCGCTCGCGCCGCGTCTCAGCTTCGAGACGAGCGCGCGCTGTTGAGAAGCGACTCGCGTTCCTTGAGAAGCTCCGCGAGCCGGCGCTCCTGCTCGGCGATGCGGTCCGAGGCGAGCGTTTCGTCCTGGGCGCCGGAAAGGGCGGCGGCCTGTTCGGTCAGCTCCCTCATGTTGTCGCGAATCAGCGCGATGCGTTCGTCCAGCTCTTCCAGAGAAGCCTCGGCCATCAGCTTGCCTCCGCCAAAAGCGACAGTTGCTGCCGTCCCGGATCCCCGAACTGGTCAACGAGACGGGTCGGATAGTCGCCGGTGAAACAGTGGTCGGTGAACTGCGGCTGCCTGGGGTCGCGGCCGGGATAGCCCATCGCGCGATAGATGCCGTCCACCGACAGGAACGCGAGAGAATCGGCGCCCACAAACCGCCGCATCCCCTCGAGGTCCATGCGCGCGGCGAGGAGCCTGTCGCGTTCGGGCGTGTCGATGCCGTAGAAGTCCGGCCAGGCGATCGGCGGCGACGAGATGCGCAAGTGAACCTCGCGCGCGCCCGCTTCCCGCATCATTTGCATGATCTTGACGCTGGTGGTGCCGCGCACAATCGAATCGTCGATGAGCACGATTCGCTTGCCCTCGACGACCGCGCGGTTGGGGTTGTGCTTCATCCGGACGCCAAGCTCGCGAATCGACTGGGTCGGCTGAATGAAGGTGCGCCCGACATAGTGGTTGCGGATGATGCCGAGTTCGAACGGCAGGCTGCATGCGCGCGCATACCCGATCGCGGCCGGAACGCCCGAATCGGGGACCGGCACGACCACATCCGCCTCGGCCGGCGCCTCGCGCGCCAGCTCCGCGCCCATCGCCTTGCGGGCGTCGTAGACCGATCGTCCGTGAACGATCGAATCGGGCCTGGCGAAATAAATGTATTCGAAGATGCAGGGCCGGGCCGGCTGCCTCGGCAGCGGAAAGAAGCTCTTCACCCCGGCGCCGTCGATCACCGCCACTTCGCCATTCTCGATGTCGCGGATGAATTTCGCCCCGATGATGTCGAGCGCGCAGGTCTCCGAGCAGAGAATCGGACTGCCCTCGAACTCCCCGAGCACGAGGGGCCGGATGCCGAGGGGATCGCGCGCGCCCACAAGCTTCGTGTTGGTCAGCGCGACCAGCGCGTAGGCGCCCTCGATCTCGGTCAGCGCCTCGACGAACCGGTCGATGATCTTCGTCCGGCGCGACCGCGCCGCGAGCAGGAGCACGACTTCGGTATCGGTGGTCGACTGGCAGATCGCCCCGCCCCGAATGAGCTCCCGCCTGAGCGTGAGCCCATTGGTCAGATTGCCGTTATGGGCGACCGCGAGGCCGCCGGCCTCGAGCTCGGCGAACAGAGGCTGGACATTGCGCAGCACGGTCTCGCCGGTGGTGGAATAGCGGACGTGTCCGATCGCGGAGCGCCCCGGCAGGCGGTCGATGGTCGCCGCCTTGGCGAAGTGATCGCCGACCAGCCCCTGGCGGCGCTCCGAATGAAACCGGGCGCCGTCGAACGCGACGATGCCCGCAGCCTCCTGGCCGCGATGCTGCAGCGCATGCAGCCCGAGCGCGACGATCGCGGCGGCATTGGGGTGATTGAAGATGCCGAAGACGCCGCAATGCTCGCGCGGCCGGTCCTCGCCGAGGTCGACGCCGGCGTCGCTCGCCGGATCGGCGGCGGCTTCCCCCGGCATTACTGCCTCGGCGCCGGAGCGAACGGGGCGTTTTTGTTGATCAAGGCGTCGAGTTTTTGCTTGTCCATCGCGGAACCGTCCGCCCCCGAGGTTGAATTGGTCTTCTTCTGCGGCTGAGCCGGAACGGCGATCGGCTGATCGCCCCCGGTCTTCGATCGCGAACCGGTCGCATCGCCTGCCGGCGCCAGCTCCTTCGTCGCCGCGTCGGCGCGCGACTGGATCCAGCCGTCGATGGTCTGTGCTGCGTCCGAGGGCAGCATGGCGACGATTCGAACGGCGGTTTCGGTGAGGACCGGCCGGGTCCTGGCGTTCTTCACCCATTCGGGCTGCTGCTTCTCCGAGACGAGCCAGTTGAAAATGGCGAAAGCGACGACGGCAAGCAGAAACCCTCTCGCGACTCCGAACACGAAGCCCAGCGACCGGTCGAGGGGGCCGATCCTGCTGTCGAGGATCGCATCGGACATCCGCACCGTGAACAGCGACACGATGATGAGCGTCACGAAGAACACGATCGCGGCGGCGGCGGCCTGGGCGATGATGTCCTTGTGGATATAGGGGGTAAGGTAGGGCATGACGCGAGGGTAGAAATAGTAGGCGGCCAAGGCGGCCGCGATCCACGAGGCGATGGCGAGCACCTCGCGGGTGAACCCGCGCATCATCGAGAGCAGCGCCGAAACGAGAACGATGCCGAGAACCGCGAGATCGAGATAGGATGGCATAAGCGAAATGAGCCTCGTCGCGACGGTCGACCGTCCAACATGCGCCTTAAGGCGGCCGGCGCGAGCGCCTTATAACCAAGCCGCCCCGGTTCGTCACCCCATTGCGGGAATGGGGGGTGGAGCGCGCGCCGCCTTCGCTTCGACCGCGGCTGCGGCGATCAGCGCGACGAGCGAGGCCACATTGTCGATTGGCTCGGCGGCGATGGCGGCGGTCTCGCCGGCGCCGCGCGGCGACTGCGGCGCAAAGGCGCGCGCAAAACCGAGCTTGGCGGCCTCTTTCAGCCGCAAAGGCGCATGCGCGACCGCTCGCACCGAGCCCGAGAGCCCGATCTCGCCGAACCAGACCGCATCGCGCGGCAAACTCAGGCCGGTGAGCGAGGAAATGAGCGCCGCGGCGGCGGCGAGATCCGCCGCGGGCTCCACGATCCTCAAGCCGCCCGCGACGTTGAGATAGACGTCGTATTGTCCGAGCTTCATGCCCCCGTGGGCCTCGAGCACCGCGAGCACCATGGCGAGCCGGCTCGGCTCCCAGCCGACAACGGCCCGGCGGGGCGTGCCAAGCGTGGTCGGGGCGACGAGAGCCTGGATCTCGACCAGAAGCGGACGCGCGCCTTCGACCCCGGCGAACACCGCGGCCCCCGGATGGGCCGCGCCGTCGCGCTCGGCCAGGAACAAAGCGGAAGGGTTCGGCACCTCGGCGAGGCCGCCGCCGGTCATCTCGAACACCCCGATCTCGTCCGTCGCTCCGAATCGGTTCTTGGCCGCCCGCAGGAGCCGGAACGCGTGCGCGCCGTCACCTTCGAAAGAGAAGACAGCGTCGACCATGTGCTCGACGACGCGGGGGCCAGCGATCTGGCCGTCCTTGGTCACATGACCGACCAAGAGCAAGGCCGCGCCGCTCGCCTTGGCGAAGCGGATCAGCGCCTGCGCCGAGCCGCGCACCTGGGCGACCGTTCCGGGCGCCGATTCGATCGCGTCGCTCCACATGGTCTGAATCGAATCGATGACCACGAATTTGGGCGCGTCCCCGGACCCTAGCGTCGCTATGATGTCCTCGACGAACGTCTGCGCCGCGAGCTGAACGGAAGCCTCGGCGAGGCCGAGGCGGGCGGCGCGCAGACGAACTTGGGCGGTCGATTCCTCGCCCGAGACGTAGACGACGCGGCCCCCCGACCGTGCGACCGCAGCGCAGGCCTGGATCAGCAGCGTCGATTTGCCGATTCCCGGCTCGCCGCCGATTAGCGTGGCGGAACCGGGCACGAAACCGCCGCCCGCAACCCGGTCGAGCTCGGCGATGCCGGTTATGAGACGCGGCTCGGTCTCAGCGGCGCCGGACAGATCTTCAAGGGGAAACGGCCGGCCCGCCGTTCCCCTTCGGGCGCCCGCGCCGCCGGCGCCAAGGGCGGCGGCTTCCTCGATGATCGTATTCCACTCGCCGCACGATTCGCATCGTCCCTGCCAGCGCTGCGTGATGGCGCCGCAATTCTGGCAGACATAGGAAGAACGAAACCTGGCCATGGCGCCGCACTCGCAGGTTTGGCCTGACCTGTCGAGAGACTTTGTTGGCCCTCTTTCAGGGCACGAGAACGGCTGCGCCTTCGAGCTTGCCCGAGCGCAAATCGTCGAGCGCCTCGTTGGCCTTGGCGAGCGGATAGGGCGTGGTTGCGGTCCGCACCTTCGCCTCGGTCGCAATGGCCAGGAATTCCCGGCCGTCGGCGCGGGTGAGATTGGCGACCGAGGCGACGCTGCGCTCCTCCCAGAGCGCCGAGTAGGGGAAGGTTGGGATGTCGCTCATGTGAATGCCGCCGCAGACGACCCGCCCGCCCTTTTTGAGCCCGGCGAGCGCCGCGGGAACGAGCGCCCCGACCGGGGCGAACAGGATGGCGGCGTCGAGCGCCTCGGGCGGCTTCTCGTCCGATCCGCCCGCCCATTCGGCGCCCATCGAGCGGGCGAAGGCCTGACCGCCAGCGTCGCCGGGCCGCGTGAAGGCGAACACGCGCCGCCCCTGCCAGCGGCAGACCTGGGCGATGATGTGTCCTGCGGCCCCGAAGCCATAGACGCCGATCGTTCGCGCCTCCCCAGCCATTTTCAGGGACCGCCAGCCGATGAGCCCCGCGCAAAGCAGCGGCGCGGTCTCGACCGGATCGAGGTCGTCGGACAAAGGAAAGACGAAATCCGCCTCCGCGATCGCATGGGTGGCGTAACCGCCGTCCCGCGTGTAGCCGGTGAACAGCGGCGCGTCGCAAAGGTTTTCGCGCCCGCTCCGGCAATAGGGACAAGTCCCGTCGGCATGGGCGAGCCAGGCGATCCCGACCCGCGCGCCAGGTCTCAGGCTGACGCCTTCGCCGGCCGCCTCGATACGGCCGACGATCTCGTGGCCCGGCACGACCGGGAGTTTGGGATTGGGCAATTCGCCGTCGACGACGTGCAGATCGGTGCGGCAGACGCCGCACGCCTCGACCCTGACCCGAATCTGTCCCGGCCCGGGCGCAGGATCAGGCCGCTCCTCCATCGCGAGCCGCTCGTGGGGCCTGTGCAAGACCATGGCGCGCATCGAAGCGCGCCCGTTCAGGCGGCGGCCCGCCGGGAACCGGCGACCGAGCGCCTGAGAAAGCCATAGAGGCTTCCGCCCGTCAGCGCCCCAAGCACATAGATGATGAACGCGAGCACGGCGAGCGGCAGCCTGAGCCCAAACGACAGGAAGGACATGCTGACGGGCTCGGTGTTCTGGACCACGAAGATGATCAGCGCGGCGACGAACACCACCACGATCGCCAGATAAAGCCAACGCACGGAAGACCTCCTTGCCCCAGTGAGGCTCGCCGCGCGTCGCCGCCGCGGCTCAGCGCCCCCGACGCCTCCCCCGTCAGGCCGACGGGAGCGTTGCGGAGGCCGAGGCCGAGCCCGATCCAGCTCGCGCCGGCGATGATCAGATCGACGCCGAGGATGACTCCGAGCACATAGAGCCGAGGATACCGGCCAGTGGATCAGGATGATGATCCCGAGCAGAAGCGTGACCGCGCCCGAAGCGACCACCCAGCCCCAGGGCGTACCACCGCTCATGCTGAAGCCGAGGAAGATCCGCACGATGCCGGAAGCCACCAGCGCCGCGCCGAGGAGGAGCGTCAGCCAGATGGCGGACGACAATGCATCTCGGAACGCGACGAAACCGGCGATGACGTAAAGAACCCCGAGTAGGAGCCAGAACAGGAAGCGTCCCCAGGTTTTGATCTGGAACGAGTGGATGACTTCGAAAACGCCCGCGATGATCATCATGATACCGACCACCCACACTGCCGCGATCGTCGCCATGACCACGCTGCCGAGCGCGATCACGCCGGCGATGAGGTAGACCACCCCAAGGGCGACGATCCAGCCCCATTTGGATCTGAGCGGCGCGATGCCAGCGCCGGGTCCAAGCCCTAATGCCGATCCAACATTCGTCATGGCGTTCGTCCCCACTTCATGCGGCGCGCGGCGGCGAGAGCTTGGAGGCTCCTCTGGCGCGCGCTTCGCGCCGCAATCTATCACAATCAGTTTTGATGAAAAGCGTATCCATCGAATTCAGCGAAATGCAAACGGTAATAGATTCAATGCGGTATCGCCGGTCCTTTCGAAACCCGGCATAGCTTCGTACAACCTTCACTATCAGCGTAGATCCCGCTATTAAAATTGAGAACCCCAAGACGGCCAGCCGCCTAACTTGCTCCTGATCATAAATAACGCGCTCGACAAACTGCGGCGCCCTCAAGCCCGGCTAGCCTTCCAGTCCCTCATCCGGCTCATAAGCAGGAACGAAGCGGCGTCTTTCGAATCGGCGAGATAGTCGCGGGCGGCGCGCGATAGCCGCTCGACCAGCGATTTCTTGTAGCCTTTGTCGTTGGGCTCGAGCGGAATCGTGGTGACGATCACGAGGACGCGCTGCTCGCCGCCATCGTGAGTCTTCGCAGTCCACACTTTGGCGGCCCTGGCGAGGGGATGAGAAAATGCCATTGCGATCTGCCCCGTTGGATCAAATCCAGCGCGGCATAAGGGGACCGCCGGGCATGCGCGTCAAGCCCTCCCGGCGCGCGCCCGCCAGAGGCCCGGCCGCCAGCAGGCGCTCGCGCGATCAGGGTTTCGCCCGCGCGGCCGACGGCGCCTTCACCGGCTCGTCAGGCTCGCCGACCTCCTTGCCGTTGATCGTGAGGCGCCCGTGCGATGCGCTAAGCTTGATCGTCGACCCGTCGGGCAGCTCACCGGCGAGCAGCATCTGCGCCAGCGGGTCCTGCACCCATTTCTGGATCACCCGTTTCAAGGGACGCGCGCCATAGGTTGGATCGTAGCCCTTGTCGGCCAGCCATTGCCGCGCTTTCGCGTCAAGGCTGAGCGTCATCTTGCGGTCCTCCAGCAGCCGGTTCAGGCGCTTGAGCTGGATGTCGACGATCTCGCCCATGTCCTCGCGCCGCAGGCGATGGAAGAGGATGATTTCGTCGACGCGGTTCAGGAACTCGGGCCGGAAATGCCCGCGCACGACGCCCATCACTTCCTTCTCGACCGTCTTCGTGTCCTCGCCCTCCCGAAGGTTGACGAGATACTCGGATCCGAGGTTCGAGGTCATGATGATGAGCACGTTGCGGAAATCGACTGTGCGCCCCTGACCGTCGGTGAGCCGACCGTCGTCGAGCACTTGCAGGAGGACATTGAACACGTCCGGATGCGCCTTCTCGATCTCGTCGAACAGCACCACCTGGTAAGGCCGACGCCGCACCGCCTCCGTCAACGCCCCGCCTTCCTCGTAGCCGACATAGCCGGGAGGGGCGCCGATGAGCCGGGCGACCGAATGCTTCTCCATGTACTCGGACATGTCGATGCGCACCATCGCGCTCTCGTCGTCGAACAGGAAGGCGGCGAGGGCCTTCGTAAGCTCGGTCTTGCCGACGCCAGTGGGACCTAAGAACATGAACGAGCCGATCGGCCGGTTCGGGTCCTGCAAGCCAGCGCGGGCGCGGCGGACCGCGGTCGAAACGGCGTGCACCGCTTCGTGCTGGCCGACGACGCGGCGCGCGATCTCCTCCTCCATCTTGAGGAGCTTCTCACGCTCGCCTTCGAGCATCTTGTCGACTGGCACACCCGTCCAGCGCGAGACGACCTGGGCGACGTGATTGGCGGTCACCGCTTCGTCGACCAGCACGCTGTTGCTCTGGCTCTCCGCCTCCTGAAGCCTCTTCTCGAGCGTCGGGATCGTGTCGTAGGTAAGCCTTCCCGCTTCCGCGTAATCGCCCTTGCGCTGCGCCTGGGCGAGCGCGTTGCGCGCGGCGTCGAGCTCTTCCTTGAGCCTGGCGGCCTGGCCAAGCTTATCCTTCTCGGCCTTCCAGCGAGCGGTCAGCGCGTCGGACCTCTCCTGCAGTTCCGCGAGCTCGCTCCCGAGTTTCTTGAGGCGATCCTTTGACGCCGTGTCGGTCTCTTTCTTCAGCGCCTCCTGCTCGATCTTGAGCTGCATGATGCGCCGGTCGAGCTCGTCGAGCTCCTCGGGCTTGGAGTTCGACCTGCATCCGCTGGCGGGCCGCAGCCTCGTCGATCAGGTCGATCGCCTTGTCCGGCAGGAAGCGATCGGCGATGTAGCGATCGGACAGCGTGGCTGCCGCGATGATCGCCGAATCGGTGATGCGCACGCCGTGATGAGCCTCGTACCTTTCCTTCAAGCCGCGCAGGATCGAGATCGTGTCCTCGACTGTCGGCTGGGAGACGAACACCGGCTGGAAGCGACGCGCCAGCGCCGCATCCTTCTCGACATGCTTGCGATATTCGTCGAGCGTGGTCGCGCCGACGCAATGCAATTCGCCGCGCGCCAGCGCGGGCTTCAAGAGATTCGAAGCGTCCATCGCGCCATCGGCCTTGCCGGCCCCGACGAGCGTATGCATTTCGTCGATGAACAGGATGATGCCGCCAGCGGCCGCGGTCACCTCGTTGAGCACGCCCTTGAGGCGCTCCTCGAACTCGCCGCGATATTTCGCGCCAGCAATGAGCGAGCCCATATCGAGCCCGAGCAGTTTCTTGTCTTTGATCGATTCCGGCACGTCGCCGTTGACGATGCGCAGCGCAAGGCCCTCCACGATCGCAGTCTTGCCGACGCCGGGCTCGCCGATCAGCACCGGATTGTTCTTCGTGCGCCGCGACAGCACCTGCACGGTGCGGCGGATCTCCTCGTCGCGGCCGATCACCGGATCCAGCTTGCCGGTCTTGGCGGCCTCGGTCAGGTCGCGGGTGTATTTCTTGAGCGCGTCATACTGGTTCTCGGCGCTGGCGGAATCCGCGGTGCGACCCTTGCGGATGTCGTTGATTGCCGCGTTGAGGGTCTGTGCGGAGACGCCGGCGTTCGCCAGTATCCTGGCGGCCTGCGTGCCCTTCTCCATCGCCAGCGCAAGGAGTAGGCGCTCAACGGTGACGAACGAATTGCCCGCCTTCTGGGCGATCTTCTCGGCGTTGTCGAACAGGCGCGCCGTCGTCGGCGCCATATAGAGCTGTCCAGCGCCCGATCCTTCGACCTTGGGCAATTTGGCGAGGGCGGCTTCGACCTCTGTCAGCGCCTGGCGAGAATTGCCGCCCGCCCGGTCGATCAGCCCGGCGGCCAAGCCTTCCTCGTCGTCCAAAAGAACCTTGAGCACGTGCTCGGGTGTGAACTGCTGATGCCCCTCGCGCAGCGCCAGCGACTGCGCGGCCTGGACGAACCCGCGCGCCCGTTCCGTATATTTCTCCAGATTCATCCTCTTCCCTTTCGGCGCTTACGCCCGCGCCCCGAAGCGGCGCCGGCCAGCCCAATCCATTCGCGCGATCTCGCGGCTGAACCGCTATCTAGGAAGCGGCGCGCGCGGGCGGAAGGGCTTTAGAACGGCTTAAACCGGAGCCAAGAGTGGCGGCCTTGACGCAAATCAGGTTTTGCCGTCAGGGGCCGGCGCGCTTGAAAAACTCCTGAAGCCATTCGGCGTTCATTCCAGCGATCGGCAGCCAGGCCTTGAACAACGACTCCGGCGAATAGCGCTCGATCTCCGTCATCATGCGCTTTTCGATGTCCGCCATGACCGCCTTCTGCATCGGCTCCACGTCCGGCAGCCCCATGAACTGACGCGCCTCCAAAGGCGTGCAGTCGACATTGATGGTGATTTTCATCGGCCGTGTCCTCCCCTTTTGTCATGAACGCAGGCGAGATGACTTGGCGCGGGCCGCCGCGTATGAGCGCGCTTGACGCCGTTTGCCGGTCATTTATCGCAGGTCTTCGCTCCATGAGCCAGTCTTGACCGTCGCCAAAGCCTTTATTCTCCATCTTGACCGCGCCATTTCGCGCAAACCCAATGTCCAGGCGCTCGCGGCAAGTCTCCCGATCGAGAGCGAGGTCCTGGCCGCGGTGGACGGCGCGCGCCTCCCGCAACAGGAGGTCGATCAGGCTTATGCGCCGCGCCGCTTTCAGCCGCGCTATCCGTTCGCGCTGACGAGGAGCGAAGTCGGCGTCTTTCTTAGCCATCGCTTGGCCTGGCGGCGGATTGTCGACGACAATCTCGACTTCGCCTTCATCTTCGAGGACGACGCGGAGATGGACGCGGCCTCGTTCCCGGCGCTCCTCGAGTTCATGACCGCCGAACGGCGGGCCTGGGATTATGCGCTCATGCCGGCTCAGCCGATCCGGGGCGGCGCGATTGTCGCGCGCCGCGGCGGGCTCGCGCTCGTCCGCCCGGACTCCCCGCCCTTGCGGGCGATTGCGCAAATCGTGTCGGCTGACGCCGCCAGGCGCCTCCTCGACCGCACGCTGCCCTTCGACCGGCCGGTCGACACGCTGATGCAAATGCCCTGGGTCACCGGGCAAACGGCCCTGGTCGCCTCGCCCTCGCCTGTCCGCGATGTCTCGCTGAAGTCGGGCGGCAGTACGGTCCAGCGCAAGGGAATGGGCCTCGCCGAGCGGCTTCGCCACGAAGCGATGCGCCCGATCTACCGGGCGCAAGTGCTGGCCCGCTACCGGCGCCATCTGACTGAAGAAGCGCGCAAAGGTGATAATGGGTAGGCCCATGAAATCATTGGCGCGCGCAACAGTGCGCACGGGCTTGAAGAGCCGCGCGGGCAAGAGGGCGGTGGGTCGCCAACGAATTCCTGCTTGTCTCGAGTCTAGTCGGCGCGCCTGGCCACGAGAATGCAGCTGATCGGCAGCTGCTTGCGGATGGCTCGCTCAAGCGTGGCGCCCGCGAGAGGGAAGGCCGCTGTGCGCACGACCGTCAAGCCGGCGGATCTCACGATCTCCTCAGCCTCGGCGACATTCCGCAAGAGAAACAGATGGTCGGGAGCAGGACCGTTCGCCGGAACGTTGATCCAGACGGTCCCCTTTGGGGTCAGCAGCTCGCGGATGATCTGAAGCGCGAGAAGCGGGCGCTCGAGGTGCTCGAGCACCTCGCTCAACACGACGGTGTCAAACCGGCCTCGGTTCGCCGTCAGCGCGCCGTCCGAATAGAGATCGGCCAGTCTGAGGTCGACGCGATCCGATTCTCCCAGCATGGCGAGGATGCCGCGGACATGGGCAACCGACGTTTCGCTGACGTCCCAGGCGGTGCAGCTGCCGAAGGCGCCGAAGCGGAGGGCGAGATGCAGAAGCATGCCATGCCCGGGGCCGATCTCGAGATGGCGGCCGCCCGCGAGCGTAGCGGGAAGATACGTCTTCGCGAAATCATTCATCGCGCTTGCGTGGTTGAACCACAGCGCGTCCGATACGAACAATCCGTTCATGTATCGGCTCATTAATTTGCCGTTGGCGTAGACCTCGCGATTGGCCTCCTCAAAGGTCTTCAGCCGATATTCCCCTGTGCGGGCAAAATACAGCTCCTCGGGATAGACGATCTGCTCACAGAGATAACGATAGTCCTCGGCGAAGAGTCTGAGCTCTCGCGACGTCGACTCGGAGAAGCGAATGAGCAGGCCTGCGATGATATCCGTGGTGTCCAGCGCCTCGCTCGACCGGTTGGCGAAGCTGGCTCGCAGAAATTTCGCATGTTCCGGCCAGGCCGAAGTCACGGCATCCCAAACCGCCGCCGTGGCAGGTCCGAGCTCCGCCGGACGGTCGAGACCTAGTGTTTGCCCCATCGGGATTTCGCTCTCTGAGTTGGTGAACTTCGACTTGAGTCTGGGCTCGACGCCGGCCGCCTCAGATCATTTGCACATATTCCACGATGATTCCGCGCGTGGCCGAGGGCAAGAGGAAGTTGCACAGAAAGGGACCGGCGCCCTTGACCGGCTTCGGTTCGAGCATGGGCATGTCCCGGCGCGCGAAATCCTCCGCAAGCGCGACGAGGTCAGGCACTTCGAAGGCGATATGATGGAGTCCTCCCGCGCCCTTGTTGAAGCGCTCAAGCTGCCCCCCGTTCGGGACTATGAATTCGATGGGCGAGCGACCGGCGGCTTCGGTGAAGATGCAAAGCGCCTGAAAGGTGTCGACGGAGCCACGGGAGGTTTCGCTGAGGCCGAGCAGCGCCATCAGGGTCTCGGCGGTCTCTACGTCAGGCTGAACGACGCCGACGTGATGCAGCGGCGGGTTCTTGAGAATCATGTCGCTTTGCCGAGCTCCTTGCTGATGTAGGGAACGAGCCATCGAGTCAGAACGCTTGCGCCGTGCGCGGTCAGGTGCCCGTAGTCGGCATACCACTCAGGATGGCTGGCGAGGAACGCGGCGTCGATGACGTCGCCGAACTGGCGGTAGAAAGCCTCTTCCTGGATGGTGTCGGCGTCGGAGTAGAAGGGAAGGTTCAGGAACACGAGCCGCGTCCCCTTGGCGCGCGCGAGTTCGGCGATCTCCCGGATATAGTGACGCTCGTCGCCGAATTCGACATCCCTGAGAGAGGCGGGCAGGATCGGCGGCCTCATGCCCTTTTCAAGCTTGCGGACCCCGCGCATCAGTTCGGCCTGCGAGGCGGGAACCGAGCCGGAGCGGGTCGGGAAGAACTGGGCGCCGGTCGTGTCGATGTTGGAGCCTCGGTAGGTCGCGGGGTTGAAGGTCTTGGTCAACCCCATGAGCGAGGGCCACAGATCGGCCAGGAACAGCTCCATCTGCCGATAGGGCAGATAAATGAGGTTGGAGAGGTAGTTCAGGTTGATGAAGTAGCCCGGATCGGCGACGAGCGCGCTCGACGCGACATACTTGAACGCCGGATGCCCGAAGCGGGACGGCTTTTCGGTGACGCCGAGGACCAGGACCTTCGGGCTCTTGGTTCTGAACAGTTCGCGCGCGACCACATAGTTGATGTCGCGTCCCGCCTCGGGGAGCGAGAAATTGACGACGTGGGCGGGAGTTCCCATCTCCGTCAGGGCCGCCTCGAGTTCACGGCTGTCGACGTCCGCCGCCGAGCGGGAGGGGCCAAGGATGACCACGTCGATCGGGGTGGGATCGAAGGTCGTGCGTTCGTAGATCCAGCGGGCGTTCTTCTGGATGGTGCCGTCGAGCAGCTGCCATCGCTGATAGGGATCGTCAGGCAGCATCGAGGCGGCGACCGCGGCCAGGAACGCGATCGCGAGGATCAGCAGGGTTTTGCGGCGCGCGCGCAGCGGAACCACGATCTCGCCTCTCTAGAAATTGAAGTAGAGGAAAATCGCCTGGCCCCGCTGAATGAACATCACGCCCAGGAAAAACGTCAAGCCGGCGAAGAGAAGTCCGGCCCAGTTCGGAGTCCAGGTCCAGCTCAGCATGGCGGGCGCGACATCGACCCATTCCGCCGCGTTGTAGGCCGGGGCGAACCGCCGCATGATCTGTTGCGTATTGGGCATGAATGCGACGATCGCCACGCCGAGAAGAATCACCACGCCGAGTTCAACCCCCTGCTGCAGGTTCATGTTGGGATCGTAAGCGCCATTGAGCCCGATCGAACCCCGCCAGACGCTCAGCGCATCCGTGACGGTCGCGGCGCGAAACATCACGTTGCTGTAACCGATCGCAATGAGGGTGATCAGATGGTACAGCGCTTTTTCAAACCTCTTTTCGACGAGCGGCGGCAGCCCCTGTTTCCGGCGCTTTCGGGTACGGGTCTTGTGCCGCAGATTCCAGGCCTCGTTCACCGAGAGGTACGCGCCGTGCATGGCGCCGAAGATGATGAATGTCCAGCCCGCGCCGTGCCAGAGGCCGACCAGCACGAAGGTGATGAAGATCGGGATCGCGATCTCCACCGCAAAACTCGGCCAGCCCCTTAGGTCACGCTCCGCGGCGAAGCGGGACAGCGGCAGCGAAAGGGGCTGATAGATATAGGCGACGATGAATCGCTGAAGCGTCATGTGCCAGCGGCGCCAGTACTCGCTCATGCTGCGCGCCCGAAGCGGCGAGTGAAAGTTCAGGGGCAGCTTGACCCCGAACATCCGGCCGAGGCCGATCGCCATGTCGGAATAGCCGGAAAAGTCGAAGTAGACCTGAAGCGTGAAGGTGATCGCGGCCAGCCAGCTGAACGTCACGTCCAGCGCCTTGCCATTGGCGGCGTCGGCGAACAGAGGATTTGCGTAAGTCGAGAGCGTGTCGGCGATCACGGTCTTCTTGAAGAGACCGATCGCGAAGATCACCAGGCCGACCATCACGTTCCGCCAGATCAGTTTGCTGAACAGGGGGTCGTTGATCTGGGGAACGATCTCCTTGTAGTGGGTGATCGGGCCCGCGATCAGCTGAGGGAAGAAGGAGGCGAAGAGCGCGAAGTCGAGCGGGCGCATGGAAAACGCGTCGCCTCGCGCGCTGTCGACCAGATAGGCGATCTTCTGAAAGGTGAAGAAGGAGATCGCGAGCGGGAGCGCGATATGCGCAAGAGCGAAATTCGTATGCAGGACGGCGTTGGCGTTGTCCGCGACGAAGTTGGCGTATTTGAACCAGCCAAGGGCGCCGAGGTCCACCGCGAGACCGAAAGTCAGAATGAGGTTGACCCGCGTTCCCTGCCTCGCGGCGACGGCGCGCTGGATTGCGGCGCCGACGAAGTAGTTGAAGACGATCGAGCCGAGGAGCAGCGGAAGATGGATCGGCCTCCACCACGCATAGAAGCCGAGCGACATGAACGTCAGGGCGACCTTTGCCGCCTCCTGTTTCCAGCGGCCCAGAAGATACGTGATGACAAAGGTTAGCGGAAGAAATCCAAAGATGAAGGCAAAGGAATTGAAAAGCATGAATCGGGCAGCTTCTGGACTGTGTTGAGCGAAGGCAGCGCGCCGACGTCGCCTGCCCTAGTTCTTTCGGCCAACGACGGCCATGGATATGCTGATCCGATCGCGCAGCGCTTTTTCGATCGGCCTGCCTTGGGTCGCGTAAAGTTCTTGCGAAAGGACCTCGAACCCGGCGGCTTCGATCAATGCGAGACCCGCCGCCGGGTGCTCGATGAGATAAATGTGATCGGGCGAAGGACTGTTGATCGGCACATTGACATAGATCAGCCCGCCAGGATCAAGCGCCGAATTGAGGAAACTCAGAGCGTGCCCGGGCCGTTCGAGATGTTCGAGCACCTCCGATATGACGACCATGTCGTAGCCGCCCGGCGCCTCCTCGGCGGCGAGGATATCGACCTCGGTGAACCTTATCGTCTTCGCAATTCCAAGAACGTCGAGCGCGGTGCGCGTTTCGGCGAGGGAGACGGAACTCACGTCCCAGACCTCGAGCGTGCCGATTGCCGGCGTTCTTGCCGCGAAAGAGGTCATCAACCCGTGGCCTGGTCCGATTTCGAGGTAACGCGCCCCGTTCCGCGCGAGGGGTAGCAGCCGGTTGAGAAACATCTCGAACGTAGCGGCATGATTGAACCAGAGCGATTGCGTCAGCAACAGCCCGTCCATGTAACGTGTCATATAGTCGGTGTTGGAATAGACCTCCGCCAACGCCTCAGCGAACGTGGTTAAGCGGTAGCGCCCGTTCCGGTGGAAAAAAAGCTCTTCCTCGTTCAGCCGCTCGCAGGTCCAGCGATAGTGGCTGGCGAAGCGTTCCTCATTGCGCCCGATCAGCTTAAGGATCGACGAGGACGCCAGTTCCGTCGCCGTCATTTGTTCGGGCGAGCGGGCTTTGAAATTGCGCGCGAGATAGGCCTGATGCTCCGGCCAGACGCCGGTCACGGATCGGGACAATTGCGATGTCGACGGAAAATCCCGCAGAAGAGCGTCGAGATCCGCCAAATCAAACCCCTTCGACTTCGGCAAGATCCGCTTCGATTCGCATCGGAAGCTCGGGCTCGTCATATCGGCTGAGGTCAAGTCTCCACCGCGCGGCGCCCGATTCGCTCTCCTCCGTCAGCGCGAAGGAGAGCTTTTGGTAGTGGTCCTTGACCATCTGGTTCTTGGCCGACGGAATGTAGCTGCCGGTCAGCGCGATTGCGCCATGCGAGCGCGCGTAACCGGCGATCGTCTTCAGGACCGCGTTCTCGACCCGGCGCCCCAGCACCCGGCAGCTCATGAGCCAAGTGTCGATGTCCCACTCACGACCCTTCGTGTCGACAATAACGATCGAGATGATCCCGTTGTCGCCGAACCGGTCCTCGAGGCGCGCCTGGAGCATCAGCTTGTCCGGTCGCGTCTCCATGTCGGCGACTTCGGCTTCTGTGTAACGGCGAGTGGTCAGATTGTATTGGTTCGACTTGTTGATGAGCTGCGCGACCCGCGCCCGGTTGACGCTCGACACCGGACCGATGCGGCAATGCATGTCGAGCGAGCGGAGATAGGAGTCCATGTCGCTCGAACTCGACATGAGCTCCGCGCGCGCCGCATTCGTCTGATAAAGCTCCGCCCGCGCCCGATCCTCTTCCGAGAAAGCGACGGCCTCGAAATAACCGGCCGCCGCCAGATAGCGCGGATAATAGGCCGGATCGTCCGGGAGCTCCGGGACCGCGACCATCGGCAATTCCCGCCGCACCTGCTCGCGCTCGGCCGGATTGTCGTCGAGGAACACCAGCGAATCGAGGCCAACGGTTCAGCTTCTCCGCGATCAGGCGAAGGTTCGCGGCCTTGTCGGTCCAGTTTGCCTGGAACACCGCGATATGGTCCTCCTTCAGCGCCATTTCGGGATGCTCCCGGAAGGGCTCGCGTGCGGTCGCGTCCTCGTTCTTCGAGCAGACGGCGAGCACGATTCCGCGCCGCCTGAGATCGAGGGCGAAGGCCTGGATGGCGAGAAAGGCTTCGCCCGTCGCGGACCCTTGCCCGAGCGCAATGCCGTCGAGCCCGTCGTCGCCGATGACGCCGCCCCACAGCGTATTGTCGAGGTCGAGGACCAGAACCTTGCTCGCCTTGCCCTTGAGCGCGCCGACAATGCGGGCGATCACGTCGGCGTAGACGGGCGTGAAATCCGGCGAGAAGGGAAGCTTCGAGGCGTGCCAGTGGCGCGGATCGTCCCAGCGCTCGTAGCCGATCGAAGCCGCGAGGCGCGCGATGTCGGCGAGCACGATTCCGCCGGCTAGCGCCCATTCCCTGAGCTTGCCGTTGAAGGCCTCGGTCATCGCGAAGGGCGACGTCGCCTCGACGCGGTCGAAGGCGCCGAACAGCGAGTCGGCTGGCGGAGGAACGGTCTGCACGATCACGCCGCCGCGCGCCGACTTCCCCATCCGCTCGACGATCATGCGCGTTCGCGCGAAAGCGTCTTCGACCAGGGCGTTCGCCGCCTCGCGCGAAGCGGCTGCCCGGGAGAGGCCAAGGATGCGACGGTCGGTGGCGAGCACGACGAGGTCGGGCTTCGCGGCGTGGACGGCGCTCGTCTCATCGAACGATTCGTGGACGACGGCGTTGTAGCCGCCCAGCACCGCGTCGATCAGGACGCCGTGACGGAGGCCCGAGCCCTCGATCGCTGGGGCGAGGAGAGACAGGGTTCCGTCGCCGACGAGCGCGACCTTGACCGGCGTGAACTGGGGCGCCTTGCCGGACAAGATCTTCGCGAGGCTCGCCAGTTTCGCGAGCTGGTTCTCGTCCAGCCGGTAAGAGGCGAGACGGAGGAGTTCGAGACCGGCCTCGGCGCTCGCGCCCGCCTTCTTCAGCGCGTTGACCCGGGCCCGAAAGTCGGGCGGGGGATCTCTCAACCACGCAAGATCGGACATCACGGGATGAGCCTCACGCCGTCTGACCTGTCTTGGAAGCGATGGCGTCGACGAGACTCGCCCACGTTGCGCAGGCGCTCGATTTCGGCGTTGGAGAACTTGATCTTGAAGGCCCGCTCGATGGCTACAATGAGGCGCACGTGGGAGAGGCTGTCCCATTCCTCCACGTCGCCGGCCGTTGTCTCCGGCGTCAACGCGAGATCGTCGAGATCGAACGTATCGGCCATAATCTCACCGACCCGCTGTAGAATGGCGTCTTTTGAGCCCACGCAGCACCTTTGAGTTTGGGGGTTTTCTAAACTGTGCAGTGCACAAGAATCAACCCAACCGGCGCAGCGCACAAAATCCGCCCAGCCGATCGTGCTGGTTTGTGGGCCAGCCGGCGACTCTCGTGGCCAGGAACCTTTCGGCCTCCAGCAGGTTCTTCCTGAACCGAGCCTGGTGGAATTCGCCGAAACATCGGCGCTTCCGCTCAAGCCAACGGAGGTTGCTATGACTCGATGGATGCTTGGCGCCGCGACCGCGACGCTGCTCTGCGCTTCGTCCACGGCGGCGCTGGCCGACCAGGCCGGCGCGGTGACCGGAGGGGTCGCGGGCGCGGTTGGCGGAGCGGTGGTTGGCGGTCCGGTCGGCGCGATCGTGGGCGGGGTCGGCGGCGCCGCAGTTGGAAACGCCGTGAGCGGCCATCGCCACTATTACCGCCATGGCTTCGCCTATCACCACCACCACCTACTACTACCACGATCGGTACTAGATGGGACGTTCTGCGCCGACGCACGGACCGGGCGTCCGCCACGGACGCCCCGTCGCTCGCCGGGCCTTCGGGTGAAAACCCGCGGAGAGGCGGCGATCCAGGTTTGCCCCTGCAAGCCCTCCCCCCTGGATCGCCGCGCTCGCCTGGCGTGCGCGCGTCAGCAATCAATCGACAGAATCTGGTCGCCCTTGTGGGGTTGCGACGCTGAAGGTCTCTCCTCGGAGATCGAAGCGCCGCCGCCATGGCTTGATCCGGCCTCCGCTCATTCCGCAGCCGCCGCCCGCTTCGGCAGCACCCAGTCCGGACGCGGGAAGTGGCATGTGTAGCCGTTCGGGTAGCGCTCGAGGTAATCCTGATGCTCGGGCTCGGCCTCCCAGAACGGTCCCGCCGGCTCGACTTCAGTGACCGCTTTCCCGGGCCATAGACCCGAGGCGTTCACATCGGCGATGGTGTCGAGCGCGACCCGCTTCTGCTCGTCGCTCGTCGTGAAGATCGCCGAACGGTAGCTCGTCCCGACATCGTTGCCCTGACGGTTCCGGGTGCTCGGATCGTGGATCTGAAAGAAGAACTCGAGGAGCTTGCGGTAGCTCAGTTGCGCCGGATCGAAGATAATCTCGATCGCCTCGGCGTGGCGCCCATGGTTGCGGTAGGTGGCGTTGGGAACCTCGCCGCCGGTGTAGCCGACCCGGGTCGAGACGACGCCCGGATAGCGGCGGACCAGATCCTGCATGCCCCAGAAACATCCTCCCGCCAGAACTGCGCGCTCGGTTGAACCTGCCATGGTTATCTCCCGTGTTGAGATGGGCCCGAACCGCCCCGGAGGTGGACGGCGAACCTCGGTTAAATAATCATCTTGACCGAAAATAACACCAGGGCGCCGATCCACAGCGTCTCCGCGATCATCAGCCCGACCGGGCGCCAGCCGACGGCAAACAGCGCCTTGAACGAGGTCTTCATACCGAGCGCCGCGATCGCGGCGACCAGGCACCAGCGCGAAATTTCGTTAGCGGAAGCGATGATGATCGGCGGCAGAAGCCCGATGGAGTTGAGCCACCACCAGGATCGCGAAGCCGACCAGAAACATGGGCAGCGTCGCGCGAGCGCCTTTGGCCTCGCCGCCATTGCGCGCGTAGAAAAACGAGATCGCGAGCACCGCCGGCAGCAGCATCGCAACTCTGAGCAGCTTGACATAGGTCGCGATGTCGCCGGTCTCGTTGGAAATCGTGTATCCCGCGCCGACGACTTGCGCGACGTCATGGATCGTCCCGCCGATGAAGACCCCGGCGTGCCGGTGATCGAGGCCGATCGAGAGCGCAAACACCGGATAAATGATCATCGCGATCGTCGAGAGCGCGGTGACGGTGACCACGGTCAGGATGGTGTCCCGCTCGCGGGTTTCGCTGCGCGGCAGCACCGAGGCGATCGCCAGCGCCGCCGAAGCGCCGCAGATCGCAACCGCTCCCCCCGAGAGGACGCCGAACATCGACGACAGGCCCAGCCGGCGCGCCAACAGGAAGCCGAACAGAATCGTCGTCGTGACGCCGACGATCACCGTCGCAACCGGCCACGGCCCCAGCGAGGCGATCTGGCCAAGGGTGATGCGCACGCCAAGCAGGCCGACGCCGAGCCTCAGCACCGAGCGCGACGCGAATTCGATGCCGGCGACGCAGCGGCCTTCCTCGTGCAGGAAGTGGAACGCCATGCCGAACAGAAGCGCGAACAGCATCACCGGCGCGGTGTAATGCTGCGCAAGCCACGTCGAGGCCAATGCGATGGTTCCGGCGACCAGCAGGCCGGGATAGACCGCGCGGATCAGCTTCGCCCCCGGCCAGGAGTTCGAACCGCGACGGCGGTCCGCCCGGATCGATGGCGATCAAGCCTTCCATGCTGTCGAGGGATTCAAAGGCGATCGCCGGCGGCGTGATTTTGTTCAAGAACCCGAACCCCCTGTGCGGCCGTCGACGTGCTGAGCCGATCGCCTACCGCTTCGCCAGCGCCCTGAGGTCGAAGGCCGGATCGGCCGCCTCCTCCGGCGTCAGCGCCTTCCCCGCGCCGATGATCCGCTTGGCGGCCGCGTGGTCGCCGGCGCGATTGACCGATTCGACGACCGCGAGTTTGCCGTCGCGGAAGCCGAAGGTCGAGAACGCCCGCGTCGCCGGGTCGCCGCGCACGACCCACGCATCGACGCCATGCGCGAGGCCCGCGATCATCAGCTTCAGGTCGCCCTGATCGCTCCAGAACCAGGCCAGATCCTTGTAGGGCCTGGGCTTGCCCGTTAGACGGGCGGCGACCGCGCGCCCCTGATCGACGGCGTTCTGCACCGACTCGAGCCGGGTGCGGAAACCGAGCCAGGCGTTGGGAAAGTCGGCGCAGTCGCCGATCGCCGAAATCGCCGGATCCGAAGTTTTGAGGACCTCGTCGACCACGATTTCGTTCAAGCATTCGAGGCCGCACGCCCTCGCGAGCGCATCCTCGGCCACGACGCCGATCCCGACGACGACCATATCCGCGCTTAAGCTCTCGCCGTCGGTGAGGACGACCGTTTCGGCCTTTTCGCGGCCGGTGATCGCCGCGACGCCGACGCCGAGTTTGAAGCGCGCGCCGAACGCGCCATGCTCTTTCAGGAAAAAATCCGACATGAAGGGCGAGACGGCCCGCCCCATCGGGCGGGCGATCTCGACGACCGTTGCTTCGGCCCCGAGGCTCAAGGCGGTCGCGGCGATTTCAAGCCCGATGAACCCGGCCCCGACGATCACGGCCCTGGGCTTGGCTTGAAGACGCTCGCGGATTTGGGTCGCGTCAGCAATGTCGCGGAGCGCGAACACGCCCTCAAGATCAATCCCGGGCGCATCGAGCCGGCGCTGCCTCGCCCCGGTGGCGAGGATGAGATGCCCATAGGCAATCGTCCCGCCGTCGCTGAGTTCAACCTTGCGTGAAGCGCGGTCGATCCGCGTCGCGCTGACGCCAAGCCGCAAGTCGATGCGGCGCTCGCGGAAATGCGCCTCGGCCCTCAAGGGCAGCCCATGGATCTCCATCTCGCCCTTGAGAAACGCCTTCGACAGCGGGGGGCGCTGATAAGGCGCATCCTTCTCGGCGGAAAGAAGGACGATCCCGCCGTCAAACCCCTCTTCGCGCAAGGACACCGCCGCCTGGACTCCGGCGTGGCCGGCGCCGACGATGACGACCGGGGTCAGCGACATGCGGCAGTCCCCGGAAGAGCCCGGTGGCTTGGTCCGCATCCCAGGACCTCATCCTGAACCCGCAACGCGGGCGTCTCGAAGGATGCTCCAGCGAGCGGCGCCGCTCGCGCGCTCTGGAACATCCTTCGAGACGTGTCGCCTACGGCTCCGCTCCTCAGGACGAGGGAAGGGTGGGCAGTTGCCCTCATGGCTTCATTTCTGGTCCGCAGGGCCGATCTCATTCATTGGCGTAGAGCCGGAAGCCGCGCCGCTTGGCCTCGTGTTGCCCGGGGCCCGGATCGTCAGGGGCCATCGATGCGGGATCGATGATAGCGCCGGTTCGCGGCGGGGGAACGAGGGTCGGCGCGGGCGCGGGCTCAATCGGTTCGGGCGTGAGCGCGGGCGCGGGAGGGGGCGCAGCGATCGCCCCGGAGGATGTGGCGGCGGGGACGGGCGTGGGCGCTCGCGCCTCCTCCGCCGGGGCGGCGATCCGCTCGTCGGGTGTGCGCCAGACGAATCCGTCGAGCGCTCCCGATGGCGAGACAGCCGCCCAGCGGTCGCTGATCACCCCATCCGCCACCCAGGCCTTGTCGTGGGGGGCGCGCGCGGCGCGGCCGAGCCACTCGCGCACGGCGCCATGATTTCCGTCCGCCTCCTCGATGTCGGCCATCATGAGGCAGACGCGCCGTGTCGGACGGCCGTGGGGCGACTCCGATGCGATGAGCGGGGCGATCGCGGCGCGGGCGGCGGCGGCGTCATGCGCCTCCAGCGCCGCGCGCCCGAGGCTTAAGAGCGATTCGGGATCGCCCGGCGCGATCCGAACCAGCACGCGGGCCCGCGCCAGCCGGTCCGCGGACGAATCGCCGTGGCGCACGTGCAGATAGGCGGCGGCGAGGTCGGGGTGAGGCGTCTGCGCGTAAGCAGCCTCGAGCATCCGGCTGGCGCGGCGATAGTCGCCGGCCTGCGCGGTCAGCCGGCCGGAAATCGCAGCCGCGGGCACGAGCGTCGGCGCGAGCCGGCAAGCCTCCTGCGCCAGCGCGAGCGCGACCTTCGGATCGCGCTCCATCGCCGCTTCCGCCATTGCGGTCTTGATGACCGCGCGCCAGCGGTTCGCGGTCGGCTTGTCGATGAGCCGGGCGGCGGCGTTCGAGTCGACGGTCGCCAGCGCTCCCGCCCAGTCGCCGCGCCGCGTGCGATCGTCAAGCACCGCCTGACCGGCCCAGGCGGCGGGGACGCGCGCATTGGCGCGCGTCGCATATTGCAGCGCCGCCTCATGATTGCCGGCGCGCCGGGCCTCGAGATGCAGCCCGCGCAGGCCAAGGCCATGCGTCTCGTGATGCTGCAGCATCGCATTGTAGGCCGCGACTGCGCCCGCGGTGTCGCCCGAGAGCTGCGCGGATTGCGCCTGCAGGAGCTTGGCCATCGGCTCGTGCCCGATGAGACGGCTCGCATCCGCCGAATGCTTGGCTGCGGATCGCGCGTCGCCCGCTCCGACGGCGATCATGCCACGCGACAGAGCCTGGAACCCTTTCTCGCGTCTCCGCGACCGGGCGCCGACCGAGACCAGCGACGGGACGCGGAAAACGAAGCGCAGCACCCCCCACACGATCGCCAGCGCGATCGCCAGCGCACCACGGCGCCGAGCGCGAACAGAAGCGAGACCTCGTATTCCTGGCCCCGCCAGCGTCACGTCGACGACGCCGGGATTGTTCGCGAACCAGGTCAGCCCCAGAGCGGCGAGCGCCAGCGCCGCGAGGAAGATCAGCAGGCGAACCATGGGGACTCCGCTCCAAAACGCCACGCCACGCAAGCCGCTTGGCCCACGCGCGGCCCCAATCTCACGGCTTTGGACCGCTCGCGAGCTGCCCGATCGCCGCCTCGCGGATCGACTGCAGCGCCGCGTCGGCCGCCTGCCTCGCGCGGGCCAGCGCCGGCCAGTCGCCGGCCGCCTGACGCGCGGCCTCGGGGAGCTTGTTGAACGAGGCGAGCGCGCCCCCGATATCGCCGCGCCGGCTCATCGCCTCGATCTGGGACGCCAGCGCGGGCGGATCGTCGCCTGCGGTCTCGTTCAGATCGCGCACCTGCACAAGACTGTGAAGATGAGCGAGAAAGCGGTCGACAACGCCGCCAGTGTCCTTCCGCGACGCCGCGGCCAGTATACGCGGCGCAACCGCGCTGAACGAGGCGGCGAGCGCGGCGTTGGCGGGCGCTCCGGCGGCCACGGCTTGCAGCGGCGCCAGCGCGGCGGCGTCGACGCCGAGATGCTGCAGGGCCGCGACGTCGGGACCCAGGGGCTCGCCGTCGCGGAGCCTCTCTTCGGCGGCCTCCGCGATGATCGCGATCGCGGCGGCGGTGTCGGCGGGGGACCGCGCTTCAGTCTTCGGCGCGGCGAGCGCAGTCTCGATCTTGCCGACGCGGGCGGCGAGCGCGGCGAGATCGGCGCTCGCCGCGCTGGTCTTCTGGGCGCCGGTCTCCAGCTCCGCGACCCGGGCGGTGAGGTCTGAAGTCGCCCCGCGCTCCGCATCGATGCCGGCTTGCAAGTCCTTCTCGTGCGCCGCCAAGCGCTCACTCGAATCGCTGGCGGCGCTGTTTCCCGCGCCGGCCGCCTCCAGCGCCGTGACCCGCTTCTCGAGGCCGGCGACGGCGTCGCGGTTGCGGCTCAAGTCGGCGGCCAGCGCCGCGTTCTGCCGCTCGGCCTGCGCTTCAATCGCGTTCAGGCGATTGGCGATCTCCGGCGTGTCGGCCCTTGGGACCAGGAGGGCATAGCCGGCGCCGAGGGCGAGCGCGGAAACGACGAGTTCGGCGAGCGCGCCGCCCAGAAAACCATGGCCGCCGGAGCGCGGAGCGGCCGCGGGGGCGAGACGCGGTTCCGCTCCGCTTTCGGATGGCGGCGGGTCCGGCGGGCGCTCGTTTTCGCTCGTTCCGGCCGCCGCGATTTCGCCCTCGATGACGCCGGGGTCCGGCCGTGCGCCGCGATCGGCAGAGGCGCCAGCGGAAGCGGCCGAATTGCCTTTGGCTTCTTCATCGATCATCGCCTGGCGCCCTCGACTTTTCGCGGGCCCTATATACGGGACCACCCGAGGGAAGCAAACCCGCCGAGCGTCTCGCGCAACCTTCGAAAAAGCGCCGCTTCGTCGGGCGTTTCGGCGATCGCGACGTGAGTTGCGCCGATCGCCTCCAATGGCTCCGCAACGTCGCGCGACAGGCAGACGTGAGTCAGCTCAAGCAACGACGCCGCCCCGCCCGCGGCCTTCGCCAGGGCCGCCGCGAGGCTGGCCGACCGGCGCGAGTAGTGGAGGGCCGCGACACAGGAGGCAAGGGCCGCCGCCTCCCGCGGACTCAAGGCCGCGCGCGCCTCCGCCGCATAGGCTTCGATGACTTCGAGGGCAAACGCGCCGCCCAGCGCCGCCTCGATGACCCCCTTGCGGTCGCGCCCGGCAAGGTAGAGCACGCTGGCCCCGGCCTCGAGCGCGCCCTTCAGCATCGCGATCAGTGCCTCGGCGTCCGGCGCCGGCGGGGCGGCGAGCCGCCAGCCGCGCGCTTGCGCCCCGCGCCCCGTGCGGAGGCCGACAACGTAGAGCGGCGACGAGGTGTCAGGCAGCCCGTCGCCGTGAAACGCCTTGCCGCTGGTCGCGACAACGGCGTCATAGCGGGCTTCCCGCGGCCGGACGGCCGTCGCCCGGATCTCGATCACGGGCATTGACGCGACGGAAAAGCCGAGCCGGCGCAGACGCGCGGCGCTCGCGGCCGCGTCCTGGCGCTCGCGGAACAGCGCCACCCGAGGGCGCGGTTCGCCTCTCCCACGGGAGAGGGGCGGGGATGAGGGTTTATCGGACCGCTTTGCTTGCATGAGCCTCATTATGTGGCCGCGCGGGACCTGGTCAAAGCCGGACGGCGCCGCTTGCCGATTGCCGCCGGGCGCTTTACGCCGTCGCGGCGAATAGCCGGGCTTGCCGGCGGCCGACAGGACCTTTTGTTGGACAAAGCCCTCGACACGCCTGACCTCATCGCGGCGCGCGCTGCAATGAGGCTCGATTTCAGAGACGACATCAACGGGTTGCGCGCGCTCGCCGTGCTCGGCGTGGTCGTCTTCCATGCCGACCGGGCCTGGCTCCCCGGGGGCTTCGCGGGCGTCGACATCTTCTTCGTCATCTCGGGCTTCCTGATCTCGCGGATCATTCTCAGCCAGTGCGCGGCCGGACGGTTCTCGCTTGCGATGTTTTACGCCAGGCGCGCCAAACGCATTCTGCCCGCGCTGCTCCTCAGCGTCAGTTTCATCTGGATCGTCGGATGGTTCATGGCGGCGCCGGCGGAATTTCGCGGCATCGGCGGCAGCCTGCTCGGCAACTCGTACTTCACCGCGAATTTCTGGTTCATGCGGCTCGCCGGAGTGGGAGGCTATTTCGGCCCCGACGCAAAGACCGAGCCGCTCCTGCACTTATGGTCGCTCAGCATCGAGGAGCAATTCTATCTCGTCTGGTCCGTTCTTCTGCTCGCATTGTTCAGCCTCGAGCGGCGGCTCGTCCTCATCGTCATCTCAGGTGTGTTCCTGGCCTCATTCGCCTTCAGCGTCGCGCTCACTCCAGTCGATCCGATCGCGGCCTTCTATCTGCCCTGGACCCGCGCCTGGGAGCTCGCGCTCGGGGCTCTCGTCGCCTATCGCGAGGTCTTCTGGCTCGAGGCGCTGCCCTATCCGTCGCGGAGAATCGCCAACATCGGGGCGGGGCTCGGAATAGCGCTCATGCTCGGCGCATTCCTGTTCCTCAACGAGGCGACGCCCTTTCCTGGATGGCGGGCCGCGATTCCATGCCTCGGCTCGGCGCTGGTCATCGCCAATCCGGGCTCGCTCCCCGGCGAAATCGCGCTCGGCAACCGCGTGGCCGGTTTCTTCGGCGCGATTTCCTATCCACTCTACTTATGGCACTGGCCTTTGTTCGCCTTCGCCCGCATCTGGCCTGGCGTGATCCCGACCGCGCCGGTCCTTTTCGCGCTTGCCGGCGTCGCCGTGATTCTCGCCGCGCTCACCTACCGGCTGATCGAGCAGCCGATCGGCATTCCATTTCGCCGGCGGCCGTTCACGACCGCGCTGATCCTCGCAGGCCTGCTGGCCCTCACCGGCATAGTCGGAAAGGCGACGTACGACTCGAAAGGCTTTCCGTCCCGCTTTCCTCCGCTGGTGGATCGCATTTTCGACTACACCGCCAACGGGGCGGACAACCAGCCGCTGACGCGCTGCTTCTACCAGCGCGACGAGACGCGCTATTCGCTCGAGGACGAGCGCAAGCGCGCCGCGGCCTTTTTCGAGGGGCGCAAATGCGGAACGGTCGCTGACCCCGCAAAGCCCACGATTCTCGTGGTCGGCGACTCGCACGCCGCGCATCTCTTCGCCGGATTGCAGGAGCTCTACGGCGGGAAGGCCAATCTGCTTGCGCTCGCCTCCGTCTTTTGCGTGCCCCTGGTCGAGAATGTCGCCATGGACGAGGGGGTGGCGGGCACCCCTCGCTGCCGCGCGATCAACGACTACGTGTTCGACGCCATCGCGAGGATCAAGCCGGACATCGTCATCGTCGGCGGCTATTATGCTCAATACGACCACGAGGCGAACTGGCGCTATCCCGGCTTTCTCGATGCGCTGGTTGCGGGCGCGCGCCGCCTGCATGCCGATGGCGTTCGCTCGGTCATCGTCGCGGGCGAGGTCCCGGCCTTCAGCCCCGTCCTGCCGATCCTGGTCGGGCGCGACGTCCTCGAGCACGGGAGGGCGGCGGAGTTCTCCTGGGTCGGCGTCCGGCCGGACTCGCTCGAGACCGACCGGGCGCTCGCAGCCAAGGATTGGGGCGATGGCGTCCGCTATGTTTCGCAGGCCGCTAAGCTATGCGCGCCGGAGGGCTGCCGGCGGCTGATCGGCGAGACCCTGCCGGAGGACCTTTTGGCCATCGACTATGGACACTACAGCCGCAAGGGCTCCGTCTTCGCGGTCAAAACCATTCTCGCGCCGGTCATCAACGCGGAATTGAAGCGATTGGGCCGGAATTGACGCCGCGCCGCATTTTCCAGCGCCGCCTATCCCGCCGGAACGGACTGGGGCTTGGCCTGCACGCGGATGACCGGTTCGAGGCGGGTCACTCGGATTTCCGTCTTGACATCCTGATCCACCCCATCGACCGTATAGTCCTTCAGATTCAGCAGGCAGAGGCGGGCGCTGGGCCTGGCGTCGTGGGAGCACCAGTCATCGAAGGTGAGGAACTCGAGATCGGGCACGCCGATCGCCTCCTTGACCCACAAGGCCGACGCGACTTGCATGGCGTCGCCAAGCGACATGGTTCGCGGCTTCGCCTCCGGCCCCTCTCCGGGCATTCGCCATTTGGCGTCGCGGAGCCTGGCGACGCGCAGCATCGCGTTGGGGTCCGGCGTCACCATGGTCGCCAGCGTCCGGACATAGCGCGTGAGTTCGAACAGGGTCTCGAATTGTCCCGGAACGAAGGTCGAGGGTCTCAGCTCCGACAAGAGCACGCTGCTGACCCAGACGCGGCGCTTGGCGACTGCCGCCTCCGTGAGAATCGTCTCGATGAGCTGCTCCGCCTCGCCTGAGTCCCCATTCGCGTGCCGGAGCACGACGCTTGAATGAAGGAAATGCTTGTCGCTATTCGACGTAATCAAGATCGCTGTCCTCGTCCGGTAAGGGCATGAGCCTGAGCGAGCCCCGGATGTCGATCGCCGCGCGAACGTGGCTTCTTTCTTCGATCGTCAGCACTTCTATTCGCTCGGGAAGCTGACTGTCGCCAGTGTAGATTGCTCTTCCCGTGATGCAAACGTTTTTATTTCCGAATGGATTCAACGCGTCTTCTCCCTGCGACTTGTCGAAAACGCATTCGATGTGAGTCGTTCCCGCCGGAAGCATCAATTCTCCGGCCCATACCGCTCCTCGATAGTCGATTTCGTCCAGCCGTCCCTCGAACGACATGATCGCGCTGCCCAGGAACCAGTTGTCGGATCGCCCCGCGTCATCCTTGAGTCCGACCCGATCAACCTGGCGGCGAAAGAACTCATCGATCGGCAACTCGGCGTCGTTGAATTGCGCGAGCACGTGAAATGACGGATCGAGCGCCTTGACGATGCGGATGAACGCCCTCGTCACCCTGGGGCGCCGAACGACCGTCTGGTAGTCGCTGCGGTAAATGCCCTCGGCGCACCGCCGGAAGAACTCGATCGCGGACGGGGACGTCTGGCTAAGCGCTCTTCGCTTCTCCAGGATTCCGAACTCGTAAGGAGCCAGAGCCAGTTGGGAGATCAGGAACTCGCTCGAACGCGCCTTGGGCTGAAGTTCGCGATCGGTCACCAGCAGCGCCGTCAGAAACGCGTCGAACGTCTTCTTGAACAGTTCGGCCGGAATGGGACCGAAGTCGTCGCCGCGGTCTTCCACCGGCCGGATCACGACCCGAACCTCGTTTGGACCGATCAGGTTGCTCATGCACTCTTGCTCCCGCCGCCAACCCTTACCATGCCTTGAAAAGCGGCGACAGCGCGGCGGGCGCGAGGGCCGCCGCGGCGCCGAAGCGGGTTTTCTCAGGCCCGCGTTTCACGCTATGGGCTTTTTCACCATGCGCGTTCTTGGAATCGAGACGACCTGCGACGAGACGGCGGCGGCGGTGGTGCGGCTGAAGCCCGACGGGACGGGCGAAATCCTCGCCGACGAGGTGATGAGCCAGATCGCGGCGCACGCCCCCTTCGGCGGCGTGGTGCCGGAGATCGCGGCGCGCGCCCATGTCGAGGTGGTCGACCTTCTCATCGCGCGCGCGCTCAAGGTGGCGGGGGTCGCGGCCCGGGACATCGACGGCGTGGCCGCCGCGGCCGGCCCCGGCCTCATCGGCGGCGTGCTCGTCGGCCTCATGGCGGGCAAGGGCGTGGCGCTGGCGTGCGGCAAGCCTTTCATCGCCGTCAATCATCTCGAGGCGCATGCGCTGACCGCGCGCCTGACCGAGAGCGTCGCTTTCCCCTTTCTCGCGCTTCTCGCCTCGGGCGGGCATACGCAGATCCTCGCGGTCAAGGGCGTCGGCGACTACGACCGGCTCGGCGCGACCCTGGACGACGCCATCGGCGAAGCGTTCGACAAGACCGCCAAACTCGTGGGGCTGCCCTTTCCCGGCGGGCCAGCCGTCGAGGCGGCGGCGGAAGGCGGCGATCCCGATCGATTCGCGCTGCCGAGGCCGCTGCTCGCCCGGCCGGAAGCCGATTTTTCGCTGTCCGGGCTGAAAACGGCGGTGCGCCTTGCGGCGGAATCCGTAAGCCCGTTGCGCCCGCGCGACGTCGCCGATCTGTGCGCCTCGTTCCAGGCGGCGGTGGTCGACGTGGTCGAGGACCGGATTCGGGTCGGCCTGAAGATGTTCCGCCGGCGAATCGGCGCAGCTCCCCGGGCGGTGGTGATCGCCGGAGGCGTCGCGGCCAACAGGGCGCTGCGCGAGGCGCTGACGCGCTTCTGCGCCGAGGCCGGCCTGCCGTTTGTCGCGCCGCCGCAGAAGCTCTGCACCGACAACGGCGCGATGATCGCCTGGGCGGGGGTGGAGCGGTTGAGGCTGGGAATGATCGACGGGCTCGACGCTCCGGGCCGGCCGCGCTGGCCGCTCGATCCCAAATCCGAGCGCACGCTCAACAACAAGGCTTGACGGCCGCCGAACTGAGGCGCCGCTATCCGTTGGGCTTGGGCGCGGGCTCGGCCTGATCGGGCGGCGGCGCCTGCTCCTTCGCCTTTTCCTTGGCGAGGTGGCGGCCGACGACGCACCCGCCGATGGCGCCGATGATCCCGTGATGTCCGGCGTAATGGCCGGCGACCCCGCCAACCAGCGCGCCCTTGAGACAGCCCTTGGCGTCAGCCGGCGCTGGCCCTGCGGCCGCCAGCGCCAGGGCGGACGCGGCGAGGATGGCGTATTTCATGAAAGGGTCCCCATTGTTCCCGCGGGCCCGCGCCCCGACGAAGCCGCGATTTGGTTTCCGTCGGAACGATTGGCAAGGGCCGGGATGCAATTTGCTTCGATGACCGGCGCTGACGCCGCCAGAAACATTGCAATTTGTGGACCCGATGCTATAGAACTGCTTTCCTCTCAAGTTTGATCGTTTGAGGCGGCGGTTGGCGAAGCCCGCGAGCGCGCGCGAAGACGATCATCAAGGAGCATTCATGAGCGACGCGCCGTTGATGCCGAAGGCGACCGCCGTCTGGCTGGTCGAGAACACCTCGCTGACATTCGACCAGATCGCCGAGTTCTGCAAGCTCCACCCGCTCGAGGTCAAAGGGCATCGCCGACGGCGAAGTGGCGACCGGACATCAAGGGCTACGATCCGATCTCGACCGGGCAGCTCACCCGCGAGGAGATCGCCGCGGCCGAGCAGGACCCCGACCATCGCCTGCATCTGTCGACCTCGAAGGTCCGCGCGCCCGAGTTCAAGAAGCCGCGCGGCGCGCGCTACACCCCGCTCTCGCGCCGCCAGGACCGGCCGAACGCGATCCTGTGGCTGCTCCGCAACCATCCCGAGCTCAAGGACGCGCAGATCATGCGCCTCGTCGGCACGACCAAGCCGACGATCGAGTCGATCCGCGACCGCACCCACTGGAACTCGACCAACCTGTCAGCCGATGGACCCGGTGACGCTCGGCCTGTGCTCGCAGATCGACCTCGACTTCGAGGTCAATCGCGCCGCCAAGGAACGCCCCAGGGTCGAGGAGGATCGGAGCCAGACCCTGGTGCCGGCCGAAGTCACGACCGCCCGCCCGCCGCGCCCCCGGCAAGCCAGCTCGAAGTGTTCGGCGTTCCGACCCCAAAGCCCAAGCCTGTCGAGGAGCGGGTCGACGTCGATTCGGTGTTCGGGAAGCTCAAGGAGAAGGCGCCGCACGAAGGCGAAT
>CAVULN010000008.1:0-46707 GCA_963742305.1 uncultured Alphaproteobacteria bacterium
TCGGGGAGAGGGCTCGGGCGAAGGATCGCCTCACTTCGCCGTCACCTTGAGTTCGCCGAAGGCGGTGCGGCCGTAGCGTTCCGGGTCGTACATGTCCTCCGCGGTCGCGGGGGGATAGACATAGTGGCCAGGGGCGACAGCGCGCACGACATAAGCCATGGTGATGAACGCCGACTGGCCCGGCGCGCGATCGAACGCCGCGACGAAGCGGTCGTCGCGATATTCGGTATGGGCAGGCTCCACGTCCTTGCTGAGCCACGCGAAGGCCTCGACAGAACCGCCATCGACGAGCGCCGGATTGTCGATCTCGAGCCCGGCGGGCAACCGGTCGACGACCAGCAGGCGCGCGGCGCGCGCCTGGGCTTCCGTCACCTTGAGGGCCACCACCACGCGCTCGTTCTGCGCCATGGTCTGCAGCGTATCGATCCTGGTTCCGTCGAGCTTGTAGAACGAGCGCTCGATCGCGTAGCCGTTGGCGGCCGCCGGGTCCGGCTCGATCGGCGCGCCCGAAACGGAGACGACGAGCTGCGCCGGATTCTCGCCGGCATTGGCGATGACGATCGACTGCCCGAAGAGCCCTGGACCGCTGAAGCGGCGGTAGAGCGCGCCCTTGACCGGCTCGCCGCCGACGGTGAACCGAGCCAGGCTTCCATGCTCGGCGAGGGCCTCGGCCGCGAGCGTCATCCAGTTCATTTCCTGGGTGCTAAGAAGCGAGCGCGCGGCCCTTGCCTGTTCGAGGACGGCGCCGGCGCGTCTGATCGCGCCGCCCTCGATGTCGCCGCCGAGGTCGGCCTCGGCGACCAGCGCAAGCATCGCGGCGGCGTCGCGCAGCCGCGAGCCGAAGTCCGGCCGTGAGACACCCTCGTCGCGCTCCGCCTCGAGCGCGGCGAGCGCCGCCTCGAACGCTTTGCCGGCGCGCGCCCGGTCGCCGAGCATCGCTAGCGACGCCCCAAGCTGAGCCTTCGCCAGCGGGGTTGGGAAGGCTTCCAGCTTGGCGTCCGTAAGATAGCGCAGGTCGCCGATCACGGGGCGCCCGTTGCGGGCGAGAACATAAAGCGCATAGGCGAGCGCGGCCGCGTTGTCCTTGTTCGGCTCCGGAGCGTTGACCACTTCGTTGCGCAGCCGGTCGAGCGCCTGATCGAAGGCTTGCTGCGAGACGGCGAAATTTCGCTCCCGCGCGCGGGTCAGGAAGTCGGCGACGAACGCGTCGAGCCAGGCGTCGTCCTCATTGGCGTCGGCGCTCCACATGCCGAAGGCGCCGCTCGCGCTTTGGCGGCTGAGCTCGCGCTCGATCGCCTGCTTGATTCGCCCGTCAAGATCGGGATCGACGCCGAGATGCTCGAGCGAGGCGAGACGGTTCACGTAGAGGAGCGGCATCGCGATCGAGACCGTTTGCTCCGAACAGCCGTATGGGTAGCGCGCGAGGGCGGCGAGCAGCGCTGGCGCGTCGAGGGCGCCGAAGGGGGAAGCGGAGATTGCGATCGACCCCGTGCCGGGAATGAAATCGGCGACAAGATCGCCCGAGACGGTCTGGCTTGCGCCGCCTGGCAAAGGCGTGACCGTGCGCCGGTAGGAGTTCGGCGCGCCGGAGGCGATTCCGAGCCTGAAATGCTGAGTGAGATCGGTCTTCGGTCCAGTCAGCCTGAGATCAAGGTCGGCCGTCCCGACGCCGGCGGCCGCGAACGGCATCGACAGCGATTGGCGCTGATGCGCGTCGAGGCGCACCGTCCTCACCATTGCGTCCGCATCGACGGTGAGCGGGCCGTGAATGTCGAGGTCGAGCTTGTAGTCGCCACTCTCTCCTTCTACGTTGTCGAGCTCGACATGCATTTCGGAGCGGTCGCCGACATTGAGGAAGCGCGGCAGCGTCGCAGCGACCACCGCCGCGTCGCGCACCGTCACGTCGGCGGAAGCGGAGCCGACCTTGTCCTTCGACCAGGCGACGGCGGCAAGCCGCACCGCGCCGTTGAACGCCGGCAGGTCGAACGAGACGGACGCATTCCCCTGGTCGTCGAGCTTGACGACGCCGGAGAAGAGCGCGAGCGGCTCCTGGGTCGGCAGGTTGCCCTCAAGCGCGCCGCCCGCGTCGCCGCCGGTATGGATGGCGCCGGCCGCGCCCTGCATTCCGTCGATCAGCATGCCCCAGAGGTCGCGAATCTCGACCGGCAGCTTGCGCTGCCCGAAGAAATAGGCATGCGGGTCCGGCGTCTTGAACCCGGTGAGGTTGAGAATGCCGACATCGACCGCGGAGACGGTGAGCCGCGCCTCCTCGCCCGGCGCGAGGCCCGCGACGTGAACGGGAACGGTCATCGATTGGCGCGGCCGGGCAAGCGGCGGCGCACTGAGCGCGACGTCGAGCGAGTGCGCGTCGCGGTCGATCGCGAACCAGGCGACGCCGATCGCGCGGCCGGGCATGCGCCGGGCGGCGACGTCGAGCGGGCGATGGGTGAGCGCGACCGCATAGGCGCCGGGACCCCAACCGGTCTCGATCGGGAACGGAATGACGTTGTCGCCCGCGGCGAGATCGACGTCGATGAACCGCTCGACATGATCGCCGACGAGAGCGATCGTCGCCTTGCCGGCGAAGGCAGAGGCGATGCGCAGCTTCGCCTCTTCGCCCGCCGTGTAGTTCGCCTTGTCGAGGGTCACGACCACGTTGTCGGGCGTGTCGGCGCTCGCGGTTCCCGACCAGCCGACATCGAATGTGACGCTCGTCTCCTCGCCGTCGAGCGTCTTGATGTCGAGGCGATGCGCGCCCCAGCCGACGCGGCCCGTGATCTTGGCCGGCGCGTCGGCGCCGATGTCGACCGTCCCGGTCGCGACGCGCTTCGACGACTTGACCGGCTCATAGCTCCACCGGCCGTCGGCGTTGAACCACTGGTATTCGCTGGTCACCTGATAAAGCGACCAGGCCGCGCCCTTGCGCGCGACACGCTTGCCGTCCGCCTGAACGGCGATCGCCTCGAACGTCGCGACATCGCCTGCGCTCAACGACGCGTCGAAGTCCGTCTTGATCCCGATCGCCACGCCTTTCGCCCTCACCGGCAGCGTAAGCGTTCGTTCGACCGTGCGTCCGCCCGGCTCGCCGACATCGACGATCAGCTTGGCCTGAAGCGGGCGGGTGCTCGTTCCCTCCGGCAGGTCGACCGAGAGGTCGGCGTGGCCTTTGTCGTCGGTTTGAACGCTGTCGGAGAACTGGTTCTCGACCGCGGTGAAATCGTCGTCGGCGAGACCCGCGACATAGCCCGGAAATCCGGCGAGCGCCCCGCCCCCGACCGCCTCGAGGCGAATGGCGCCGGTGACGTCGAGCCCGCTCGCCGGCGCGCCGTATAGAAAGCGCGCGTCGATCGAGAACTCGACCGGTTCGGCGGGATCGGCGACCGGCTTCGCCGGATGAAGCGTGAAGTCGAGCCGCTCGGGAATGTAGTCCTCAAGCAGGAACTCGGCGTGGCCGATGCTGTCGCCTTTCGGATCGGCGTAGGCGTCGATCGTCCATTTCCCGGCCGCCGAGCCGGGCAGCAGGGGGATCGCGTATGAGCGCCCGCCAAGGCCCTGGTCAGGCAAAGCCGCACGCCTGTATTCGACGCCGTCCGGCCGCTTGACGACAAGCGTCAGCGGCAGGCCGGATTTCGCCCCGCCCTTCGAGTCGCGCAAGAGAGCGGTCGCGAAAACGGTCTCGCCAGAGCGGTAGACGCCGCGCTCGGTGTAGACGAACGCGTCGAGCCCGCTCGGCGGATCGCGGCCGGCGACGCCGCGGTCGGTGAGGTCGAAAGCGTTCTGAGCGAGGCTCAGGAAGCCGTAGTCGGCCCCGAGTGTCGCAACGAGGAGCCCCGGCGCCGAACCGCCGCGCCCACGCGAAAGGCCCGGATCGAAATCGGCCCGCCCGTCGGCGCCGGTCGTCTTCCTCGCCAGCACCTCGTTGTTGCGCGCGATGAGTCTCAGCTCCACGCCCGGGAGGGGCGCGGCGGAGCCAAGCGACTGCACGATCGCATGCACCCCGTCGTCGCCGGAGATCGCGGTGAGCCCCAGGTCGGACACCACCATCCATTGCGCGGCGAGCTGGACGCTCTCGTCCGCGCTCGAATCGGCGGGATTGGCCGCGCCTTTCCACGGCCGGGCGGTGATCACATAGACGCCCGGATCGAGCTTGCCGACCGCGTCGAGCACTGGAAAGTCGGTGACGACGTCCTGGTTGAGCTGGGAGGCGACGTCCATCGTCCCGTTCCAGACTTTCGTGCCGTCCTGCGAGGCGATCTCCTCGGCCCGCGACGAGTCGATGGGCTTGAGGAAGTCGTCGCGATTGACGGCCGCGAGCAGGTTGCGGTCGCCGATCCGATAGACGTCGATCGAGACTTTCACGGTGTTGACGGTGACGAGCGGCGCGCCCTTCTGGCCCTGCCGCGGCAGCACATAAGCCCGCCCGGCGAAATGCGCCTGCGGCGAGCGGTCGCGCACGTAGATCTCGTAGTCGGCGGACCTGAGCAGGGATTCGCCGACCGCTGAGGGTAGGCCCTGGCGCAGCACGATCGCATAGCGCTCACCGTGCTTCAGGCCCTCGACGCAGATCTGCTGGTCCTCGGTCGAGATCGCGGTTTCGGACGAGCCGGAGACCGCGACATAGGGCGAAAAATCAGTCCGGCGCGCGAGCGGCTCGGAGAAATTGAAGCAGACGCGGGGCAGCGCGGATTCGTTATCGACTTTGTAGTCGAGAATGCGGAATCCGTGCTCGGCGCGCATCGCCTCGTAGGTCTTGCGGACGTCGACCGAGTCGTTGCGGTCGAGCGAGGCCTTGAGCGCATCGAGCGCGGGCCGCCACTGTTCGTGGCGGGCGAGCAGATCGGCGAGCGCGGCGAGGGCGGTCGCTTGGGAGGCGGGCGCGGGCGAGCGCAGATAAGCGGCGTAGGCCGCGGCAGCGCCGCGGCTGACGAGTTCATAGCGGTTGTCGGCTTTCGCGTCGTCCGCCGCGGCCGCGACGGCGGCGTATCCGAGCCAGTTCGCGGGATCCTTGGGCGCGGCGGTGACCGCCGCGCCGGCGAGCTTCTCGGCTTCGGCGAAGTCGCCGCCGGCGACAGCGCTCGCCGCCGCCTTCGCCAATCGCTGCGGTGTCTTGTCCTTGACCTCCGCGCCGATCGCGGCGGTGGCGATGCGCAACGTCTCGGCAAGCCGCACCGCGTCGCTCGCCAGGTCCTCGCGCGCGAACGGCTTGGGCTCGGTTGCCGAGGCGGCCCCGGCGAGGAGGATCAAAAGGACGGCGAGCGAGCGCAGAGCGTAGAGCATGTTCGGCCTTCGGATCGTCTTTGGGCGGACGACAGGCGGCAAATCTAGCACGGGTGAGACGCCGTCGGCGAAAACCATCTCAGCCGCGGCCCAACAAATATGGGCTGGTTCCAAGCTTGATTTCGCGCCCGCGCAATGAACAGTCTCGCGGGCGGCCACGCCTCGGAGACGAACGAGCCGCTCGCGCCATCGCAGGGGGGATCGGAGGAGCTTATGAGACCAACGCCGGCCCGTTTCGCCCTTACGCTGGCCTTGGGCTTCATTTCACCGGTCCTCGCCCAAACGCCGCCAGCCGGCTTGACCGCCTCCGACGCCGCGTTCGCGTCTCAGAAGGCGGCGTTCCTCGCCTTGCCGGAAGCGACCCGCAAGGCCGCGCAGGACGCGCTCGTGTGGCTCGGGTTTTACAACGGCGTCAACGACGGCGACTTCGGCAAGCGAACCCGCGACGCGATCCTCGCCTTTGAGGCGAGCGTTAAAGCGCCTGCCGACGGGTTGCTCTCGCCGCCCGCGCTCAAGGCGTTGCTCACCGCGGCTCAGAAGGCGCGCGACGCGGCCAGATTCCAGGTCGTCACCGACCCCAAGAGCGGCGCGAGGATCGGCGCGCCGTTCAAGCTCATCACCGCCGGGGCAGGCATAAAGCTCGCGTTCGCTTCGAGCGACGACGCGGACCTCGGCGCCCTCTACGCGCGCCTGTCGGCGCCCTCGCCGACCCGCAAAGTCATCTACAAGGCGATCAAGCCGGACGCGTTTTTCGTTGTGTCGGGACAGGATGGGGCGACGGCGTTCTACACCCGCTTCGACAAGAACGCGGCGGCGAACCCGCCCCTGCGCGGCTTCAATTTCGCCTATCCGGCCGCTGAGGCCGGTCGGCTCAACCGGATCGCGATCGCGGTCGCCAATTCGTTCGAGCCATTCCCCGTCCCCACCCCGGCGCCGGGCGCGGGCTCCGTTGCGACGCCCACCCCAGGCTCAGGTCCCTCGCCTGCGCCTGTTCCGGCGCCTGCCGCGACCGCGCTCGTCATCGCGCCCCGCAAAGCGCTGACCGCGCTCAATGTAGGCGACTGCCCGAACCCGACCGTGGCCGGCAAGCCCGTGCGGATCGAACGCGCCGACGCCGCGACAGGGCTCGCAATTCTGACGGGGGATTTTGCCGCGACCGCCGAAGCCCCACGCTTCGCCGCGCCGCCGCAGGACCTCGTCATTCTCGGTTTCGCGGGAGAGCGTCTCACGGCAAGCTCGGCCTCTTTTGCGGGCGACGAGACGCGGCCCGTGGTCGTGGCTGCGCTCGACAAGAGCGCAGGCGGCGCCCCGGCGTTTGATCGGGGCGGGGCGCTGGTCGGCCTCGTGGCGCCGATCGCCGGCGACCCCAGGCGGGTCGCCGGCGTCGCGCTGGCGGCTCCCCACGCGATCATTGCGCCGGATGCGGTCCGCGGTTTCCTCGGCAGCGGCGAATCTGCGCCCGAGGGCGCCGCCGCGCTCAGCGCGGGCGAGATCGCCGCCCGCGAGAAGGGGGCGCTTCTCGCCGTCTTCTGCCAAAAGTAAACGCCGGACGCCCTCAGTGCGGGATGATGCCGGGGAAGACGTATTGCTGCAGCGCGACCAGGACACCGAGGAACAGGGTCAGGATCACGCTGTGCCAGAAAGTGCGGGCGAAAACGACGCCTTCCTGCCCGCGCAGATCCGTGACCGAGACACCGGTCGCGATGTTCTGCGGCGAGATCATCTTGCCCATGACGCCGCCAGATGAATTGGTCGCCGCAAACAGCACCGGATCGAGATTGAGCTGTTTCGCCGCCACCACCTGAAGATTGCCGAACAGCGCATTGCCCGACGTGTCGCTGCCTGACAGAAACACAGCGATCCAACCGAGGAAAGGCGAGACGAACACAAACGCATGCCCGACCGAGGAGGCGCCGAGCCCCAGGGTGTAGGCCATGCCGGAATAGTTCATCAGGAAGGCGAGGCCGACGATGAGGCACACGGTGACCACGGCGATCCAGGCCTGCTGGATGGTCTTCACCACGCAGCGCATGAAGTCCCCGACGCTGAGCTTGACCAGGATCGCCGTTATGATGGCAGCGAGCAGGATCGCAGTGCCGGTGGAGAGCGGCTGAAACGACCAGACGGCGGCGTAGGGCTTGTCGTTGTAGAGGGTGATCGAGATCGCCTTGTCAAGGCCTGGCCAATGAATCGCCTGCTGGCCGATCTTGAAGATCTCGAGCGTTGTCCACAGGATGACGACCGCGGTCACGATGAGCCATGGGAGCCAGCCCTGCCACGGCCCCACTGCAGTGCGGACATGGCCGAGTTCCGCCTGCCCGCGCACGGCGAATTGCGGATCCGGGATGGGCCTCCAGACCTGCAAGAACAGCAGGGTCACGATGAGCGAGCCCAGCGAGGAGAGAACGTCCGTCAACGCATAGTTGATGAAATTGGAGGCGATGAACTGGCACAAGGCGAACGAGCCGCCCGCGACCAGCAGGACAGGCCACAGCGCCTTGACCGAGCGGAGGCCGCCATAGAGCGCCATCACGTAGAAAGGCAGCAAAAGGGCGATGAACGGCAACTGGCGTCCGATCATGGCGCCGAGAGTGGGAGAGGGCAGGCCGGTCACCGCGCCCAGCACGGTCACCGGCACCCCGAGCGCGCCGAAGGCGACCGGCGCGGTGTTGAAGATCAGCACGAAAACCAGCGCTTCAAGGGCGGGAAAGCCCACCAGAATGAGCAGCGAGGAGGTGATCGCCACCGGCGTTCCGAAACCCGCGATGCCTTCCAGGAGCGCGCCGAAGCAGAAGCCGATCACCACCAGCACGACGCGGCGGTCGTTCGGAAGGTGGTTGAGAACCCAGGCCCGAAAGGCGTCGAACCGGTTCGAACTCCACAGCGATATTGTAGAGAAGCAGGGCGTTGACGACGATCCACATGACCGGCCAGAGCGCGAACACGACGCCATTGGCGACCGAGTTGATCGCAAGGTTGGAGGGCAGGGTCCAGATTCCGACCGCGATGATCAACCCTACGATGAGCCCCGCCAGCGACGCTTGCCACGCCGGCCGGCGGAGGACGCCGAGAAGGACAAGGACAACGGCAACGGGGAGCGCCGCCACGATAAATGAAAGCGGCAGGCTGCCGGCGACCGGCGTCAGCAATTGTTTGAACATTTTTGCGCCCTCCCACTGATCCTTTGGCGGATGAGCCCCGATCGTTCTTCAGGTGTGGGCTGGCCCCCCGCCTTTCATAGGGCGCGCCGCGGCGGCAAATCAAGTTTGGACCGGCATTCGTCCATATCGCCAAGATTCAGAGGTTAGATCGACCCGTCCGCAAGATGCGGCGCGACGCGTCGCCGGGGCGCGCTGGAGGCGCGCGTATGTGATCCTTTAGCCGTCCATGTCCCACTTCTCGGCGCTGGCGCCGGCAAGTTCGCGCACCCGCTGCTCGTCGGCGCCGAAGGCGCGCGCATCGCCCTCGTAGACGATCCGCCCGTCGTCGAGCACATAGGCGCGGTCGGCGATCTCGACCGCAGCGCGCACGTTCTGCTCGACCAGCAGGACCGAGACGCCTTCGCGCCGGGCGGCGACGACGATTTTGAACACGTCCTCGACGATCAGCGGCGCCAGGCCCTGCGAGGGCTCATCGAGCATGATGAGCCTCGGGTTCAGAATGAGGGCGCGCGCGATCGAGAGCATCTCCTGCTCGCCGCCGGAGAGCTGGGCGCCCTTGTTCCCCCGCCGTTCGGCGAGGCGGGGAAAGGTTTGATAGACGCGCTGAACGGTCCACGGTCCGGGCCGCTCAACTGGAACCAGCAGGTTCTCGTCCACGGTCAGGTTGGCGAAGATGCGCCGCCCCTCCGGCACATAGCCGACACCCGCCTCGGCGATCCGGTAAGGAGGGAATCCGGTCACGTCCTCGCTAAACAGCGTGACCTTGCCGGTGCGTGGGCGAGTGAGGCCGATGAGAGAGCGCAGCGTCGTCGTCTTACCCGCGCCGTTGCGGCCCAGAAGCGCGACGATCTCGCCCTCGCGCACTTCAAGGCTCACGCCGTGCAGGATGTGACTCTTGCCGTAGAAGCTGTGGAGACCCTCAGCCTTGAGCGCGATCATGCCGCCGCCTTTCCGAGATAGGCGGCCTGGACCCTTTCGCTCACGGCGATTTCCTGCGGCGCCCCCTCCGCCAGCACCCGGCCCTCGGCGAGCACCATGATGCGGTCGGCGAGGTTGAAAACGACGCGCATGTCGTGCTCGATCAGCATGATCGTCAGTCCCTCCTGGCGATGCAGCCGGCGGATGAGGCGCGCGATGTCGAAGGTCTCCTGGTCGCCCATGCCGGCTGTCGGCTCGTCGAGCATGAGCAGGCGGGGCCGAAGCGCGAGCGACATCATGATCTCGGTCGCCCGCTGGTCGCCGTGCGACAGCGCGCCGGCGCGCGCGGCCGCCTTGTCGGTGAGCCCGCCCAGGCTCAAAAGCTCCGCGACGCGCGCCGCCACCGCCGCCCGCGCCTCGGGGCCAACCCAGGGCCTGAGGCGATAGCCGGCCGCGATCTCGACCGCGACGCGGAGGTTGTCGGCGACCGAGAGATCCGGAAAAACCTCGGTAATCTGGAAGGTGCGGGCCATGCCGCGCCTGACCCGCTCGTCGGGAGCGAGCGCAGTAATATCGCGGCCCTCAAACCGGATCGAGCCCGCGCTCGGCGCGAACAGACCGCTGACCAGGTTGAAGAACGTCGTCTTGCCCGCGCCGTTCGGACCGATGATCGCGCGCAGTTCGCCCGGCTCGATGGTCAGCGACACGCCGTCGATGGCGACGAGGCTGCCGAACCGCTTCGATGCGCCGTCGACCTGAAGCAGAGTCATGTTTTGGCTCCGCCGCGCAACATGCCCAACACTCCGCGCGGAAAGAAGCGGACCACCAGCACGAACACCAGCCCGATCACCGACATCCAGTTCTGGGTGTGGCTCGACACATAATCCTGCAGCGCGACGAAAATCGCCGCGCCGATCAGCGGGCCCCAGAACGAGCGCATGCCGCCGAGCACCGCCATGATAACAAAGTTGCCTGAGAGGTCGAAGCGCAACGCCCGGGGATCGGTGAAATTGTTGAGAAGGGCGTAGAGCGCCCCCGCGACGCTGACGAACAGGCACGAAATCACGAACGACAGCCAGACGTGCCATTCTATCGGCACGCCGAGAAATCGCGCGCGCCGCTCATTTTCACGAATGGCGATCAGCGAGCGCCCGAATGGCGAATCGAGGATCTTCGCCATCGCGCCGACGCAGACGGCGAAAATCACCAGCGAGAAATAATAGAACGCCTTGTCGTTCTGGAAAATGTCGAGCTTCGCGAAGCCGAAGTCGATCGGCAGTCGGTGCCAGCCGGTCAGCCCGTCGTCACCGCCGGTCACCGAGTTCCACCGAAAGGCGATGAAATAGAACACCTGGCCGAAGGCGATCGTGACCATCGCGAAATAGACGCCGCGCAGCCTGACAATCAGGGCGCCGATGATCATCGCCGCGATCGTCGCGACGATCACGCCGAGCGCCATGGCCGGGATGGTTCCCGCGCCGAGATACTTGATGCCCATCGCCGTCCCGTAGGCGCCGAGCCCGAAATAGGCGGCGTGGCCAAAGGAGAGAACCCCGGTGAAGCCGAGCAGGAAGTTGAGCGACATCGCCGCCAGCCCCATGACCACGATGCGGGTGGCGAGCTCCGTATAGCCGCCGATGGCGCCCATCCAGAACGGCATCGCCAACAGCACGAGGCAAATCGCCGCATCGAAGATGCGGACGCGGGCGGCGCTCAATGCATTCTCCCCTCTTCGCCGAGCAGGCCGCGCGGCCTGACCAGCAGCACCAACCCCATCATCACATAGATCACCGCCTCGGTAGCGGACGGAAAGTAGACCGCCGCCAGTCCGGAGGCGACGCCGATCAAGAGGCCGCCGAGCAGCGTGCCAAGCAGGCTGCCAAGGCCGCCGACGATGATCGCCACGAAGCTCGGCATGATCAAATTGGCGCCGATGGTAGGCGAGAGGCCGAGCAGACCGGCCGCGAGCACGCCGGCGAGGCCGGCCATGTAGATGCCGATGCCGAAGTTGAGGCTGCGCAGCACCCTGACGTTGACGCCGAGCGTCGAGACCGTGTCGAGGTCGCGCGTGCCGGCGCGAATGCGCATGCCGAGCCGGGTGTATTTGAGCACGGCGAACAGGCCTGCGACCGCCGCGGTCACGATGATCACCATGAACACGCGATAGCCGGTGATGAAAAAGAGCTGGCTCGACAGCGAGGTCATCAGCCAGGCGGGGACCTGAAACGGCACGCTCTGCGCGCCCCAGATGAGGCGCGTCACGTCCTCGAAGATGTAGGCGAGGCCGAAGGTCAAAAGCAGGCCGTAGAGGGGGTCCTGGCCATAGAGCGGGCGGATCAAGAGCCGCTCGACGGCAAGCCCGAGCACCGCGGTCAGCGGCGGCGCGACGATCAGCGCTCCCCAAAATCCGATATAGGGGATCAGCGTGTAGGCGAGATAGGCGCCGAGCGCCAGAAATCCGCCATGGGCGAAATTGATCACCCCGCTCAAGTTAAGGATCAGCGACAGGCCAAGCGCCATCAGCGCATAGAACGCGCCGACGATCAGCCCGTTGAAGACGTTGAACAGAACGACCTGGGTCATGCGCCGCGATTCACTGTTCGCCAAAAGGAGGTCGGCGGCGGACGGCTCGCTGTTCCTGGCGGGGCGCTCAAGCCGGCCACGTCATCTTGCAGCCGCTCTCCTCGACGGTTCCCGCGACCTCCGCGCCGTTGACCACCTTGGCGACCTTGAACAGATCGTCCGGCGCCGAGCCCTTGGCCTGCGCTTCGCCGACGAACAGCGATGCGAGAAGCTGGTTCTGGCCGGCGCGGTAGAAAGCCGGGTTCGGCCCCAGCGCGACTTCAGGCGGCAGATGAAAGTCCTGCAAGGCCTTCGCCATGTCCACCGCCTTCAGCGAATTGACCTTGGCGGCAACGAGCGCGCAGGTCCAGACCGACACGTAGCCGAACCAGGTGCGCGCCGTCGGCACACGGCCCGTGCGTTTCTTGGTCGCCTCGACGAAATCCGCGACATGCGGCACGCCTGGCTGGTTCCAGTACCATTCCATGACCCAGGCGCCGATCCGCGCCTCGGGCGGCAGGCCCTCGAGCGGCTCCATCTCCTGCTGCGCGCCGGCGAGATGCACCTTGTTCTGCAGCCCGAACTGCACGGCCTGCTTGAGGGCGTTGAGCATGTCGTCGCCCCCGAGCAGGAACATGATGACATCGGGCTTCGCCGCTTGCGCCTTGATGAGGTAGGAGGAGAAATCGACGGAGCCGACCGGAGTGAGGTCGCCGCCGATCTTCACGCCGCCGAGCGGGGCGGTCGCCTTCACAAGCCCGGCCTCGAGCGTGTGGCCGAACGCGTAGTCGGGCGTGATGTAATAGAACTTCTTGCCGTACTGCTTGATCAGCGCGTCGGCGACCGCATTCGCCTCCATCTGGGTTGTGTTGCAGACGCGGAAAACGTTCCAGTGGCAGCTTGAGCCGGTGACGGCGTCGGTATGGCCTCCGGGCACGATGTGCAGGACGTTCTTTTCATTCGAAACCTGCGCCATCGCGAGAGAGAGCGCCGAGTTGACGTTGCCGAGGAGGAAATCGATCTTGTCGCTGTCGATCAGCTTGCGCGCCTTCTGCACCGCAACGCCGGCGTCCGCGCTGGTCGAATCCTCGATCACGAGTTCGACCGGACGGCCCAGAATGCCGCCCTTGGCGTTGATTTCGTCAAGGGCCATTTGGCAGCCGACTAGCTCGTTTTTGCCCAGCGCCGCATAGGTGCCGGTCAACGGATTGTCGAGCCCGATCTTGACCGCGTCCGCGGCGCGGGCGCGCCTGACGAAGGGAACGAAAATCTGCGCGCCGGCGACCGCCAGCCCCGACCGGACAACACCACGGCGGCTCATCCGCCGCGGAATGACGTTGGCCATTTCTTCCCTCCCCGGTTCAGCGGACCTCTCAGCTTTCAAGTTTCAGCCGACGCCCGATCCCCCGCGTTGCCGCCGCTCAGGCCGGCCAGGTCATCTTGCAGCCGCTCTCCTCGACGGTTCCCGCAACATCCTTGCCATTGACCACCTTGGTGACTTTGAACAGATCGTCCGGCGCCGAGCCCTTGGCCTGCGCGACGCCGACGAACAGCGATGCGAGAAGCTGGTTCTGGCCGGCGCGGTAGAAGGCCGGATTCGGCCCGAGCGCGATCTCAGGCGGCAGATGGAAGTCCTGCAGCGCCTTGGCCATGTCGACGGCCTTGAGCGATTTGGCCGCGGCGGCGGCGTGCGCGCAGGTCCAGACCGACACATAGCCGAACCAGGTGCGCGCGGTCGGCACGCGTCCGGTGCGCTTTTTGGTCGCCTCGACGAATTCGGCCACATGCGGCACGCCCGGCTGGTTCCAATACCATTCCATGACCCAGGCGCCGATCCGCGCCTCGGGCGGCAGGCCTTCGAGCGGCTCCATCTCCTGCTGCGCGCCGGCGAGATGCACCTTGTTCTGCAGCCCGAACTGCACCGCCTGCTTGAGGGCGTTCAACATGTCGTCGCCCTGGACGAGGAAAACGATGACGTCGGGGTTCGCCGCCTGCGCCTTGATCAGATAGGAGGAAAAGTCCACCGTGCCGAGCGGCGTCAGGTCGCCGCCCATTCTCTCGCCGCCAAGCTTCGCGATCGCCTTGACCATGCCGGCTTCCAGGGTGTGGCCGAAGGCGTAATCGGGCGTGATGTAATAGTACTTCTTGCCATAATCCTTGATCAGCGCGCTCGCGACCGCGTTGGCCTCCATCTCGGTGGTGTTGCAGACGCGAAACACGTTCCAGTGGCAGCTCTTGCCAGTGATGGCGTCGGTATGGCCTCCGGGCACGATGTGCAGCACGCTGTTTTCGTTCGACACCTGCGCCATGGCGAGCGCGAGAGCCGAGTTCACGTTGCCAAGCAGGAAGTTGACCTTGTCGCCTTGGATGAGCTTGCGCGCCTTCTGCACCGCCGTGCCGGCGTCGCCACTGGTCGAATCCTCGACGACGAGCTCGACCTGGCGCCCCAGAATGCCTCCCTTGGCGTTGATCTCGTCGAGCGCCATCTGGCAGCCGACAAGCTCATTCTTGCCTGGAGCGGCGTAGGTGCCGGTCAGCGGATTGTCGAGGCCGATCTTGACCGCGTCCGCGGCGCGCGCGCGGATGACGAACGGACTGGCGAATTGCGCGGCGGCCAGAGCTCCCGCTGATGTGACCAGTCTGCGGCGGCTGACGCCGGCGGGCCAATTGGACTTGGGCAAGCTTCTCTCCCTTGTTCGCGTGACTTCGGTCGCTCAAGCGCCCGGAACCACGGTTCTGCGTTTGTCGATCGTACGACACCTTGCACTCGCGTGGTTTGGGACGTCAAGCCGGGCGCAGCGATACGGGGGCTAACCATTAGCCCAATATTAGGCGCGCGCCAGCTGTCATTTGCGAGTTGCGCAGCGACCGCGTCAGCCGCCGAAGATGACCTTGCGGAAGCGGACGCTGGCGATGGTGAAATAGACGACGCCAATCGCGAACATCGCAACGAGCGGACGCCAGACGAGTGTGATGTCGGCGCCGCGGAACAGCACCGCCTGGGCGAATTGCACGAAATGCGGCGTCGGGCTGATTGTCTGAATGAAATATTGCAGCCAGATAGGCATGCTCTCCATCGGCGTGGCGCTGCCCGAGAGCAATTGCGTGACGATCAGCACCGGCATGGCGAGCAGACCGAACTGGCCCATTGTCGTGGCGAGCGTGCCGAGCATGATGCCGAGCGCCGCCACGACCAGCGCATAGATCGCAGCCCCGAGCAGGAACAGAAGCAAAGACCCGTTGATCGGCGAGCCGATCCACCAGTGCACGACGAACTGCAGCGACAGCATCGCTGCGACCAGGATGACGAGGCCGTTGGCGATCATCTTGGCGAGCATGATCTCCGACGGCACGACCGGCATCACCAGGAGATGCTCGACCGTGCCCTGTTCGCGCTCGCGGATCAGCGCCGCGCCGGTGAGGATGACGGTGAGCAGCGTGATCTGGTTGATGACCTGGGTCATCGCCGAGAACCACGCCGTCTTGAGGTTCGGATTGAAGGCGGCGCGCACCACGAGATTGATCAAGCCCGCAGCCGCGCCCTCCCGCCCGGAGATGAACCTCTCGATCTCGTTGGCGATCGCCGTGTTGAGGTAGCCTGCGCCATTGCCAGCCTGGGCGACCGCCGTCGCGTCGACATTGATCTGGATGCCGGTCTTGCGCTGGGCGCGGACGTCCGCCTCGAAGTTCGGCGGAATCTCGACCACGAACAGGAGCTTGCCCTGATCCATCAACGGGTCGATCTCGGAAGCCGTGATGTGCACCGGCGGCTGGAAGGTCGGCAGCCGAAGCCCCTCGGCGATCCGCCGCGACAGGTCCGAGCCGTCCTCGTCGACGATGCCGACCGAGAGATTGGTCGCCTCGGTTACTGCGCCGGTGGCCACCGTGTTGACCGAGATGCTGAAGGCGTAGACGACCAGGATGAGCATCGTCGGGTCAGCCCGGATGCTTCTCAGTTCCTTGATGACCAGATGGAAGATGTTGACGACATGGTCGACGAAGGTGAGCGGCTTCACCTCCGCGAGATGTGGGGCCGGCGGCGGCGAAGACGCCGTCATCTCAGGTCTCCTGCTTGCGAAGCAGGGCCAGCGACAAAGCCAGGAACACGAGCGCGATGAACGCGATCGCAGCAATGTCGCGCCAGAGGTCGGCGATGCCGAGCGCCTTGGCGAATACGCCGACCGAAACCTGCTGGTACCAGGACGAGGGGAACGACAGGCCGATGATCCTCGCTCCGCCCGACAGTGACGAGACCGGCGCGAGCATCCCGGAGAAATTGACTGCCGGCACGATCGAGAGAATCGCCGTCGCGAAGACGGCCGCGACCTGTGTCCGGGTGAAAGACGAGATCAGAACGCCGAACCCTACGGTTGCAATGACATAGACGATCGTTCCCACGAGCAGCACGAGGAACGGTCCCTTCGGCGGCACGCGGAAAATGAAAATCGCGATCATGAGCAGGGCGAAGAAGGCGATCATCGCGACCGCGATATAGGGAAGCTGCTTGCCGATCAGGTACTCGAGCCGGGTGATCGGCGTCGAGCGGAAGTTGGCGATCGAGCCAGTCTCCTTCTCGCGCACGACCGCGATCGCCGACATGATCGCCGGGATCAGGCACAGGAGCAGCATGAAAATGCTGGGCACCATCGCGTTCACGCTGAGAAAAGCCTGATTGTAGCGAAAGCGGGTCTGGATATCGTCGGAGTTCCAGGCATTGGGACTGCCGGCGCGGTGCAGGCTCCGCTGCAACTCTTCTCCTTGCTTCCGGATCACGCGGGTCACGTAGTTCTTCGCCGTCTCGCCGCGGAACGTCATCGCGCCGTCGACTGTCGCGTCGACCTCCGGCGTCCGTTTGTTGAGAAGGTCCCGGCCAAATCCGGGCGGCACTTCGACCACGATCTGTGTATTCCCGCTCCTGAGGCGCCGCTCCATATCGTCCGGCGTCTTGATCGGGGGCTGGACCGCGAAATAGCGCGATCCGTCGAAACCCTGAAGCAGCTCGCGGCTCTCCGGCGTCTCGTCCTGATCGAAGCTCGCGGTCTGCAGGTTCTCGATGTCGAACGAGATGCCATAGCCGAAGGCGAACATGAGAATGATGGGACCGACGAGCGCGAAAGCGAGCCGGATCGGATCGCGCAAGAGTTCGACAGTCTCGCGCCGCGCGTAGGCCCAAAGGCGGCCGATCTTGAAGCGCTTCGGGCGCTCGGGCGCTGCGGCTTCGGCGACGGCCGGCGCGAGCGCCTCGGCCTTTTTCGACATGTCGATGCCAGCGGCTTCCGCGAGATAGCCGACGAAGCAGTCTTCAAGGGATGAGCTGCCGCGCTCCTTGACCAGCTCCTGCGGCGCCCCGACGGCGAGCACCTTGCCCGCGTGCATGAGCGAGATGCGGTCGCAGCGGTCGGCCTCGTTCATGAAATGGGTCGTGACGAAGATCGTCACCCCGTCGTCGCGCGAGAGATCGATCAGCGTGCGCCAGAAGGCGTCGCGCGCGATCGGGTCGACGCCAGACGTCGGCTCGTCGAGGATCAGAATCGAGGGTTCATGCAGCACCGCGACCGCAAGCTGGAGGCGCTGCTTCATGCCGAGCGGCAGGCTGTCGGGGCGAGAATTGACGACCGACCTCAAATCGTAGCGATCGAGCAGCTCCTCGATTCGAGGCCCGATCTTCTCATTCGGCAAATGGTAGAGTTCGGCATGCAGCATGAGGTTCTGCGCGACCGTCAATTCGCCGTAGAGCGAGAAAGCCTGGGTCATATAGCCGACGTTGCGCCGGGCCTGCATGTCGTTCGAGCCCATCGGCTCGCCGAACAGCTTGCATGTGCCGCTGCTTGCCGGCAGAAAACCGACCAGCATTTTCATGGTCGTCGACTTGCCGCAGCCGTTCGAACCGAGGAAGCCGAAGATCTCGCCGCGGGCGATTTTGAAGCTGACATGATCGACGGCGACGAAGTCGCCGAACTGGCGGGTCAGCCCCTCCGCCTCGATCGCCGGCGTCTCGTCCGGGGAGGCCACGCGCGGGCGCACCACCACTTTCTTGTGCAGGGCGCGCTTCGCCTCGGGCATCATGGCGATGAAGGCGTCGTCGAGATTGGGCTCGCCGGTCTTGGCAAGCAGCTCCTTCAGCGTGCCCGTGGCGATGATCTTTCCGTCGTCCATCGCCATCAGCCAGTCGAAGCGCTCGGCTTCGTCCATGTACGCGGTGGCGACCATCACGCTCATCTGCGGCCGGCGCGCGCGGATCGTGTTGATGAGGTCCCAGAACTGGCCGCGCGACAGCGGATCGACGCCGGTGGTCGGCTCGTCGAGGATGAGCAGGTCGGGATCGTTGATGAGCGCGCAGCAGAGGCTCAGCTTCTGCTTCATGCCGCCGGAAAGCTTGCCGGCGGGCCGGGCCTCGAACTTCTCGAGGCTCGTCGCCGTCAGCAGCTCGTCGATCTTCGTGCGGCGCTCGGTTGCGGACAATCCGAACAGTCGGCCGAAAAAATCAATGTTCTCGAACACGGAGAGCGTCGGGTAGAGATTGCGGCCGAGGCCCTGCGGCATATAGGCGATGCGGCCGCGGATCTCGCGCAATGTCTCCTTGTTGGCGATGGTCTTGTCGAAGACGAAGACCTCTCCCGCCTGAATTGTCTTCACCCCCGCGATGAGCCCGAGCAGAGTTGACTTGCCGACCCCGTCCGGCCCGATCACGCCGACCATGATGCGTGAGGGAATGTCGATGCTAACGTCCGCGAGCGAGACCGTAGCGCCATAGCGATGCGATACGGCCTTGACCCGAACGACGGGCTCGCCAGTCATTTCGCGTCGGGCGCCTTGGCCTCTGGATTGGCCGCGGCCGGCTCGGGCGCTTTCCCTGCCGGCGCCTTGGGAAGCTTGACTTGCAGGTCGGCGGGCCACTCCACATCCGGCTTGGTGCGGACGAAGCCCAGGCCGCGGACGCCAGTCTTCACACGGGTATAGAACTGCTGAAGCACTTGCGCATCGATCTTCAGCTTGATGCGGAACATCAGCTTCGCCCGCTCGTCCGTGGTCTCGACGGTCTTCGGAGTGAACTGCGCGTCGGCGGCGACGAAGCTGACGCTCGCCGGAATGACATAGTCGGGGACCGGATCAAGGATGATGCGAGCCTCGTCGCCGACCGCAAGGCGCCCCGCGTCCGCCGCGGGCAGGAAGATCGTCATGTAGACGTCGGTGAGATCGAGGATCGTCACGATCGGCGCGCCGGCGGCCACGACCTCGCCCGCGCGCGCCAGCTGATATTGAACGCGTCCAAGCCGCGGCGACACCAGCGTCAGATCATCGATGATCGACTGGACGCGATCGACCTCCGCCTCCGCGTTCGCAATCTGCGAGAGCGCCTGATCGCGTTGCGAGGTGAAGCTCTGCACCGCCGCCACCGCGGAGTCGAAGTTGCGCTTGCGCTGTTCGAACACCTGCTTGGTGATGAAGCCGGTCTTCATCAGTTCCTGGCCACGCTCGAAATCGGACTTGGCGAACTCGAGGGCGCTCTGGCGAGAGGTGATTTCCGCCTCCGCCGCCGCCAGCGCGTCATTGGCCTTCTGTACGTCGGCTTTGGCTGCTCGCAGCTGCGCCTCGTATTCCGGCGAGGTGATCCGGGCGATTGCCTGGCCCTTGGTGACGCTCGAGCCTTCCTCGACCGTCACTTCGGCCAGTCGACCTGGATATTTCGACGAAACGTCGACCTGAGTCGCCTCGATGCGGCCGTTCGACTTGACGATGCCATCCGGCAGCTTCTGGCCCCGCAGGCGGGCGATCAGATTCCGGAGGGGGCCCTGAGCGTGCGCCGCCGGAATCCATGAGACACCATCCTGTGGCTGCCCGCCCACAGAGAGAGCGCACGCTCCGAAGCCCAGCAGCAGGGCCGATGCAGCAACGCGCCGACGAAAAGTCATTCTGGCTCTGCTCCGCACCTTATCCGCACCCGACCTTATCAGAAGCGGGGCTCAAAATCTCATAGCTGAGCACTGCTCCCCTCGAAACTCGACGCAACGGCGAAACTAGCGCTTTCGGGCCGCCTAGCTCGGTCGGAGCCCCTGTCCTTATTAGGCATACAGGTGCATGATGTAAACATTGAAGCGTGAGGAGAACACGGCTGTGGCAAAACGTCCGAACAAGCCCAGGAAGGCCGAAAGCGACAACGCCTCGGAAACTCAAGACAAGTTAAGCGGCAAGGACTACGAGCGCGAACTCGCGCATCTGCACGGGGAACTGGTCAAACTCCAGCTCTGGGTCGTCGCCAAGGGATTGAAGGTCGTGGTCCTTTTCGAGGGCCGCGACGGCGCGGGCAAGGGCGGCGTCATCAAGGCGATCACCGAGCGGGTCAGCCCTCGCGTCTATCGTGTGGTCGCGCTGCCCGCGCCGACCGAGCGCGAAAAGTCGCAGATGTATATTCAACGTTATATCCGCCATCTGCCTGCCGCAGGCGAAATCGTGATCTTCGATCGCAGCTGGTACAATCGCGCCGGCGTCGAGCGGGTAATGGAATTCTGCCCGCTCGAGCAGGTGAAGCGCTTTCTGGCACTGACGCCAGCGGTGGAGAAAGCGATTGTCGAATCGGGAATCATCCTCGTCAAATACTGGCTGGAGGTGAGCGAGGAGGAACAGACCCGCCGGCTCGAGGCGAGGATCAGCGATCCACGGAAGGTCTGGAAGCTGTCGCCGATGGACCTCAAGTCCTACAGCCGCTGGTATGACTACTCGCGCGCCCGCGACGACATGTTCAAGGCCACCGACACCTCATGGGCGCCCTGGTATGTGGTCCGCTCCGACGACAAGCGGCGCGCCCGGCTGAACGTCATTTCTCACCTTCTGGGTCAAATCCCGCATCGCGACCTGCCGCACGACAAGCCGATTTTGCCCAAGAGGCAGAAGGCTCACGGCTATATCGAAGCCGACTATCCTTACAAGGTCGTGCCCGAACGGGAATGGCCAGCCAAATAACGGCGCCTCTCAACTCTTTAAGAGGACCCTGCAGCAGCCGCTGTCACATCGGGCACTTCAGATAAGTCACATTGAGTTCCTCGCCGCCGGTCGCGCTGTAGACGATCTGGCGCGCGGATTGGATCTTTATAGTGACGTCCATAGACAAATAGCCGACCGTGTCTCTGCATTCCGTTGTCGCGGATATCGTGTCCTTTGCGCGGCTGACCTTAAGGAGCCGGCACACGCTTGACGGGCCTTCGATTTCCCCAGGCCGGATAATTGCGGCTTGAGCAAACCTGTCGATAGGCTGCTTGAACGAGATACCCCGGCTCGTTCTCTCAAACAGTCGCGAGCAATCGGCTATCGAGGGTGTCCAAGCGCCGACCAACGCCGGGTTGATCGTGGCTGACCCTGCCTCCCTCCCCCCTGCCGCCAGCATCAGAACAGGCAATGAGCCGAGAATTACTGTTCGTCCGAGCGCGCCCATCCTGATTCCTTACGAGCCTGGCGAGATTCTTATCCTATCTGTTAGGGCTGTTGGGCATAGCCATACGCGCAAGCGCTGCCTTGCATTGTCGTCCGACATCAGCCATCCGCGCTTTCATGCAGCCGCGGATTTCGCCCGCTTGCTTGACGCCGCCGCACAATCTCCGGATGTCGCCCTCGCATTCCTTTGCAACATACGCAACTCTCGACAGCTTGTCCGTGCAAGCGGTCGACAGCTCGGCGATGTGCGATGCGAAGCACCCATGAACTCGCCCCCCGCCAGGTCTGACGTGCCCGCACATTGCGCGGAGGTCGACCGCGCAGGCGCGAACTGGGGAGCCACCGCCCATTGACCAGGTCTTGGTCGGGAAGGCGGATAGCGAAATCATGACAGCGACTCCGACTACAACCGTGAGCATGGGCGTTCTCATGTCGATCCTCCCTCCGGATCCTCCCTCCGGATAGCCCACAGGCTTTCCCGCGCGACGGCGGCGTATTTGGACCCGAGCCCGGAACCCGTCCTGGCGAACGCCAACCATGGCGCCGCCGGCAATCGATGGCAAGCTTCCCAGGCTCTTGCAGTCAGCATCATCCCGGGGTCGCGACCGCCGTCCCGCGTGCTCCGAGGCGCGAAGTGGTCGGACCGAACGGATCGCTCACCAGCGCTGCACGCCCATGAAGGTGTTGTGGATCGCCGACGGCTGATCGAACCGATGCCGGGTGTAGCTGTACGCCGGCTCGCGACGCGCGGGCCGGCCGTGAGGATAGAGCGTGAGCTGATCATGTCTCATAGGGACCTTGTGGCTGGGCGCGCCCTTTGGCTTGACCGGCGCGGACGGTCTGGTCTGGGCGACCGCGGCGAAGCCGGAGGCGAGCCCCACGAAAGCGACGACCGTCAGAAGACCCGCGATGCGTTTCATATGGCTCGCCCCTCGATGGCTTTGTTCGCGGGCGCGGAGCGCCGCTGGGTTCGGACTTTAAATCAGAAAACCGGCTCGCCCGGCGCGATGTCGGCGACCGGCGAAAGCAGGATCACCTCCGACCGCATGTTCTTGGCCCCGAGAATCAGCACTTCTGACTGGAAGCCCGCGATGTTGCGGGGCGGAAAGTTGACGACGCAAGCGACGAGGCGGCCGATGAGATCCGCCTCGGAATAACTGGTGATCTGGGCGCTCGACCATTTCCTGCCGAGCGGGCCGAAGTCCACTTCCACCTTATACGAGGGATTTCGCGCCCGCTCGAACGGCCTGACCGCGACGATGCGGCCGATGCGGATGTCGATCCTGGCGAAGTCGTCGTAGACGATCGGCGGCTTGTCCATTCAGCCCTTCAGCGCCTGCTGATGCGCCTTGACCATGTCGGCCAGACTCTCGAAGCGAAAGTCGTATCTGGGCGCCTGCTTGAGCGCGACGGTCGCGCCCGAGCCCTCTTGGCTGTGGCGGCGGTGAATCCAGCATGATGCGAGGCCAAGCTCGTTCGCCGGTCCGTGGTCGTGGAACAGGCTCTCGGCGGTGTGCAGGATGTCTTTCTCCCCGATCCCGAGCGTCCCGAGCTTGGCGAGCATGTAGTCGAAATTGCGCCTCGAGGGCTTGTAGGAGCCGCAGTCCTCGGCGGTGTAGACCGCATCGAAATCAACTCCGAGCTTTTCGTTGCTGAAGGAAAAGCTCTCGTTGTCGACGTTCGACAAAATGACCAGTTTGTACTGCCGCTTGAGATACTGAAGCGCGGCGGCGGAATCGGCGAACGCCGGCCAGTTCCGGATGGACCGACCGTAAGCCGCGCAGTCAGCCCAGCTTGCGACGACGCCCCATTCCTCGGCGAGGCGACGATAAACGGTCGCCAAAAGATCGCGATAGGGCTTGGCCGGAGTCTGGACTTGCTGCGAGGATTCGTGGCGCGCGTGGGCTTCGAGGATCTCGTCGCGCGTGAGCTTCCGAGGCGCGTTGCCGGTCAGGGGTTTGAGCGCCTCGATCATCCCTGATTCCCAGTCGATCAGCGTGCCGTAGCAGTCGAAGGTCAGGGCTTTGAAGCCGGTGAGTTTCGCCGGCGACTTTGCGCTCGATGGTGACGAATTGGACGATGTCATTGGGTTATGATGGAGCCAGACAGAATCGAACCGACAATCTCTTCAATGCCATTGTTAACCTAGTCTCCGCTAAGTGAAAACGCCAGTCGGTCGCGGTCGGCGACCATCCGGATTTGCAGCGGCCTGAAATAGTGAGCTATTGCGAAAACCGATGACCAGAACCAACCTGCGGCCAGCTCTCGCTGCCGCCCTCGGCTTCGCTGTCCTCGCAACCTTCGCGGCGGCGGGCGATGCGCCCAGGGAGCCGGATTCCTACCGGCAGAGCGACTATCGGGCGCCGACGCCTGCGAGCCTCAAGGGCGCGCGCGTGCTCTCAACCGAAGAGGCAGAGGCGATGTGGCGCGCGGGTGACGCTGCGTTCATCGACGTCCTGCCGCAGCCGCCGCGTCCCAAGACTTTGCCCAAAGACGTCGTCTGGCGCGATAAGCCGCGGTTCGACATCCCCGGCAGCATCTGGCTACCCGACACCGGCTACGGCGAACTCGCACCCGTCATGCTGGATTATTTCCGGCGCGGGCTCGACAAGGCGCTCGGCGGCCGCGCGCGTCCGCTCGTGTTCTATTGCCTCAAGAATTGCTGGATGTCGTGGAACGCGGCCAGGCGCGCGCTGGCGCTCGGCTACACGAACGTCGACTGGTATCCCGAGGGCTCCGACGGATGGGCCGCGGCCGGCCTGCCGCTCGAGAAGCGCGCGCCGGAGCCGCGGCCATGAGGCGAAAGCGGATGAGGTGAAATCCGCCCCGCTTTTGCGCTAAGGGTGGGCTTCTTCACACCAAGCGGGCGCCATGGCCGACCTCGAACCGATCCCCTATTCCGATGCGAAAATCCGCTCGATCCTCGAGCGGGTGCGCACGATCGCGCTCGTCGGCGCTTCGCCCAACTGGAACCGCCCGAGCTACTTCGTCATGAAGTATCTGCAGGGCAAAGGCTATCGCGTGATCCCGGTCAATCCCGGCATCGCCGGCAAGACCCTGCTTGGCGAAACGGTCTACGCCTCCCTGCGCGACATCCCCGGTCACGTCGACATGATCGACCTGTTCCGCAATCCGAAAGCCGCGCCTGGAATCGTCGCCGACGCGATCGCCATCGGCGCCAAGGTCGTGTGGATGCAGCTCGGCGTCCGCAACGACGAGGCGGCGAAGACCGCGGAGGCTGCCGGGCTCGAAGTGATCATGAACCGCTGCCCGAAGATCGAGTTCGGGCGGCTCGGGGGCGAATTGTCGTGGAGCGGCGTCAACAGCGGCATCATCCAGAACCGCCCGCCGGCGCCGCCGCTCGCGCGGCGGACGAAAAGCCGCCCGGCGCCCTCGGCCAATCTCGCTTACGGCTTCGAGACCCGCGCGATCCACGCCGGCGCCGCGCCCGACCCGACCACCGGCGCGCGCTCGACGCCGATCTACCAGACGACGGCCTATGTGTTCGACGACGTCGACCACGCCGCATCGCTCTTCAACCTGCACAATTTCGGCTACATCTATTCCAGGCTCACCAACCCGACGGTCGCGGTCCTGGAGGAGCGGATCGCGGCGCTCGAAGGCGGCCGCGCGGCGGTCGCCGCCGCTTCAGGACACGCGGCGCAGTTCCTCACCTTCTTTACCCTCATGGAGCCGGGCGACGAATTCGTCGCCTCGCGCAACCTCTATGGCGGCTCGCTCACCCAGTTCGGCCTCTCGTTCAAGAAGCTCGGCTGGACGTGCCATTTCGTCGATCCGACCGAGCCGGAGAACTTCCGCCGCGCGCTGACCGAGAAGTGCAAGGCGATCTTCATCGAGAATCTCGCCAATCCGGGCGGGGTCGTGGTCGACATCGAGGCCGTGGCGAAGGTCGCGCATGAGGCGGGCCTGCCGCTGATCGTCGACAACACGCTCGCCACCCCCTACCTCTGCCGGCCGATCGAGCACGGCGCCGACATTGTCGTCCATTCGACCACCAAGTTCCTCGCCGGGCACGGCGCCGCGCTTGGCGGCGTCGTGGTCGAATCGGGCCGGTTCGACTGGGCGCAAGGGGGACGCTTTCCCTCGCTGACCGAGCCGGAGCCCGCCTATCATGGCCTGAGGTTCTTCGAGAATTTCGGCGATTTCGCCTTCACCATGAAGGCGCGCGCCGTTGCCTTGCGCGACTTCGGCCCCTCGCTTGCGCCGATGAACGCCTTCCTCACCATCACCGGCGTCGAGACCTTGCATGTGCGGATGGAGCGCCATGTCGAGAACGCGCGGAAGGTCGCCGAATTTCTCGTGGAGCACCCGAAGGTCGCCTGGGTGTCCTACGCCAGCCTCGAGGCAAGCCCCTACTTCAAGCTCGCGCAAAAATATCTGCCCAAGGGCGCGGGCGCGGTGTTCACTTTCGGCGTCAAGGGTGGCTTCGAGGCCGGTGTGAAACTGGTCGAGGGCGTGCGCCTCTTCTCGCATCTCGCCAATATCGGCGACACCCGCAGCCTCATTCTGCACCCGGCCTCGACCACCCATCGCCAGCTTACAGACAAGCAGCGCGCCGCGGCCGGCGCGGGCGACGACGTCATCCGGCTCTCGGTCGGCCTCGAGACCGCCGAGGATCTGATCCGCGATCTCGACCAGGCGCTGGAGGCATGACGCTTCCTCGGCGCGGCCTCATGTTCCGCGGTCGCTGGGGGTCTGCCTCTCTCTGACCTCGCCCAGATCGCGCTCGAGGAAATAGTTGAGGAAGGTGCGGATCGCCGCGATCGCGCCAAGCCGTCCCACCTCGTCCCAGCTCGTGGTGACCGCGGTCTCCAGAACATCGGCGGCGAGCTGGAACGTGAGGCCGGCGACAAGCCAGCGGCCGAGGCTGCAGCCAGACGTCGCGCTCGTGGTGGCCGTCGGACGAAGAAAACATCGTCCACAAGCCCTGGAAGAAGGCTTCGACCGCGCCGACGACGATGAGGATCAGCGCCAGCCAGTCGATGACGTCGACGGCGACGTTGGTCGCGAGAACCAGCCATTCTTTCACCGCGCCGCCCTCGCCCAGCGCGCAGGTCGATTGGCCTCACTGAGGCGCCAAAACCGCCTCCGCTTTGGGCAGCGTGGGGCCGCGCCAAACCGGAGCCGGTTTTGAGCGATTCCAAGCGGTTGCGGCGCCATTTCCTTCCGAGTCTCTCCCTACTCTAGCGCCCAATTATACACTTACACTATGTTTTATAAGGCAAATCGGTTCAGCGAGTCGGGGCGGAACGCCGCCCCGACAATATCTGAAAGTCCGCCTGCTCAGTGCATGCCGGCGGCGGTGTCGTGCATCGCCTTCAGGGCGTCGTCGAGGGTGAAGGTGTTCGGCTTCTGAATCGGCGGGAAGTCCTTGAAGGTCGCCGCCCACTGGGCGGCAACAGCTTGTGCGCCGTAGATCATGAAGACGCGGTGCAAGTACCAGTCGTAGTAGCTGTTCGACGTGATATCCGCCCGCTCGAAAGGATCGGTGCGAAGATTGAACAGCTTCGGCACCCTGAGCTTGGTGAACGGCTCCGCCCAGACCCGCAGCGTGCCGGGGCAGCGCTGCTCCATGAACACCACCTTCCAATTGTCGTAGCGCAAGCCGAGCACGTCGCCGTCGTCGCTCAGATACATGAAGAAATTGCGCGGACTCTTCTTCTCCTGGCCGGTCAGGTAGGGCACGAGATTGTAGGCGTCGAGGTGGTTCTTGTAAGTGCGGCCGATCGCCTGATAGCCCTTCTTCAATTTCTCGATAATGTCGGGTTCGCCGGCCATCGCGAGGAAGGTCGGGAACCAGTCGTGGTGCTGGACGATCTCGTTCGAGATCTGGCCCGGCTTGATCTTGCCCGGCCAGCGAACCACCATCGGCACGCGGAACGCGCCTTCCCAGTTTGAGTTTTTTTCATTGCGGAACGGCGTCATGGCGGCGTCCGGCCATGAGTTCATGTGCGGGCCGTTGTCGGTCGAATACATCACGAACGTGTTGTCGGTGAGGCCGGCTTCGTCGAGAAAATCGAGCGCCTGGCCGACGTTCTTGTCATGGTCGATCATGGTGTCGTGATACGTGGACTGCCAGCGTCCTGCCTGCCCTTTGCTCTCGGGCTTGGTGTGGGTGAAGGCGTGCATGTGGGTCGTATTGAGCCAGACGAAGAACGGCGTGCCGGCGTCGTTCGCCTTCTTCATGAATTCCTTGGCGCGCGCGACGAAATCGTCGTCGCAGGTTTCCATCCGCTTCTTGGTGAGCGGGCCGGTGTCCTCGATCTTCTGCTTGCCCACCCTGCCCCAGCGCGGCTCGACGGTCGCATCGTCCTTATCCGTCGCGAAGGAGTGCATGACTCCGCGCGGCCCGAACGTCTTCTTGAAGTTCGGGAACTCCTTCTCGTTGGGGTAGTCTTCCTGTTCCGGCTCTTCCTCGGCGTTGAGGTGGTAGAGATTGCCGTAGAACTCGTCGAAGCCATGGTTGGTCGGCAGCATCGAATTGAGATCGCCGAGGTGGTTCTTGCCGAACTGGCCGGTGGCGTAACCCTGGTTCTTCAGCGCCGCGGCGATGGTGATGAGCTTCTCGTTCATGCCGATCGGGGCGCCGGGAATGCCGACTTTCGAGAGGCCGGTGCGATAGACGCTCTGCCCGGTGATGAAGGACGAGCGGCCCGCGGTGCAGGATTGTTCGCCGTACGAATCGGTGAACAGCATGCCTTCCTTGGCGAGGCGGTCGATGTTGGGCGTCTGATAGCCCATCAGGCCGTGGGTGTAGCAGCTCAGGTTCGCGATGCCGATGTCGTCTCCCCAGATGACGAGGATGTTCGGCTTGTCTGACTTAGGCTTCGGTGACTTGGGCATTTCCATCTCCTGTTGAAATCAAAAGCACCGCCTGACCCCGGCGCTCCGAGACTGCGGCGCGAAACGATCTTTCCAACCTCAAGGCCATGCGATCTCCTATTCGAATGGTCCGACCCGAAACGCCAGACTGACGATCGCCGCAACGCCGACAATCAGGAGAATGAGCGCGGTGATCAGCGTGAAGGATACCGGAAAGATGGTCTCGCCATGGACGAGCCCTTCCTGCCGCATCGACTCTCGCAAACGGCGTAGGCCGAGCATGAACTGAACGTGGTAGCTGATGCCGAGGACGAGCATCAGAATGCCCAGGCCGACAAGCGCCACTCCGAAGTTGCGCGGAGCGGCGGCCTTCTTGATGACATCCTGCTCGCGCAGCTTCTCGAACACCTGGGCTATGGTGAAGCCGAAGCCGATCAGCGAAAGGGAAGTGCGGATCACCGACATCAGCGTGCGGTCGGCGCTCATGCGCGTGCGCTGAAAGGACATGCCCGTCCGGCGCGACGAGAGTTCGGTGTTCACATCGAGCTTGAGATCGGGGCTCGCCATCGTCCTCTCGGCGGTTCAACGGGACGCGGGCCGGGCGACCCAATGACGCGCGAGGCGCAGAAAGGGGCCACGCAATAGCAAATAGGGGATAAAGGCGAGCAGAATTGCGATGGTCGCCGCCTGGGCCGGATAGAACGTGCCCAGCTCCTTCCATTGGTAGATGATATCCATGACGACGCCGAGAATGATAATCCTCGCAGTGGAGAGGATACCCTCCCACAGACGTCCGCCGCGCCCCTGCGGCTCGTGGACGCCGCGAATCAGGGCCCAGACGTACGGCCTGCGCCCGAGTCGGGCGTCGTGAACTCCGTCGCGCGCCGCCGCAATGATCGCCATCGCCGGTTGCAGGATGAAACGGAACGTCATTGGACCGCCGGGCCGATCAAGGATGTCTTTCCAGAGTCGGCCGAGGTCCTCGAACGAGACGCCGTACCAGGCGACGCCGAGGACGAGGAGGCCTACAAGGAGCGCCACGGCGACGCGCGCCGTAAAGACCGCGCTCTTCGATGGCCCATCGATCAAGGCGAAGAGCCATTGTGAACGGCGCGACGGAGGGCGCACAAGGGCTTCAGCATCTTTCTCACCGAGACCGCGCCTATATTGATCGGAATCGATCGGGGCGGTTTTGGATAGTCGCTGTCCAATCCCGTGTCAAAGCGTCCCCGTGAGCTGCGCCGCGGCGCAACTCACCTCGGTCGCTCGGAAGTTTGAGGAGACCAGCTCATGTCAACCGCGGGTGACGGCGGGAAGATCTCAGCCGAGCGCGCCAAGGCGGTGCGCGCCTTCTACGAATCGCATCCCTATCCCGCCCCGGTCGAAAGCCTCGAGAAACGCCTCGACCGCTACCGCGACCCGCGCCGGCGCCGCGCGCAGTCGCTGCTGCTGTGGCCGCTCGAGAAGCCGCGCGCGGACAGGAAGATCCTTGTCGCGGGGTGCGGAACGTCGCAGGCGGCTCGTTACGCGCTGACCGAGCCCGAGGCGAGCGTGACGGCGATCGACATCAGCGAGACGAGCCTCAGCCACACCCGCGATCTGCAAAAGAAGCATGACCTGGGAAATTTGCGCCTTCGCCGGCTGGCGATCGAGCAGGCAGGCGAACTCGGCGAGACGTTCGACCAGATCGTCTGCACGGGCGTGCTTCACCATCTGAGCGACCCGGACGCAGGCTTGAGAGCGCTCCGCGATGTCCTCTCCGCCGACGGCGCCATGCACGTCATGGTCTACGCGCCGCACGGACGCGCCGGCGTCGCCATGATGCAAGCCTATTGCCGGATTCTGGAGATTGGCCCCCGCGACGACGAACTGCGGGACCTCGGCACGACGATCCGGGCGCTCGCCCCCGACCACCCGATTACCGGCGTCCTGAAACGGGCGAAGGATTTCGCTGAGCCCGACGCGCTTGCCGACGCGCTCCTCAACCCCCAGGAGCGCGCCTATTCCGTGCATGAGGTCTACGATTGGCTCGAACGAAGCGGGCTCAGATTCGGGCGCTGGCGCGAGCAGGCGCCTTATTTGCCGCAATGCGGGGCGATCGCCCGAACCCCGCACGCGGCGCGTCTCGCCGCGCTCATCGAGCGCGCCCAACACGCCGCGATGGAGCTCCTGCGCGGGACGATGGACCGGCACGCCTTTGTCGCCTACCGCGACGATCGCGAACGGGAAGCCCAGCCGATCGCCTTCGACGGCGACAGCATGGCGCGACTTCGTTCCGGTTCGCCTGCCCTGGACGCTGATCGTCAAGGATCGGGCGCCGCGCGGCGTCGCCGCCGTCCTCATCAATCCGGCCCACACCTATCCGGACCTTGCGCTGTTCATCGACGAGGCTGAGGAGCGGGCGCTGAAGGCGATCGACGGCGAGCGCGCCGTGAGCGCGATTCTGCGAAGCGCCGCGATGAACGACGAGAAAGGCCGTCAGCTTTTCAAGCGGCTCTGGGAGCACGACCTGATCGTGTTCGACGCGAAGCGGCCCGCCTGAGCCGTCGCGGCGGATCAACTTCGCCCGGAGCGCACCACGCAGCGAAAGCCGACGTGGCTCGTCGACGTGTCGACCGGCTCGGCGTGCCGCGCCGCGGGGCGGTAGCGGCGGCAATAGTTCGGCGCGCACAGGTGCGAGCCGCCCTTGAGCACCTTGCGAGGAATGCGGATCTCGGGCTGGCAGGAATCGTAGCTCTCCCCCTCGGGCCCCCCGCGCGGGTTCTGCGGCACGCAGCAGGCCTTGGGCGCGTCGGCGGGGTGGCGGGTCGACCAGAAATCCGTCGTCCATTCCCACACATTGCCGATCATGTCGTGGATCCCGTAGCCGTTCGGCGGGAACGACAGGACCGGAGAGGTGCGCTCGAAGCCGTCCTGCTTCAGGTTCTCGTGCGGAAACGCGCCCTGCCAGGTGTTGGCCATCGGCTTGTCGCCGGGCGTGAACTCCTCGCCCCAGGCGTATTCCGCCCCGTCGAGCCCGCCGCGCGCCGCGAATTCCCACTCGGCCTCGGTCGGCAATTCCTTGCCCGCCCAGCGCGCATAGGCCTCTGCGTCGCGATAGGCGATATGGACGACCGGATGGTCGTCCATTCCGCTGATCGACGAGCGCGGCCCGTAGGGTCTTCGCCAGTCGGCGCCGAACTTGAACCGCCACCATTGCGACCAGTCTTTGAGGTCGACCGGCCCCTTGGGCGGCGAAAAGACCAGCGATCCGGCTTTGAGCATGTGCGGCAGCGCGCCCGGATAGTCCTCCGCCTTCGGCGCGATCTCGGCGAAGGTGACGTGGTTCGTCGCGTTGACGAACCTGCGGAACTGCCGGTTGGTCACCGGCGTCCGGTCGATCCAGAAGGCGCCGACGCTCACCCGGTGGACCGGCGCCTCCTCGGGATAGTGCCTGTCCGAGCCCATGCGGAATTCCCCGCCGTCCACGAAGATCATGCCGGCGAGGGGGTCGGCGCGCTGCGCCTCGGCGGGTCTCGCAAGCTCGCTCTGTGAACTCATGGGATCGCCCTTGTGATCGGCGGGGTCGCGCCGATGACAGACATAGCATCAAAGCGAGGCGGTTTCATCGCCGAACGCCGGGCGCGAGGGCCAGGGAGCCTCGACGCCGCCAGCAGGCTTCCGAAAATGGTCACATTGGCGCTCAGGATAGCGCCTATATAGAGCAGTAGCGCGCCCGGTGACGGATCGTGTAGAAACGGTCCGATCTCCCTCCGCTCATTCTGCTCCAAAGGAAGTCCGACATGCCCGTTTCTGAGATTGTCATCGCCAGCGCAAAACGAACTCCGGTCGGCTCGTTCAACGGGGCCCTCGGCTCGACTCCGCCCACGACCTCGGCGCGGTCGCGATCAGGAGCGCGCTCGAAGCGGCCAAGGTCGAGGCGGGCGAAGTGGACGAGGTGATCCTCGGTCAGATCCTGACCGCGGCCGAAGGCCAGAATCCCGCCCGCCAGGCGGCGATGAAGGCCGGCGTTCCGCAGGAAAAGACCGCCTTCGGCGTCAATCAGCTATGCGGCAGCGGCCTGCGCGCGGTCGCGCTCGGCATGCAGCAGATCGCCAGCGGCGACGCGCATATCATCGTCGCGGGCGGCCAGGAATCGATGTCGCTCGCCCCCCACGCCGCCTATCTGCGCAGCGGCGTCAAGATGGGCGAACTGAAGCTCGTCGACACCATGCTGCAGGACGGCCTGATCGACGCCTTCCACGGCTATCACATGGGCAATACCGCCGAGAACATCGCCAAGAAATGGCAGATCACCCGCGAGGAGCAGGACCGGTTCGCCGTCGGCTCGCAGAACAAGGCGGAGGCGGCGCAAAAGGCCGGCCGGTTCAAGGACGAGATCGCGCCGGTCACGGTCAAGACGCGCAAGGGCGACATCGTCGTCGACGCCGACGAATATCCGCGCGCCGGCTCCACCTACGAGGCGATGGCGAAGCTCAAGCCCGCCTTCTCCAAGGACGGCTCGGTGACCGCGGGCAACGCCTCTGGCCTCAATGACGGCGCGGCCGCCACGGTCTTGATGAGCGCGGAAGAGGCGAAGCGCCGGGGCCTGACGCCGATGGCGCGGATCGTCGCCTGGGCGACGGCGGGGGTCGATCCGGCGATCATGGGCTCGGGGCCGATTCCCGCTTCCCGCAAGGCGCTCGAGAAAGCGGGCTGGTCGGTCAAGGACCTCGAACTCGTGGAGGCGAACGAAGCCTTCGCCGCCCAGGCGCTCGCGGTCAACAAGGACCTCGGCTGGGATCCGGCGATCGTCAACGTCAACGGCGGGGCGATCGCGATCGGCCATCCGATCGGCGCTTCGGGCGCGCGGGTCCTGACCACGCTCCTGCACGAAATGGCGCGCCGCAACGCCAAGAAGGGGCTCGCGACCCTTTGCATCGGCGGCGGCATGGGGATCGCGATGGCGGTCGAGCGCTGACCGCTCCTCGCCTCAATCGGGCGCCGCCCTGACGCGGCGCCCTCCAAAATCCGGGAGGAAAACATGGCGAGAGTCGCAGTGGTCACCGGCGGCACGCGCGGCATTGGCGCGGCCGTCTCGAAGGCCTTGAAGGCCGCGGGCTATAATGTGGCGGCCAGCTACGCTGGCAACGACGAGGCGGCGGAGAAATTCAAGGCCGATACCGGCATCTCCGTCTACAAATGGGATGTCTCGAGCTACGACGCCTGCGTCGAGGGCCTGAAGAAGGTCGAGGCGGAGCTGGGCCCGGTCGAAGTCCTGGTCAACAACGCCGGGATCACCAAGGACGGCATGTTCCACAAGATGACGCCCGACCAGTGGTACGCCGTCATCAACACCAATCTGAATTCGCTGTTCAACATGACGCGCCCGGTGTGGGACGGCATGCGCGGGCGCAAGTTCGGCCGGGTGATCTGCATCTCCTCGATCAACGGGCAGAAGGGCCAGTTGGGGCAGGTCAACTATTCCTCGGCCAAGGCAGGCGACATCGGCTTCGTCAAGGCGCTGGCGCAGGAGGGCGCGCGGGCCGGGATCACCGTGAACGCGATCTGTCCCGGCTACATCGCGACCGACATGGTGAAGGCCATGAATCCCGACGTCGTGGCGAAGACCATCGTGCCGCTGATCCCGGTCGGCCGTCTTGGCGAACCGGAGGAGATCGCGCGCGCCGTCGTCTTTCTCGCCTCCGACGACGCCGGCTTCATCACCGGCTCGACCATCTCGGCCAATGGCGGGCAGTATATGGCTTGAGGCGGAGCGCAATCGGCCTAGTTGGAGGGAGATGACCCGCGCTTTGGCGGTCCGGCCGCGCGCTCAAGTTTTCTCCCGTTGCCTCGATTGATTGAGCGCAGCAGGGCGCAACACTGCATCTTATCCATGAGACGAGGAGAGCCTGATGAGCGCCGCGACCCCTGCCATTCTTTCTTCCGATGAGATCGGCGAGGTGGCGACCAGCGCCTACATATACGCCTATCCGCTGATCATGATGGAAATCACGCGCCGGGTGGCCGTCAATGTGGCCGACGCCAGCCACTTCGGCAAGGCGCCAATGAATCAGATTGGAAGTCTTCCGGCGTTTCCCGACGCTACGTTCACGGATGTGGTGCGGCCGAACGCGGACACGCTCTATTCGTTGATGTGGTTCGACGTCTCGCAGGAGCCGCTCATGATCAGCGTGCCGGATTCAGGCGGTCGGTATTATCTCCTGGAGATGCTCGACATGTGGACGGACGTGTTCGCGTCCCCGGGCAAGCGCACAACAGGGGCGAGCGCACAAACACTTGCTATCGCCGGCCCAGACTGGCGCGGCGACCTTCCGGCGGAAGCGATGCTTGTCAAGAGCCCGACCGCGATTGGATGGATCATCGGACGCACGCAGACCAACGGCAAGGCGGATTACGACGCGGTCCATAAATTTCAGGCCGGGCTCGCCGCCACCCCGCTCAGCCAATGGGGCAGGCCGTACAAGCCGCCGCCGGGAAAGATCAATCCCGATTGGGACATGAAGACGCCGCCCACCGAGCAGGTCGAGAAGCTGAGCCCGGCCGCATTTTTCTCGCTGTTCGCCGAACTCATGAAACTCAACCCGCCGCACGCGAATGACTATCCAATTCTCCATCAGATGCGGCGGATGGGGATCGAGCCGGGGAAACCTTTCGCCTTCGACAAGTCATCCCCTGAGATTCAAAGCGCCCTCACCGAAGCCGGCCCGACCGCGTTGAAGAAAATCAAGATGCAGATTTTGAAGGCAGGCGTAGACCACCAGGGATGGCGCACCAACCTCACGGCGGTGGGGACCTATGGTGCGGATTATCTGGCTCGGGCCGGGGTCGCCTATGCCGGCCTCGGCGCCAACACCATCGAGGACGCTGTCTATCCGACCGCGTTTGCTGACGCAGACGGAAAACCGTTCACGAGCGAGAAAAGCTACGTGTTGCATTTCGGCAAGGACCAGATTCCGCAGGTTCGCGGTTTCTGGTCGCTGACGATGTACGATCAAAGGCAGGCCTTCGCGGCGAACCCGATCGACCGCTACGCCATCGGGGACCGCGACAAGCTCACGTTGAACCCTGATGGTTCGCTGGACATCTACATCCAGCGCGACTCGCCAGGGAAGGACAAGGAATCGAACTGGCTGCCGGCGCCGGCGAGCGGTCCGTTCACAATGAATATGCGCCTCTATTGGCCCAAGTCCGAAGATTCTCGAGGGAAGCTGGCAGCCGCCGGGGGTGAGGCCCGCGATATAGCAGGCAATATTTGGCGTGGCGCCTGACCATCGGGGGCGACGGCCCGAGGTCCGACGGCAGGCGCCTGCCTGGCGCGCTCGCGACCTTTGTTTGATTTATAAACGCGGGGGCATCATCTTGCGGAAAAGAGAATTCCGAACAAACCCCTCGGCGAACGGCAGAAAGGCGCGGGGAAACGGGCATACAAGGGTTGCCGGGGAGGACGCGCGACGCGGCGACTTCTACGCCGGGCGAGCCGCCGCTCAAGCTGCGTTTCGTTTGACGCCGGACGCGCCTGGCTTGCCCGGTCTTCGAGCTAACCACCAATCCGTCAGAACGCGAACCATGCATAGGCGAACACGGAATTGTTGCCCGACGCGTTATGCGCGCCGCCCAGGTACGAGCCGTCGAAATTCGTCGTGCCGCCATAAAGGTGAAGGTACTCGGTGAATTGGAGGCCGAGCCGCACGTTCCAGGTTGAATAAGGAAACGGCGCGCCGTGGCTGAACGGCAAGTAGGCAATGTCCTGGACGAGGCCGCTGCCGTTCGGACTGCTGATGAAGCTGTTGTTGAAGTCGCCGATGCTGGCGGGCGTGCAAAAGACGTTATTGCCCGATCCGTAAAGATTGCAATCGCCCGACCCAGCGACATTGAAATAGCCAAGGCCCAAGCTGTAGGTGTGATCCCAGACGAACGATGCGTTGGCCTTAAAGCTGTTGAGGGTGTTGTTGAGGTTCGACGACACGCCCTGCGCGAAGGACGAGTTCAGCCGCTGCCATTCCATGATATCGGTGAGCTTCACGGTTATGCTGTATTGATCGCCGGCATATTGGATTTGCGAGTCGAAGCCAACGTCGAGAAAATTGTCGGTTCCGAATCCGTATTGCCGGCCGGGGGTGACGCGCCCGTACATACCGAACGTGCCGACCTCCCAGAAAAGGTCACCCCAATGCGGCTCGATCGCGACCCGCCAATAAGGCGCGACGTTCGCCAGCGCGTCGGTCGTCGAATTGCCGACATTGAACGCCTGCAGCGCGGGGACCGGAAGTCCCTTGTAGAACGTCAAGCTTGCGTACAGCATGTCGTTCCAGAACCCATACGCGCCCGCCCCGCCGACAATCGAGGTGTAGGAGTCTTCCAAATGAGTTAGCGGCGGACCGAATGCGGGGGCGATGGTCGAGGAGATCTGCGGCCACCCCCACGACGGAGTCGTGTTCCAGGGGTCTTCGACGGTCGGCGCGTTGTTGACGTCGATCCCCCAGACCGTGCCCTTGCCGAACAGCGTGAGCGTGTCGGCATAGCGGACGTCGGAGGCGTCCAGCCCGACCGTTCCGCCCACGGGGTCGCCCGTTACTTGGATGAACGAGCCGAGATTGCCGTACAGCTGGCCGGCGATGAAGCCCGAGACCTGCTGCGAGACGAGATTGTTGTTGAGGTGCAATCCAGGCGCGGGCGGCGAATCCGGGTTCGACGCCGTGCGGGTAAAGCCCGGCATGTACATCATGGCGACCGGCGGCCCCTTCCAATCGCCGCCGCCCGCCGTGTAGCCGCCGATCTTGAACCGCCGGCCGTACGGCGTCAGTTCGGGAAAGGCGGTGTGACAGGTGGCGCACGGCTGGCCGGTCTGGCGAGCGTAACTCGGCAGCGCCTCGGCGGGGCCGGCGCTGACCGTGAGAAGGGCCGCGGCAGCAGCGACGACGGCGGCGAAGGCTGAGGAGCCGAACGCCTTCGCCGGTCGCGCGAACCGTCGCACTTGTCATCGGCCCCCCCCGGGGGTACTCGATCGCTCCGTGGTCAGCGCCGCCCGGTTGGCGGATTCAGCGCTGACGACTCACGATACCTGCCATGCAGATTTTTGCGAGTCCAGTCACAAGTGATCTCGATTGATCCGCGCGGCTGCTTCCAAGCTGGATCGCCGTCAAGCGTTGAACGGAGCGGAGCATTACTCCGGCGGTTCGGTCGGATCGTCGAAAAAATCCCGACCTGAGCAAAATTATTTGAGGTCGCTGACATAAGCGGCGACCGCGGCGATCTGCTCTTTGGTCAGCTTTTCGGCGATCGGGGCCATGACCTGCGAAGTGTCCGGATTGTTCGGGTCTTGCCCACGCTCCTTGGACCAGTTGGCCAGCTTGGCGATCACGTAGCCGTAGAGCTGGCCGGCGAGGCGCGGAAACTGGTCATTGCCGTGGGCGTCGTGGCCGTGGCACGACTCGCAGGCCGGAACCTCCGCGCTCGGGAACGCCTTCGTGGTAGATCTTTTCCCCTTCTGGACATGAGGTCTCTCGGAGCGCCGCCATAGGGCGGCGGGTCGAGATCCTTGAAATGTTTGGACAGGGCGTCGACCATCGCAGGGCTGAGGACATGGGCCACATTGCCCATCACGGGGTTCAGCCGCCGGCGATCGATGAAGGCCTGCAATTGGTTCTTTATATAGTCCGGCTGCTGGCCCGCGAGTTCTGGGCATCGGATTCGTCCCGATGAAGCCGCGCGCCGACAGCCCATGACAGGTTTCACAATAGCCCGCCTTGGCTTTAAACTCCTTCGCTGGAACGCCCTCGGGCTGCGCAGGGCCGCTGGCCTTGCTGTCTTCGGCGTTGGCCCCGGCGCAGAAGATAACGGCGAACAGCGCAGCCGGCGCGAGAGCCTTGACAACCTTCATGATCTCCCTCCCAAAAGTTTCGCGCCGCCATCGTAGGGAGCGCCCTTCTTGATATGTGACTTTTTGACGCGGATGCGCCATTTTTTGGAGCGCCTTGACGCATTTCGACTTTCATTCGGATTTGAACCGTGTCAACAGTCGCTGAAACGCTTCGAGCGAGGCGTAACCGCCATGCACGCCACCCGGTTAGCGGAGCGAGAGGGGCGCTTGGTCGACCAACGAGGGCGGCCGTTGAGAAAAGCGGTCGCCGAGCAGCAGCTGCGCATGTCGCCGAACGCCGGAGCGCATGAAGAGGGAGGCTTGTAAGATCGGCGGAAATGTTCGCGGCTGGCGAGCAGATTCCGGGCGGCAAAAAAGAAGCGGCGGGAGGCGAGGAAGATGAAAGGTGTTCGTTCGCGCGCTTCGCTGACAGCTGCCCTGGCGGCTTTTTTGGCGGCGGCTACGGCCGGTCATCTGGTCCAGGCGGGAGCCCAAGATGTCCATACGAGGGCCGGGGGCATTGAAGCGAAATTCGAATATTGCACGACCTGTCATGGTCCGTCCGCGCAGGGTTTTCGCGGGTTTTACGCCATGCCGCGCCTCGCTGGGCAGCAGCCGCAATATATCGAAAATCAGTTGCGCGCCTTCCTTGAGCGCCGGCGGCTGAACCCCGTGATGGCCAATGTGGCCCACGGCATAACGCCCGACATGATCCCCGCTTTGGCTGCGCGCATGAGGACCTTGAATCCTCCACCCGTTGGCGGCGCGCCTGCGGGCGACGCCGCTTTGGGGAGAGAGATCTTCGCGAATGGATTGCCCGATCAGAACGTTCCCGCCTGTTCCGCTTGCCACGGCCCCGACGCCAGGGGGCAGCGCGAAATACCTCGTCTCGCAGGCCAACTCTATTGGTACATGGTCAGCACCCTGTCGATCTGGAGCAGCGAACGCGGCCAGGGCGGACGTCAGGACATATCATGGATCATGCGGCCAACCGTGGCGAATCTGACCCCGAAACAGGTGCAGGCGCTCGCCGAATATGTCAGCGCGCTTAGGTAAAATCGTGGCGTTCTGTAGCATCAACCAGGCTGTGCTCGCCACGCAAGAGACCTTGGATCATGAAGCACTTCCGTACGAAAATGGCGGCCCTTGCGATTTCCCTCGGCACAACTGGACCGCTTCTGGCGGATGGTCTGCCGGTTCGCAATTGCATCTGGTGTCATGGGACGTCTGCGCAGGGCTATCACAATGCGCCCCGACTAGCCGGCCAGAGGGCAGACTATCTGGTAAATCAGCTCCAAGCCTTTGCGACCCATCAGCGGGATGAGTTCTTTTCGGTGAAGTATATGTGGAACGCCGCCGCGCATCTCGATCCAGTGACCATCCGAAATCTGGCCGCCTATTTTTCTGCGCTTCCGCCTGAAGCCGCGATGGACGGCGACAGCAAACTGGCTGCCGAGGGCAAGATAGTATTTGAAAACGGCGTTCCCGACGAGAACATTGCCGCTTGCCAGGCATGCCATGGCCCCGAAGCGCAGGGCGTCCGGGAGATTCCGCGCCTCGGCGGACTTTCCTATAGCTATCTCAAGCGTCGGCTCGAGCAGTGGAGTCAGGGCCAAGACGCTTCGGGGATACCAATGCCGAAAGTCGGGCGGTCTTTGTCGCCGAATCAAATCGCCGCCCTCGCGTCGTATTTGAGCTTTGTCGGAGGCGAATCTTCCGAGAAATAGGCTTCGCGTGCAACCCTCTGTTCATAGTGATGGTGTGCGCAGTCAGGAACTCGCTTGAGCCGGCTGAACCTTATTCCCCGATTGCCCGCCCCGCGTCATGCCGCGCCTCGACCTCTCCGACGATCGCGCCGAGGATGCTGTTGATCGCGAAATCCTTGGGCGTGTAGACGGCCGCGACCCCGGCCGCCTTCAGCCTCTCCGCGTCGGCGGGCGGGATGATCCCGCCCACGACCACCGGGATCCGGCCGAGGCCCGCGGCGCGCAGGAGCCGGATCACCTCCCCGGCCAGCGCGACATGCGAGCCCGAGAGGATCGACAGGCCGACGCAATGGACGCCTGACCTGGCGCGCTCGACGATCTCGGCCGGAGTGAAGCGGATGCCGTCGTAGACGACGTCCAGCCCGGCGTCGAGCGCGCGGGCGGCGATCTGCTCGGCCCCGTTGGAATGGCCGTCGAGCCCCGGCTTGCCGATGAGCAGCTTGATCCGGCGCCCGAGCTTGAGCGACACGCGCTCGACCTCGCCGCGCAGCGCGTCGAGGTCGCCCGGCTCCTGGCGCGCTTTCCGCGAAACCCCGGTCGGCGCGCGAAACTCGCCGAATTCGGCCCTGAGCGCGTCGCCCCATTCGCCGGTGGTGACGCCAGCCTTGGCCGCCTCGATCGAGGCGGGCATGATGTTGACGCCCGCGGCCGCCGCCGAACGCAGGGCGCGCAGCGCCTCGCGCACGCGCTTCGGATCGCGGCCGGCGCGCCACGCGGCGAGCGCTGCGATCTGTTCCGCCTCGGCTCCGGCCGGCGGAATCAGGATCGACCCTTCGCCCGCCGTCAGCGGCGAGGGCTCGGAATTCGTGAACGCGTTGACGCCGACGACGATCGCTTCGCCGCGCTCGATTCGCTCGAGCCGGCGCGTGTTGCTCTCCACGAGCTTCGCCTTGAGAGCGCCCGATTCGATCGCCTTGACCACGCCGCCGCCCGCGTCGATCGAGGCGAGCTCGGCGATCGCTTCGGCCTTGAGCTTTGCGACCAGCGCCGCGATTTCCCGGCTGCCGTCGAAGATGTCGCCGAACTCGAGCAGGTCGGTCTCGTAGGCCATGATCTGCTGGAGCCGCAGCGACCATTGCTGGTCGAACGGGCGGGGCAGTCCCAGCGCCTCGTTCCAGGCCGGCAGTTGCACCGCGCGCGCCCGCGCGCCGCGCGACAGCACGACCGAAAGCATTTCGATGAGGATGCGGTAGGCGTTGTTCTCCGGCTGCTGCTCGGTGAGGCCGAGCGAGTTGACCTGCACCCCATAGCGGAAGCGGCGCTTGGCGGGATCGGCGACGCCGAACCGGTCGCGGGTGATTTCGTCCCAGAGCTCGACGAAGGCCCGCATCTTGGCGAGTTCGGTGATGAAGCGCATGCCGGCGTTGACGAAGAACGAAATCCGCCCGACGGCCTCGGCGAAGGCCGCTTCGTCCGCCTCGGCCGACCGGCGCACTCCCTCGAGCACCGCGACCGCCGTCGCCAGCGCATAGCTCAGTTCCTGCGCCGGCGTCGCGCCCGCTTCCTGCAGATGGTAGGAGCAGACGTTGATCGGGTTCCATTTCGGCGTCTCGCGGGCGCAAAACAGGATCAGGTCCCGGGTCAGGCGGAGCGAGGGCTCGGGCGGAAAGACGTAAGTCCCGCGCGCCAGATATTCCTTGACGATGTCGTTCTGGGTCGTGCCCTGGAGCAGGGCGCGCGGCGCGCCCTCGCCGTCGGCGACCGCGACATAGAGCGCCATCAGCCAGGGCGCGGTCGCATTGATGGTCATCGAGGTGTTCATCGAGGCGAGCGGAATCCCCTCGAACAGCGCGCGCATGTCGCCGATATGCGAAATGGCGACCCCGACCTTGCCCACCTCGCCCCGCGCGAGCGGATGGTCGCTGTCGAGGCCGGTCTGCGTCGGCAGGTCGAAGGCGATCGAAAGCCCGGTCTGGCCCTTGGCCAGGTTCTGGCGATAGAGCCTGTTCGACTCCCGCGCGGTCGAATGGCCGGCATAGGTGCGGAAGATCCAGGGCTTGTCGCGACCCGCCACGGTCGCTTGTCCGTTCGCCTCGGCCATGATTGCCTCGCTATGGGCGCATCCGGGCCGGCCTTCGCCGGCGCCAAAGGTTTTTGTGCGGGGCACAATTACAGAAATGACCCTGAGGGCGCCATGCCCGTAAGGGCGGCGCGGCGTCAGGGCCTGGAATCAGCGATTGGAGAAGGCGCTCGCCGTCACGACCGCGATCAAGAGTCCGCTGGCGACCATGATGGCGGTCACATAAGGTTCATGGGCGGCATAGGGGTGAAGCCACCAGACGCGCACGCAGAGGCCCGCATAAGCGCCCAGCGTCGCATAGAAAGCGTTCCAGTAGGGGCCCATCCCCAGGCGCCCGACGATGTAGTCGATCGCGAAGCCGACGGCAAAGAACGCGACGGCCACGCTTAACAGGAACGCGGCAAAGTCGAAACCCTCAAGATTTTGAACGAATTGCCACAACGGCCAGTTCAACATTGCCGCAGGTCCTGTCCCGCCTCGGCCGCCCGGTGTCCGCGGCCGATTCCGCTTTGTTTAGGCGGGATTTCCTGCTTTGACGTAAATTCCATCGCGAACGGCGCGAAACCATTGACCAAAGCCGGATTGATTTTCCGGCGTTCTGGCGCAATGGTTGATTGTGCGGCGCAACAATGAAACCCGCTCAACCCAGCCGCTAGGCCAGACCCGTGAGGGAGCCATGAACAGTCACCCCGCCGGCGCCGAGCCGCTCGCTCAGGCGCAGATCAAGGATCTCTACGAGATCGGCGAGATTCCGCCGCTGGGTCACGTGCCGGCCTCGATGTACGCCTGGGTCGTGCGCAAGGACCGGCATGGACCGCCGGAACAATCGATGCAGGTCGAGGTCGTGCCGACCTGGACGCTCGACAGCCATGACGTGCTGGTCCTGGTGATGGCGGCCGGGGTCAACTACAACGGCGTCTGGGCGGCGCTCGGCGAGCCGGTTTCGCCGCTGGACGTCCACAAGAACCCCTATCACATCGCGGGCTCCGACGCGTCCGGAATCGTCTGGGCGGTCGGCTCCAAGGTCAAGCGATGGAAGGTCGGCGACGAGGTCGTGGTTCATTGCAACCAGGACGACGGCGACGACGAGGAATGCAATGGCGGCGACCCGATGTTCTCGGCGTCCCAGCGCATCTGGGGCTACGAGACGCCGGACGGCTCGTTCGCCCAGTTCTGCCGGGTGCAGGACCGGCAGCTGATGGCGCGCCCGAAGCATCTGACCTGGGAGGAGGCGGCTTCCTACACGCTCACCCTCGCCACCGCCTATCGGATGCTGTTCGGCCACGAGCCGCATCGGCTGAAGCCCGGCGACAACGTGCTCGTCTGGGGCGCCTCGGGCGGCTTGGGCGTGTTCGGCGTCCAGCTCTGCGCGGCGGCAGGCGCGAACGCGATCGGCGTGATCTCGGACGAGGCCAAGCGCGACTATGTGATGTCGCTGGGCGCCAAGGGCGTCGTCAATCGCAAGGAGTTCAATTGCTGGGGCCAGCTTCCCAAGGTCAACTCGCCCGAGTACGCGGCCTACATGGCGGAAGCCCGCAAGTTCGGCAAGGCGATCTGGACCATCACCGGGAAGCGGGACGTCGACACCGTTTTCGAGCACCCGGGCGAGCAGACCTTCCCGGTGTCGTGCTTCGTGGTCAAGCGGGGCGGCATGGTGGTGTTCTGCGCCGGGACCACGGGCTACAACATCACCTTCGACGCCCGCTTTGTCTGGATGCGGCAAAAGCGCATCCAGGGCTCCCATTTCGCCAATCTCAAGCAGGCCTCGGCGGCCAACAAGTTCGTGATCGACCGGCGGATCGATCCGTGCATGTCGGAAGTGTTTCCGTGGGACCGGATCCCGGCCGCCCACACCAAGATGTGGAAGAACCAGCACAAGCCCGGCAACATGGCGGTGCTCGTCAACGCGCCGACGACCGGCTTGCGCACGTTCGAGGACGCGTTGGCTGCGGCGCGCAGGTGAGCCAACGCGGGCGGACGCCCGATCCTGATGGATTGCCTTCCCTCTCGCCACCCGGTAAAGGCACGATTTCCTGAGCTTCTCCGCGTGCGCGGCCCTGCGAGAAGGCTTTAGTGGGCGCGCGCGGGGCCCGAAGCGCCGGCGTTGGGCGAGGCGAGAGCGAATGAGCGCAATGACCGCCGCGGAAGACCAGGACCGACGCAAGCGAGAGGCGGCCGGGCGCGCGGTCGAACTGGTGAAGCCGGGCATGAAGCTCGGCCTCGGCAGCGGAACGACGGCGCATCGCTTCGTCGACCTCGTGGGCGAAAGAGTCAAAGCGGGCCTCGACGTCCAGTGCGTCGCGACCTCGGAGGCGACGGCCAGGCAGGCGAAGGCGCTTGGCGTTCCCCTCGGGACGCTGGATGAAATTCCGGAACTCGATCTGACGGTCGACGGCGCCGACGAGGTCGATCCCAGGCTCCGGCTGATCAAGGGCGGCGGCGGGGCGCTCTTGCGCGAGAAGATCGTCGCCGCCGCGTCAAAGCGGATGGTCGTCATCGCCGATTCGACCAAGCTGGTCGCGCGCCTCGGCGCCTTTCCCTTGCCGATCGAGGTCGTTCCGTTCGGCCTCGCGGCGACGAGGCGTCATATCGAGCGCGCCTTCGCGGGGCTCGGCTTCACCGGGGCCATCCGCCTGCGCGGCGGTTCCTCGCCGTTCGTCACCGACGGGGGACACTATATTCTTGACTGTTCGCTTGGCCCCATCGCAGAGCCGGAAGCCTTGAGCCAAACCTTGTCGTCGATCCCCGGAATTGTCGAACACGGGCTTTTTATCGGCCTGGCGCGCGCGGCCATCATCGCAGGCGACAAGGGCGTGGAAGTTCTTGGCGACCTCAACTGAATCGAAGTCACGCTTTAGGAGTCGTTCATGCCTGCCCGCGCCGCAATAGCCAAAGGCCGTCTCGCCCTCATTCTGTTCGCCGCCTTGAGCGTGCCGGCGGGGGCGGCTGAAACGGCGCCGCCGGCGGCTCAAGCGCCCGCGGCTCCAGCGCCAGCCGCCGCGGCGCCCGCTCAGCCTTCGCCCGCCGCCATCGCCGCCGCGGACAAGATCCTCGGCGTCATCGGCCTCAGGGAGTTGATCGCGACCGTCGTTCCGCGCATGATGGCGGAGCTCGAGACGAACGTCACCCGGACGCAGCCGGAAATCAAAGATTCGCTGCGCGCGACCCTGAAGGCGATCCAGCCGGAGTTCGATCAGACCGCCAAGCAGACCTACGACCAGGCGGCGACGCTGCTCGCCTCGCAAATGTCCGAGAAGGAGATCACCGACGTTGCGGCTTTCTTTGACAGTCCATCGGGCAAGAAATATGTCCAGGTCACCCCGATCTTTCTTCAGAAGCTCTCCGATATCACCGGCCCCTGGCGCGAAAAGCTGTCGACCGACATCCTGGTGCGCGCCCGCCAGGAGATGAAGAAGAAGGGGGTTGATTTCTAGGCGCGGCGTTCGCGAACCCCGGCAATCCCGCTTTAGCGCAGGCACGAGCGACCGAGAGGTCAACGAATGGCGTTCGACGTCGATTTCTTCGTGATCGGCGCGGGCTCGGGCGGGGTGCGGGCGGCCCGCATCGCCGCCGGCCACGGCGCGAAGACGCTGGTGGCCGAGGAAAGCCGCATCGGCGGCACCTGCGTTATCCGCGGCTGCGTGCCCAAGAAGCTCTACGTGATCGCCAGCCGCTTCGCCGACGACTTCCGCGACGCGGCGGGGTTCGGCTGGAGTGTCGGCGAGCCCCGCTTCGACTGGCCGACCCTTGTCGCGGCCAAGGAGAAGGAAATCACCCGGCTCAGCGACGCCTATCGCGACAATCTGGCCCGGAGCGGCGCCAAGCTCGTCGAACAGCGGGCGACCGTGGTCGATCCGCACCGGGTGCGGCTCGCCGACGGAACCGAGGTCTCCGCCCGCCACATCCTCATCGCCTGCGGCTCGCGCCCGGCCATGCTTCCCGGCGTCGAGGGGCTCGAGCACGCGATCACCTCGAACGAGATCTTCGATCTCAAGGTCTTCCCGCGCCGGCTTCTCGTGGTGGGCGGCGGCTATATCGCGGTCGAGTTCGCTTCGCTCTTCCAGCGCCTGGGCGCCGAGGTCACCCAGGTCACGCGCGCGCCCAACGTCCTGCGCGGCTTCGACGACGACATGCGCAACGGCATGCGCGACGCGATGGCGAAGGCCGGCGTCGTCTTCCGGTTCGGCTCGCTGCCTGCGAGAATTGAAAAGCAGCGCGACGGCGCATTGCTGGTCACGCTCACCGACGGCGCGGCGATCGAAGCCGATCAGGTCCTGATCGCGACCGGGCCGACTGCCCGACACCAAGGGCCTCGGCCTCGAGGCGGCCGGGGTCGACCTCAGCCCCGAGCACGGGGCGGTCAAGGTCGACGAGACCCTGACCTCGAACGTGCCGTCGATCCACGCCATCGGCGACGCCACCCACCGGGTCGACCTGACTCCGGTCGCCATTCGCGAGGGACACACATTGGCCGACCGGCTGTTCGGGCCGGGGGCCGCGCCGATCCGCTACGACACGATCGCGAGCACGGTGTTCGGCACGCCGGAACTGGGCGCGGTGGGGCTCACGGAACGGGAGGCGCTGCAACGGTTCCCCAAGGTCGAAGTCTACAAGACCGATTTCCGGCCGCTGAAGGCGACGGTCAGCGGCGCGCCCGAACGCACGATCATGAAGCTCATCGTCGACCGCGCGACGCAGCGCGTGGCCGGCGCGCATATTCTCGGAAGCGAGGCCGGGGAGATGATCCAGCTCGTCGCGGTCGCGATGACCATGGGCGCGACCAAGGCGGACTTCGACGCGACCGTCGCCGTGCATCCGACCGCCGCCGAGGAGCTGGTCACCATGCGCTCGGCCCATGCGCGCTACGAG
>CAVULN010000009.1:0-29910 GCA_963742305.1 uncultured Alphaproteobacteria bacterium
AGCCGCCGGGCCGCGGTCTTGAACCTCGGCGTCTTCGCCGCTCTTTCGCTCGGCGCCCGGCGCGCCAGGGCTCAGACGGCGGTCAGGTTCCGCGACATTCGGGTCGACGTCTGGCGGCTCAGGGGCAGCGCCGGCGATCAGACCGCCGACTGGGTCGAAGACGACCTTCCCCGAGACTTGGCCAAGGTCCTGGCGCCCTACATGGCGCCGGCCGAACGCGGGGGCGCGATTCTGCTGGCGCGGATCGACAATATCGACCTTGGAGTCGCGGGCCGCGCGAGGGGTTCTGGCGGCTCGCTCGATACGATCGAGGGCGTCCTGATCGTGAGCGGGCCGCGCGGCGGCCTCGCCGCCGAAACGCCGCTCAAGGCGATCGCCTCCTATGGGTCCAGCGCCGTCGACCAGCCCTTGTTCGAGGACGCCTACCACGGGCGCGTGGCGGCCCTGGCCTTGGCGTTCGCCGGCTCGGCGCCCGGGCGGCTCGGGATCTGACGCGAGCGCGATCGATTGCCTTGGATGCGGGCTTGCTATAGCCCGCCGCAAATGGTTGGCGCGGGCACGGATAGAACGAGGCCGCAGCTCGGCGGCGGCCCGGCGGTCATTCTGGTCCGGCCGCAGCTCGCGGTGAACATCGGCATGTGCGCGCGGGCAATGGCCAATTTCGGCCTCGGCGACCTGCGCCTGGTCAATCCGCGCGAAGGCTGGCCGCGCAGCGGCGAGTATCGCGAGGTCGCCTATGCCGCGGCGGCGGGCGCGAGCGCGCTGCTCGACGAGGCCAGGGTGTTTGCGAGCGTCGAGGCGGCGGTCGGCGATCTCCATGCGGTCTACGCGACGACCGCGCGCGAGCGCGGACAGATGAAGGCCGTGCTCACCCCGAGCGCCGCGATGGGCGCAGCCGCTCGGGCCGCGGACGAGAAGCACGGCGTTCTGTTCGGCCCGGAGCGCACCGGCCTCGACAATGACGAAGTCGCACTCGCCGATTCGATCGTCACCTTTCCGTCGAGCCCCACTTACGCCTCGTTCAACCTCTCCCAGGCGGTCCTGATCTGCGGCTACGAATGGTTCAAGGCCGCCCACGGAGATAAGTCCCCGCCTTCGACGATTCCGCGCCCGGTCTCGCCGCCGGCCCAGCGGCAGATGCTGCTCGCCTTCTTCGATTATCTCGAGGGCAAGCTCGACGAGAACGGCTTCTTCCGGCCGGCGACCAAGAAGCCGGGAATGCGGCGGAACCTGCGCAATATCTTCCATCGCATGGAGCTGACGCAGCAGGACGTGCGCACCTTGTGGGGAGCGGTGGTTCGCCTGGCCGAGGGGCCGCGGGTCGAGGTGAAGACGCGCAAGCGGGAGCGGGCGAAAAAACCGGCCGGTTGACCCTGGAGCGAGTTCGAGCGGCTGGTTTCGAGCAAAAAAGGCTCTCCGGACAGGCGCGCCCGGAGAGCCGGAGATTTGCGGACAATCAGGCGGCGCGCGAGCGCCGCAGTCCGTCTATTGCGCAGGCGCAGCCGGTGCAGCGGCCGGAGCCTCATGATGCATGTGATGATGATGGTGATGCCAATGATGGTGATGATGGTGATGGTGGTGGTGATGATGCTCCATCGGAGCGGCTGAGGGCGCAGCCGCCGGAGCGGCCTCTTGTGCGAGGGCGTAACCGGCGAGGCCGAGCGAGAGCGCGGCGGCGGCGGCAAGGGTCTTGATCATGGGAAGGTCTTCCTGCGTTGAGAGAACCCCATCGGGTCAGTCGAGACCGTAGAATTCCCTGGCTGAACCCAATATGAACCGGGGCGGCGTTGGGCGAGGGGTTGGCGATGGCGGTAAGCAGCATGACGGGATTCGCGCGCGCCGCCGGACAGAGCGGCCGTTGGCGGTGGGCGTTCGAGCTCAAAAGCGTCAACGCCAAGGGCCTCGACCTCAGGCTGAGGATGCCCGCGCCCTTCGATCGGATCGAGACGGAAGCGCGCGCTCTGCTGGCGAAGGCGCTGACCCGCGGGACCTGCTTCGGCACGCTCGCCGCCCAGCGCGAGGGTTCTGCGATCGAAGCGCGAATCGACGAGACCGCGCTTCGCTCGATCGCCGCGGCGGCGCGCGAGGCGGCCGCGAAAGCCGGACTTCAGCCTCCGACCATGGACGGGCTCCTGGCCCTGCGTGGGGTAGTGGAGACGGTCGAGGCGGCCGACGACGAAGCCGAGGTCGCGTCGGCTTGCGCGGGGGCGCTGAGAAGCGTCGACGAAGCGGCGGCGGCGCTCGGCCAGGCGCGCCGGACCGAGGGGGAGGCGCTTGCGGCGCTTCTCGGCGAGAGGCTCACGGCCATCGCCGAGCTCGTCGAGGCCGCCGACGCGAACCCGGCGCGCCGGCCAGAGGCGGTCCGCGACCGTCTGAGAGAGAGCGTGGAGGCGCTGATGGGATCGTCGCGCGGCCTCGACGAGAACCGCCTTTACCAGGAGGCGATCCTGCTTGCGGCAAAAGCGGACATCCGCGAGGAGCTCGACCGGCTCAAAACCCATGTCAAGGCGGCGCTCGCGCTGATCGGCGAGGGCGGGGCGATCGGCCGGCGGCTCGACTTCCTCGCCCAGGAACTGGCGCGCGAGGCCAGCACCCTCTCGGCCAAGGCCAATGACGTGAGCCTGACCGCGCAGGGGCTTGAACTGAGAGCGCAAATCGAGCAATTCCGCGAGCAGGCGCAGAACGTCGAGTGAGAAAAGAAGCGATGGCGGCAAGCCGCCGAGGCATGATCCTGATTCTGTCCTCGCCGTCGGGGGCCGGGAAAACCACGCTGACCCGGATGCTGATCGAGGACAGCGCGCTCGATCTGACGCTCTCCGTGTCCGTGACAACGCGAGAGCAGCGCCCATCCGAAGCTGATGGCATCCACTATCACTTCCTGGCCGGCCGGGCCGAATTCGAGCGGATGAAGGCGGCGGGCGAACTGCTTAAATCGGCTGAGGTGCATGGCCACGGCTATGGCACGCCGCGCGCTCCGGTGGAGAAGGTGCTCGCCGAAGGTCGCGATATGCTGTTCGACATCGACTGGCAGGGCGCAAAGCAAGTGCGTGAAAGGCTGGGCGACGACGTCGTCAGCATTTTCGTCCTGCCGCCCTCGATGCAGGAATTGCGGGCGCGCCTGGAAAGGCGCGCGGAGGACACGGCCTCCTCGATCGAGGCGCGGTTTGAGAACGCCAGGCGGGAAATCGAGCGCTGGCGCGACTACCATTACGTTGTCGTCAATGACGACCTCAACCGCGCCTATCATGATGTGAAGACGATCGTCGCCGCCGAGCGGCTGCGCTCGAAGCGGATCGCGCCGGGCGTCGAGCAGCTCGTCGAACGGTTGATGGGCGAGAGAAACTCAGAGGATAAATAATATAAATATCAAATGCTTGCAGTATCAGCCTGATACGCTTGGTCCAGCGCTTCAACGATGTTTCGTTTGAGCGCGGCCCGAAGTTCGGGCCCGGACTTCGGTTGCCCGGCGGCGGGGCGGGATTCATAAGTCCGGTAACGAAAAGTGTTGCCGGCGGCGCCCGAATATGCAGCTATTGAGGTTGTAGAGTGGAAGGGATTGCGAGAATGAGCGCCTGGGCGCCTTCCAAGCGCGCGCGGATGGAACGGATCGACGCCGAGGCGGAGGCGCTGATCCGCGAACTTGGCGATTGCGCCTATCAGGAGGCGCGTCGGAGAGAGCACGAAGCGAGTTCCGACATCATCGCCGCGGACTGGGCTGAGGTCGCGCGAGCGGTGGCCCGCAAGACCGGTAGCCGGGTCGGGCTCAATCTCTCGACGCAACTGGAGATGAACACGTTCTTCGTGCTCGATCGCGAGCCGGGCCCGTCTCGCGACGCCCAATCCCCTCCGCCGCTCGAGACGGAGATGGAGACCGAATACGAACCGCAGCCGGCCCGCGTTCCCACCCCGCAGCCGTTCCGGATCCAGTTCATGGGCGCGAGCGCCGGCTCCGGACCGTCGATCCTGCGGGAAGACGAAATCCGCGCCTCCGACGTCTCGGCGGCGATCATCGCAGCCGCTATTGCGTCCTGGCCGCCCAAGACGATCGCCTTGCGCATTCTCGATTGGGAGGGCCGCGAGGTCTTCGGCCGGCAGAAAGCCGCCGGCCGATAGCTCATCGGTGTCCTGAGCCTATTCCGCCGCGGCGGCGACCTCGCGCTCGCGCACCTCGAAGATCTCGAACTGGTCGCTAAGTCCCCTGAGTTGCGAAGACCGAGGCGTGGTCCGATAGCTCGCCTCGCTCAGTATCCGCGCCACCTCGGAGCTTTCGACGATCGGCTTGGTCGCCAGGATCGCGGTCGGGTCGGCGAGTTCGTTAACCCGCGACGCGATATTGACGGTCTGGCCGAAATAGTCCTGCCGGTCGTCGAGCATGACGGCGAGGCACGGGCCCGAATGCAGGCCGATGTTCAGCGCCAGATCGTCGTTGCCGCGAGCCTCGTTGATCTTGCGCATCGCCTCGCGCATGCGCATGGCCGCCCTGAGCGCACGGTCGGGGGTCGGGAAAGTCGCCATCACCGCATCGCCGATGGTCTTGACCACCGCGCCGCCCTCGGCAGCGACCGCCTCAAGCAGCGCGCCAAAATGGCTGCGTACGAGATCGAAGGCGGCGAGATCGCCGATCCGGTCGTAGAGCGCGGTTGAGCCCCTGAGGTCTGTGAACAGAATCGTCAGGCTCGTGATCTTGAACCGCTGCTCGGGATCGAACGTCCCGCTGCGATAGAGATCGCGAAACGCCTGGTTGCTGAGGAGCCGGGTCGCGGTCAGGAACGGCAGGCTTGGGTTGGTCAGTTTGTTCATTTCCTCGTTGTGGACCCAAATGCCCGGCAGCGTCCGGCGGGCGGTCTTGTTCTCGAACGAAATACGCACCGGACCCGGTTGGACCGCTTGCGTGCCGTTGTGCGAATGGGCGTCGGCGAAGACGAGCGACAGATTGCGGCGCTCCTTCGTCTCCTCGCCGTCGATGTTGAGAAAGAGCGACGAGTGAGTAACGGGGTCGAAGACGATCACAAATCCCCTCGCCAAAGTGAGCGACATCGCCGCCTTTTCGCCGGATCCGAGTTCCATCGCGTCGAGTGTCACTTTTTGGATGGCGCTTTCGACGTCCTCCGGCGTGTCGTTGCTCGAGCTCCAGAAAATCTGGCGCATGTATTCGGCAAAGGGGAGTGAATCCGGATCATGCGCTGCGACGCGCCGAACGCCCGGATTGACCGTGAAAGTGACCTCGACCAGCTTGTCCAGCGTCGGTTCGTAGTCGGCCGTGCACAGGGAGCAATAATAGTGCGCGTGATTGAGCGTCTTGAGCGCCGCTCCGCTCTCCAGCACGCCCCCGCATCCGGGGCAGAGCATGTTCCACGACATGTCGAACAGCCCGAGCCGAGCGGCGTGGACAAAGCCGCCGATTGTATCTTCTTCGTCGAGCCCATGCTCTTTCGCGTAAGTCAGTGGATTGATCCGGTTAAGCGCCCGGTCCGAGTCGGTTTCGACCGAAGTCTTCAACGCCTCGGCCACCGCCGGATCGGCGGTCTGCCGCAAAAGTCCAAAGAGCGCATGCATGTCAGCCATGATAGTTCCTCGATTGCCCTTAGGGCGGTGGCCGTCAATCAATCGGCCTTTTTGTCCCGCCGGCCATCACAAAATACGCGCAGCCTGGTGTGGCTTTATATCTAGTGTCGATCGCGCGCCGTTCTAGGGCATTTGAGACGCTCTGGCGTCCCGAAACTTGAGGCCAGATTCCTGCTCGCGGCGCCGGTCCTCAGATTGAGGCCAGAATTTTGCGCGCGGCCTTCAGATGCGGAAGGTCGACCATCTTGCCGTCCACGCCCAGCGCGCCCGCGCCCGGATTGGCCTCGAAGGCGGCGACGATCTTGCACGCATGCGCGATCTCAGCTTCGGAAGGCGCGTAAGCGCGATTGATCGCCGCAACCTGATCTGGATGAATTGCGAGGCGCCCGACGAAACCGTCGCGCCGGGAGCGCCGGCAATCCCGCTCGAGGCCGTCCGAGTCGCGAAAATCGGCGTAGAGCGTATCGATGGGCGCCACTTCGGCGGCCGAGGCCGCGAACAGGCATTGCGCGCGGGCGATCTCGTATGGAGACGTCCACGAGCCGTCAGCCTCCTTATTCCCGCTCGCGCCGAGCGCCGCCGAGAGGTCTTCCGCGCCCCAGGTGAGCGCGATCAGCCGCGGATGCGCTGGCGCGTACGAATTGAGGGCGAACATCGCTTTTGCGGTTTCCGTCGCCACGCTCGCCAACTTGACGGATCCAGGCGCCATGCCGGCCTTCGTCTCGAGCGCGTCGAGATAATGGCCTATGCGCTCAAGATCGGCCGCGCCGTTGACTTTGGGGATCAGGAGCGCGTCGAGGCCGGGCTTCACGACCGCCGCGAGGTCGTCGAGCGTGAGACCGGTGTCGAGCGCGTTGACGCGCACGAGGAAGACCCATGGCCGTTCCGGGTCGGGGGCGACGAGGGAGGCGACGTGGCCGCGGGCGGCGCCTTTCTGCAGAGGCGCGACAGAATCTTCGAGATCGAGGATGAGAGCGTCCGCGCCGCAATCCTTTGCGCGCGCAAACTTGCGCTCGGAGTCGCCGGGAACGAAGAGGAGCGAACGCAGCTTCATGTCGCCTTTTTTCGAACGCCGGTGCACCGCCGCCGACCGGCCCGCCATCAGGCGGCGTGTTGCGGACGCGCGCTCGCACTGGTCGCTCAGCCATGAGCGCGGAAACGCCAGCACAGATCCGGCGATATGACGCTCGAGCGTCTTCAGCCGCATAAAGGGCGAGGAGCGGAAATCTTTATCATCAAAGCCCGTCGCCGTCAGCCCTTCGTGGAGCCGCTTGATCGACTGATCGAGCGACACTTGCGGAATGGAGTCGGGCGCGAGCGACCGGAAGAGGGCGAAGTCTACCCGCTGTCTTTCTCAATCGGCTTGGCCGCAGGCTCAAAGAGCTGCCGAACGGCACTTTCGCAGAATCTGCCTATCTTCGCCGAACGGGTTTGCGCCGGCCGCGCGGATGGCAGTTTTTCGCCGCCTCCTCTCGCGCCCAGTTTATTACCATTTTTCCCAAGATAATAGGTGAGCGGCGGGAGATTTTTCCGCGGGCCGTCAAGGCGGCCGTCGGGCTGTGTTGGTCCTTGAGAGGTTTCGTCCGCCCCGCATGCAACCCGGGGCGCGAGCCAGCGCTGTTCAATTTTTCGCGCGTGGGCGCAGTGAGGCGCCTCGATGACAAAAACCCGGGGAAATCCAGGCCATTTTGCCGGGATTGATTTGCATTTCTTCCCGCCCTGGTTGAATCCGCGAGCCCGCTGGGGTCGGTTTACTTGGCAAAGATTTTATGTAAAAGCGGTCAGGGCTGAGAGAGGCGCGGGGCTGGGCCGAGGCTAGGGAATCTCAAGGACAGGGTAGGGACATGGTCGAAAATGTGGTTCTCTTTCAAGGATCTAACGGAACCGGCAAGCGCGGACTGTGGGAGACGAACGGCACGACGACCGGAACCTTCGAAATCGTCCCGATCGCCGGAGCGAACGCTGCGGGACTCCAGCCCAGCAACCTGACTGGCTTCAATGGCAAGGCGCTGTTTGAAGGCTTCGACTCGAGCGGCGAGTTTGGATTGTGGACGACGAACGGCACGCCGGGCGGCACACTGGAGATCGCCGGCACCTCCGGGCTCGATCCCAACGACCTGACGGTCTTCAATGGCCAGGTGCTGTTCGACGGCACGTTGGGAGGCGTCTCCGGGCTGTGGAGGACGAACGGGACGGCTTCCGGCACGGTCTTGGTGACCAACATCGCCACCAGTCCGTCCGACCTTACCGTCTTTGGCAGTCAGGTGCTGTTCAACGGCACATCGGGCGGCGTCTCCGGGTTGTGGACGACGAACGGCACGGCCTCCGGCACGACCTTGGTAACCAACAGCGCGAGCAATCCGTTCGACTTTACCGTTTTCGGCAGTCACGTGCTGTTCAACGCCACATCCGGCGGCCTGCCCGGGTTGTGGGAGACGAACGGCGCAGCCGACACGCACCAGATCGCCGTCGCCGGCGCGGATCCCACGACGGGGCTCAATCCGAGCTACCTGACGGTTTTGGGCGCCAACGCGCTTTTCAGCGGCGTCGACACCGGCGGGGACACGGGACTGTGGAAGTTCGACGGGACGACCGCGACGGAGGTCACCGGCATCAAAGACATTCACGGCGTCGCCGTTCCGGACCTCCACCCTCGATTTCTGACCGCCTACAATGGCGAAGTGCTGTTCAATGGCCTCGACTCGGACGGCCGAGAAGGATTGTGGGTGACCGACGGGACCGCCAGCGGCACGAGCGAAATCTTGGCGGGAACGGGAGCAGTCGGATTAGACCCGACGGGATTCGAAGTCTATGGCGGCGTCGTGCTGTTCAACGGCGTTGATTCGAGTGGCCACAATGAGTTGTGGTCGTGGAACGGCACGACCGCAAGCGAGTTAAGCAGCGGCCTTGGGTCGTCGACGGGCGTCAGCCCATTTGATCTCACTTCGGTCTCGCTGTCCGCTGCTTCAATTGATAACCTTCTTTGGCAGAACGCGAACGGACAGGCTGCAATCTGGGAGATGAACGGAACCAGCATCGTCGGGGGCGGGTCCGTGAGCCCCAATCCGGGATCGTCCTGGCAGGCGGTTGGAACTGGCGACTTCTTCGACAACGGCCTTTCCGACATTCTTTGGCAGAACGTCTCCGGGCAGGTCGCCATCTGGGAGATGAATGGAACCAGCATCGTTGGCGGGGGCACGGTCGCTTCCAACCCCGGACCGAGCTGGAAAGCGGTCGGAACCGGCGATTTCAATGACGACAGCCATTCGGACATCCTGTTCCAGAACACCAGCGGGCAGGTCGCGGTGTGGGAGATGAGCGGAACCAGCATCGTCGGCGGCGGCACGATCGCTTCCAATCCCGGGCCGAGCTGGAAAGCGGTCGGGACGGGCGACTTCAACCACGACGGTCGTTCCGACATCCTATGGCAGAACGCCAGTGGGCAGGTCGCGATCTGGGAGATGAATGGGACCAGCATCATCGGCGGCGGGACCCTCACTTCCAATCCTGGTCCAAGCTGGAAAGCGATCGGAACGGGCGATTTCAATAGCGACGGCCGTTCCGACATCCTGTTTCAGAACACACAGTGGGCAGGTCGCGGTCTGGGAGATGAACGGGACCAGCATTGTCGGCGGCGGGACGGTCAGCGCCAATCCCGGGCCGAGTTGGCATGCCACCGGAACGGACGCCGGCACGGACATCCTGTTCCAGAGCACGAGCGGCCAAGCCGCGATCTGGGATATGAACGGGACCAGCATCGTTGGCGGCGGAACCATCGGCGCCAATCCCGGGTCGAGCTGGAAGGCGGTCGCGCTGACTGCCACGAGCCACACTGTCTGAGCCTCGGCGCGCGGAATGACGCGCGCGAGTCTCCGGCTGACGGAAACCGAAACGAGCGTTGACGCGGGACATCCCGCGCGGTCGCCGCCAGCGGATTGGCTGGAGTCACGGCAGCGAAAAGGGGATCCTTCTCATCTCGCGCCGGCCATAGAGTTCGTAGTGCGCGAGCGCGTTCAAACCGGATGCGGCGACATCGGGAAACTTGGCCAAATATTCGTGGGTGGAAAAAAAGGCGGGAATTCCTCCGCAAGGGCGGATATCGCGCGATCCTTCAGCGCAAACGCCTTGGCGGGGTCAATGCGATTCGGATCGAATTCGCGCCAGTCATCCCATTGGCTTCCGCAAGCCGCAAGAATCTCGTCATTCAAAGTCATAAGGAGGGTGGATTCCCAGTATCCCTTCGGATTGTCCTGGGTTGGAGGCATCAAATTGAGAGGGGCGGCGCCTCCGAGTCGGATCAGCGCCCCGGCCACACTTGAAGTTCCGCTGCGATGCATTCCGAGGACGAGAACGGCCGTGCTGCCCGTACTCTCCGCCGCCCTGGCGTCCGGGCGGCCGAATTCCATGCCCGAAGCCGGCGCTTCAGCGTCCAAATTCACGGCTTGACCGGCAGACTCCAAATTCATTGCAAACCTGTTCGCTGGATTGATGGAAAGCGCGGGCGGTTACTGAACGTAAGGCCCGCGCCTATGGCGCAGTCGCCGGCGGTCGGAGCAGCCGAGCTGCGTCCGAAACCGCAATTCACCTTCCTCCCTTTTCGCGCTCAGCCCAATTCCCTCTATACCGGCGCATGTCGATCCGTCCATTGCCGCCCATCACGTTGGCTTGCGGGGAAATTCCGTTTTTCGCCAGCCGCGCTTGGCCGTGGAGGCTCAATAGGTTGTCCTCGGAGGGCGCAGGCGCGGCTTTGGCCTCAGACGTCGGGCCGTCGCGCTCCGCAGCAACGTTGCCGGTTGCCATTGGGGGCGACGACCTTTCGGAATCCGGTTTCTCGCAGAGCCGCTTGGGCTGATCCTTAGCCTGCCCGTCCCAGACGCGGAGGGTGCGCCGGGAGGACGACCAACGGGGCACTGGCGCTCACGCGGAGCTCAGGCTGCTGGTGAACGTCCTGCCGTCCACATCAGTGACGCGCAGCCGCGCGCCCGACATTGGCGAGATCGCCCTTGCCGGCGGGGGAAGCGTGACGATCGCCTTCGCGCCCATTCCCGCTTCCAGCCCATAAGCGCCGGGCCTGAACCGGTTGTAGGGAAAGGCGTTGACGATCGCCGAGGCGGACAGGGCCGACAGCGCTCGCCAGTCCCAGGTCGCGAGCGGTTTTCCGTCGGCGCTGACGATCTCGGCCTGCATGACATGCGCCGGCACGGCCGGCGTGCCGCCGTCGAGCGCGATTGTGAAGCGAACGCCGCCGTCGGCGAGGATCGCCGCGTCGGAGAGCGTGAGATGATGGCTCGCGGCGCTGACCGGCCCGCCGTGATAGGGGGTGAGCACGGAGCCGCGGTAGTAGCTGTAGAGGCCGACGTCGAAGGCGAGAACGAAGGCGAGGAGCGCGAGCGCGAGGTTGCGAAAGCGGTCGTTGGACAGGGGCGGCTTCAGGCTGCCGCCGCACCAGCGGAACCAGGCCGTTTGTGCAAGCGCCGGATCGCGGCGGAGCCAGACGTTGTCGAGCGAATAGGCGGCGGAGCCGGCGAGCATCAGCGTCGCGCCCATCGCGACATTGCACGAGGCCATGGTCCATTCGTCGACGCAGGTGCCGCCCTGCCAGCCAAACAACAGCATCAGCGAAATCGACAGTCCGATCGACGCCAGCGCCGCGAGCCGGGTCAACAGGCCTGCCATCAGCGCGAAGCCGACGATCAGTTCGACCGCGCTGAACAGAAGGATCGCCGCGTAGAGAAGCCAGAAATGATTGAGCAGGAAGGCGAGCGCGCGGTCGAGGCCGAAAAGCGCGCCGGGCATCGCCGTCTGGAGCTTGTTCGCCATCCACGACGGCGCGTTGGGATCGAGTTTCGTCGGGTCGTAGATGAAGCGGCGCGACCCGCCGCCCCAGTAGATGAAGCCCTGGATGACCCGAACCGGGAGCATGGCGAGCGCCGCGGCGCGCCAGTCGGCGCTGTCCACGGCGGCCAGCCTCGCCGCTCCGCCTGCGCTCTGCGCTGCTAGGGCTGTCATAAGCGTCTCCCGTCGCCGCCCGCTCTCCCGTTCCGGCTTCGACAGGTCCACGGCGGCCCAGGTTGACACGGCCCAAGCTAGGAGCGACGCGGCCCAAGCTAACGCGGCCCAAGTCGTCCGGTTGGATTTCGCGGCGCTATGCTGTCAGGTCATCCGCCTCACCCCGGCCCTCTCTCCCGCAAGGGAGAAGGGAGGGGTTCAAAACGGGATGTCGTCGTCGATCGGCCCCGCGCCTGCTCCGCCGCCGCTGGAAAGGGCAGGGCGACGGTCGTTCGCCGCCGCGCGGTTGAAGTTGGACGCGCGCCCGCCGCCCTCGTCAGGAAAATTTTCGCGACCCTCGCCGCCGCCGCGCGAGTCGAGCAGGGTCAGTTCGCCGCGGAAGCGCTGCAGCACGATCTCGGTCGTATAGCGATCGTTGCCGTCCTTGTCCTGCCACTTGCGGGTCTGCAACTGGCCCTCGACATAGACCTTTGAGCCCTTCTTGCAGTACTGCTCGACCACCTTGCCGATGTTTTCGTTGAAAATCACAACGTTATGCCACTCGGTCTTTTCCTTGCGCTCGCCGCTGGTCTTGTCGCGCCAGTTCTCGGAGGTCGCGAGCGTGAAATTGACGACCTGATCGCCTGAGTTGAGCCGCCGGACTTCGGGGTCCTTGCCGAGATTGCCGATCAGAATGACCTTGTTGACGCTGCCCGCCATGATCCTCTCCTCGCCGCCGCCCATCGAAGGGCGCGCGATCCTCACGCGATTGTCTTAGCCGAATGCGGCGGACGCATGGGCGCCCAATTCTCCGCCGGCCGCGTTTATCCACATGTCGCCGCGCCAAACGCTTGGGAAGCGGCGTTCCCGCCACTACATTAACCTTAAACTGCGGGTCCCGGCGCCGGAACAAGCGCTTTTGCTATTGTTCTTCTTTTGTTCTAGCATCACCGCGACATCGGCGCAAGCGCGATTCGTGCGCGCGTGCGCGTTACCGTTAAGGAAGAGGCCGTCTCCAGGAACCGCCATGGCCGGACCCAGATCAGAAACGCGCCCGATTCGGGCTTCCAGGAAGGCCGAGCCCGTCGAAGCCCTGTTCGGCGGACGGGCGATCGTGGTTCGCGGCGCGCGCGAGCACAATCTCAAGAATGTCGATCTCACCATCCCGCGCGACAAGTTGGTCGTGTTCACGGGCCTCTCGGGCTCGGGCAAATCCTCGCTCGCTTTCGACACGATCTATGCCGAGGGCCAGCGCCGCTACGTCGAGTCGCTCTCGGCTTATGCCCGCCAGTTCCTCGAAATGATGCAAAAGCCGGACGTCGACCAGATCGACGGATTGTCGCCGGCGATCGCGATCGAGCAGAAGACGACCTCGAAAAATCCGCGCTCGACTGTCGGCACGGTGACCGAAATCCACGACTACATGCGCCTGCTCTGGGCGCGGGTCGGCATTCCTTATTCGCCCGCCACGGGGCTCCCGATCGAGAGCCAGACCGTGAGCCAGATGGTCGACCGCGTGCTGGTTTTGCCGGAGCGGACCCGCCTCTACCTGCTCGCGCCGGTGGTGCGCGGCCGGAAGGGCGAATACCGCAAGGAAATCGCCGACTATATGAAGCGCGGCTTCCAGCGGCTGAAGATTGACGGGCAGTTTTATGAGATCGCGGACGCGCCGGCGCTCGACAAGAAGTTCAAGCACGACATCGAGGTGGTGGTCGACCGCATCGTGGTGCGTCCGGATATGGCGGCGCGCCTCGCCGAGAGCTTCGAGACGGCGCTCGAACTTGCCGACGGGCTGGCGGTGGCCGAATTCGCGGACAAGCTCGACGGCGAGAGCGAGCCGAGGCGCATTCTGTTCTCGTCCAAATTCGCCTGTCCCGTGAGCGGCTTCACCATTCCCGAGATCGAGCCCAGGCTGTTCTCGTTCAACAATCCGTTCGGCGCCTGCCCGGTCTGCGGGGGCTTGGGCTCGGAACTGAGGGTCGACGACTCGCTGGTCATTCCCAATCCGAAGCTCACGCTGCGCCAGGGGGCGATCGCGCCCTGGGCGAAAACGAGTTCGCCTTATTACCTGCAGACGCTCGAGGCGCTCGGGCGGCACTACAAGTTCCGGCTCGACAAGCCCTGGAGCGAGTTGCCGGCTGAAGCGCGGCGCGTGATCCTGCATGGCTCGGGCGCGGAAGAGATCCGCTTCGCCTATGACGACGGCCTGCGCGCCTATGAAGTGAAGAAGCCGTTCGAGGGCGTGGTGGCCAATCTCGAGCGCCGCTACAAGGAGACGGAAAGCGAGTGGTCGCGCGAGGAAATCCAGCGCTACATGACCGCGACGCCCTGCGAGGCCTGCCACGGCTTTCGCCTCAAGCCCGAGGCGCTGGCGGTCAAGATCGACGGCCAGCACATCGGCGAAGTGAGCCTGCTCTCGGTCAGCGCGGCGATCGACTGGGCCAAGGGCCTGCCGGCGAAGCTCGACCCCAAACGCAACGAGATCGCCCAAAGAATCCTGAAGGAGATCGTCGACCGGCTGACCTTCCTGCGCGATGTCGGGCTGGATTATCTGACGCTCGCGCGCTCGTCCGGCACGCTGTCGGGCGGCGAGAGCCAGCGCATCCGGCTCGCTTCGCAGATCGGCTCGGGCTTGACCGGCGTGCTCTATGTGCTCGACGAGCCATCGATCGGGCTCCACCAGCGCGACAATGCGCGGCTCCTCGATACGCTCCGGCGCCTGCGGGGCCTGGGCAATACGGTGATCGTGGTCGAGCACGACGAGGATGCGATCTGGGCCGCCGATTACGTCGTCGATGTCGGCCCGGGCGCCGGCGTGCACGGCGGCGAGATCGTGGCCGAGGGAACGCCGGCCGACATCGCAGCCAATCCCAATTCGCTGACCGGCCATTATCTCTCGGGCGAGCGGACGGTCGCGATCCCGGCCAGGCGTCGCGCCCGCGATCCGGCCCGCGAGCTCACGATCGTCGGCGCGCGCGGCAATAACCTGAAGAACGTCACGGCGACCATTCCGCTTGGGCTCTTCACCTGCGTCACCGGCGTTTCGGGCGGCGGCAAATCCACCCTGGTCATCGATACGCTCTACAAGGCCGCGGCGCGCGCGCTCAACGGCGCGAGCGAGCCGCCGGCGCCGCACGATCGCATCGACGGCCTCGATCAAATCGACAAGGTGATCGACATCGACCAGTCGCCGATCGGCCGCACGCCGCGCTCCAATCCGGCCACCTATACGGGGGCCTTCACGCCGATCCGCGACTGGTTCGCCGGCCTGCCCGAGGCCAAGGCGCGCGGCTATCAGCCGGGCCGCTTTTCGTTCAACGTCAAGGGCGGCCGGTGCGAGGCCTGCCAGGGCGACGGCGTCATCAAGATCGAGATGCACTTTCTGCCCGACGTCTACGTCACCTGCGACGTGTGCAAGGGCAAGCGCTACGACCGCGAGACGCTCGAGGTGCGCTACAAGGACAGGTCGATCGCCGACGTCCTCGACATGACGGTCGAGGAGGCGGCGGAGCTGTTCAAGGCGGTGCCGTCGATCCGCGACAAGATGGAGACCCTGAAGCGGGTGGGCCTGAGCTATGTGAAGGTCGGCCAGCAGGCGACGACGCTCTCAGGCGGCGAAGCGCAGCGGGTCAAGCTCGCCAAGGAGCTGTCGCGTCGCTCGACCGGCCGCACGCTTTACATTCTGGACGAGCCGACCACCGGCCTTCACTTCCACGACGTCGCGCAATTGCTCGACGTGCTGCACGAGTTGGTCGATCAGGGCAACACGATGATCGTCATCGAGCACAATCTCGAGGTCGTGAAGACGGCGGACTGGATCGTCGACATGGGGCCGGAGGGCGGCGACGCCGGCGGCGAAGTGGTCGCCGAAGGCACGCCCGAGCAGATCGCGCGCAATCCCAAGAGCTACACGGGGCAGTATCTCAAGCCAGTACTGGCGCGAAAGGCGAAGGGCGGAAGACGGGCGGCGGAGTAAGGCGCCGGACGAGAGAGCAACGCGTGACCGACCACTGCAACTATCAGTCAATGCGAGATCGCTTGAACGCCGATCCATCCACTCGACCAGCCCGGCCGGTCGGCCGATCTTGGTCGGCGCGAGCACCAAGATGACGTTCGTGTCGACCGGATATTTTAAAGTCCGGAGCGGCGTGGAGGCGACCGGTCGCGCGGCGCGATCTTCTCATCGTCGAGTGGCGCGGCCGCCAGCAGACGGCCGAAACTCGGGACGTTCGACAACCGGCGCCACCGTTCCCATGACACCACGACCGCTTCCTTGTGTCCGCGGCGGGTGATGACGATTCCTCGCCCGGACCGCGTCGTCGACGGGTCCGGAGAGCTGCGCCTTGGCGTCTTCCGCTGGATTTCCCGCATCCGCCTTGCCCTATCTGATCATTGTAGTCACAATAGGGCGCAAGCAGGTTGAGGTCGAGCGTGGGCGGTTAAGCGCTGGCCTTTTGCGCGAGCAGCGAACGACCCGAAAGAAGCCAAAGACGGTCGTGGCCAATGTCCCGAACCGCCATGCCAGCGCGCTGCAGCACTTCGGCGTAGCGGGATGTGTGCAGGATGTCGAAAATGGCGATGCGGCCGCCGGGCTTCAGCACGCGCATGAGTTCGTTCAAGGCCTGATCGCGAAGGTCCCGGGAACGGATGTTGTGAATCGTCGTGATGGAGACGACCGCATCGAATGACGCGTCCGGGAACGGAAGCCTGGTGATGTCTCCGGTCTCTATCTCGACCCGGTCCGCCACGCCTTCGGCCGCTGCGTTCGCGAGCGTCGCTTTGGGGTTGTTGTTTGACAGGTCCTTCGCGGCCCAAAGATCGACGCCGACGGCCCGCCCTTCGATCAGCTCTTTGGCGCAGGCGATCAGCGCGAGCCCTCGGCCGCATCCGGCGTCGAGCACGCGTTCCTGCCCCGAAAGCGCGAGCGCCGCCACCAGGCGGTCGCGAACCCGCATCTTGCCGACGAGACTCGACCACAGCATGACCATCGCGAGGAAGAGCAGGAACGCGGCGAGGATGAAGGCGCCTATGCACAACCAGATCGGAATCGGGTTGGGTTGCGGCCAGGCGAGGCCGGCCGTCGCGGCCGATGCGAGGAGAGCCGCGAGGATGATGTTGACCCGGAACAACCCAGGAGCGTCGATGCCGTAGCGGGCGCGCGATTTCATGTTCGAAGTCCCTTGCTGTCGCCAGTCTTGGCCCTGGCGCATGGAGAGAATATGAGCTAATGCTCGCTTTCGCTACTCGCATTCCTGGATCGCGCCCAATGGCTCGTCGAGCTGAAACAAGGCCTAGAAAAGGCGGCTCTCAGAGCAGGTCTCGCGCGACTGTCGACGCCCTCGTCGAGGCGACTGCTCGCGTTTTGACGAAGGAGGGCTACGAAGGGACGAGCACGAACAGGATTGCCTCCGTCGCCGGCGTCAGCATTGGCTCGCTCTACCAGTATTTCCCGAGCAAGGAAGCGCTGGTCGCGGCCGTCATCGAGCGCCACACGCAGGAATTGTCTCGCGTGGTCCACGAAACATACGTAAGGATCGCTGCGCTGCCGATCGAAACGGGAGCGCGCGAATTCGTCGAGGCCGCCATCGCCGCGCACCGCGTCGACCCCAAGCTTCATCGCATCCTTGACGAAGAGGTTCCCCGCGCCGGACTCGAAAATGTCGACGCCGCCGTGCAAAACGCCAACGGGCTTTTTCGCGCCTATCTCGAGGCCCACCGCCGCGAAATCGACGTCCCCGATCCTGAGCTCGCGGCCTTCGTCCTGGTGACGATCGTGGAAGCGCTGACGCATTCCGCCGTTCTCCACCGCCCGGACATTCTTGCTGGCGAAAAGGCCATCGCCTTCGTGGACGAGGTGACGGGCCTTGTCCTCCGCTATCTACGGGCCACCGACAGGCCGAAAGAGGCGCCGCGGGATGCTGAGCGCCGCCAAGACCAGCGGTTGCGTGGTCGTCACCGCGAACGTGAAGGCTCTTCGAGGGGCGCTTGAACCCGGTTGATTGAAGGATCGCGCAGATAGCGTCGGGGCCGAGGAGTTTGCGCTCACCGTCTTCATGAAGTCGTAGCGGTTTAATAGACGCCGGCGAGGACTATATGAGTGGGCGGAAGTTCCGGTTCCGGCTCGCGGCTTGTGGAGCGGTGTGGAACCGAGGGCGGCGTGAGAGGCCGTCCGAGAAGGCGCTTTTGACCCATGACCAGCGCGCGCACGTTTTCTCTCCTCGCCTCTGCGACCGTGCTTAGCGGCTGGCTGGCCGGCGCGGCGCTTGAGCGGTCGGCGGTCTTGATGCGCGTCTGGCTGACGTTGGGCCCGGAGTCGTGGGCACGCTTCGGCCAGGACGCGGCTTCCGCGACCGGTCTCACCCTGGACGCCGCTGTCGGCGTCGCGGCGACCGTGCTGATCGTCGCCGCCGCGGTGAGCGCCACACTCGACCGGGACAGCGATCAAACGACTCCAGCCCCCTTGGTCGTGGCGGCTGTTTTCTCGGTGCTCGGGCTCCTGTTCGCAGCCAAGGCGATGAACCTTGTGCAATTGCTCGCGGCGTCGCCGCCCAGAGCGGATTTGCCGCCCATATTCGAGGCCTACCTGATTTGGGGCGTCGATTTTCGCGCCGCCGCCGCGGCCGTGGCGTTCGTCGCCGTCGTCTGGGCGCTATTGGCGCTTAGCGTCGCCCGCGCGCCGGAGACGTCGAGGGCCGTCGAGATGGCGGCGGAGTGAAGGTCGCTTAAAACCTCACAGTGGCCCGGGCGGGCCCGAAGGGCCGACGCCGTAGAAGTCGTGGACCTTGCGCTCGTATTCCGGGTGTCCGCGAAGCCGCCGCTCCCCTCGCGCTAGCGTGCGCGCCGCTCCTTGAGATAGCGCTCGAGCCAGCGCCGCCCGATATCCTCGCCCTTGTAGCCGAGATAGGCGCCGACCAGCGCCGCCGGAATCAAGGCCCAAGGGCTCGACGAATAAATCGCGGACAGGCCCGCTCCAATCGCGGCGCCGGCCAGCGCCACCCAGGTGGTGAATTCGGACGAACCCGTCATTCTTTTTCCAACGGCCCAGACTGACGCAGGCGCTCTGGCGTAAGGGCAAGCAATCTTCGTCGCGCCGCAGAAGCTCCGCGGCACGAATGCATCACTGGGGCGGCCTGCGTCCAGTGGCGAAGCCGCAAACGAGTCCGACCGCGTGGCTGGCCTCAGATGCGAGGGCTGGCGACACCGCGCTTTGTGGCCGGCCGGCACGGTATCGCCTTCATGCCGCCTTGCGGCGCGCGATTTCCGCCTGGAACAGCGGAATCTCGGTCGCCAGCGCCGCTGCGACGCTCGGGCGTTCGCGCATGCGCTCGAGATAGGCTTTCACGTTGGGATAGGCGGAGAGGTCGATCTCAGGCGTCGCCCGCGTCCAGTTCAGCACGACAGCGAGATAGCCGTCCGCGACGCTGAAGCGGTCGAGCAGGAATTCCCGCGCCCGGAGCTTCTCGTCGAGATAGGCGAGGCGCGGAGCGTATTTGTGTACGGTCCAGGCCTTCACCTCGGGCGGAGTCTCGCGGCCGAGCAGCGGCGTCATCAGCCCCTTATGCAGCTCAGCGCCGATGAAGCTGAGCCATTGCCTCAGCCTCGCGCGTCCGATGCGGTCGGAAAGCGGCGGCGCGAGTCCGGCTTCCGGATATGCGTCGGCGATATATTGCAGGATGGCGGAATTCTCGGTCAGCACCGTTCCGTCGTCGAGCTTGAGCGCGGGCACGTAGCCGAGAGGGTTGATGGCGCGATAGTCCTCGCCCGTCTTGAGCACCCGTCCCAGTTTCGTGTCGACCTCGATGAGGTTGACGGCGGCCCCGGCTTCGGCGAGCGCGATGCGGGCGGACATCGAGCAGGCGAGGGGGGCGAAGAACAGTTCCATCGATTTCCTCCGTTGCAATTTTTGTACTCTCTCGCATAGAATGACTGCAGTCAAGAGTTTTGTTCGAAATGGTACAAAAAGCTACCCGCAGCGCTCCGCAGGCCGCCTCACGGCGGCGCGGGCGCCCGCGCGGCTTCGAAGCCGAGACGGCGCTCGCTCAGGCGATGGATGTCTTCTGGAAGGATGGATTCGCCGCCACCTCGCTCGACGACTTGAGCGCCGCGACGGGCTTGAACCGGCCGAGCCTGTACGGCGCCTTCGGCGACAAGCGCGCGCTCTATCTCAAGGCTTACGGCCAGTACCGGAAGCGTATGAACGAGACATTTCAGCCGCTCTTTCAGGCGCGTGCGCCGCTGCGCGCGAAACTCAGGCGCATTCTCGTTTCCGCGCTCGACCTTTACCTCAGCGGCGTGGACGGGCCACGAGGCTGCTTCACGGTGCTCAGCGCCGCCTCCGACGCGATCGCCGATCCGGAGCTTCACGAGCTGGTCGCGGAGGCGATCGAAGGCACGGATCGCGCGTTCGCGCGCCTGTTCGCTGGCGCGCGCGACGAAGGCGAACTTCCCGCCTCCGCCGATCCGCGGCGTCTCGCGCGAATGGCGTCGGCGACGATCCACACGCTGTCGATCCGGGCGCGCGCGCGCATTCCTCGGGCGGAGATTCTGCCGATTGTCGACGACGCCGTCACCACCATCTGCGGCGGCAAGGGCGGCTAAGGGCCGCTGTTTGGCGTCGGACCCCGCGCCGGCTCGCACAACGGGACGGAGGCGGCTGCTTGACAAGATACCAACCAGTTGGTATGGGTGGCGCGATGAAAGCGGTCGAGCGATCAGCAAGCGTTTCGCCGAAGGCAGGGAAGCCGGCGGAGACGGCGTCGTCGCAGGCTTCGGCCCGCAAGCTGCTCGACGCGGCGGTCTACGTGATCCGGTCCAAAGGCTATTCGGCCGCGCGCGTCGAGGACATCTGCGCCGAGGCGGGTCTGACCAAGGGCGCGTTCTTCCATCATTTCGAAAGCAAGGAGGCCTGCGCCCTCGCCGCGGCGGCGCATTTCGCCGCCAATGCCGACGCACTGTTCGAGGCCGCGGCTTACAGCGGCCTGCCCGACGCCCGGGCGCGCGTTCTCGGCTATGTCGATTTCCGCAAGGCGATCCTCGAGGGCGAATTGCCCGAGTTCACCTGTCTCCTCGGAACGATGGTCCAGGAGGCCTACGATACTCATCCGGCCATTCGCGCCGCCTGCGACCGCTACATCAGCGAGCACGCGGAACGGCTGACCGCCGACCTCGCCGAGGCGAAGGCGCGCCATGCGCCGGACGCCGCATGGACGCCGGAAAGCGCCGCGCTCTATTCACAGGCCGTGCTTCAGGGCGCGTTCATTCTCGCCAAGGCGAGGCATGGCCCCAAAGTCGCCGCCGACTGCCTCGATCATCTCAAACGCTATTTCGAGACCTTGCTGGCAGTCGGCGGGGTGGAACGCGCTGGCGCCTAGCGCGTTCCCGGAAGGAGGAGACGATTGTGGCCGAGCGGAAAGTCACGCCCTGCCTTTGGTTCGATTTTGCCGCCGGGGCGTTCGCCGCCAATTGAAAGGCGCGCAATGACCGGCGGTTCGTTTTCACCAACGATGAGGAGAAGACCATGACCAACGCGAACTCAATCGACCGCGCTCGGCAAGTTCGTCTGGTACGATCAGATGTCGAACGATCTTCCCGGCGCCGAACAGTTCTATTCCAAAGTCGTTGGCTGGAGCCTCGCGCCCAACACGATGAACGCCCAGAAATACACGTTGCTCAAGAGCGGCGACACCATGGTCGGCGGGCTGATGCCGATCCCCGAAGACGCGGCCAGGATGGGCGCCAAGCCCGCGTGGATGGGCTATGTCGCAGTCGACGACGTCAAGACATACGCCGACAAAGTGAAGGCCGCGGGCGGCGCGATCCACCGCCCGCCGACCGAAATTCCCAATGTCGGGACGTTTGCGATCGCCAGCGATCCGGGCGGCGCCGGCTTCCTCTTGTTCAAGGGCGCCGGCGAACAGGCGCCGGCGCAGGATCCGACGAAGCCGGGCTATGTCGGCTGGCACGAGCTGCACGGCGGCGATCCCGAGACGTCATTCGCCTTCTACTCGGGCCTGTTCGGCTGGACGAAGGGCGAAGCGATTCCGATGGGCGCCATCGGGACCTACCAGATCTTCAACATCAAGGGCCGGCAGGCTGGCGGCATGATGAAGAAGATGGCGCAGGAGCCTGCCGCGCATTGGCTCTATTACATCACTGTCGATGCGATCGACGCCGCCCAGGATCGGGTCAAGTCCGCGGGCGGTCAGGTGATCAATGGGCCGATGCAAGTTCCGGGCGGGAGCTGGGTCATCAACGGTCTCGACCCGCAGGGCGCGATGTTCGCGCTGGTCGCGCCGAAGAGATAGCGCCCGCTCTTTCAACCTGCCTCCGGGGCGCGAGCGCCGCCCCGGAGAGTTCAGAAGGCCTCGGCGGCTCGCATGGACGGGCCGTCGACCTGATTCTCTTCCCCTGTACGGAGATTGACCAGTGAACGCACAAACTCACGCTCTTAAGCCCGCAAGCGAGGTCGCCCGCGCCGCGCCCGTGCGAATACCCAATGAGAGCGCAGAATACCGCGCGGCTCGCACCGCGTTGCTCGCCGAGGAGATCGAATTGCGCCGCCATATCGAGCGCGTCGCGGCTCAGCGCCGCGCGCTGCCTCAAGGCTCTTCAATCACCGGCGACTACCGGTTTGAGGGCGAAGAGGGGCCGGTCGACTTTGCCGGACTGTTTCGCGACAAGCAGACGCTTGTCGTCTACAGCTACATGTTCGGGCCGCAGCGCGAGCGTCCCTGTCCGATGTGCGCCAATCTCCTGGGCGCGTGGGAGGGGAACGCAGCCGACATCGGCCAGAGGGCGTCGCTTGCGGTCGTCGCGCGCTCCCCGATCGAGCGCCTGATCGCGTGGAAGAAGGAGCGCGGCTGGCGCGCTCTGCGCCTCTATAGCGACCTTGACGCCGCCTATTCGCGCGATTTTCGCGCCATCGCGGCCGACGGAACGGACGAGCCGGCGCTGAATGTTTTCACCCGCCGCGACGGAACGATCCGCCACTTCTGGTCGGACGAGATGTCGGGCACGTCCGATCCGGGGCAAGACCCGCGCGGCGCGCCCGACCCGGCGCCGCTATGGATGGTGCTCGACATGACGCCGGAAGGACGCGACCCGCACTGGTATCCGAAGCTCGAATATGCGTAAAACGCCTTCAGCCAATCGGAGAATGCGATGCGCGTCATGGTGATCGTCAAGGCGACCGAGGCGTCCGAGGCGGGGGGCCAGCCACCCGCCGACCTGCTGGCGGACATGGGCGCGTTCAACCAGGCGCTGATCGAGGCCGGACTCTTCGTCGACGCGGGCGGGCTCAAGGAAAGCCGCAAGGGAGCGCGGGTGGCGTTTTCCGGCAAGGACCGCACGGTGGCCAAGGGGCCGTTCCCGAACGTCGGAGAACTCGCCGCGGGCTATTGGATCTGGCGGGTCAAGGACCTCGATGAGGCGATCGAATGGGTCAAGCGCTGCCCCAACCCGATGCCGGGGCCTTCGGTGATCGAGATCCGTGAGATGTTCGAGATGGAGGACTTCGGCCCAGCGACATAGGGTCGTGGACCTGCGACCCAGTCCTTTGCCTACCCCTTGTCATCGCCGCGCCAGCGGATAGCATTGAGGGATTCGGCGCCAGCCGGCCGCCCAGCGTCTGATGGGCGAGAGCGTTCAAATCGGCGTCACGATGACCAAAGCAAGGCCTCCGACCACCGCGGCGTTCGTCAGCCAGAAGGGAGGCGTGGGCAAGAGCGCGCTCGCGCGCCTGCTCGCGGTCGGCGCAATCCATCGCGGGCGCAAGACCCTGCTCGCCGACTTCGACCTCGATCAGTTGACCTGCGTCGAATGGAGCGCGTTGCGTATGCGGGCGAGTCTTGAGCCCGAGGTCGATGCGCGCGCGTTCAAGAGCCTGAAGAAGCTGCGCCGCGAGGACGGCGTCGCCGACTTCATCGTCGCCGACACCCGTGGCCTTGCCGACGATCTCTCGACCGAGATCGCGGAGGACAGCGACGTGGTCTTCCTGCCGACCGGGGTCTCCGGCGACGATCTGCGGCCCACGCTTGCCCTCGCCCGCAAGCTCGCCCGGCGCGGGGCGGAGGGGCGACTCGTGCTGGTGCTGTCGAAGGTGGGCCGCTCGGAGCCGCAATTCGCCAAGGCGGTCGAGACCATCGAGGACGCCGGCTTCGAGCTGCTCGGCGAGCATTGGCCTCAGCGCGACGGCTTCCAGAGCGACCTCGATTCCGGCCGCGCCGGCCGCGAGGCGCGCAACCCATACTTGCGCGAGATCGCGGAGCGAATGGAGGAGGCGCTCTACGCCCGCGCGTTGAAGGCGAAGCCGCGCTGAGCGCCAAGGTCGGACGGTCGCCGCTGGCCTCCGTCACTGTCACTGAGTCGAAATCGCCGGCGCCCGCCCGCGCAGGACGAACTTCTGAATCTTACCGGTCGCGGTCTTTGGCAATTCGTCGGTGAACGTGACCCATTGCGGAACCTTGAAGCGCGCGAGCTTCTCGCGCGCAAACTCGCGCAGCTCAGCCTCCGTCGCCGCTGCGCCTGTCTTGAGTATAACGAAAGCGTGCGGCGCTTCGCCCCAGCGCGGATGGGCTACGCCCACCACAGACACTTCCTGCACTGCCGGATGCCCAAGCAGCACGCCCTCGATCTCGACAGAGGAGATGTTTTCGCCGCCGCTGATGATGACGTCCTTGAAGCGGTCCTTGATCTCGACATAGCCGTCGGGATGCACGACAGCGGCGTCGCCCGTGTGCATCCACCCGTCCTTGAGCGCCGTGGCGGTCGCATCGGGGTCGTTGAAATAACCTTTCATCACAACGTTTCCGCGCACACAAATCTCGCCGAGCGTCCTGCCGTCCGCGGGCACGGCTTTCCCCGCCTCGTCAATCACTCGGATCTCTCCGGAGCTGACAAGTTCGACGCCCTGGCGCGCTTTGAGGGCGGCCCGTCCGGCAGCAGAAAGATCGCCATGTTCCGGCAGCGGCTCGCAGAGCAAGATCAACGGCGAGGTCTCCGTCATTCCATAGACATGCAGGACCTCCCAGCCGAGTTCGCGCTCGATGCGGTCGATCGTGACCGCGGCCGGCGGCGCGCCGGCGGTCAGGAGTCTCACTCTCTTGCCCGCTGCGAGCGCGCGCGCTTCGACTGGCGCGTTGGCGATGCCGATCAACACCGTGGGCGCCGCGCACAGGGTCGTCACCCCGGCCTCGCCGACGAGGCGGAAGATCGCAACCGGGTCCACTTTGCGCAGGCACACGTTCGTCGCTCCGCGCGCGGTCGTCAGCCATACGAAGGTCCACCCGTTGGCGTGAAACATCGGCAGCGTCCAAAGATAGCGGTCCGCCGGGGTCATCGCGAAATGGGCAAGCGTGCCCAGCACGTTGAGATAAGCATTTCGGTGGGTGATCATCACGCCCTTCGGCTTGGCCGTCGTGCCGCTGGTATAGTTGATCGTAATCAGATCGTTCTCGTCGATGTCGACCGGCTGAAACACCTCCGCGGCCGCGGCGATTTCGGCCTCGTAGTCAAGCCAGCCCTCGCGAGCGCCTTCGAGCGCGACGAAGAATTCGACGCTCGGAAGCTGGTCGCGGATCGCCTCGATAGCGTCGACGTGGTCCTTGTCGACGCAAAGCACGCGGGCGCCTGAGTGATTAAGGATGTAGATGAAATCCGCACTTGCCAGACGATAGTTTATCGGCACGAGTACAGCGCCGATCCGCGGGACAGCGTAGTATCCCTCAAGATGCGCTGGGATATTCTGTGCGATATAGGCGGTTCGGTCCCCGCGCTTGATGCCAAAGCTCTGAAGCCGCGATGACCAGCGATCGCAGCGGTTCAAAAATTCCTCGTAGGTTCGGTCGACCGCATCGAACATGATTGCTTTCCGGGTCGAATAGATGCGGCGAGCCCGGTCGGCGAATGCGAGAGGCGTAAGAGGCAATTCCACCTAGCGGACCCCCCTGCGGAGAAAGCGGCCCAAATCCTACTCGGTTGCCGAGAGCTTGCAATGTCGCCTCCGGGCGGGCTTGCCGAGGGATTAACTTTTGCTCACCCGGCTTGAGCCCGGGCCTTTGTTGAAGAAGGTTAATGCGCCGGCCAAGCGCCGGATAGGCGCACGCGCGCATGATCTTCCGTCTTGATCGCTGAAGGCGGTCGCTTGCGGCAGGATTTGCCGTCCGGGGAAGGATGGCGATGATGAAGACGAAGCTCAGCCCGAGGGAGATCGTCGAGAGGCTGCAAATGATCGAGGCGTTGACGGCCGAGGGTCTTCCCGTCGTCGAGGCGCTCCGTTCGGTCGGGATGCGAGAGGCTGAATACGAGCGGTGGCGGGTTGAATACAACGGCCTGGGACGTACGCTCGGGCCGCTTTTGCGCGCGGCGCCGAAGTCCGGCAAGCGCCGAAGGGGTCCCGCGCATCCGCCCAAGCCGCCTCTCTGCGGCTGAACCAGACAAACCCCGGGCGCGAGCCTCGCTCTGGCGGCGCCAGGCGCGATGTGCGATGGTGACCGAACCGAACCTGCCGGCAGGGGGCCTTTGCGATGATCCATGAGCTTCGCGTTTATCGCTGCGTTCCCAACCGGATGCCGGCGCTGCTCAGGCGGTTCGAAGAGAAGGCGCTGCCGCTGTGGGAGAAGCATGGCATTCGCCAGGCCGGTTTCTGGACGACCATGCTCGGCGAATCGAACCAGGACCTCACCTATCTCATCGCTTGGGAATCGCTAGCCGAGAGGGAGCGGAAGTGGAGCGCCTTCATCAGCGATCCCGCGTGGGTGACCGCGCGAGCCGAGAGCGAGAAGGACGGGCCGATCGTCGCCAACATAACGAGCTCGATCCTGCAGCCGACCTCGTTCTCGAGCGTCCGCTAGACCTGCCCGGCGATCTGTAGGCGCGGGCCATAGCCCGTCGAAAGACGGGCGTCCTTTCGGACGCCTTTGGACCCGCGCTGGCGTGCGCGGCTACGGGGCGCGCGGAGCTACCCCACGATCTCGTTGCCGGAGAAGAACTGCGCGATCTCCTGCGCCGCCGTCTCCGGCGCGTCCGACCCGTGGACCGAGTTCTCGCCCATCGACAGCGCGAAGTCCTTGCGGATCGTCCCGGCCGCGGCCTTCTTCGGATCGGTCGCGCCCATCGCGTCGCGATAGAGCTGGATGGCGGAATCGCCTTCGAGCACCTGCACCACGACCGGCGCCTCGGTCATCATCTCGACCAGTTCGCCGAAGAAGGGGCGCTCGCGATGCACGCCGTAGAACGTCTCCGCCTGCGCCTTGGTCATCCGCACCCGCTTCTGCGCCACGATGCGAAGGCCCGCCGCCTCGATCCGCTGATTGACGGCGCCGGTCAGATTGCGGCGGGTCACGTCGGGCTTGAGGATCGAGAAGGTGCGCTCAACGGCCATGGCGTCTTTCATCTCTGGTCGGATTGTTGCGGAGGGAGCGGCTTATAGAGCGCGCCGCGAAAAAGGGGAAGCCTTTCCCGATGGGGCGGAATGGCGTTAAGAAGCCTGCCCGGGGCGGGGTCGAAGCCACGGAGGCAGAGCAACGATGGTGAAAGTTGGTGTCGCAACAATGGTCGCGTTTGCCGCCATGATCGCTCCCGCTTGCGCCGATGAGCAGGTTTGGAAGGTGGACAACTGGCCCGGCGACATTGACCTCATCCCGTGCAGCGCCTGGAGCAGGACCGCAGACGGGACCTGGGTCCTGACCGGCGGGGCGATCAAGCTCGGCTCGGAGACCATGAACAACATCGGCGTCAAGGGCGACGCGGCCGCCCACAAGCTGGAGCGGTCATGCGGCAAGAAGTGAAGATCAGGGTCTCACCGAAGGGCGGTCGAGGCGCCTGAGACGCACATAGAGCGCGCCTTCGCCGCCATGCGCGCGTCCTGCCTCCTCGAAGCCGAGCACGACCGATCGCAGGTCTCCTTCGCGCAGCCAGTGAGGCGCGAGCCGCCGCAGAACGCCGCGTTCGCCAGGCGTGCGCCCGTCCTCGTCCAGAAGGCCGCCCTTGCCGGTGACGACGATGACCAGCCGCGCGCCGCGCGCCTGCGAATGACGCAGGAAGCCGCGCAGCGCCCGATGCGCCTCGGCCTGGGTCATTCCATGCAGATCGAGCGCGCCGTCGATTTCGGCGCGCCCGCGCCGAAGCTCGCGCTTGAGCCGCCGTTCGATCGGGGCCAGCGGCGGCGGGGACGCGGGCTTCGCCGGCCGGCCCCGCGGAGGCTCGGCCGAAACCGCCGCCGCCGCGGGGGGCAGGGGGCCATGGGCGGGACTGGAGGGTGTCGGCAACGTCGCGCCGCGGCGCCTCGCGACCGATCGCGCAACCTCGGCCCAGAGCGCGATCTCCTCGTCCGTGAGGCGCCTCAGAGTCCGCGGCGGTTCGATCGAATCGCCTCGCGCTCTTGATTCCTTGAGTTCGCGCGCTTTTTCGCGAAAAATCGGGTCCCGCTTTTTCGCAGCGCGCTTTGAGCGATGCGGGCGTGGCGGCGCCTCCTTCACGAGTTCCCCCCTCGCGGCAGAAGCACGATGACATTGGCGCCATGGCGGATCGAGCCGGCGCGCGCGCCGGCGGCCTCGCCCGAGCCGAAGTAGAGGTCGGCGCGCGCGGCGCCCACGATCGCCGAGCCCGTGTCCTGGGCGATCATGAGCCGGCGGAAGGGCCGCGGAGTCTCGTCCGCCCAGGGCGCCTCGGCCTCGATCCAGAACGGCAGGCCGTAAGGCCAGATCGTCCGGTCGATCGCGATCGACCGCAAGGGGGTGAGCGGAACGCCGGCGCCGGCCACCGGACCGAGCGAGGGATCGAAGTCGTCGACCAGCCTGAAGAACACGAACGAGCGATTGCGCCGCATCAGCGCCAGTCCTCGCTCGCAGTCGCGGCGCAACCAGGCCTTCAAACTCGCGAGCGACATGTCGCCCGGGGCGATCTCGCCCGTTTCGATCAGAATCCTGCCGATCGAAGTGTAAGGCAGGCCGTTGCGCCCGTCATAGGCGAGACGCGCGCGGCGTCCCTCCGGAAACTCGAGCTCGGCCGAGCCTTGCACTTGAATGAGGAACGCCTCGGCCGCGTCGCGAACCCATGCGATCGGGCCGTGGCGCTCAGCCTCGATCGCGGCCCGGTCGGGGCAGGGGACGAGCGAGCCGTCGGCGAGGCGCGTGGCGCAGGTGACGCCTTCCGGAAAGCCGGCCGGCGCCGCGTCGAGGCCGAAGCTCACGAGATCAGCCGGCCGCTTGAGGATCGGCCACTGGAACTGCTCGGTTTCGACCGGCGAAGCCGGGACGCGGGGCTGATAATAGCCGGTGAGGAACCCTCCGCCATCCGCTGTGATGACGCGGAAGGGTCGAAACCGGGTCTCGAAGAAGCGCTGGGCGTCCCGCCCCGCGGCGCTTGCGAGGCCGAGCGCGGCGCGGGCGTTCGAAATGAGTTCGGGCGGCGGCGGTTGCGCCGGCCGGGGACTGCCCTCTCCTGCGGCAAGCGCCTCGGCCGAGCGCGTGAACGCGCCGAGAGCCGCCTCAAGGTCGTCGTCGCTCCAGCCCGCAAGGCTGCCGAAATCAAGCTTTTCGAGGCGGGGCGGCGCCGGCAAGGGCTTAACCTTGCGGCGCGGCGCTCTCCGATTCGGTCGCCGTCAGGTGCCAGTTGGGATCGCGGGAGCGGACATCGCGCGCGAAGGTCCACAAGTCGATATGATCCTCGACCGTGCTGGGCGACCCTTCGATGACCGCGCCTTCGGCGCCGTGAATGGCGGACACGAGTTTGGCGGCGAACCGCACCCTGAGCTGCGCCATCGCGCCGATGAGGTGGGCGCCGACGATCGTCGAATTGTCGATCGACACGACCGTCGTGGTCATGGTTTGGCCCGCCGCGGCGCGGGCGCGAATGGCGTTGTCGAAATTGGCGAACGCCTCGGGCGTCATCAGATTGCGCAGGGTCGCCGAATCTCCGGCGGCGAAGGCGTGGACGACCATGTCGTAGGCGACACGGGCGCCGGACAAAAAAGCTTCGGGCGAAAAGCCGCGATCCGCCGCGGCGATGGCGTCGAGTCCGGTCCAGACCGCAGGATCAGGCTCGGCGACGCCCTTCCATCGTTCCGCTGGAGGCGGCGGGGCCGGCGCCGCCGGCGTCGCGTCCGGCTGGATGACGGGAGGAGCGGGCGAGCCCGGAACACGGCGCAAGGGGGCCAAAAGGCTGCCGGGGCGCTGCAAATCCTGGCGCGTGCCAAGCACGGAGCGCAGCTTCCAGGCGACAAACAGCGCAACAAGCGCGAATATCACGGTCGGAAGATCGATCTCCGGCATCGCAACCAAGCTCCTCGCTGCGCCCCACGGCCAAAGTCCGCCGCCGGCGCCGCTCCGGCCATAACTAGGCGCGGGCGAGCGTTTTGGC
>CAVULN010000010.1:0-35712 GCA_963742305.1 uncultured Alphaproteobacteria bacterium
AGCGTTTCCTGCTCGGCCTCGGTCAGCGACAGCAGGAGCCGCTCCTCGTTGGCGACGTGGCGGGCGAGCGTCTCGTCGACCAGGCGCTTGCCTCTGTCGGTCAGCACGATCAGCTTGCCGCGGCGGTCCCTGGGGTCGGGACGCCGCACCACGAGCCCGGCGCGCTCGAGCCGGTCGAGGCGGTCGGTCATGCCGCCGGACGAAATCATCGTCGCCTCATAGAGCCGTGGTCGGCGAGAGCTGATAGGGCGCGCCCGAACGGCGCAGCGTCGCCAGAACGTCGAACTCGCCCGCCTGCAGCCCGGCCCCGGCGAAGAGCGGATTGATATGCTCGCGCATGACGCGTTCGGCGGCCTCGTTGAGGCGGCCGAACAGGGTCATGGGCAGGGTGCGAAGGTCGGGGCGTTCGCGGGCCCATTGAGCGGCGGCGAGGTCGGCGCGATCCATGCCAATCTATCTCGACACGATGTTTCTTGACATCAAGAGACTTTACGGATACTCACTTGACGCCGGATGATATCATGAACCGCGCGCGCGGCGAAGGAGGAAAGCAATGACCCGGATGATCTTCGTCAACCTGCCGGTCAGCGACCTCAAGGCGGCGACCGCGTTCTACATCGCGCTCGGCGGCAAGCTGAACCCACAGTTTTCCGGCGACCAAGCCTCGTCGATCATGTTTTCCGACGCCATCGGCGTGATGCTGCTGACCCACCAGCATTATCGCCAGTTCACCCAGCGTCCGATCGGCGATGCGCGGCGCGAAAGCCAGACGCTGCTGGCGCTGAGCGTCGAGAGCCGCGATGCGGTCGACGCCGCGCTGGCTCAGGCGTCGGCCGCCGGCGGACGCGCCGACCCCAACCCGGCCCAGGACCACGGCTTCATGTTCAGCCGGAGCGTCGAGGACCCCGACGGCAACGTGTGGGAGATCATGTGGATGGACCCCAAGGCCGTCGCCCAACAGCCGGAAGGCGCCTGAGCGCCCCGGGCGCGGCGCCGGAAGGAAAAATTCACGTAACGCTTTGAAATCGATCGTTTCGCGGAAGACAAATCGCCTGCGGGCCGGCTCCCTGGTCAGCTCTCCAAGGTCGTGAGCGCCAGCGCGTGCAGGTCTCCGCCCATGCGGCCCTTCAGCGCCTCATAGACCATCTGGTGCTGGCGGACGCGGGTCTTGCCCCTGAAGGCCGAGGAGACGACCGTGGCCCCATAGTGGTTCCCGTCGCCCGCCAGGTCCTTCACTTCGACCCGGGCGTCGGGAAACGCCTCGCGGATCATCGTCTCAATCTCGATTGCCGACATGGCCATTGCGGTTACGCTCCTTCAAAGCCTCGAGGGCGCGCTCCTCCTCCCCGGCCTCCGCCTCGAGGCGCGCGACAATGTCCTCGGCGGGTTCGGCGGCGGCGATCGTGACCCCATCGGTCATCAGGATCATGCAGTCGGCCGAATCGGCGGCGTTGATGGCGACCACCCGCTCGGGCCGGATATAGGCGAAGCCCGCCTTGGTCTTGACGATGACGAACGGGATCATGGATGTGATCTCCTCAAGCGCGGCTCATGAAGCGTGGAAGCCAACCCTCATGGGCTTCGGCGAGCGCCGCAAGGGCGAGCGGGGCCGCGCCGCCGAGCCTCAATGTGTCGCCCCCGGTCGCGCCGATGCGCGAGACCGGAACGCCGAGGCTTTTCGCCTCCTCCGCGATCGCCGCCGTCCCGCTGGACGCGCAGGTCAAAACGTAGCGCCCCTGGTCCTCGCCGAAGAAGAACGCATGGGCGAGGCGCCCGTGGGCCTCGACGCTCGCGCCGATCCCCCCAGCGATCGCCATTTCGGCCAGCGCCACGGCAAGCCCGCCGTCGGAAAGGTCGTGGACCGCGCTGACCCTCCCGGCCCGGATGAGAGACAGGACGAGTTCGCCATTGCGCCGCTCAGCCTCAAGATCGACCGGCGGCGGGGCGCCCTCCTCGCGGCCCGCGACGACGCTGAGCCAGACGGAGCGGCCGAGCCATCCGGGCGCCCCGCCGATCAGGAGAATGTCCTCGCATGGCCCCTTGAAGGCGAGGCTCGCCGTCCTCGCCACGTCGTCGACAAGGCCGACCCCGCCGATCGCGGGCGTGGGCGGGATGCCCGCCCCCATCGTCTCGTTGTAGAGCGAGACATTGCCCGAGACGACGGGAAAGTCGAGCGCCCGCGCGGCTTCGGCGATCCCCTCGATGCAGCCGACGAGCTGGCCCATCGTCTCGGGCCGCTCGGGATTGCCGAAATTGAGATTGTCGGTCAGCGCGAGCGGGCGCGCGCCGACGGCGATGAGATTGCGCCACGCCTCCGCGACCGCCTGTTTTCCGCCCTCGCGCGGATCGGCCAGGCAATAGCGCTCGGCGCAATCGACGGTCAGCGCCAGACCCTTGGGCCCGTCGCCGAGCCGGATGACCGCGGCGTCGCCGCCCGGGCCCTGGATCGTATTGCCGAGGATCAGCGAGTCATATTGCTCATGGATCCAGCGTTTGGATGAGAGATCCGGCGAGCCGATCAGCTTGAGGAGCGCGGCGTCGTCGGCCATCGGCGCGGCGATCGAGGCCGGATCGAAAACCGGCGCGCGCGGGGTCTCCGTCCACGGGCGGTCATAGAGGGGCGCCTGATCGCCAAGCTCCTGGATCGGCAGGTCCGCCTTGACCTCGGCCCCGCGGCTCACGACGAAGCGGCGCGTGGCGGTGGTCTTGCCGAGGATCGCGAAATCGAGGCCCCATTTGCGGAAGATCGCCTCGGCCTCGCTCTCCTTCTCGGGCCTGAGAACCATCAGCATCCGCTCCTGGCTCTCGGAGAGCATCATCTCGTAGGCGGTCATTCCCGTTTCGCGGCAGGGCACGCGGTCGAGGTCGAGTTCGATACCAAGGCCGCCCTTCGCGCCCATCTCCGCCGCCGACGAGGTGAGGCCCGCCGCGCCCATGTCCTGGATGGCGATGACCGCTCCGCAAGCCATGAGTTCGAGACAGGCTTCGAGCAAAAGCTTCTCGGCGAACGGATCGCCGACCTGGACGGTCGGGCGCTTCTCCTCCGCGTCCGCCTCGAAGGAGGCCGACGCCATGCTCGCGCCGTGGATGCCGTCGCGCCCGGTCTTGGAGCCGAGATAGACGATCGGATTGCCGACGCCCGTCGCTTTCGAGGTGAAAATCTGATCGCGCTTCGCGACCCCGAGGGCGAAGGCATTGACCAGGATGTTGCCGTCGTAGCCCTTATGGAAGCCGGTCGAGCCGCCGACCGTCGGCACGCCGAAGGCGTTGCCGTACCCGCCGATCCCCGCCGCCACCCCGGCCACGAGGCGCCGCGTTTTGGGATGATCGGGCGCGCCAAAGCGCAGGAAGTTGAGCGCCGCGACCGGCCTTGCGCCCATGGTGAACACGTCGCGCAGGATCCCGCCGACCCCGGTCGCCGCGCCCTGATAGGGCTCGATGAACGAGGGATGGTTGTGGCTCTCCATCTTGAACACGCACACCTCGCCGTCGCCGATGTCGATGACGCCCGCGTTCTCGCCCGGCCCGTGGATGACATGAGGGCCCTTGGTCGGCAGCTTGCGCAAGTGAAGGCGGGAGGACTTATAGGAGCAGTGCTCGTTCCACATCGCCGAGACGATTCCGAGTTCGGTGAACGTGGGGGTCCGCCCGATCAGCGCGACGAGCCGCGCGTATTCGTCCGCTTTCAGCCCATGCGCGAGGGCGAGCTTTTCGTCGACCTTCGGTTCGGTTGCGCTCAAAGGCCCAGGGCTCTTTTCAGTGAGTCGGTTTGGGAGGACAGGGCGCCCAATAGCCTTGCCGGGACAAGACCTCAAGCCGCCGCGCGCTTTCGACCGCAAGGACCGACGCCGATGACCGCCGCCGCCCTCTCCGATGTCTATCGAGCCTATATCGCATGCCTCAACCGGCAGGATTGGGAGAACTTGCACAGGTTCGTCCATCGCGACGCGCGCCACAACGGGCGGCCGTTCGGCCTTGCGGGCTATCGCGCCATGCTCGAGCGCGATTTCGAGGAGATCCCGGACCTCCATTTCGCCATCGAGCTCATGGTGTGCGAGCCGCCCCATGTCGCGAGCCGGCTCCGGTTCGACTGCCGGCCGAAGGGCCTGTTCCTCGGGTTGGCCGTAAACGGCAAGCGGGTCAGTTTCGCCGAGAACGTGTTCTACCGGTTCCGCGACGGGAGAATCGCGGAGGTCTGGTCGGCGATCGACAGGGCGGCGATCGAGGCTCAGCTTTGAGGCGGGCCACACACCCACGACGGCTGGCCAAGTCAGTTCGCGAATCCGTCAACATACGCATTGACAAGCCTATGCTCGATGGTACGTTTCGCGAAGATTCTCTTCAAACTTTTTGTCAGCGTACAATTCTGCCTTTCACCGAGGAAGCCCGGCGACACAACATCCGGGCGGTCAAGGAGGCGCAAATGGCTCATCAACCCAAGGAACTGCCGGAAATTTTGCGTTGGGGCGGCTGGCGCAATCCCAAATCCCCCGGACCCCTGGCTCGAATTGATCCTGGAAATCGGCGATCCCCAGATCAGGCAGGCCGCCGTCGCCGAACTCGTCAAGATGAACATCGCGACGGCTCGCATTCAGGGCGAGTTCTGGACAGGCATCCAGCGCGCCATCGGCAAGGGCTGAGCCGAACCGCGACCGCCGAAAACCGGCTGCAGTTATGCGGAGGGCTTGGCGCCTCTTTTGGACGCCGCCCGCGGTCCGCTCGGTAGAGGCCGCGCGGACCGCTGTGTCTCGAAACAATGGACCGGCGGAGCCTTGCGATGTCGAAACCCGGGCATGAAACGTCCCTCGTCCGCGACCCGCTGCTCGACAGAGCGCGCGATGTGTCGCGGCCAATTCTTCTGATCGGCTTCCTGCATCAGGAAAACCTGGGCCTTGGCTATCTCTCGGCGATGCTGAGACGATACGGCTACAAGGTCGTCGTGGTGGACTTCGAGGCGAACGCAGACGACATCCTGCGAGTCGCCCGCGCGTGCAACCCGCTGATCGTCGGCCTTTCGCTCATCTTCCAGTTCTACCTGCCTCGCTTCGCGAGTCTGGTCAGGACGCTGAGGGATGGCGGGGTCGACTGCCATTTCACCATCGGCGGCCATTTTCCGTCTCTCAGCTATTCCGAAACGATCAAACACATTCCCGAGCTTGACAGCGTCGTCCGCTTCGAGGGCGAGGAGACGCTTCTCGAGCTCGCTGACGTGCTCAGCACTGGCGGCGATTTTCGCGGCGTTGCGGGTCTTGCCTACCCAAGCGCGGACGGAATCGCCTGCAGCCCGCTGCGCGCCCTCGTTCACGATCTCAACAGCCTTCCCTATCCCGACCGCAAATATGAGAGGCGCGCCTTCCTCGGCCGCAACTCGACCTACATGCTGGCGAGCCGCGGCTGCATCCGCACCTGCTCGTTCTGCTCGATCCACATGTTCTACCGGTCGGCCCCCGGCAAGGTCGTGCGCCTCCGCACGCCCCAGAACGTCGTCGAAGAGATGCGGATGCTTCACGAAGAGCATGACATCACGCTGTTCCTCTTCCAGGACGACGACTTCCCGGTCTATGGCGCGAAATGGCGCCAATGGGCGCGAGACTTCTGCGACGAACTCCATCGCGCGGGGCTCGCGGACCGGATCTTGTGGAAGATCAGCTGCCGGGCCGACGCGGTCGACGCCGATCTTTTCGCGCGCATGCGCAATTCCGGCCTCTATCTTGTCTACATGGGCCTGGAATCGGGCAACGAGGCTGGTCTGAGCGCGCTCAACAAGAGCATCACCGTCGAACAGAATATCGCGGCGGTCGATACGCTGAAAGAGCTCGGCATTCGGTTCGAATTCGGCTTCATGCTGTTCGAGCCGGCGACGACCTTTGCAACCGTGCGCCAGGATCTCGCGTTCCTGCACCGCATTGTCGGCGACGGTTCGACCGCCGCCGGCTTCTGCCGCATGGTTCCCTACGACGGCACGCCGATCAAGGATGAGCTCATCAGGACGGGGCGGCTCCGCGGCGACGTCTGCAACCCCTATTACGACTTCCTCGACCCGAGCTTGGGCGAGTTCTGCTACGACCTTGGCCAGGTGCTCAAGGTCACCGGCTGGATGCACGGACTCAATTCGGTGTCGCAGACGCTCAACGTCGCCTGGAGCGAGTTTGCGGTGATGGAGCGGCTGTTCCCGCGCCTTCCCGGCATCGACGCCTATAGGGCGACGCTCAAGGAGATCACCCGCTCAAGCAATGCGCTCCTGTTCGAGGTGGTCGAGGACATGGCCGATTGTCATGAGCTGGGGCGTCCACATGGCTGGTCGGCGGAGGCCCTGCGTCAGCGCTGCAGCGGCTTCGTCGAAGCGTTCCTAGCCGAGCGCAACGATTTCGTGAGCCGCAACCAGGACGCTTTTCTCGCTTCGCTCAGCCGGTCGGACGCGCAGCCGGAGCCGGCCCTGTCGGCCTGAGCCGCGCCCTCGGCTATTACCTTCGCCCGAACAGCCGCTCGATGTCGGCGAGCTTGAGCTCGACATAGGTCGGGCGGCCGTGGTTGCATTGGCCCGCGCCCGGCGTCCGCTCCATCTCACGGAGGAGCGCGTTCATTTCCTCGGGCTTCAGCGCCCGGCCCGAGCGCACCGAATGACGGCAGGCGAACGTTCCGAGCCAGCGGTCGAGCCGCCGCTCGAGCGTCTGCGCTCCGTCCTCGGCCGCGAGGTCGGCGGCGAGGTCGCTGACCAGGGCCGCGAGATCGCCCGACGCGATCGCGGCGGGGGCTTCGCGCACCATCACCGCGCCGGGGCCGAAGCCCTCGACGATCAGGCCGAGGCCAGCCAGTTCCTCCTGATGGGCGTCGACCAGCGCCGCCGCGTCGGGATCGAGATCGATCACCAGGGGCGTTAACAGCGCCTGCCGCTCGATTCCGCCCTTGTCCCGCTCGCGCTTGAGCTTTTCATAGACGATCCGCTCATGCGCCGCGTGCTGGTCGACGATGACGATCCCGTCCCCGGTCTGGGCGATGATGTAGGTCTCGTGCACCTGCGCCCGCGCCGCGCCGAGCGGCGCCGCAAGATCGCTCTCGCCTGGCGAAGCCGCCGGCGAAGGCGCCGAAGGGGCGATCTCGGCGAAGCCCGGCTGGACCGGCTCGGCCAGTCTCGGCGCGGCGGGCGAAGCGCGCCAGTCCCAGCGGGGGGAATAGGACGCTCCACGATAGGCTTGCGGCGGACGCATGGCGAGGATCGTCGCCGAGCCTCCGGTGGTCGAGGCGCGGTGCAAGGCTTCGCTGAGCCGCTGCCTGACCGCGCTGACCATCAGGCCGCGGACCGCCTGGGCGTCGCGGAAGCGCACTTCGGCTTTCGCCGGGTGGACGTTGACGTCGACTTGCGCCGCGTCGCATTCGACGAACAGAGCCGCGATTCCATGCCGGTCGGGGGGGAGAAAGTCGAGATAGGCCGCGCGCAGCGCGCCGGCGAGGGTGCGGTCGCGCACCGCCCGCCCGTTGACGAACAGGAACTGCTGGGAGGCGTTGGGGCGGCTGAAAGTGGGCAGGCCGATGCGGCCCTTGAGCCTTAGCGCCTCGCGGCGCGCCTCGAGCTCGAGCGAATTCGAGGCGAAATCGTCGCCCAAAGCCTGGCGGAGCCGCTCGGCGAGGCCCTCGTCTCCCGGCCCGCAGGCGGCCCATTCGAAGCCGGTTCCGAGATCGGTCGCGAAGGAAAAGCGCACCCCGGGCGCGGCCATCGCCAGGCGCCGGACCGCGTCGGCGGCGGCGGCCGCTTCGGCGCGATCGGATTTGAGGAACTTGAGCCTCGCGGGCGTGGCGGCGAAGAGATCGCGCGCCTCGACCCGGGCGCCAAGGGGAAGCGCGCAGGGTTCGATCGCGCTCTTGACCCCGTCCTCGACCACGAGCCTCAAGCCGGTCGGCGCGCCTTTCTCGCGGGCGCGGATCTCGAGCCGCGAGACCGAGGCGATCGAGGGCAAGGCCTCGCCGCGGAAGCCGAAGCTCGCGATCCGCTCGAGATCGCCGCCGTCGAGTTTCGAAGTCGCATGCCGCTCGACCGAAAGGGCGAGATCGGCTTCGTCCATGCCGCGCCCGTCGTCGACCACCCGGATGAGCCTTCGGCCTCCGGCCTCGATCGTGACCTCGACCGATTTGGCCCCGGCGTCGAGCGCGTTCTCGACCAGTTCCTTGATCGCCGCAGCCGGGCGCTCGATCACCTCGCCTGCGGCGATGCGGTCGATGGTGAGCGAATCGAGACGGCGAATCGGCATCGGGGGAGCAAACCTCGAGCGCACTATCGCACTCGCGGGCGACGGGAGAAAGCGCCGGCTTCCGGCGGAGTCGCTCCGGGGTTAAGATGGCCGCTTTCGGAGGACGAAACGGTGACGCTCGAAGGCGGATGCTATTGTGGACAGGTTCGTTATGCGGCCGATGGCGAGCCGCGCCTCAAAGCCCAGTGCCATTGCCGCCAGTGCCAGTATTTCAGCGGCGGCGCGCCGAACCTGTTCATGCTGATGCCGCCTGAAGGGTTCCGCTACGTGCGCGGCGCGCCGAAAAGCTTCACCCGCAGCGATCTCGATTCGGCGGTGACGCGCGAATTCTGCGAGACATGCGGGGCGCATCTCGCGACCCGCCGGCCGGGCACGCCCTTCGTGATCCTGAAAGTTGGAACGCTCGACGACCCGAGCGTCTATGGCGGGCCGCAAATGGCGATTTTCACCTGCGACAAGCAGCCCTTCAACCCGATCCCGGAGGGCCTGCCGACCTTCGAGCGGCTGCCGCCGCGCTGAGCCAGATTCCCATCGGGTTGATCCCCAAGCGGGGCCGACGAACGCCCGCGGGAACCCCGTCCCGGCCAAAAGCGTTTGTGTTCAAACGCCCCCTCGATGTTCACCCCCGATTCAGCCGGTGAAGCGCATAGTCGGGGCATAGTCGCGAACCTGGAGGAGAAAATGATGAACTTGCACACTCTCTCCCGCGGAGCGATCGCCGCGTTTGCTGGCGCGACGATGCTCGCCGCGTCCAGCGCGCCCTCGTCGGCCTTCACGCTCCCGTCCCCCTCGCTGGAGCGGCCCGTCGCCGCCGCAGACATTCAGCCCGTCTGGTGGCATGGCGGCTGGCATCATGGCTGGCATCATGGTTGGCATGGCGGATGGCATCGGGGATGGGGATGGCACGGCGGCTGGCATCGCTGGGGATGGGGTCCGCGATACGGCTTCGTTCCCGTCTACCACTGCTGGTGGACCCCGTGGGGCCGCCGCTGCGGGGTCTGAGGCTCGGGCGGCGTTTCAGCGCCGCATGAGGCGGCGCTACGCGTCCATCTTCGCCATCAGCGCCTCGGAGACCTCGAAATTGGCGGTGACGGTCTGGACGTCGTCGTTCTCCTCGAGCGCATCGATGAGGCGCAGCGCCTTTTCGCCCGCTTCGTCGTCGACGGCGATGGTGTTCTGAGGCCGCCAGACGATGGCGGCCTTCTCGGGCTCGCCGAATTTCGCCTCGAGCGCCTTCTGCGCCTCGCGCAAAGCCTCGACCGAGGTGATCACCTCGTGCTCCTCCTCGCCCGAGACGACGTCGTCGGCGCCGGCCTCGATCGCCGCTTCCAGCATCGCGTCGTCGCTCGCGGCTTTGCCGTCGAAGACGATGAGCCCGACCCGGTCGAACAGGAACGAAACCGCGCCCGTCTCGGCGAGCGATCCGCCCGCCTTGGCGAACAGGGAGCGCACCTCGCCCGCGGTGCGGTTGCGGTTGTCGGTCAAGGCTTCGACGATCACCGCGACCCCGCCCGGCCCGTAGCCCTCGTAGCGCACCTCGTCGTAATTGTCGGTATCGGCGGACGCCGCCTTCTTGATCGCCCGCTCGATATTGTCCTTGGGCATGTTCTCGGCCCGCGCGGCGAGCACGGCGGCGCGCAGGCGCGCGTTCATGCCCGGATCGGGCAGACCGAGTTTCGCCGCGACGGTGATTTCCCGGGCGAGCTTGGAGAAGAGCTTGGAGCGAATCGCGTCCTGCTTGCCCTTCTTGTGCATGATGTTCTTGAACTGACTATGGCCGGCCATGAGATCGCCTCGATGGATCCTTTCAATTGCGCGGGATGTTTTGGTTCATGAATTCGGCCTCCTATACGCCGCGCCCGGCGCCAAGGGAAGGCGACTCGGAAGCGTCAGGAGCGGCGCCGTCCGCCGCCGTCCCGATCGCCCCAGGGGTCGTCCATTTCCCAGGATTTCTCGATCGCGCGGCCCAGGAGAGGCTCCGCGACGAAATGCTCGCGATCCTCGCCGAGGCGCCGCCGTTCCGCCCGCGGATGCCGCGGACGGGGAAGCCGTTTTCGGTTCAAATGAGCAATTGCGGTCCGCTCGGCTGGGTCTCGGACGAAGGCGGCTATCGCTACCAGCCGGCGCATCCGGAAACCGGCCGCCCCTGGCCTGCGATGCCGCCGAGCCTGATCGCGGCCTGGGGGAGAATCGCGCCCGCCGCGCCCCCGCCCGAGGCCTGCCTCATCAATCTCTACGCGCGAGCGCGCGGATGGGCCTGCACCAGGACCGCGACGAGGAGGACTTCTCCGCCCCTGTCGTCTCGCTGTCGCTCGGCGACACCGCGCTCTTCCGCGTCGGCGGGCTTCAGCGCAACGCGCCGACCCGCTCCTTCCGTCTCGCCTCCGGCGACGCCATGGCGCTTCAGGGCGAGGGCCGCCTCGCCTTCCACGGCGTCGACCGCATTCTCGCCGGCTCCTCGACCCTTCTACCGGAGGGCGGCCGGATCAACCTGACGCTCCGACGGGTGACGCGCCTCGGCGCAACCGGACTGGGCCGTTGAGGACCTACCAGGCGACGAACTCTTCGGCGCCGCCAAACAGGGCCGGAAAGCCGCTGTAATGGGGCAGACCATCGAGGACGGGGAGAACCGCGTGGGCGCATTGGACGTGAAACTGCGGCTTGAACGAGCCATTCGGCATCAAATACGCGTTGAGACTCCGCATCCCGACATTGGCAAGCTCGGAAAACAGATGCGTCCCGCAATCGGCGCAACGCATGCGCTCGACGGTCCGCAACACCATGGGGACAGGCTCGCCCCGGACGACCTCCACCGCTTGCGCCGGATAGATCGCGGAAAGGACGTAGGCCGCGGAATGGGCAGCCTGACAGTCGTCGCAATGGCAGTAGAGCTGCACGGCCGGAGCGCCCGAGATCGTCAATCGGACCGCGCCGCAACGGCACTGGGCGCCGAATGTCTGCAAAGCATCCTCCTTGAGTTTCGCCCGGCATAGCCCTGCGGACTGTCAGTTTCCGTCAGCCGTGTGGACCCGCGGGGCGCGATGCCTTCAATCCCCGTTCGGGCCCTGCTCCTGCCTGGGCGCGGACTTCGGGCCGCCCTTGGAGACCCCGACCATCGCCGGCCGCAGCACGCGGTCGCCGATCGTCCAGCCGGTCTGGACGACCTGGGAAACCGTGCCCGAGGGAACCGTCTCGTCGGGGGCCTCGAAAATCGCCTGGTGGAAATTGGGGTCGAACTTCTGGCCCTGGGGGTCGAGCTTCCTCACCCCATGGCGTCCGAGCGCCGCCTCGAGGTCGCGCGCGGTCAGTTCGACGCCGTCGATCACCGAGCGGATCGCGGGGTCGGCGGAAGCGCGCGCTTCCGCCGGCAAATGTTCGAGCGCGCGGGCGAGATTGTCGACCACGGTCAGCATGTCGCGGGCGAAGCCGGTCACGCCATAGGTCTTGGCGTCCGAGACCTCGCGCTCGGTGCGCCGGCGGAGATTCTCCATTTCAGCGAGCGTCCGGAGGACGCGATCCTTCAGCTGGCTGTTCTCGGCGTTCAACGCCTCGATCACGGCGCCGGCGTCCGGCTCGCCCGTCTCGGGCCGGCCTGTTTCGGCCCCGGAAGCGTCGGCCTGTCGCGAGGACGCCCCAGAGCCGCGCTCGGGATTGGAATTATTCATCGTTTCATAAGCCCCATCAAAAATTCGTGGTGGATATCAGCGCTCGGAGACCAAAAATCAAGCACGCGGAGATCTGTAGATCAGCCGGTCTGACGCCGTCAGCCGCCGGCGAAATCCGCCAGCAGCCGCCGCTTGATCGCGCTCTGGCGCGCCGGCGCCGTGATCTTCTGCCCGGTCAGGTCGGCGACATAGAACGAGTCGACCGCCTTTTCGCCGAAGGTGACGATATGGGCCGAGCCGATATTGAGGCTGAGGCTCGACAGCGAGGCGGTCAGATCCCTGAGCAGGCCGGGGCGGTCGAGACCGGAAACCTCGACGACCGTATAGCGGCGGGAAAGATTGTTGTCGACCGTCACTTCCGGTTCGATCGCGAAGGCGCGCTGGCGGACGTCGTGCGACTGGCGGGGCGGCGTCATCTCGGCGAGCCTGATCTCGCCGCGCAGGGTCTTCTCGATATTCGAGGCGATCCGCTGCCCGCGCCTGAGTTCGTCCTCGTCGCGTTCGAAAGCGCGGGAGACGAAAATGGTGTCCAGCGCAAGGCCATCGGTGGTGGTGAAAATCTGAGCGTCGACGATGTTGCCCCCGGCCGCCGCGCAGGCGCCCGCGATGCCGGTCAAGAGCCGCGGGTGGTCCGGGGCGACCACGGTGACCGCGGTCACCCCATGAAAGGCGTCGGTCGTGACCTCCGTCGCCAACGAGCGGGTCTGGGCGGCCATCGCGTACAGCAATTTGGCGTGGGCTTGCTGGCGGGCGGGCTCCACCTTGAGCCAGTAGGCCGGGTAATGACGCTGCGCGTAAGCTTCAAACTCGGGATCGGACCAGCCGGGAAGCGAGCGCCGCAGCGTCTCCTGCGCCCCCTTGACCCGAGCCTTGCGGTCGATCGCGGAATGGCCGCCGCCGAGCACGACTTCGGTCTCCCAGTAGAGCGTGCGCAGAAGCTGACCCTTCCAGCCGTTCCATACGCCTGGCCCCACCGCCCGGATGTCGGCCACGGTCAGCGCCAGCAGCATTTTCAGGCGCTCCTGCGTCTGCACGATCGCCGACAGCGCCTCGGAGGTCTTGGGGTCGAACAGGTCGCGGCCCTGGGCCATGTTGGACATGACCAGATGCTGCTCGATCAGCCACGCCACGCGCTCGGTACTGGCGGTCGAGAGCCCGAGACGGGGCCCCAGCCTGCGCACCACCTCCGCCCCGGCGAGCGAGTGATCAGTCTCGCGCCCTTTGGCGACGTCATGGAGGAAGGTCGCAAGATAAAGCTCGGTGCGGCGGGCGATCTGGGGCGCGATCTCGCTGACGAGCGGCACTTCCTCCTTGAGTCGTCCCGCCTCGATGGCGCTGAGTTCTCCGACCGCGCGGATGAGGTGCTCGTCGACCGTGTAATGATGGTACATCGAGAATTGCATCATCCCGACGACGCGGCCGAAATCGGGAATGAACCGGCCGAGCACGCCGGCTTCGTTCATGCGCCGGAGGGCGATTTCCGGCGCGTTGCGCGAGGTCAGTGTCTCGAGAAACAGGCGGTTCGCCTCGGGATCGTCCCGCAGGCTCGCGTCGATGCGCTTCAGCGACCGGGTCACGAGCCGCGTCGCGTCCGGGTGGATGGTCAGGTTCGACCGGTCGGCGATCCAGAAGAGGCGGATCAGGTTGACCGGATCCCGCTCGAAGGCGTCGTCTCGGATGACGTTGACGCGGTTGTTGTCGACCTTGAAATCCTTCGCCTCCGCGATCGCGCGGGTGCGGCGGCGGAAGCGCCCGACCAGGCGTCCGAAAGCGGGCGTCCGCTTGGCGTGCCGGTCCTCGAGCGCGGCGCACACGATCGCGGTCAGGTCGCCCACGTCCTTGGCGATGAGGAAATAGTGCTTCATGAACCGCTCGACGTCGATCAGGCCGCCTCTGGTCGAATAGCCGAGCTGACGGGCGATCGGACGCTGGACGTCGAAGCTCAGGCGCTCCTCGGCCCGGCCGGCGAGAAAGTGGAGCCGGCAGCGCACGCTTAAGAGGAATTCCTCGCAGCGGCGGAAGAGCGCGAACTCGCGCGGCGAGAAGAGCCCGGCCGCGACGAGGTCGTGGGCGTTGCGGACGCGATAGACGTATTTGGCGATCCAGAAGAGCGTGTTGAGGTCGCGCAGTCCGCCCTTGCCCTCCTTGACGTTGGGCTCGACCAGATAGCGCGACGCTCCCGCGCGCCGCACCCGGGCGTCGCGTTCGGCGAGCTTCGCTCCGACGAACTCGGCCGCCGTCTTGGCGACGATTTCCTTGTCGAAACGGGTTCTCAGCCTGTCGAACAGCGCCTGGTCGCCGGTGATGAACCGCGCCTCGATCAGCGTGGTGCGGATGGTCATGTCGGCGCGCGCCTGTTTCAGGCATTCGTCGATCGTGCGCGTCGCATGGCCCACCTTGAGCTTGAGGTCCCAGAGCACATAGAGCAGCGCCTCGACCGTCTTCTCCACGCCGGGCGGCGTCTTGTCAGGCAGCAGGAACAGGAGGTCGACGTCCGAATAGGGCGCAAGCATTCCCCGCCCGTAGCCGCCGACGGCGACAATCGTCGGCGCCTCGCGCGACGGCGCGGCTTGAAGCCAGCGCAAGGCCATTTCGAGCGCGGCGCGCAAGAGTTCGTCGATGTCGGCGCTGAGCCGCTCGGCGCAGGCCCGGCCGGTTCCCCCCTCCACGAGCGCCTCGCGCGCTTCGTCCCGGCCCGAGGCGAGCGCCCCCTGCAGCGCCTCGATGGCGGCGCGGCGGAACCCCGCCTCGTCGCCGGCATGACGCTCATGGAGAGCCGCCAGGCGGTCGAGGAGCTCGCCCCCGTCGACGCCCTTTCGCGCCGCCGTCGCAGCGCGCGGGCCGCGGCGGGATCGGCGTTCCCGTTCCGCCGAGGCGGCGTTGGCGTCTGACATCGGAGGCATGTTCCTCCCGTTAAGCCCTGGTCGCCTTGGCCTCGATGGCGTCCCAGATCGCCACGGCGAGATCGGGGCCGCCAAGCTTCTTGATGGCGCGGATCCCGGTCGGCGAAGTGACGTTGATTTCGGTGAGATAGCCGCCGATCACGTCGATGCCGGCGAACAGGAGGCCGCGCCGCCTGAGCTCGGGCCCGATGGCCGCGCAGATTTCGCGCTCGCGCGAGGTGAGCTCGGTCCCCTTCGCCGCCCCGCCGCGGACCATGTTGGAGCGGATGTCGTCAGCCGCGGGAACCCGGTTGACCACGCCCTTCGGCTCGCCGTCGACGAGCACGATCCGCTTGTCGCCTTCAGCGACCGCCGGCAGGAACTTCTGGGTCACCCAGGGCTCGCGAAAGGTCGTGCTGAACAGGTCGAACAGCGAGCCGAAATTCGGGTCCTTGACGGCGACCTTGAACACCGACCCGCCGCCGAAGCCGTAGAGCGGCTTCATCACCACTTCGCCGTGCTCGGCGCGGAACTTGTCTATTCCCGCCCTGTCGCGGGCGATGAGGGTTGGCGGCATGAGCTCGGGAAAATCCATCACGAACAGCTTCTCGGGCGAATCGCGCACGCCGCGGGGATCGTTGACGACGAGCGTGCGCGGCAGAAGGCGCTCGAGCAGGTGGGTCGTGGCGATATAGGCGAGATCGAACGGCGGGTCCTGCCTGAGCAGCACGACGTCGACGGTCGAAAGATCGACGAGCCGCGATTCGCCCAACCGCGCGTGGTCGCCCTCGACATCCTTGACCGTCAGCGGCTCGACCATCGCCTCGACATGGCTGCCGTTCAGCCGGAGGCGATCGGGCGTGTAGTAGAGGACGCCGTGCCCACGCGCCTGCGCTTCGAGAAGAAGCGCGAAGGTCGAAGTCGCCGGCGATGCGGATGCGCTCGATCGGGTCCATCTGCACGGCGACGGTCAGGGGCATGGGCGTCCGGTCGGGGGAAGGGAGAAATCAGTCGAAACCTATACGCGGGGAGCGCGCGAGGGGGAAGCCGCGCCCGTTTTCCCATAAGCTCTGCGGGTCGTGCTCGACCCAGCCGGGTCACGGGTAGATGTGTGGAAATTCGGCCTGCGCGCTCGCGACCGGCCCAGCGTCGAGACCGAACACGATCACCCGGGTCGAGGTCGTCGCCCGATCGACGACCAGGATCACGCAGGCGCCCATTGCAAGCGCCAGCGATCAACGAACCGCCTCATCGGGCCGGTCCTGAAGCGCCAGGCCTCGGCAATCTGATCTTGGCCAGGATCTCTTCAGCCTGGGCCATGGCCCGCAACGCCGGAATGAAGCCGTCGACGACCAGGTGCGAAAGTCCGTGGACGAGGCTCCATGCCGCCGTCGCCGCGAGGTTGTCGTCGAGCGGCCGCTGGTCGAGATCGCCGACGCCAATGAGCAGCAGCGCCTCGACCCTCGCGCTCGCCGCCTGGAGCGACGGATATTTCGGCCGGTCGGCGAGGATGGGCCCGAACATGAGGCGAAAGAGGCCGGGCTTCTGGTGGGCGAACTCGATATAGGCCAGCCCCGCCCGGGTGAGCGGCGTGGCGCCGCGGGTCGCGCCTTCCATCGCCGCGGCAAGCTCGCGAAAGCCCTCCGCCGCGACGGAAGCCAAAAGGTCGTCCTTGCTGGCGAAATGGCGGTAGGCGGCGGTCGCCGACACGCCGACACGCCGGGCGGTCTCCCGCAGCCCGACCGACTGCAAGCCGTTCTCATCCAGGATCTGACGGGCCGCCGACTGAAGCGCGGCGGGCAGGTTGCCATGACGATAAGGGCGGGCCGAATGCATGCGGATTTCGCCTTTCGCGCCGAGTTTACACCGTCAATGCGCCTCCCCGAGGATCGTTCCCATGCCCTTAAGACTTCTGTTTGTTGAGCGGCGCGAAGCCCGTCGCGCGGCGGCCGCTAGGCGGCAGGCCAGGCCTCACGAATCTCGAGCCCGCCTTTGAGGCGCAGGAAGGCGACGATCGCCTCCAGGCCGTCTCCGGTCTTCATGTTCGCGAGCACGAACGGACGGCCCCTGCGCATCTTGATCGAGTCGATCCTCATCACTTCGAGCGACGCGCCGACATGAGGGGCGAGGTCGATCTTGTTGATCACGAGGAGGTCCGAGCGGGTCACCCCCGGGCCTCCTTTACGCGGGATTTTCTCGCCGCCCGAGACGTCGATGACATAGATGGTCAGGTCCGCGAGCTCGGGCGAGAACGTCGCGGCGAGGTTGTCGCCGCCCGACTCGATGAGGATGAGATCGAGACTGGGAAAGCGCCCGCGCATCTCCGCGACCGCCGCGAGGTTGATCGAGGCGTCCTCGCGGATCGCGGTATGCGGACAGCCGCCGGTCTCGACGCCCATGATCCGCTCAGGGGGAAGCGCCCCGGCCTCGACCAGGATCCGGGCGTCTTCCTTGGTGTAGATGTCGTTGGTGATGGCCGCGATTTCGAGCTCGCCGCGCAGGCGCTTGCACAGCTTCTCCATGAGCGCGGTCTTGCCCGAGCCGACCGGACCGCCAATGCCGACGCGGAGAGGTTGCCGGCTTGCGGTCATGACCGGAACAGCCTCGAATATTGCGTCTCGTGGCGCATGGCGGCGATGTCGGAGCGGAACGCCGAGCCGCCGAGGTCCGAGAGCGTCGAGCCCGCGGCCTCCCCGGCCAGAGCCCGAATACGCGGCAGAAGCCCGGCGAGGATTGTCTGGCCCTGCGTCTGCCCGATCGGACCGAGACGAAGAGCGGCGGAGACGAGATTGGCCGCTTGCGCAAGGGCGAACGCCTCGAGACTGGCTCGAAGCGCAAGCCCGTGGCCGCTGGCCGTTGCGGCGACCGCGACCGGATAGGCGACGGCGCCGTCTTCGGCCCGATCGAGGCGCCGGAGCGGCTCGCAATCCCATGCCTGGCGCGCCGCGCCGACGAACGCCCTCCCCTGCGCGGTCGTCTCCAGACGGCGCTCGGCCGAAACCGCGAGCGCGACCGCGAGTTCGTTGACCTCCATGAGCGCGGGCCAGTCGGCCATGGCCGCGGCGCGAAAGGCGGCCGAAAACAGGATGGCGTCCGAACGCGGCGCGCCAAATTCCAAAAGATCGACGAGCCAATCTCGAAGCGAGGCGGCATCGGCAATGTCGCCCGCTTCGACCGCCCATTCGAGCCCGTGCGAATAGGCGAAAGCGCCGACCGGAAAGGCCGGCGAAAGCCAGACGAGGAGGGGCAGCGGCGCGCCGCGGTCAGCCTCGGGGCCCATGTCCATGCTCGTGAGCGTGATCGTGGGCGTGATCGCGCCCGTGAGCGGCGCCGTGGCCGTGGTCATGACCATGGCGCTCCGGCGCCCCGGCTCCGACATAGGCGCCGCCTTCGGGATTGAACGGCGCCTGAAGCGCGATGACCCTGGCCCCGAGGCCCTCGGCCATGGCCTCGATCACCGGATCGTGGCGGATGCGCAGGGCTTTTGGCAGGATTTCGGCCGGCAGGTGGCGGTTGCCGAGATGCCAGGCGATGCGGACGAGCGCCGCGGGGCCCTCGGCCCGGATCTCCGCCAGGGGCTCGGGCTCGGCGACCACTTCGACAATACGCCCGTCCTCGAGGCGGAGCCCGTCGCCCCCGCGCAGCATCGCCGCTTCCGGCAGGTCGAGCAGGAATCCGAGCCCGCGCACCCCGGTCATGGCCACCCGCCGCCGATGGCGCTCGTCAAAGCCAAGCACCACCGTATCGGCGGGAGCGCCGGACCATTGGCCCGCCGGAATGACCTTGTCAGCGCGCAGCATCGCCGCCTTTTCCGCGGCCCGCAGACGCCGCGTTGGAAGATTGGGTGCGCCCTCCAGTCTGAACCAGAAGCGGAGCAAACGCCAGCCGGCCTGTAAGCCGGGTTCTGTATGGCCGGGGTTCATCGCCCCGACGTGACGGCCATTCCTCTGGGGCGCCCGTCGCCGAACGCCTCAAGCAACCAACCCGAGCGACAGGGCCAACGGACAGGGCCCCGCGGCGCTCGTTAAGGCGCCGCGCGTCGCTCCTATTCGGTTTTGCTCCCGGCGGGGCTTGCCATGCCGCGAACGTTGCCGCCCGCGCGGTGCGCTCTTGCCGCACCCTTTCACCCTTGCCTCGACGCTTGACGGCCTTGCGGCCGCTCGATCGGGGCGGTTTGCTTTCTGTGGCGCTTTCCCTGGGGTCGCCCCCGCCGGACGTTATCCGGCGCCGTGTCCGTATGGAGCCCGGACTTTCCTCCGCCTCTCACAAGGCGGCGGCCGTCCGGCCGACTGGCAGATGGGGCATATGGGGCAGGAGCGGGGGCGGTCAAGAGGAATCGGGCGCGGCGGGAACCTGCGGCGGGGCTCGTACGTTTGAAGCTTTGCGCGAATTGTGGGATTGTGCCCAGCCGAAGGGGCTGCTTGCATTGCGCCGGCTTTTTGGCGATTGAGACGCGACAAAACGGGGCTCGGCGGCGAGGGGCGAGAGAGTCAAGGGGACGCATGACAAGACTTCTGGCTCTTTCGGCAGCGCTCGCCGCCGCCCTCTCCGTCTCGGCCTGCGAGACGCCGCAGCAGCAGAATGCGCTCGTCGGCGGGGCGCTCGGGGCGGGGACGGGCGCTCTCATCGGCTCGGCCGTGTCCGGCGGCAGCGCCGGCGGCGCGCTCGCCGGCGCGGCGATCGGCGCGGGCTCCGGGGCGCTCATTGGCTCGGCGGTGACGCCGCAACCGGGTTACTACGGCGGACCGCCGCCCGGCTATGGCGGGCCGCCGCGCCGATGCGCGCAGTGGGCTTACGATTACAACGGCAACCGGGTCTGCACCGCTTTCTACTGAACCTCAAGGGGAGCAACAATCATGAAGACAATTTTCGTTCTCGCGCTCGCGCTCGCCAGCGCGGCGTCCCTGTCGGCCTGCCAGACGCCGCAACAGCAGACCGGCACTCTGGCCGGCGGCGCGATCGGCGCGGGCACCGGAGCGCTGATCGGATCGGCGGTTTCAGGAGGAAGCGCGGGCGGAGCGATTGCCGGCGGCCTGATCGGCGCCGGGACAGGCGCGCTGGTCGGCAACGCCGTGACCGCCCCGCAGGGCGGGCGCTGCGCGCAATGGGGCTACGATTACAACGGCAACCGGGTCTGCACCGCTTTCTATTGAGCCCGATGGGAGGAACTATGAAGAAGTCTCTTGCTCTCGCGCTGGCGCTCGCCGGCGCGCTATCCGTTTCGGGCTGCTATACGCCCCAGCAGCAGACCGGCACCCTGGCCGGCGGCGCCATCGGCGCCGGCGGCGGCGCGCTGATCGGCTCGGCGCTGAGCGGGGGCAGCGCGGGCGGCGCCATAGCGGGCGGCATCATCGGCGCGGGCACCGGCGCGCTGATCGGCAACGCCGTGACGGCGCCCCGGTATCATCATGGGCATTGCGCGCACTGGGGTTGGAGCTCCTCTGGCCATCGCGTCTGCCGCGCCTGGTACTAAGAGAATTCCCTGCGGCCGCGTCATGGCCATCGCTCTGGCTGTGACGCGGCGTTTGCGCGCCCGGCCTGCTTTCCTCGGGTGATGACCGCGACCCCTGTCCCGGACAGTCCGCTCGCCGGCCGCTTCGTCGCCTCCCCCAACCATGGCGAGCGGCGCGGCCATGCCCGCCCGAATTGCCTGATCCTGCATTATACCGGCATGCCGACCGGGGAAGCGGCCTTGCGCGCGCTCACCGATCCCTCGTCCGGGGTCTCGTCGCACTACCTGGTCTGGGAGGACGGGCGGATCGACCAACTGGTCGCGGAAGCCGCGCGCGCCTGGCACGCGGGCAAGGGTTCATGGAAGGGCGAGAGCGACATGAACTCGGCCTCGATCGGGATCGAGATCGTCAATCCCGGCCATGACGGCGGCTCGCCGCCGTTTCCAGCGCCACAGATCGAGGCGACGATCGAGCTCGCGCGCGATATCTGCGCGCGCTGGGGAATCGCGCCCGAGCGCGTCCTCGCCCATTCCGACATCGCGCCGGCGCGCAAGCGCGATCCGGGCGAAGTCTTCCCGTGGGACAGGCTGTGGCGGGCGGGGCTCGGCCACTGGACCGAGCCCGCGCCGATCGCCGGCCCCCCGCTGTTCGCCCACGAGGAGGAAGGTCCGCCGGTCAGGGCGGCGCAGGCGATGCTGGCGCTTTACGGCTACGGCGTGGAGATCACCGGCGTCTACGATCTCAAGACCCGGCAGACGGTCTCCGCCTTCCAGCGCCATTTCCGGCCCGAGCGCGTGGATGGCGAGGCGGACGCTTCGACGCTGGCGACGCTGAAGGCATTGATCGACGCGCTAGGGTCGCATACTGTCCAAATGGTCAAAAAACCTCCTTGGAATTAGGGCGGGCCTCAGTATTCTTGCCGGTCTCCGCTGACACAGACCAGTGGATTGAATGTGGATATCGACGGTTGGTTGGGTGAGATTGGTCTTGGGCGATATGCCTTGCGCTTCAAGGCTCACGGCGTCAACATCGAACGATTGAGCCGGCTGACCAACGACGATCTCCGGGATCTGGGCGTCATCTCGCTCGGTCATCGCAAGAAGCTCCTGAGGGCGATCGGAGCCCTCGCTTCGGCGTCCGAATCTCCTGCTCCCGCGACAATGCGCGACGCCGCCGAGCGTCGGCAACTCACGGTGATGTTCGTCGATCTCATCGGCTCGACCGCGCTTTCCGCCCGGCTCGATCCGGAGGACATGCACGAGGTCATCGCGGCCTATCAACAATGTTGCGCGAGCCTGATCGCGGCGAACGGCGGCTTCGTCGCCGGCTACATGGGCGACGGCGTGCTCGCCTATTTCGGCTATCCTTACGCGCACGAACACGACGCCGAGCGGGCGGTGCGGACCGGGCTTGCGATCGCGGAGGCGGCGCCGAAGCTGAAGACCGCGGCGCAGGCGCCGTTGCACGTGCGGGTCGGGGTCGCGACAGGAATCGTGGTTATCGGCGATCTTTTCGGGTCGGGGGATGCGCGCGAGCCGGCCGTCGTCGGCGAGACGCCGAACCGGGCCGCGCACCTGCAACGACTGGCCAAGCCTGACGGAGTCGTCATCGGCGAGAACGTCCGGAGATTGGTAGGGGACCTGTTCGAACTCGATGAGCTCGGACCGCACGAGTTCGAGGCTGGGGGTGGCCCGATGCGCCTCTGGACGGTGGTGCGGGAAAGTTCCCAGGCGAGCCGGTTCGACGCGCTGCACTCCGGCCGCCTCGCCCCGCTCGTGGGCCGCGAGCAGGAGTTCGGGTTTCTCTTGCGCTGCTGGCGCAAGGCGCAGACAGGACAAGGCCATGTCGTTGTGCTCTCGGGCGAAGCGGGCATAGGCAAGTCGCGGCTGACCGCGGCGCTTCTGGAGACGCTCAAGGGCGAGCCGGTCGTGCGGCTGCGCTATTTCTGCTCGCCCGAGCATGCCGACAGCGCGTTCTACCCGATCATCGGCCAGATGACCCGGCGCGCCGGGCTCTCGCGCGAGGACGACTCGAAGACCAAACTCGACAAGCTCGACGAGCTTCTCGCGGTATCCGCGACCACGCGCGAAGAGGCCGCGCTCCTCGCCGACATGCTGTCGCTGCCGAGCGATGGCCGCTATCCCGAACTGGATCTGATCCCGCGTCTCAGGCGGCAGAAAACGATCGAAGCCCTGACCGGGCGGATCGAGGTGGTCTCGCGCGACCTGCCGATCCTGATGATTCTGGAGGATGCGCACTGGGCCGATCCTTCGACCCTCGAAGCGTTCGGGCGGGTCATCGACAAGATCGGCTCGCAGCGGGTGCTGCTGGTCGTGACGTCCCGGCTCGAGCCCGCAGCGCTTTGGCCTGGCCGCCCCGAGGTGACGACGCTGACGATCAACCGGCTCGCGCCTGAGGCCGTCTTGACGCTGATCGACCATGTCGCCGCCGGCGGCCGGCCGCTTGCCGACACCGTCCGGCAGGACATTCTCGACCGTTCGGATTGCGTGCCCCTGTTCGTCGAAGAGATCACAAGGGCGGTCATGGAGGCCGAGAGCGAAGGCGCGGCGTCTCGCGCCGCTCGTCCGCTTCACTCCCCCGCGCCCGCGGTTCCGGCCAGCCTGCACGCCTCCCTGATGGCCCGCCTCGACAGGCTGGGGCCGGCCAAGGGCGTGGCGCAAGTCGGCTCGGCGATCGGCCGGACGTTTTCCCACACGATGCTCGCCCTTGTGGGCGGCCTCTCCGAGCGGGAGCTGAACGCCGCGCTCGACCGGCTTCTTCAGTCCGGGCTGCTGTCGCGCGACGGCTCACCGCCGCAGGCGACCTATCTCTTCAAGCACGCGCTGGTTCAGGACGCGGCCTACGGAACCCTGCTGCGCGAGCAGCGCCGCGCGCTGCACGCGCGCATTGTGGACGTCCTGGAAAGCCGGTTCGCCGACCTGACGGAGAGCGAGCCTGAACTGCTGGCGCGCCACTGCGCCGAGGCGGGCCTGGTCGAAAAAGCCGCGCGCCAATGGGGGAAAGCGGGACTGCGGGCGCTGGCGCGCTCCGCGCTCATCGAGGCCAAGGCGCAGCTCGCGCGGGCGCTCGCCCAGATCGCGACGCTGCCGGGCGCTCCGGCCTTGCGGCGGGAGGAGATCAGACTCCAGATCGGCCTCGCTCAGGTCCTCATGCACACCGAGGGCTACGCGGCTCCGGAAACCAGGCAGGCGTTCGAACGGGCGCGGGAGTTCGTGGAGAACGCCGAAGCGCGGGGCGAGCCGCCTGAGGATCCGTTGACCTCGTTCTGGGTTCTCTACGGGTTCTGGGCCGTCAACTACGTGGCGTTCGACGAGAGCGTGGTTGGGGATCTCGCGGCGCGGTTCCTGGCGCTGGCGCAGCAGCAGGGCGCGAGCCTTCCGGTCATGATCGGACATCGTCTGGTCGGATGTACGTTGCTGAGCCGCGGCGATATCGCGGCGAGCCGGGCGGAGTTCGACCAGGCGATCGCGCTTTACGATCCGGTCGAGCATCCGCGGGCGGCGGCCCGGTTCGCCCCCGACCTCAGAATGATGAGCATATGCTGGGGAGCGATCGCTTCCTGGATGCTCGGCTATCCGGACGCCGCGCTCGCCGACCTCGACCGCGCGCTTGCGATCGCGCGCGAGACCGGCCGCGCGATCGATCTGATGGTGGTCCTCATCGGCACGCAGCCGACCCACATTCTGTCCGGACACCATGCGACGGCGCGGGCCCAACTCGACGAGGGTCTGCGCCTTGCGAACGAAATCGGCGCCTCGTTCTGGAAGGCGATGGGAGCGATGTTCGAGGGCTGCGTCTTCGCCATGACCGGCGAACCCGCGAAAGCCGTGTCGTCGATCGTACCCGCAATCGAGCCTTACCGGTCGACAGGGGCGACGCTGTTCATGCCCTTCTACCAGTCTTACCTCGCGCGAGCCCAGGCCGGGCTCGGACAATTCGACGAGGCGCGGCGCTCGATCGGCGAAGCTCTCGCAACCCTGCGGGCGACCGGGACCCAGTGGCTCGAGGCCGACCTCCATCGCATCCGCGGCGAAATCGCGCTCCAGTCGCCGGAGCGCGACGAAGGCGAAGCGCAGGCCCTGTTCGAACGCGCGCTTGGCCTCGCCCGCGCACAGGAGGCCCGCTCCTGGGAGCTCCGCGCGGCGACGAGCCTTGCGCGGCTTTGGCGCGATCAGGGCAAGCGCGCGGAAGCCCGCGCCCTCCTCGCGCCCGTCTACGACTGGTTCGGCGAAGGGTTCGGCACGTCGGACCTGAGGGAGGCCAACGCGCTGCTCGTCGAACTGCGGGGAGCCTAGCGTCCTCTTTTTGGGTCGACGCGTATCCTGCGCTCTTGAGGCATGCGGCGCTTCCTTCTAATCCGCGACCGGCGCGGCCGAGGCGGCCGCCGCCCGGTCGGCCTGGCGGCCGCGGCGCTGGCGCCGCTCAGCCGCTTGCACCGCGAGCCCGACCGCAAGGATCAGCATCGCGCCGTTGAAGAGGGGCTCGACGAAGAACGGCGCGCCGAGTTGGTTGAGGCCCGCGACCGTCACCGCGAGCACCGCGACCGCGAGCACCGTCCCCCACACATTGACCCGGCCGGGGCGAACCGAGGTCGCTCCGAGCAGAGCGGCGGTGAAGGCGGGCAGAAGATATTCCTGGCCGACCGAGCTCTGCCCGACCTGAAGCTGAGACTGCAGCACGATTCCGGCGAAGGACGCGAGCGTTCCCGCCGCGATGAATGCGAGGGTAATGTAGCGCCTGGCGGAAATGCCATTGAGCTCGGCTGCGCGCGGGCTCGCCCCAAGCACATAGAGGTACCGGCCGAGCGGCAGATATTCGAACACCACCCACAAGGTCAGGCTGACGATGAGCGCATAGATCGCGGGAGCGGGCGCGATCCACAGGTTGCCCGAAATGGCCAGAAATGCCGGCGGCAGCGAGGCCAGCACCTGCTGTCCGCCGGTGTACCAGGCGTTGAGCCCGTAGAGGATGGTGCCGGTGCCCAGCGTCGCGATGAAGGAATCGATCTTCACCCGCGTGACCAGGAGCCCGTTCGCGAGTCCGACCGCGGCGCCCATCACGAGCACCGCGCCGACCGCCGCCTCCCACGGCCAGCCCTGGCCCTGCAGCCCGATCGCCAGCACCTGCGAGATGCCGACATTGAAGCCGGCCGAAAGGTCGAACTGGTTCGCGACCATCGGAATGAACACCGAGAGCGCGACGAGAAGCTGCACCGACTTGTTGTTGAGAATGGAGCGGATGTTGAAATAGGTCAGGAACGTGTCCGGCTTCAAAAGCGAGAAGACGATCACCAGCAAAACGAAGAGAATGAGCAGTCCCCAGGCGGAGATCGCCCGCGTCAGCGCCGCGCCGATCGGGGAGCCCGCTTCGCGTTTCATGACCACGCTCCCCGGCGCTCCGCCTCCGCTCCGCCGGAAGCCGCCTGGATCAGTGCCGCAACGGTCAGGCGCGCGCGCGGAATCTCCGCCACGACGCGCCCGCGGCTGAACACGAGCGCGCGGTGGCAGACCCGTTCCACCTCCTCGAAATCGGACGAGATGAGGAGAACCGCGAGGCCGCGGCTGAGGGAGAGCTGCAGCAGATGGTAAATGTCGGCCTTGGCGCCGATGTCGACGCCTATCGTCGGCTCCTCGAGGATGAGAAGCCTCGCTTTGGTCTCCATCCATCGGGCGACGATCACTTTCTGCTGGTTTCCGCCCGAGAGCGTCGCGGCGGGCGCTTCCGCGCTCGCCGCCTTGATGGAGAACCGCCGCGCCGCGTCCCTGGCGCGCCTCGCCTCCTCGGCGCGGGACACGAATTCGAGCACGCCTTTTCCGCTCGCCGCCGGATTGAGATAGATGTTCTCGCGCACCGCGAGATTGGCCGCGATCCCCTCCTCGGCGCGGCGGCTCGATACGAAGCCGATGCCTTGGGCCATCGATTGAGCCGGACTTTTGAGCGCGACCGGTTCGCCGTCGAGCATGACCCGCCCGGACGAGATGCGCGTCTCGCCGAAGATCGCCCGCCCGATCGTGTGATGGCCGGCGCCGCGCAACCCGACAAGCCCGAGCGTCTCGCCTTCGGCCACCGAAAACGAGACGGGACCGACGCGCTGGGCGGCGAGCCCCTGGACGGTCAGCGCGACGCGCTGCGACGCCGCCGCGGGCTTGACGAACGCATCGCCCATCGAGCGCCCGACGATCATCCGCACGAGGTCGTCCGCGTTCGTGTCGCGGGTCGTGACGGTCGCCAGCCGCCGCCCGTCGCGAAGAACCGTGACCCGGTCGGCGATCCGGAACACCTCGTCAAGGCGATGGGTGACGTAGACGACGCCGATGCCGTTCGCGCGAAGGCGCCGCAGCGTCGCGAGCAATCGTTCGACATCCGCCTCCGGCAGCGCCGCCGTCGGTTCGTCGAGAACCAGAATGTCGGCCCTGATGGCGAGCGCCCGGCCGATGGCGACGAGCGAGCGCTCGGCCGCCGGCAACGACGAGATCGGCGCGTCGGGATCGAGATCGACGCCCATGATCGCGAGCGCCTCCGCCGCGGCCTCGCGCACGCGCGTCCACGAGACGAGGCCGACGGGGAAGCGCGGATAGCCCGTCTGGATGGCGACGTTCTCGGCGACGGTCATCCATTCGACGAGGCCGAGATCCTGGTGAATGAACGCGATCGGCAGGCGATCGTGGGCGGGACGGACCGGCCTTCCGGCGAACGCGATCTCACCCGCGTCGGCGTCGTAGACGCCCGCAAGGATCTTGATCAAGGTCGACTTGCCGGCGCCGTTCTGCCCGAGCAGCGCATGAACTTCGCCGCGGCGGACGTCGAAGTCGACGCAATCGAGCGCGACCGTTGCGGCGAAACGCTTGACGAGCCCGGTCATGACGAGGAGAGGCCCGCCGTCCGGAGAGGGTTCTTCGTCCCGGTCCATCGATTCTCGGCCGTTCGACAATCGAGCGGCCCGGCGGATCGAGCGAGCCGGGCCGCCTAAAAGGCTATTTCACGCCCCAGATGTCGAGATAGTGCTGCTTATAGTTGTTGCTGGGGATGAAGGTGTTCTTGTCTCCGCCTTCGGCGTGAATGTTCTCCTTGGTGACCAGGAACGGCGGCTGGACGAAGCCGCTCGGCGGCTCGTTGTGGAACGCGCGGTTGAGTTCGTCGACCGCTTGCCAGGCCTGCAGCTCGATTGGTTCGGGCACAGTCACGACCTGATACTGGTCGCCTTTGCGGATGCGGTCGTAAGCCGAACGATTGCCGTCGGCGGCGATCAGTTTCACCTTGGACGGATCGACGCCGCCGGAACGCAAGGTCGGGACGGCGAAGTCCCAGTCGTTGTCGCCGACCGAAGTCGCATAGAGCGGCAGGCCGAAGCGCTGAATCCAGCTCGTGGTCAGTTGCGGCTGGCGCTGCGCAGCTTCCGAAGCGGGCGAGCTGACATATTCCAGCACCTTGCAGCCGGGGCACTTCTCGACCTCATCCTTGGTCGCCATGGATTTGACCTTGGCGATGGCGTATTCGTTGTGGCTAAGGATCACGACGCGCGCCTTGCCGTCCGAAATCGGCGATCGCCCAATCGGCTTCCGCCTTCCCCATTTCCCGCGGATCTTCCTCGATGTTGAAAACGAGATGGAGGTCCGGCTGTGGTCCGGGGAGCCCTGCGGCGTGCAGCCCGACAAACTTGATTCCCTGCGCCACGCCCGCCTTGATCGGGTCTTGCAGGCTCGCGGCGTCAGCGAACAGCGCGATGCCGTCTGGTTTGAGCGCGATCGCCTGGTTCATGCCCGCGAGCCAGGAGGTCGGACTGCCCTTCCCGTCGATGACGGTGACGTTCCATCCGAGCTTTTGCCCAGCTTCCTTGATGTAGACGCCGTAGAGATGCGAGATGTCGTTCTGTTCGTCCCCCGACAGGAAAACGATTTTTTTTCCCGGGTCCGGCTTCGGGCCTTTGGTCGGCCCTTCCCAGGTGGTTTGCGGGCCGGCGTATTTGGCGACCGCCGCCTTGGCGTCGGCCACCGCGTCGGCGAAGGCCGGCGCGACCGCAGCGGCGCCTGCAAAGGCGACGACGGCGCCGGCGATCAGCGTTGACGTGCTAACGTAAGCTTTCATTGGCGTCTTCCTCCCTGTTTGGTTCAAGTCTCGAAGCGCGCCGCTTCTATCGCGGCGCACCCTCTTTGCCCGTCGCTGGGCCGCGACTCAATGGACAGGGTCCAGCACGACCACCGGGATCTCGCGTTCGGTCTTGAGCGCGTAGTCGCCGTAAGGGGGCCAGAATTCGAGCGCCTTCTTCCAAAGCCGCGCGCGTTCCTCACCCGCCGCTGTCCTCGCCCGCGCCTTGAACTTCTTGGTTCCGACCTGCACCTCGACGTCCGGGTTGGCGAGGAGATTGCGGTACCACCCGGGATGTTCGGGCGCGCCGCCCTTCGAGGCGATGACGAAATGTCTGTCGCCCTCAGTTCCATAAAACAGCGGAAATATGAACTTCTCGCCGGACTTGCGGCCGGTGGTGGTCAGAAGCAGCGCCGGCGCCGTGATCTCGCCCCGGCCGGGTACGTCCCGCTTGTAGATGTGGCCCTCGGTCCCGCCGCTCGCGAGGTAGCGGTTGGCGTGCTGCACCTGCCAGTCCTGCATGTTCGGAGCGAGTTTCGCTTCAGTCATCATGGCTCTCCTTCAAAACGCGATCAGGACTATAGCGCCGGGCGCACGCGCCGGCCAATGCGCGCCCAGCCGCGAGCGGTCGTTGCGATGTTGGACCGCAACCGCTAGGTTCGCTCCAGCGACCAAGCCGGTCCCGGCGGAACGCAAGACCCTGAGCAGACGAGGAGAAGGCCATGACCGCCATACCCGCGGACTACCTGGATTTGCTGCAGAAGAAAAAGGCTTTCGCCCATCTGGCGACGATCATGCCCGATGGGACGCCGCAGGTGACGCCCGTATGGTTCGACTACACGAACGGAAAGATCCGGGTGAATTCGGCGAAAGGCCGGGTGAAGGTCCGCAACATGCGCGAAGGCGCGCCGGTGGCGCTTTCGATCCTCGATCCCGACGATCCCTATCGCTACATCCAGATCCGTGGCCGCGTCGAGCGCGTGACCGAGGAGGGCGCATCGGCGCACATCGATTCCCTCTCCAACAAATACCTCGGCAAGAACTATCCCTGGGCCAAACCTGGCCAGGTCAGGATCACGTTTGAAATCGAGCCGACCGCGGCGCAGACCCACGACGGCTGACCTCTCCCTCACAGGAGATCGGCAATCGCATTGCGGTACCTTTCGAGCGCGGCGAGATGGGCCGGCAATGAGCGCGAGGCGATGCGCTTGTGATGGTTCCGCTCAAAGGCGCCATGCAGCGTGGCGTGGGTGACGCCTGCGCTCTTCCAGAACTTGAATTCCTCGCGCCAGCTCGCCTCGTCGCCTGCGCCGGCGGAGACCCAGACCTCGACGCCGATGCTGGTCGGGTCGCGGCCTTCCTCCCTGGCGTAAGCGCTGAGCTTGGCGAATTCCGCTTGCGCCGCGTCGCCCGCGGGGTAGGCGTTCATCATCCATCCGTCGCCCCATTTCGCGATCCGGCGCAGCGTCAGGTCGTGATGCCCTCCAAACCAGATCGGGATACGCCGCGAGGCCGGCAGCGGATTGAGGCCGGCGTCATCGATATGATGCCATCGCCCCTTGAATTTCACATGGCGCTCGGCCCACAGCGCCTGCATGACCTGCACCTGCTCCTCCGACCGCCGTCCCCGATTGTGGAAATTCTCGTTGAGGCCGACGAACTCGACCTCGTTCCAGCCGATCCCGACGCCCAATCGAAACCGGCCGCCGCTCAGCACGTCAAGCGAGGCGGCCTGCTTGGCGACCAGCACAGCCTGTCGCTGCGCCAGGATGAGCACCTCGGTCGAAAAGCCGATTCTCGTTGTGCAGCCGCTGAGAAATCCGAACAGGACGAAGGGATCGTGGAAGAGATCGGCCGATGTGTTGCGCGCGCCCCAATGAGGCCGGCTCGCGGCATTGACCCCCAAGACGTGATCGGGCGCGCCGAGGTAGTCGTAACCCGCCGCCTCCGCCGCCTGCGCGAACACTCGTACCGTGGCGGGATCGCCGCCGATATCGGACAAAGGCAATGCAACGCCGAGCTTCATCGCGGGCTCCCCAACCAAATCCGCGCTCCGGAAGGACGAACCCTCGCCGTGAGCCGTCTCTCTGCGCTATTGTACCGGCCTTCAGGCCGCAAGGCTCATGAGGTCGGAGACGGGATCAGTGCTCAAGCTGGGATACAAGGCGTCGGCGGAGCAATTCGGGCCGAAGGAATTGCTCGCGTTTGCTCAGGCCGCGGAGCAGTCGGGCTTCGACTTCGGTCTTCATCAGCGATCACTTCCAGCCCTGGAAGCATCATGGCGGCCACGCGCCCTTTTCGCTTGCCTGGCTCGGCGCGCTCGGCGCCACGACCTCGCGCATCATCATGGGCACGAGCGTGCTCACCCCCACGTTTCGCTATCACCCCGCAGTCGTGGCGCAAGCCTTCGCCACGCTCGGCGTCCTGTTTCCCGATCGCGTCGTGCTCGGAATCGGCACCGGGGAATCGCTGAACGAGGTTCCCTCGACCGGAATGGTCTGGCCCGAGTTCAAGGAGAGGTTCGCGCGCCTGCGCGAGGCGGTCACGCTCATGCGCCAGCTCTGGACGGAAGAGCGGGTGACGTTCGAAGGCCAGTATTACCGCACCCGCGACGCGACCATCTATGACCGGCCCGCGACCCCCGTTCCGATCTATGTCGCCGCCGCCGGCGCGCTGATCGCCAAATATGCGGGGCGAATGGGCGACGGGCTCATCTGCACCAGCGGCAAGGCGCGCGAACTCTACACCGAAACGATCTTGCCGAAGGTCCTGGAGGGGCGAGGCGAGGCCGGCTCGCGCGCGCCCGGCTATGGACGGATGATCGAGGTCAAGGTTTCCTTCGACACGGACAGGCAGCGCGCGATGGAGGACACGCGCCACTGGGCGGTTCTCGCGCTCACGCCGGAAGAGAAGGTGTCCGTCCATAGTCCCGAAGAGATGGAGCGCCTCGCCGGCGGGCTCTCGGCCGAGCGCGCCGCGAGCCGATGGATCGTCTCGACCGATCCGGACGAGCACGTCGAGCGCATCGGCTTCTACGTCGGTCTCGGCTTCGACCATCTCGTCTTTCACGCGCCGGGTCCCGATCAGGAGCGATTCATCCGGCTCTATGCGGAGCACGTTCTGCCTCACCTGCGGCGCCGTTTCGGGGGGAACGACGCAACGCTGAAGAGCGCATGACCTCTCTCGAAGTGATCGGCCTGTCTGGCCTGCCCCTGATCGAGGCGGGCGACGATCTGGCGGAGCTCATCGCCTCGGCGCTCGAGCGGAACCGCATTGCGCCGCGTGCCCGGGACGTGCTGGTCGTCGCGCAAAAAGTCGTCTCGAAGGCAGAAGGCCGCACGATCGACCTTGCCGCGGTCGAACCCTCGGCAAAAGCCCGCGCGCTCGCGGCGGAAGTCGGCAAGGACCCGCGGCTGGTGGAGATCATTCTGTCGGAATCGGCTCGGCGTCGTGCGCGCCCGCCGCAACGTGCTGATCGTCGAGCACAGGCTCGGCTTCATCATGGCGAACGCAGGTGTGGATCAGTCGAACGTCGGGCCTGCCGACGGCGCCCAGCGCGTGCTCCTCCTACCGGAAAATCCGGACCGGAGCGCGGAGACCTTGCGGCGCGGGCTGAAAGCCGCGACGGGAATCGACATTGCGGTCGTCATCAACGACAGTTTCGGCCGTCCCTGGCGCCAGGGAACCGCAGGCGTCGCGATCGGCGCTGCAGGGCTCCCTGCGCTCGTCGATCTGCGCGGCAGGCCCGATCTCTTTGGCCGAAAGCTCGAGGTCAGCGTGATCGGCTTCGCCGACGAGGTCGCAGCCGCCGCTTCGCTCGCGATGGGCCAGGCGGACGAGGCTCTGCCCGCGGTCCTGATCCGGGGCTTGAACTGGTCCGCGCCGGACTCGACGGCGGCGAGCATCGTTCGTTCCGCGGACGAGGATCTGTTCCGATGAGCCGGGATCTGGTGGTCGCCCTCTCCGGAGGGATCGGCGGCGCCAAGCTTGCGCTGGGCCTGAGCCGGATCGTCGAGCCGCGCAACCTCGTCGTCGTCGCCAATGTCGGCGACGATTTCGAGCATCTCGGCCTTCATATCTCGCCCGACTCCGACACGTTGATGTACACGCTCGCCGGCCTCGACAACGCGAAGCTCGGATGGGGCAGGCGCGACGAGACGTGGTCGTTCATGGAGACGCTCGCCGCGCTCGGCGGCGAGGACTGGTTCCGCCTTGGCGACCGGGACCTTGCCGTTCATGTCGAGCGCACGCGCCGACTCAAGGCGGGCGAGACCCTCTCCGCCGTCACCGCCGACTTCTGCCGTCGCCTCGGCGTCGGCCCGCGCGTGCTGCCGGCGACGGATGACCGGCTGCGGACCCGGTTGCGAACGGATGACGGGTGGCTCGATTTTCAGGATTATTTCGTCCGGCTCCAGTGCCGTCCCGCGGTGCGCGAGCTCGCCTTCGCCGGCGCGGAGGCGGCGCGCGCTCATCCGGAGCTGCTCGCGGCCCTCGGCGACGAACGCTTGCGCGCGGTCGTCATCTGCCCGTCCAACCCCTTCATCAGCGTCGAGCCGATCCTGGCCGTCAAGGGCATGCGTCAGGCTCTTTCCGCGTGCGCGGCGCCCGTCGTCGCCGTTTCCCCGATCATCGGGGGGCGCGCGGTGAAAGGTCCGACCGCCAAGATGATGGGGGAACTGGGAATGACCCCGAGCGCCGCCGCGGTCGCTCAGCGCTACGGCGAACTCATCGATGGCTATGTGATGGATGTCGAAGACGCGGCCGAGGCGGCTCAGGCCGCGGCGAGGGTGACGCTCGCCCGCACGCTCATGACCAATCTTGAGGAGCGCGAGCAACTGGCTCGGCGTCGTCCTCGAGGCGGCGGACGCGATTTTCTCCTCGAAACGCGGGCGAGACCTCGTCGCGTGACTGGCGTCTTCGCTGTCGTGCCGGTCAAGGAGCTGAGCGGCTCGAAGCAGCGCCTCTCGTCATGCCTGAGCCCCGAGGAACGACGCGCACTCGCAAACGTCATGCTCGAGGATGTGCTCGACGCCCTCAGCGCGGTCGATGACCTTGCCGGCCTCATCGTGGTCACGGTCGATTCCGTTGCGACATCGCTCGCCGCGCGCGCCGGCGCGCGCATCGTCGCGCAAGGGGCGCGCGAGGGCCATACCGGCGCGGTCGCCGCAGCCCAGCGGCTGCTTGCCCGCGAGGGCCGGGCGGGCATGATGACGCTGCCCGGCGACATCCCGCGCGTGTCGCCAGCCGAGATCGCCGCGACGCTTGCGGCGCATCGGGCGGCGCCGTCCTTCACCATCGTGCCCGCGCATGACGATCTCGGATCGAACACGATCGTCTGTTCGCCCCCGGACGCCGTTCCGCTGCGTTTCGGCGAGGACAGCTTCTTCCCGCATCTCGCGGCGGCGCGAAGCCATGGGATCGACCCGCTCGTCGTGCGCCACGCCAGGGATTGGGATGGATATCGACAATCCAGCCGACCTTGTCGCCTTCCTCAGAATGTCGCCGCCGGCGCCGACCCGGACGCTGGCCTTCCTCGAACAATCGGGGATCGCGGGGCGCCTTCTGGCGACGGAGAGACGCCCCTGCTCGCTCGCCGGCGGGTGATTTCGACTGGCTTGGCGCACTGCAGACCCGGCGCTCCCGTTTTCCGGGCGGCACATAAATTCAGAACAAAATCTTGACTATTTTGGAAAAGCATGATATCGCTCGGAAAATCGTGGTGGGAGGGCTTGTCGCGGATTTCAGCCCGACGGCGCGTTCGCCGCCGTCACAAGCGGAAGGGCGGAAGGAAAACTCGCTCCAAAGCCTTGAAATCGCTCATTCCGCGGAAGGAAATCGGCGCCCCGCGGGCAAGCTATTCCGCCGCGACGAGCTTCCGGGGCGCCGTCTGGACGACGGGCGCGAGAGCCGGAGCGTTCAGCGACGCTGCTCGCCGCTCCGCCGGAGCCGGGCGATAGAGCGTGGTCCGCTGTTCGGGCATGCGTCCTAGCGAGCGGATCAGCGCCTCCATCGCCTCGGGCGGAAATTCCTGCCCGTGCTCCGTACCCGCGGCGCGGGAGATGCTCTCATTCATCAGAGTTCCGCCGAAATCGTTGGCGCCGGCGTTCAGGCACTGAGCCGCGCCCTCAGGTCCCATCTTGACCCACGACGTCTGGATGTTGGCGATGTGAGGGTTGAGCGCGAGCCGCGCGACCGCGTGCATCAGCACCGCTTCCCGGAAGGTCGGCCCGCGCCGCGCCGCGCCCTTGAGATACATCGGCGCTTCCATATGCACGAAGGGCAAGGGCACGAACTCCGTGAACCCGCCTGTCTGAGCCGCCAAATCCCGCACCGCCAGAAGATGCCGCGCCCAGGACAGGGGATGCTCCATATGCCCATACATGATGGTGGACGTGGTGCGCAGCCCAAGACCATGAGCGGTCCGAACGACATCGAGCCACTCGGCCGTCTTCACCTTGTCCGCGCAGATGACCGCGCGCACCTCGTCGTCCAGGATCTCGGCGGCGGTGCCGGGCAGGGTGCTTCAGCCCGCGGCCTTGAGCTCAGCCAGAAACGACCGGATCGTCAGACCGAGCGTCGTCGCGCCCTGCGTGACCTCCAATGGCGAGAAGGCGTGAATGTGCATGTCCGGGACCGCCGCCTTGATGGCGCGGCAAACGGAAAGGTAGGTCTCGCCGGTATAGTCCGGATGGATGCCGCCCTGGAGACAGACTTCGGTCGCCCCGCGCTCCCATGCCTCGGTCGCCCGGCGCACGACTTCGTCAAGCGCGAGGTCGTAAGGAGCGCCCCGCAGCGCCTCATGTGTCTTGCCCTTGGAGAAGGCGCAGAACGTACAACGATAGGAGCAGATGTTGGTGTAGTTGATGTTGCGGTTGACGACATAGCGCACAACGTCGCCGCTCATCTCCCGGCGAAGCTCATCGGCCGCGGCGACGACGCGCCCATAGTCGGCGTCGCGCGCCGCGAACAGCCGCACGATCTCGGGCTCATCCAGCCGGACGCCACGCCAAGCGCGCGCGATGATGCGCTCGATCGCCGGATCGACCGAGCGGGAATGGATCGGCGCGGCCCGTGGCGTCACCTTCGTGCCCGGCGCCCAATTGTCATCGCGCGCCAGGCCCTCGGCGTCGCTCAGGCGGCGCGCCTGCGTCGCGACTTCCGGCGCCGTCAGGCCGCGAGCTCCCGCATGTATGAGGGGTAGATCGGCAGCCGATGCACGAGAAGCTTGCCGGCGGCGGCCGTGCGCTCCGCGAGCTCGGCGATCGCAGGCCACGGCGCGTCCGGATTGACGTGATCCGGAGTGACGGGCGAGATCCCGCCCCAGTCATTGATCCCGGCTGCGATCAGCCGCGGATAGACG
>CAVULN010000011.1:0-64609 GCA_963742305.1 uncultured Alphaproteobacteria bacterium
AAATCGAGCGAGAAGGCGGGGATGGAGACGTCGAAACTCCGTCCATCCGGATCGATCATCCGATACTCACCGACCATGACCCCGCTCGGCGTGGTCAGCGGGCATCCCGAGGTGTAGCGGAATGCCTTGCCTGGCTCTATCGTCGGCTGCTCGCCGACGACTCCCGGTCCGCGCACCTCCTGCTGCCGGCCGTGGGCGTCGGTGATCCGCCAATGTCTTTCCATCAGCGTCACAGGCGCGTCGCCGAGATTGACGATCTCGATCGAATAGCGCCAGAAATAGCGCCGCTCGTCCGGATCGGAGCGTTCCGGATCGAAAGCCGGCTCCACGGTGACTTTGACCTGATGCGTAACGGCCTCGTACATGACGTCGACATTCTAGCGGCGGCCGCCGGTCAGTCCACTGCCTCCGCGATGGCGTTTGCCGCGCGGCGACGCGCGTTCTCGCGAGCGGCGCCGTGACGGGCGAAGGCCGTCTCGCCGAGGCCAAGGCGCTGCTTGAGCGGCTGGTTGCATTCGAAAGCGTAAGCGACGTCCCGAACCTGCCGGTCATCGACTTTGTCGAAGGCTATCTTGGGGGCCATGGGCTCGAGTCGCGGCGCGCGCCCAATGGGGCGGGGGACAAGGCCGCGATCCTCTCCACGATCGGGCCTCGCGTCGACGGCGGAATCGTGCTCTCGGGTCATACCGACGTCGTGCCGGTCAAAGGGCAGCAATGGTCGAGCCCGCCGTTCTCATTGCGTGAGGCCTCGGGGCGCCTCTATGGCCGTGGCGCCTGCGACATGAAGGGCTTCGACGCCTGTGTGCTGGCGATGGCGCCCGCGTTCCGGGACGCTCGCCTCAAGCGCCCGGTTCACATCGTGCTGAGCTATGACGAGGAGACCACCTGTCTCGGCTCCTGCGACATCATCGGCTGGTTCGGCAAGAATGAGCCGCGCCCCGCCGCGGCCATCGTCGGCGAGCCGACGATGATGGCTGTCGCCGACGCGCACAAGAGCATCGGGACCTTCCGCACGCTTGTCACCGGGCTCGAAGCCCATTCCGCTTTGCCGGAGCTGGGCGCGAACGCGATCGCGACGGCGGCGGACGTGGTGAGCGAGATCGGCCGCCTCGCGCGCCTTTATGAGGAAGGCCCGCTCGACCCGCGCTTCACGCCGCCCTACTCGACGCTCCATGTCGGCACGATCTTCGGCGGAACGGCGCGCAATATTCTCGCGCGGGAATGCGTGTTCCATTGGGAGTTTCGCGGCTTGCCGGGCGTTCCGACCGCTTCGGCGGCGTCCAAGGTGCAGGCCTTCATCGACGAGGTTGCGACGCCGAGACTGACCCGCTTCGTGTCCGGCCCCTCGATCCTGACCACGATGGAGGTGGACGTTCCCCCACTTGCCGCCGAGCCTGGCTCGACGGCCGAGGCGCTCGCGCTGCGTCTCACCGGCTCGAATGGCGCCATCGCCGTTTCGTTCGCGACCGAAGCCGGGCATTTTCAGGCGGCTGGCGTCCCGACCGTCGTCTGCGGGCCGGGCTCGATCAATCAGGCCCACAAGCCCGACGAATTCGTGGATGAGGCGCAGCTTGCGGCTTGCCTCGAGTTCCTCGAGCGGCTCGTCGTGGAGCTGTCGCGCTAGGCTAGGCCCGAGACGGCGAGGAAGCGCAGCGGAGCGTCCTTGCGTAAGCTCAAGAACAAGAGGCTTTCGGCGCCAGCCGGCGCCATGCTCGCCGCGCCGGGCGCTTGCGGCGGCATCCCACTAAGGGCAAATTTCACCGGCTACGCGAATCGAAGGGTGCGCGGAGCTGGGCCTTAGGGGTGGCGCGGTGAGGCTTCTGACGCTTGTCTATCGGCGCCTCGCGGTTTTCGTGCTCGGCGTTTTCAGCGTTTGGCTGATCGTCTTCGTTTTTCGCTTCACCGACGGCAGGCTGCCTACGATTCTGGCGCTGAGCGTAGCCTATGGGCTCGCGGCCTATGTGATCCTCCCGCGCATCGTGCGCATGAGCGTCAAGATCCTGCAGCGCAAGAGTGTGCCGAGTTTCACGCTGACCGGCGACGGCCTGCCCGGAGACCCGGTGAACCTCGTGCTCATCGGCGATCTCGCCAAGCTTCGCACTGCGTTCCTGGCGGCCGGATGGACGGAAGCGGACCCGCTCGGTTTGACCAGCTCCTGGCGGATGGTCATCGCCTTCGCGCTCAACCGGCCCTACCCGAGCGCGCCATTCAGCACGCTCTTTCTCTTCGGGCGCGGGCAGGACGTCGGCTTCCAGAAGGCGATCGAGATGAGTCCACGCAAGCGCCATCACGTCCGCTTCTGGTCGCTGAGCCTCGGACAGACCGAGGAGACCCTCGGGAAGGCGGAGTTCTGGCTCAACACCGATCGCCCCGGTGATGAGGAGCCGGCGCTCTGGGTCGGCGCCGCGACCAAGGACACCGGCATGTCCTTTACCCGCTTCACCTTCCAGGTTACGCACAAGACCGCCGCGGACACCAACGCCGAACGTGACCTGATCGTGAGCGAACTGAAAGCGGCCGGCGCGATCGACGCTCTCGCCTTCCATCAGGCCGGCGAACGCCTGCACGGCAGACGGATCAATCACTATGTCACCGATGGCGAGGTCGCCGCGGCGAACCTCGTGTGACGCTCGGGAGCTAACACGTTGCACGACAAAGGTCTCGTGGTGCGCAAGATGATCGAAGCCGATCTCGAACTTGCGCTCGACTGGGCCGCGGCGGAAGGCTGGAACCCTGGACTTCATGACCCGCATTGCTTCTATGCCGCCGACCCGGACGGCTTCTTTCTCGGCGAAATCGATGGCGTTCCCGTGGGCTCCGTCTCGGCGGTGCGCTACGGCCGGGGCTTCGGCTTCTTGGGCCTCTACATCGTCAAGCCGGAGCGGCGCGGGCAGGGCTTCGGCCTCGCCCTCTGGCGAACCGCGCTGAACCGCCTCGGCGATCGCGTAGCCGGCCTCGACGGCGTCGTGGCCCAGCAGGAGAACTATCGCAAATCAGGCTTTACGCTCGCATTCCGCACCATTCGCCAGCGGGGCGAGGGCGGCGGCGAGGCGCCGGCCGGCCTGACCGGCTTGAGCGCAGTCTCAGCCGACGAGGTCGCGCGCTACGACGCAAGCGCCTTTCCGGCGCCCCGCGAGGCCTTTCTCAAGGCATGGATCAGGCAGCCACAAGCGGTCGCCCTCGGCGCGAAGGATGGGACGAGGCTCAAGGGTTACGGGGTTCTCAGGGCCTGCCGGGAGGGATTCAAGATCGGACCGCTGTTCGCCGATGACGAGCCAACCGCGGGGCGCCTGCTCGCGGCGCTGATGGCCGGCGCGCCGGGCGCCCCGGTTTTTCTCGACACTCCCGAAGCCAATCCGGCGGCCCTCGCGCTTGCCGCGCGCTTTCGCATGACTCCCGTGTTCGAGACCGCGCGCATGTACAGGAATGGAGCGCCCGAGATGCGGCTCGACCGCTGCTTCGGGCTGACCACCTTCGAGCTTGGATAAAATCATCCCGCTCTGGGCGCCTGGGGATCCCGCCAGGGGCCGTCCGCGCCGATGAGCGCGTTCGACGCTTCCGGCCCCCAGGTTCCGGGCTCGTATTCCTGCACCATGGGCGGGTTCTTCACGATCGGCTCGACAATGCGCCACTGCGCGTCGACGACGTCCTGGCGACCGAACAGCTCATTATTCCCACGCATCGCGTCGCCAAGCAGGCGCTGATAGGGAGGCATCTCCGATGCGGCCCGTTCCATCAGCGTGAGTTCTACGTTGTCGCCAGTCATCCGCTCTCCGGGATGCTTCATCCGCAAACCCAGCGCGACGCCGACATCGGGGCTCAGCCTCGTGCGGATATAGTTCGCCGCCGGGTCGATCGGCTCGCCGAACGTCGAACGGGGCGGCGGCTTGAATTCGACCGCCACCTCGGCGGCGGTCAGAGGCAGGCATTTCCCGGCACGGATGTAAATGGGAACCCCGGCCCATCGCCAGCTGTCAACGAACAGTTTCACCGCGATATAGGTTTCGACCGTCGAATCCGGCTTCACCCCCTTGACCGCCCGATAGCCGCGATATTGGCCGCGCACGACGCTCGCCGCGTCCAGCGGCCTGACCGCTTTCAAGAGCGCGGCCTTCTGGTCGCGCTCGGCTTCATGCTCTTCGCCGGTCGGAGCGTCCATCATCACGTTCGCTAGGACTTGCAGCATGTGGTTCTGAACCACATCGCGGAGGGCGCCAACGTCGTCGTAGAACCTGCCCCGGTCCTGAACGCCAAAAGATTCCGCCATGGTGATCTGGATGCAGCGAACATAGTTGCGATTCCACAGCGGGTCGAAAATCGCATTGGCGAACCGCGTATAGAGTATGTTCTGAACCGGCTCCTTGCCGAGATAGTGGTCGATGCGAAAGATCGCGTCTTCGGGGAAATGCGCGAGCAGGGTGCGGTTGAGCGCCTCGGCCGACTCGCGATCGCGGCCGAATGGCTTCTCCACCACGAGGCGCGCGTCGGCGTTGAGACCGCTCTTGGCGAGCGCAGAGACGACGACGCCGAACAGGCCCGGCGGAATTGCGAGATAGTGCAGCGGGCGCTTCGAGCCGCCAAGGGTCTGCTTCAATTGCGTGAAGGTCGCGGGATCGTTGTAGTCCCCATCGACATAGCGCAAGAGCCTCAGGAGCTTGGCAAGACCTGTGGCGTCGGCCGACCCGTGCTGTTTGACGCTGTCGGTAGCGCGCGCCCGCAACTGATCGACCGACCAGCCTGCTTTCGCGACCCCGACGATCGGGACATTGACGCCTTCATCGGCCACGAGTCCCAGGAGCGCCGGAAAGATCTGCTTGAAGGCGAGATCGCCGGAAGCGCCGAAGAACACGAGAGCGTCGGACTGGGCGGCCTCCATCGAAGCTCCTCTAGGTCTGGGTGAGCGGAACCTGATGTAATCACAGTCTCGTCAGGATGGCCAACCTCAACGGCGACCAGGACGCCAGATGAGGTTCGTGCTCACCGCGTAATTCCAGACCACGCTCAGGAGCGCGCCTGAAAGCCCCGCAACCCACCATGTCTCATCGGCGCTGTAGAGCCACGAGGCGATGTCGATATTGGCAATGGCGCCGACGCTGCACCCGAGAGCGAAAGCCGCGAAACCCTCGATCAGCCCAAGCCCCCGGAACCGATAGGAACTATAGGTGATTTCATTGTTGAGGATGAAGTTGCTTGCCATGGCGACAATGGTGGCGATGACTTGCCCGGAAAAGAAGGTCAGACCGCCGAACCACCGAAGGACAATCAAAAGAGTTGTGAAATGGACGACCAGCCCGCTTGCGCCAATCATGGCGAACAGAACAAAGCGGGTCGGCAGAGCGCCGCCGGTGGCGTGATGAACGACGAGGCCGAGAAAGTCGATGCCGACCAGCGGCGTCAGTTTGGACTCGCCGGCCTCGCGCTTGCGGAACCGATAGGGGACTTCGACAATCTTCAATTCGCCGCCGGCCGAAAGAATCACGTCGACCAGGATCTTGAAACCGTCGGGCGAAAGGCGCGGCGCCAGACGCGAGACGATCTCCCGCGGGAGCATGAAAAAGCCGCTCATCGGATCGGCGATGGCCGCGCCAGCGATTCGCCGGAAGAACCAGGCGCCCAGGTCGCTCAGCGCCTGCCGGGCCGGAGAGAGGCCGCCTGCCTCCCTCATCCGGGTCCCGATCGCCAGATTGGCCTGACCCTTGACGAGCGCGCGGTGCATCTCCCGAAGGATGGTCTCGTCGTGCTGGAGATCCCCGTCGATGACAGCGACGAAGTCCGCGCTCGAAGCCATCCAGCCCTCGATGACGGCGCCCGCGAGACCAGAGCGATTGACCCGCCTGAGACAGCGGAGACGGCGGTCTTCGGCGGCCAGCCCGAACGCGACCATCGCGGTTCCGTCGGGGGAATCGTCGTCGACGACGATCATCTCCCACGGCAGGCCGTCAAGCGCGGCCTTCATGCGCTCGAATAGAACCGCGATGTTGGCCGCCTCCTGATAGGTCGGCACGACGACCGAAAGTGTCGGAGGAGCCCACCCGGACGTTTCATCGCTGGCCATTCCACGCCACGCTCGTTCACTTAAGGCCGATGAACGCTATCCGCCGGTCGCGCCGGATAGGGCATGGGAAGGGCGCGCGTCAAGCCGTGAGCGGGGATGAGCGCAAGCCTGACCTCAGGGCGCCCGAGTCGGCCGAGGGCGAAGAACTGAGGCCGTCCCAGCGCGGCAAACAGGGGGCCGGCGGCCGCGACGGCAGACGCGGTGTCCGACGCCGGCGTGACGATGACCCCGCTCTTGCCCGCCAGGCTTGCGGATTGGTCGACGAAAGCCCAGCCGCGCGGATCGTTCGAAAGCACGAGAACGGGCGTCCGAGGCCCGAAGGCGAGCGCGATCTTTCCGGCGTCCGACCATTTTGTCGCGATAATGAAACCGGGCGGACGGTCGAAGATTGGCGCGCTTGTCAGGCCGCGCCAGCCAAAGCTCTCGAGCAGGGGATCGGCGGAGCGGCGCGAAAGAGCCGCCCACGGCCAGCCTGTCGAAGCGTCCAGGACGGCGACGCCGGCGATTGCCGCCAGCAACGCCGATGACAGAGAAGCCCACCGGCGAAGGGCGCCAGCCGAGACAGCGAACTCATCGACCCATGCCCCCAGCAAAGGGAAGGCGAAGAACCAGCCGGGCATTGTCCAATGAGGCTGGCCGCGTCCGCCCCAGAGCGGCGTCAGGGTGAAAAGGGCGATCGGCGGCAAACTGAGGCAAAGCAGGAACAGGTAACGGTCATCCCCGCGGCGGCGGAACGCGCTCGCCAGGCCCGAGACAAGCGGCGCGAAGATCCAGGGAGAGAGAAAAGCGATTTCGCCCAACGCCATCGTCAGGAGCTGAGCCGGATGAAGTCCGCCAGGGACGCCCCGCGAGCCCTGAAATGCGAATGACGCCCAGCCGTTCTCCGCGTTCCACCAGATGACCGGCGTTATCATCGCGAGCGCGACGCAGGCTGAGACATAGGGCGCGGGATGTTTGAGCCAATGCCGCTCCTTGCGCGAAATCACGACGAAGGCCGCCAAGCCCCCGGCGGTCAGCACAGCGCTATATTTCGAGAGGCCCGCGAGACCAAGGCCCACGCCGACGAGGAGCCAATATCTCCAGGGCGCACGCGCATCAGTGGATGTCGGAAAGAACAGGCGCGCCGCCGCCCAAGCCGCAATCATGAGCCCGAAAAGCAGCGGGCCATCGGGGACGACCCAGCTTCCGGCGGAAGCAAAGAAGAACGGCGTGACGTTGAGAGCGAAAAGGGCGATCAGAGCCGGCCGGGGACCGAACAGCCGGCTGGTGAAGCGATAGGCGATCCAGCCGATTGCAAAGAAGAGCGCAACGAAGGGCAAGCGCGCGCCGACATTCTCGCCCACGGCGCGAGCGGCAAAATGCGCGACCCACAGATGCAATGGAGGATGGTCGAAATAGGAGAGGGACAGGCGGCGCGAGATCGCGATCGTGTAGCTTTCATCGATCCCGAGCCCAAGCAGGAGAGCAAAAAGAAGCCGCGCGGCGGCGAACCCAATGAGGATCGCGGCGGCGAGACGATCGTTCTCTGGATCCGGCATTCAGTGCGCTTAAATGTGCAGCGGATGACCAAGCGCCGCGAGCGCCGACTCGGGGAAGGCCTCGCTCATCGTCGGGTGGGCGTGGATGGTGAGGGCAATGTCCTCGAGGCGCGCGCCCATCTCCAGAGCGAGTGAAAAGACGGCGGAGAGTTCCGAGACGCCCGACCCGACGGCGTGGATGCCGACCACGACATGGTTGTCGGCGCGGGCGATGACGCGCACGAAGCCCTCGTCGTCCTGAAGCGTCATGGCCCGGCCATTGGCGCGGAACGGGAAATGGCCGACGCGAATTTCGCCATGCGCGGCCCTGGCGGCATCGGGCGAGAGCCCCACGGCGATGATCTCCGGGTCGGTGAAGCATATCGCGGGAATGGCTTTGTGGTCGAAGGCGCGTCTCTCACCGGCGATGATCTCGGCGACCATCGCGCCTTGCGCCATCGCGCGATGGGCGAGCATCGGCTCGCCGGTCACATCGCCGATCGCCCAGACGTTGCGCATCGAGGTCGAGCATTTTTCGTCGATGCGCACATTCTGTCCGCTCATCGCAAGATCGAGCGACCCGAGCCCGAAGCCGGCCGTGCGGGCGCGCCTGCCGGCCGCGACCAGAACCTTGTCAGCCGAGATGGATCGCTCAGCGCCGTCGGCCACGGCGACCTTGAGGGCGCCATTGGCGTGCGCAGTCGCGTTTGCGCCGGTGAGCGCCCCGACCCCGAGATCGGCGAGGCGACGCACGACCGGCTGGGTCAGTTCCGCGTCGTAGAGCGGCAGGATCTTGGGCAAGGCCTCGACGATCGTCACACTGGCGCCCAGCTTAGCGAAAGCCATGCCGAGCTCCATGCCGATATAGCCCGCGCCGACCACGGCGAGCGATCGTGGAACCTCGGTCAGCTTGAGCGCGTCGGTCGACGACAGGACGTCGCCGCCGAACTTAAGCGACGGCAGTTCGACGGGCTCCGATCCGGTCGCAAGAACGAGGTGCTCGCACTGGATGCGGCTTTCGCCGGTGTCGGCGCTCACCGTCGCCGTCTTGCCGTCGACGAGCGTCGCCCTTCCAAGAAGGGTGCGCACCTTAGCCTTCTTCAAAAGCGCGCCGACGCCGCCCGTGAGCCGGGCCACGATCCCATCCTTCCAGGCGATTGTGCGGGCGTAATCGAGCTCGGGCGGCCCAACCGAGAGGCCGATGGAGTTCAAGCCTCGCGGCTCGCGGAGGCCATGCGCTGCGTGGGCGGCGTGGATCAGCGCTTTTGAGGGGATGCAGCCGACATTGAGGCAGGTTCCGCCGAGCCGGCTCTGTTCGACGAGAATGGTGTCGAGGCCGAGCTGGCCTAGGCGAATCGCGGCGACATAGCCGCCGGGGCCGCCGCCGATGACGAGAACCTTGCAGCGGAGCTCGTTCACGAGACCCCTCGATGTGTGGAAAACTCGCTTGCGCTATCGGATCGCACGAATCCCGTTCGCTTCATCTCGTTCTCACTAAGTTGAGCGACAACCATCAGTTGGGACGCGTGACGCTGAACTGTAACCGAAGGCCAGCGCCTTCTGGCGCGGCTCGCGCCTTCCGAAATAGCGAGGCAGCCTTTTGACGCAGCGAAAATTTCCCGATGAGGCTTAATTTGAGCGTCTCGCCGCTTTCAACAAAGCGCAGGTAAGCGAAAATCTGCGCCAGAAGCCGTATTCGATAAAAGGCCATTGTCACGCACGAGCGCTCCTCTATCAGCTCTTCTCATGCATCCTCGATGAAGAGTGCGGCCGGGGACTCGATCAGCGCGCGCACCCGCTGGATGAAGGTCGCGGCGTCATAGCCGTCGACGACCCGATGATCGAACGACGACGACAAGTTCATCGTCTTGCGTGGCGCGAATGCGCCGTCGCGCCAGACAGGCTTCACGACGATCTTGTTGACGCCGACGATCGCAACTTCCGGTCGGTTGACGATCGGCGTCGAGGCGATGCCGCCGAGCGCGCCCAGAGACGTGAGCGTGATCGTCGAGCCCGACAGCTCCTCGCGCGCCGCGACACCAACGCGCGCCGCCTCGCTGACGCGGCGCATTTCGCGCGCGCATGGATAAAGGCCCAGCGTCTCGGCGTGGCGCACCACCGGAACCATAAGTCCGTTCGGCGTCTGCGTCGCGACGCCAAGGTGCACGGCGCCGAAGCGGGTGATGACATCGTTGTCGTCGTCGTAATGGGCGTTGATTTGCGGAAATTCGGCGACCGCTTTCACGATGGCCAGCATGAGGAACGGCAGCAGGGTGAGCTTCGGCCGCTCTTCGGTCGCTCGCGCGTTGAGGGACGCGCGCAGCTCTTCGAGCGCGGTGACGTCGACCTCCTCGACATACGAGAACTGCGCGACCCGGCGCGTCGACTCGGCCATGGCCTCGGCGATGCGGCGGCGGAGGCCCGTGACCTTGATCGTCTCGACAATCGTGTTGGGCGCCCGCGCGCTCTGTTGCGGCGCAGCCTCGGGCGGGCGGGCGAGATAGGCGTCGAGGTCCGCGTGCGTGACGCGTCCCGCGGGACCCGAGCCGCGCACGAATTTGAGATCGACGCCGGCCTCGCGCGCCTTCAGGCGCACGGCGGGCGAGGCGAGCGGCTTTTCGCCCACAAGACGCGGCGCGCCGGTGCGCAGGACGGGCGCGGGCGGCGCCCTTCGAGACGCCTGCTGCGCAGGCTCCTCAGGGCGAGGCTCTGCCGGCTTTAGCTCGACGGGCTCGGGTTCGACACGCGCCGACGCCGGCTCGACCTGCTGCGCGCGCGATTTCGGCGCCGCAGGGAGAGGCGAATTGGGCAAGCCCGGCGCGTCAATGCGAATGAGCTCGGCGCCGACCGCGAGCACCTCCCCGACCGCGCCGCCAAGCGCGAGCACGCTTCCCGCAACAGGCGTAGGGATTTCGACCGTCGCCTTGTCGGTCATCACGGCGGCGACGACCTGATCCTCGTGCACGAGATCGCCGACCTTGACCGCCCATTCGACGATCTCGGCTTCAGCTACCCCTTCACCGACGTCGGGCATCCTGATCGAGCGCACGCCCATCACGAGGCCTCCATGGCCTTCAACAGCGCGCGCCCGACGCGCGCGGGCCCTGGGAAATAATCCCACTCTTCCGCGTGCGGATAGGGCGTGTCCCACCCGGCGACGCGCTGGACCGGCGCCTCCAGCGCATAAAAGCAGCGCTCGGCAACCTGCGCGGCAAGTTCGGCGCCGAAGCCCGAGGTTAGCGTCGCCTCATGCACGATGACGCAGCGGCCGGTCTTGCTCACCGAAACCTCGATGGTGTCGATGTCGAGTGGAAGCAGGGTGCGCAGATCGATGATCTCGGCATCGACCCCGGTCTCCTCCGCCGCTGCCTCTGCGACATGGGTCATCGTGCCGTAGCAGAGCACGGTGACGCCTTTGCCCCCGCGCCGGACCGCAGCCTTGCCGAGCGGGACCACATAGCGTCCCGCCGGCGTCTCACTCAAAGGGTGCTTCGCCCAGGGAACGACCGGCTGGTCGGGATGACCGGCGAACGGGCCATTGTAGAGCCGCTTCGGCTCGAGAAAGATGACCGGATCGTCGTCCTCGATCGAGGCGATGAGCAGGCCTTTGGCGTCGTGGGGGTTGGAGGGGATGACAGTCTTGAGGCCGCTCACGTGGGTGAACAAGGCCTCCGGGCTCTGGCTGTGGGTCTGTCCGCCATAGATGCCGCCCCCGACCGGCATGCGGATCACTATGGGCGCGAAGAAGTCGCCTCCCGAACGGTAACGCAGCCGCGCCGCCTCCGACACGATCTGGTCGTAACCTGGATAGACATAGTCCGCGAACTGGATCTCCGCGACCGGCCTAAGCCCGTAGGCGCCCATGCCAATCGCGACGCCGACGATGCCGGATTCGTTGATCGGCGCGTCGAAGCACCGCTGCTTGCCGTACTTGCGCTGGAGCCCGTCGGTGCAGCGGAACACGCCGCCGAAGTAACCCACATCCTCGCCGAACACCACCACGCGCTGGTCCTCGGCCATCTTGCAATCCATCGCGTCTCGGATCGCCTCGACCATCGACATGCGCGGCATCGTTACGCTCCGCTCGGTATCTCTCCTCCCCCCTGTGGGGGAGGCTGGGAGGCGGGTCGCGCCATGCCGAGGTCACTCGTCGCAGGATGTCAGCTTCATTCTGCGCCGCCACTCGATGTGCGCCGAGCGTTTCGCCGTCCGCGCGGCCCCCAACCCATTCCCGGCCCCGCCGTGGGACGTTCGGAAGAACGCGCGTCTCTCGACGGGCTCTGGGGGGCGAGGGCACGAAAGTCGCCCCCTGTTTCCACGCCTCTGCAAGCTCAGCCATGGCCTCACACCCCCAGCTGCTGGCGCTGCTCGCGCAAATGGCGAGGCATCTCCTTGTAGACCTCGTCGAACATGGTCGCCGCGCTCGGATGAGGCCCGTCATGCAAAGTGCCGTGGCTTTCGGCTTCTCTGGCGGCCTCGAGAATCTCGGCGTCGACCTCGGCCTGCATCTGCTTCTGACGCTCCTCGCTCCATGCGCCGATGCGGATGAGGTGGGTTTTGAGGCGCTCGACGGGATCGCCCAGGGGCCAGGCGGCCCATTCGTCCTTGGGGCGATATTTGGAAGGGTCGTCCGAGGTCGAGTGGGCCCCGGCGCGGTAGGTCACCCATTCGATGAGCGTCGGGCCTAGGTTGGCGCGCGCCCGCTCCGCCGCCCACAGCGAGACGGCGTGGACCGCAAGATAGTCGTTGCCGTCGACCCGGAGCGAGGGAATTCCGAAGCCGTGAGCGCGAGCGGCGAATTTGGCGCTCTCGCCTCCCGCGATGCCCTGATACGACGAGATCGCCCATTGGTTGTTGACGACGTTGAGAATGACTGGCGGCTGGTAGACGGAAGCGAACACCAAAGCCGAATGGAAATCGCTCTCCGCGGTCGCGCCTTCCCCGATCCAACCCGAGGCGATGCGGGTATCGCCGGAAATCGCCGACGCCATCGCCCAGCCGACGGCTTGCGGATATTGGGTGCCGAGATTGCCGGAGACGGTGAAGAAGCCGGCCTTCTTGACGGAATAGAGGCCTGGAAGCTGACGGCCCCTGAGGCGGTCCTTCTCATTGGAGAAGATCGAATTCATCATGTCGACCAGCGGCCAGCCGGCCGCGATCAGCAGGCCCTGCTGGCGGTAGGTCGGAAAACACATGTCGCCGTCCTGGAGCGCCTTGCGATGCGCGGTCGCGATCGCCTCCTCGCCGAGACAGATGATGTAGAATGACGTCTTGCCCTGGCGCTGCGACAAGAGCATCCGCGCGTCGAAGGCGCGGGTCAGCATCATGTCGCGCAGGCCCTTGCGCTTCTCGTCGGGTCCAAGCGCCCCGGCCCAGTCGCCGACCGCTTCGCCTTTGTCGTCAAGCGCGCGGATCATCGTATAGGCGAGGTCGCGGATGTCGGAGGGGTTCACGTCGATCGGCGGCCGGCGGACCGCGCCGGCCTCGGCGAAGCCGACATGGCTGAAGTCGGGCCTGCCGCCGGGGCGCACGGTCGGCTCCGGCACATGCAGCGACAGTCGGGCGGCGCTGGTCATGAGGTGTCCTCCGGCGGCGCGTTTCGTTGCGCGCTCACTCTGGTAGCGCGGGAGTTTAGCGCCGCGCGGGCGCGATTGTCATGCGGGCGTGCGGGTGGCTACGGACCACGCCGTTGACAGCCGCCCGCCCGCGCTCTTAAACAACCGCCCATGCCCAGGTGGCGGAATTGGTAGACGCACTGGTTTCAGGTACCAGCGGTGCAAGCCGTGAAGGTTCGAGTCCTTTCCTGGGCACCATCTTGAAGTTTCTCGACGTGCTCGTTCGTCCGAAATCTGCATAAAATCAATGGTTTACCCATACACGAGCGCCCAGACACGTCTCAGGACGTCCGCTTGGATCCAAGGAATTAGTTGGTGCATTCGTTGGTACGCGGCGAACCAGCCGCTCGTTGGTGCCAACATGGCTCTCACCGATTTCGCAATAAAGATCCCCGGCCCCAAAGGTTTCAAGTTTCCAGATGTGGGGGGCTCCAGTTGTGAGTTATGCCCGACGGCGTGAAACGCTGGCGGCTCGCTAATCGTTTTTGGGGGCGCTCAAAAGACATTCCCGATAGGCGTTTATCTCGAGGTCGGTTTGAAAGACGCTCGGGATGTTCGCGAAGGGTGAGGCTGACTTGGGCCCAAGGCCGAGACCCTTTCTGGATCAAGAAAGCTGCAAAGGCAGCGCAAGCCACGAAGGCGCAGACACATTCGCGACCGTCGCGGGCGAATTGGCGGACAAAAGGTGTCGCGACAAGAAGGCGGCGGCGACGTTGCGAAAGTTCGAATGGTTTATGAGCTTTGCGCTTGTGGCCATCGGATCGTGGCCGTCGACGACATTACTGCTTGTGTGTGGTCTTGATCGTCCTCAAGGAGGTCGAGTCGGGCGGATCCACCAAACTGCGCGCAAGCTTCGGACGGCGATAAGCGACGTCTTCCGCTACGCGATTGCCACCGCGCGCCCTCGCGCGGCAATCGTCTCACCGAACGCCTTTGGAGGTCTGCTGCGTGCCATCGAGGGCTATCAAGGTGCGCCCGAAACAATAGCCGCCCTCGAATTGCTCGCCCTTACATTTGTGCGTCCGCGCGAACTACGCGCCGCTGAATGGACTGAATTCGACCTCGACGCCGCAGTCTGGGAAATCCCCCTCGAGCGAATGAAGATGAGCAGGCCTCATCGGGTCTCCCGTCGTGCGCGCGGCCCGGGACAAGCGGATTTGATTTGACGGATGTTCGCACTCAGACTTGGCTAGGCCTCGGCGGCGCGGTAGCCGACGCCAGGCTCCGTTTTGACAATCGTCGGCACCGTGGGATCGCGTTCGATCTTGGCTCTCAATTGACCAATGAAGACCCTGAGGTACTGCGTATCCTCGCGATGCGCTGGCCCCCAAACCGTAGCTAGAATCTGGCGATGGGTCACGACCCTGCCGGCGTTGCGAAACAGGACGGCGAGCAGGTCGTATTCCTTGGGCGTGAGCTTGATCGGAGTCCCGCCGCGAGTCACGAGACGCTTGTCGAAGTCCATCACGACGCCGTTGATCTCGACCCGCTGCGCGCGCTCAATCGCGTGCGCCGCGTGTCGCAACGCGGCTCTCAGCCTCGCCGTCAATTCACCGATGCCGAAAGGCTTCTCGACGTAGTCGTCCGCGCCAAGATCGAGCGCCTCGATTTTCTCCGCCTCGCGATCGCGCGCGGACAAGATGATCACTGGCGTTGTCGAGAACTGGCGGATGTCGCGCAGGACATCCTTGCCATCCCGATCTGGCAGGCCGAGGTCGAGGACGATGACATCGGGAGCGGCGGTCGCCGCCAGGCGCAAGGCCTGAGCGCCGGTCTCGGCCGTCTGCACCTGAAAACCGGCGGCGTTGAGCGCAACGGTGAGAAGCCGTTGAATTTGCGGCTCATCATCGACCACCAGAACGCGCGGGCCTGTCATGCGGCCGGCCTCGGCGCGATCGGCGTCGCCTGGGCGACGGGAAGGCGCACAACAAATCGGGCGCCGCGCCGGCGCACCGCCGGGCTCTGCGCCACAATCGTGCCGCCCATCGATTCGACAAGACGACGCGAGATCGAGAGGCCCAGGCCGGTCCCCGCCTTGCGCCCGTCGGCGCGCCCGCCGCGATAGAACTTCTCGAAGATGCGTTCGAGTTCCGCGGGCTTGATTCCGGGCCCCTCGTCAGTGACCGTGAGCACCACCTCATCGCCCTCCTGGCGCGCGTGAATGGTCGCGCTAGCGTCGCCTGCATATTTGTGCGCGTTGTCGATCAGGTTGAACAGCACCTGTTCGAGCAGCTTGTCGTCGCCGCGCACGAAGGGGAGGTTGGGCGCGACGCTGATCCGCACCGCCTGGCCAGGGAATGACTTGCGGCTGCGCTCGACCGCGGCCTGCACCACATCGGCGATGGAGACCAGATCGCGATTGACCTTGAGCCCTCCCGCCTCGATCCTCGACATGGCGAGCAGGTTGGCGACGAATCGGGCGAGGCGGCCCGTCTCCTCTTCGATCGACGACAAGAGTTCGAGCCGTTCGGCGGGGTTCATCTTGTCGCCCAGAGTTCTTAGCGAGGTGGCCGCGCCGGCGATCGAGGACAGCGGCGTGCGCAGGTCGTGGGAGAGCGAGTCGAGCAGCGCGTCCCGCACCTTCTCGTTCTCGTGCATCGTCGCCGCGTTGACCGCCTCGCGAGCGAGCAGCGCCCGGTCGAGAGCGATCGCGGTCAAGTCGAGGATGGCGGTCAAAGCCCGCTCGTCCTCCGCAGTGATTGGCTCATCCGTGGAATGCGGCTCAAAGCCGCATACTGCAATCGGCCCGCGGGCGGCGACCAGCGGGCGAAACTGATAAGCGACGCGCGGCAGCGTGCCGGTTCCCCAGCCGGCCGGTTCCCTCTTTTGCTGGGCCCAGTTCGCGGCGCCGAGAGCGGCGGCGTCGAGCTGCGCGTCGGGCGGCCAGGCGGCGCGAATCTGCAATTCGTCGCCTTCTGCGACCAGGAGCACAATGCGGCCGCCGAATGTGGCGTGCAAGTGCGCTGCCGCCGCCCAAAGTACGTCGTCAGCGCTCGAGGCTCCGGAAAGCTTACGCGAATAATCGTAAAGCGACTGCGTAACTTCGGCGTTCCGAACCACCGTCTCCCGCTGGTCGCGGATACGCCCGGTCAGCGATCCGGTGAGCACGGCGACAGCAAGAAAGATGAGCAGGGCGAACAGCTCTTGCGGCTGCGCGACGGTGAGCGTGAATGTCGGCTGGATGAAGAAGAAGTTAAATGCGGCGAACGACGCGAGCGAGGCGATCACGGCGGCGCGGGTTCCAAAGCGCACCGCGCAGAACAGAACCGCGGTGAGGAAGATCATCGACAGGTTGGGAAGGGTGAGGACCTCGGAGAGAGCCTCGGCGACCGCGACGGCAGCCCCTACGGAAACGAGCGCGGCGCCTGTTTCGATTCCAAGCCCCCGGCGGCCCAGAAGCGGCCTGAGATCCGGCCACAATGATCGTGGCTTCTCTTGGCCCGGAACGATGTGAATCTCGATTCCGTCGGCGCGCTGCATCAGCGCATCCGGCAGCGACCGCCCGAGAAGGCGACGCACAGCTCCAGCCCGCGACTGGGCGAGCACGATCTGAGTGAAGTTTTCGCGGGCAGCAAGCCGCAGAATTTCGGTTGGATAGTCGCTCCCCTGGAGACGCATCGTCTGCGCGCCCAGGCGCTCGGCGAGAGAAAACACTTTGGCAAGCCGGTTGGCCCGCTTGGCGTCGGCGGCCTCGCCGATGGTCTCGACCGTCACAGCGGTCCAGTCCGCGTTGAGGCCAGTCGCCAGCTGGCTTGCGCGCCTGATGACCCGCTCGGACACTCCGTCTGGTCCTACGCAAGCGAGCAGGCGCTCAGACGCCCATGGACCCTCAATCGCCTTCTGGCGCAGATAGTCGACCATCTGATCGTCGACGCGCTCGGCGGTGCGGCGCAACGCCAATTCGCGTAGCGCCGTCAGATTGCCGGGGGTGAAGAAATTCTGCGTCGCGCGCCGGGCTGCTTCCGGCACATAGACCTTACCGTCGTTCAGACGCTGAATGAGCTCGTCCGGCGTGAGATCGACGAGAACAACGTCGGCGGCCTCCTGCAAGACCCGGTCGGGAACGGTCTCGCGGATTGCGACGCCGGTGATGCGAGAGACAACGTCGGCGAGACTCTCGAGATGCTGGATGTTGAGCGCCGTCCAGACGTTGACGCCCGCGTCCAGCAACTCCTGCACGTCCTGCCAGCGCTTGGGATGGCGGCTGTCCGGAGCGTTGGTGTGAGCGAGTTCGTCGACGACGATCAGCTTGGGCTTGCGCTTGAGCGCCGCGTCGAGATCGAATTCCTCGAGCGTGCGTCCGCGGTATTCGATCCTGCGCCGGGCTAAGACTTCGAGGCCCTGGACGAGCGCGCTCGTCTCGGCGCGGCCGTGCGTCTCCACGAAGCCGATCACGACATCGACGCCTTCCTCTTTCAGGCGCCGCGCGTTCTGCAACATGGCGTAGGTCTTGCCGACCCCTGGCGCCGCGCCGAGGAAGACCTTCAGCCGGCCCGCAGTCTCCCGGCGGAACGCGCCCAGAAGCGCGTCCGGATCAGGGCGTCCGGCGTCGGGTCGGTTGGTTTGGGCCATCGGCGCTCGTTGGTCGCTATGACGATTTTAGCCGATCCAGCGCCAAATTCAGCCGCAAAACGTTAACCCTGGGCTCGCCGATCAAACCCAGAAACCGACCCTCGATTAAACCTTCGACCAGCGCCCTCACCTTCTCCTCCGGGAGCCCCCGCGCCTTCGCCACCGACGCAGCCTGGCCCAAGGCGGACTCAGGCGACACATCCGGATCGAGCCCGGAGGCCGATGTCGTGACGGCGTCGGCGGGAACCGGGCCCGCGCCGGCCATGGCGCGCCAGGCCTCGACGCCGTCCTTCACCCGATCGACGAGCTTTTGCGACGTCGGGCCGAGATTCGAGCCGGACGAATTGGCGGCGTTGTACGGCGCGTCAATCGTCTTCGTCGAATCGTTGGGGTCGGCGTCGGTGGTGGCGGAGGGGCGCGGATGGAAGTAACGGTTGCTCTTGAACCATTGCCCGATCAGCGCGGAGCCGACGATCACGCCGTTTTTCTCGATCAGGCTTCCGTTGGCCTGATAGGGCATGGCGATCTGAGCGATCCCGGTAATCGCCAAGGGGTAGGCGAGGCCAGTCAGCGCGCTGAACAGGATCAGCAGCACAACCGCCGGACGCAGATGTTGAAGCATCGGAAAAGTCCACAAGTTCAAGCCAGATGCAAGGCGGCGACGACGACGTCAATCGCCTTGATGCCGACGAAGGGCAGGATCAGGCCGCCCGCGCCATAAATGAGCAGGTTTCGCCTGAGCAGGGCCGCCGCGCCGACCGGCCGGTAAGCGACGCCCTTTAGCGCCAAGGGAATCAGGGCGATGATGATGAGGGCGTTGAAGATGACTGCGGACAGGATCGCCGACTGCGACGACGTGAGGCGCATGATGTTGAGCGCTCCGAGGACAGGATAGGTGGCGGTGAACATGGCCGGCAGGATGGCGAAATATTTCGCCACGTCATTGGCGATCGAGAAGGTGGTGAGGGACCCGCGCGTCATCAAAAGCTGTTTGCCGATCTCGACGATTTCGATCAGTTTGGTCGGATTGGAGTCGAGATCGACCATGTTGCCGGCTTCGCGCGCCGCCTGCGTGCCGGTCTGCATCGCCACGCCAACATCGGCCTGAGCGAGCGCCGGCGCATCATTCGTTCCGTCGCCGCACATGGCGATAAGCCGGCCGCCGGACTGCTCCTTGCGGATGAATGTGAGCTTGTCCTCCGGCGTGGCCTCGGCAAGAAAGTCGTCGACGCCGGCCTCGGAGGCGATCGCCGCGGCGGTGACGGGATTGTCGCCGGTCACCATGACGGTTCGGATGCCCATCGCGCGCATCGCTGCGAATCGCTCCTTGATGCCGGGCTTCACGACGTCCTTGAGATGGATGACGCCCAGCAAACGCCCGTCGTCGGCGACCGCGAGCGGCGTGCCGCCCGACATCGCGACGCGGTCGACCGCCTGGCGAAACTCGGGCGGCGTCCTTTCGATCGACAGCTTGAGATAGCGAAGGATCGAATTGATCGCGCCCTTGCGGACCGACCGGCCGGCGAAATCGAGGCCTGAAATGCGCGTTTGCGCTGTGAAGGGAACGATAGTCGTCGTCGCCAACTCGAGTTTCGGCTCGACCAGGCCGAAATCGCCCTTGGCGAGAGCGACGATCGAGCGGCCCTCAGGCGTATCATCGGCAAGGCTCGACGCGAGCGCCCCGGCGGCGAGGTCCTCGGTCCGAACGCCGTCGACCGCCATGAACTCGGTCGCCATGCGATTGCCGAAGGTGATCGTGCCGGTCTTGTCGAGCAGCAGGGTATCGACGTCGCCCGCCGCCTCGACCGCGCGGCCGGAAGTGGCGATAACGTTGAAGCGGACCAGCCGATCCATGCCGGCGATGCCGATCGCCGACAGGAGCCCGCCGATCGTCGTCGGAATGAGGCAGACGAGCAGCGCGATCAGGACGGTTGCGCTGAGGTCGGTCCCCGAATATTTGGCGATCGGCCACAGCGCGACGCAGACGATCAAAAAGATAATGGTCAGCCCCGACAGCAGAATCGACAGCGCCAGTTCGTTCGGCGTCTTCTGCCGCTGGGCCCCCTCGACCAGCGCGATCATCCGATCGATGAAGGTCGAGCCCGGCGCGGCGGTGATCTTCACCTTGATGAAGTCGGAGAGCACCGTCGTTCCGCCGGTGACGGCCGAGCGGTCCCCGCCGGCCTCGCGAATGACCGGCGCGGACTCGCCGGTGATCGCCGATTCATTGACTGAGGCGACGCCTTCGACGATCTCTCCGTCGCCGGGAATGATCTCGCCGGCTTCGACCAGCACAATATCGCCCAGACTAAGATCGAGCGCGTTGACGCCTTCGACGACGCCCTCGAGATTCTCCGGATCGATGTAGCGCTTGGCGCGGGTGTCGCTGCGCGTGCGCCGCAACGCGTCGGCTTGCGCCTTGCCGCGTCCTTCGGCCACGGCCTCCGCGAGATTGGCGAACAGCACCGTGAACCACAGCCAGGCGGCGATCTGGCCCGAGAACGCCGCTGGCCCATTGTGAGTGAAGAGGTCGCGGATGAAGAACAGAGTGACCAGCACCGACACCATCTCGGTGACGAAGATCACCGGGTTCTTCGCCAACATGCGCGGGTCAAGCTTGCGCAACGCGTCGACCGAGGCGGCGGCGATGATCTTGCTGTCGAACAGGCCCTGCGGCTTGGCATTCGACGACATGTCGGTCTCCGATCAGAAGGTCTTGCCGTCGAGCATCAGGAGATGCTCGGCGATCGGCCCCAGCGACAGCGCCGGGAGATATTGCAGGAGGTAAAGAATGACGATGACGCCCACCAACAGACCGACGAACAGCGGCCCGTCGGTCGGGAACGTCCCGGCCGAGGTTGGAATCTTCTTCTTGGCTGCCAGCGATCCAGCCATCGCCAGCACCGGCACGACATAGGCGAAGCGGCCGAGCATCATTACGAGTCCGAGCGTCGTGTTGAACCAGAGCGTATTGCCGCTCAAGCCAGCGAAAGCGGAGCCATTGTTGGCGTTGGCTGAGGCGTAGGCGTAGATAACCTCGGACAGGCCGTGCGGGCCGCTGTTGTTCATACTGTCGAGCGCGGTCTGAAGCAGCACCGAAGCGCCTGAGAACCCGAGCACCAAAAGTGGATAGATGAGCACCGCCAGCATCGCGAATTTCATTTCGCGCACCTCGATCTTCTTGCCGAGATATTCCGGCGTGCGGCCGACCATCAATCCGGCGATGAACACCGCGATAACCACGAGAACGAGAAACCCGTAGAGTCCCGCCCCCACGCCCCCCGGCCAGATGCAGCCCGCCAAAAGGTTGAACATCGGGACCATCCCGCCCAGAGGGGTCATCGAGTCGTGCATTGTGTTGACTGACCCGGTGCTGGTGCCGGACGTGGCGGTCGCATAGAGAACGGACATCGCTTGACCGTTGCGAATCTCCTTCCCCTCGAGATTGCCCGCCGACGGGTCCACGCCGAGCGCCGTCAGGATCGGGTTGCCGGCCGTCTCCGACCAGTAGGCGACCCCGATGCCGACGATGAGAAAAACGGCCATCGCGGCCAGGATGGCCCACCCCTGGCGCGTGTCGCCGACCGCCCGGCCGAAGCCGAGAACGGAGGCGACGGGGATCAGCAACAGCGCCCAGATCTCCAGAATGTTGGTCCAGGCGTTGGGGTTCTCGAACGGATGAGCCGCGTTGGCGTTGAAGAAGCCGCCGCCGTTGGTGCCGAGCTCCTTGATAATCTCCTGGCTTGCGACCGGTCCGATCGAAATCGTCTGCTTGGCGCCCTCAAGAGTCGTGGCGTCGACGGCGCCGGCGAGGGTTTGCGGCATCCCCAAGGCCACGAAGACGAGCGCGCCCACGACCGAGAGCGGGAGAAGGATGTAAAGCACGACCCGGGTCACATCGACCCAGAAATTCCCGACCGTGTTCGCCGACGAGCGTGCGAAGGCGCGCACTAAGGCGAAAGCCATCGCCAGTCCGGTCGCGGCCGAGAGGAAATTGTGCACGGTGAGCCCGAGCATCTGCGTCAGATGGCTCATCGTCGTCTCGCCGCTGTAATTCTGCCAGTTCGTATTGGTGATGAAGCTGGTTGAGGTGTTGAAGGCGAGATCGGGCGCGACCGCGTCGAAGCCACGTGGGTTCAGCGGCAGAAAGTTTTGCAACCGCTGTAGGGCATAAAGCGACAGGAAGCCGACGATGGAAAAGGCGATCATCGCCATCGAATAGGCGAACCAGTCCTGCTCGCGGGCCGGGTCAACCCCAGCCAAGCGATAAAGGCCACGTTCGACCGGCGCGCACACTGGAGCGAGAAAGTTTCTTTCGCCGGCGTACACGCCGGCGATGAGCCTGCTGAGAGGTATGGCGCAGGCAAGAACCAGTGCGAGCACAAGCGCGATCTGCGCCCAGCCGACGAGCGTCATCGCATCACCTTTTCGACTTAGAATTTTTCGGGATGGATCAATGTGTAGAGGAGGTAGAGGCCGAGCCCGATGGCGACGACCAGTCCGATGATCGGTTCACTCATCGGATGGCCTAAAGCTGGCGCAGCGCGCGCGCATATGAGCCTATCAGCAAAATGACCGTTAACCCGAGCGCTACAAACACGACATCCAGCATGAAGGCCTCCGCGGTGAACAGCTGTCGTCTACCGCGCAGCCATATAAAGTTTCGATATTAAAACGCCGCCGCTGACATAAGGATTTCGTAAAAGGTTGGGAGGATCTGCGGAGGCTCGATGGCGGTCAAACGCAAAGCGAGAAGCGATTGTCTCCAAACGGCGGATAGCACCCTGGAGTGGCTGCCTCGGGGACGACAGCAGTCCGAGCCGTAGCCGTCAGTCCGGTGCGTGTGCGAAATAGCCTTCACCGCGCGGAGTAGGCACGAGCTGAAACCCAACGGACCCTCGCGATGTGTAGAAACAGACAGCCCCATGCGTGGCATCCTCCTCGTTCTTCTTCAGGATGCCGGTCGAATGTTCTGATTCACCTTGAACAGGTTGGCCGGGTCGTACTTCTTCTTGAGCACCGCGAGGCGATCGTAGTTCTCGCCATAGGCCGCCTTGACGCGCGACTAGCCCTCACCGTCCATCATGAAATTTGGGTAGGCGCCGGCGAAATCGAACGGGTGGACCGCCTCCCAATAGTCGCGCGCCCATTTCTTGATGACCGGCGCGTTCTCCGGAACGGGATCGACTCCGAATGACCATCGACCATGTCGCGTCGCGGCAGTTCCATGCGGTCGCGTCCTTCTTCGGCCGGTGGACCGCGCCATCGATCGGCGAGTGGTCGGCGCGCTCCTCGATTGGGCGCCCTTGGGCGTCGTGCTCCGCGGTTTTGGCGCGAACCCGGCGGCAATGATCGCATCAGGCTGGCCAGCGCTCCGTTACGATGTCGTCCGCTATCTGATCGCCGGACTGTTTTCTGCCGCGGCCGGACTGTTGCTGACGGCGATCAATTCCTCGAGCGACGTCAACTCCAGCAATTCGTGCACGTTGCTCAGCGTTGCGGGGGTTGTGATGGCTGGATTCGCGTCAGCGTCGGGCAGATGTTTATCGTGACCAACATCGACCTGTCGATTCCCTCCGTCGTCACCCTCGGCGCCTACGTGGCCCTGCTCACGATCAGCGGAGGGACGCAAACCTCGTCTGGGTGTTCTTGTCGCCCTTTGATTTTCGGCGGCGCCACCTCCGCGATCGGCGTCTTCTTCGCCAACGTCCTACTGATCCTGGTGGTGACGCTGACGCAAATCATGCAGCTTCCGCACGGTTCTCAAGATATGGTCCAGGCGTCGTCGTCATTCTTGTGCTCGCGCTGGCGGGACACGAAGCCAATCGGACGAGCGGCGCCCACAAGATCGGGGCCTCGCTATAGGCTGCGGTGCGTGGCAGACGCTTTTTCACGGAGATCTGCGCCAACGCGAGCCTCAAGAGGACCATGCTCACAAATCAGGTAAGGCGACTGCTCCGCAACATCGCTTTGCCGCGCGCGCGACCGCGTGTCCCAAGGAGGCCGCGAACCTGTGAAGGCGTCGCGGTCGGTCGATGGTCCGAAAGACGGGCGTTTAAGGGCGTCCAGGAGCGGTTATCGCCTGAGGAGCGCTCACCACCGCCCGGGCGGCTGGCGCACGGTTATGACTTCAAGCCGGCCGCGCGGGCCGATCCAGCCGGACATGACCCAGCCCGTCAGGCTGACGATGATCGCGGCGCCGACCGCCGACCAAAAGCCGGCGACCATGAAGCCCGGAAGAAACCAGGCGACGAGCAGGATCATCAGCGCGTTGATGACGAGCAGGAACAGCCCGAGCGTCAAAAGCGTGACTGGCAGGGTGAGGATAACGATGACCGGGCGCACGAATGCGTTGACGATGCCGAGCAGGAGAGCCGCGGCGATCAGCGTCTCGGTCGAATTGAACACTACGCCTGAGACGATTTTCGACGCGAGCCAAAGACCGATCCCGACCACCACGGCGCGAATGAGAAACCCTTCCATGGCGCACTCCTGTTTCCGCCTCATTTAGCGATCGGGGGCACGATCCGCCAGGGCGGGCCACGACAGCGGGTCGGGGTTTGCCAGGGACGGCGCGGAGGTCAGCACGTGTCATGTCTGAGAGTTTGAAGCCCCGCTCGCGCTCTTGGCCACCGGCGCGCCGGTGCACCCGTTCGGCGGCAACGATCCACAGCCACCCCCCTCGAGATTGACGGGCGCGACAAGCGGCCGCTCGGCGAACTGTTTGGGCTCTAGGAGTTTCGGCGTGAGCATCACGCGCCTCACGCCCGGGCGGCCGTGCGCACTGTGGCAGGCCCGCACCTGGTCGGACGAGTTCGTTACTGTCCTCGAAGGACGCCGGCACTCATCGCCGACGCCAACAGTTTCGAAGCGGGCATGTGGGCGAATAGAGGGGGATTTCTGGAAATTGGCGATCGCGCGGCCGGCGACGCGGCTGACTGCCCGGATGATGAACTGGCCGCGATGCCCGTCGGTGACCGGGGCGGCTGGCGCGCAAGGACCGGTCGCCTGCGGAGACGGCAGGCGGCGGGGAGGGGACACCGTTGCACCGTCCCATTGAGGGCGCATTTCGAGTTGACAGGCCGGGCGCAAAGGCAACATAAGCCCTGCCTCGGCAAGCGCGGGAAAGTTTCGTCCGCGAGACATTTGTTCGAGAACCGGGGGAGTGTCCCGAGCGGCAAAGGGGGCGGACTGTAAATCCGCTGGCTAAGCCTTCGTAGGTTCGAAGTCCTACCTCCCCCACCATTCAGCACGTAACCTATTGATATCCCGGATGGTGGGACACTTTCCTGCATGCCGGTGGACACTAGTTGCCCCTTATTTGTTCGCGACGACGAGGTGCATGGCGGAGCCAGCTAGAGCATCGGACTGTCAGATTGAATCGAGGGGGATTCCGGCGGGGATGAGAGTGCGATTCACTTCCGGATTGGAGGTGATTTGCGATGCCGAAACCCTATTCGCTGGATCTTCGCGAGCGTGTGGTGAGTTCCGTTGAGGCCGGGCATTCGCGGCGCGCGGCGGCGGCCCATTTCAGGGTGTCGCCCTCGTTCGTCATCGATTTGATGACAGCTTTTCGCCAGCGCGGGGCGGTTACGCCCAAGGCGCTCGGCGGCTGGCGACACAGTAAGCTCGACCCGCACCGCGTCTTCATCTTGCGCCGGGTGGCGGAGAAGGACGACATCAGCATGCCGGAGCTGGCCGGCGAACTCCATGCCGCCAGCGGAGTGAAAGCCGACCCCGCCTCGCTGTCGCGCTGGCTGATCCGCAACGGCCTGAGCTTTAAAAAAAAGCCTTCAGGCCAGCGAATGCGATCGGCCCGACGTGCGCCAGGCGCGCGAGGCGTGGCAGGCTGAACGACAGCCCAAGATGCAGACCGAGCCGCATCGGCTGGTGTTCATCGACGAAACGGGAACCAACACAAAGATGACCCGGGCGCGCGGACGCTGCGAGAGGGGCGAGCGCCTTCGTTCCAAGGCCCCCTTTGGCCATTGGAAGACCCAGACTTTCGTCGCCGGGCTGCGCTGCGGCGCCCTGACGGCGCCGTGGGTCATCGACGCGCCGATGGACCGCACGATCTTCGAGACCTACGTGCGCACCCAACTCGTCCCAACGCTGCAAGAGGGCGACATCGTCATCCTGGACAATCTGCCCGCCCACAAAAGTCCCGCCGCTGAACAGGCCATCCGCGAGCGAGGCGCCTGGATGCTGTTTTTGCCGCCCTACAGCCCCGACCTCAATCCCATCGAAATGGCCTTCGCCAAACTCAAGGCGCATCTGCGCGCCTTGGCCATGCGCACCATCGACGAACTCTGGAAGGCGATCGGGCAAATCTGCGATCTCTTCAGCCCAGAGGAATGTGCAAACTCCTTCCAAGCCGCAGGGTACGGATTCAAATGAGCGTCCGATGCGCTAGCTTCTCCTGGCTCGCCTCCTTGATGTGGTGCTCGGCCATCTTCGCGGTCTCCCAGCCGAAGATCGCCATGAGCTGCGGCACCGTCGCGCCGTTCTCGGCGGCAAAGGTCGCCCCGGCCCGGCGGAGACCATGGGCAGTGCAGTGCTTCAGTCCCGCTTCGTCGCATCGCTCTCGGAACCAATTGCCGAAGCCGTTCGCCGTGAAGGGGACGCCCCGTGCTGTTTCCAGGAACGTTTTGGTGCCAAGCGGGCTAGGCCGTGTGGACACTTATCGCAACCATAAGATGATAGCCGCGAGAGTGACGACGGCAAGGTAATTTCGGGCGGTCTTTTCGAAGCGGGTTGCGACGCGGCGGAATTGCTTGAGTTTTGAGAAGCAGCACTCGACGAGATGGCGCTGGGCATAGAGATCCTTGTCGAGGGGATATTTGAGCGCCCGTGACGGATTGTTGGGGATGACGGCGATGGCTCCCTTGGCGGCGATAGCCTCGCGCAAATGATCGGCATCGTAGGCTGTGTCGGCCATGACGACCTCGGCCGGTAAGCCTTCCAGCAAAGCAGCAGCTTGGGGCGCATCGCCCTTTTGACCGGCGGTCAACGTGAACCGCACGGGACATCCCAGGCCTCGAACCGCCATATGGATTTTGGTGCTCAGGCCGCCGCGCGAGCGGCCGATCGCCTGATCTTCAGACCCCCTTTTTTGGCCCCGGCAGCATGCTGATGGGCTCGGACGATGGTGGAATTGACGATCAGATATTCGAAATCCGGATCATCGGACATCGCCTCAAAGATCCGCCACCAGACCCCCTTGAGGCTCCAACGACTGAAGCGCCGGAATACACTGTTCCAATCCCCGAATGCTTCAGGCAGATCACGCCAGGGAGAGCCCGTACGAACGATCCAAAGCACGCCTTCCACAAACATCCGATTGTCGCGCCCAGTCGAGCCTTTCTGGTCAGGCCGACCTATAATCAGAGGCGCCATCCGTTCCCACGCCGCATCATTCAAAACCAAACGGTCCATCACACCCAAGACTGCCTCCCCAAAAGCAGCCTTGAATTTGATTTGCCCCTAAAAGGGAATCCCTAGAGTTCACACCACCTAAGCAAGTTTGATCGGACTGGCCAACGATTGCCGGTCGTGATTCCGTTCTCTGGGTTGATTTGGAGGACGGGGCATGGCGGGCAAATCTCCAGTGACGGCGACGGAGGAACAACAAGGGGCGCTCAAGGCTCTCGCCGGCGGCGCGGATCGGGCCGAGGCGGACCGGGCGCGGGCGATCTTGTTGACGCTGGCCGGCTGGACCAGCGCCCGAATCGCCGAAGCTTTTGGGGTTCGTGAGGATACGGTGCGGCTCTGGCGCAGCGATTTTGCCGGCGGCGGGGTCGAGGCTCTCAAGGCGCGCGTCGCGCCAGGTCCGGAGCCGCTCAAGGCGCAGGCCGCGCTTCGGGTGGCCGAGCCGCTGTTATCGGCGCCGGTCGCCGATCGGCCCAATTGGACCCTGGCGCGCCTGGCCGAGGAGATCGCCAGCCGCGAAGGCGTGACGATCTCAAGATCGCAGCTCTCGAAGGTTCTGCGCCAAAAAGGGGGTTCCGCTTCCGCCGCCCGCGCCACACCCTGAAAGGGCGTCAGGACAAGGACGCCGTCGATCGCATCGGCCTGCGGCTCAAACTGCGCAAGGCGCAAGCCGAGGCCGGCGACATCGTCCTTCTGTTCGCCGACGAAAGCGAAGCTCTCACGCATCCCTACCTTGCCCGCGCCTGGGCCAGGCGCGGCGCCGACCTGCGTGTGCCGGCGCCGGGGCAAGCCAAGAAGGTTGCGATGATGGGCTCGCTCGACTACGCAAGGCGCAAGCTCGTCGTCACCACCTCGCCCACCAAGCGCAGCGCCGACTTCATCGAGCATCTGCGGCTCCTTGACCATCTCTACGGCCCGAAGCCCGGCGCGCCCTTCAAGCCGGTCGTTCTCGTGCTCGACAACGGCCCGATCCATGTCAGCAAAGCGGCGCATGCCGCGCTCGCCGAACGCGCCCATTGGCTCGCCGTCGAGTGGCTGCCCAAATACGCCCCGGAACTCAACGACATCGAGATCGTTTGGGGCGATCTGAAAGCCCGCCATCTCGCTCACCAGACCTTCACCGATCCAGACGTCCTCGACCAGGCTATCCACTGCGCCGTCGCAGCCCTAAACTCGCAGCGCAGCCGCATTCCGTTGGCCAACCAACGAATCTCTGCTTAGTGGGTCGTGGAGACGATTTAAGGGACCTGGGATTCCCAAATGGGCTCGAATTGGATTCAACGCTGATTTTTGGAGATCAGCGGTGGACTGCGACGCACTTCGGGATGACCAGTGGGAACGGCTGCGTGATTTTGTGCCGGGGGGCCGCAAGGGGAAGCGAGGTCCACGTACGGACAATCGGCGTTTTCTCAACGCGCTGCTTTGGATGGCGCGCTCGGGAGCCCGCTGGCGAGATCTCCCCGCCCATCTGGGCGACTATGAGACCGTAAAGCGGCGCTACTACCGCTGGATCGAGATGGGCGTTCTGGACGGCATCCTCGAAGCGCTGGCGCGCGAGGCCGATCTGGAATGGCTGATGACCGACTCGACCATCGTGCGCGCCCATCAGCATGCCGCCGGCGCCCGCCGGCAAAAAGGGGGCCTGATGCTCAGGGCCTCGGGCGCTCCCGCGGCGGTTTGAGCACCAAGATCCACGCCGCCGGCGATGCGTTGGGCAACCCGGTGCGATTGATCGGCTCGCCAGGCCAACGCAACGACATCGCCTTTGCCCACGCCTGGATTGAAGGCATCGCCGCCGAAGTCGCTATCGCCGACAAGGGCTATGACGCCGACCACTTCTGCGAGAAGATCGTCGAGGCCGGCAGCCAGGTCGTCATCCCGCCCAGGCGCAATCGCACCCGCCAGCGCCCCTACGACGCAGACCTCTACAAGGATCGCAACATCATCGAGCGCTTCTTCAACAAGCTCAACCAGTTCCGCCGCGCCGCCACCCGATACGACAAGCTGCTCGCCAACTTCAGGGGCTTCGTCAAACTCGCCGCTATCGCCATCTGGCTCAGATAGTCAAATCGTCACCACGGCCTAGCCAAAAGCAGCCCGCTCTAGGCTGCGGCGGACGCCGCCGACGGCCTTGCTTCGTCGCCGTGATGCGCGCCGGGGCAGGTTTTCATCCGCTCGCGCAAGTCCGCGACCAGCCACCGGCCGGCGCGCCCGGGAACGCGACCGCGCTCATGCACGACGGAGAGAGGAAGCGTGATCTCCTCCTCGTTGGCGATCTCGAGCTTCTTCAGCCGGCCGGCCGCGACATGCTCGGCGACCATGTGGCTCGGCATATTGCACCAGCCGAAGCCCGCGAGCAGGAACTCGAGGCGGGTGGAGAGGTCCGCGAACCGCCAGATATGACGGCTCACAATCCCGCCCGACAGATTCTGGGTGAGCGGCGTGCGGTCGGTCAGCACGAGCTGCACATGCGGCTCGAGCGCCTCGCGCTTGAGCGGCTCAGGCAGAGCGGCGAGTGGATGGTCCGCAGCCACCACCGGCCACATGGCGATTCGAGTCAGGAATTCGCTCGCTAGGTCGCACGGGCTCGAGGGCGCGATGGTGTAGATCGCTAGCCTGGCCGCGCCCTCGCGGAGCCGCTGCTCCGCGCCTCCGAGCGCCTCAGTGAAGACCGAGGCGGGCAGAAGCGGAAAGGCGCGGCTCAGCGCCTTGAGACTCTCCATCAGAAGGGGAATCGGCAACATTGAATCGACCGCGAGCGTAAGCTCCGGCTCGACGTCCTCGGCCATGCTCTGGGCGCGGGCGCGGATGGCCTGGGCGCCAGCGATCAGCGCCCGGGCGTCGCCGACCAGCGCTCGTCCGGCGTCGGTCAGCTGCGGCGTCTTGCCGGAGCGATCGAACAGGCTGAGACCGAGGGTCGTTTCGAGAGTCTGGATCGACTGGCTGATCGCGGACTGGACGCGCCCGAGCTTTCGCGACGCGGCGGAAAAGCTTCCGCAATCGGCCACAGCGACCAAAATCCGCATCTGGTCGAGCGTGAGCGAGTCGATCATCCATCACCTCCGGCGATGGATACTAGCAGAATTTGGCCAATTGAAACGATTGGAAGAAAGGCCGACATCTTGCTGCAGTGCACCACACCTAAGGGGTCCCAGCATGACCATCCATATTCCCGCCCACAAGACGCTCGACGCTGCGCCGCTCGCCCAGCTATTTCTCGAAGCGCGCACGCACAATGTGTTTCTCGACCGGCCGATTTCCGACGAATTGCTCAAGAAGGCGATCGAACTCGCCAGGATGGGGCCGACCAGCGCCAATCAGTCGCCGATGCGCGTCCTGTTCCTGCGATCCCGAGAGGCCAAGGAGCGGCTGCGGCCGGCTTTGGCGCCCGGCAACCTGGACAAGACGATGAGCGCGCCGGTCGTCGCGATCACAGCCTTCGACGAGCATTTCTACGAGCATCTGCCATTCCTGATGCCGCACCGGGACATGAGGAGCTACTTCGCCGCTGACCCCGCCTTCGCCGCCCGCAGTGCCTTCCAGAACGGCACGCTGCAGGTCGCCTATCTCATCATCGCCCTGCGCGCGGTCGGCCTCGACACCGGGCCGATGACCGGATTCGACAACGCCAAGGTCGACGTCGAGTTCTTCCCCGATGGCCACGTCAAGTCGAACGTCCTGATCAATGTCGGCTACGGCGACCACGAAAAGCTGTTTCCGCGCAGCCCGAGGTTTTCCTTCGACGAGATCGCGAAGATTCTTTGACCGATTTCTGCCGCATGCAAGTCTGAGGAGACGGGAATGGCCAGGGTGCTCGTCCTATATTATTCAAGTTACGGCCACATCGAGCAGATGGCCTATGCCGAGGCCGAAGGCGCGCGGGCGGCAGGCGCGACGGTTGATGTGAAGCGCGTGCCCGAGAACGTTCCCGAGGCGGCCGCCAAGGCGGCCCATTTCAAGCTCGATCAGCCGGCGCCGGTCGCCACGCCCGCTGACCTTGCGAACTACGATGCGATCATCGTCGGCGCCCCGACCCGGTTCGGCCGCATGCCCTCGGCGATGGGCGCCTTCTGGGAGCAGGCCGGCGGCTTGTGGATGAGCGGGGCGTTGCACGGAAAAGTCGGCGGCGCCTTCACCTCGAGCGCGACGCAGCACGGCGGCAACGAGACGACCCTGTTCTCCATCATCGCCAACCTCATGCATTTCGGCCTCATCATCGTCGGCCTGCCCTACAGCCACGCCGGGCAGATGACGCTCGAGGAGATCGTCGGCGGGGCGCCTTATGGCGCGACCACCATCGCGGGAGGCCAGGGCCAGCGCCAGCCGAGCAAGCTCGAGCTCGACGGCGCCCGCCACCAGGGCGAACTCATCGCCAAGACCGCCGCCAAGCTCTCCGGCTGAAGGCGTCAAAGTCGCGCCGTGGGGAAGCCTCAGGCGCGAGATTCCATTCTCGGTTGAAAGGCGAACCAAATGACCGACGTTGTTTCCCCGCGCGCGATTCCGCTTGTCGGCGCAGTGTTGCGCCCGCCCGAGACGCTCTCGCTCCTGCGCATCGTGACCGGGCTTCTGTTCCTCGAGCACGGAACCGGCAAGCTCCTGGGCTTCCCCGCGGGCCTGCCATTCATCGACCAGATGCCGGCGGGATTGCTCTATTTCACTGGAGCGATGGAGCTGATTGGCGGTCTCTTGGTCACGATCGGACTGTTCACCCGTCCGGCCGCCTTCATCCTCTCGGGCTTCATGGCGGTCGCCTATTTCCTGGCGCACTTTCCGCAGAGCTTCTTCCCGGCCAAGAACTTCGGCGAGCCGGCCATCCTGTTCTGCTTCGTCTTCCTCTACCTTGCCGCCGCCGGCTCCGGGCCTTGGGCGGTTCGGCGGGACTGAAAGGCGAGGCCGCGCGGCCATGCGGCGAGCAGGATAACATTGCGGGGGGTGTAGCAGCGGTCACTGCGCGCCGTGCGGACTAGCGGCCGGCGCGGCGGTCTTGAACGCCCCGAACGGCAACCCACCAAACAATCGCCCGAGGTCGCCCGCCGAGAGCGCTGCCGATTGAGCGGCTCCACCGTCCGCGTGCGGCTGCGGCGCGGCGGCCGTACCGCCGGCATTGGGGATCGGCATCGGCGGCAAGGGAGCGGTGAGCGCGGCCGCCTTCGCCAACAGCGCGCTGTCGCCGAGCATGCTGTCCTTCCCTTCCAACAAGCCTTCCGCGAGTCCGAGCGCGCCGGTTGGCGCGCGGTCGACGCCGGCCGTGATGACCTGCGGCAGGGAGCCGCGCGGAGCGACCGCGTCGCGGGTTTGGTCCGTCGCCGAGGCAAGGATCAGATCCGCTGGACGAACCGGAGGCATGGGCGCTCCGGCGAGCGCGACCGCCGGCTCGAGATCGGCCGGCCGCCGCGGCGGCAGCGGCGCGAGCGGCTCGCTTGGCGCGGCGTCGCTGGCGGCGTCGGGCTGTTGCGCCGCCGCGACGGCCTGCGGCTTGACGGGCGGCGCGGGCGCCGGCTCGGCGGCGCTCGCGTAAGCTGCGCCGGTCGGCAAGTCGCGCTTGGCCTTCGCGACCGCCTCCGGTCCGGAATCGGAAGGCTCCGCCTTCGCGACCGGAGCCGCCTCGACAGGTCCGGCGTAGGTGGGGCCGGTCGGGATGTCGCGCTTGGCCCTCGCGACCGCCTCCGGCCCGACATCGGCGACTTCAATCTGCGGCTGCGGGCCGCTGCTACGCCCGCTCCTCGCGTTGCCGATCGCCGCCGTGGCGGTCGTCGCTTCCTGCCCGCTTGCCTCCTCCGCGTCGTCGGCGCCGCCTGCATGGCCGAACAGCCAGGAGAAGACGCCGCCGAGTTCCCCGCCGCTCGCCACCTGCACCTCGCCGCCGCGCGCCTCGATCTCCGCCCGCGCCAGTTCATAACCGGGCATCGGCTTGCCGTCGGCAGGAATGAACACCGTCTTTCCGTCCGGGAAAAGCCGGGTCAGCGCGTCGCGGCTCATGCGCGGCCAGTAGCGCACGTCGCCGCTGTCGATATGCACCCAGGGCGTCATGCCGGTCGGGTAGAAGCCGACGCCGCCCGCCTGCATGCGCATGGCGATATCGCGGATGCGCCCGGTGCTGACGTCGATGAAATGCGCGTCGATCGCCTTGCCCTGCATGTGCTGTGAGTGCTGAGCCACCTGGCGCGATCGCCGGCGCAGCATGGCGTTGGTTTGCGGCGACCGGTAGCCGGAGAGAACGTCGATTGGCTTTGTCGAGCCGAACTCGCGGTAGACCTCCCAGAGGATGTCGAACAGATGCGGGTCCATCTTGGTCGACTCGTTGAGCCGCCAGTCCCGGCAGAACCAGTTCAGTTTGTCGAGCGCCGCCTGGTCATAGACCCCGTTGACCATGAAGGTGAATGAGCCGGTTTCGTGAGTGTGCTGGCTCGACAGGGAAATGGTCCGCGTATCGCCGTTGGCGATCGCCGATTCGGTGGAGTTCGGGACAAGGCAAACAGCCACGAACGCCGCCGCCATCGTCAGTTGCGCCACAGGCCCGCCGCCGTCGACGCAAATTTTTACCTTGAAACCCGCCAATAACCCATCCTTCCCCAACACCTCGCGACCGGCGGCAAGGCCGGCGGACGGCGCCTCATCCCATTGTCACGCGCGTACGCTTTCGCGGGCCTCTATCCCGCCGGCATCTAACCCCGACTTGCCGGGCGGCGTCCTCGACCCCGCCCGTGTTCGGATTTCCGCCGGACGCGCCCGGGGCGCGCCCCATTCCGACCGTCGTATTGTGACGTTGTGGTCACAGCTAAGGCAAAAAGCGATGTGGACGGCCTATAGCCCGATATCGGCCTCCTTTCAATCTTGACTTGATCGGGCGAGTATGCGCCCGACCCGGCGCGTCCATCCGTAGACGTCCGGCCGCTCTCGTAGCTCGCCGGATTCGTCAACGAATTCAGTAAAATACTCGATGTGGACGGGCAACGGCCGCGGCAAAAACACAGCTCGCTCCCGGGTTCCAAAGGCGGCCTCGATCCGCTCTTCCGTCCATCTCCCTGATTCGCCCTCCAGCACGAGCGCCGCCAGCCTCACCGGGTCCTCGACGCGGATGCATCCATGACTGAACGCGCGGGTCTCCTCGTCGAACAGATCTCGCGCCGGCGTATCGTGCAGATAGATCGCATGGTCGTTCGGAAACATGAACGCGATCCGCCCGAGCGCATTGTCGTCGCCGGGCGCCTGGCGGACCGTGAGGCGGCCCCTGACGGTCTTCACCTCGTATCCCCGCCGGCTGAGCGAATTGAGCTTCGACATCATCTCCTTCCGGATGATCGAATTGGGAACCTGCCAGGACGGATTGACAAGCACGGCGCGCATCAGGCTGGAAAAGACCGGTGTCGGCGTTGTGGGCTTGCCGACGATGGCGCGCGCCTGAAAAAGGACGGTATCGCCGTCGAGCGCCGTGACCGAGAAGTCCGGGACGTTGATCTCGATCCGCTTCTCGCCCATGTCGCGCGGCTCCCAGCGCCACATTTCCATATTGGCCAGGATCGCCGCGCGCTCGCGCCCGGACGCGCCAAAGGCGGCGCCGGCTGAGGCGGACGCGGTATGAATGCGGGCGTCGGCCCCTCGTTTCGCCCGGCGCCGGGCCGTCCCCGTTTGCAGGTCGAAAGGCGGATCGGGATCGAGATCGGCGGTGAGGACGCGCCCCACTCCTTCGGCGCTTTCCGGAGCCTCGAGGCGCTTCAGTTCGTCGCGAAGATCGCGATAGCCCTTCTGCGGCGGATTGAAATCGGCGAGGCGCCGGCCGGGATCGGGCGCGGCCGCCGTTTCGGCGAGCGCCGCGCCGGGCTCGGCGACGCGCCGGGACGAGGAATATGTACGGCGAAACGCGCGAAGGCGGGACGCGCGATCCGCTCGCCTGCCCGGCATAGACGACGACCGCCGCGGAGATCGCCGTCTCGGCCTCGGCGAGCGCGTCCGGGGCGAGGCCACGCTTGAGCGCGCGCGGCAGCGCTAGGGCCGAGAGATCGAGTCCGTCGTCGCCGGCGCGCTCAAGTCGCGCGAGCACGGCTCGCCCCGCCTCAGTGAGGCCGTCCTCGTCGACCCACGCCGGCTGATAGGCGCGCACGGCGTAGAAGGCCGCGATCGCCGCGCGCGCGCCGCGCCAGTCGCTGCCGCCCAGCGGGTTCGGCCGCTCGTCGCGGGCGACGAGGCGCTCGAGCGCCGCCTGAAGCGCGCTTTGCATCGGCGTGAGCGAAGGCCCGGCGGTGGGATCGTAGCCGGCCGTCGGGTTGTCCTGCGGCGCCGGCGCCCGCGACGGCGCCCGGGCGGCGGGGGCGAAACCGAGTCTTGGTTCGGCGGACAAACCCGCCTCGAGCGCGGGATCCTGGGCGACGCGCGCGGCGTTGAACACGGCGAGCAACGGGCTCGCCTCGCCAGGCTCGCCGAATCTTGGCGGCGCCTCGGGCGACAGGATCGGGAGCGCGCCTTGGCCCGCAAGAGCGGGGCCCGCCGTCAGCGCGGCGAACACAGCGCCCGTCAGGAGCGAGCGTCGCTTGCGGCGCCGCTCCTGCGGACGAGGTTCAAGAGACATCTTTCCCATCCACCCCTGTCAGCGCTCCGCCTGCATTATGCCGCCGCGTTGCCCAGCATGTCATCGGGGATGCCGATGTCTTTCATCTTGCGATAGAGCGTCGAGCGCCCGATCCCGAGCTTGCGCGCCATTTGCGACATCTGTCCGCGATAATGCGCGAGCGCGAAGCGGATGACCTCGGTTTCGATGTCCTCGAGCATGCGCACATCGCCGCTGTCGTCGATGAGCCTTAGCGACAGCGGATCGCGATGGTCGTGGCTCATCGGCCGCAGCGCGACGGAGGCCGCCGGATCGGCGGCGATCGGCGGCGGGGCCGCCGGAATGCGCACGTCGTAGCCCTCGACCTGCGCGGCGATCTGCGGAAACTCGGCTGTCGTCAATTCATCGCCATCGGCCAGCACCACCGCGCGGAACATCGCGTTCTCGAGCTGGCGGACGTTGCCCGGCCAGTCGTAGGCGCAGAGCAGCGCGAGCGTGTCGTTGGCGAGCCCGCGGATGCGCTTGCCCTCCTCGACGCAGAAGCGGGCGAGAAACCGCATGGCGAGATCCGGGACGTCGCAAAGGCGCGCGCGCAGCGGCGGAATGGAGATCGGAAACACGTTGAGGCGATAGAACAGATCCTCGCGGAAGCGGCCGGCCTTGACCAGCTCGATCAGGTTCTGGTTGGTCGCCGACACGAGGCGGAAATCGACTTTCACCGGGCGGCGCGAGCCGACCGGATCGATCTCGCCCTCCTGCAGCGCGCGCAAGAGCTTGACCTGCGCGTCGGGCGTCAGTTCGCCGATCTCGTCGAGGAACAAAGTGCCGCCGTTGGCCTCCGCGAACTTGCCAACGTGCCTCTCGACAGCGCCGGTGAACGAGCCTTTCTCGTGCCCGAAGAGAATGGATTCGACCAGCGTCTCCGGAAGCGCCCCGCAATTGACGATGACAAACGGCTTGCCTCGCCGATCGGAGCCGCCCTGGATCGCGCGAGCCATCAGCTCCTTGCCGACGCCGGATTCGCCCTCGATCAGCACGGGGATGTTCGACTTGGCGGCCCGCTCGGCGAGCCGGACCGTGCGCGCCATCGATTCGGCGCGGGTGACGATGTCGCGGAAGCTGAGTTCGCCGGCGTTGCGCCGCGTGGCCCGCCTCAGTTCGTCCTCCAGCGCATCGACGCGCAGCGCGTTGCGGATCGACACCTGCAGGCGCTCGCCGCCGACCGGCTTCACGACGAAATCCGTCGCGCCCGCGCGCATGGCGGAGATGACGACTTCGATCGAGCCATGCGCCGTCTGGACGATCGCGGGGACGGCGATCTCGCGCTGGCGCATCCGCGCCAGCACCCCCATGCCGTCGAGATCGGGCATGACGAGATCGAGGATCAGGAGATTGACCGGCGGCCGATCCTTCGCCTCGAGACGCGCAAGCGCCGCTTCGCCCAATTCCACCGTCTCGGCGTCGTAGCCAAAGCGCCGCGCCATCGCCTCGAGCAGACGCCGCTGGATCGGATCGTCATCGCAGATGAGTATGAGAGCGGTCATCGTGGTCTCGAAGGCGGCGTTTGAGCCGCGCAATGCGCGAGAGTGTGGCATCAGGGTAAATGCGATGTTAACGTCGTCCCGTTCCGGGCCGTCGCATCCGTAAAAGCGCCGCTTTGTGGAGCGAAACAAGCGCTGAAGCTTAGCGGCAGGCTAACGAAGAGGCTTCGTCGATGAGCTTGAAGGTCCGATCCCTCGACGCTGCCTTGTCGCCGTCGCCCGCGCCCGTCGACCTTGGCGCGCTGCCTCAGTGGCGTCTCTCGGACCTGTATGAAGGCATGGCTTCTCCGGGCTTCGCCGCCGATCTCGAGCGCGCCGAACGGGAAGCCAGGCGTTTCGCCGAAAGCTACCAGGGCAAGCTCGCAGCGCTCGCGGCTCGAGCCGATGCAGGCGACACGCTGGCCGCCGCGGTCGCCGGCTATGAGGCCTTGCAGGATTTGATCGGCCGCATCATGGCCTATGCGTCCCTTCTCTACGCCTCCGACACCAGCGATCCCCGAATTGCGAAGTTCTACGCCGACGCGCAGGAACGCGTGACCGCGCTCGCCGGAGACCTCCTGTTCTTCGAGCTCGAGCTCAATCGCCTCGACGACTCGAGGCTCGGGGCGGCGATGGCGGCGCCGGCGCTTCGCCATTACCGCCCCTGGCTCGAGGACATCCGCAAGGAGAAGCCCCATCAGCTCGCCGACGACCTCGAGCGCCTGTTCCTGGACAAGTCGGTCAGCGCCGCCGCGGCGTGGAACCGCCTGTTCGACGACACGATGGCGGCGCTCAGGTTCGACTTCGAGGGCGAGAGCCTGACGCTCGAGCCGCTGCTCGGCAAGCTCACGGATCCGGACGCGAAGACAAGGGAGACGGCGGCCAACGCGCTCGCCGCGACGCTCGGCGCCAATCTCCGGCTCTTCGCCCTCATCACGAGCACGCTCGCCAAGGACAAGGAGACCTCAGACCGCTGGCGCAAATTCAAGGATGTCGCGGATTCGCGCCACCTCGCCAACCGGGTCGAGCCCGAGGTCGTCGAGGCGCTGGTCGCGGCCGTCACGGACGCCTATCCGCGCCTCTCGCATCGCTATTACGCGCTGAAAGCCCGCTGGTTCGGCAAGGACAAGCTCGACCATTGGGACCGCAACGCGCCCCTGCCCAATACGCCGCGGCGCGTCTATCGGTGGGAAACCGCGCGCGACATGGTTCTCGGCGCCTATCGCGCTTTTTCGCCGCGGATGGCCGATATCGCCCGGCGCTTCTTCGACGAGGGGTGGATCGACGCGCCGGTCAGGCCCGGCAAGGCGCCCGGCGCCTTCGCGCATCCGACGACGCCCTCTTCCCATCCCTACATTCTCGTCAACTATCTCGGCAAGGCGCGCGACGTGACCACGCTTGCGCATGAACTCGGCCACGGCGTCCATCAGGTGCTGGCCGGCGTCAACGGCCCGCTCATGGCGCCGACGCCGCTCACGCTCGCCGAAACGGCCTCGGTGTTCGGCGAGATGCTGACCTTCCGCTCCATGCTCGCCGCGACGGCCGACCCGGTCGAGCGCAAGGCGATGCTCGCGGCCAAGGTCGAGGACATGCTCAACACCGTCGTGCGGCAGATCGCGTTCTACAAGTTCGAGCGGCTCGTCCATCTCGAGCGCCGCAACGGCGAAGTGACGACCGATGCAGATCAACCGGTTCTGGATGGCAACCCAGTCCGAGAGCCTCGGCCCCGCGATTGCGCTGAAGCCCGGCTATGAGACCTACTGGGCCTATATCGGCCACTTCATCCATTCGCCGTTCTACGTCTACGCCTATGCGTTCGGCGATTGTCTGGTGAATTCGCTCTACGGGGTCTACGAGCGGTCGAGCGAAGGCTTCGCCGAACGCTATCTCGCGATGCTTGCGGCCGGCGGCTCGAAATCCTATTCCGAGCTGCTCGAGCCGTTCGGCCTCGACGCGAAGGACCCCGGCTTCTGGACGATCGGCCTTTCGGTGATCGGACGCATGATCGACGAACTCGAGGCGACGAGCGTAAGCGGCCTTCGCCTCGCATTCGGCGCCGTTCAGCCCTCGGGAGAGCGTTCGTTCGGCAGGACGACCCAGGCGCCGCCTGGCTCGCGGACCAGAGTGGTCGTCCGCATCCCGAAGGGCTCAGGCGTGATCCCGCGGATCCAGAGGTCCATGCGCTCGACGGCGATGTCGATGAACGCGGCGTTCGCGCGGTCGTCGCCGGTCGGGAAATAGACGTCGTACGCTGCGCGCCATCGCGATCTGACCTCAGCGGGGTTTTCCGATAACCGAGCGGCGCCCATCAGCGCCACATAAGCGTCCTCTCCATCGCGCTGAAATACGAGCGTCGCCTTGCCCGAGCGGCGGATTTCGGCGGCCTTTCTGGAGCGGCCGTCGGTTACGAAGGCGATCGACCAGTCCGTCTTTTGCGGGTGCGGCGACACCCGGCCCATCGGACGGACCGCGACGGCCCCGTTCTCCGCCTCCGCTGCGAGCCAGCAATAACGAACCTCGCTGATGATACGGGCTGCGCCGTCAAGCGCGTAACGGGCGTCGGTCGTGAGAGGAAATCGTCGCGCCATGTTCTGCGTCTCCGAGCTTTCATGAGCTATCCCGGCGGCGAGCGCCGCCGCGATCTCGCTGAACCCCTGCCTCCATGAGGGGATCGCCGGCGCCCAGGAGAACTCGCGCTTGATTTTCGCGTTGGACCCGGACCGGGCCTCCGTCATCATCGCGACGAGCGCGTCGCCCGCCAGCAGCCGGGCGATCCAGGCGGGAAGCCTTCGCGGGGGCTTCGCGCCGACCGCCGCCGCGAGGGCCGGAAGCCATTCCCGCACCTGGGCGGGCTCATCGTCCACGACATTGAAGACGCCCGGCGCATCGCCTTCGATCGCGGCGACCGTCGCGGACGCCGCATCGTCGATATGCAGGAGAGACCACCAGCCTCCGCCGCCGCCGATCAACGGAACGGCGCGACGTTTCAACTGACGGATCATGTCCGGCTCGAACAATCCGGTGTCCGGGCCATAAAACGCGCCGTAACGCAGCGCGACGCCCTTGAGATCCCGGAGATCCGCCATCGCGGTCTCGACGTGCCGGATCGCGGCGAAGGTCTCCGTTTGGCCGCGGCGGGGCGCGGGGTCGAGCGGATCGTCCTCGCTCTTCACCGGGCCTCCGACCCGACCGTAGGGCCAGCCGCAGAAGCTCTGCGCGACGAAGCGGCGCGCGCCGCTCCTGCGCGCCGCCTCGAGCAGGATGTCGAGTCCTTCCGTGCGCAGCCGGTTGCTGCCCGCGAAGGTCCGGTCGAACCGGCTGAGGTCGTTCGCGCCGGCAAGGGCGGTCAACTGGTGCACGACGGTTTCAGGACGGCATTCGACAAGCGCCCGCTCGACCCCCGCCGCGTCGAGCGCGTCGCCGACGACGGGCTGCGCCCCTGATTCGGCGATCGAGCGCGCCTTGGCAGGCGTACGCGTCATTCCAAAAACGAGATGGCCTCCGGCCGCGAGGGCGGAAATCAGCCGCCGCCCCAGGGCGCCGGACGCGCCGGCCACAAAAACTCGCATCGCTGGCCTCCAGCGGTAACCTACTGTATAGTAGGTTATGACGGCGGGGCGGGATTTCAATGGGCGGACGACGACTTTCTTCAAAGGAGCGACGACAGCGGATTCTCGGCGCCGCGACGACGGCGTTCGCCCGCAAGGGCTACGCGGACGCCTCGATGGACGAGATCGCCCGCACGTCCGGCGTGACGAAACCCGTTCTTTACGATCATTTCGCCTCGAAGGACGCGCTGCTCCTCGCCGTGCTCGAAGGCGTGCGCGGCCTCCTGCTCGCCAAAGGCGAAGAGGCGCTGCGGGCCCCGGTTTCCCGCGAGCGCCAGGTGCGCGCCGCCGTCGCCGCCTTCCTGACTTTGGCGGAAACGTCGCCCGATGCGATCAAGGTTCTCCTCGCCGCGCATCATGGTCATCCGCAAGCCGCGGCGGCGGCGCGCGCGATCCAGGCCGGGGCGGTGGAGGGGATCGCCGCCCTCTTGAAGCGGACAGCGCCGGACGTCCCGGCCTGGGCGCTTGCGGTTGAGGCGCAGTTCGTCCTGAATGGGCTGCACTCCATTGCGCTATGGTGGTTCGACAACAAGGGCGTCGGAAAAGAGGAGCTCGTCGACATCGTCGCCAATCTGCTGTGGAAAGGGCTCTCCTCCCTTGAAGCTGCGCAGCCGACAGGGAACGGGCGAATGGATTTGCCGTCGCGGAGCGGCTAGGGGGACGAGTTCAATGAACAAGGCGACCGCACGGAAGGCGTCCGAACTGCTTTCGCGCTGCTGGCGTGAAGGCATGGCGATCGGCGCTTTGCCCTCAGACTTGCGTCCGGCGAGCCGCGCTGAGGCTTATGCGATCCAGGCGGAGATCGAGCGGCAGAGCAAGAAACCGCTGTTCGGTTGGAAAATCGCCGCCACCAGCGCCGCCGGGCAGAAGCATATCGGCGTCGACGGACCGCTCGCGGGGCGGCTGCTGGCTGAGAGGGTTCACGAGGACGGCGACGAGATTCCCTTCGGCGCCAACCGGATGCAAGTCGCCGAGTGCGAGTTCGCCTTCCGCATGGGCCGCGACCTGCCTCCGCGCGACGAGCCCTATGAACGCGGCGAGGCGCTGGCCGCGGTCGCCGACCTTCATCTCGCGATCGAGGTCCCCAACTCGCGCTACGCCGAGTTCGTCACCGCTGGCGGACCACAGATCATCGCCGACAACGCCTGCGCCCATCGCTTCGTGCTCGGCCCCGAGGCGCCGTCGGCGTGGCGCGACCTCGATCTCGCGGCGCATCGCGTTGCCGGAAGAGTGGGGCGCCGGCTCGAGCGCGAGGGGAGGGGCGCGAACGTGCTCGGCCATCCCGTGATCGCGCTGACCTGGCTCGCCAATGAGCTTTCCGGGCTCGGAATCACGCTCGCGGCGGGACAGATCGTGACGACCGGAACCTGCCTTGCTCCGCTCGAGATCGAGCCCGGCGACGAGGTCTCCGCCGACTTTGGGATCCTCGGCCGGGTCAGTTGCTCGTTTTCAGCCGCGTGACGGAATCGCGGGACTGACCCGGGTATCATAGTGCGCGGCCTTTTGGTCGAAGCGGGCGAGCACGGCGCGCGCCGCCTCGGGCACGACCGAGACCTCGCAGTCGGGGCCGGCGAAGGCCTTGACCGCGTCCCATGACGCAAATCGCATCAGCGTCATGAACTCGACTTCGCCCGGACCGGCCTTGCGGAAGAGTTCGAGCCCTTCCAGTCCCGCGATCGTCCGCCTGAGAATGCCCGGGAAGATCGCGGTCCGGATGAGCTCCTCGTAGCGGTCGGCGTTTTCCGGCGTCGTCCAGCCGCGCCACAGGCGCACAATCATGTCTCACTCCCGTGTCCCGCCGCCGCCCTTCTCAGGGACAGGCTCGCGTGCGCGCCGGATAGCGGAGCGGCGGCCGCTCCGCCTGGGGAAAATTGCGATCCTTGCCGCTTTGGCTCGACCCGCGGATGAAATTGATCGGCGCGCGGCTTATATCCGTTGGATCTTCTCCAGGAATTCCGCGCTTGGACCATGACGACGAAGCCAATCGCCTAAGCGCCCGCGCTGCGCGCTATGCCCGCCTTGGCGTCAACGCCGGCGCGCTCGTCGCGCAGGTCGGCGTCAACCGGCTGCGCGGCGCCAATCGCGCGGCGGACGCGAAGGCGCTCGCTTCCGCGCTCGGCTCGATGAAGGGTCCGCTGATGAAGGTGGGCCAGCTTCTCGCCACCATCCCGGAGGCGCTGCCGCAGGACTACGCCAACGAGCTGATGCAGCTGCAATCCCAGGCGCCGCCGATGGGCGCGGCCTTCGTGCGCCGCCGGATGCAGGCCGAGCTTGGGGCGAACTGGCGCGAGCGCTTCTCCGAGTTCGACCTCAAGCCCGCCGCGGCGGCGTCGCTCGGACAGGTGCACAAGGCCAGAAGCCTCGAGGGCGAATGGCTGGCCTGCAAGCTGCAATATCCGGACATGGCGTCGGCGGTCGAGACGGACCTCTCCCAGCTCGACCTCCTGTTCTCGCTGCACCGGCGTATGGGCGCCGCGATCGACACGCGCGAGATCGCCCGCGAGATCCGGGAGCGGGTCCGCGAGGAAGTCGACTACGAGCGGGAGGCCAAAATCGCCGGCCTCTATCGCCTGATGCTGGCCGACCGCCCGTTCGTCCGGGTGCCGCGCGTCGAGGAGAGCCTGTCGACCCGGCGCCTCTTGACGATGCAATGGCTGGACGGCGAGAAGCTCACGCGTTTCGAGAGCGCGCCCCAGGAGGCGCGCAACGCCATCACCGTCGGCCTGTTCGAAGCCTGGTGGCGTCCATTCCTCCGCTATGGCGTGATCCACGGCGATCCGCACCTCGGAAATTACGCCGTCGCGGCGAAAGGGCAGGGGGAGGCTGTCGAAGTCGAGGGGATCGACCTTTTCGACTACGGCTGCGTGCGCGTCTTTCCGCCGCGCTTCGTCCTCGGGGTGGTCGAGCTCTACCGGGGGTTCAAGGCCGAAGATAAGGCGCGCATCGAGCAAGCCTACGAGATGTGGGGTTTCTCCGGGCTGAGGCGCGGGGCGCTTGACGCGATGAACATCTGGGCCCGCTTTCTCTGCGGCCCGATTCTCGACGACCGCGTGCGGACCGCGGCGGACGGCGTCAGTCCGGGCGAGTACGGGCGCAAGGAACTCGGCCAGGTCATGCGGGCGCTGCGCGCCGAGGGCCGCGGGCTTGTGGTGCCCCGCGAGTTCGTCTTCCTCGACCGGGCGACTATCGGCCTCGGCGGCGCCTTCCTCCGGCTCGGCGCGCGGCTCAACTTTCATCGCCTCTATGAGGACGCGATCGAAGGCTTCGACGAGAAAGCGGTCGCTGAGCGGCAGGCAGGCGCGCTTCGCGCGGTGGGTCTCGCCCAATGAGGCCAATGGCCTTGCCGGCGCGATCCGATCATTTGCCGCGCGCCAGGTCCCGCACCCGGCGATAGGCGGGCCGCGCCAGGCACGCGTCGAGCCATCGCGCGACCTGCGGGCGGGCGGAGAGATCGAGCCGCGCCATTCTTCCCCAGGCGAGAATGCTCGCCACGTTGAGGTCAGCGGCCGCGAAGGAGTCGCCGGTCAGGAACGCGCGACCGGTCAGCCTCGCATCGAGCACGCCGAGCGGCCTTCGCAGCATCAATTCGCAGCGTTCCGCCTGCGAGGCGTCGCGGGCGAATTCGGGCAACACCGCACGATGCTCCAGGAGGCCGAGAAGCAGCTCCTCCATCTCCAAAACAGCCCAGAAGCTCCACTGGGCGGCGAGGCCCAAATCCTTGGGCCCGGCGAGATGAATCGGCCCGTCATATTTTTGCGCGAGGTAGATGTTGATCGCCATCGACTCCCACAACGTCACCTCGCCGTCCACGAGAGTGGGAATGCGCGCATTTGGGTTGAGCCGCATGTATTCGGCCGTCTGCAAATCGTCGGCGCGGGTGCTTTTTTCTATCAGTTGATAGGGCTGGCCGGTCTCTTCGAGCATCCACAGACACCGGATGGCCCGGGACCTGGGGTTTCCGTACAGTTGAATCATCGACGCTCTCCTCCACGCCGCACGGCGCGCCGGGCCGGTCCCGCCGACGCGCGGGACGGCCGGCTACTCTAGTCGCGCCCGCCGCGGGGAGCTACAACCGGGGCCGGTCGGCGTGGGACTCGTAAACGCGACCGATAGGGAACGAACATGACGCGCACCCAGGTCGCGATCATCGGGGGCGGCCCGGCCGGCCTCCTTCTGTCGCACCTGCTTTATCGACTCGGGCTCGACAGTGTCGTCATCGAGCGCCAGACAAGAGCGCATGTGCTCAAGCGCATCCGCGCCGGCGTGCTCGAATTCGGCTCGGTCAAAGTCTTGCGCGATTCGGGGGCCGGAGAGCGGATGGACCGCGAGGGCCATGCGCATGACGGGAGCTTCATCGCCTGGCAGGACCGCGAGCCGTTCCTTATCGACACCAAGACGCATACCGGCAGGCCGATGTGGTCGCACGGGCAGACGGCGATCACCGAGGAACTCTACCGGATCCGGGAGTGCGACGGCGGGCGCATCGTCGAGGAAGCGGAGAACGTCCTGCTTCACGACGTCGCCTCCGCCGGGCCGAGGGTGACTTTCCAAACGAGAGGCGCCTCGGAGACGCTCGAATGCGACTTCATCGCCGGCTGCGACGGCTTCCACGGCGTGTCGCGGCAGAGCATTCCGCAGGGCGCGCTCAAGGTCTTCGAGCGCGCCTATCCGTTCGGCTGGCTCGGGATCATGTCGGAAACCCCGCCGGTCGGCGAGGTCATCTACGCCCGGCACGAGCGCGGCTTCGCCCTCGCTTCGCTGCGCAATCCGATGCTGAGCCGCTACTATATCCAGTGCAGCCTCGGCACGCGGATCGAGGATTGGCCGGACGAGCGGTTCTGGGAGGAGCTCAAGCGGCGGTTTCCGCCCGACATCGCGCGCAAGATCGTGACCGGTCCGTCGATTGAAAAGTCGATTGCGCCCTTACGCAGCTTCGTCGCCGAGCCGATGCGCCACGGCCGGCTGTTTCTGGCCGGCGACGCCGCCCATATCGTGCCCCCCACGGGAGCGAAGGGCCTCAATCTCGCGATCTCCGATGTCTTCTATCTCGCGCGCGCCTTCGCGGCGCATTTTTCAAAAGGCGACGATCGCTATCTCGAAAACTATTCGGACATGGCGCTGAGACGGGTCTGGGCGTCGGTGCGTTTTTCCTGGCAATTGACCAAGCTCCTGCACGTCTTTCCGGACGACGACGCGTTCGAGAACCGGATCAAGCTCAGCGAGTTCGATCATCTCCACAACTCGCAGCACGCCGCGGCCGTGGTCGCCGAGCAATACGCCGGCCTGCCGTTCGAGGACTGAGCCCTCGTCAGAGGCGCGAGAGGACGGGAAGCCTCGGCCCGATCGCGTAGTTGAGCTGGAGAAGCAGGATCAGCGTGATCCCGGTTGTGACGTTGATGAGGCCGATGACCGCGCCAAGCGCATAGAGCGACTGCGCAAGGACGATACGCCGCTTGACCGCGCCCGAGATGTCGCCGTGCGCTTCCTTCCGCACGAGATTCGCCCGCTCGGCATAGGCCCAGGTCGCGTAGAGACAAACGCCGAGCAGAAGGACGTTGAACCAGTAGACGAGGAAAGCCGCGCGATAAGTCATGAAATCGGCGAGCAGCCGGGTCGAGAACGGCACCACAGTCACGACGGCGAGGAAGACGAAATGCAGCCATGCGAGGTCCCGGTTCGAGCGGTCGAGCTGGCTGAGCTGCGTCTGCTGGCCGAGCCAGAAGATGCCGAGCGTCAGAAGGCTGAGCAGCCACGGCAGGAGTCTCGGCGCCGAGGCGGCGAGCGCGTGGATGAGCGCGGCCTCGGAATGGATGTCGGCTGGCTCGGGCGTATGAAAGTCGAGCACCAGAATGGTCGCCGCTATGGCGAACAGGCCGTCGCTCAGCGCCGCGATGCGGCCCACTTCGCCGCCTGCCAGAGTATTGTAGTGGGCCTGCATGGCGGGACCATCGCCTCGGGACCGCGCCGGGTCAATCGGGCCGGCCAATGTCGCCAGCGCCGCGCATGAATAGCGATTGGCGACCGAGGCCGGCGGCTGGAGCGGACGCGGAGCGCATCGCCGCAATCTTTGCGTCTTCCCGCCGCGCCGCGGTGCCGTATGCTCCCTGTCCTTCACACGGACCTGGAGGTTCTGAAATGGATCAAGGACGTCGTCCTGCGAAACAGCGCCGTAACGCTTGCGGTCTCCGGCGATGGACTGGCTGGAGGATTCGCTTCCGTTCGGGGCGGCGTTGTCGAGCACCTTTACGTCTCGCCGCATTTGCAGGGCCAGGGATTGGGGACGCTCCTGCTCGCTACGGCCAAAGCGGCGAGTCCTCGTGGCCTGCGCTTGCACGTGTTCCAGCGAAACCTCGCCGCCCGCCGGTTCCACGAGCGGCGGGGGTTCAGGCTGGTCGAGCTGCGTGTCGGCTCGGCCAACGAGGAAGGGGAGCCTGACGCCGTCTATGAGTGGGCAAGCTCCGGACTGCGCGGCTGAGCGAACCTTCAGGTCGCAATCGCCGCGCGGAATCCGCCGCGCTCGGCGATGAGCCTTGCGATATGGGCGCGCAACTCGGCGACGCCCTCGCCGTCTCGGGCCGAGGTGAGCAGCACCTCCGGATAGGCGGCGGCGTGCTTGCGCAGGCCTTCGAGCGTCGCGGCGATCCGCGCGCCTCGCTCGGCTGGCTTCACTTCGTCGCCCTTGGTCAGAACCGCCGCATAGGAGACGGCGGCGGCGTCGAGCGCGCGCATCGTCTCGTGATCGCTCTCCTTGAGACCATGGCGGCTGTCGATCAGCAGGAACACGCGGGCGAGCGACGGACGGCCGCGCAGATAGTCGCGCGCGAGTTCGCCCCATGAGGCCGACTTCGCCTTGGCGACCGCCGCGTAGCCGTAGCCCGGCATGTCGACGATCGTGGCCTGCCCGCCGAGATCGAAGAAAATCAGCTCCTGCGTGCGGCCCGGCGTGCGGGAGGTTCGGGCGAGCGTCGCCCTGCCGGTCAGCGCGTTGATGAGCGAGGACTTGCCGACATTCGAGCGGCCGGCGAAGGCGATCTCCGGCGCCCCGGCCGGGGGCAGGCCGTCGGCGCGCGCGGCGGCGTGGAAGAAGGCGCATGGGCCCGCGAACAGCTTGCGCCCGGCCTCGGTCCAGTCGGGCCCGGCCGCCCCTTCGCTCATACGCTCGGCGTCTTCGCCGGGCTGCCCTTCTTGGCGAACATCCCCTTGAGGTTGCCCCAGAGCTCGACCTTCACCCCCGCCTTCTTCATGATCAGAGACTGCTGGAGCACGGTCAGCGTGTTGTTCCAGGTCCAATAGATGACGAGACCCGCCGGAAACGTGCCGAGCATGAAGGTGAAGATCACCGGCATCCAGGAGAACATCGTCTTTTGAACCGGATCGGCGGGCTCGGGATTCATCTTCATCTGGAAGAACATCGAGACGCCCATGATCAGCGGCCAGATGCCAAGATGCAGGAAATGCCCAAACACCGGCAGCACGTCCGGGTCCCACGGAACGAGACCGAACAGCGTGAAGATATTGGTCGGATCGGGGGCGGAAAGGTCCCTGATCCAGCCGAAGAACGGCGCGTGCCGCATCTCGATGGTGATGAAGATGACCTTGTAGAGCGCGAAGAACACCGGAATCTGGATCACCATCGGCAGACAGCCGGCGACCGGGTTGACGCCCTCCTTCTTGAACAGCTCCATCTGCGCCTGCTGCTGCTTGGCGCGGTCGTCGGGATACATTTCCTTCAGCGCCGCGATCTGCGGCTGGATCTTCTTCATCTTCGCCATCGAGCCGTAGGCGCGGTTGGCGAGCGGGAAGAAGGCGCCCTTGACCAGGACGGTCACGATCATGATCGCGACGCCGAAATTGCCGACGAATCTGTAGATCGTGTCGATCAGCCAGTACATCGGCTGGGTGATGAAGTAGAACCAGCCCCAGTCGATCATCAGATTGAATTTCTTGATGCCAAGCTGGTTGGCGTAATTGTCGATCGTCGAGACTTCCTTGGCGCCGGCGAAGATCCGGGTCTGAGCCTCGGCGGTCGCGCCGGGCGCAAGCGTCTGCGGCGCGCCAATGAAATCGGCCTGATAATCCTCGCGGGCCGGCTCGCCTCCTCCGCCGCTAGCGGTGAAGCGCGCGTCGATCTTGGCCTTCTGGTCGGGGATGATCGCGGTTCCCCAGTATTTGTCGGTGAAGCCGAGCCAGCCGCCGGCGCCCGAATAGGTCAGCGTCTTGCCCTTGTCCTTGTCGACGCTCTTGTAGCTCACCTCCTGCACGCCCCCGTCGCCGAAGACGCCGATGAACCCTTCATGCAGCACCGAATAGCCCGCGACCTGCGGCATGCCGTGGCGAAGGACGAGCGCATAGGGGCGCAAGCTCACGGTCTCGCCGCCCGAGTTCACGACCGAGTCGGTGATCGTGAACATGTATTTATCGTCGATGGCGATCACCCGCTTGAAGGTGAGGCCCTGCCCGTTGTCCCAGGTCAGCGTCACCGGATGGCTCGGGGTGAGGGTCTTGGCGTCGGCCGTCCACAGCGTGTCGCGGCGCGGGATGTTCACGCCATCCGTCGTCGCGACGAAGCCGGTCTCGGTGAAATAGGCGTTGGGCGGCCCGCTCGGCGCGAGCAGGCGGATCAGCGGACTGTTTTTGTCGATCGTCTCGCGATAGTCCTTGAGCACGAGATCGTCGATGAGCCCGCCCTTGAGGTTGATCGACCCCGCGACGCTCGGCGCGTCGATGGCGACGCGCGGGCTCGCGGCCAGCGCCTCGGCGATCGTCTCGGGCGCGCCCGCAGCCTGAGCCCCGCCGGGGAGCGCGGCCGGGCCTGAAGCGCCCGGCGTCTTGGCGCCCGGCTGAGCCTCCTTCGCCGGCTCTGCGCTATTGACCTGGGCCTCGGTCGTCTGGGGATGCGCCTGGCGCTCCCGCTGGTACATCGGGCCGGCGTAGAAATATTGCCAGGCGGCCATGACCAGGACCGACAGCGCGATCGCAAGAAGAAGGTTGCGCGTGTCCTCGGACTTCATGCCTGCCTGTCTTCGCCTTCCGGCGCCCTCGCGTCCGATCGGCGCCGGCGACCATCCGCGCCGCGCCGGGCGGCGCGGAAGGTTTTGCGGACATCGTCGACGAGCGCGGCGAAACGGCGGCCCAGCGCCTCGCGCCGGGCCATCAGCACGTAGTCGCAGTCGCCCTCCGTCTCAAGGGGCTGAGCGGCCCTGAGCGCCTCTTTCAGCCGCCTTCTCACCCGATTGCGCTCGACCGCGCCGCCGACGCTTCGCGTCACCGTCAGGCCGATCCGCGCGCCCGGGAGGGACTCCGTCTCCGCGCTTTCGCGCCTGCGCGACTGCAGGGTGAAGGTCTCCGCCGAACAGCGCCGGCCGCGCGCCACGCGCTGAAATTCGGCCCGCCGGGTGAGGCGGCCGAGGGCGTCGCCGGAGGGAAGCGGCCTTCCATCGTCGCGCAAGGGTAGGCTCCATCTCATCGGCGCCGCCGCCGATGAGGCGACAGCCAGACGGGGGCCGAAGCCCGGCGGCGTCGATCAGGCGGAGAGCTTCTTGCGGCCCCGCCCGCGCCGCGCGGCGATCACCTTGCGGCCGCCGACCGTCGCCATGCGGGCGCGAAAGCCATGACGGCGCTTGCGCACGAGCTTCGAGGGTTGATAGGTCCGCTTCACCGGGTCCGTCTCCGAATTTCGCTTCGCGGGCGGAAAAGATCGAGCCCGGCTCGACCCTGAACGCACGAAACGCCAGCCTCGCCGCTTTGGCCGATGATGCGCCAAGCGGAGAGCCGGAAAAATGAAGGCGGACGCGAAACGCGGCCGCCGCAAGGCCGGGCTTATGCCGCGCGGGCCAGGCCAAGTCAATGGACCCGAAGCCCGGAGCGCCGGCGCTTGAGGCCAGCGGGACATCAGGGTTGCTCTTTCCTATGAGGGTAGAGCCGATTGGGCGTGCGCCGGGAAGGTTACTCAGACCGCAAGCCGCCGGTCGAAAAACTCCGCGATCTCCCCGAACGCCTCCCGGGTCTCCGGCGCCTGCTCGTTGAACATGTACTGCGCGTGCGACTGGCCTTCGTAGACATGCAGCGCGGCCTCGACGCCCGCCTGACGGAGCTTGCGATGCACGCGGACCGTGTTGCTGAGCAGAAGGTCGCGCGTCCCGCTGGTCAGGATCGCCGGCGGGAAGCCGCTCATGTCGCCATAGACCGGGGAGAGAAGCGGATCGGCGAGATCGTGGCCGTTGGCGTAGAACCGTGTCGCCGCGTCGCAGAAGCCGTCGCGCGAGACCAGCACATTGTCGAGAAGCTCGTTGGTGTAGAAGGTGTCGCCCGTCTTGGTGACGTCCGCCATCGGCGTCCCCGGCGCGATCGCCGCCGGCAGGGGTAGGCCCTGCTGTTTCGCCCGCAGTACGAGCGCAAGCGTCAGCGCGCCCCCCGCCGAGGTTCCGAACACCGCGGTCCTGGCCGGGTCCGTGGTCTCGGCGGTCGCCTTCCAGACCGATACGCAATCGTCGAGCGCTCCGGGAAAGAACGCCTCGGGAGGCATCCGGTAGTCGACCGACAGCACCCGGAACCCGCCGAAAGCGGCCATGATGATCGCCTCGGGCAGACCGGCTTCGCCAGGATGGAGCACGTAGCAACCGCCGTGAATGTGGATGAGCAGCCGGTTCGCGTTGCGCGGCGCGATCGCGTCCGGCGTCACCTGAAATGCGCGCGCGCCCCCGACGCTTGTCCGCTCGAACCTGACCTTGAGGCGCGCGCACAGACCCGGCAGGCGCTTAAGCGGCGCCGCCGCGGCGGAATCGACGAGCGGCTTCCAGCCTTCCGCGGTCGTCGGGCGCTGCTTCCAGATCGGGTTCAGGGCCGCCCCGATCAGCGCCTGCATTTCGGGGCTGACCGTGGCCGGGACAGGCGCCGGCGATCGTTCCGCCATCGATGAGCCTCCGAGGATCTCCGTCAATCGCCGGTCAGTCTGACGATCACCTTCCGGACTTGTCGAGGGGAAGACAATTGTGTCGGCCCGAGTCGATGCAGTCCTGCAGCTTGCGCTGCTGATCGATATAGTTGAAGGCCAGATAGCCGAGCGCGATCAGAACGACGACCGCGATCAGCGCGAAGAGGTTGCCGCGCCCGCTCGGCTCGGGCTCATTGTCCTCGCCGCTCACGCAAAGCGGCTCGAGGTCCGATGGTCGATCTCGCCGAGCGCGGTCAGCGCCTTGGCGACGATGCCCTTGGCGTCGAGTCCGGCGGCGGCGTACATCCGCTCCGGCTTGTCGTGATCCAGGAATTTGTCGGGCAGCGTCATCGTGCGGACCTTGAGCCCGTTTTCGAGCGCGCCCGCTTCGCTGAGCAGGGTCAGCACGTGCGAGCCGAAGCCGCCGATTGCGCCTTCCTCGATGGTGATGAGGAGCTTGTGCGTCGAGGCGAGCCTGAGGATGAGGTCGCGGTCGAGGGGCTTGGCGAAGCGCGCGTCCGCGACCGTTGTCGACAGGCCCCGCGCCGCGAGGTCCTCCGCCGCCTTCAAGGCCTCGTGGAGCCGCGCGCCGAGCGACAGGATCGCGATCCGCGAGCCTTCGCGCATCACCCGCCCCTTGCCGATCGTGAGCGGCTCGCCGTGCTCCGGCAGGTCGACGCCGACGCCCTCGCCGCGCGGATAGCGCAGCGCGATCGGGCCCGAAATCGTGGGCCGCGGCGGTGGCGACCATATGGACGAGCTCGGCCTCGTCGGCCGCCGCCATCACCGTCATGTTCGGCAGGCAGGAGAGATAGGCGATGTCAAAGGCGCCCGCATGGGTCGCCCCGTCCGCGCCGACCAGCCCCGCCCGGTCGATCGCGAACCGGACCGGCAGGTTCTGGATCGCCACGTCGTGCACCGTCTGGTCGTAGGCGCGCTGGAGGAAGGTCGAATAGATGGCGCAGAACGGCCTGAAGCCTTCGGTCGCGAGCCCCGCCGCAAAGGTGACCGCATGCTGTTCGGCGATGCCGACGTCGAAGGTGCGCTCCGGGAAAGCCTTCTTCAGCCGATCGATTCCGGTCCCGTCGGGCATGGCCGCGGTGATGCCGACGATCTTGTCGTCGCGCCGCGCGGCCTCGACCAGCGCCTCGCCGAACACGCGGGTATAGGTGGGCGCGTTGCTCTTGGGCTTGGCCTGGGCGCCGGTAATGACGTCGAACGCCGAGACGCCGTGGTACTTGTCGTCGGCCGCCTCGGCGGGCGGATAGCCCTTGCCCTTCTTGGTCACCACATGCACCAGCACCGGGCCGTCCTGCATGTCGCGCGCATTCTTCAGGATCGGCAGCAGGTGGTCGAGATTGTGGCCGTCGATCGGTCCGACATAATAGAAGCCGAGCTCCTCGAACAGCGTGCCACCGGTCCAGAACCCGCGGCCGTATTCCTCGGTCCGCTTCGCCTTGTCGTAGAAGAATCGCGGCAGGCGGCGCGCAAGCTGCTTGGCGGCGCCGCGCAGCGAACGATAGGTGTGGCCCGAGACGAGGCGCGCGAGATAGGCCGACATCGCTCCGGTCGGCGGGGCGATCGACATGTCGTTGTCGTTGAGGATGACGATCAGCCGCGAGCCTAGCGCGCCTGCGTTGTTCATCGCCTCGTAGGCCATCCCCGCCGACATCGCCCCGTCGCCGATCACCGCGACCACGTGTCCCGAGCCGTGCGACAGGTCGCGCGCCACCGCCATGCCGAGGCCGGCCGAGATCGAGGTCGATGAATGGGCTGCCCCGAACGCGTCATATTCGCTTTCTGAGCGCTTGGTGAAACCGCTGAGGCCTCCGCCCTGCCGCAAGGTTCGAATCCGGTCGCGGCGTCCGGTCAGGATCTTGTGCGGATAGGCCTGATGGCCCACGTCCCAGACGATCCGGTCGTTTGGCGTGTCGAACACGTAATGGAGCGCGACCGTGAGTTCGACCACGCCGAGCCCCGCTCCCAGATGTCCGCCGGTGACCGAGACCGCGCTGATCGTCTCGGCGCGCAATTCGTCAGCGAGCTGATTGAGATCGCTCTCATTCAGTTCGCGCAGATCGGCGGGCGATCCGATCCGGTCCAGAAGCGGTGTGACAGGCTTGCTCAATCCGATCCCCAACGCGCGGCGCGTCTTTTTGGTCCCCGCGGCAAGACCTCGTACACCAAATCGGACGCCTGCCGCAATTGTGCGCTTCTCGCCACCAGGTCGCCGTAAAGTCAAACGTTTTCGGTTTGGGTTAACAGGCGCGTGGTCGACACGTCGCTTGCAGCGGCCCGCGCGACGTTATTTGCCATCGCCGTTTCGGTGGCGCAAAACTCGGGTAATGAACCAGTCCGCGACCCTCCCCGACGAGGTCCGCCGCTACGCTCCCGACGGTCCTTACGCCTACGCCCGCCTCGCGGCGTCGCTTGCCGCCGCGACCCTGATCGGGGTTGGCATGTGGGCGGTGATCGTGGTCCTGCCGTCCGCGCAGGCGGATTTCGGCGTCGACCGCGCCGCGGCGTCATTCCCCTATACGGTCATGATGTGCGCGCTCGCCGTTTCGACGATTGTGTTGGGCCGGATGACCGACCGCTACGGCATCGCCTTGCCCCTCGTCATCTCGGGGATCGTCGTGGGCGCCGGTTTCGTCCTCGCCGGCTACGCGCCGAACCTGGCGGTCTTCACCGCGGCCCATGCGCTGATCGGACTGGGGTCGGGAACCGGCTTCGCCCCGTTGATGGCGGACATTTCGCATTGGTTCGTCAAGCGCCGGGGACTTGCGGTCGTCATCGTCGCCGCCGGCAATTACCTCGCCGGAACGATCTGGCCTTTCGTGATGAGCCTGACGATCCCGCTCGTCGGCTGGCGGCACACCTACGCGGGCATAGGCGCGATCGTCTTCCTTTTCGTCCTGCCCCTTGCGCTCACGATGCGCCGCAGGCCGTCCGCGTCCGTGTACGCTCAGGCCGAGGCGGCGACCGAGGCCGCGCGCGCGGACGTCGGCATTTCGCCGCGGCTCCTGCTTGGCCTCTTGTTTCTCGCCGGCTTTTCCTGCTGCGCCGCGATGTCGATGCCGCAGGTCCATCTGGTCGCCTATTGCGGCGATCTGGGCTATGGCGTCGCGCGCGGCGCCGAGATGCTGTCCTTGATGATGATGCTCGGCATCATTTCGCGGGTGGGCTCGGGCTTCGTCGCCGACGCGATCGGCGGCACGGCGACGCTGCTCATCGGCTCCGCCATGCAGGGCGCGGCGCTCCTGCTCTATCTTTATTTCAACGGGCTCATGGCCCTGTTCGTCGTCTCCGGGATCTTCGGCCTTTTTCAGGGCGGCATCGTGCCGATGTATGCGGTCATCTGCCGCGAGCTTCTGCCGCCCCGCCGGGCGGGCGCGGCGATCGGGCTCGTCGTCTCGGCGACCATTCTCGGCATGGCGTTCGGCGGCTATTTCTCCGGGCTGATCTTCGATCTCACCGGCTCCTACCGCATGGCGTTCCTGAACGGGGTCATGTGGAACGCGCTCAATTTTCTGATCGTCGCGTGGCTCTTCTGGCGCCGCCAGCGTCGCGCGCCCGTGGGCGCGCCCCTCCGCTATGGGGTCCAGACGTGAGGCGCCGCGACCCAGTTTTGCGCGCCGCGGGATCGTGGGGGGCGGCGCCTGTGGCGGCCCGGGGCGGAACTTAACGGATTGACTGCTCCGGTCAGTGCGTCAGATTAGTGGGGCGCGGCCGGCCTCGAAAACTCAGGCCGCAAAATTGTGAGGAAACGCATGCAATCCCTGACCAAGCTGATGGCCGCGTCCGCGATGGGCGCCGCTCTGTCGCTGTTCGGCGCCCTTGCCGCCGGCGCCGTCGACGCCGACCACAAGGCCGAATGGTCGAAGATCAATATCCTGTTCATCCCGTGGTCGCAGTCCTCGAACGCCTTCTTCGAGGCGGTCGTGAACGGCGCCAAGGACGCCGCCGCGCAGCAAGGCGTCAAGCTCGACATCCAGTTTGGCGAGGAGAACCAGGAGCGGGAGAAGACGATTCTTGAAACGGGCATCGCCAACAAGGTGAGCGGCATCGCGATCAACATCGCCGACGACAACGCCTATAAGGACGACATGTGCAAGGCGATGGCTGACGGCATTCCGGTCGTCACCTTCAACATCGACAACTCGCGCCACGGCGCGCCGGGCAGCTCCTGCCGCATGGCTTTCATGGGCCAGAATTTCATCGCGGCCGGCTATGTTCTCGGCAAGCGGATGATCGCCGAGGGCCATTTGAAGAAGGGCGACAAGGTGTTTACGCCGGTCGAGGCCCCCGAGGCGACATACGCCGTCCAGCGGCACGAGGGCGTGCAGAAGGCGCTCTCCGAGATCGGCGCGACCAGCGAAATGCTGGGCACGGGCAACGATCATGCTCAGGCGCTCAACATGATGACGCAGTACCTGATCGGCCACCCGAAAACCGCCGCCGTCGTCGGTCTCGGCCAGACGCCGACCAGCCAGGCGGCGCAGGCCATTCACGACGCCGGCCTCAAGATTCCCGCCGGCGGATTCGACGTCTCGAAGGAAATCCTGGACGACATCAAGAACGGTCGCCTGATCGCCACCGTCGACCAGCAGCCCTACTCCCAGGGCTTCTACGCGGTGACCCAGCTCGCCCTCAACCTCAAGTACGGCCTCTATCCCTCCGAGATGGACACCGGCGGGACAGGCTTGATCGACAAGACCAATTATGAGGCCGCGGTGAAGTGGGCGGGACCGGTCCGTTGACTTGACCGGACGTATCGCGAGCGCGACATCGGCGGGGCGGCCGGCATCGGCGGCCGCCCCGCCCCTATGCGTGGCGGCGGCCGGAGGAGCGCGGGATGACGATCAGTCAATCGGAGCACACCAGACGGGCCGTTCTCGCGCATAACGCCCGGCCGGCGATGGTCAAACTCTCCGATTGGGTCCGCAACAGCCCCGAAGGGGGGATTGCGGTGATGTTCGTCATCGTGCAGGTCGTGTGCGTCGTCGGGGGCCTCGCGTTTCCCGACACGTTCCGCTATCTGCTCCCCGCCAACATCGCCGTGACGCTGAAGTCGATCGCGCCGCTCGGGCTGATGGCGCTTGGCGTCGGCGTGTTGATGATCGCCGGCGAATACGATCTGTCGGTCGGCGCGCAATATTCTTTTCTGTCGATCGTCGCGGCGACGCTGTCGAACCAGCTCGGCGGCGACCAGGGCGCTCCCAACGCAAGCATGATCGCGCCATTCATCGGCATGGCCGTCGCCCTCGCGCTGGGGATTGCGATCGGCTGCTTTCATGCGGCGATCACGCTCAAGTTCGCCATTCCCTCGTTCATCACCACGCTTGGCGGCATGCTGCTGTGGCGCGGGGCGACGCTGCTCTATCACGGCGCGACCTCGCTGCGTTTCAAGCCGACCGAGCCCTTTTTGACCATCTTCGGCGGCGAATGGGGGGTTCTCTCGTCGATGATCCTATGGTTCGGCGTGTTCTCCGTCCTGTTTTATTTCCTGCTGCACCGCCACCGGCTCGGCAACCATTTCTTCGCCGTCGGCGGCAACCGCAACGCCGCGGTGGCGATCGGCATCAATCCGGTTCGCACCAAAGTCATTGCGTTCGCCATCGCCGGGTTCATGGCGGCGCTCTCCGGGGTGATCGCCGCAACGCGGGTCGGCTCGATCCAGCCCGGCGGCGGGCTCGGGATGGAGTTGACCTCGATCGCCGCCTGCGTCATCGGGGGCGCGGCGCTGACCGGGGGCCGCGGCTCGATCCTCGGGATCGTCCTCGGCGCCGCGCTCGTGTTCACGATTCAGGACATCCTGTTGCTGCTGCAGGCGCCCGGCTTCTACTTCGACATGTTCGTCGGCGCGCTGATCGTCATTGCGGTGATCATGAACACCGCCATTCGCAACTCGAGGACATGAGCGGGGCGTCCATGAACGACAGCCTGCGGCATCTGAGCGCCGGAGATCGCGCGCCGGTCGACCAGCCGATCGCGGGGCCAGAGCCTTCGCAGACGCCCCTCCTGGAGGTGCGCGACATCTGCAAGCGCTACGGCTCCTTCCTTGCCCTCGACAAGATGAATTTCTACATCGGCAGGGCCGAGGTGGTGGGCCTGCTCGGAGACAACGGCGCCGGAAAATCGACGCTCGTCAAGATGATGTCGGGCATCAACCCGCCGACCTCCGGCGAGATCCTGATCGACGGCAGGCGGACGACGTTGAACAGCCGCGCCGAATCCGAAGCCGCGGGCATCGAAACGATCTACCAGGACATCGCGCTCGTCGACTCGATGTCGATCACCCGCAACATCTTCATGGGGCGGGAGATCACCGGCCGCTTCGGATTCATGGATCTTCCGCGGATGGAGACCATCGCCATCGACGTTTTGGGCGGCGCGGTGCAGATCTCGGGAATCGACAATCCGCGCAAGGAGGTCGGTTTCCTCTCGGGCGGCCAGAAGCAGGCGGTCGCGATCGCCCGCGCCGTCTACTTCAAGCGCAATATCCTGCTTCTGGACGAACCGACCTCGGCGCTCTCGGTGCGCGAGACCGACCATCTGCTCAGCTACGTGCGCGACCTGAAGAAAGAGGGGACGTCGAGCGTGCTTGTCACCCACAACCTTTATCACGCCTTCATGGTGTGCGACCGTTTCGTCGTCATGAGTCACGGGACGAAGGTGTTCGAGGCGGCAAAAAAGGATACAACGATCGAGGAAGTGACGGACCACGTGATCCGCACGTGAATTAACGGCCGCAAGGAACGAGGAGCGAGACGAAATGGGCGTCGAAGGGTTTCCCCGCGATTATTCGCTATCGGGCCCTGAGAATGCGCGGGCGGTGGCCGCGGGCCTGGCCAATGCGAGATGGTATCGCACCGATATCCCGCGCGCGCGCCTCAAGGAATTGATGAAGCGGAGCGACTATCCGGCCACCCGCGACACGATCCTGTGGATCGGCGGGCTGATCGTGACCGGCGCGCTCGGCGCCTATTTCTGGGGCTCCTGGTGGTGCGTCCCGTTCTTCGCCGTCTACGGCGTTCTCTATGGCTCCGGCGGCGACAGCCGCTGGCACGAATGCGGCCACCGCACCGCCTTCCAGACGCAGTGGAAGAACGACGCGGTCTATGAGCTCGCCTGCTTCTTCATGATCCGCAATCCGACGATCTGGCGCTGGAGCCACACGCGCCACCACACCGACACCATCATCATCGGCCGCGACCCCGAGATCATCACGCCGCGTCCGCCGAACGTCCCCAAGATGATCGGCGCGTTCGTCGGCATCCCCGATGTGCCGAAGGCGCTCGCCGACATGGTGCGCTACGCCGGCGGCACGCTCACGGCGGAAGAGAAGGACTTCGTGCCCGAGGCCGAGCGGCCGAAGGTCTTCTTTGTCGCGCGGATATGGATTGCGATCTACGCGCTGACCCTCGTCGCCTGCGTGGCGATGCGGTCGATCCTGCCCTTGATGCTGATCGGGCTGCCGCGCATTTATGGCGGCTGGCACCATATTCTCACCGGCTTCACCCAGCACATCGGGCTCGCCGACGACGTCCTCGACCATCGGCTGAACTGCCGCACGATGTACATCAATCCGTTCAGCCGCTTCGTCTACTGGAACATGAACTACCACGTCGAGCACCACATGTTCCCGACCGTGCCCTATTACGCGCTGCCGGCCCTGCACGAGGCGATCAAGGCCGACTGCCCGCCGCCCTACCACGGCTTCCTCGAAGTCTATCGCGAGATGATTCCCGCGCTCATCCGGCAATTGCGCGACCCGGCCTACTACGTTCGCCGGCAGTTGCCGCCGGGCGCAGGAGAGACGGTGACCCCCGAGCCGCGCCAGGCCGCCGCGGCGGAATAGCGCGGCGAGCGGCGAAGCCGGGCGTAGCGGTCACGGCCGACGTTTTGCGCGCCCTTCCGCCTTGACGGAACTCCCCGTATCCGCCGAACAATCGATCAAAAGATCGATTCGGAGCGCGCAAGTGCAGAAGGCGACATTCGCTAGGTCGTGGAGACGATCTAAGGGACCTGGGATTCGGACGAAGCCGCTACCGCGGCGCGCACATCGAGATTTTGTGAGGGTCTCCTGCCTGAGAGGATGTGGATGTTGAAGCCCATCCCTCAGACAGGAGTTACCGATGGCCGAGTTGAGCCCTCTTCGTCGCCGCATGATTGAGGACATGGCGGTCCGCAACATGTCGCCGGCGACGCAGCGATCCTACATCAGCGCGGTTTCGAAGTTCAGCCGATATTTTGGCAAGTCGCCCGAGCGGCTGGGTCTGGAAGACGTTCGCGCTTTCCAGGTTCACCTGGTCTCGACGGGCGTCTCGTGGCCCGGTCTCAACCAGATCGTTTGCGCCTTGCGGTTCTTCTATGGCGTCACGCTCGGCGACGCAGACGTTCCCGAGCGTATCCCCTATGCGCGCGCGCCGCGTAAACTGCCGGTTGTGTTAAGCGCCGACGAGGTGGTGCTGTTTCTGGAATCCGTATCGAGCCTGAAGAGCCGGGCGGCGCTGACCACGGCCTATGCGGCCGGGCTCAGGGCCTCGGAAGTCGCGGGGCTGAGGGTGGCGGACATCGACAGCGCACGGGGCGTGATCCTGGTCCGTCATGGCAAGGGCGGCAAAGACCGCAATGTGATGCTGTCGCCGCAGTTGCTCGGCATCCTGCGCGCCTATTGGAGGCTAGCGCGACCGGCGATCTTCCTGTTTCCCGGGCGGAATGACGATCGTCCCATCGATCCGACGGTTTTGCACGCCGCCTGCCGATCGGCGGTCAAGGCCGCCGGTTTGACCAAGCGGGTCACGTTGCACACGTTGCGCCATAGCTTCGCGACGCATCTCTTGGAAAGCGGAACCGACATCCGGATCATTCAGGTTCTGCTCGGTCATAACAATCTGTCGTCGACGGCGCGCTATACGCAAGTCGCGACCCACACGATCCGGGCGACGCGGAGCCCGCTCGACCGATTGTCGTTGGAGGTCATGCCGCCGGGATAGACGGGCGCGCACGGCGCCGGCGATGGCCCGCGCCGGGGCTTCCTTCGACCGACCGACAATCGAAGTCGCGGATATCCTGCGTCGTCATGGCGAGGCCTATCTTCGCGACCGCGCCGGACATGTGGGGCGGACCGAGCGGCGCGTCATGAGCGCGATCACGGCGTGCCGAACGGCGGCGCTCGGCGGCCATGTCGAGGCTTGCGACGATTGCGGCGCGACGCGCATCGCCTACAACTCGTGCCGCAATCGGCATTGTCCAAAGTGTCAGGGGCCCGCACGGACGCAATGGCTGGCCGATCGGCAGGCCGAACTGTTGCCGGTTCCCTATTTCCACGTCGTGTTCACGCTGCCCGCGCCAATCGCGGCCATCGCCTTCCAGAACAAGGGCGCTGTGTATGCGATCCTGTTCAAAACCGTCATTGAGGCCTTGACCACGCTGGCCGCCAATCACCGCAGGCTCGGAGCGCGGATCGGCGGCCTGGCCATCCTGCACACTTGGGGCAGGCGTTGACGCACCACCGCTCACGTCCATTGCGTCGTCCCCGGCGGCGGACTTTCCATCGATGGCTCCCGATGGATCGCGGGGCGCGCGAACTTCTTTCTGGCGGTCAAGCCGCTTTCCCGGCTGTTCCGCCGCCTGTTCCTCGAACGCGTGCAAGCCGCCTTCGACGCGAAGGGCCTCCGATTCTTCAGCAATCTCGCCTATCTGGCCGATTCCGCCGCGTTCGCTGCGCATCTGGCCGCCGTGCGTCGCCTCGATTGGATCGTCTACGCCAAGAAGCCCTTCGGCGGACCCGCGCAAGTTCTCGCCTATCTCGGCCGCTACACCCATCGCGTCGCCATCGCCAACAGCCGCATCCAAGCCTGCGACGACGACCATGTCAGGTTCACCTGGAAGGACTATCGCGACGACGGCGCCGTAAAGACCATGAGTTCGAACCCCGACGAGTTCATCCGGCGCTTCCTGCTCCACGCCTTGCCCGACGGCTTCCATCGCATTCGTCACTTCGGATTCCTCGCCAATGGCCATCGAACGGAAAGGCTGGCCCTCTGTCGCTCGCTCCTGCCAAACCAGGTCGAGCCCACAGCGCACGGAAAGGAAGAACCGGCCTCGCGCGAACCGGACAACAGGATCGAATCCTCCGCCATGTCCGGAATGCGGCGGGGCCATGAGGTTCGTCGCCGACGTTCCCCGTAGCGGCGAATGGCCTAGGTCCAAGACGTCGCCGTTTTGGTGCGATACTTCATGAGCGCCGCTGTGACGATCCCGCCCACAATCACGGTTCGCGCCCATTCCATGACGCCAACAATGGAGGCGATCGAAACGACTTGAGCCCTCCCGAACTCGCAGCGCTCATCAGACGCTACTCGCGCGCACTTCCAGCGCACGCAAGCCCTCTTTCGCTGTCGACCGCTCGCCAAACCCATCATGTTCGCCTTGCGTGGCAAGCCCAAGCGATGAAAGCGCGCTCGCGCCTTACACAAAGCCCATAGCGTCGCCAGCACCTCCCCGCGGCCTCGTTCAATCCGGCTTCAATGAGGTCCGCTACCGTGCGTACGCAATGTTGCGCCGCGGACCTCACAGAAGCCTCTAGATTCCCAAATGGGCTCGAATCGGATTCAACGCTGATTTTTGGAGATCAGCGGTGGACTGCGACGCACTTCGGGATGACCAGTGGGAACGGCTGCGTGATTTTGTGCCGGGGGGCCGCAAGGGGAAGCGAGGTCCACGTACGGACAATCGGCGTTTTCTCGAACGCGCTGCTTCGGATGGCGCGCTCGGGAGCCCGCTGGCGCGATCTCCCCGCCCATCTGGGCGACTATCGAGACCGTAAAGCGGCGCTACTACCGCTGGATCGAGATGGGCGTTCTGGACGGCATCCTCGAAGCGCTGGCGCGCGAGGCCGATCTGGAAATGGCTGATGACCGACTCGACCATCGTGCGCGCCCATCAGCATGCCGCCGGCGCCCGCCGGCAAAAAGGGGGCCTGATGCTCAGGGCCTCGGGCGGTTGCGCTGGAGAAGTGGACCCGGTTTTTGGGACCGGAGGTTAAGTTGGAGAACGGCCGCTCCGTTTGATAGACGGAGCGAACGATGACGAAGAAGACGAGGCGGCGGATTGACGCCGGAGTGAAGGCGAAGATCGCGCTGGAGGCGTTGCGGGAGCAGGCGACGGTCACGGACCTTGCACAGCTCTACGAGGTCCGTGCCAACCAGATTTACGCCTGGAAGAAGCAACTCCAGGATCAGGCGGCGCGGGCCTTCGACCCTGGCTCCGGGCGGGACGCGGAAACGACGCATGAGCGGGAGATCGAGCGGTTGCACGCCAAGGCTTGTCCTCGGGCTTGACCCGAGGATCGGGCAGCTCACGGTCGAGCGGGATTTTTTAGCCAGGAGGTCCGGAAGATGAGCGCTCCGGACCGCAGAGCGATGCTCGACCGGGCCGACAAGTCGCTGTCGGTTCGGCGGCAATGCGCGCTTCTGAGCGTGGCGCGCTCGGGCGTCTATCGGGCGCGCGAGCCGGCCAACGACAACGACGGCGCGCTGATGCGCCGGATCGACGAACTGTTCACCGCGTGGCCCTTTCTCGGCTCGCGCCGGATGACGGCGATGCTGCGCGCCGAGGGCGTGTTCGTGAACCGCAAGCGCGCGCAGCGGCTGATGCGCCTGATGGGCATCGCCGCGCTCGGGCCGAAGCCGAGAACGAGCAAACCCGCGCCCGGCCATCGGATCTATCCCTATCTTCTGCGCAATCTGACGATCGAGCGCGCGAACCACGTCTGGGCGGCCGACATCACCTACATTCCCATCGGGCGGGGCTTTCTCTATCTGGTGGCGATCATCGACTGGGCGTCGCGCGCGGTGCTTGCGTGGCGGCTGTCGAACACGATGGACGTTTCGTTCTGTCTGGCGGCGCTCGAGGAGGCTCGGGCGAAGTTCGGCAAGCCCGAGATTTTCAACACCGACCAAGGCTCGCAGTTCACTTCGGCGGCCTTCACCGGCGCGCTCGCCGAAGCGGGCGTCGCGATCTCCATGGACGGCCGCGGCCGCTGGATGGACACCATCTTCATCGAGCGGCTGTGGCGGTCGCTCAAGTACGAGGACGTCTATCTCAAAGGCTACGCCGACGGCCGCGATGCCGCGCGCGGCATCGCCGCTTGGATCGCCTTTTACAACGAGCGGCGCCCGCACCAGGCGCTGGCCGACCGCACGCCGATGGCGGTCTGGCGCGAGGCAACGCCGGCGCCGGGGCGGTGGACATGATGGACAACCCATCCGCGTTGCCCACATGCCCACAGCAACAGAAACAGACCCAGACTCTCGCTGCGTGATAGAAAGGAATCCCGGGCGGTCGCGCTCCAACTAACAAACCGCATCAACCGGTCCCGCTGCGCGGGTCCATTTCATCTCATTGAAGCTGGCGGCGTCTTTAAAGTCGCTGTCATCGCCAATCCCTCCCAGAATTTCAAAACGAGTTCGTACGAAACCAATAGATACGAATTTATCGCTGCGGCCTCGGAAAAACGCAATAAGCGAGGTTGCATTCCTTTGAAAGTCGGGATCCATGCTCGCCTCTGTCTTTTATGCAGCACCGGCGCAGCGGCCGGAGGCGCGAGTCGCAAACGCGGTGGGATCATCGTCGCCAGGGTCCGAGGGGACCCGGCAACCCAGACCCGCCGCTCAGGCGCCGCAACCCGTGGATTGCTCTCGCCAAGTGCCTCCCGCGTCGCTACGACGATCGCGGTTCGACCCGTGGGGAAGACCTGGCCGCCGCTGGATGATGCGGGAGGCAGCATTCGCCGATCCTCGTTGAGA
>CAVULN010000012.1:0-29301 GCA_963742305.1 uncultured Alphaproteobacteria bacterium
GCCGAGTGGCTCGATGTCGTTCGGACCGCGCATGGTCTTGGGCTGCGCACCGACGTCCACCATCATGTACGGGCATATGGAGCATCCCCTGTCCTGGGCGCGGCATCTTCTGGCGGTGCGGGGATGGCGGCTCAGACGGGCGGGTACACGGAGTTCGCGCCGTTGCCCTTCGTGCATATGGAAGCGCCGATGTATCTCAAGGGCGCGGCGCGGCGCGGCCGACCTTCCGGGGAAGCGGTGCTCATGCACGCGGTCGCGCGGCTCGCGCTCAACCCTCACATCGCCAACATCCAGACGTCGTGGGTCAAGATGGGACCTGAGGGCGCGGCTCAGTGCCTGAACGCCGGCGCCAACGATCTCGGCGGAACTCTGATGAACGAGAGCATCTCCCGCGCGGCGGGTACGGAGCACGGGCAGGAATTTCCGCCCGAGGCGATGGAGGCGCTGATCCGCTCGCTAGGACGCATGCCCGAACAGCGGACCACGCTCTATCGCCCGGTTCCGGCGGAGCGGCGAGCGGCGTCGCTGAACGCTCCGGCTCTCGCGCCCGTCGTCCAGACGGCGCCCCGAAAGCTCGTCGCGGCGGAATAGCGCGCTCGCGAGGCGCCGATTTCCTTCCGCGGAATGAGCGATTTCAAGGCTTTGGAGCGAGTTTTCCTTCCGCCCTTGCGTGGTGACGGCGGCGAACGCGCCGCCGGGCTGAAATCCACGACAAGCCCTCCCACCACGATTTTCGGAGCATATCCTGCTTTTCCAAACAAGTCAAGACTTTGTTCGGAATTCATGTGCCGCCCGGAAAACGGGAGCGCCGGGTCTGCAGTGCGCCAAGCCAGTCGAAATCACCCGCCGGCGAGCGAGCAAGGGCGCTCTACTCAGTCGCCAGAAGGCGCCCCGCGATCCCCGATTGTTCGAGGAAGGCAAGCGTCCGGGTCGGCGCCGGCGGCGACATTCTGAGGAAGGCGACAAGGTCGGCTGGATTGTCGATATCCATCCCGATCCCTGGCCAGCGCACGACGAGCGGGTCGATCCCATGGCTTCGCGCCGCCGCGAGATGCGGGAAGAAGCTGTCCTCGCCGAAACGCAGCGGAACGGCGTCCGGGGGCGAACAGACGATCGTGTTCGATCCGAGATCGTCATGCGCGGGCACGATGGTGAAGGACGGCGCCGCCCGATGCGCCGCAAGCGTCGCGGCGATCTCGGCTGGCGACACGCGCGGGATGTCGCCGGGCAGCGTCATCATGCCCGCCCGGCCCTCGCGGGCAAGCAGCCGCTGGGCTGCGGCGACCGCGCCGGTATGGCCCTCGCGTGCCCCTTGCGCGACGATGCGCGCGCCGGCGCGCGCGGCGAGCGATGTCGCAACGGAATTGACCGTGACCACAATGAGGCCGGCAAGGTCATCGACCGCGCTGAGGGCGTCGAGCACATCCTCGAGCATGACGGTTGCGAGCGCGCGTCGTTCCTCGGGGCTCAGGCATGACGAGAGGCGCTGCTTCGAGCCGCTCAGCTCCTTGACCGGCACGACAGCGAAGACGCCAGTCACGCGACGAGGTCTCGCCCGCGTTTGGAGGAGAAAATCGCGTCCACCGCCTCGAGGACGACTTCGAGCCAGTTGCTCGCGCTCCTCAAGATTGGTCATGAGCGTGCGGGCGAGCGTCACCCTCGCCGCGGCCTGAGCCGCCTCGGCCGCGTCCTCGACATCCATCACATAGCCATCGATGAGTTCGCCGTAGCGCTGAGCGACCGCGGCGGCGCTCGGGGTCATTCCCAGTTCCCCCATCATCTTGGCGGTCGGACCCTTCACCGCGCGCCCCCCGATGATCGGGGAAACGGCGACGACGGGCGCCGCGCAGGCGGAAAGAGCCTGACGCATGCCCTTGACGGCCAGGATCGGCTCGACGCTGACGAAGGGGTTGGACGGGCAGATGACGACCGCGCGCAAGCGTTCGTCGCCGAGGGCCGCGAGCAGCTCCGGATGAGCGCGCGTCTCCTCCGCGCCGGCGAAGGCGAGTTCGCGCACCGCGGGACGGCACTGGAGCCGGACGAAATAATCCTGAAAATCGAGCCACCCGTCATCCGTTCGCAACCGGGTCCGCAGCCGGTCATCCGTCGCCGGCAGCACGCGCGGGCCGACGCCGAGGCGACGGCAGAAGTCGGCGGTGACGGCGGAGAGGGTCTCGCCCGCCTTGAGTCGGCGCGTGCGCTCGACATGAACGGCAAGGTCCCGATCGCCAAGGCGGAACCAGTCCTCGCCGCCGAGCGCGGCGAGCGTCTCCATGAACGACCACGTCTCGTCGCGCCTGCCCCATCCGAGCTTCGCGTTGTCGAGGCCGGCGAGCGTGTACATCAGCGTGTCAGAGTCGGGCGAGATATGAAGGCCGAGATGCTCGAAATCGTCGCCGACATTGGCGACGACGACGAGGTTGCGCGGCTCGACGATCCGGCTCAGGCCCAGCGCAAGTTTGGCGCCGCCGATCCCTCCGGAGAGGGCGACCACCAGATCCCGGCTCATCGGAACAGATCCTCGTCCGCGGAACGAACGATGCTCGCCGCCGTCGAGTCCGGCGCGGACCAGTTCAAGCCCCGGATCAGGACCGCGGGCAGAGCCTCGTCCGCCTGGCCCATCGCGAGCGAGGCCGCGGCCGCGGCCTCGTCGGCGAAACCGATCACGCTGACCTCGAGCTTTCGGCCAAAGAGATCGGGCCTGCCGCGCAGATCGACGAGCGCAGGGAGCCCTGCAACGCCGATCGCGACGCCTGCGGTTCCCTGGCGCCAGGGACGGCCGAAACTGTCGTTGATGACGACCGCAATGTCGATTCCCGTCGCGGCTTTCAGCCCGCGCCGCAAGGTCTCCGCGCTCCGGTCCGGATTTTCCGGTCAGGAGGAGCACGCGCTGGGCGCCGTCGGCGGGCGCGACGTTCGACTGATCCACTCCGGCGTTCGCCATGATGAAGCCGAGCCTGTGCTCGACGATCAGCACGTTGCGCCGTGCGCGCACGACGCGAGCCGATTCCGATAGAATAACCTCCACGAGCCGTGGGTCCTTACCGACTTCGGCCGCGAGCGCGCGGGCTTTTGCCGAGGGTTCGACCGCGGCGAGGTCGATCGTGCGGCCTTCTGCCTTCGAGACGACTTTTTGCGCGACGACCAGCACGTCCCGGGCGCGCGGCGCAATGCGGTTCCGCTCGAGCGCCGAGGCGATGAGCTCGGCCAGATCGTCGCCCGCCTCGATCAGGGGCAGGCCAGACAGGCCGATCACTTCGAGAGAGGTCATGCGCTCTTCAGCGTTGCGTCGTTCCCCCCGAAACGGCGCCGCAGGCGAGGCAGAACGTGCTCCGCATAGAGTTCGAATGAATTGCTCCTGATCGGGACCCGGCGCGTGAAAGACGAGATGGTCGAAGCCGAGACCGACGTAGAAGCCTATGCGCTCGACGTGTTCGTCCGGATCGGTCGAGACGATCCATCGGCTCGCGGCGCGCTCGGCCGAGAGCCCGCCGGCGAGGCGCTCCATCTCTTCGGGACTATGGACGGACACCTTCTCTTCCGGCGTGAGCGCGAGAACCGCCCAGTGGCGCGTGTCCTCCATCGCGCGCTTCATCTCGGTGTCGAAGGAAACCTTAACCTCGATCATCCGTCCATAGTCGGGCGCGCGCGAGCCGGCCTCGCCTCGCCCCTCCAGGACCTTCGGCAAGATCGTTTCAGTGTAGAGTTCGCGCGCCTTGCCGCTGGTGCAGATGAGCCCGTCGCCCATCCGCCCCGCATATTTGGCGATCAGCGCGCCGGCGGCGGCGACATAGATCGGAACGGGGGTCGCGGGCCGGTCATAGATGGTCGCGTCGCGGGTGCGGTAATACTGGCCTTCAAACGTCACCCGCTCTTCCGTCCAGAGCTGGCGCATGAGCGTGACCGCCTCGCGCAGGCGCGCGAACCTCTCCTTGAACTCGGGCCAGACCATTCCGGTCGAGGGAACCTCGTTCAGCGATTCCCCGGTGCCGATTCCGAGCACGACGCGATCGGGAAACAGGACTCCGAGCGTGGCGAAGGCTTGCGCCACGACCGCGGGGTGATAGCGAAACGTGGGGGTTAGCACGCTCGTGCCCATCATGATGCGCGAGGTCGCGCCGAGCGCGCCGAGCCAGGCAAGCGAAAAGGGCGCGTGGCCGCCATGATGCTTCCAGGGCTGGAAGTGATCGCTGACGAAGACCGAGTTGAAGCCCGACTGTTCCGCGGTCTGAGCAAACGTGAGCAATTCCTTCGGCCCGAATTGCTCCGCCGACGCCTTGTATCCCAGCTTGAGCACTGATCCCGTCTCCGACCTCATGAGCCTTGCAGCCTGAAGGCCGGTACAATAGCGCAGAGAGACGGCTCACGGCGAGGGTTCGTCCTCCCGGGGCGCGGATTTGGTTGGGGAGCCCGCGATGAAGCTCGGCGTTGCATTGCCTTTGTCCGATATCGGCGGCGATCCCGCCACGGTACGAGTGTTCGCGCAGGCGGCGGAGGCGGCGGGTTACGATTACCTCGGCGCGCCCGATCATGTCCTGGGGGTCAATGCCGCGAGCCGGCCTCATTGGGGGGCGAGCAACACATCGGCCGATCTCTTCCACGATCCCTTCGTCCTGTTCGGATTTCTCAGCGGCTGCACAACGAGAATTGGCTTTTCGACCGAGGTGCTCATCCTGGCGCAGCGACAGGCTGTGCTGGTCGCCAAGCAGGCCGCCTCGCTTGACGTGCTGAGCGGCGGCCGGTTTCGATTGGGCGTCGGGATCGGCTGGAACGAGGTCGAGTTCGTCGGCCTCAACGAGAATTTCCACAATCGGGGACGGCGGTCGGAGGAGCAGGTGCAGGTCATGCAGGCGCTGTGGGCCGAGCGCCATGTGAAATTCAAGGGGCGATGGCATCATATCGATGACGCCGGCCTCAATCCGCTGCCGGCCGCGCGGCATATCCCGATCTGGTTTGGAGGGCATCACGACCTGACGCTGCGCCGGATCGCGAAATGGGGCGACGGATGGATGATGAACGCCTACCCCGCGGGCGACGCGGCGCAAGCGGAATTCGCCAAGCTCAGCGCTTACGCCAGGGAGGAAGGCCGAGACCCCGCCAGCATCGGCGTCGAGGTCTGGGTCTCCGCCGGCTCGGGCGACGAGGCGAGCTGGCGCGAGGAATTCAAGTTCTGGAAGAGCGCAGGCGTCACCCACGCCACGCTGCATGGCGCCTTTGAGCGGAACCATCACAAGCGCATCGCCTCGCGCTCATTGCCGGCCCATCTCGCCGCGCTCGAAAGGTACCGCAATGCGATCGCTGACCTCCTCTGAGCGAGAGGTCAGCCGTCGTGGGTCTGCGCCGCGGTCGGCTCGATTTCAAACGTGATCCTGACCTGGCCAGGTTTGGCCCAGGGATAGTTCTTGCCGAGGTATTTGTTGGAGAGGGAATTGATGTGCGCCGATGCGCCCTCCTCGGTCACGCGCTCGACGCGGCCACGGATCTGGATGTAGCGATAGGGATCGTCGGGATCGAGGATCGAAAGCGCCACCGGCGCGCCTTCGCGCATGTTGCGGACCTTCACCCGGCCTTTCGCCGAATTCACCCGGATCTTTCCGTTCGTGTAGTCGAACCATACGGGCGTCACCTGCGGCGTCCCATCGGGCATGATCGTCGCCAGATGGGCGAAAGCCTTTTTCTTCTGCAGCAAATCCAGATAGTCCGCGGGTATGGCGGTCATGGCCTTCTCCTCGTCTGCTCAGGGTCTTGCGTTCCGCCGGGACCGGCTTGGTCGCTGGAGCGAACCTAGCGGTTGCGGTCCAACATCGCAACGACCGCTCGCGGCTGGGCGCGCATTGGCCGGCGCGCGCGCCCGGCGCTATAGTCCTGATCGCGTTTTGAAGGAGAGCCATGATGACTGAAGCGAAACTCGCTCCGAACATGCAGGACTGGCAGGTGCAGCACGCCAACCGCTACCTCGCGAGCGGCGGGACCGAGGGCCACATCTATAAGCGGGACGTACCCGGCCGGGGCGAGATCACGGCGCCGGCGCTGCTTCTGACCACCACCGGCCGCAAGTCCGGCGAGAAGTTCATATTTCCGCTGTTTTATGGAACTGAGGGCGACAGACATTTCGTCATCGCCTCGAAGGGCGGCGCGCCCGAACATCCCGGGTGGTACCGCAATCTCCTCGCCAACCCGGACGTCGAGGTGCAGGTCGGAACCAAGAAGTTCAAGGCGCGGGCGAGGACAGCGGCGGGCGAGGAACGCGCGCGGCTTTGGAAGAAGGCGCTCGAATTCTGGCCCCCTTACGGCGACTATGCGCTCAAGACCGAACGCGAGATCCCGGTGGTCGTGCTGGACCCTGTCCATTGAGTTGCGGCCCAGCGAGGGGCAAAGAGGGTGCGCCGCGATAGAAGCGGCGCGCTTCGAGACTTGAACCAAACAGGGAGGAAGACGCTAATGAAAGCTTACGTTAGCACGTCAACGCTGATCGCCGGCGCCGTCGTCGCCTTTGCAGGCGCCGTTACGGTCGCGCCGGCCTTCGCCGACGCGGTGGCCGACGCCAAGGCGGCGGTCGCCAAATACGCCGGCCCGCAAACCACCTGGGAAGGGCCGACCAAAGGCCCGAAGCCGGACCCGGGAAAAAAATCGTTTTCCTGTCGGGGGACGAACAGAACGACATCTCGCATCTCTACGGCGTCTACATCAAGGAAGCCGGGCAAAAGCTCGGATGGAACGTCACCGTCATCGATGGGAAGGGCAGTCCGACCTCCTGGCTCGCGGGCATGAACCAGGCGATCGCGCTCAAACCAGACGGCATCGCGCTGTTCGCTGACGCCGCGAGCCTGCAAGACCCGATCAAGGCGGGCGTGGCGCAGGGAATCAAGTTTGTCGGGCTGCACGCCGCAGGGCTCCCCGGACCACAGCCGGACCTCCATCTCGTTTTCAACATCGAGGAAGATCCGCGGGAAATGGGGAAGGCGGAAGCCGATTGGGCGATCGCCGATTTCGGACGGCAAGGCGCGCGTCGTGATCCTCAGCCACAACGAATACGCCATCGCCAAGGTCAAATCCATGGCGACCAAGGATGAGGTCGAAAAGTGCCCCGGCTGCAAGGTGCTGGAATATGTCAGCTCGCCCGCTTCGGAAGCTGCGCAGCGTCAGCCGCAACTGACTACGAGCTGGATTCAGCGCTTCGGCCTGCCGCTCTATGCGACTTCGGTCGGCGACAACGACTGGGACTTCGCCGTCCCGACCTTGCGTTCCGGCGGCGTCGATCCGTCCAAGGTGAAACTGATCGCCGCCGACGGCAATCGTTCGGCTTACGACCGCATCCGCAAAGGCGACCAGTATCAGGTCGTGACTGTGCCCGAACCAATCGAACTGCAGGCCTGGCAAGCGGTCGACGAACTCAACCGCGCGTTCCACAACGAGCCGCCGAGCGGCTTCGTCCAGCCGCCGTTCCTGGTCACCAAGGAGAACATTCACGCCGAAGGCGGAGACAAGAACACCTTCATCCCCAGCAACAACTATAAGCAGCACTATCTCGACATCTGGGGCGTGAAATAGCCCTTTAGGCGGCCCGGCTCGCTCGATCCGCCGGGCCGCTCGATTGTCGAACGGCCGAGAATCCATGGACCGGGACGAAGAACCCTCTCCGGACGGCGGGCCTCTCCTCGTCATGACCGGGCTCGTCAAGCGTTTCGCCGCAACGGTCGCGCTCGATTGCGTCGACTTCGACGTCCGCCGCGGCGAAGTTCATGCGCTGCTCGGGCAGAACGGCGCCGGCAAGTCGACCTTGATCAAGATCCTTGCGGGCGTCTACGACGCCGACGCGGGTGAGATCGCGTTCGCCGGAAGGCCGGTCCGTCCCGCCCACGATCGCCTGCCGATCGCGTTCATTCACCAGGATCTCGGCCTCGTCGAATGGATGACCGTCGCCGAGAACGTCGCCATCCAGACGGGCTATCCGCGCTTCTCCGTCGGCCTCGTCTCGTGGACGCGCGTGCGCGAGGCCGCGGCGGAGGCGCTCGCGATCATGGGCGTCGATCTCGATCCCGACGCGCCGATCTCGTCGTTGCCGGCGGCCGAGCGCTCGCTCGTCGCCATCGGTCGGGCGCTCGCCATCAGGGCCGACATTCTGGTTCTCGACGAACCGACGGCGGCGCTGCCGGAGGCGGATGTCGAACGATTGCTCGCGACGCTGCGGCGCCTTCGCGCGAACGGCATCGGCGTCGTCTACGTCACCCATCGCCTTGACGAGGTGTTCCGGATCGCCGACCGGGTCACGGTTCTTCGCGACGGCCGGCGGCTGGCGACCGTCACGACCCGCGACACGAACGCGGACGACCTCGTGCGGATGATCGTCGGGCGCTCGATGGGCGATGCGTTCGTCAAGCCCGCGGCGGCGTCGCAGCGCGTCGCGCTGACCGTCCAGGGGCTCGCCGCCCAGCGCGTCGGTCCCGTCTCGTTTTCGGTGGCCGAAGGCGAGACGCTCGGGCTCGTCGGGTTGCGCGGCGCCGGCCATCACACGATCGGGCGGGCGATCTTCGGCGAGACGCGCATCTCGTCCGGGCGGGTCATGCTCGACGGCGAACCGGTCGCGCTCAAAAGTCCGGCTCAATCGATGGCCCAAGGCATCGGCTTCGTATCGAGCCGCCGCGCCGAGGAGGGGATCGCGGCCAATCTCGCGGTGCGCGAGAACATCTATCTCAATCCGGCGGCGAGCGGAAAAGGCGTGCTCGAATTCGTGTCCCGCGCCGAGGAGGCGAGGCGCGCCAGGGACGCGGCGCGGCGGTTCTCCATCAAGGCGGCGAGCGCGGAAGCGCCCGCCGCGACGCTCTCGGGCGGAAACCAGCAGAAAGTGATCGTCGCCCGCTGGATGGAGGCCAAAGCGAGGCTTCTCATCCTCGAGGAGCCGACGATAGGCGTCGACATCGGCGCCAAGGCCGACATTTACCATCTGCTGCAGCTCTCCCTCAGCCGCGGCCTCGCGGTTCTCCTCATCTCGTCCGATTTCGAGGAGGTGGAACGGGTCTGCCACCGCGCGCTCGTGTTCAGCCGCGGGCGCGTCGTGGCGGAGATCCCGCGCGCGCGCCTGACCGTTGCGGCTCTGATCCAGGCGGCTTCCGGCGGAGCGGAGGCGGAGCGCCGGGGAGCGTGGTCATGAAACGCGAAGCGGGCTCCCCGATCGGCGCGGCGCTGACGCGGGCGATCTCCGCCTGGGGACTGCTCATCCTCTTCGTTTTGCTGGTGATCGTCTTCTCGCTTTTGAAGCCGGACACGTTCCTGACCTATTTCAACATCCGCTCCATTCTCAATAACAAGTCGGTGCAGCTTCTCGTCGCGCTCTCGGTGTTCATTCCGATGGTCGCGAACCAGTTCGACCTTTCGGCCGGCTTCAATGTCGGCATCTCGCAGGTGCTGGCGATCGGGCTGCAGGGCCAGGGCTGGCCGTGGGAGGCGGCGGTCGGCGCGGTGCTCGTGATGGGCGCCGCGGTCGGACTCGCGAACGGGCTCCTGGTCACGCGGGTGAAGATCGACTCCTTCATCGCGACGCTGGGCACCGGAACCATCCTCTACGGGCTCAACGCCTGGTACACCGGCGGACAGCAGGTGCTGGCCTCGCTGCCGCCGGCGTTCCTCGCCATTTCCGGCAACCTGTGGATCGCGCCCGCTCCCGCGATCTATGCGCTCATCGTCAGCCTGACCTTGTGGGTGGTGTTCGAATATCTGCCGCTCGGCCGGTACCTCTATGTGCTTGGGGCGAGCCCGCGCGCAGCCGAGCTCAATGGCATTTCCGCCAGGCGCTACATTACCCTCGCATTCATCGCGGCGGGAACGCTCGCGTCCTTCGCCGGAATTGTGCTGCAGTCTCAGCTTCAGGTCGGGCAGAGCTCGGTCGGCCAGGAATATCTTCTGCCCGCCTTCACCGCCGCGCTGCTCGGAGCGACCTCGGTTCGTCCCGGCCGGGTCAATGTGTGGGGGACGGTGCTCGCGGTCGCGGTGCTCGCGGTGACGGTCGCGGGCCTCAACCAGCTCGGCGCGCCGTTCTTCGTCGAGCCCCTCTTCAACGGCGCGATGCTGATCCTTGCGGTCGGGCTCGCGGTGCAGGCGGCTGAGCGGCGCCAGCGCCGCGGCCGCCAGGCCGACCGGGCGGCGGCCGCCTCGGCCGCGCCGGTCGCGGATTAGAAGGAAGCGCCGCATGCCTCAAGAGCGCAGGATACGCGTCGACCCAAAAGAGGACGCTAGAGCGTGATGAGATTAGGCTTGGTATCCTGCATTGGTGAAGCAGTTTGCGCATTCTTCGGCGGTGTAGGCGCCGAGCAGTTCGCCCACCGCGGCGGTGAGGGTTTCGATTGTTCGGGCGGCAGCTTTGCGCAAGAGATGCTTGAGCTTGGCGAAGACCTGCTCGATTGGGTTCAGGTCAGGAGAATATTTGGGCAGGAAGAAGAGCTTGGCGCGGGCCGCCCGGATCGCCCGGCGGATGGCGCCGCCTTTGTGGCTGCCGAGATTGTCCATGATCACCAGATCGCCCGGCTTGAGGGTGGGCGCGAGCACCTTCTCGACGTAGGTCTTGAACGCCTCGCCATTGATTGGGCCATCGAGCAGCCACGGCGCTTCAATCCGGTCGCAGCGAAGCGCGGCGACAAAGGTCATGGTTTTCCAATGGCCGTGGGGAGCGCTGGCCACCAGCCTTTCGCCCCGCGGCGCCCAGCCGCGAAGCGGCTCCATATTGGTCTTCGTCCAGGTCTCATCAATGAACACCAGACGCTCGGGCTCGATCTGGTCCTGACGCTTCTTCCATTGCGCCCGCCTTCGCGCGACGTCGGGCCGTTCGCGCTCGCTCGCCACGACGCTTTTTTTTGAAACTGAGCTTCTCCGCGTGGACGAAATTCCACACCGAGCGATAGTCGACCTTGAGCCCGCGCCCGGCGAGTTCCGCCACCAGCCCGCGCAGCGTGAAGGCTCCTTGCCGAATGCGCTCGGACAGAAAGGCCGCGTGCCCGTCGCGGATCGCCTTCGGCTTGTGTCCGCCCATCTGGCCCGGCGCCACGCTGCCCGTCTCGTGAAACCGCCGCACCCAGTTGACGACCGTGCTGACCCCAACGCCGAACTGAGCCGCCGCTCGATGGCGCGAAAGTCCGCCGTGCAAAACCGCTCCGACCGCCCGCTCACGAAGATCGTTCGAATAAGGCCTTCCCATCCATGCTGGCCTTCCTTCCAGCCAGCACCCTGAATTAGAAAATCTCCGATTTGGGAATCCCCGTCGATTTAATCCAAATTCATCCCGCTCTAGTCTAGGACCGAGGCGGGCAAGCGCTTTCGGGTGCGGGTCGGAAACCGGCATGGGCTGACCCCGCCCTGGTGGCAGGACGCCGCGCCGGTCGTGGCGTCCGACGCGCTAAACCCGGGGTGGTGGGCGCTCCACTGCTGCCTGCTCGATCACCTCGAGGCGGGCATGTTCGCCGCGATCCGCTGCGTGTGACGTCGGACGGGCGATCGCTCGCCGGCGGCGACCGGCAGGGCCGGAGGACGGGGCGTGCTTCCCGGCCGCTCCGAGGCGGCCTGCGGCGAGGAACCAATGGGGCCTGCGCCGCTCGAGCCAGTCGAGGGCGCGATCGCGCTGGCGCCTGAGCGGCGGGATGTCCTCGGCCAGAAGGATGAGGCCGAGCGGCAGCATCCAAAGGCCGAAAATCGGCAGGATGGCGAGGAAACCGCCAAGGATCAGCAGCACGCCCGCCGGAATGCGCGCCCATTTCGAGGTGGGCTTTCTCAGCCGCCGGGTCAGGGCCTGCATCCGGCCCGGCAGCCGGCGGAGAAGCCTTCTCAGACGCCGCTCGGGATCGGTGTGGGCGATATCATCGGAAGAGGTCATGGACTGCGTGTGCAAGCTCCTGAGATAGGAAGCCCCGCTCCAGCACGCAATCCGTACTTTCCCCCATTCGCGGCCAAGGCTGAGAGCCCGTCAGGTCCGCTCGATCGTCTTGGCCGCCGCGTCGAGGGCGTCGACGATCGCCCGGATCTGCTCCGGGGTGGCGGCGCGGCCGCGCAGGCGCAGTTGAAGCGCCGAGCGCAGATTGAGCATCGCCCGCTTGACCGAGACGAAGCCCGCGAAGCGCCCCTCGTCGCGATCGCCAAAGCGTTCGAAGATGGCGTCGACCTGGGGCTTGTTCTCGGCGAGGACCTTCCCGCCCTCCGCGGTGACCGTATAGAGCTTGCGCCCCTGCGGGTCCTGGCTGGCGCTCGCGTAGCCCATCTCTTCGAGCATGGTGAGCGTCGGATAGACGACGCCCGGGCTCGGCGAATAGTCGCCCCCGACCCGCTCGCCGAGCTCCTTGATGATCTCGTAGCCGTAGCGCGGCTTCTCGGCTACGAGCGCCAGGATCACGAATTTGAGCTCGCCCCCGTCGAACATCCGGCCTTCCCGGCCGCCGAAGCCGCCGCCGCGAGAGCGCCAGCCGCGAAACGGGCCGTGTCCAAAGCCCCCGTGGGCGTGGCGCATATGGTCGTCAAAATGACGATGGAACATGGTTGGTCTTCCTTTACAATAAGACATATCACGATATGTCGTAATCAAAGATATATCTTATCGTCGCAGCCGCAAGGAGCTGTGGAAAAAAATTATGCTCTAGGGTCAAAACCCAATTGGCCGCTACGGTGGCGACCGCTCGGGGGGATTGCGGTTGTTGGCCGAACCGTAGGAAAGGGCGGGAAAGCGGCCGTTAGCCCAATAAAGAAGGGCCCCAGTGCGACGGCGGTTCCTTGACCGTCTTGATCGCGGCGGGGCGCTATCGGACGCCGCCAGACGGAACTTGAGAAAATCTGCCAATACCAGCATATTGGCCGTCGCGGGACGCGGCATCAAAGCCAAATGTCGGTTGAATTGATCATCAGCCTGGAGTGGGCCCCTTGGGGCGGACAAGAATTCAGGCGGCTGATTTGACCATCGGCCGGGGATTGAGATCCTCGAACTGCTGCGGGCTGAGATAGCCCAGCGCTGAGTGTAGACGACGAGCGTTGTAGACCTTGTCGATGAATTTCTCGGAAGATCGTCGGCGACATCAGCGAAGGTTTCGTAGGCCATCGGATAGACGGCCTCGACCTTCAGCGTCTTCATGAAGCTCTCCGCCTTGGGATTGTCGTATGGGTTGCCGCGCCGTCCCATTGAGCCGACAAGACCGTGGCGGAGCAGCGCCTCCCGATAGCCCTGCGCGGCGTATTGCGAACCGCGGTCGCTGTGGTGAATGCATCCTGGCGGCGGCTTTCGCCGCTCGACGGCCGTGTTCAGCGCAGCCAGCGTCAGGCGCACGTCGATCGAGCGGCTGATGGCATAGCCGATCGCTCGGCGCGACCAGGCGTCGAGGATCACCGCGACATAGGCGAAGCCCTCTCGGATGGCGACGTACGTGATGTCTGCGACCCAGAGCTGGTCAGGCCCGTCAATCGTGAGGTCCTTGGCGCGAATGGGATAGATCGGCTGGTCGTGGTCGCTGTCGGTCGTCGCCACATAGCGGCGCCGTCGGCGCGGCTGGAGATCGTGCTCGCGCATCAGTCTCCGGACCTTCTTGTGATTGACGATCAGGCCGCGATGTCGAAGCTCGGCCCGAACGCGCCGCCAGCCATAGAATTCGAATTCCTCGCAGATCCCGGAGATCGCCTCGACGATCGCGGTGTCGTCCTGCGCGGCGGGTTTGTCGTAGAAGGTCGAGCGGGCGATTCCCATCAGCCGGCATCCTTCTGCAACGCTGAGGCCGGGGGGCCGACAACGGCGGATATAGTCGCGCTTTTCGGCCGCGGCGCGCTTTTCACAGCCCCCTTTAGAAACTCAAGCTCCAGCGCCTGCTTGCCGACAAGCCGCTCGAGCGCTGCGATCCGGGCTTCATACTGCTGGAGAAGATCGGCGGCTGCGGCGTCCTCGTCGAAGGCGCAGGCCTCGTACTTCTGAACCCAGACCCGGATCAGGTTACGGCAGATGTCATGTCGTTTGGCGAGCCCATGAAGGGTCTCGCCGGCCAGGAATTCCTGAGCGACCTGGCGCTTGAACTCGATGCTGTGCGTGCGATGCTTGGCCATCGGCTTCCATCCTTCGAAAGCCCGGCACAAGGGTCAATTCCTGCTTGCCCAACCGTCCGCCCCAAGGGGCCCACTCCAATCGGAGGGGCCAATGTCCATGCCCAAGACCTCGCGTCGCCCGTTGACGCCGACGGCGATGATCACCGCCGCCGAGACGATGCGGTCATGGTCGCGCGCCTTCACGTAGGTGGCGTCGATCCACAGGTAGGGCCAATCGCCTCGATCGGCCGGTCGAGGAAGGCCTTCACCTTGCCGTCGATCTCCTCGCACCGGCGGCTGACCTGGCTCTTCGAGATTCCGGTTCCGCCCATCGCCCTGACCAGGTCGTCGACCGCCCGGGTCGAGACGCCATGGACGTAGGCCTCCTGGATGACCGCCGTCAGCGCCTTCTCGGCCAGCCGCCGCGAACTCGAGGAAGCCGGGGAAGTAGCTGCCCTTGCGCAGCTTGGGGATGCGCAGCTCGACCGCTCCGGCCCGCGTCTCCCAGTCGCGGTCGCGATAGCCGTTGCGCGGGGCGAGCCGGTCGGGGCTCTTGGCTCCGTAGGACGCGCCGGTCAGCGCGCCGACCTCCAGCTCCATCAACCGCTCGGCGGCGAAGCCGATCATCTCACGCAAAACGTCGGCGTCGGGGGCCTTCTCCACAAGCGCGCGAAGGCTCATCATCTCATCGGTCATCGGTGGTTCCTCGGTTGCGTTGGCGTCTCGCAACCCGATCCTACCCGCGAATTGCCGGTGACCACCGCAAGCCGCTCGCTCGCTACGGCGCTATAGAAAGCGCGCTTCGCCAGAGGCTTACTCCGCCTCAGCTACACCACCACCGGGGACACGACCTTTTCCCAGCTCAGTTTGAACGAGGAACCGCGCGTCGGAAACAGATCCCCAGCGCGCCTTCCGGTAGCGATGATTTACGCGCTCGTGCCGACATGGTGCCGACACGGTGCTGAATTGCACGGATCTGTTGTCAACCAAGCGATTGAAAACATTGGCTGGGGCGGGAGGATTCGAACCTCCGTATGGCGGAATCAAAATCCGCTGCCTTACCGCTTGGCTACGCCCCAACATGGCCGCAAGGCTGGCTGGAGCCTGGCGGAAAGCGGGCGGACAATAGTTCGGGCTCCGCCCCATCGCAACGGCGCCGCGCGATTTCCCCCGCTTGGAGCAGGCCGCATGCGCAAGCCTTGCGGGCGCGCCGAGCGCGAGCCTTCGCGCTCTCGTGACTTCCCCCCGTAGCTTCATCCCGGCGGCCCACGAATAAATTCGCCCGCCCGGTGTTTCCCGCTCGATGAAGCAGGGCGGATCGCGCCGCGTCGCGGGACCGTCCCTGAACCGCAAACGCAGGGGAACGCCGCATGACCAGATCATTTCAAGCTGCTCTGTGGACCGCCGTCGGGCTCGGCGCCCTCGCTGCGGCGGGCGGGACCGCCCAGGCTCAGTTCAGGCAGACCGACCTCGCCTCCGACATCCCCGGCCTCGCCACGATAACCGACCCGAACCTGAAGAACACATGGGGCCTTGCCGCCATTCCGGGAGCGACCCCCTTCTGGCTCGACAACCAGATCACCGGCACGTCGAGCCTGTTCTCGGTGAGCGGGGCGACCGGCGTCGCGCCGGCCAATTTCTTCCCCAACCCGCCCGGCCCCAATACCAACTTCGTGGCCGTTCCGGGAGGCGGCATACCCAGCGGGCCGACCGGAATCGTCGCCAATGCGGGGACGTCGTTCGGCATCGCCGGAGGCCCGGCAGTGTTCATTTTCGCCAATCTGAACGGTTCGATCTCCGGCTGGAACCCATCGAACATCAACAGCGCCACCCAAAACGCCGCGACTGTCGTCGTGCCGCCGTCGGGCGGCCTCTATACCGGACTGGCGATCAACGCCGCGGGCGGCCTGCTCTATGCCGCCAATGGCGCGACCGGAAACATCGACGTGTTCAACGGCTCGTTCGCTCCAACGACCCTTTCCGGCGATTTTGTCGATCCCGGTCTTCCCGCCGGATACGTTCCCTTCAACGTCGAGGACCTGGGCGGCAAGGTTTTCGTCACTTACGCGCTCGCAGGGCATGGGCCGCAGACCACGGCGACCGGGGGCGAGGGAGCCCTGGCCGTTTTCGACGAAAGCGGCCATTTCCTGCAGCAGCTGGCGGGCGTCTCGGCGACCGGCGAGCTGGCGTCCCCGTGGGGCATGGCGATCGCGCCAGCCGGTTTCGGCGCGTTCGGCGGCGACCTGCTGGTCGGCAACTTCAGCTTCGCCCTTAGCGAAATCAACGCCTTCGATGTGACGACCGGCAAGTTCGAGGGCACGATCCATGTCGATCCCGGCGCCGGCAATTCGGCTGGCGGGCTTTGGGACCTGATGTTCGGCGGCGGCGGCCCCAGCGGCGATCCGATGACCCTCTTCCTGACTGATGGCCTCAATGGCGAAACGAATGGCCTGTTCGCGGCGATCACGGTTCCCGAACCGTCGACCTGGGCCATGACGCTCATCGGATTCGGCGGACTTGCGTTTTTCGCCGCCCGGCGGCGGCGCGCAGGACCTTGAGCTCCATCTAAGCCGGCGACTGGGAGCCGCCCGAAATCGGCGGCTCTCTTTTTTGGCGCCGACCGGGGCGAAACCGCGCGGGGGGACCGGCGTATATAGGGAGAGATTGCGCCGAAGCGTCCCGCGATCGGGCGGGCCGTCCGCGGTTGGAGGCCGGCTCATGTCGACGTCTGAATGGGACCGCCGCGCCGCGATCGCGGCGGGCGGCGCGTTTACGCTTGTCATGGCGATCGCGGGCGGGAGCGCCGTCGCGCAGTCGGGGCTTCGCGTGCGCAGCATCCGGGTCGACGTTACGCCCCTGCGCGCCAGCGCCGGCGACCCGACCGCGGCCTGGGTGGCGCAGGAACTGCCGCGCAGGCTCGCTCACGCCCTCGCCGGCCGGCTCACCCCGAGAGGCGGCGCGCTGACCGTCAGGATCGACTATCTGACGCTCGGGCCGAACACCGGGGCCACCATTCACGGCGGCTCTTCGCCGGACAACATCAGCGGCGTGGCGACGCTCGGCGCCGTTCAATGGCCGGTCAGGGCGACGAGCGCCTATATGGCCTCGCCGATCGACCAGACCATGATCGAGCAATCGAACCACTATCGCGTCTCGCAGCTCTGCCAGGCGCTGGCGTTCTGGATCGCGAGGGACCTCGGGGCGTGACCGGCGGGAGCGCCGGAATCGCCGAATCGATCCCGTGAACTCCGCCAGGGTGCTGGCGAAGACGGATCGTTGCGCCGCGCCGCATCCGCCCTGTCGGGAAAAAAGTTGCGCAAAGGAGGCGACAAGCGGTTGAGATTGGGCATGGCCTGCGGCGGGGCCTGCCGCTGCTCGCGATCGCGGTCACGGGCGCGAATTTCATCGTCGAGTTCGGCTTCCGGCCGCTCGAACGGCGGCTGCCGAAATCGCGTTGGGCGCCCTCGGTCGCTGCGCGTGGCCTACGAGGACGGACGGGGCATCCTGCGCGACACTCTCATCGTCTGCACCCATGAGGAATTCGCCGTGACCCGCGTGGAGGTCGAGCGCGGCGGCGAGAGAGCCTTCGACCGGCGCGGCAAGGACACCGGCACGGCCCGCGCCAAGGAGCCCGCTTACGCCCCCGAGGGGCTCCTCGAGAACCCGGACCGCGCCTCGAAGCCGGCGGTCACGGTCACGCTCGAACTGCGCGGCGGCCGGTCGATCGCGAGGCTCGTCGACAAGCTCAGCGAAATCGACGGCGTGTTCTCGGTCAACCCGGGCGACGCCGGCCTGATCGGCGATTGATCGCGCGCTCGCCTGTCCCTCACTCCGCCGCCTGCGCGCGCTCCCAGGGGGGCTCGCGCTTCGCATTCGGCGCGGGAGGCTTGTCTTTCTTGGAGCCGGAGAGCCAGTGCGACAGCTGGTCGAGATAGAGATAGATCACCGGGGTCGTGAACAGGGTCAGCGCCTGGCTGACCAGAAGGCCGCCGAACATCGTATAGCCGAGCGGCTGACGCATTTCGGACCCGGCGCCGTGGCTCAGCATCAGCGGCACGGCGCCGAGCAACGCCGACATGGTGGTCATCATGATCGGACGGAAACGCAGGAGCGCCGCCTTGCGGATCGCCTCGATCGCAGGGAGGCCCTCCTCGCGGGTGGCGTTGATGGCGAAGTCGACCATCATGATCCCGTTCTTCTTGACGATGCCAATAAGCAGAATGGCGCCGATGAGGGCGACGAGGCTGAACTCGAAGCCGAACAGCATCAGCGTCGCCAGCGCGCCGCAGACCCGCCGACGGCAGCGTCGACAGGATGGTCAGCGGGTGAATGAAGCTCTCATAGAGCACTCCGAGGATCAGATAGACGCAGATGAGCGCCGCAAGAATGAGCAGCGGCACGCTGGTCAGCGAATCCTGGAACGCCTGGGCGTTGCCCTGGAACGTCGTGGTCAGGCCGGGCGGCAGCTGCAATTGCCGCATCGCGCGCTGGATGGCCTCGGTGGCGGTCCCCAGCGCCACCCCCTGCGCCAGGTTGAAGCTGATGGTGATCGCAGGGAACTGGCCCTGGTGGCTGATCGAGAGCGGCGCGACCGGCGCGGTCGTCCATTTCGCGAACGCGCTCATCGGCACCATCTGATTGCTGGTCGGCGAGCGGATATAGAGTTTGTCGAGGGTCGCGGGATCGCCGACGAGCTGCGGCAGCACCTCCTCGATCACATAATAGGTGTTCACCTGAGTAAAAAACTGGGTCACCTGCCGCTGGCCGAACGCGTCGTAGAGGGTGTCGTCGATGAGCTGGGGCTGGATTCCGTAGCGCGAGGCCATGTCGCGGTCGATCTTGAGGGTCAGCGTCGTGCCGGCGTTTTGCTGGTCCGTCGCCACGTCGCGCAATTCGGGCAGCGTTTGCAGTTTGTCGAGGATCTTGACCGCCCAGGCGTTGAGCTCGTCGAGATTCGCGTCCTGCAGGGTGTACTGGAACTGGGTCTTGGCGAAACGCGCGCCAACGGTCACGTCCTGCGCGGCAAACAGATACACGCGCACGCCCGGAATCTGCGCGAGCTTGGGCCTGAGCCGACGGATCACGCCAAAAATATCGACGTCGCGCTCGTCGAACGGCTTCAGCTGAATGAACATGCGGCCGGTGTTCTGCGCGGCCGCGCCGACCCCCGACCCAAGCCCCATCGCAATCGTATCAACGGCAGGATCGGCCATTACGACCTTGCCCACCTCCTGCTGCAGGCGGGACATGACGGGGAACGAAACGTCCTGGCCGGCTTCCGTCGTCCCGTACAGAACGCCGGTGTCCTGTTGCGGAAAGAACCCCTTGGGAATGACGACGAACAGATAGCCGGTCGCGATGACCGTGCCGGCGAAGACGACGAGCGTCGCAAACCGATGGCGCAGCACGAAATCGACGCCGCGCGCGTAAGCATTGGCGAGCGCGTCGAAACCCTTGTCGCTCATTTTGTATAGCCAGCCGTGGCGCTCCTCGTCGTGGCTCTTGAGGAAGCGCGACGCCATCATCGGGGTCAGCGTCAGCGAGACGAACGCCGAGACGAAGATCGTCATCGCGATCGTGACTGAGAATTCACGGAACAGCCGCCCGATGATGCCGCTCATCATCAGGAGCGGAATGAGCACCGCGATCAGCGACACCGAGATCGATATGATGGTGAAGCCGATCTCCGAGGAGCCCTTGAGCGCCGCTTGAAGCGGTCTTTCGCCGTCCTCGATATGGCGGGTGATGTTCTCCAGCATCACGATCGCGTCGTCGACCACGAAGCCGACGGAAATGGTGAACGCCATCAGCGAGAGGTTGTCGAGACTGTAGCCGACCGCCCACATCAGCGCGCAGGCGCCGAGCAGCGCCAGCGGCACGGTGACGCTGGGAATGATTGTCGCCCGGATGCTGCGCAGGAAAAAGAAGATCACCAGCACCACAAGCGCGAAGGTAAGCGCGAGCGTGAACTCGACGTCGCCGACCGAGGCGCGGATGTTCGACGTGCGATCGGAGAGAATCCTGACATGAATGGTCGGGGAAATCGACGCCTGCAACGTCTTCAGCGTGCTTTTGATCGCCTCGACCGTCTTGATGACGTTCGCGCCGGGAATCTTGAATACGACCAGAAAGACGCTGGGCTTGCCGTCGCTCCACGCCGCCTGGGTCGTGTCCTGGGGTCCCGCGACCGCCTGCCCAATGTCGCGCACCCTGACCGGCGCCCCATTGCGATAGGCGATGATGACGTCGTTCCAGGCCTTGGCCTCGGTCAACTGGTCGTTGTCCTGGATGGTGAAAGTCTGCTTCGGACCGATGATCGCGCCCTTGGGGCTGTCGACCGTCGCGATGCCGATTTGCTGGCGCACGTCCTCGAGCTGCAATCCCTTCTCGACCAGCTTCGCGGGATCGACCTGAATGCGTATCGCCGGGGTCTGCTGGCCGCCGACGCGGACGAGAGAGACGCCCGCGATCTGACTGAGGTGCTGGGCGAGAATGTTTTCCGCCGCGTCATCGACGTCGATGACCGGCGCGACGTCCGACCGGACGGACAGGATGAGAATCGCGGTGTCCGAGGGGTTGACCTTGCGGTAGGTCGGCGGGCTGGGCAAATCCTTGGGCAGTTGTCCGGCGGCGGCGTTGATCGCCGCCTGGATGTCGTTGGCGGCGGCGTCGATGTTGCGGTTGAGATCGAACTGGACCGCGATCGCCGTCGCGCCGAGCGAACTCGTCGACGTCATCTGCGAAACGCCCGGGATTTGTGCGATCTGACGTTCGAGCGGCTGGGCGACCGAGGCCGCCATCGTCTCAGGGGAAGCGCCGGGCAGTGAAGCCGAGACGGTGATGGTCGGAAAGTCGACCTGCGGCAGCGGCGCGACCGGCAGGGAGGGGAAAGCGACGAGGCCGACCAAAAACACCGCAACCATGATCAGCGTGGTTGCGATCGGGCGATGGATGAATGGGGCGGAGAGGCCCTTGTACATGGGCTTAGGTTCCGCTCGCCGCGTCGATCGAGACCACCGACCCGGGCTGCAGCAGGAACTGGCCGGATGTCACCACGCGGTCGCCCTGCCGGAGCCCGTCCGAGATGACGGCCGTCGCCGTGTCCTGATGCGCGACCTTCACCTTTCGGACCTCAGCGCGGTTCTTGTCGTCTATGATGAAGACATAAAGGCCGTCCTGGCCATGTTGCACCACCTCCGCGGGGACAATCAAGACGCCCTTCTCCACGCCGAGCTGCAAGGCGGTGGTGACGGCGAGGCCGGGCCAGAGGGCGTTGTCCTTGTTGTCGAACTCGGCCTTCAGCCGGATCGTCCCGGTCGGGAGGTCGACCTGATTGTCGCTGATCGACAAGCGTCCGGTCGCAAGCTTGCGACCCTCCGCGTCCATGACCGTGACCTGAGGGGAGCCTGCGGCCAGTTCCTCGTTGATGCGCGTCACATATTCCTGCGGCTCGGCGAAGATAACGGCGATTGGTTGCAATTGAGCGATCGAGACGATGCCGGTCTGCTGTCCCGCGTTGACGAGATTGCCTTCATCGATAAGCCGGAATCCGGCGCGCCCCGAGATGGGAGCGCGGATGGTCGTGTAGTCGAGCTGCGTCCGCGCCGCATCGATCGCGGCGGCGTCGGCCGCGATCGATGCGGTGAGCTGCAGCACCAGGGCGTTCTGGGTGTCGAGTTGCTGCCTGGTGGCGAAGTCCTTCTTGGCGAGCGTGGCGAGGCGATCCAGATCGAGCTTCGCGTTGGCGAGGGTGGCCTCGTCCTGCGCTTTCTTGGCGACGGCCTGATCGAGCGCGGCCTGAAACGGTCTCGGGTCGATCTGGGCCAGAAGATCGCCCTTGTTGACCGTCTGGCCTTCGCGAAAGGCGATCTTCATGATCTGGCCGTCGACGCGGGCCCGGACCAGAACGGTGTTGTAGGCCTGGACCTGTCCGATGCTCTGGAGCACGACCGGATAATCCGCGCGCTTGACCGGCGTCACCGTGACGACGATCGGCGCGGCGCCGGCGGGCGCGCCGGGCTCGCCCTCGCCGGGCGCCGCCGCGGTCTGAGCGGGCGCCCAGATCCGGTCGTGCAGCCGGTGGGCGAGGGGGCCGGCGGCGGGAAGCCAGCGGTCGGCCGCCGCCGGCGCATAAACGCCAAAAGCGGCGACTGCGGCGCACGCCGCAACCGCAATCCACGCGAACCGGGAGGATCTCATGGTCGAAAGCCTCTCTTCAACCCCAGCTAGCGCCCGGACGAACCGCATGGCGCGAACGGCGGCGCGCGCTGCGCCGGATTCCCGGCATGCAGGCGCTCAGGCGCCGGATTCCGCGGGATAGGCCGCCATATCATTCTTTTGCCCGGCGCGGCGCCTCATCAAGCAAATTTGACCAACGTGATTCCGGGCTCGGGCGGAACGCGATCTAGAACGAGACGCCCTGCGGGATGAAGTCCTTGATCGCCGCCGCCGGGACGAAATACTTGGCGATGTCGGTCGTGCGGGAGGGCGCGCCGATTTGGGGCGGCCGCCGGGTGACCGAAATCTTGCGGCTTATGATCCCGAGCAGGCACAGGTCGTGCGCGTCGAACACCCCCGACCCGGAATTCCCGGTCGAGGCGACGTCGGCGATCGCGGTGCCGAACCGCGCCCGCAGGTCGGCAGGGATCGCCCGGCGGGGCAGAATCCTGGAGGGGGCCGTTCCTTCCGGAATGGCGACGACGACCGTTTCGCCAGGATAAGGCGATTGCTCGCACAACGGCATGCGGCGCATCTGCAGATCGACCGGCAGCTTCGTCCCGTCAATCGACAGCAGGGTCAGATCCACAGCGTCGAGGTTGCCCTGCTTGACGAGCGTCGCCGCCAGGTCCTGGCCGGCGATGACGACATGGGGCTTCGTCTGCGCCACGTTCCCGGCCACGTGGGCCGCAGTGAGAATGAGACCGTTGCCGAGATAAACGCCGTAGCCGGGCCATGGCTGGCGCGGCGTGTGGTTGATATGGACGGCGAACGCCTTCAGACCGGCCGGGTCCGACTGCGCCCAGGCGACGGCCGGCATGAGCGCGACGGCGAGCGCGGCGCAACCGAGGCTCAAGACATTCGCCGCGACCGTCATGGGGTCCCCTTGCTGGCGCTCCTGCCGGAAGCGGACAGGACGAAAGCTCCCAGCGCGACTGTCAAGTAACGGCTAGAAATTGGCGGAATGGAGGAACGCGAGGAGCGGCTGCGCCAGGGAGCGGATCGGTTCGGACAAAGCATCCCAGCCGCGGCCCAAAAGCGAGGCGTGGCCCAAGAGGGACGAGAAGAGGCGGAACAGACAGAGAATCTCGATCAGCGCCGCAAAAATGACATTGAGGAATGTGAAGCTTCGGGGAGCCCGTAGCCCGATCTCATCACGCATCACATGATCATAGGGGATCTTCTGAACATAAGATGACGCCCGGCCGAAGACGGAGAACACCGTCAGGCCAAAATACTGCAGGCGTCCTGAAATAATGAATATGAATGAATACAGAAGACCTATGGTCGCCATTATAATTTCCGTGTTTCGGTCGTGAATATTATCGAATACGAACCACACCCCACCAAGTATAGCTAACCCGACAACGATCCGAAACAGAAATACAAGCGCGCTAAACATCAGTGCCCCAGTCTGTGCTCACATTGTTCTTGATCAAACCGCCGGCCACGACGGGCCGTCCCATAACTCGACAACTTTCGCCTGTCCAGACATCCATGCGCCACCTGCCACATTTGGCGAGGTCAAAGCGCTTCCGGCGGATCGGGAATCGGGTCCGACGGGTTTGCCGGGCCGCCGCCCCGGTCGGGAAGCTTGTCTTGGACCGAGATTTGCTTACACTGCGCTCCGGTCAATTGTCGCGCGCTCGACCGCCCGGCCACACGCCGGCCTTGGCCAGGGCCAGGCTTCATCCGTCTCGGGGTAGTGGAATTTTACCGTCGCAACCGAATTTTCCAACGAAGGAGCCGGAACGTGCGAACACGCCGGCCGCGCGTCAACACAGCATGAGCCGCAGATGACGACTGACAGTCAAATTGCATCTGAATCGGCGGGCGACTCCGCGGGACAACCGGCGGGGCGCTCGTTGCGCGCGGAACGCGCTGGCGGCTGCCGATCTCCTACGGCGGGATCGCCTCGACCGCCCTTTGCATCGACCTTGCTCTGATCCTCGGGAGCGCGACCCTCGCCAAGGCGATCTACAACAATATTCCCGATGCGTTCGCCGGCGAGTATTCCCACACCCTCGCCGCAGCCATCTTCGTCGCCATTCTTTTCGTTGCGGTGATGCGGGTCCAGAGGCTCTACAGCCCCACCCGCCTCATGGTGTGGGACGACCAGGCTCGCAGCGTGCTGGGCGCCTGGTGCGGGGCCTTCCTGATTCTGGCTTCGGGCGTTTTCAGCTGGGGGGTGAGCCACGATCTGTCGCGCGGCGACGTCATCCTGTTCTGGGCGATCGGCGTCGCGGCGCTTCTGGGCCACCGGGCGGCATGGAGATTCGCGCTGCCGCGGGCGCTGGAAAGCGGAGCGCTCAAGGGCCGCACGATCGTCAGCCTGACCTGCGAAGAGAGGGTTCCGCCCGCATTCACCGAGAACTTGACCCGCCACGGGTATCACACCGCCGCCCATTTCCATATGCCGGACGGCGGTCCGAGGGCGGACGAAGTGATCGACAACGTCATTTCGCTCTGCCGCAGCTCCGTCATCGAAGAGGTCATGCTGTTCGTCGATCCGGAGCACATGTCCTATGTGCGCGAGGCGGCGCGGCGGCTGAGGGTGCTGCCGCTGCCGGTCACCCTGGTTCCGTTCGGAACGCTGGCGCAGCTGTTCCACCGCGCGCGTTACGACATCGGCGATACGGTTGCGATCGAGCTTCAACGCGCGGCCCTCTCGCCTGGGGAGCAGGCGCTCAAGCGCGCGGTCGACATTGTCTTGTCGTCCATCGGACTGATCGTCCTCTCGCCGATCCTGCTTGGCGCGGCGATCGCGATCCGGCTGGACTCGTCTGGCCCGGCGCTGTTCCGCCAGACGCGGCACGGGTTCAACGGCCGCCCGTTCCGGATCTACAAGTTCCGCACCATGACGGTCATGGAAAACGGCGACGTCGTCCCCCAGGCGCAGAAGGACGACAAGCGGGTGACCCGGGTCGGCCGGTTTTTGCGCCGCTACAGCATCGACGAACTGCCGCAACTGATCAACGTGTTCCTCGGCGATATGTCGCTCGTGGGTCCGCGCCCGCACGCCTCGGCGCACGAGCGCTATTTCACTTCCGCCATCGAGAAATACGCGTTCCGCCACCACGTGAAATCCGGCATAACCGGTTGGGCGCAAGATTCACGGCGCCCGCGGCGAGACCGATACGCTCGACAAGATGGAGCGCCGGGTGGAGCTCGACATCTGGTACATCAACAATTGGAGCGTTTGGCTCGACTTCGCGGTCATGTTAAGAACCGCCCTGGTTATTTTTACCGGCGACAATGCGCATTGAGGACGCGGGCGTCGCCGAGGACTCCGGCCGGCAAAGCGGGCGCAGCCCAAGACCTTCGAGAGCGGGCATGTCGATCGAGACGCTGAAATCCGAGCCCGTTCAGCCGGGAGCCTCACTCTCGGCTCGCGCCCAGAGCCGCGGCGTCAGTCTGGCGTTCCTCGCCGCGCTCGCGGCGTCCTTCCTTGTCGCCTACCTGCCGACCTATCTGAGATTGGCCGCCACCGCGTGGCGCACCGACCAGGAGGGACACGGCCCCCTCATCATGCTGGCCGCGGCGTGGCTCGCCTGGCAGCAGCGCGACAGGATCCGCGACATCGAACTCAAGCCTGCGCTGGCCGTCGGCTGGATCGTTCTCATCTTTTCCCTGCTCACGATGGCGGTCGCGCGGTCGCAGGATATCCCTATGGTGGAGGTGGCGACCCAGATCCCGGTGCTGCTGGGATGCATTTTGCTCGTCGGCGGCTGGCCGCTGGCGCGCGTCTTCGCGTTTCCTCTCGCCTTTCTGGTCTTTTCCATCCCCCCGCCGGGGTGGCTGCTCGACGCGTTCACCGTGCCGCTGAAAGTATGGATCTCCGACGTCGTCTCCAACCTCCTCTATGATCTCGGCTACCCGGTGGCCCAGAACGGCGCCATGATCATGATCGGCTCGTACGAGCTCATGGTGAAGGACGCCTGTTCGGGCATCAATTCGATCTTCGCCTTGTCCGCGATCGGCGTTTTCTACGTGCACGAGTTTGTGCGCCGCCATCCTGTCCGCAGGCTGATCCTGATCCTGTCGATCGTTCCAATCACCATTCTCGCCAACGTCTTCCGGGTCATCACTCTCGTCCTCGGCGCTTATTATCTCGGCGTCGATACGATCGAGGGCATGTTCCACGACCTTACGGGGATCGCGCTCTTCGTGTTCGCGCTGGCGCTGTTCTTCTTTCTCGATTGGGTCCTGATCGCGGCCGAATACGTGATCCGGAAGGCGCTTGCATCCTGGAGAGGGGCGCGGAGCGGCGGTCTGAAAGCGGGCGGCGCCTGACCGGACGAAGGGGATCTTTGCGCGTCGGGCCAATTGGCGTGTTCATTTAGGGGCTTTCGGGTCGCGTTGTCGCCGTGAGGCTGGACCGGCGACGGCGCCCGGCCGAGGAACTGGACGGACAGAATGCAGGACCGTCTACGATTTTGTCACGGTGATATGTTTCATTTGCGTCGTTCTCACCTACTTCATGTTCACTGACGGGGGCATGAAAGTCCTGGCGCATTTCATGCTGCCCGCCGTGGCGTTCGCAATCGCCAATCAGGTCGGCAATCACGCCGGAAGCAACGTGCCGATGAACGTGCTGGCGGTCATCCTGATCGCCGCCGGGATCGGGTATACCTTCATCATCGCGAGACAGAGCCCCTCCGGGCCCTGAGGCGCGTCGCGCCGCCCGGCCCTGCGATCGCGAAGGACCATCCCGGGCCCCCGGCTCAACGACAAGGGCGCTCGCCGGCCGCTGCGCCGTGCTTGCGCGCCCCTTGACCCAGACCCTCCCATTCGAACGAAAAAAGTCCCGGAAAAGAGCCGCTGTTCGAATTGAGCGGGCGAGCGCGCGACAGCGATAGCCGGACGCGTCGGAATTTAACAGTGACCTTCAGTAGCAGACAACAGCCGGAAGCTATGGCTCGGGCGGTGGCGCGGCTTCCCGCGCTGTGACCGAGGCGTAACCATGATCATCCGCCCAAGAGATTCAAATGATCCGCAACGCCGATCCCGGCGCGGTTTTGCCGGGCATCGACACGGAGACGGGCAATCCGCTCGCCGCGTCTCGCTACTCGCCGTCGCCTCGATCACGCAAAGCACTAAGGCGCCATACTATTACTCGCCTTCCAAAAACACGCTGTACGTCACTCAGGCCGGCGCCGTGCTGAGCGGCATCAATTTTGGCTCGGCGACGGTGATCATCGAGGCGAACAATGTCACGATCAAGGACTGCAGCTTCAGCGGGTGTACCACAGGATCGCCTTGGCCGGTGTACCAGGCAGCCGCCTACAGCGGCGCGACGGCTGGAGAACTGCACGTTCGAGGGCTCCAAATCGCCGACCGAAAGCAACAATTGGATCGAGTCCACCTGGGCATCACGATCAAGGACAAGAGCTTTCTCGATTCGCCGAGCGACGCGATCGACATCCGCTCCGGCGTCGTCACCGGGAATTACTTCTCCGGCACCGCATATTTGACGGGTGCGCACTCCGATGCGATTTGGGTGGACGGCTCGACAGGGCCGACCGTCATAACGGCAATACTCGATCGATGGAACGCAGAACGCCGATGCGCAGGGGCCGGCGAATAGCGACATCGGCTTTCCAACAGGCGTTTGGCAATCTGACCGATGTGACCGTCTCGGGCAACTATCTGCTGGCGCGAGGCTACGCGGTCGAGGCAGGGATCTCGAGCTCCACCTATACGATGAGCGGTATTTTCAATCGCCGACAATGCCATCGGATGGGATTTATGCGGCGCCTATTTTCCGCCACCACCGGCGTTCGACCGTGACGGAACCACGATCGTCTATTCCTCGAATCCCGCCGCTTCGACTCAGGCCCTACGGCCTACGAGGCCGCCGGTCTTCGACCACGACTGTGCTCTCCGCGACCAGCACCGCCAAGTCGTCGCCAGCGGGTCGGCGCCGACGACGCTTCTGGGCAACGGTTCCTGGTGCATCTGTTCGGGGGCGCCGGCGAGACGAACTTTGTCGGCGGCCAGGGCGCGCAATATCTGATGGCGGCGGGGCGCCAACATTCTCACCTATCTCTCCATTGGCGAAGGCGGCACCTCGATGTCCGGTTTCGATCTGGCGAGGGACGTCATCGACCTGAGCCGCATGACCAGCGACCTCACCAAGGCCGGCATCCAGAATTTCACCTTCATCGGCTCCGCGGCGTTCAGCGGCGCGGCGCCCAGGTGCGCTACGAGCTGAATCCGGCAAAGAACGTCACCTATGTCGAGGCCGACCCTTGCCGGCGACGCGGGCAACGTCAAAACGGAATTCACCATCACGCTTTCCGGGCTGCTTCCTCTGACCGCCGCGAACTTCACGCTCACGCCTTCGCAGTCGTCCGCCGATCTGGCCTATGGCGCGGCGCTGACCAGCGCCAAGGTCAAGACTCGCCGGCGCTCGTCGGAAACCAGCATCGAACGTCCAAGGCCGGGCCTATACGTCGTACGAATCGTTCTCCGGCTCCGGCTACGACAATCTGCCGCCGATAATCTGAACCTCAGCGCCACCACGAACCAGCTCCTGCTCTACGATCCGGCATGACGGTGACGAGAGGGGGCGGCGCGGAGTCCTGCAGATCACAGGGATGGGCTCAGACCCCCTCGCCTATCATTCGGTCGAAACCATCGACGCGACCACGAACGGCGCCGAACAGTTCGTCCTGGGCTCGTCCTTCGGCGCGGAGACGATCAAAGGCTTTGCGGCTTCGGCGCAAGTCCGGACACGATCCAGCTCGCGTCTTCCTCACTCTCCTACCTGACCGCACGGCATGACGCAGGCGCAGGACCTGGCGGCCGTGCTCGCCCACGCCGTCGGCGGATCTCCGGCCTGACGATCTCGATACGACCGGCGACAGCCTGACGCTCACGGGAGTGAGTGCGCCGCGACGATCGCCGCCAACCCGCCGCGGTCCGCTTCGCCTGAAGCCGGCCGAGGCGGCGCGGGCCAAGCGGTCGCAGCGACCGAGCCGGCGTTCGCCGGGGACGAAGCGCGCGCGGCGGAAGCCCTGAATACAACCAAAGCGCGATTTTCGC
>CAVULN010000013.1:0-135949 GCA_963742305.1 uncultured Alphaproteobacteria bacterium
GCCTTCCAAGCTGAATACGAGGGTTCGATTCCCTTCACCCGCTCCATTTCCGTGTCTCAGGCGCCGAGCTGGGTCGCCAGGTCTTCGAGATCGTTGGCGACCGCGTCCCAGTTCTCTTCAGGCCCAACATCGGCAGTCTGATCCGGCCCGTGCTCGGCCGGGCGGGGGATGAAAGCGGTGCGAAACCCGCATCCCCGCGCTGCGGCCAGATCGCCATTGTGCGCGGCGACAAGGCAGACGCTTCCCGGCTCAAGCATCAGCGCCTCGGCGTTGCGCAGATAGGCTTGCGGGCTCGGCTTATAGGCCTGCGCAATCTCCGCGCCGAGGATGGCGTCCCACGGAAGGCCCGAGCGCTTGGCGAGGTCCAGCATCAGGCGGATGTTGCCGTTGGAGAGGGGCGCGATGATGAATCGGCGCTTGAGCCGCGTGAGGCCCGGAACCGCGTCCGGCCAGGGGTCGAGCTTGCGCCAGGCGAGGTTCAGCGCGTCCAGTTCGGCATGCGGAATGTCGGCGGGGTCGATCCCGAACTCGGGCAGCGTCGCCCGGAGGTTTTCCAGATGGAGCAGGTCCAGGCGCACGAAGGGACGGCGCCCGGAGCGCACCTCCTCCATCGCCGGCGAATAGCGGCGCCGCCACGCATCGGCGAAGGCGGCCGGATCGGCGCCCGGCGCATGGCGGGCGAGGAAAGCCTTGGATTCCCGCGCCACCCCGCCGCGCCAGTCGACGACCGTGCCGAACACGTCGAAGAGGAGCGCGTGAACCTCGGCGACAGCACGCATCGGTCGCTCCGCGCTCACGTATCCATTTTCAGCGCGGCGATGAAGGCTTCCTGCGGGATGTCGACCTTGCCGAACTGGCGCATCTTCTTCTTGCCCGCCTTCTGCTTCTCGAGGAGCTTGCGCTTGCGGGTGGCGTCGCCGCCGTAGCACTTCGCGGTGACGTCCTTGCGGAGCGCGCGGATCGTCTCGCGGGCGATGATCTTGGCCCCGATCGCCGCCTGGACCGGGATCTGGAACATGTGCGGCGGGATCAGGTCCTTGAGCTTCTCGACCATCGCCCGGCCGCGCGCCTCGGCCCGGTCGCGGTGGACCAGCATCGACAGCGCGTCGACCGGCTCGGCGTTGACCAGGATCGACATCTTGACCAGGTCGCCCGTGCGATAGTCGGCGAGCGCATAGTCGAACGAGGCGTAGCCCTTGGAGATCGACTTGAGGCGGTCATAGAAGTCGAACACCACTTCGTTGAGCGGCAGCTCGTAGACCACCATCGCCCGCTTGCCCACATAGTTGAGGTCGATCTGCACGCCGCGCCGGTCCTGGCAGAGTTTCAGGATCGCGCCGAGATAATCGTCCGGGGTGAGGATGGTCGCCTTGATCCACGGCTCCCTGATCTCGGCGATCTTGACCGGGTCGGGCATGTCGGCCGGATTGTGGAGCTCGATCTCCGACTGGTCGGTGAGCGCGATCCGGTAGATGACCGATGGCGCGGTGGCGATGAGGTCGAGGTTGAACTCGCGTTCGAGCCGCTCCTGGATGATTTCGAGATGCAGGAGCCCGAGAAAGCCGCAGCGGAAGCCGAAGCCGAGGGCGGCCGAAGTCTCCATCTCATAGGAGAAGCTCGCGTCGTTGAGCCTGAGCTTGCCCATCGCCGCGCGCAGGTCTTCGAAATCGGCGGCGTCGGCCGGGAAAAGGCCGCAGAAAACAACCGGCTGAGCCGGCTTGAAGCCGGGCAGCGCCTCGGCCGTCGGGCGCCGATCGTCGGTGATCGTGTCGCCGACGCGAGTGTCGGCGACCTGCTTGATCTGGGCGGTGATGTAGCCGACCTCGCCCGGGCCGAGTTCGGCGGCCTCGGTCATCTTCGGCCGGAAGACCCCGATGCGGTCGATTTCATAAGCTGCGCCCGCGCCCATCATGCGGATGCGCATGCCCTTTTTCAGGCGCCCGTCCATGACGCGGACAAGCACCACGACGCCGAGATAGGCGTCGTACCAGGAATCGACCAGAAGCGCCTTGAGCGGCGCCGCCTCGTCGCCCCTTGGAGGCGGCAGGCGCCCCACGATCGCCTCGAGCACGAGGGGGATGTTGAGGCCGGTCTTGGCCGAGATCGGCACCGCCTCCGAGGCGTCGAGACCGATCACGTCCTCGATCTGCTCCTTGATGCGGTCGGGCTCGGCGGCGGGCAGGTCGATCTTGTTGAGCACCGGCACGATTTCGTGCCCCGCCTCGAGCGCATGATAGACATTGGCGAGGGTCTGCGCCTCGACCCCCTGGCTCGCGTCGACCACCAGGAGCGAGCCTTCGCAGGCGGCGAGCGACCGCGACACCTCGTAGGCGAAGTCGACGTGGCCGGGCGTGTCCATGAGGTTCAAGACATAGAGCCTGCCGTCCTTGGCGCGATATTCAAGTCTCACCGTCTGCGCCTTGATGGTGATGCCGCGCTCGCGCTCGATGTCCATCGAATCGAGCACCTGCTCGACCATCTCGCGCTCGGCGATCGTCCCGGTCTCTTGGATGAGCCGGTCGGCGAGCGTCGACTTGCCGTGGTCGATATGGGCGATGATCGCGAAGTTGCGGATGTTGTCGATCGGGTGCGCGGTCATTGGGCCGCGGCATTAGCAGGGCGGGGAGGGTAAGGGAACTGGATTCCAGGCTCGGGCGGGCAAGGCCGGGCACAGAGCCTACCCTTGCGCCGGCCGTTGTCCAAGGCCGGTATAGAAACGCAGGAGATAGCCGTCGGGATCCGCGATGACGAATTGCCGGCCGCCGTTCTCGGCCCGGTTCTGCCGGTACCAGCGCTCTTCAAGCGGGAGATACGGGACAAGGCCCGCGGCGCAGACGCGGCCGTGGAGCGCCGCGGCGTCGGCGACCCTGATCTGAAAGTTCACCCCGCGTCCATACGGGCGCTCGAGCGGGGCCGTTCGAAAGCGGCGGCCGGGTCCGGCGGCTTCCTCCAGCATGAGATGCGCATCGTCCAGGGTGAGGTAGGCGAACCGCTCCTCCGGCCGCTCGAACCTTATCCTGAAGCCGATCAGCTCGACGTAGAAGCTGAGCGATCGTGCGAGATCGCGCACGTCGAGTTCAGGGATGAGGCCGGGGCCGGTCATGTCCCCGCCGCATGGGCCGCGCAGGAGCGGCGCGGGACTCCCATCCCGCGCCGCCCTCCTGCTCGCTCGTCGAACGCGATAACCCGAACGATCATTCCGCCGCGATCTTGAGCGCCGGCTCGCTCTTGTAGACGAGGTCGAAGCGGTCGAGGTTCATCACCTTCGCCCACGCTCTGGCGAAGTCCTTCACGAACTTCTCCTTCCCGTCGGAGGACCCATAGACCTCGGCCAGCGCGCGTAGGATCGAGTGCGAGCCGAAGATGAGATCGACGCGCGTGCCGGTCCACTTGACTTCGCCCGTCTTCCGGTCGCGCGCCTCGTAAACCCCCTCCTTGCCTTCAACGGGCTTCCATTCGGCGGACATGTCGAGGAGGTTGACAAAGAAGTCGTTGCTCAGCGTTCCAGGCTTCCTGGTGAAGACGCCGTGCTTCGATTTGTCCGCATTCGCGCCGAGGACGCGCAGGCCGCCGATGAGGACGGTCATTTCCGGAGCGGTCAGCCTGAGGAGCTGGGCCTTGTCGATCAACGCCTCTTCGGGCGCCATGAACTCCTTGGCGCTGCGATAATTGCGGAAGCCGTCCGACCGCGGCTCGAGCACGCCGACCAATTCGACGTCCGTCTCGGCCTGCGAAGCGTCCATCCGTCCCGGCGTGAAGGGGACCTTCACGTCGTGGCCTGCGTCCTTCGCCGCCTTCTCGATCGCCGCTCCGCCGCCGAGCACGATCAGGTCGGCGAGCGAGACCTTCTTGCCGCCCTTGGCGGAGGCGTTGAAGTCTTTCTGGATCGCTTCGAGCTTCGCCAGCGTCGCCTTGAGCTCGGCCGGGTTGTTGACCTCCCAGTCCTTCTGCGGATCGAGGCGGATGCGCGCGCCGTTGCCGCCGCCGCGCTTGTCGGAGCCGCGGAAGGTCGAGGCCGACGCCCAGGCCGCCGAAACCAGCTGAGGAACCGTGAGGCCGGACCCGAGGATCTTCGCTTTCAGCGCGGCGATGTCCTGCTCGTCGATCAGCGGGTGATCGACAGCGGGAATCGGATCCTGCCAGATCAGCGCCTCTTGCGGAACGAGATGGCCGAGATAGCGGATCTTCGGCCCCATGTCGCGATGGGTGAGCTTGAACCAGGCGCGCGCGAACGCGTCGGCGAACTGATCGGGATGCTCGTAGAACCGGCGCGAGATCTTCTCGTAAGCCGGGTCCACCCGGAGCGAGAGGTCGGTCGTCAGCATCGTCGGGCGCCGCTTCTTCGACGGATCGAAGGGATCGGGGATCGTGGCTTCGGCCCCCTTGGCGACCCACTGGAAGGCCCCGGCCGGGCTCTTCTCGAGTTCCCATTCGAATTTGAAGAGATTGTCGAAGAAGTGGTTGCTCCACTTGGTCGGCGTCTGCGACCAGATGACTTCCGGCCCTCCGGTAAGGGCGTCGGCGCCGACGCCGGTCCCGTGCTTGCTTTTCCAGCCGAGGCCCTGATCCTCGATGGCGGCGGCTTCGGGAGCTGCGCCGATGAAGGACGGATCGCCTGCGCCGTGGGTCTTTCCGAAGGTGTGGCCGCCGGCGATCAGCGCGACCGTCTCCTCGTCGTCCATCGCCATCCGCTTGAACGTTTCGCGGATGTCCTTCGCCGCGGCGAGCGCGTCCGGCTTGCCGTTCGGTCCCTCGGGATTGACGTAGATGAGACCCATCTGCACCGCGGCCAGCGGATTGGCGAGCTCGCGCTCGCCGCTATAGCGCTCATCGCCGAGCCAGGTTCCCTCAGGCCCCCAGTAGAGCTCCTCCGGCTCCCAGACGTCCTTGCGGCCGCCGCCGAAGCCAAAAGTCTTGAAGCCCATCAACTCGAACGCGACGTTGCCGGCGAGAATCAGGAGGTCCGCCCATGAAATCTTCCGCCCGTATTTCTGCTTGACCGGCCAGAGGAGCCGGCGCGCCTTGTCGAGGTTGGCGTTGTCCGGCCAGCTGTTGAGCGGCGCGAAGCGCTGCTGGCCGGCGCCCGCGCCGCCGCGTCCGTCAGCGATGCGATAGGTGCCGGCGCTGTGCCAGGCCATGCGGATGAACAAGCCGCCGTAGTGGCCGAAATCGGCCGGCCACCAGTCCTGCGAGTTCGTCATCACGCCGTGCAGGTCCTTGATCACGGCGTCGAGGTCGAGGCTTTGGAATTCCTTCACATAGTCGAAATCCTCGTCCATCGGGTCGGACAGGTCGGAGTTCTGGTGCAGGACGCTGATATCGAGCTGGTTCGGCCACCAGTCGCGGTTCGACCGCGTGTGCATCCCGCCGCCCGCGACGGGGCACTTGCTTTCACTTGTCATGCTTTCCTCCAATTGCGTTCAGCTTCATCCGTCGAACGAAATGATCCAGGTTCCTTGAGGCGCCGCATGGCGATTGGGGCGCGCCGCCTCCGACGCTGCGGTTCCAGGCTTGCCGCTGTCCATGGCCGTCGGCGTTGAGATGGATCAAATGGGTGAATCCGATCATCCGCATGTTTGCTGGCCGCAGGCGCAGTGAGCGATGTGTTTTGGCGGTCCCCGGAAACCTCACGAAGCGCTTCCTGGACAGTCACCTCAACACCGATAGCGCCCGATTGGCGATAGGTCCAATCGATTGTCTCTTGACAAGCGATTGGCGCCGCCAATGTCTAGTCCCATGAACCTGCGAGACCTCGAATATGTGGTCGCGGTCGCCGACTATGGCCATTTCGGCCGGGCGGCGGCGGCCTGCCATGTAAGCCAGCCGACGCTGAGCGGGCAAATCCTCAAGCTCGAGACCGAACTCGGGCTCCGCCTGTTCGACCGCGAGGGCCGCGGCGCCCGGGTCAGCGACCGGGCGGCGACCGTGGTGGCGCAGGCGCGCGCAACGCTCGCCGCCGCGGCGGGCGTGACCGCGTCCGCTCAAGCCGCGCGCGATCCGTTCTCCGGCGAGCTGCGTCTCGGAATCATCTCGACCGTCGCGCCTTATCTGCTGCCGGTCGCGCTGCCTGAACTCGCGGGCGCGCTGCCGCGGACGCCCCTTTATCTCATGGAGGACCTGACCGACCGGCTTCTCGCCCGCCTGCGCGACGGCGCCCTCGACGCGGCGGTGATCGCGACCGATCCGCGCGAGGCGAGGCTGACCTCGATCGGGCTCTACGACGAACCCTTCTTCCTCGTCTTCGTCGGTCAAGACGGAAAGCGCGGGCGCGGCTCGATCGGCGTCGACGAGATCGATCCCGGCGCCCTCCTCCTGCTGGCCGACGGCCATTGCCTGCGGGATCAGACGCTCGCGCTCTGCGGCGCCGCGGAGAGGACGGCGCTCGGCGCCGACGTCCGCGGGACGAGCCTCGAGACCTTGCGCCATCTCGCCGCGGCCGGACAGGGGGCGACGCTCGCGCCCCTCCTCGCCTACGCCGACTGGCGCCGTTCGGACGCGGGAATCGAGGGCTTGCGGATCGTCGGCGAAGGCGCCTCGCGCCTCGTCAGGCTCGTCTTCAAGCGCGGCTCGCCGCGGGAGGCCGCGCTCGAGGCGCTCGCCTCCTCGCTGCGCTCGACCGCCGGCGCCGCGCTCGCCAGGTCGTTGCGCGAAACGGAGGCCGCGGAGGGCTGATGGGGGCGCGGCGGGGTCCCAGCCGCCTTGTCCGGAGAACGCGAACCGGCCGTCGACCTCCATGACCATCGAGCGGCTATAGTCGCGGAGGCTCTTCGGCCCCAATGGTCGTTGCCGGCCTCTCCTTGTCGCGCCCACAGTCGCGAGCTTCAGCCGCGCCGACGGCAGGTTGCGCCCCGAAAACTCCTATGTTAGGCAACGCCGCCTTATCGGCGGGCTTTGGCCGCGCGCCCAGGTTCGAGCGCGGAATCGTCGAGAATTCCTGAGCTTCGCGGGCCCGTCGGGCGGACGGCCGCGCGAAGCTTGGGCGTTTTTATGGGGTGGCCTCGCGTGGCGGACGAAGACACGACCGTTTCCGGCGTCTCGGGACGTTACGCGTCCGCTCTCTTTTCGCTCGCCCGCGACGACCGGCAGACCGGCCCTGTCGCCGACGCCTTGCGGCGGTTCGACGCGCTCATCGCCGAAAGCCCGGACCTCGAACGGCTGGTGAGGAGCCCGGTGTTTTCGGCCGCCGACCAGCTGAAAGCGCTCAACGCCATTCTCGCCGACGCCGGCATCGACGGAATCGCCGCCAACTTCATCCGGCTGGTCGCCTCGAAGCGGCGCCTGTTCTTCATCCGCGAAATGATCGCCGACTATCGCAAGCTCGACGAGACCTCCCGGGGCGTGACCCGGGCGGAAGTCACGAGCGCCGCCGCCTTGACCGGGGACCATGTCGCCGCGCTCAAGGAGGCGCTGCGCGCCGCTTCCGGCGGCCGGGAGGTCGATCTTGACATGAAGGTCGATCCCTCGATCGTCGGCGGCTTGATCGTCAAACTCGGGTCGCGCATGATCGACGGCTCGCTCAAGACAAAACTCAACGCAATTCGCCTTGCCATGAAAGAGGTCGGCTGATGGACATCCGGGCCGCGGAAATTTCCTCGATCCTCAAGACCCAGATCGCCAATTTCGGCGCCGAAGCGCAGGTCAGCGAGGTCGGCCAGGTCTTAAGCGTCGGCGACGGCATCGCGCGCGCCTATGGGTTGGACAAGGTCCAGGCCGGCGAAATGGTCGAGTTCGAGAACGGCACGCGCGGCATGGCGCTCAATCTGGAGAGCGACAACGTCGGCATCGTCATTTTCGGCGCCGACCGCGAGATCAAGGAAGGCCAGACGGTCAAGCGCACCGGCGCGATCGTCGATGTGCCGATCGGCAAGGAGCTTCTTGGCCGCGTCGTCGACGCGCTCGGCAATCCGATCGACGGCAAGGGTCCGATCAACGCGGCCAAGCGCGCCCGCGTCGATGTCAAGGCGCCGGGCATCATTCCGCGCAAGTCGGTGAGCGAGCCGATGGCGACGGGCCTGAAGGCGATCGACGCCATGATCCCGATTGGCCGCGGCCAGCGCGAACTCATCATCGGCGATCGCCAGACCGGCAAGACCGCGATCGCCCTCGACACCATTCTCAACCAGAAGTCGCTGAATCAGGGCACGGACGAGTCGAAGAAGCTCTATTGCGTCTATGTCGCGGTCGGACAGAAGCGTTCGACGGTGGCCCAGTTCGCCAAGGTTCTTGAGGAGCACGGCGCGCTCGAATATTCGATCATCGTCGCCGCCACCGCTTCCGACCCGGCGCCGATGCAGTTCCTCGCCCCGTTTTCCGGCTGCGCGATGGGCGAGTTCTTCCGCGACAACGGGATGCACGCGGTCATCGTCTACGACGACCTCTCCAAGCAGGCGGTCGCCTATCGCCAGATGTCGCTCCTGCTCAGGCGCCCACCGGGCCGCGAAGCCTATCCGGGCGATGTGTTCTATCTCCATTCGCGGCTGCTCGAGCGCGCCGCCAAGCTCAACAAGGACAATGGCTCGGGCTCGCTCACGGCGCTCCCGATCATCGAGACCCAGGCCAACGACGTCTCGGCCTACATTCCGACCAACGTGATCTCGATCACCGACGGACAGATCTTCCTCGAGACGGACCTCTTCTATCAGGGCGTCCGGCCCGCGGTGAACGTCGGTCTTTCGGTGTCTCGCGTCGGCTCGGCCGCGCAGACCAAGGCGACCAAGAAGGTCGCCGGGAAGATCAAGGGGGAGCTCGCGCAATATCGTGAAATGGCCGCCTTCGCCCAGTTCGGCTCGGATCTCGACGCGGTCACCCAGCGCCTGCTCAACCGCGGCGCGCGGTTGACCGAGCTTCTCAAGCAGCCGCAATTCTCGCCGCTCAAGATGGAGGAGCAGGTCAGCGTCATCTATGCGGGCGTCAACGGCTATCTCGACAAGCTGCCGCTCGACAAGGTCCGGCCGTTCGAGGACGGCCTTCTCGGCTTTCTGCGGGCGAAGAACCCGGACATTCTGGAGGCGATCCGCGCCTCCGGCGACCTTTCGAGCGACGTCGAGGCCAAGCTCAAGACAGCGGTCGAAGCTTACTCCGCGACCTTCGCCTGAGATGCGCCGCTCCCTGAGCCAATCCGGTCTCGAAGCGCGCGCGTGGAGGCGCTGAGCGATGCCGTCGCTGAAAGAGCTCAGAAACCGGATCGCCTCGGTCAAATCGACGCAGAAGATCACCCGGGCGATGCAGATGGTGGCCGTCTCGAAGCTGCGCCGGGCGCAGGGCGCGGTCGAGGCGGCGCGTCCCTATGCCGAGCAGGTCGAAACGGTGCTGACCAATCTGGCCGGCGCCGCGACCGACGGGCAGGGCCCGCGTCTCCTGGCCGGCAGCGGGACGGATCAGACGCATCTCCTTCTGGTGTGCACCGGCGAGCGCGGCCTCTGCGGCGCCTTCAACACCGCGATCGTGAGGCTCGCGCGCGAAAGGGCGATCGCCCTCGCCGCGCAGGGCAAGACGGTCAAGATCCTGTGCGTCGGCAAGAAGGGCTACGATCAGCTTCGCCGCACCCATGAGAAGCAGATCCTGGAAATGATCGATCTGCGCGCCGTGCGCACGATCGCCTACGGGACGGCGAAGCCGATCGCCGACAAGGTGATCGAGCTGTTCGACAACGGCGCGTTCGACGTCTGCACCCTGTTTTATTCGCGCTTCAAGTCTGTCATTTCGCAGATCCCCACCGCCCAGCAGCTCATTCCCCCCGAACTCGGCGCGAAGGACGAGAACGCGCCCGCCTACGAGTACGAGCCGGACGAGGGCGAGATCCTCGCGCAATTGCTGCCCCGCGCGGTCGCGGTGCGCATCTATCGCGCCCTGCTCGAGAATCAGGCCTCGTTCTTCGGCGCGCAGATGACCGCGATGGACAACGCGACGCGCAACGCCGGCGACATGGTGAAGCGATACACCCTTCGCTACAACCGCACCCGTCAGGCGATGATCACCAAGGAATTGATCGAAATTATCTCGGGCGCGGAAGCGCTCTGACGGCGCCGATCCAAGAGATCAGAGAACAAGGACGCAGACTATGGCGGAAATCTCCAATGCCACCGGCCGCATCACCCAGGTGATCGGCGCCGTCGTCGATGTGAAGTTCGACAGCTACCTGCCGCCCATCCTCAACGCGCTGACGACCGACAACAACGGCAACAAGCTCGTGCTCGAAGTCGCCCAGCAGCTCGGCGAGAACACGGTGCGCTGCATCGCGATGGACATTTCGGAGGGCCTGGTGCGCGGCCAGGAGGTCACCGACACCGGCGAACCGATTTCGGTGCCGGTCGGCGAGGGCACGCTCGGGCGCATCATGAACGTGGTCGGCGAGCCCGTGGACGAAGCCGGGCCGATCAAGATGGAGGCGCGCCGTGCGATCCATCAGCCGACTCCCGCCTATGTCGATCAGTCGACGGAAGCGCAGATCCTCGTCACTGGCATCAAGGTCGTCGATCTGCTCGCCCCTTACGCCAAGGGCGGCAAGATTGGCCTCTTCGGCGGCGCCGGCGTGGGCAAGACGGTGCTCATTCAGGAACTCATCAACAACGTCGCCAAGACCCACGGCGGCAATTCGGTGTTCGCCGGCGTCGGCGAACGCACCCGCGAAGGCAACGATCTCTATCACGAATTCATCGAATCGAAGGTCAACGCCGACCCGCATCATCCCGATCCTGACGTGAAATCGAAATGCGCGCTGGTGTTCGGGCAGATGAACGAGCCGCCAGGCGCGCGCATGCGCGTCGGCCTGGCCGGCCTCACGGTCGCCGAGCATTTCCGCGATCAGGGGCAGGACGTGCTCCTGTTCATCGACAACATCTTCCGCTTCACCCAGGCGGGCTCGGAAGTGTCGGCGCTCCTCGGCCGCATCCCCTCGGCGGTCGGCTATCAGCCGACGCTCGCCACCGACATGGGCGCGCTGCAGGAGCGCATCACAACCACCACCAAGGGCTCGATCACCTCGGTGCAGGCGATCTATGTTCCCGCCGACGACTTGACCGATCCCGCCCCGGCGACCTCCTTCGCCCACCTCGACGCGACGACGGTGCTCTCTCGCGCGATCTCGGAAAAAGGCATTTATCCGGCGGTCGATCCGCTCGATTCGACCTCGCGCATGCTGACGGCGGCGATCGTCGGCGAGGAGCATTACAATGTCGCCCGCCGGGTGCAGCAGGTGCTGCAGCGCTACAAGGCGCTCCAGGACATCATCGCCATTCTCGGCATGGATGAACTGTCGGAAGAGGACAAGCAGATCGTCGCGCGGGCGCGCAAGATCGAGCGGTTCCTGTCGCAGCCCTTCGACGTCGCCGCCGTCTTCACCGGGACGCCGGGCGTGCAGGTGAGGATCGAGGACACGGTCAAGGGCTTCAAGGGCATCATCGAGGGCAAGTACGACAATCTGCCGGAGGCCGCTTTCTACATGGTCGGCACCATCGAGCAGGCGGTCGACAAGGCCAAGAAGCTGGCCGCCGAGGCTTAAAAGAACGTCGCGTCCGGGGGCGCTCATGCCGACTTTTCATTTCGAACTCGTGTCGCCGGACAAGGTCTTGTTCAACGGCGCCGCCCAGGCGGTGCTCGTGCCGGGCGCCGAAGGGGATTTCCAGGTGCTCAGCGAGCACGCGCCGGTGATGACCGCGATGCGGCCAGGGGTGGTTGGAATCGACGACGCCGAGGGCAAGCATCGTCGCGTGTTCGTGCGCGGAGGCTTTGCCGACGCGAGCCCGAAAGGCCTCATCCTGCTCGCGGAGACCGCGATCCCGTTCGAGGAGCTGAACGCCGACACGCTCTCGCACGAGATCAAGAATGCGGAAGAAGACGTCGCCGACGCGAACGACGACCAGAAACGCCTGGCCCAGGAGAAGCTCGACCACCTGCGCGAGCTCAAGGACGCGATCAAGCTCTGAGCATATAGCCGTTTCGCATGACCCGCGAAGGCTATGACACGTTCTGCGCGAGCCTGCCGCACGCGACCCATGTCGTCCAATGGGGCGACGCGAGCGTGTGGAAGATCGGCGGCAAGGTGTTCGCGATCGGCGGATGGTCCGACGGCCGGGAGTTTGCGGTGACCTTCAAGTGCTCCGAGGAGAGCTTCGCGATCCTGAAAGAGCTGCCGGGCCTGCGACCCGCGCCCTATCTCGCCTCGCGCGGATTGTCGTGGATCCAGCGCACCGAACTCCCGTTCGCTCGGCGATCGTGATCTCGAGGCCTATCTGCGCCGGAGCTACACGATGGTTCTTGCCGCGCTGCCCAGGAAGACCCGGGGCGCATTAGAAACTCGCGCGTCGCGATGACAGCGACCGTCACGCCCGCCGACATCAAGGCCGCCCATGCGCGCATCGGCGGCCACATCCGCCGTACGCCGCTCCTCGAAGCGGCCTCGGCCGTGGCCGGCGCGCCGCTGTCGCTCAAGCTCGAATGCCTGCAGGCGACCGGTTCGTTCAAGGCGCGCGGCGCCTTCCACAATCTTCTCACCCGGCCGGCGCCGGGCGCCGGCTGCGCCACCGCCTCGGGCGGCAATCACGGCGCCGCGGTCGCCTTCGCCGCCCAGAAGCTCGGGATCAGGGCGCGCGTGTTCGTGCCGGAGGCGGCGCCGGCCGCCAAGATCGCGAAAATCAAGGCCTATGGCGCCGAAGCGGTTGTCGGCGGCGCCGCCTATGTCGATGCGCAGCAGCGTTGCGACGCCTATGTCGCGGAAAGCGGCGCCCTCCTTGTCCATCCCTACGACGCGGCGGAGACGGTCGCCGGCCAGGGCACGGTGGCGAAGGAATGGGAGGAGGACCTCGAACGGCTCGGGCTTATGAAGCTCGACACGGTCCTCATCGCGGTTGGCGGCGGCGGGCTCATCGCAGGCGTCGCCGCCTGGTTTCAGGGCCGGGTCAAGGTGGTCGGCGTGGAGCCGGAAGGCTCGCGCGCGCTTCACGCGGCGCTCGAGGCGAAAGCGCCGGTCGACGTGGCCGTCAAGTCAATCGCCGCCGATTCGCTCGGCGCGAAGCGCGTCGGCGGCATCAATTTCGAGATCGCGAGCCAGTTCGTGAGCGGCGTCGTCCTGGTCAGGGACGCGAGCATCGCCGAGGCGCAGCGCCAACTCTGGACGGACTTTTCAATTATCGCCGAACCGGGCGGCGCGGCGGCCTTCGCGGCCATCGCCAGCGGCGCCTACCGGCCCGAACGCGATGAGCGGGTCGGCGTTCTCGTCTGCGGCGCCAACGCCGACCTCAAGACGTTTGCATGAGACCGGGCTCAAGGCAGCCGCTCCCCTGAAGCCGGCCGCCGGATCCCGGCAGGCTCCAGATTCGTTAATTTCACGCGTGTTTTCGTGAAAATGCCGGCTCCCGCTTGTTCGCCATTCCGGGACCGCTCCGCTGGCCAATCCGTCCGTTTCACAGCATCCTGACGGATAACCTCGTCCAGCGATTACCTCAGCCGTGACCCCGCCGGCTCGAGCAGCCGCCGGCAGAAGTCGTCGAACTGGTCCAGATTCGTGAAGGCGATGCGAATTTCCCCGCTCTCGCCGCTGTGCCGGATGGTCACCTTGGTCCCGAGGGAAAGACCGAGCTTGTCCTGAAGCGCGCGGGTGTCGGGATCGACGGGCTCGCTTGCCCCTCGCGGCCGCGCGGTCCTGCCGGAATTCTCGCTGAGCCGCTCGACATCCCGGACGGTCAGGCCCTCGGCGACGATGCGGTCGGCGAGGGCGTCCGGGTCGGAAACGGCGAGCAGGGCGCGTGCGTGCCCGGCGGTAATCTGCCCGCCCGCGAGAAGAGCCCGGGTGTGTTCGGGCAAGCCCGCGAGCCGCAAGGTGTTGGCGACGTGGCTGCGGCTCTTGCCGACCACGCGGGCGATGTCGCCGTGCGAATATCCGTAAGTCTCGCCGAGGTCGGCGTAGCCGGCCGCTTCCTCGAGCGCGTTGAGATCCGCCCTCTGCACGTTTTCGACGATGGCGATTTCGAGCGCCTCGCGGTCGCCGGCCTCGATGACGATGACCGGGATCGAGTGCAGCCCCGCCCGCTGCGCGGCCCGCCAGCGCCGCTCGCCGGCGACGATCTCGTAAGCGTCGACGGCGCCGGAGACGGCGCGGACCACGATCGGCTGGATGAGCCCGCGCTCCTTGATCGAGGCGGCGAGTTCGTCGAGCTCAGTCTCGTCGAACCGCCTGCGCGGATTGCGCGGGTTGGGACGCAGGAACTCGATCGGCGCCCGGCGCGCGCCGGGCGCGAACTCGGTCTGCTGCGGATTGGCCCCTCCCAGCAGCGCCGCCAGGCCTCGCCCCAGGCGGGGCCGATTTTCGATTACCCGGCTTGCGTCTTCGGCCATGGGTCTTTCCTTCGCGTTCGAACCGGTGGGTCAGGCGGCGCGCCAGCGCTCCTCGCGGCGAATGACTTCGGAGGCGAGCTTGAGATAGGCTTGGCTGCCGGCGCATTTGAGATCGTAAAGCAGCGCCGGCTTCCCGTGCGAGGGCGCTTCGGAGAGGCGGACATTGCGGGGGATGACCGTCTCGTAAACCTGGTCGCCCATATAGGCGCGCACGTCCGCCACCACCTGCCCCGCGAGGCTGTTGCGGGGATCGTACATGGTCAGGACCACGCCGTGAATCGTGAGCGCCGGGTTCAGCGCGCCGCGGACCTGTTCGACGGTCGCCAGCAGTTGCGACAGGCCTTCGAGGGCGAAGAATTCGCACTGGAGCGGCACGACGACCGCGTCAGCGGCGGCGAGCGCGTTGAGGGTGACGAGGTTGAGCGACGGCGGGCAATCGATCAGGATATAGGTGACCGGCGCCGGATCGGCGGCGTTCGCCAGGGCAAACGCCCGAAGCGCGTCGCGCAGCTTATAGGAGCGGTTGTCGTGCTGGGCGATTTCGAGTTCGACGCCGAGCAGGTCCATGGTCGAGGGCGCGATGGAAAGCCGCGGCACCGAGGTCGGGACGATGACGTCGCTCAGCGGCTTTTCGCCGACCAGCATCTCGTAGCTCGAAACCGTCCGCGCGTGCCGGTTGACGCCAACCCCGGTCGACGCGTTGCCCTGCGGATCGAGGTCGATGATGAGAACCCGCTCGCCGATCGCGGCGAGCGCCGTCCCGAGATTGATGGCGGTGGTCGTCTTGCCGACCCCGCCCTTCTGGTTGGCCATGGCGAGGACCCGCGGACGCGCCCCCGCGCCTCCCTCGCGGACGAGAGCGGGCGTCTCGGTCGGAGGCGTCTCGATCAGAGAAGTCTCGGTCATGGAACTCGAGCCTCAGCTTCGGCGAATGCGCAGGATCGCGGCCTTCGCTCGACGACGCTCTCGAGCGCTTCGATTGCATAAAGACCGGCCTCCGGCAGCGTCGCGATCTGGTCTCTAGCTGATTCGCCGCGCGGAAACACGGCGGTCGCGCCGCGCTCGAGCCATGGTCTCGCCAATTCGAGCGCGAGCGGCAAGGGCGCGAAGGCGCGCGCGGTCACGGCGTCCACAGGTCCGAGGCTTTCGGGGTCGATCGCTTCGACCCGCACGGGGTGGATGGCCGCCGCCGCGCCGGTTAAGCGGGCCGCCTCGCGCAGGAAAGCGCATTTGCGCCGGTCGCTTTCGACGCAATGGACGATCGCGCCGGGGACGTTGGCCAGCGCAATCGCGATGACGAGGCCCGGAAAGCCCGCGCCCGAGCCCATGTCGAGCCATCGTTTCGCCTCCGGCGCAAGGACGAGAAGCTGAGCCGAATCGGCAATGTGGCGGGTCCAGACGGAGGCGAAAGTCGAGTCGCCGATGAGGTTGGTCTTGCCTCGCCAGCGGTCGAGCAGATCGACGAAGACGGTCAGGCGCTCCTCTGTTTCACGTGAAACAGGGACAAGGCGCAGCGCCGCCTTCCGATCCGCAGCAAGCGCGTCGGCCGTCGCCTGCGGCCGGCTCACATCCCCGCCGCGACCCGGCCGGCCGACTGGCGCTCGATCCGCCGGGCGTGGGCGACGATGAGCGCCAGCGCCGCTGGCGTGACGCCCTCGATCCGCCGGGCCTGGCTGAGGCTCAAGGGGCGGACGGCGGCGAACTTTTGCTTCATTTCGTTGGAGAGCCCCGCGAGGCGCCCATAGTCGAGATCGGCGGGCAGGAGGGTCGAATCGTCACGGCGATAGCGGGCCACGTCCTCGGCCTGCCGGTCAAGATAAACCGAGTATTTCGCGTCCGCCTCTAGCCTGCGCACAAGATGAGCAGGAATATCTCCAAGCTGCGGCCAGATGCGCTGAAGAACAGAGATCGGGAACTCGGCCTGCGCCGCCAGTTCGAAGGCCGAGCGGCGGACGCCGTCGCGATTGACGGCGAGGCCATGCGCCTCAAGCTCCTTCGGGCTTGCGGTCGCCGCGTGCAGGCTGGCGCGCGCCCTGGCGAGCGCGTCGCGGGTCCTTTCGTAGGCGCGGGCGCGGCTCTCTCCGACGCAGCCGAGCGCGATTCCCCTCGCCGTCAGCCGCTCGTCGGCGTTGTCGGCCCGGAGCGACAGCCGGAATTCGGCGCGCGAGGTGAACATGCGATAGGGCTCGGTGACGCCATGCGTCGTGAGGTCGTCGATCATGACGCCGAGATAGGATTCGGCCCGGTCGAAGGTCGCTGGCGTCCCTCCCGCCGCCTTCCGCGCGGCGTTGATCCCGGCCGCGATCCCCTGCGCCGCCGCCTCCTCATAGCCGGTGGTGCCGTTGATCTGTCCAGCCAGGAAGAGGCCGGCAAGGCGGCGCGCCTCGAGCGTCGGATCGAGCCCGCGAGGGTCGACATAGTCATATTCGATCGCATAGCCGGGACGGAGGATGCGGGCGCGTTCGAGGCCCGGGATCGTCGCCACCAGCGCGGCCTGCGTTTCCGCCGGCAGCGAGGTCGAAATGCCGTTCGGATAGACGGTCGGGTCGTCGACGCCCTCGGGCTCGAGAAAGATCTGGTGGCTCTCGCGGTCGGCGAAGCGGATCACCTTGTCCTCGATCGAGGGGCAATAGCGGGGGCCGCGGCCGGATATCGCCCCGGAATAGACAGCGGAGCGATGCGCGTCCGCCCGGATGATCGCGTGGGTCTCGGGCGTCGTGCGGGTGATGTGGCAGGGAAGCTGCGGCGCCGTGACCCCCGTGGTCATCGCGGAGAAGAACTCGGGCTCGGGATCGCCGTTCTGGATTTCGAGCCGGCCCCAGTCGATGGTCGCGCCGTCGAGCCGGGGCGGCGTTCCCGTCTTGAGCCGGGAGAGCGCAAAGCCCGCCTGATCGAGGCTTGCCGCGAGCGAGACCGAGGGCGGATCGCCGAAGCGCCCGGCCGGCGTGCGCTCGTCGCCGAGATGGATCATTCCGCGCAGGAACGTGCCGGTGGTGAGCACGACGGCCCGGCAGGCGATGGCGCGGCCGTCGGCCAGCTCGATTCCGGAGACCGCGCCCGCCTCGGACAGGATCTTCGCCGCCTCGCCTTCGACGACGGTCAGGTCCGGCGTTCCGGCGACGAGGGCCTGCATGGCGCGCCGGTAGAGCTTGCGGTCGGCCTGGGCGCGCGGTCCCTGGACGGCCGGACCCTTGCGGCGGTTGAGGACGCGGAACTGGATGCCGGCCAAATCGGCGGCGCGGCCCATGACCCCGTCCAGGGCGTCGATCTCGCGCACCAGATGACCCTTGCCCAGGCCGCCGATCGCCGGATTGCAGGACATTTCGCCGATTGTCGCGAACCGGTGGGTGACGAGCGCGGTCCTGGCGCCCGTGCGCGCCGCCGCGGTCGCGGCCTCGCAGCCCGCGTGCCCGCCCCCGATCACAACGACGTCAAATCGCATGGACGAAGCGCCAGCCTGTTTCACGTGAAACACCGTCCCATCTGCCTCAGCGCCTCGTCGCGAGGCGCCGCGAAGCGGCCTCGAAGCGCGTTTCCAGACGCCGCCAACGTGTCCGCCGCCTTTGGACATCCTTCGAGACACGCCGCCTTCGCCGGCGTTCCTCGGGATGAGGCCTTTCCTTGCTATTTCCCGACGCACAACCGGGCGAATATTTCCCCCAGCACCTCTTCGACCCCGATCCGCCCGACGATCCGGTCCATCGCGCTGGCGGCGCGGCGAAGGTCCTCCGCGATCAGTTCCGGCGCCGATGCGCCCGGCTCAAGCGTCAAGGCCAGCGCCTGGCGCGCGTCCAGAAACGCGCGCTGGTGCCGCTCGAGCGTCAGCAAGGTCGGCTCGCCTGACGACATGCGCTCTTCGGCCAATTCGGCAATGGCGTCAAGCAAGCGGTCGACCCCCGCCCCCGTTTTCGCCGAAATGGCGAGGTCCGCCGTCCCTTGCGGGGAACCGGCCTCAAGGTCGATCTTGGTTCGCACGGTCAGGACCGGAGACGAGAAGCCCGGCGCGCGGCCCTCGCCCTCGTTCAGCCACAAAGTGAGATCGGCGCTCTCCGCCCGGCGGCGCGCCCGTGAGACCCCTTCCAGTTCGATCGGATCGCGGCTCTCGCGGATGCCCGCGGTATCGACCAGGATGACCGGATAGCCGCGGAGATCCAGAAACACCTCGATCAGGTCGCGGGTCGTTCCGGGAATCGCCGAAACGATCGCCACATCCCGGCCCGCGAGCGCGTTCATCAGCGTCGATTTGCCGGCATTGGGCGGCCCGGCGATCACCACCGTGAAGCCGTCGCGCAGGCGCTGGGCCTGGTCGGCCGTGGCGAGCGCCCGGTCGATCCGCGCCATCGCCCGCCGCGCTGCGTCGCTGACCGATTCAAGCGTGAAATCGGCGGAATCCTCGACGTCGGAGAAGTCGATTTGGGTCTCGACCGCCGCCATCGCTTCGACAAGGCCCGCCCGGATCGCCTCGCACTCGCGCCCGAGCGCGCCCCCTGCGATCCGCTGGGCCTGGCGCCGCTGGGCCTCCGTTTCGGCCTCCACGAGATCGGCGAGACCCTCGACCTCTGAAAGATCAATCTTGCCGTTCATGAACGCGCGCCAGGCGAATTCCCCCGGCTCGGCCAATCTGAGCTTAGGCATGAGCGCGAGCGCCTTGACCAAAGCCGCCACGACGGCGCGCCCGCCGGTGACGCCGATTTCCGCCATCTCCTCGCCGGTGAAACTGCGCGGCGCCTGGAACCGGGTGACCAGCGCCCGGTCGATCGGCTCATGGGAGTGCGGATGCCGCAGCGTCCGCAACGTCGCGCGGCGGTCCGGGAACTGGGGTCCGGGCGCGATCGCAGCGACCGCCGCCGCACAATCGGGGCCGGAGATCCGCAAAACCGCGATCGCCGCCCGGCCCGCCCCGGAGGCGGGGGCGAAGATCGTATCGTGCTCGTTCACGAACAAGGCCGGCCGCCTCCAAGTCCCTGACGTTGCGGCTCCGAACGGCCATCGCTTTCGATAATCAAGAAAACAGACAAAATCTTTCCTTTCAGAAGAAATGCTCGGCACAATCGCCGGATCGCATCAAAGTCGAGATCTCATGTCGGACCCGAACCTTCGCGAGCCCAATCCTATCACGATCTTTGACGACCGGACCGCGCCCGCCGGGCCGGAAGCAACTGCCAAGCCCCCTTGGACCTCATCCTGAGGACCCGTGCGCGGCCCGGCGTCTCGAAGGATGATCCAGTGGGCGGCGCCGTCCGTGCGCTCTGGAACGTCCTTCGAGACGCGCCTTCGGCGCTCCTCAGGACGAGGTCCCAAGGGGAAGGGCTTGGGAGTTACGGCCGGAAGGAAAATCCACGCCAACGCCTTGAAATCGCTCATTTGGCGGAAGGAAACGGAGCTCGGCGGCGCGGCTTTCGCCGTCAACCGGTTCCAGGCGCGAAAGGCTTCGGCGGATGCGGGCGGCCGGTCGCCTCAGTTCTTCGCCGGGCCGGAGGCGGCCGGCGGCGGCAGGGCGCTGACCTCGCCGCCCGGACGGGCGGCCGCCGGCTGCTTCCATTGCGGCGTGCACACGACATACTGGTCCGCGATCGCCTCGTGATCGCCCTCTTTCTCGCGCTGGAAATAGAGATAGCAGATCGAGAGCGCCCCGGTGCGGTAGTCGACCCGAAACACGCCGCCTTCCTGCTCATGACGGGTGGCGATGAGCCCATAGTCGCCGGGATCCTGCCTGGTCGCCCCGTCGCCGCTTCGATAGCAGTTGGTGACGCCGAACGCGCCCGGGCCGACGTCGGTCCGGCCGGGATTGTGGGCGAACTGGCAGGCGATGACGTCGCCGCTCAGTTTGTCCACCCGATAGACCAGCGACAGATTGATCTGCGGCGCAGCGAGGAACTCGTATTGGCCCGCTTCGGCGGGAGGCGCGAACGCGCCCGCCGCAATCGCCGCCAATCCCCATTTGAGACCCTTCGTCGCCATCCCCGGCCTCCGCGAATCACCTGAGGTCAACCTGGCGCCGGGCGCCTTCATAAATCGTTAACGTTAAGGCGCGGGCCTATCCGAAGGGGATCGTCATCGCGCCGCAAGGCCGTGGACGGCAGGCGGAGCAGGCTCGCCCGCGACCGGCGGCCAACGCCTCCGCATCGCGCATTGTCTTGACGCCGGATCCGGTTGTGCGGTTGTGGCGACGGCCCCGCCTCCCGCGCGCCCGACCGGCCTTCGGGGCCGCCGTCATCCGGTCAGGATGTCCTTGCTCGCCACGGTCGAGTCGGGGTTGAGGCGATAGACAAGCGGCACGCCGGTCGCGATCTCGAGCGCGGCGACGGCCTGGGGCGTGAGGCGGTCCAGCACCATCACCAGGGCGCGCAGGCTGTTGCCATGCGCCGCGACCAGGACGCGCTTTCCCCCGAGGACCGCGGGCAGGATCGACTGGCAATAATAGGGGAGCGCGCGGGCGACCGTGTCCTTGAGGCTTTCGCCGCCAGGGGGCTGAATGTCGTAGCTGCGCCGCCACTTGTGGACCTGCTCCTCGCCCCATTTCTTGCGGGCGTCGTCCTTGTTGAGTCCGACGAGATCGCCGTAGTCCCGTTCGTTGAGGGCCTGGTCGCGCTTTTCCGGCAGGCCAGCGAGCCCCATGTCGCCGAGCGCCAGCGACAGCGTGCGCTGGGCGCGGATGAGCGCGGACGTGAAGGCGAGGTCGAAGCCAAGCCCGTGCGCCTTCATCCGGCGCCCGGCCTCCTTCGCTTCCTTAATTCCGGCGGGCGACAAATCGACGTCGCGCCATCCGGTGAACAGGTTCTTGAGATTCCATTCGCTCTGGCCGTGGCGCAGCAGGACCAGGAGACGTTCGTCGGGCATCGGGACTTCGCCTTTGCGTTCAAGGGGTGATGAGCGGCTCTACAGGCACGGTGGGGCATTCGAAGGGCACTGTCGATGCGCGCCCGGCGCGAGAGCGGGTTTGAGCGGCGTGAGCCGGGGGCGGGCGACCGCGCGGACGCCAACCGGACGATGGACCTGCTTGATCGCCTCGACGATGTGGACGCCCGCGAACGGCGCCCCCAGGGCCGCTCCGACCCGTTCGATCGCCGGCGCGGAGCGCATCAGGAAGGGCTTGGCGACCGGCGGCGCGTAGAGCGCCTCGCCCCAGAAGATCGGCGAAAACTCCGCCTTGTGAAGAAGGTCGCGAAGCTGCGATTTCGAATAGGGCAAGCCCTGCCCGTAGGGCGTGCTGTCCGACCGCGCCCACACGCCCCTGCGCGAGGGAACGATCGCGATCATTCGCCCCTCGGGCGCGGTCACGCGCCACAATTCTTCAAGCAGCGCCCCCGGCCGGTCGGCCGCTTCCAGGGCGTGGGCGATGAGCAGCCGGTCGATCGAGCCGTCGCGCAGCGGCAGCATTTGCGCATCGACCAGCGCCGCCGCGCAACGCCCGGCTTCCGGCCAGATCACGACCCCCTGTTCGGCGGGCATGAACGCAAGGCAGCGGCGAGCGCTGTCGCGGAACCGTTCGAGATAGGGCGCGCCATAGCCGACCGCGGCGACGCAAAGGCCGGCGCCGCGGTCCCAACGCTCGCGGACCACGCGCCCGATCAGTCGATGCGTGACGCGGCCGAGAGGGGAAGCATAAAAGCTCTGCAAACTGAGGACGTCGAGGGGCATCGATATAAGCCGGACCGAGGCCGCGTGACTTTGGACGACCGCTCGGTCTTTCGCAATCGCCTTAAGGCATGGCGGAGAGCGCGCGCGCCCCAAGCGAGGCGGAGGAAAGACAGCGGTCCGCCGCCCGGGTATAGTCGAGCCCGCCTGGAACGCGCTGACGCGCGCGCCAGGAACCGGACACACGGAAAAGCGACGAGACTGCCGCCCATGACGATGAGCGTTCATCAATATCTTTGCCTGACCGACAATTACGGCGGGCTCGTCCACGATTCCGTCACAGGCGCGACGGCCTGCGTGGATGTCCCGGAAGCCGGACCCACGATCGCGGCGCTGACGGAACGCGGCTGGACCTTGTCGGACGTTTTGATCACCCATCATCACGCCGATCACATTCAGGGCGTTCCGGAAGTGAAGGAGAAATTCCCCAGCGTGAGGATATGGGGCCCGGCCAAGGATGCGGCGCGCATGCCCTTCCTCGATCACAAGGTCGCGGAGGGAGACTATGCCCGCGTCGGATCGCTGGCCGCCAAAGTGATCGAGACCCCCGGGCATACGCTCGGCCATATCGCCTATCATTTCGAGGAAGGTGAGATCGCCTTCTGCGGCGACACCCTGTTCTCGCTCGGTTGTGGCCGCGTCTTCGAAACGCCGTACGCGGTGATGTGGAGTTCGCTCCTGAAGCTCGCCGCGCTTCCGGGCGAGACCCAAATCTATTGCGGGCATGAATACACCGAGGCGAACGGCCGGTTCGCCGTCACTGTCGAGCCCGGCAATCCGGTCCTGAAAGAGCGAATCGGAGAGGTCGCGAGGCTGCGCGCGAAAGGCCGGCCGACCTTGCCGACGACGGTCGCCGCCGAGCTGGCCGCCAATCCGTTTCTGCGCGCCGAGGAGCCGGCGGTTCAGGCCGCGGTCGGCATGGAAGGGGCGGATCCAGCCGCAGTGTTTGCCGAGCTCCGCGCGCGCAAGGACCGGTTCTGAAACCTTCAGCTCTTCTTGGCCAGCGATTCGAGGCGCTTCTGCATGTCGGAAAGCTGATTGCGAAGCTGGTCGATGTCGTCTTCGGAATTCGCCTTCTTGGCCAGGCGCGATTCGGTGGCCGGCGTCGCGCCGGCGAATGGCGAGAACATCGTCAGCGCCTGATTGAACGCGGCGAGATTCTTTTTCGTCAGTTCCTGCAGCGCGGCGAAGGAGCCGGCGGAGAAGGCCTCAGGACCGAACATCCGGCTCGCGGCCTCGCGCATCGCCTGCCGCTCGCCGGAAAAGCGGTCGATGGACAATTCCAGATAACTCGGCAGCAGCGCCTGCATGCTGTCGCCGTAGAAGCGGATCAGCTGGCGCAGGAACGTCGTCGGCAGCAGCGACTGGCCCTCGATTCCCTCTTGCTCGAAGATGATCTGGGTGAGCACCGAGCGCGTGATGTCTTCATTGGTCTTGGCGTCGTAGACGACGAAATCCTCGCCGCCCTTCACCATCTTCGCCAGATCGGCGAGGGTCACGTAGGCGCTCGATGCGGTGTTATACAGGCGCCGGTTGGCGTACTTTTTGATCGTCGTCGGAGTGGAATTCGTCATGTCATTGCCGGTCCTGGTCGAACGCCGACTCTACTGGTCAACACAAGATAGGCGTTTTTTGCCCGGTCCGGAACCTTTTTTTGCGCCGCAGCGTAAAAGTTGGCGATGCGGGAAGCGAGTGCGCCGCGCCCCGCATTCATCGGCCACGGGGCGGGAGCTTTGGCCGAAAAGCTTTGAGCTTGAAATTCAGGATGCGCTGCCCCTAACCTGCGCCGGGCCAGATGAAGTTCATGGTCGACGGGAAGGCCTGACCGGGGTGAGAATTGGGATTCTCGGTTGCGCGTGCGCGCTCGCCTTCTTCGCCCCTGGGCCCGGTTTCGGCGCCGCCCTGCAGACGACAGCGGGCATGGGCGGGGCCCCGTCGGGCGGCGTTGCGGAGATGAAACCCAACTCCGTTCCTCTGTCCGCTCCCGGGCCGGACCCTGCCGAGCGGCCCGCCAAGTCGATCAAGTGCGCTCAGGAGGCCGATGCCCGTGGATTGGCGGGCAGGATCCGCAAGCTCTTCCTGCACGAGTGCAAGCGAAGCCGATGAGCGCCGTGTTGGAAGTGTCCCTTGCCTGAGCCGACCCTCGACGAGCGGATCGAAACGTTCCTCACCCCGCGGGATTGGTTGCGCTACGCGGTCGGCAGGTTCCTCTCCGCCGGCCTCGCCTTCGGGCACGGCGCGACGACCGCGCTTGACGAGGCCGCCTTCCTCATCCTCGAGGGCCTGAGCCTGCCGATCGATACGCTTGATCCGTTTCTCGACGCGAGGCTTCTCCGCCACGAGCGGGCGCGGCTGCTCACCCTCATCGAAGCGCGGGCGTCGACTCGCAAGCCCGCCGCCTATCTCCTGAACCGCGCCTACATCAAGGGCGTCCCGTTCTATGTCGACGAGCGGGTGATCGTTCCACGCAGCCTGATCGGCGAGCTTGCGATGACGGCCTTCGCGGAGGACAACGCGCTGACCGGCGACCCGGAACGCGTCGCCTCGGTTCTCGATCTCTGCGCCGGCGGCGGCTCGCTCGCCATTCTCGCGGCGCGAGTCTTCCCCAAGGCGCGGATCGTCGCGGTCGACATCTCGCCCGGCGCGCTTGAAGTCGCCAGTCGAAACATCAGGGAGCACGGGCTTCAGGATCGCATCGCGCTGAGAGAAGGCGATCTGTTCGCCCCGCTCGGGAGCGCCCGCTTCGATTTGATCCTGGCGAACCCGCCCTATGTCGACGAGGCGACGATCTCCGGATTTCCGCCTGAATTCGCCGCCGAACCGAAGATTGCGCACGCCGGCGGCGCCGATGGCCTGGATATTGTGCGCCGCATCCTTGAGGGCGCGCACGCCCATCTCACGTCCGAGGGCGTCCTCGTGTGCGAGGTCGGCGGCGCGCGCGAGCGGCTCGAGCGGGCCTTTCGGCGCCTGCCGTTCGTCTGGCTCGACACCGAGCACGCGGCGGGCGAAGTGTTCCTTTTGCGCGCCGGCGATTTTGAGGGCGCGAACCCGTGAATGAAGCGATGGCGATAGCGGCCACGATACCATCTGACAGCGCGTCGCTCTAAAGTCACGCCGCGCCGGTCCAGCCGGCGCGAATGTTCGGGGAGGACAGGAATGATCACCTATATCGCGCTCCTCAATCTGACTGACGCTGGCATCAAGGCCGCCGGGGATTCCCCGCGCCGGCTGGACGCCGCCAAGAAGCTCTTGGCCGACATGGGCGGCGAGATGAAGCAGTTCTACATGGTGATGGGCGAGGTCGACTTTGTCGCGATCTGCGAGGCGCCGGACGACGCCGTCATGGCCCGTTTCAGCCTGCAACTTGGCGGGCTCGGCTTCGTGCGCACAAGGACGTTGAAGGCGTTCCCGGAGACCGCCTACCGCGAAATCATCCGTTCGCTGGGTTAAGCGCGGGTGGGAGCGATCGTCGATCGGCGCCGCGAGGCCGGCGGGAGGGCGCCCCGAGCGTATGGGCCGGAAAGCCCGGTCGTTGCGGACGGGCGCCCCGGTTCCCGCTTGCCGGGCAGCTCTTTCCTTTTAAGATCGGGCCGCTCATCGACGGGGGCCAACGAGGCAGCGGATGGATCGGCGTCAGCCGCGCATTCGGACCAGAGGGTGGATCGCCATCGCGATCATCCTGCTTGCGCTGACCGCCGGTTACGTCGTCCTGTTGCGCCAGTTCAAGGTTTCGGAACTCCCTGTCGAGAAGCGCTTCGGCGCCGCAGAGCCGGCGGGGGAGGTCTATCTCGAGCCGGTCGGCATCGACGCACTCAACCAGGGCATGCAGCTGCGCGCCTATTTGTCGCCGGTGACGCCGGAGGGCAACGAGGGCCGCCCCGCTCCGGCGCGGGATCTGACCCTCTTGATCACCCACGACAAGACGGTGGAGGAACTCAGACTGGCGGCGGGCGACCATCTCGCCAGCTCGACCTTCGAGGTCGACCTGAATGGCGGAAGCGTCGACGACTACCCGCTGGACGCCTACACGACGCGCCTTAACGTCAAGCTTCTCGACGGGAAGTCGTCCCTCAAGCTCCCAGCCAGAATCACGGTCTGGGACGGGATGCTCGGCTACGATCTGAAGACGGCAAGCCAGCCTGGGGCCGATGCGGACGACGTCGAGCTGACGACTTCCATCGTGCGCAGCGGCGCTTTTGTGCTGTTTGCGCTCGCTGCCTATAGCGCGATGATCGTGCTCGGCGTTTGCGCCATTATCGTCGCTGTCCTGACATTCATTGAGGCGCACCCGCCGGAGACGTCCCTGATCGGCTCCCTCGCCGCGATCGCCTTCGCTCTGCCCGTTCTGCGCAATACGCTGCCGGGCTCGCCGCCGCTTGGGGTACAGGCGGATATGTGGGCATTCTTGTGGGCTGAGCTTGTCACCGTGTTGGCGCTCGCGCTGGTGGTGTTCAAATGGACCCGAGCGGCATTGCGCACTTAGCCCGTCGTTGGACGGGCATTCTTCAAGAACGCCCTATGGCGCGCGTGGGCGGGCTCGGCGGAGGCGCTTATTCCGCCGCTTCGCGCATCGCCGCTCGAATGCTGGCGCGCAATTCGTCGATCAGGGTCAAGCGGTTGGCCCGCTCGACGTGCCAGAAAGTCCACCCGTTGCAGGCGGGAAGCCCCTGAACCAGGGCGCCGATTTTGTGGATCGAGCCGACCGCAGGGCCGGCGGCGAGGGTTCCGTCCGCCCGCACCAGCGCGCTGTAGCGTCCGGCGCCGGCGACCAGGCGTTCGCCCGGGCGGGCGAGCCCCGCTTCGACGACGCTTGAGAAAGCCACCCGCGGCTCGCTGCGGCGGGTCGGCGCGGCCGCCACCGTCGCTTTGGGCAAGGGCTCGACCGCGTCGATTCGCCTGCGCGCGGCCCCGGCATAAGCAGGATCGCGCTCGATGCCGATGAACGAGCGGCTGAGGCGCTTGGCGGCCACCCCGGTGGTCCCGGAGCCGAAGAAGGGATCGAGGACCAGATCCCCGGCGTTGGAGGCGGCCAAAAGCACCCGCCTCAGCAGCGCCTCAGGTTTTTGGGTCGGATGGGTCTTTCGCCCCGTGTCGTCCTTCAGCCGCTCCGCCCCGGTGCAGATCGCCAGGAACCAGTCCGAGCGGACCTGGACGTCCTCGTTGCCGGCCTTGAGCGCCTCGTAGTTGAACGTATAGCCTTTGGCCTCCGGCCCTCTCGCCGCCCAGATCATCGTCTCATGCGCGTTGGTGAACCGTCGGCCGCGGAAGTTCGGCATCGGGTTGGCCTTGCGCCAGACGATGTCGTTGAGGATCCAGAAGCCGAGATCCTGCAGGATCGCGCCGACGCGGAAGATGTTGTGGTAGGAGCCGATGACCACGATGGTGGCGGCAGGCTTCATCAGCCGGCGGACGGCGCTGAGCCAGTCGCGGGTGAAGGCGTCGTAAGCGGCGAAATCGGCGAACTTGTCCCAGTCGTCGTCAACGCCATCGACCCGGCTCTGATCGGGGCGGGACAGCGCGCCTTCGAGTTGCAGGTTATAGGGAGGATCGGCGAAGACGAGATCCACCGAGGCCGCGGGAAGCCGCGCCATTTCCTCAAGGCAGTCGCCGACGAGGATCGCGTCGCGCGGGGCCGGGCGCGCTTCGCCGGCCCCTGGGCGGATTGCGGCCGGGCGTTCCGTCCCGCCGGCGCCAGTACGCAAAACCTGAAGCTGGGCGGGGGGGCGGAACGCTCCGGCGCGCGCGATACGCATCAACGCAACCACTCGACACATGCGCCAGATCGTTCGAGCCGGCCCGTCGTTTATGCTCGGTTTTAAGTAAAGGACCGGTTATGGGCCCGGCCATGCCGCTGTGTCGTTTTTGTACGGCGCAAGTCGTCTCAAAGGATATTTGGCCTCAACTCTTTTGAAACCTTTTTCGGCCGTGCGTCACTGTTCGTCCGGTTCGAGCCGGAACGAGCGCCGGTGATAGGGGCAAGGGCCCTGCGACGCGAGAGCCTGGCGATGCCTGACGGTCGCATAGCCGGCGTGCTCGGCGAAGCCGTAGTGCGGATAATCCTGGCTCAGATTGCGCATCAGTGCGTCGCGCATCGTCTTGGCGACAATGGAAGCCGCGGCGATCGACATCGAAAGCGCATCCCCGTCAATGATTGGGCGCGCAGGGCAGATCAGGCCGTCCGGCAGATCGCGGCCATCGATCAACGCCAGGTCCGGCCGCAGGCTCAAGGCCGCCAGCGCGCGCGCCATCGCGCGAAGCGAAGCGCCGCGGATGTTGAAGAGGTCGATTTCCTCGACGCTGGCGAAGACGACGGAGACGCTGAGCGCCTTGGCGAAGATGATTTCGCATAAGGATTCGCGTATGGGCGCGGCAAGCACTTTTGAATCGTTGAGCCCCTCGGGCAGGTCGTCGGGATCGAGAATGACGGCGGCGACGCCGACCGGCCCGGCCAGCGGCCCGCGTCCGACTTCATCGACGCCGGCGACCCACCGATGACCGTTTTCGAACGCCTCCCGCTCGAAGTCGAAATGCGGGGTGGCCGGCGGAAGCGGAGGAACGGCCTTTTTCTTCGTCGCCTTCAACGCCGCTTCCTTAAGCCGCCAGCCGGTTCGTTCTTCGGCAGGCTATCGCAGACCCGGCGGGCGAGCCAAGATCGGATGGCGGAAATCTCGGTGGAAACAGCCACGTTTCCCTGTCGCGTCCCCAAGATCGCGGATCGGCTATCTTGAGGGCATGGAGACGCCCGACCCCCTTCTGGAACGAATCGTTCCCGTCCTCGCCAAAGTTTCCGGCATGGTCGCGATCGCGCTCGGCGGCTCGAGGGCAAGCGGCGCGGCGCTCGGCGAACTCGGGTCAATCCAGCGCGAACTTGTGCGCCTGACCGAAGCGGCGCGTTAGAGCGTTCCGGGGCTGGCAGGATTGGCGCGCGCTTGGCCTAGCCGCAATTTTACCGGCGCCCCCTAATGCTTTCAGTGCGTTATGACCCCGTTTAGTTCCGCGCCTCATTTTAATCGCGAGCGGTTGGTTTCGGCGCGCATGCAAAGTAAAATAACATTTTGTATATGCTATTTCAGCCAACGGCCGCGCCTCAGCCCAAGAGAAAGCGGGTCCGGGCTTGCTCGCGGACAAAATGCGTTGGCGCGGAAATTCGTATATCAGCGTTCCCATGACCGTCGGCGCGATTCGCATTCTCGGCGTCGATCCCGGCCTGCGCGCGACCGGGTGGGGCATGATCGAGGCCGCGGGGTCCAGGCTCGCCTTCGTCGGCTGCGGCTCGATCGAGACCGATTCCTCAGGCTCGCTCGCTGAGCGCCTGGCGGCGATCCATCGCCTGCTGACCGGGCTCATCGGCCGGGAAGGACCGCATGAGGCGGCGATCGAGGAGACATTCATCAATCGCGATCCGCAATCGGCGCTGAAACTGGGCCAGGCGCGCGGCGTCGCGCTCGCCGCCCTGGCTCTGACCGGCCTGCCGGTCGCGGAATACGCCGCCAATCTCATCAAGAAGACCGTCGTCGGCGCTGGCCACGCGGAGAAGCGGCAGGTGGCGATGATGGTGAAAATGCTGCTGCCCGCCTCGACCGCGGCGACGCCCGACGCGGCCGACGCGCTCGCGGTCGCCATCTGCCACGCGCAGCATCGCGCGGCGCGCGCAAGGGGCGCCGCATGATCGGCAAGCTCAAGGGCGTCGTCGACAGCGTGGAGGAAGAAACGATGATCCTCGACGTCGGCGGCGTGGGCTATCTCGTCTCGGCCTCCGCCCGGACCTTGCGCGCCCTGCCTCCGGCGGGCGAGCCGGCGGAGCTGCTCATCGAGACCCATGTGCGCGAAGACGCGATCAGGCTTTACGGGTTTCTGACCGCCGCCGAGCGCGACTGGTTTCGTCTCCTGCAAAACGTGCAGGGGGTCGGCGCGAAGGTTGCGCTCGGGATCCTTGGGGCGTTGTCGGCGGAAGCGCTGAGCGCGGCCGTCGCGCGGCAGGACAAGGCGATGATGGCGCGCGCGCCGGGCGTGGGCCCCAAGCTCGCCGCGCGCCTGGTGCTCGAGCTCAAGGACAAGGCGCCGGCGCTCGGGGCGGTCGATTTCGCCGGCCCGGAATCCGGCCTCGAGCGCGCGCCAAAACTGGCCAAGCCCGCCGAGGACGCGATTCTGGCGCTTGTCGGCCTCGGCTATGCTCAGCCCCAGGCCGCCGCCGCGATGGCCCGGATTTCGGCCCGGCTCGGACCAGAAGCCGGGACCGCCGCGCTCATCCGCGCGGGCTTGAAGGAACTGGCGCAGTAAGCAGTTTTACGATAGTATGATCGATGGACCAGAGGTAAAAACATGACCGCCACGTCGACGATTTCCTCGAAATATCAGGTCTCGATTCCCAAAACCGTTCGTGAACGGCTCGCCTGGCGGCCCGGTCAGAAGATTGCGTTCATCGACAAGGGCAAGGGCGTGTTGATGATTCGTGTGCCGGAACGCGAGGAGCTGGTGGGAATCGCCCGCGGCGCCAATCTCGAGAACTATCGCGATCGCAATGACCGATATTGATGCGCGTCGTCGACACCTCGGCATGGCTCGAATGGCTGGCTGACAGCGCGGTCGGCCGCGCCGTTGGCCGGGAGATCCCGCCTAAGGAGGGCTGGATTGTCCCGACGATCGTGCAGTATGAACTGGCGCGCTGCCTGACGCGGGAGGTCTCGGAAGACGCGGCCGATGATACGATCGCATTTTCCACTCAATGCATCGTGACGTCCCTGAGCACGCGGCTTGCCGTCCAGGCGGCTGAAATCGCCAAGGACCACGCGCTCGCGATGGCCGATGCGATCATCTACGCGACGGCGGTCGCCATGAGCGCCGACCTGCTCACCTGCGACGCGCATTTCGCCACGCTGCCACAGGTCGTTTATCTCCCCAAGGGATCGCGATGATCGCGCGGCTGCGCCTCTTCACCGCGCGCAAAGGTCACTGAGATGGCCGAGGCGCCGCGCCGGCTCGTGTCCGCAGAAAAGCGCCCCGAGGACGAGACGGCGGTTCGCCCGCAGCGTCTTGCCGATTTCGCCGGGCAGGAAGCGGCGCGCAAGAACCTTGGCGTCTTCATCCAGTCCGCCCGAGCGCGGAGCGAGGCGCTCGATCATGTGCTGTTCGTCGGGCCGCCCGGACTTGGCAAGACGACGCTCGCGCAGATCGTCGCGCGCGAGCTTGGCGTCAATTTCCGCTCGACATCGGGGCCGGTCATCGCCAAGGGGGGCGATCTGGCGGCGCAGCTCACCAATCTCGAGCCGCGCGACGTCCTGTTCATCGACGAGATTCACCGGCTCAATCCGGCGGTCGAGGAAATTCTTTATCCGGCGATGGAGGATTTCCAGCTCGACCTCATCATCGGCTCGGGGCCAGCGGCGCGCTCGGTGAAGATCGACCTCGCTCCCTTCACGCTGATCGGCGCGACCACCCGCGCAGGGCTCCTCACCACGCCCCTGCGCGACCGCTTCGGCATTCCGATCCGGCTCAATTTCTATACGACCGAGGAACTGCAAGGCATTGTCGCGCGCGGCGCCAGAGTGATGGGCGTCGCTCTCGCTGAAGACGGCGCGAACGAGATCGCCAGGCGCTCGCGCGGCACGCCGCGCATCGCCGGGCGCCTGCTGAGAAGGGTGCGCGACTTCGCCGTGGTCGAAGGCGCGAAGACCGTGACGCGCGCGCTCGCCGACGGAGCGCTCAAGCTGCTCGATGTCGACGCGATCGGGCTCGATCAGATGGACCGGCGCTATCTCGACACGATCGCGGTCAAGTTCGACGGCGGCCCGGTCGGGGTCGAGACCATCGCCGCCGCTCTTTCCGAGCCGCGCGACGCGATCGAGGACATCATCGAGCCCTATCTCATCCAGATCGGTTTCGTGCAGCGCACGCCGCGCGGACGGATGCTGACCTCGCACGCCTTCCGTCATCTGGGCCTCGCCGAGCCGCGGCGAGAGGGACAGGCGCCGACCCTGTTCGACGAGGAATAGGCCGGGCCGCATGAAGGCGCAGAGGGTTTCCCACGTCGTGAGCTTCCTCGAGGCGCTGGCATCGGAGCGTGGCGCGAGCGTGAACACCATCGACGCCTATCGGCCGCGATCTCGCCGACTACGAAGCCTATCTGAGCGCCAAGTCTATCGATGCGCTGAAGGCGGACGCGGCCCATGTGCGCGCCTTTCTCGCCGCGCGCGGAGCGCGGAAGCTGAGCGCCGCGTCGCTCGCGCGGCGCCTCTCGGCGATCCGCCAGTTCCACAAATTTCTCACCGCCGAAGGCTGGCGGCGCGACGATCCGACGCTCACCGTCGAAGGTCCGCGCCGGTCGCGCCCGCTGCCCAAGCTCCTCAGCGTGGCCGAGGTCGAGCGCCTGATCGAGACGGCGCGCGAGGGGCTCGACATTGCGGAGCGCCCGTTGCGTGAGAGGCTGGAGGCGGCGCGCGGCGCCTGTCTCATCGAGTTCATCTACGGCTCGGGCCTGCGCGTATCGGAAGCCTTGAGCCTCAAGAAAGCGGTCGCCATGGCCAAGTCGCCGCTCATCGCCGTGCGCGGCAAGGGCGATAAGGAGCGTCTGGCGCCGCTCTCGGGCCCGGCCCTCGCCGCGATCCGCGTTTTCCGCGCCCTGCTCGACCAGGCCTCGCCCGGCCTGGCGGCGAGCCCGTGGCTCTTTCCCGCAGCGAGCGCGAGCGGCCATATGACGCGCCAGGCCTTCGCGCGCGATCTCAAGCGCGTCGCCGCCGGGGCGGGACTTGCGCCTAAGCGCGTGAGCCCGCATGTGCTTCGTCACGCCTTCGCCAGTCATCTCTTGCAGAACGGCGCGGACCTGCGCGTCGTCCAGGATCTGCTCGGCCACGCCGACATCGCCACGACCCAGATCTACACGCATGTGCTCGACGAGCGCGCCAAGGCGATGGTGCGCGACCTGCATCCTATGAACGATGAGGCAAGCGAATGACCGCCGGGCGCGGCCCCTGGCGCGGGACGAGCGAGGGCGTCATCGTCTCCTGCCGCCTGACGCCGAAGGGCGGGCGCGATGCGATCGACGGCGTGGCTCAGCTTGCCGACGGGTCGTCCGTGCTTCTGGCGCGGGTGCGCAGCGCCCCGCAGGACGGCGAAGCCAATGAGGCGCTGTGCGCTTTATTGGCGGAACGCATCGGCGCGCCGGCCTCGGGCGTGCGCCTTGTCGCGGGCTTGAAGAGTCGGGTGAAACAGGTCGCAGTTTCCGGCGACGCGGCTGCGCTGATCGCCAAGCTCGAAGCGCTTGGGGCGCGACCTCATCGATGACCGGAGCGTGTCGCGTTGCGGCCATTGCGCGGCAGGCGAAAAAGGGCTTCGATGGAGTCCGCGCCCGGTCGCGCGGGTTATCGTCTTTGAGGGGATGCAATGAAAGCGCTCAACGTCGCCGGCCTCGGACTTGCGGCCCTGCTCGCGGGCGTGAGTCTCGCGGCGGCGAAGACCCTCGTCTATTGCTCGGAAGGCAGTCCGGAGAACTTCACCCCCGCCATCAACACCACCGGCACCAGCTTCGACGCGGCGCGGCCCGTCTATAATCGCCTGACCGAATTCAAGCGCGGCACGACCGAGGTCGTTCCCGGCCTCGCCGACAGCTGGGACATCACTGACGGCGGCAAGACGATCACTTTCCATCTGCGCAAGGGCGTCAAGTTTCACTCTTACAAGGACTTCAAGCCGACGCGCGATTTCAACGCCGACGACGTTCTGTTTTCGATCGACCGGCAGTGGAAGCCGGACAATCCCTACTACAAGGTGTCGGGCGGCAAGTATGATTATTTCAACGACATGGACATGCCGAAGCTGCTCGATTCGGTGACCAAGACGGACGATTACACCGTGGTCATCAAGCTGAAAGAACCGAACGTCGCCATCCTCGCCAATTTCGCGATGGACTTCATGGCGATCGGGTCGAAGGAATACGCGGATTTCCTTTTGAAGAAGGGAACGCCCGAGCAGTTCGACCAGGCGCCGGTCGGCACCGGGCCGTTCTCGTTCGTCTCGTACCAGAAGGATTCCGTCATCCGCTACAAGGCGAACAAGGACTATTACGGCGAGAAGGCCTTGGTCGACGACCTCGTCTTCGCCATCACGCCCGATCCTACGGCGCGCTACGCCAAGCTCAAGGCGGGCGAATGCCACGTCAACGCCTATCCGAGGCCCGCCGACCTCGAGGAGATGGAAAAGGATCCGACCCTCAAGGTGATCAGCATGCCGGGGCTCAATGTCGCCTATTGGGCTTTCAACGCGACGAAGCCGCCCCTCGACAAGAAGGAAGTGCGCGAGGCCCTGTCGATGACGATCGACCGCGACGCGATCATCAAGGACGTCTATCTCGGCGCGGGATCGAAGGCGACGACGCTGATCCCGCCCACGATGTGGGCCTTCAACGACAAGATTCCGGACGTTCCTCACGATCCGGAGAAGGCCAAGGCGATGCTGGCCGCGGCGGGCGTCAAGACGCCGCTCGACATCGACCTCTGGTACATGCCGGTGTCGCGGCCCTACAATCCCAACGGCAAGCGGATCGGAGAGATGATGCAGGCCGATCTCGCCAAGATCGGCGTCAACGCCAAGCTCGTCACTTATGAATGGGGCGAGTATCGAAAGCGCCTCGCCAACGGCGAGGAGATGACCGGCCAGTACGGCTGGACGGGGGACAACGGGGACCCGGACAATTTCTTTTTCTTGAGAGGCTGCCCCGGCGGCAAGCCTGGCGACAGCAACCCGACGAAATGGTGCAACGCCGAGTTCGACGAGCTCCTGGCGAAGGCCCGCACCCTTTCGGATCAGGCCGAGCGCGCCAAGCTCTATCGGCGCATGCAGGAGATCGAGCATGACGAAGCCCCGGAGCTTCTCATCGCCCATTCAATCGTGTTCGAAGCCATGCGCTCCAATGTGACCGGCTACAAGCAAAGCCCGCTTGGAACGCACGCATTCGAAGGCGTCGATCTTAAGTAAGGCCGGTCCGGCGCCGCGGCGATGGGAGCGCGGGCCCCGTTGGTTTGGGATCGGCCATGCTCGTCTATTCCCTTCGCCGCATCGCGCTGACCGTCCCGACCTTTCTCGCGCTGATGTTCCTGACCTTCGTCGCGATCCGCCTGGTGCCCGGCGATCCGGTCGAGGTCAGGACCGGCGAGCATGGCATGTCGCCCGAGCGGCTGGCCTATTTCCGTCATCAGCTCGGCCTCGACCAGCCGGTGTGGCGGCAATTCCTCCACTACGTCTTTCGCCTCGCGCACGGCGATTTCGGCGTGTCGCTGTCGTCGCAGCAGAAGGTTCTGACCGAGTTTCTGACGCTCTTCCCGGCGACGCTCGAGCTCTCGTTCTTCGCCATGCTGTTTGCCGTCGCGGTCGGCGTCCCGGCCGGCGCGTTCGCCGCGGTCAAGCGCGGCGGCTTCTACGATCAGGCGCTGATGACGGTGTCGCTGTTCGGCTATTCGATGCCGATTTTCTGGTGGGGCCTGCTCCTCATCATGTTCGTGTCCGTGAGACTGGGCCTGCTCCCCGTCTCCGGGCGGATCGACCCGATCAACTTCGACATCGAAGGGCCGACCGGCTTCATGCTCATTGACGCTCTCCTGTCCGGTCAGAAGGGCGCCTTTGTCGACGCCTTGCGTCATCTCGTTTTGCCGGCGATCGTGCTCGGCACGGTGCCGCTTGCCGTGATCGCCCGAATGACCCGCTCCTCGATGCTCGAGGTGCTGAGCGAGGATTACGTGCGCACCGCGCGAGCGAAGGGGCTGAGACCCGCCCGGGTCATCGGCGTTCACGCTTTGCGCAATGCGCTTTTGCCGGTGGTGACGGTGATCGGGCTTTCGGTTTCGGGCCTGATGGCCGGGGCGGTGCTGACCGAGACCATCTTCTCCTGGCCGGGCGTCGGTCATTGGCTCATCGAGTCGATCGGGCGGCGCGATTATCCGGCGCTCCAGGGCGGCGTCCTTCTGATCTCGGCTGTCGTGGTCCTGGTCAATCTCGTTGTCGATCTCGTCTATGGCGTCATCGACCCGAGGATTCGCCATGCCCGCTGAGGTCGCCGCGCTCACGCCGCCGATCGGCGACGACACGGCGGCCGTTCTCGCTGAGCCTTCGTCATTTGTCGCGTTCTGGGCCGCCTTCCGGGAGAACAGGGGCGCGGTCATCGGCCTTGCCGTGTTCGCCGTCATCGTTTTTCTGGCGCTGACGGCCGATCTCGTCGCGCCCCATTCCCCGATCGAGCAGTTTCGCGATTCGGTGCGGACGCCGCCGGTATGGGACGCCCGCGGGTCCTGGCGCTTCCCGCTGGGGACCGACGGCGACGGTCACGACATGCTGTCGCGCCTCATTTTCGGGGCGCGGGTGTCGCTGTTCATCGGCCTCTCGGTGATGGGCGTGTCGTTCGTCGCCGGCGTCGCGCTCGGGCTCATGGCGGCGATGGGCGGCCCGATCGTCGATGTCGCCGTCACCCGCCTGATGGACCTCATCATGGCGGTGCCGAGCCTGGTGCTCGCCGTGCTGGTCGTCGCGGTTCTGGGGCCGAGCCTCGCCAACACCATCATTGCGGTGACGATCGTCTATCTGCCTGCTTACGTGCGCCTCGCGCGCGCATCCGCGCTCGGCGAACTTGGCAAGGACTATGTAACCGCCGCGCGGGTGGTGGGCGTTGGGCCGCTCCGGCTCGCCTGGTCGACCGTGCTGCCGAACTGTCTCGCGCCGCTGATCGTCCAGGCGGCGCTCGGCGTGTCGAGCGCCATTCTCGAAGCGGCGGGGCTCGGCTTCCTCGGTCTCGGCGCCCAGCCGCCGACGCCCGAATGGGGCGCGATGCTCGCCGACTCGCGCGAATTCATCCGCTCCGATCCCTGGATCGTCGCCCTTCCGGGCCTCGCCATTCTCATCACCGTCCTTGCGATCAATCTGACCGGCGACGGCCTGCGCGACGCGCTCGATCCGAAGATGCGGAGAGGCTGATGGCGCAGCCACTCCTCGAGATCCGCAATCTTTCCGTCTCGTTCGCGACCCGGCACGGCCCGTTCAAGGCGGTCGACGGGTTCGACCTCACGCTCGAGCGCAATGAAACGCTGGCGATCGTCGGCGAATCGGGCTCCGGCAAGTCGGTCGCGATGCTGGCGGCGATGGGGCTATTGCCTCCGGCTGCGACCGTCTCCGCCGACCGCATGGTCTTCGAGGGCGTCGACCTTCTGACGCTGAGCGCCGAGGAGCGGCGCCGCCTCGCCGGCAAGGATATGGCGATGATCTTCCAGGAGCCGATGTCGTCGCTCAATCCCTGCTTCACCGTCGGCTTTCAGATCGGAGAGGCGCTCAAGGTCCACCTCGGCCTCAAGCGCGCCGAGCGCGAAAAGCGCGTCGTCGAGCTTCTGGCCGAAGTTGGCGTTCCCGATCCCGCACGCCGGGCGCGCGCCTGGCCGCATCAGCTTTCCGGCGGCATGAGCCAGCGGGTCATGATCGCCATGGCCCTCGCCTGCCGGCCGAAGCTCCTGATCGCCGACGAGCCGACGACGGCGCTCGACGTCACCATCCAGGCGCAAATCCTCGATCTTCTGATGGGCGAGCGCCGCGCGCGCGGCATGGGGCTCGTGCTCGTCACCCACGACATGGGGGTGGTCGCGGAAACCGCCGACCGGGTGATCGTCCAATACGCCGGCCAGGAAATGGAGACGAACGCGACGCGGGACCTGTTCGCCGATCCCCATCATCCCTATACCGCGGCGCTTCTGGCGGCCTTGCCGGAACGGGCGAACGGCCGGCGCCTGCCGGCGATTCCGGGCGTCGTGCCCGGGCCGTTCGACCGGCCGCGCGGCTGCGTCTTCTCGCCGCGCTGCGGGCTGGCTTTCGACGCCTGCCGCGATGTCGAGCCGAAGCCAGCCTCGGCCGCGCTCGGCCGCGCGCGATGTCTCGCCCCGCTTGTCGCCGGGAGCCCGACAAGGCGCGAGCGGCGAGGGGCGGCGTCGTGAGCGCGGTCATCGAGGCGCGCGGCCTCACGCGGGACTATTCCGTCTCGCGCGGCCCATTCCGCTCCCGCGCCACCGTTCATGCGCTCGATGGCGTGTCGTTCTCGCTTCACGCCGGACGAACGCTGGCGGTGGTCGGCGAATCCGGCTCGGGCAAATCGACGCTGGCGCGGCTCCTGACCCTGATCGAGACTCCGACCGCCGGCTCGCTCCTGATCGACGGCGAGGACGTCGCTCATGCAAGCGCCTCGACGCGCGCGCGCCTTAGGCGGGAAGTCCAGATCGTGTTCCAGAATCCCTATGGATCGCTCAACCCTCGCCAGACGATCGGCAAAGCGCTCGAAGAGCCGCTCATCGTCAACACCCGACTCAAGCCCGCCGAGCGCAAGGCCGAAGCCCTGTCGATCATGGCCAAGGTGGGGCTGAGACCCGAGACGTATCATCGCTACCCACACATGTTCTCGGGCGGCCAGCGCCAGCGCATCGCCATCGCCCGCGCGCTGATGCTGAAGCCCAAGATTCTAGTGCTCGACGAGCCCGTGTCGGCGCTCGATGTTTCGATCCGGGCGCAAACGCTCAACCTGCTCGCCAGCTTGCAGGAGGAATTCGAGTTGGCCTACGTGTTCGTCTCGCACGACCTCTCAGTCGTGCGCCATATCGCCGACGAGGTGATGGTGATCTATCTCGGCAATGCGGTCGAACTCGGCCCGCGCGAGGCGATCTTCGTTTCGCCGCGGCATCCTTATACCCAGGCGCTTCTGTCCGCGACGCCGGTCGCCGACCCGGCCGTCAGGCGCAATCGCATCCTGCTTTCCGGCGAGCCGCCGTCGCCGTTCGCCCCGCCTCCGGGATGTCCGTTCCAGACGCGATGCCCGGCCGCCTTCGATCGCTGCCGCATCGAGAAGCCGCCTCTCGAATTGAAGCAGGGGCGAAAGGTGGCCTGCTGGGGAGTGGCGGCGTGAGCGCTGACGCCTACGATTTCATCATTGTCGGCGCGGGCTCCGCCGGCTGCGTGCTCGCCAACCGGTTGAGCCGCGATCCCGGCAACCGCGTGCTCGTCGTCGAGGCCGGCGGCCGCGACAACTGGATCTGGTTCCATATCCCTGTCGGCTATCTCTATGCGATCGGCAATCCGCGCGCCGACTGGATGTTCAAGACGGCGCCGGAGCCGAACCTCGGCGGGCGCTCGATCGCCTATCCGCGGGGCCGGGTGGTGGGCGGGTGCTCGGCCATCAACGCGATGATCTATATGCGCGGCCAGGCCGCCGACTACGACGGCTGGCGCCAGCTCGGCCTTGCCGGCTGGGGGTGGGACGACGTTTTGCCTTATTTTCTCCGCCAGGAGGACCATCATGGCGGCGGGAACGCCCTGCACGGGGCGGGCGGCGAATGGCGGGTCGAGCGTCCGCGCGTCTCATGGGCCATCCTGGACGCTGCGCGCGACGCAGGGGTTGAGATCGGCATTCCGAAGATCGACGACTTCAATCGCGGCGACAACGAAGGCTCGGCCTATTTCGAGGTCAACCAGCGCCGCGGGCGGCGGTGGAGTGCGGCGACGGCGTTCCTGAAGCCGATCCTCAGGCGGCCGAATCTCAATCTCGCAACCGGCGCCCATGTCGAGCGCATCCTGTTCGCGGGCCGCCGCGCTGCGGGCTTGCGCTTCAGCCAGAACGGCCAGAGCCGCGAGGTGCGGGCGCGGGGCGAAATCATCCTGGCCGCGGGCGCGATCGGCTCGCCGCAGCTGCTCGAGCTTTCCGGCGTCGGCGCGCCGGACCGCCTGAACGCGCTCGGCGTCGCGATCGTCAATGAGCTGCCGGGGGTGGGCGAAAACCTGCAGGACCACCTGCAGCTGAGAGCCATCTTTGGCGTCTCCAGCGCGCGCACGCTCAATGTCGATTACCAGTCCCTGGTCAGGCGGGCGATGATGGGGCTCGACTATGGCCTGCGGCGGCGCGGGCCGCTGACCATGGCGCCCTCGCAACTCGGCCTGTTCGCCAAGTCCTCGCCCGAGTTCGCCACCGCGAACGTCGAATTCCATGTCCAGCCGTTGTCGCTCGACCGTTTCGGCGAACCGATGCACCCCTATCCGGCGATCACGATCAGCGTCTGCAACCTGAGGCCCGAGAGCCGCGGCTCTACCCATGCCTCTGGCCCCGATCCTCGCGCTGCGCCCGAGATCAGGCCCAACTATCTGTCGGCGCTGGCTGATCGGCGGGTCGCCGTCGACTCGATCCGGCTGACGCGCCGCCTCGCCGCCGCGCCCGCGCTCGCGCGCTACGCACCCCGGGAACTCAAGCCTGGCGCAAACCTGCAGTCGGACGATGAGCTCAATCGGGCCGCAGGTGAAATCGGCACGACGATCTTCCACCCAGTCGGGACCGCGAAGATGGGAACGGCGCAGGACGCGATGGCGGTGGTCGACGAGCGGCTGAGGGTCTACGGTCTTCAGGGCTTGCGCGTCGCCGACGCGTCGGTGATGCCGCGTATCACCTCCGGCAACACCGGATCCCCGACCATGATGATCGCCGAGAAGGCGGCCGAAATGATTCTCGTTGAACTCGAAAGCCGCGTGATGGGGGAGGCGCCGTACGCGTTTCGCCCGGACGCCCGCCAGTCGGAGACGGCGCGGATGATCGCGCGAGGGGTCCGGCGGCTGCTCAGGGCGCGCGGCTTCTCGAGCCTGACCGAGCTTTCGCTGAGCGGCGGGCGACGCGCCGACATCGCGGCCGTCAATCGCCAGGGCGAATTGCTGATCGTCGAGGTCAAGTCATGCGCGGCGGACTTGCGCGCCGATCGCAAATGGCGCGACTATGTGGCCTCGTGCGACCGTCTGTATTTCGCCATTTCGGAGCAGACGCCGGCCAGCCTGGCGCCGCTCGAAGCGGGCCTGATCGTCGCCGACCCTTACGGGGCGGAGATCGTGCGGGAAGCCGAACTCAGGCGAATGGCCCCCGCAACCCGCCGCGCGCTTCTGCTGCGCTTCGCCCAGGCCGCCGCGGACCGGCTGCACCGTCTGGCCGATCCCAGGGCCGCGTCCGAATAGCGGGGCCGACAGCACGGGACGGCGCAAAGAAAAAGGCCGCCCACGGGCGGCCTTTTGATTGCGGTCTTTTCGATCTAGGGGATTAGATCGCCAGCGCCGATCGGTCCTTCGCGCTCCGCCGCACGGCGGCGTAGGCAAGAGCTGCAAAGCCGAGTCCCATCATCACCCAAGTCGCGGGCTCTGGAACCGTCGAGCTGGCAAAGTTGGTCAGCGAGGCAGACACCACATTCCCGGGTCCGCCAGCCTGGGTCAGGCTAAATATCATAGTGGCCGGCGCGTCGACAAAAACCCCGCCGTTGACCACTCCAGTCAGGACGAACCCGATCTGATTAATACCACGACTAACCTCGGTGAGCATGGTCAGGTGTTCGTCGAAGTGACCGAAGGCGCCATCCCAGGATTTGGTGATGTCAACGGGAACGGAGACTGGCCCACTCAGACCCATATACGAGGCGGTCGTCGGCACGATCGTCAGGGGATCCCCGCTCGCCAAACCGGACATGTCGCCAACGTTGACAACAGACACTGCCCAGGTCGAGCCATCAAGGTCCAGCGCCGTTGATGTCCCGAGACGCGCGCCCGTGTAGCTGATACCGGTGCAGCCCACGGGGCAATTCGCGTTTGCCGAGAAGTCGAGCAGGTTCACGGCCGCCTGGGCCGAGGAACCTATGCCAGCGGTCGCGAGGAAGGCGGCAACTAGCGCCGGAACAATCTTTCTCATGATAACCCCCAAGAAAGTGGACGAAAAGACCGCAACGCAAAACTGCAAAAACGCCGCAACGTCAACTAAGCAGTCGCGGGAGGGATAGTCAAGTCTTTTTCGCTAATTTTCGACGAAAGAGTGGACAATGTTAACCCCGCCCGCGCAGCGCTACAACCCTGGCTAGCGGCGCGGCATGACAGCAGAACGACCTCCGGCGGCGTTTTCCCTTGAGGAGACCGGGGTATGGTCTAAGACAGGAAATATCAATTGAATCCGTATTTTGCAGGCACGACATCGATCGACCGAAAAAGGCGATCGATGAACTCGCCGAATTTTGTACGCCGTCTTGTCCCGTTGAGGGCATGAGGCGTTGGAGCGCCGGCTTTCGCCGGTAAGGTTGCGGCGGCGCGTCCCAGCTTCCAATGTTGCGGCGCCGCATATCGGCGGCGCTTCTTCCCCAAATCGGCAACACAAAGGGCCGTCAGCGCTCAGGTCCGGCCGGGGCAAGCGCGTCACGCGGCCGATGCAGTCCCAACGATTCCCAGCGCTCGTCGTGGACGGCGCGCCCATTCGCCAGAACAAGCAGCCGGGTGGCCAGCCGATGCTCCATCGATTGGGCGTAATAGTCCCGGCACTCTTGGGCTCCGGTAGGCGCTTTCCGCCCTGTGGCGGGTTGCCCTTCCTGGATACTTGCCTAATCAGGCGTCCCTTCGGGAACGGCTGGCGTGGGGATCAGTTTTACAACGGTGTTTAACAGCGGTTCTGAACGTCTCCGTTTTGCTCCTTGGGAAGGAAGAGGACGTGTCGAAATGGACCCATGGCCCCTCTCTCGAGGATCGCGGAACACGGTTTCGCCTGTGGGCGCCAGGCGAAAATAGGGTCGAACTTGAGATCAAGGGGCGCAATCCCGTCGCAATGGAGAGGGTAGGGAGCGGCTTTTTCGAGACCTTCGTGGAGGGGCTTGGCCAGGGCGTACGTTATATGTTCGCCCTGCCGGGCGGACAACGCGTTCCGGATCCCGCGTCTCGCTTTCAGCCTGAGGACGTTGGGGGCCCGAGCGAGGTGATAGACCCGCTCGCCTATTGCTGGCGCGAAGCGTGGGCAGGCCGGAAATGGAGCGAGGTGGTTCTATACGAGATGCACGTCGGCGCCTTTTCTCCGGAGGGTACGTTCGCTGGCGCGGCTCGAAAACTGGACCATCTCGCCGAACTCGGCGTCACGGCGCTTGAGATCATGCCGGTCAGCGACTTCAAGGGCCGCTGGAACTGGGGCTATGACGGGACGTTCCCCTACGCTCCCGACGCGAGCTATGGGCGGCCGGAGGATTTCAAGGCGTTTGTCGAAGCCGCGCACGCGCGGGGCGTCGCGGTGCTGCTGGACGTCGTCTACAACCACTTCGGGCCAGAGGGGAATTTCCTGCGACTCTATGCGCCCGACTTCTTCACGAGCCGCCACAAGACGCCGTGGGGCGACGCCATCCAGCTCGACGGAGCGAACTCGCGTCCCGTGCGCGACTTCTTCATCGAGAACGCTGAATACTGGATCGAGGAATTTCATCTCGACGGGCTCCGCTTCGACGCCGTCCATGCGATCAAGGACGATTCCCAGCCTGACCTCGTCGACGAGATCGCGGCGCGGCTTCGCGCGCGATTCTTGCGGCCCATCCACCTCATCCTCGAGAATGAGGACAATGTTCCGACGCGTCTGACGCGTGACGGCATGCAGGCCAAGCGTTACACCGCCCAATGGAACGACGACATCCATCACGTTCTGCATGTCGCCGCGACCCATGAGAGAAGCGGCTATTATTCGGCTTACGGCTCGACAGAGCTTCTGGGGAAAGCGATCGCCGAGGGTTTCGCCTATCAGGGCCAGCTGATGCCCTACCGGAACGCGCCGCGCGGCGGCCCGAGCGCCGACCTGCCGCCGGACGCCTTCGTCTCGTTCATCCAGAATCACGACCAGATCGGCAATCGAGCATTCGGCGAGCGGCTGAGCGTGCTGGCGCCCCCCGAGGCTATCCGGGCGCTGGCGGGCGTCTATCTGCTCGCGCCGCAGATCCCGATGCTGTTCATGGGCGAGGAATGGGGCGCGGCGCAGCCCTTCCTCTTCTTCTGCGACTTCAAGGGCGAACTGGCGGAGGCGGTGAGAAAAGGCCGGCGTGAGGAATTCGCACGCTTCCCCGAGTTCGCCGATCCGCAGAAGGTCGCGAAGATTCCGGATCCTTGCGCTGAAGACACGTTCCTCGCCTCCAAGCTCGACTGGAGCCAAGTCGACGCCACGTACCTCGCTTACTATCGCGAGCTCCTGAAGGTCCGCCGCGAGATCGTGTCAGCCGTTGCTGCCGTCCATCAGCCGCGGCGGCGAGCCGCTCGTCATGGGCGAGCAGGCTGTGCGCGTCACATGGGCGGCGGGCGAGCGGCGGCTGGTCCTGGACGCCAATCTCTCGTCCGCCCCCGTCGCCTTTCCCGAGACCGACGCCCGCCCGTTCTGGTCGTGCGGCGAGTTCGGCGCTGTCCTTGGCCCATGGACCGTGCGCTGGGGGCTGACTTCGACATGACCACCCCTCGCGCGACCTATCGTCTGCAGCTGCACGCCGGCTTCAGGTTCAGCGACGCCGCGAAGGTCGCGCCCTATCTCGCCGAGCTTGGCGTCAGTCATGTCTATCTCTCGCCGATCTTTAAGGCGCGCCCGGGCAGCGTGCATGGCTACGACGTGACCGATCACAATCAGCTCAATCCGGAGCTCGGGACGGAAAAGGACTTTGCGTCGATGATCGACGCTTTCCGTGGTCACGAGCTCGGGCGCATTCTCGACATCGTCCCCAATCATGTCGGCGTATGGGGCGCCGACAATCCGCTTTGGCTCGATGTTCTGGAATGGGGCCCCTATTCCCAATATGCGGGCTGGTTCGACATCGACTGGTCGGCGCAGGACGGCAAGCTGCTTGCACCCGTGCTCGGCGCCCAATATGGCGAGGAGCTGCGGTCGGGGAAGATCAAGCTCCGCTTCGAGGACGACGGCAGCTTCGCGGTCTGGGCCTATGATGCCCACAAGCTGCCGATCCACCCGCTGACTTTTCCGCTCATCCTCGGTCACGAGCATCCGACGCTCGACCGGATGGCCGACCGCTTTCTCGATCTGCCGCAATGGCGCCCGCAGGTGGCGGAGCGGGCGCGGGCGCTCAAAAACGAACTCGCCACGCTCGCCGCGAACGATGAGGGGGCGCGCAAGGCGATCGAGGCCCGCGTCGAGGGCCTGAACAACGACTGGCGCGAATTCGACCGGCTCATCCGCGAGCAGTGCTGGCGGGTCGCCTTCCATCGCGTCGCCGAGGACGAGATCAACTACCGCCGCTTCTTCAATATCAATGACCTCGCTGGCCTCCGCATCGAGCTCAAGCCCGTCTTCGACCACGTTCATGCCCGCATCTTCGCCATGATCGAGAGCGGCGCGATCGACGGGCTCAGGATCGACCATATCGATGGGCTGTTCGATCCCAAGGCCTATCTCCAGGCGCTGAGAGCCGGCGCGCCGCGGCCGTTCTATCTGGTCGTCGAGAAGATCCTGGCGGCGCATGAGGCGCTCAGGGCCGACTGGCCCGTCGAGGGCACGACGGGTTACGACTACACGAACCTCGCGCTTGGCGCGCTCATCGATCCGGGAAGCGAGGCCGCCTTCACGCAGGCCTATTACGAGCTTGCCGGGGAGGACCCGGATTTCGCGACCGTCGCGCGCGACGGCAAGCTCAGGATCATGGAAAATGAGATGGCGAGCGAGCTCAACGCGCTCGGCCGCCGCGCCGCGCAACTCGCGGGGGAAAGCCCGATGACCGCCGACCTCACGCGCGCGCTCCTCCAGCGCGCGATCAAGCAGGTGGTCGCAAACTTCCCGGTCTACCGCACCTATCTCGATTTCGCCGGCATGCCGGCCGACGCCGACCGGCGCGACGTCGCCTGGGCGATGACGCGCGCCAGGCGCTCCGATCCGGACGTTCACCCGTCCGCCTTCGATTTCCTGCAGAACACGCTGATGGCGGAAACGGACCAGCCGCCCACGAAGGAGCTCAGCCATTCGGCGGCGCTCCGCTTTGCGATGAAAGTCCAGCAGTTCTCGGGTCCCGTGATGGCCAAGGGCGTCGAGGACACGGCCTTCTATCGCTATAACCGCTTCGTCGCGCTCAACGAAGTTGGCGGCGCGCCTGAGCGCTTCGGCCTTGCGCCCGCCCTCTTTCATAAAGCCAACGTCGCGCGCGCACAGAACTGGCCGAGCGCGATGCTCGCAACCGCCACGCACGACACGAAGCGCGGCGAGGACAATCGCGCGCGGCTCGCGGTCATCTCCGAGATGCCGGAGGAATGGCGCCGGCAGGTCGACGGCCTGGCGCCGAATCTTGAGGGCGCGACGCGGGGACGTTGAGGGCAGCGCTGCGCCCGACCGCGACGACGAATATATGCTCTATCAGATGTTCGTGGGATCCTGGCCGATCGACATGCTCGAAGCGCCGAGCGACGAGCAGAAGGAGGCTTACGGCGTCCGCATTCAGGCGGCGATCGAGAAGTCGCTGAGGGAGGCCAAGCGCCGCTCGACCTGGGCCGCGCCCGATGCGGATTACGAGCAGGCGACGCGGGCGTTCGCCAAGGAAGCTCTGCGCTCCGAGACGTTCCTCTCCAACTTCCTGCCCTTCATGCGCCGCGTCGCGCGGCTCGGAATCGAGAACAGCCTCGTTCAGACCGTCGGCAAGCTGACCGCCCCCGGCGTGCCCGACATCTATCAGGGCTGCGAATTGTGGGACCTCGCCCTTGTCGATCCCGACAATCGAAGGCCGGTCGATTTCGCTTTGCGGGAGACGGCGATGAGAGATCTCGCCGCGCGCCTCGAGGCGCCGGAGAGGCGTGCGGCTCTATTCGCGACACTGATGGAGGAGTGGCGGGACGGAAGGGCGAAACTGGCGGCGACGGCTGTTCTGCTCAAGCTCCGGCGCGAGCAGCCGGAGCTTTTTGCGAGCGGCGATTATCAGCCGCTTGTCATCGAGGGCGAGCGGTCGGACTGGGCCTTCGGATACATGCGCGCGTTGGGAGAAAAAAAGCTGGCCGTCGCATTTGCCCGCTATCCCGGGCATCGCGAAGCCGAGCGCAAGTGGGACGCCCGCGCGCAATTGCCGGAAGGTCGATGGTTCGATGTTTTCCGCGGCAGGGACGCATCTCCCGCCGCGCCGCTGCACGAATGGCTGACCCCTCTGCCCTTCGCGGTGCTGGTCGCCGAGCTGTAGGGCTCAGTCGAAAGTCCGCCGAAAGACGGGCGTCCTTGCTGGCCCCCTTGGCGCCGCGCCGGCCACGGGTCAGCGATCGCGGATTCGGGCTGCGTCACTTCTCGGTTTGCGTCTCTTCCGGCATGCGCTCGAACATCAGCATGGAGCGCGGCGTCACGTCGTATTCGGCGCCGATGGCGAGTTGGCTCGCCTCGAGCGTCGGATCGGTCGTGTCGAACAGGACCTTCCACCCCTCCGCCTCATAGCAGGGCGGCAGCGTGAACTTGACCCTCTCGTGGTGCGCGTTGAACACGAGAAGCAGCGTCGCATCCCCGCCGCGCTTCTTCAAGCCCGTCGCCTGCCCGCGCCCGTCGAGCAGCATGCCGAAGCAGCGCATGCCGTTGTTCCACGCTTCGTCCGTCATCTCAGAGCCGTCGGGATCGATCCATGCGACGTCCTTCACGGCGAGATCGGGGTCCATCTCTCCCGTCAGAAAGCGCGAGCGGCGCAGGACAGGATAGAGATGACGCGCGGACGTGATGCGGCGGAAAAAGGCGACGAGCTCGAGACGCGCCTCGTCCATCTCCCAATTGATCCAGCTCGTTGGGTTGTCCTGGCAATAGGCGTTGTTGTTGCCGTTCTGCGTGCGGCCGAACTCGTCGCCTGCGCACACCATCGGCGTGCCCTGCGACAGGATCAACGTCGCAAGCAGGTTGCGGAGCTGACGCCAGCGGAGCGTCTCGATTTCCTTGTCGTCGGTCGGCCCCTCGGCGCCGCAGTTCCAGGAACGGTTGTCGGAATGGCCGTCGCGATTGTTCTCGCCATTCGCGTCATTGTGCTTGTCGTTATAGGAAACGAGGTCGCACAAGGTGAAGCCGTCGTGGGCGGCGATGAAATTGACGCTCGACCAGGGCTTTCGGCCGCGAAAGTTGAACTTGTCGGGCGAGGCGCAAAGCCGCGGCGCGAGCTCCTTCGCCGTCGCGTGGCCGCGCCAGAAGTCGCGCACGTCGTCACGGAAGGCGTCGTTCCATTCCGCCCAGCCGGGCGGAAACCCGCCGACCTGGTAGCCCCCCGGCCCGCAATCCCACGGCTCGGCGATCAGCTTGACCTCGGCCAGCACCGGGTCCTGACCGACCACCTTGAGAAAGCCGCTCTCCGTCTTGAACCCTTCCGGCTCGCGCGCGAGGATCGTCCCGAGATCGAAGCGGAAGCCGTCGACCCGCGTCTCCGTCACCCAGTAGCGCAGGCTGTCCGCCACCATCTGGATGACGCGCGGGTGGCTCAGGTTGACGGTGTTCCCGGTGCCGGTGTCGTTGATGTAGTAGCGGGGCTGGTCGGGCGTCAGCCGATAATAGGACTTGTTGTCGATCCCCTTGAAGGAGAGGGTCGGTCCGCGCTCGTTGCCCTCCGCCGTGTGGTTGTAGACGACGTCCAGGATCACCTCGAGACCGCCGTCGTGCAGGCGGGCAACCATCTCCTTGAACTCGCGCAATGAGTTCGGCACGTCCGACGCATAGCGTGGGTCCGGCGCGAAGAAGCCGATCGAATTGTAGCCCCAATAATTCTTGAGGCCCTTCTTGAGCAGGTAGTCGTCGTCGATGAAGGTGTGGATCGGCAGAAGCTCGACGGTCGTGACGCCGAGCGACTTGATGTAGTCGACGACCGGCTTCGAGCCGAGGCCGGCATAGAAGCCCCTGAACTTCTCGTCGACCTCCGGATGCAGCTTGGTGAAGCCCTTGACATGCGTCTCGTAGACGATGGTCGCTTCCCAGGGCACGGTCCGGCGCCGGTATTCTCCGCGCCAGTCGAAATTCGGATCGACGATGACGGATTTCGGCACGAAAGGCGCGCTGTCGCGCTTGTCGAAGGTGAGGTCGTCGTCCTTCGCGCCGATGGTGTAGCCAAAAACCGCGTGGTCCCAGGTCAGCTTCCCTGCGTGGGCGCGGGCGTAAGGATCGAGCAGAAGCTTGTTGGGATTGAAGCGGTGGCCAGCCTCGGGCGCATACGGCCCATGCACGCGAAAGCCATAGAACGTCCCTGGCCCCACCTCCGTCAAATAGCCGTGGAACACTTCGTCCGTGCGCTCGGGAAGCTCGAAGCGAGCGAGCTCCTTCTTGCCGTCGCTGTCGAAAATGCAGACCTCGACCCGCGTCGCATTGGCCGAAAAGACGGCAAAGTTCGCGCCTTTATCATCCGCAGCGGCGCCGAGCGGATAAGGCTTGCCTTCGCTGATTTCCATCATGCCCTCTCTGCCGTTCATAGGCCGCTTATTCCCGGGCCACCAACTCCAGGGAAGACGTCCGGTTCCTTTTGCTTCAGCCTGTTCCTTCTGCAAGCGCTGGAACCAAGCGATCGAGTGCGCGTCGCAAGCACCGGCACGCCTTCCCACAGGGGACCAATCGAGGAGGCCCAAATTAAATCGGTTTCTGCAAAGGAGTTCTCGATCGCACCATCCCTGCTGAGGTCGTCGCCGCTAGACCGCCTCTTCCTCGATGTTCCCTCCGAGGAACAGGCGGCCCACCCGCGGATCGGCGAGAACCGCCTCAGCCCGGTCGTGCATCCGCGTCTGGCCCAGTTCGATCACGAGCCCGTAGTCGGACACCTTCAGCGCGGCCTTAGCGTTCTGCTCCACCATCAACACGGTCACGCCTTTGTCGCGCAGCTTCTGCAGCGTGACGAAGACCTCATGCACCAGGTTGGGCGAGAGTCCGATCGAAGGCTCGTCGATCAGAATGAGCCTCGGATCGACGATCAGCGACCGGGCGATCTCGAGCTGTTTCTGCTGGCCACCGGAGAGCGCGATCGCCTTCTGACGCTGACGCTGCCGCAGCATCGGGAACTGCTCCATGACCTCTTCGATTCGCGCACGAACCTTCGCCTGATCTGGCGCGGTCACGCCGCCGAGCTCGAGATTGTGCCAGACGGAAAGCTGCGGGATCACGTTGCGGCCCTGCGGCACGTAAGTCACCCCGCGGCCGATCATGTCGGCGGGGGTCGAGCCGGTCACGTCCTTCCCGTCATAGAGGATCGTCCCGGAATGAATGGTCACCAGTCCGAAGATCGCCTTGAAAATAGTCGACTTTCCCGCCCCGTTCGGACCGATCACGGTCGTGATCGACGCGGGCGGAATCGCAAAGCTGACCCCGTTCAGGATCGCGATCCTGCCGTAGCCTGCGTAGAGGTCCTTCACCTCCAGCACGTCATCCTCCGAGATAGGCGTCGATGACTGTCTGATTGGCGCGGATCTCCTCGGGAGGACCCTCGGCGATGATCCGGCCCTCGGCGAGAACGACAATCCGGGAACAGAGCGACATCACGAATTCCATGTTGTGCTCGATGACCACGAACGTCGTCCCGCGCTCGCGGTTGTAGGTCATGAGCCGCTCTTTCAGTCCCGCAAGCATGGTCGGGTTCACCCCGCCGGCCGGTTCGTCGAGAAGAACGAGGCTTGGGCCCGCCATGAAGGCCATCGCGGCGTCGACCAGCTTCTGCTGCCCGAAGGAGAGCGAGCCCGCCATCTCGTCGCGCAGGTGGGTCAGGCGAAAAAATTCGATCAGGCGGTCGGCTTCGCCCGTCAGCCCGGCGTCCGGAGGACCGAAGAGCCGCGACAGGAGGCCGCCGCGGTGCTCCTGGCCGGCGAGAATGATGTTGTCGAGCACCGACATCTGCGGAAAGACGGAGAGCTGCTGGAACGTCCGTCCGACGCCGAGCTTGCTCAAGTCGCAAGCCCGACGGCCGGAAACCGGCTTTCCGTTCACCTCGACGTTCCCGCGATCGGGCGTGAGCTGAGCGAGGATGCAATTGAAGAGCGTCGACTTCCCAGAACCGTTGGGCCCGATCAGTCCGAGGATCTCTCCGGCGCCCACATCGAGGCTCACGCCGTCCACCGCGCGGATGGCGCCGAAGGTTTTGGAAATGCCGCGCACCGAAAGGACGGGCGCGCTCACGAGCGAGCCCCGAGCTTCAGATCGGCGCGCGCCTCGCGTTTCGGCCGGAACCGGTCGCGCAGCCGCTGCCCGACGCCGATCAGGCCAGTCGGGCAATAGACCATGAGCGCGATCACCGCGGCGGCGTAGATCATCAGATAATAGCCTTCGGTGAAGCGCAAAAACTCCGGCAGCAGGATCACCACCGCAGCGCCCAGAATCGGACCGAAGAACAAACCTGCGCCCCCGACGACGACCATCAGGAGCACCCTGAGCGACTGGGAGAACGCGAAGGACGACGGCTCGATATATTGCACGAGCGGCGAGATCAGCGCCCCTGCAAGGCCGCCGTAGGCCGATCCGATGGCGAAGGCCAGAAGCGTGATCCGACGCGTGTCGAGGCCGAGGCTCTCGGCCCGGATCGGGTTCTCGCGCAGACCCTTGAACGCGCGGCCCCACGGCGAACGCACAACGCCCCACATCAGCGCCGCCGAAGCCAGAAAGACAATGAGGGTGAAATAGTAGAACGGCAGGTTCCTCGCGGTGCCAAAAGCCCAGAAAGCCGGACGCGGCAGGTCCGAGAGTCCGTAGGGGCCGCCGGTGAGCCAGTCCTCGTTCCGGGCGACGAGGAAGAACAGCGTGTTGAACGCGAGCGTCACGAAGGCGAGGAAATGTCCCTGCACGCGCAACGCCGGAAAGCCGAGAGCGAGCCCGACGACGAAGCAAAGCGTCACTCCGGCCGGCGCCGCCATGAGCCACGGAACGCCCGCGAGCGTCATGAGCGCGGTCACATAGGCGCCGATCCCCATGAACGAGGCCTGCGCCAACGAAATCTGTCCCGCGTAGCCGAGGGTCAGGTTCAGCCCCATCGCGGCGATTGAAAATATCAGCCAGGACGAGAGGAGATAGATGACGTAGTCCGTCCGTCCCAGCGGGGCCACGATCAGCGCGGCGGCCCCAAGGACGAGGAGAATCGGCGTGGAGCGTGCGCTTGCTCAGACCTTCCTCCCCTCGTCGACGCCGAGAAGCCCCTGAGGCCGCCACAGAATGATGACGATCAGCAGCACGAGCGGCAGCGCCGCGCGATATTCTGTGGTCACGTAGGTGGCGGTGAGATTGTCCAGCACGCCGATCAGCAGCCCGCCTGCGAGCGCCCCGCGGATCTGGTTGAAGCCCCCGACAATGGCCGCGATGAAGGCGACGAGCCCGAGGGTCTCGCCGTTGGAGAACTTGGCGAGATAGATCGGCGAGATCAGGAAGGACGCCAGCGCCGCCAGCGCCGCGTTCACCAGGAAAGCATAGAGAACCATCCGCCTGGTGTTCACCCCGAGGATTTCAGCCACCCTTGGGTTTTGCGCCGTCGCCTGCATGCACCTGCCGGTCCGGGTGCGGTTGAGAAACAGCGTCAGTCCGACGACGACGACGAGGGAGACGGTCAGGTTCATCAAGTCCTGAACCGAAACGACCGCCCCGTCGAAATTCATCGTCGTCTGCGGGAAGAGGCTCGGGAAAGGCTGCGCCTCCGCGCCGTAGAACTGCTTTGCGCTTTCCTTGAGCAGGATCGACAGGGCCATCGTCGCGATGATCAGGGGCAGGCCGCCGTTCGGCAGCATCGGCTCGACGACCACCTTCTTGAACAGGAGGCCCAGCACGATCACGGCCACGATCAGCCCGAAGATCAAAGCCAGCCAGCGCGGCATGTGAAGCCAGTGGACGCCGATCAGCACGAAGAAGGCAGGCAGCATCACGAACTCGCCCTGGGCGAAGTTCACGGTCCGCGCCGCCTGCCACACCAGCGTGAATCCGATCGCGGCCAGCGCGTAGATCGCGCCGGTCGACAAACCCGACAGCAAAACCTGCAGAAACTGGGCCATAGAGGCGTGTCGGGGACAGCGGCCCCGGGGCCGCCGCCTTTCCTCAATTCGCCGGGACCGTGCCGATCACGACCTGCTTGCCGTCCTTCACCTGAGTCATGAAGCTCTCGCGGCTCAGTTCGCCGTTGTCATCCCATGAGGTCGTCAAGAGCATGTTCGGATATTTCGCCACATCCAGCGTCAGGCCGTGCAGCTTGTCGGCAAGCGCCTTGCGGTCGAACTTGCCGTTGAGCTCGGTGGCGTATTTGATCGCGTAAACGCCGATGTAGCCCTTGATGCCGTTATGGTCGGTGTCGCGGTTGTAGCGCTTCTTGAATTTCGCCACGAATTGCTCGATCGACGGGACGGGCGCCGAAGTCGCCAGGCCCACATGGGCGATGGCCCCCTCGGCCGCGCCGCCGGCGAGATCGATCACCTTCTGCCCGGTCAGAGTGACCTCGCCGATAAGCGGCGCCGTCAGCCCCTGCTTCTTGGCCTCCTTCAGGAAGCGCGCATCCTCCTCCTCGTTCAGATAGACGAAAACCGCCTGCGCGCCGGACTGTTTGATCTTCGAGACATCGGCGGAGAAGTCCGCCTGCCCCTGCTCGCTCGGCACGTCGGCTACGACGTCGATCCCGGCCTTCTTCATTTGGGCGAGGAAGACGTCATGGCCGCCCTTGCCGAAGTCGTTGTTCACCCAGGATATGGCGATCTTCCCGACCTTGAGCTGGTCCTTGAAATAGGCCGTCAGCGCAGGCACCCCCTTCTCGGCGCCCGACGAGGTGCGGAAAATGAAGGGATTGTGCTTCTGCGTGATGTTGGGCGCCTCGGCCCCGGTGAACTGCGGCACGCCCGCCTGCTCGGCCACCATCATGTTCACGATCGTGGAGCCCGAATACACTGTCCCCATGATCGCATAGGCGCCCGAGTCGATCGCCTTCTGCACCAGCGCGCGCGAGGTCAAGGGGTCGGTCTGAGTGTCCATGTCGGTCATCTCGATCTTCTTGCCGAGAATCCCGCCCGCAGCATTGATCTCGTCCACGGCCAGATGCGCGCCGTCGTGGAAATTTGTGCCCGCGACGGCCCCTGCGCCCGAGAGCTCGCATACGCAAGGAATATCGACCGTGTCGGCCGCCAACGCTACGCCGACGTTCAGGCTTAGAGCCGCGGCAAGCGCGCTCGCCGCAAAAAACCTCGGTCTTTTCATCCCTTCTCCTCCCTTTGGTCCGGCCTTGGCCGAATTGATCAATCCGCCGATGATCCGTTTTATGGGGAAGCTTACCCCATGTCGAACCTACGATAGTCGAACGACTGGACGCCCCGCGCCTGTTGCATCATCGCTGCAAGTCATTGGGACTTTCCCGCATTTCCGCTGTTTCCGGCTTCAGGCGTCAACTTGGCGGCCGCTCTCAGCTCCGACGGATCGGCGATCGGAAAGCCGAAGAATTCGAGGTAGGCGGGGATCTGCTCGAACAGCATGTCGAGCCCAATCTGGGTCTCGCAACCCTTGGCGCGCGCCGCGGCGAGAAAGGCGGTCGTCTCCTGCTTCAACACCACTTCGACCGCATAGGTGGAAGGCGACGAGACGTGAGACGTCGATGGGCATTGGATCGCTGGCGTTCATGCCGAGCGGCGTCGCGTTGACGATGACGTCGAAACCGGCCGGATCGTTCGATCCCGCGGCGACCGCAAGACGAGGATAGTTTTTTTTGAGCCGCCCCGCGAGCGCCTCCATCGCGCGGAGGCTCACGTCGTAGAGCGCGATCTCGGCTGCGCCTGCGGCCGCCGACGAGGCGGCGATCGCCGAGCCCACTCCGCCGGATCCGACGATCAGGACCTTCTTGCCCTTGAGCGAACGACCGCGCCGCGCCATGCCGCGGACGAATCCCTCGCCGTCGAACATGTCGCCAACCAACCGTCCGTCGCTGTTCCGGCGCACGGCGTTGCACGAGCCCGCAACCTTGACGGCCATCGAGACCTCGTCGATGAGTCCGATGACCGCCATCTTGTGCGGCATGGTGATCAGCGCCCCGTGGAAATTGGTGAAGCGGCAAATCTCGGGAAAGGCGCGGCCGAAGTCTTCGGCTTTGACGCCGAGCGGGACGACGGCGGCGTTGACGCCCAGCTTCGCGAACCATGGGTTGTAGACCATCGGCGATTTGAAGGTCGACGTCGGATAGCCGACATGGGCGATGATTCGAGTGTCGCCGTTCAGCATGGCGGCGCTCGTCTCTCGAAATGGCGCGGAGCGCGATACGAGCTCATTCGAATGCGATCTCCGCGCGCCGTTCGGCGTCGGTGAGACTGGCTTGGGCGGCTAGCCGGACGGGGGTGTTGGCGGCGCCGAACAAATCGTAATTGCGACGCTCGACGATTTCGAAGAAAAAGCGGTTCTGGAAAGTTCGAGTGTAGATATGGAAAAACTCTCCATCCTTCATTCGGTCGTAGAGCATGCCGAGCGCCCGCATGCGTGCGAGCAGGTCGCGGGCGATGTCGAACCGCGTCGAAAGATCGTCGTAATAATTGTCGGGAATCGGCAGGAAGGCGACTCCGCTCGCCCTCGCCGCTTCGACGGCGGCGAAGATATCGTTGCTTGACAGCGCGATCTGCTGGAAGCCGGAGCCGCCAAAGGCGTCGAGGAAGCGCGAGACGCCGGTTGCGCCGCCCTCGCCGATGTTGAGCGCGATGCGCAGTTCGCCGTTCTGGCTGCGCAGCAGGCGGCTCAAGAATGCGCCGTGTGGATCAGCCATCTCGACCTGCGGCTGCGGCTCGAGCCCGAGCACGGCGTCGTAGAACAGCGACCAGCTCAGGAATTCGCCGCGACGCACGACGTTGGAGAGATGATCGACCTTGAGCAGACGGCCCTCTGGGCCGAGCGCTGCAAGCGGCACAAAATCGTCGCGCCAGGCATGCTCGCCCGAACCGACGAAGTAGATGAGACTGCCCTCGACGCCGGCGACCGCGGGCACGGTCGCTTCGCCCGGTCCGATTTTGCCGGCATAGCTTTGGCACTCGAGCGCGCTCGCCCGCTCGAGCGCCTTGTCGACCGAATCGACTCTCAGCGCCAGCGCGCAGACGGAGGGTCCGTGCAACAGCGAAAACGCGTGGGCGAAGCCCTCGCGCTCGCGGTTGACAATAAGGTTGATCTCGCTCTGCGAGTAGAGATCGACATCCTTCGAGCGGTGCCGGCCGGCGCAGCGGAAGCCGAGGCCTTCGATCAGCGCGACCAGTTCGCTTGCGGCCGCGTCGCTTGCCGCGAATTCGATAAATTCGGCCCGCTCGACCGTCGGCGCCGGCGGCAGGGGTGGGAGATCTGCAAGCGGCCCGTCGCCCCGCGCGGCGCGTTTCGCCGTCAGCCTTTCGCCGGCCGCACGCAGCGATCGCATGCCGTCGATCGCGATCGCCGAAGCTGAGACGCCCCGGAACTGGTCGTTGAAGATTTCGAGCGACAGCGGGCCGCGATAGCCGGAGCGCGTGACGGCGTCGAGATAATCGACGATCGGATATTCGCCCTGACCGGGATAGCAGCGATAGTGCCGGCTGAGGGATAACGGATCCATGACCAGCGCCGGCGCGTCGGCCACTTGCACGAGCGCGATCTTGTCGGCCGGCAACGCGGCGATCGGCTCGATCGGGTTGTTGCGGGAGCAAATGTGAAAGCTGTCGAGCACAATACCGAGGTTATCGCAGTCGGCCGCGCGCACGATGTCCCAGGCGGCGGTCCAGTCCTTGATCCAGCGTCCCCAGGCGAGCGCCTCGTACCCGATCCGCAGGCCTCGGCGCCGGGCGAGCTCGGCGAGTTCGGCAAGATCCGCGGCGGCGCGCCCCGAATCGTCGATCGCCTCGGGGGAAACGTTGGAGCAGAGGCACAACAGGCGCGCCCCGAGCTCGTCCATGAGGTCGAGCTTCTTTGACGCGCGCTCGAAGTTCTTCGTCCGAGCCGGATCGGGCATCGCCTCGAAGTCTCGTAGAGGCTGGAGGGCGACGATCTCAAGCCCCAGATCGGCCGCCAGGAGCCGCGCGTCGCGCGGCTTGCCGCTGAAGAAGGTCAGATCGTTCTCGAAGATTTCGACTGCGCGAAAACCCGCCTTGGCGGCGGCGGAGAATTTGTCTTCCAACGCGCTGCCCATGCAGACAGAGGCGATCGACCACCTGAGCACTCGAACAGCTCCTCTATCGACGCTCCCGCCCAAGAGGCGCCAGCCGCGCCTACCAATACTGACTCCCCCGGACCAGACCGTCAAATACCAACAACCACCTTTGGCGTAACATTATGTTATGTTGTCGTCCCGGCGGGGGCCGGACGAGCGATTTCAGATCTTCGTTCGCAATCGGGTTCGCCATGCTCACTCTGCGCCAGATCGAAGTCATCCGCGCCGTGATGTTGACCGGGACGATCGCTGGCGCGGCGCGACTGCTGAATGTCGCAGCGCCTGGGCTTAGCCGCCTCATGAAACACACCGAGGATTCGCTCTGCGTGAAGCTTTTCTCACGCCGCGGAGGACGTTTCGTTCCGGCGCCCGAGGCGAGGCCAATCTTCGCCCAGATCAACGAACTTCATCGCAACCTCGAAAACCTTCAGTTCGCGATTGGGGCGCTCGAGCGGGGCGAAGGCGCGGAGTTCAAGTTTGGGGCGACGCCGAGCATCGGCCATGGGATGGCGCCTCTGGCGGTCGGGGACTTGCGGCGGCGCTATCCGGATCTCTCGGTCGATCTCGACGTTCTCAAAATCGAGGATGCGATCGACTTTCTTCTGCTTGGGCGGGGCGAAGTCGTCGCGATGAACTCTCGGCTCGAGCATCCCGCGATAACCTTCGAACCGTTGGCGCAAGGACAACTCTTTTGCATCGTCGCGGATGAACATCCGTTAGCGTCGCGGACCCGAGTAACCGCGGCGGAGATTGCACGCCATCCATTGATTGGGATCGAACCTCGCGATCCCTATGGACAGATTGTCGTACGCCTGTTTGAGCGCGCAAGCGTCTCCTATCGGGTTCCGATCAAAGCGCGTTTCGGCGTCACCGTCTGCGCCCTGGTCCGCCAGAATCTCGGCATCGCTGTGATCGATGAATTTACGTTGGCCGAACGAAACAGCGCCGGTCTGCGAACGATTCCCATCAAGGAGGCGACGACGTTCCAGACCTACGTCGCTTATCGCAAAGACACGACGCTCTCCGCTCCATCCGAGTTCTTCATCTCGGCGCTCAGACAGCGAATGGAGCAAACCCATCGGGCGATGACGGCGACGTAACCTGACTTCATTGGAGATGCGAGGCTTCCGGCCGAGAATCCGCATCTCATTTGATTGCGTATGTGTCCCGCAGGACTGGCGGGCGCCCACAAACTCCCGGCGCTGCTATCCTTTAACGGCGCCGAATGACAAACCGCGCGCGAGATAGCGCTGGACAAACAGATAGAAGATGACCGGCGGCACGATGCCGATCACTGTGGTGACGGCGGCGGTGTTGAAATCGACGCCGCGCGTCGAACGGGAGGCAAGAACGCGCGCCGCGAAGGTTGTGGCGTCCTGCGACGTCAGCGCCGAGGCGAACAGCGCCTCGTTCCAGGTGAACGCGAACACGAGAACGGCCGACACTATGAGCCCGTCCAGCGACAGCGGCAGCGCGATCATCCAGAAGATCTGCCAGGGCGTCGCACCCTCGACCTTGGCCGCGTCCTCGATCTCGGTGCTGACATCGCGGAAAATGTCGCGCATGATAACGACGACGAATGCGAGGTTGAAGGCCGAGTAGCAGAGGATGAGTCCCGTCCAAGTGTCGATCAAGCGCAAATAGACGAGCAATACATAGAACGGTATCAGAACGACCGCTGGCGGCAGCACCCGCTGGGACAGAAACCACAACGTGATGTCGCTCGACTTCATCGGAAACTCGTAGCGCGCCAAGGCGTAGGCTGCCGGCACGCCGAGAACGAGCGCGAAGAGCGTCGTCCCTCCGCTCACGACGCAGCTGTTGATGAGGGCGTTCGCAGTGTTCGGATCGTTGAGCACCTCGCGCCAGGAATCTAACGTCGGCTCGAATTGCAGGAACGGCAGGAACGCGTTGAGCTCGAACGTCTCGCTGAGCGTCTTGAAGGAATTGATCAGGGACCAGACGAAAGGAACAAGCGTGAAGATCGTCGCTGCGAATAGCAGGGCGTAGACCACGAAGCGGGAGGCCGGACTTGCGCGGATCCAAAGGATATTGACCATCGGGCGCTTCCTTTGAGCCTACGCCAGGCGCTTGCGCATCTGGTTGAAGAAAATGGTGATGACCGCCGAGACCATGATCAGGAACAAGATCCCCATCGCCGACCCCTTGGCGAAGTCGAAGAATTGAATTGTGGTCAGATAGTCCATGGTGCTGAACGGCTCGGTGCTGGTGCCTGGACCACCGGAGGTCAGCGCGAACGGGATGGCGAAGACCTTCAGACCTTCGATGGTGCGCAGGAGGGTCGCGATCGTAATGACCGGCCAGGCGAGCGGGAGCGCTAGATGCCACATGACTTGCCAGTGAGTTCTGGCGTCCAGGACCGCCGCATCGTAGAGATCATTGGAAATGCCGGCGAGGCCCGCCAGAACGATGATGAAAACGAATGAGGTCCAGCGCCAGATATCGAGGATAACGGCGCCGGCTATGCCTCCGGCGGCTGTTGTCATCCACGGAATCTGGATGCCCATCGCATTCAGGGGCACGGCGATCAGACCGCCCTGATCGGTGAAGAATGTCACGCCGAGATAGCCGATCGCCACTTCCAGAGTGAATAGCGGCGAGCCGATGATGGTGCGGAACGATTTCGAGCCGGGCGCGCCGAGATTGACGAGCCACGCGGCCAGGAACCCGAGGACAACTTCGATTGGAACGGTCAGGACCACGTAGACGATCGTGATCATGATTGAGTGCCAGAAATCCGCCGAGGTCAGAACGTCAACGTAGTTGGCGAAGCCGACGAAGCCCGTGATGCCCTCGCCCATGACGTAGGACGAGAAGCTGTAGCGGATGACGGCAAGCAGCGGCACGAAGGTGAACCCGATCACCCAGATGACCGCAGGGAGAAGGAGTGCGTATTTGAAGGCGCCGCCGGTTTCTAGCCGCCGAACTCGAGCCGCCGCCAAGTATTCCCTCCGATGTTGGAAAGCCCGCGGCGTTTTTGCGCCGCGGGCTAGGATTCGGATCGCCTGATGGCTAGGTGAAGGACGCTTGGTAGAGCGCCTTTTGCTTGTCGCGGCCGTAGCGTTCGGTGATCTTCTCCCAGGCCGCCGCTGTCTTGTCGAGCGCGTCCTTCGGCTGCGCCTGCCCGGCGAGGACCGCCGAGAGGTTGACGTCGAGCTCGTGCCAGTATTCGGCGGTGCCGGGGATGCGCAGGTATTCCTGCTGAACGGGCGCGGCCAACACGCCATAGTAGGCCTTGATGTACTCGATGGCGTCGTCCTCGTTCCAACCGAGAGCCTTCCACTGCTCAACGCTTCCCGTACCGTTCGGCGGGAAAAACAGGAACTTCATGCCAGGTTGAACGCCGGTCCAGCCATTGGCGGCGTTGAAGGCCGCGTTCTTGTTGTTGGCCATGAAGGCGAGGAAGTCGTAGGTCGCCTCCTGCTTCTTGGAGAAGCGCGAGATCACGCAGTGCCAGCTGCCGCCATTGGTGTTGCCCACCTGGTTGAGATCGTACTTCTTCCACTCGCCGCTGATCGGGTTAAAGGCCTCGGTCGTTCCCGGCAACGGGGCCGCGCCCATCTTGCCCTGGACCTTGGAACCCTTCGGATCCTGCGCCAGCGTCGGCAGATCGCCCCAGGTCGGTTCGGTCGCGGAGTGACCGGCGAGGAACAGGTTCCAGCCTTGCCCTAGCGTCCAGGCAATCTGTTCTTTCGGACCATTGGCGAGGAACTTCACGTAATCCTCGAGAGCTCGCAAGTGACCCTCGGAGTTGATGAGCGGCTTCATCGTGTCGGGATTGAAGAAGTAGTACTTGTTGTCCGTCGAGACGATGAACGGCGCCGAGAGCGTCAGGAAGTGGAAAAAACCCTGCTCGTTGACCTTGGCGTGCAGCGAAATGCCGTAGTCGTTCTCGCCGTCGCCGTTCCAGTCCCAGCCGGTGAAGAAATCCGCGACGTCGTGATATTCCTTCGTGGTCTTCGGCGGCGCTGGGAGGTCATAGCCGAACTTCGCCTTGAACTTGTCCTGGTTCTCCTTTTTGGCGAACACATCCTTACGATAATATAGCGCCTGGCCGTCGCCGTCGAACAACACGCCGTAGACCTTTCCGTTCCATGAATACAGCTTGCGCATGGAAGGAAGCCACTCATCGGGATTCCAGTAGGAATGTTTGGGATCGCCGATGAATTTCTCGACCGGAACGATGTAGGGTTCTTTGGGAACGAAATAGTCGCCGTAATACCAGGCGCCGGTCATGTACGCGTCGTACTTGTTGAGGCCGCTGGACAGGTCCGAGAAGATCTGCTGATGCAGCGCGTCGATCGCCACCTCCGCGACGTTGACCTTGCCGCCGGTAATTTCCTCCCAATGCGGCACGTGATACTTGACGCCGTCTCCGACGGTCGCCTTTAGGACCATTACGTTGATGGTCGTGCCCTTGTACGGTTTGGTCTTGAGGAACGCCACGCGCTCGGGTCTTATCGGAGATTCGAAGGGCGATACGGGATCGGAACCGAGCAGATTGTCGGCGGGCCGCGAGGGCTGGGTCAGCTTCGCCAAAACCGCGGCGGACAGGCCGAGCTGCGCGCCGCGAACAATGAATTGGCGTCGGCTGATCGCGCCGCGCACGTAGTCGCGCACGACCTCGCCGAATTTTTCGTCATCGTAACGATTGGCCATTTCCTTCCTCCTCTGCATCGAGCGGCGGCTTTGATCCGCGCCGCTACGACAGTCTTTTTTGAGCCGCGGTCTTTTTGAGCGCCGACCTGCTTCCGTCGGATCGCCAAATTGTCCCGGTGACTGACGGCGTACCCCCCTTTCCAGAACAAGCTGGCATGTCAGCCTATACGTGCGTATAGCAACCGGTCAATGCGCCGCTGCGCCGCGGAGACGATTGTTTTCGCCGCGTGGACAGCGCGAGGATCGACGTGCATCAATCGGCGGGAGGAGAGGACGGTCGCCGACGGCGAGCGTCCTGCAAGGAGAGTTCGAATGGCGAGAGTTGAGCTCCGTCACGTGCGGAAGCGCTTCGGCGACGTCGTCGCGGTCGAGGACTTCTCGCTCGACGCCGCCGAGGGCGAGTTCATCGTGCTCGTCGGGCCGTCAGGCTGCGGCAAGACCACAACGATGCGGATCATCGCCGGGCTCGAGGTCGCCTCCGAAGGAGAGGTCCTGTTCGATGGCAAGAACGTAAGCGACGAGCTGCCCCATGACCGCGACATTGCTATGGTCTTCCAGAACTACGCGCTCTTTCCGCATCTCAACGTCTATTCGAACATCGCTTTCGGAATGCGCCTGCGAAAGGTCCCGAAGTCGCAAATCGAGGATCGCGTCCGCAGGACCGCCAGTCTGCTCGGCATCGAGAGCGTGCTCGAGCGACGGCCGAAGGAGCTGTCGGGCGGTCAGCGCCAGCGAGTCGCGCTGGGCCGCGCCATCGTGCGCGAGCCGCGCGTCTTTCTGATGGACGAGCCGCTGTCGAATCTCGATGCCGCGCTGCGCATGGAGATGCGCGCCGAAATCATCAAACTGCAAGAACGGCTGGGCGTGACGACATTCTACGTCACGCACGATCAGGTCGAGGCTCTGAGCATGGGCGACCGCATTGTCGTCATGCGCGACGGAAGAATCCAACAGGTCGGAAGCCCGACCGAACTCTACGAGCAGCCCAAGAACACCTATGTCGCGAGCTTCATCGGCAGTCCGCCAATGAATTTTGTCGAAGGGCGCATCGACGGCGACCGCATCCTCTTGCCCGCCGAGAAGGCGATGCCGGGCGAGAATGGCGCAATTCGGCAGGCGCTCGCCAGCGCCCCGGCCCCGGAGATCACGCTCGGGATCAGGCCGGAGCACATTCTCTTGTCGGACGAGCCGGCAAGAGCCGACGTGTTCAGCATCGCCGGCGCCGTCGACACCGTCGAACCCCTTGGCCATACGACGCTGGTGCGGGCGAAGACGGCGTCGGAACGGGTCCTGAATGTGCTGCTCGCGGGCAAGGTCCGACTCCAGGAGGGTCAGGCGGTTCATGCGACATTCCCCGCCGATCGTGTCTATCTGTTCGACCGCAAGAGCGAGCGGTCGCTGCTCGGCATCAGCCAGTAGCGCACAACGCTGACCGAGGCGTCTCCATGCCGCTCGAATCGGTTCCAGCGCTGATGCAAAGGGCGCGGGATGGAGGCTACGCAGTCGGCTATTTCGAAAGTTGGAACCTCGAGTCCGCTTTACGGAGTGCTTGAAGCCGCCGAAAGTGCGCGCGCGCCAATCATCATCGGGTTTAACGGCGAGTTCTTGAGCCGCGCGGGGCGAACCGCGGCCGAGCGCTTGTCATGGTACGGCGCGCTCGGGAGGACCGCCGCACTCGAAGCGAACGTTCCCTGCGGTTTCATTTTCAACGAATGCCCGCGAGACGACTGGACCCGAGCCGCAGTTACCGCCGGTTTCAATCTCGTCATGCCGGCGGACCCGGCCGCGCCGGCGGACGACTACGCGAGACGGGTGCGCGCTTTGGTCGACTACGCCCACCCGCGCGACGTCGCGGTCGAAGCGGAGCTCGGCGAACTTCCAGCGGGTGTTCCAGGCTTCGCGCACGGCAAGGGCGCAAAGACCGATCCGGACGGCGCGCGGGATTTCGTCCGTGCGACTGGCGTCGACCTGCTCGCCGTCAGCGTCGGCAACGTACACGTGTCGCTCTCCGGCCGTATGGCGCTCGACCTCGACCGTCTGATGAGGATCCGGCGGGCCGTCGACGTCCCGCTCGTGCTGCACGGCGGCACGGGAATCGCGAGCGACTCGCTGCACGAGGCGATTGCGATAGGCGTCGCGAAAGTGAACTACGGGACGATCCTCAAGCAACGCTACCTTGCGGCGGTTCGGCGCGCGCTGGCGGTCGACGAGCTGAATCCGCACGCTCTTCTCGGCATGGGCGGTCCTGAGGACGTGATGATCGCCGGGCGTCGCGCGGTGCGCGAGGCCGTGCTTGAACGCCTGCGCACGCTTGGCTGCGCGGGGAGGGCGTGATGGTCCGGGTGGGCTGCGCCGGCATCCTGGTGGCGGACATGCTCTGCGGTCCAGTCGAGGCGTTGCCGCAGCCTGGGGAACTGCTCGCGGTCGACGACATTCCGGCCAAGGCGGGAGGGTGCGCTGCGAATGTCGCGATCGATCTCTCCCGCCAGCGCATCGCCGCTTCGGTTGCGGGTTGCGTCGGTCACGACGCCGCCGCCGAGACGCCGCTCGCCGCATTGCGGGCGCATGGCGTCGACTGCGCCGGCATCGTCCAGTCCGATCGTCTCCCGACGAGCAAGACTGTGGTTCTGCTCGTCGCCGGCCAGGATCGTCGCTTCCTCCACGCCTTCGGCGCCAATGCGGAGTTCAACATCGGCCACATCCGGCGCGAATGGTTGAGCGGGCTCAGTGTCTTCTATCTCGGCGGCCTTTTCGTCATGCCGGGCATCAAGGTTGACGAGCTCGTCGACCTGCTCGCGTTCTGCCATCGGTCGGGCATCGTCACCGTCGTGACCGTGGTCGTTCCCAAGCCCTTCGACCGACGTCGCGACCTCGCAGAGCTCCTGCCGATGATCGACTACTTCCTGCCGAACGACGACGAGGCGCGGGTCTTCACCGGGAAACGCGACCCGGTCGACCAGGTCCAAGCGCTGGCCGTGGCCGGCGCGCGGATTCCAATCGTCACCTGCGGAGCGAGAGGCGCAGTCGCCGCGCAGGGGCGCCAGCGTTGGCGTTGCGGCGCCTACGACGTGCCGATCGTCGATCCTTCCGGCTGCGGCGACGCCTTCGCCGCGGGCGTGATCACAGGAATCGTCCATGGCTGGGACATGACCCGGACGCTTGTCTATGCGTCCGCGCTCGGCGCTTCCGCGGTCCGCGCCGTCGGCACGACCGACGGCGTGTTTCACGCTGGCGAGGCCGAGACGTTCATCGCCGGGCGCAAGCTAAAGATGGAGGAATGGACCGTTGCCGATTGACGTCAAAATGCCCGATCTGTCGGCCACGGAGGGCTCGGATATTCTGGTCAAACGCTGGCTCGTCACGGAGGGCGCGCGGGTCAAGCGCGGCCAGCCGCTGCTCGAGGTCGAAACCGACAAGGCGACGACGGAGGTCGAATTCGGCAGCGACCGGAACCGTCATCGAAATCCTCGCAGCCCCCGACGCGAAGGTCGCGATTGGCGAAGTCATCGCGCGGATCGAGGTCGACGCATGAACTCGCCCTTCGACAACGGTTGGAAGCTCGATCTCCTCGATCGGATGATCCGCATCCGTGAATTCGAGGAGGGTGTACGCTTCCTGTTCCTCGAAGGCGCCATGCCCGGCACCATCCACCAGTGCCAGGGCCAGGAGGCGACGGCGGTCGGCGTTTGCGCCGCTCTCCGGAGAGACGATTTCATAACTTCGACGTTCCGCGGACACGGCCATGCCATCGCCAAAGGGCTTGGCGAGCAGGAGCTCCTCGACGAATTGTTCGGAGCCTCGACCGGCTGCTGCAAAGGGAAGGGCGGTTCGATGCATGTCGGCGACATGAGCAAGGGCATGGTTCCCGGCATCGCCATCGTCGGCGGCGGCATTCCGCTCGCAGCGGGCATGGCGCTGGCGTTCAAGATGCAGAAGAGCGATCGGATCGTCGCCTGCTTCTTCGGCGACGGCGCGGTGGCCGAAGGCGCCTTCCACGAAGGCGTGAACATGGCCGCAATCTGGCGGCTGCCGGCGATCTTCGTCTGCGAGAACAATCTGTACGGCGCCTCGACTCGGATCGATCTCGTGATGAGAAATGCGCGCGTCGCCGACCGCGCGGCCCAATATGGAATCGCTGGCGAGACGGTGGACGGCAACGACGTCGAGGCGGTCTATGCAGCGACCGAGCGCGCGGCGGCGCGGTGCCGGGCCGGCGACGGGCCTGTTCTCCTCGAGCTCCTGACCTATCGCCAGACCGGCCACTCGCGACGCGATCCTCGCCTTTACCAACCGGAGGCGGAGAAAAAGGAATGGGCGGCGCGCGATCCCATCGAAGTCCTCTCGACTCGCCTTCAGACGGAGGGGATCGCGGACGAAGCGGAAATCGAAGAGATGCGGTCGCGCGCGGCGAAACGCTTCGCCGAGGCGGTGAAAAGGGCGCGCGCCGCGCCGCAACCGTCCATCGACGATCTCAAGACCGACCTCTTCGCAGAGGCCGCGCCATGAAGCGACAGGGAATTGCGGAGGCCTTGCGCGACGCGATCGCCGAGGAGATGGAGCGGGACCCGCGCGTCTTCTGCCTCGGCGAGGACATTGGCGTGCCGGGCGGATGGGGCGGCGCGTTCACCGTGACGCTCGGCCTCGAGAAGAGGTTCCCGGACCGCATCATCAACACGCCGATCGCGGAGCTCGGCTTCTTCGGTGTTGCGACCGGAGCGGCGATCATGGGCATGCGGCCGATCGTCGACGTGCAGTATGGCGACTTCCTGTTTCTCGCCAGCGACCAGATCATCAACAACGCCGCGAAGCTCCGCTACATGTCGGGTGGACAGATCCACACGCCTATGGTTATGCGCGCGCCGGTCGGGGCCACCGGCCGCGGCGCCCAGCACGCGCAGAACATGGAGCGCTATTTCGTCGGCGTTCCGGGCCTCAAGGTCGTCGCTCCATCGAACGCTTATGACGCCAAGGGACTGCTCAAGGCCGCTGTTCGCGACGACAATCCGGTGATGATCTTTGAGCACAAGCTGCTGTACGGCTCGAAAGGGGCGCGCGCAGAGCCTGGAGCGATCGACGCGACGAGCGACATTCCCGACGGCGACTACGTCGTTCCGCTCGACAAAGCCGCGGTGATGAGAAAGGGCTCCCAGATCAGCATCCTGGGCTGGCTCCTCACCGCGCACCTCAGCTTGCAGGCCGCCGAGCGACTCGCGACCGAAGGGATCGACGCCGAAGCGATCGACGTGCGCGCTCTCGCGCCGCTCGACTGGCCGACGCTCGAGGCGTCGGCGCGCAAGAATGGCCGGGTCGTGATCGTCGAGGAAGGTCCGAAGACCGGAGGGGTCGGCGCGGAAATCGCAGCGTCCTTGTGTGAGCGCGTTCGTGGCTTGCGCGTGGCGCGGGTCGCCTCCGCCGATGTTCCGGTCCCCTTCTCGCCGCCGCTCGAGAACGCCTACCGGCCCGACGTCGCGCGAGTGGTTGCGGCGGCGCGCGCCCTTTGCCGAGGCGGAGGATCCTGAGGCCCGCTCGCATGCCTGAGCGCCATATCATCGCTTTCGACGCTGGCGGCACGGCCGTCAAGGCGGCGCTCTACGACGAGTGCGGCGTCGAACGCGCAGCGGCCGCGGTGGGGATGGCGCCCTTGCATCCGGCGCCTGGCTGTCTCGAGCGCGATCCCGACGCGATGTGGGCCGCCGTCTGCGATGTCGCGCGCAAGGTTCTATCGGCTTCGGGCGTCGCGCCCGCATCGATCGCCGCGGTCGGCCTGACCGGCTATGGCAACGGGCTCTTTCTTGTTGACCGCGACGGCAGACCGGTCCGCAACGCCATCCTCTCGCCCGATCAAAGAGCGCGCGCGATCTTGGCCCGCTGGCGCGCCGAAGGGGCCGAGGCGCGCTCGGTCCAGCTCACCTACAATTCGGAGTTTCCCGGCAAGCCGCTGCCGCTCATCGCCTGGCTCGATGCGCACGAGCCGGAGTCGCTTAAGCGCGCCGACCGCGCGCTCTTCTGCAAGGACTATCTGCGCTTTCGTTTGACCGGCGAGATCGGCCTTGAGATCAGCGACATGTCTTCGGCGGCCCTTGTCGATCTGCGGGTTCGCCGCTGGACTCCCGCAGCGCTCGCCCCCTTCGGCCTCGAACGCTACGCGGGTCTCTTTGGCGACGGCGTCGAGCCGCTCACGATCGTCGGCGCGATCACGAGAGAGGCGGCGGCGGAAACCGGGCTCGCTGCCGGCACGCCGGTCTCAGCCGGCTACGCTGACGGCCCCGCGATGGCGCTCGGTCTTGGCGCGACCGACGAAAGCGTGATCAGCGTCATCGCCGGCACGTGGAGCCTCAACCAGCTCGCCACAAGAACGCCGGTGACCGACGGATCGGTGTCGGCGGTCATCGCGGGGCCGAGGGCGGGCGAATTCGTGCTGACCGATGGGAGCCCAACGTCCGCAAGCGCTTTCGAGTGGTTCGTGGACTCTGTCCTGCGCCGCGCCGCAGGCGATCAGAGCCGAGACGCGCTGTTCGACCTCTGCAACAGGGAAGTGGAACAGACGCGAGCAGGAAGCGACATCCCCTATTTCCTTCCCTATCTGAACGGCCGGCTCGGGCAGCCGGAGGCGCGGGCTTGTTTCCTCGGGCTCGCCTCGTGGCACGGCCTGCCTGAAATGGTCCGCGCCGTATACGAGGGTGTCGCCTTCGAGCATCGCAGCCATATTGATCGTCTGCTGATGGGCCGGCATCAGCCGCGCTCGGCGCGCTTCGCGGGCGGGGCCGCCCGGAGCCGGCCGTGGCTCGACATCTTCGCGTCGGCGATCGAGCTCCCGCTCGAACTGTCCGACGCCAGCGAGCTTGGCGCTCTGGGCGCGGCCATCATCGCCGCCGTAGCCGTTGGCCTCTATCCCGACCTGGACGCGGCGGTGGCGGCAATGACCCGCGTCACGAACCGGATCGAGCCGGACCGAGAGCTGTCCAGCATCCTCGCTCCGCGACGCGAACTGTTTCAAGCGCTACGCGATAGGCTTAATTCGGCGTGGGCCTCGCTATAGTGGGCCAAATAGCTGCGACTGTCTTTGGGATGACGCTACCGCAGCGTCCCGACGCCAGCGGCGTGGAATCTGAGTGTCCGCCCGCACAAGCTGAAGGCCTGTCGCGAAAGCGTCCGGGCATCGGTGCTGACAATAGATCCGCATGAGACGATTCGATTTAACGCGAAGAAACGCATCGGCGGTATTTCGTGCCTCCAAAAGGCGCTACAGGCTTCGACAGAGGAAATCTGAATTCGCCGCCGTCGATCGCCCCGCGGCAACACCTGCCGCCAGCCGAGGCACTTCGGCCCGGAGCAGACAAGCAATTTAACGGCGCGCTCGTGCTTTCTGGCGGAGCGCCGAGTTGGAGCGCGATCAAGTACAAAGGTCAGTGTGTCATTCGGCGTGGGATCCGAGCGCCGGTCGGCGCCGCAAGCCGGCGGGCGACCGTGGACCCGAAACGCCGTCCACTCTCGTTGACCCCCTGCCGCGTGAGACCAGTAGGCCGATTGAGCCGTCTCGCGATCGGGTTCGAGACGGGGCGACGCCGACAGCCCCGTCGGCGCCAGCGACAGCATCCTTCGTCTCCCACGCAACCGGGGCGCCCGGGTCTCCTACGACCGCGTGGCATCCCGATCAGCGACGCTTGGGTTGTCGCCGCCGATGGGCAAAGTCTCCGGCGGTAACCCCCGGATACGTCGAGGACTTCCACGAACGACGCAAAGCTCCTCAGCGACTGTGTTTGCGGTCAAGCGATTTCTGGGCGCCATGGCTGTTTGTCTCGCAGGACGGCGTTGAGGATGGTGAGGAGCTTGCGGGCTGCGGCGATGGCGACGAGCATTTTGGGCTTGCCGGCGTCGATGAGTCGTTGGCGAAAGGCCTTGAGGACGGGGTTGTGACGGCAGGCGGCGAGGCTTGCGAGAAAGAGGGCGGAGCGCACGGACTTGGCGCCGCCGGCGATCATGGCTTTGCCCTTCCACTGGCCGGATTGGCGGGTGAATGGGGCGAGCCCGGCGAGGCCTGCGATCCGCTTGCCGTCGAGGGTTCCGAGTTCGGGCAGTTCGGCGATGAGGGTGCGGGCGGTGATCTCGACCCCACGCCAGGAACGGACGCGAGGAGATCCTCCTTCTCGCGCCATGCGGGCGATCCGCGCACGGAAGCGTCGATTTCCCCATCGATCTCGACCAGCTCCTTCTCGAGCGCGGCGATCAGGCGAGCGATGCTCTTGCGGATCCGCGTGACCGCGACGCGCTTCTCCCGATTGCGCTCGGCGACGATCCTTTCGATGATCTGGCGGCGCCGCGCGACGAGGTCGGCGAGCAGCTGGGTCGCTTCGCCGGCGAGCCCGCAAGTCCGGCCTGGTCGCCTCGACGAAGCGGGCGATCATGCACGCGTCGATCGGGTCGGTCTTCGCGCGCCGCCCGAGCGCCTGGGCGAAGTGAGGCACCTGCGCGGGATTGATCACCACGACCGGCAGCGAAGCGCCCGCCAGCGCGGCCGCCACGACGGTCTCGAAGCCGCCCGTCGCTTCGACCGCGATCCGCTCCGGGCCCAGCGCCCCCATGCGCTCGACGAGTTCCGCCAGACCCTTGCCGTCGCGCGCGACCACAAAGGCTGCGCCCTCCGGCAGAACATGAACATCGAGCCGGTCCTTCGATACGTCGACCCCGACATAGGCCATCTCCATCGTCCCCCTTCCTTGCGCAAACGGGCTCTTGGCGCCCAAGCGACTGTTCGAGGTCGATGGACAACGGAGGGGCGACCAGGCTGAGGCGCGGGCTCAAAGGCCCAAGGATGAGCCGGCGTCCCCTCCGCCACCGCGCCCTCAATCCTATCAGAAGACGCGAAAACCAGGTTACAAGGATGAGGTCCGAGGGGAGCTTGGCAGGCACGTCACTGGTCACGGGCCGGGGCTAAAAAATACGCTGCAATGATGTTATAAATGGGCGGCTTGCATCGGTCCCGGCGAGACCATAGTGTTGCCTCAGACAACATTGTGGAGCCGCCATGACGCTGATCGACGAGGTGCGCGCCTTCAACCGGTTCTATACCCGCGAGATTGGCCTCCTGAACCGCAGTCTGCCGGCGACCGACCTGTCGCTGCCGGAGGCGCGGGTCCTCTATGAACTGGCGCACGCGCCCGAGGGGGGCAGAACCGCGGCGGAGATCGGCCGCGCGCTCGCCATGGACAAGGCGCACCTGAGCCGCATCGCGGCGCGGCTGCGGGCTCGCGGGCTCATGGCGAGCTGCGCCAGCCCCGACCATGGCAGGCGCCGGCCGCTGACGCTGACCGAGGCGGGCCGCGAGACTTTCGCGGCGGCGGACGCCGCGGCCCGGGCGCAAGCCGAAGCCCTCATCGGGCCGGTCGATGCGCGCGCGCGCGATCGCCTCGGCGAAGCGATGCGGGACATCCGCGCGGCGCTGAACGACCCGACGGCGGATGAGAGGCAAGCGAGCCTGCGGCCGCTGCGGGTTGGCGACCTCGGCTGGATCATCCATCGCCAGGCGCTCCTCTATCGTCAGGAATACGGTTGGGACTGGACCTACGAGGGGCTCGCGAGCCGCATCCTCGGCGCCTTCGTCGCCGAATTCGATCCGGCCAAAGAGGATTCCTGGGTCGCCGAGCGCGGCGGGGCGATCGTCGGCTCGGTCTTCCTCATGAAGAGCGACCAGCCGGAGACCGCCAGGCTCAGGCTCCTCTATGTCGAGCCGGCCGCTCGCGGCCTGGGTCTCGGGCGCAGGCTGGTCGCCGCCTGCGTCGTCCGCGCGCGCGAACTCGGCTATCGTCAGCTCACCCTATGGACCAACGACGTGCTGGTTTCGGCGCGCCGCATCTACCAGGCGGCGGGGTTCGAGCTCATCGACGAGAAGCCGCACCATTCGTTCGGCCACGACCTCGTCGGGCAGACCTGGACGCTCGATTTGAAATGACGCATTGCGGAGCCCGGAGCGCTCGCTTAGCCGCCGCCCCTGCCGCCGCCCGCTCCCATGCCTCCAGGGGGCGCCTGCGGCCCCCGGCCGTTGAGCGGCTGAGCGCCGATGGCGCTGGGCCCCCTGCCGCCAGGCGGCCGCACGCCGACGCCGACAGGTGGCCGGAAAACCCTTCTGTCGCCGAGCGATCGCGTCGAACCCATGCCTCCGAACGATGGGGACGGTCGCAAGCCGCCGAGCGGCTGAACCATCGCGCCCGGCGGAACCCGACCAAACGATTCTCGTTCGATCAGCATTCGCCTTGCTGCATCGCGCTCGAGCGCGCCTCGATCCGGCGTCCTGCCCTCTGTCGGATCAACGCCTTCGAGCGCCGGGCGCGCGCCTGCGATTGACGATCGAGCGCCTTCAGGAGGGACCCGGATCTCCGAGGACCGACGCCGGCCGTCGTCAAGCGGCGACCCGCCGGCGTCCCCGATCCTGGGCGACCGCCATTCTTGTGGCAGCCCCACTGCACGGGGCGCGACAACCGGAGGCGGGCCCGTCCAGCGTCCGCCGAAACCAGGACGGACGTTCGTCGGCGGCCTCCCCTTCCCGAACAGAGCGCTCACCGCCGGATTGCGGTAGGGAACATTGCCCCTATGACCCGGATCATGGCGCCATTCTTCGGGGAGCGCGCGACCAGGGCGCCTCTCCCGGTCGTGGTCCCGATCGAACAGGGCCAGCCGCCTGCGGTCGACATCGATGTGCCGCGTGCGAAAGTTCAATACGACCAATCCCCAGAACGGCGCGATGATCGGACCGCTGATCCAGTCGCAGCCGCCAACCGTCGCGCCCGCGAAGACAGGAACGAACGGCGGCGAGCCGGGGTAAGGCCAGGGACCGTAAGCGAACGAAGGATCGCAAATCGGAACGTAGACGATCTCGGAACTCGAGGCCTCGATCGCGATCGGCTCTTCGATGCGGGCGGGCGCCTGTTCCGCGCCTCCGCTTCCCTGCGGCGTCGTGACCAGCCTGCCGGCCGATTGAGCCCGGCGGCGAAGTCCCTGGACGACGTCCATAACCGCGGCCGGGTCCGCGAGGTAGGCTTCGCCAAGCTGCTCGGTCCATTCGAGGTTGGCGTCCAGCACGCGCAGGATCTGGGGGAAGGGCGCAAGCGACTTCACGCTCGGATCCCATGGCTTCTGCTGCATCGCCGCGAACAGCTGGTCGCCCTTCAGGGCGGCGTTTTGGGGATCTTCGAGCCACTGAGCCGCCTCCGCGACGTCGAGCGGATAGGTCGCGGCCACGAGGACGTCGGCCAACAGATCGTCGGGATAGAGCGCGACTGGCGCGAGGATCTGCGCGATCCGGGCGGCCGAGAGCTGCGAGGCTGGCCTCGCCGGCGGCGGCGCGGGACCTACAGCCTGCGTGGCCGGACTCTCGACCTGCGCCGGAGGCGTGGGGGGCGTCGGCCACGAAGTCGACTGCGCGCTCGCCTCCGTCGCCAGGATCGCAGCCAGAGCGGCGCCGCCTATGCCTCGTTTCAAGCTTTTCGTCGCGAGCTCCATTTTGCTGCGCCGGCAGCGAATGCGCTGAAGAGGGCGCGCGCCAATGAACACTTTAACATGCCGAACCATTCGGCGCCGCTGCTGGAGGCAGCCCGCCGCGCGCCTCATGTGCTAGACTGGACGCCGGCCGAGGGGGCGCGCCACGACCGAGACCCGGAAGCTCGCGGTGATCCCAGTCCCGGATGTTGTGGGCCATAGCCGGCTCGCCGACGCCGACGAGGCGCGAACGGCGATTGTCGCAGGCGGCGCTGACCGTTGCGAAGCCTGAGCGCGGCCCTGTCACAGCGAGGAGACAGCCATGGAGCGGCGTCCGTTCGGTTCGACAAAGCGCGAGGTCGCGGTCATCGGGCAGGGCACCTGGTATATCGATGAGGCGGATTCCGGGACGGCGGTCGCCGCGCTCCGCCGCGGCCTCGATCTCGGCATGACCCATATCGACACCGCCGAGATGTACGGCTCGGGCGCGGCCGAGGAGCGGGTCGGGCAGGCGATCGCCGGGCGGCGCGACGAGGTTTTCCTGGTCTCGAAGGTCCTGCCGCACAATGCGTCGCGCGGCGGGACGATCGCGGCCTGCGAGCGGTCGCTCAAGCGGCTCAGGACCGACCGGCTCGACTGCTATCTCCTCCACTGGCGCGGATCGCATCCACTGGCCGATACGGTCGCGGCCTTCGAGCGGCTGCGCGCCGAGGGCAAGATCCTCTCATGGGGCGTCAGCAACTTCGATGTGGACGATCTTGACGAGGTTCGCGCAATCGCCGGGGCCGGCCATCCGGCCTGCAACCAGGCGCTCTACCATCTCAACGAGCGGGCGATCGAGCACGGCGTGATCCCGTGGTGCGAGGCCAACGGCGTCGCCGTGGTCGCCTATAGCCCGTTCGGTCATGCGGGCGGATTTCCCGCGCCCCATAGCAAGGGGGGGCGCGTCCTGGCTGAGATTGCCGGCCGGCATGGCGCGACCCCGCGGCAGGTCGCGCTGGGCTTCCTGACCCGGCGGGCGTCGGTGTTCGCCATTCCCAAGGCCGCGAACCCGGAGCACGCGGAAGAGAACGCAGGCGCTGGAGCGGTTCATCTCAGCGACGCCGAACTCGCCAGGATCGACGCCGCGTTTCCGCTCGGCTCCCGCCCGCGCTCGCTGCCGATGCTGTGAGCGTCGGTTCCCGCCAACGGCGTCGGCGTGCTCCGAGGCGGATGGCGTTCGCCGGGCGTGCTCCGCTCAGAAGCGGAAATACAGGAACGGGCTATAGGCGCCGGCGGCGACGGTGATCATCGAGAAAATGAGCAGCGCGAAGGTGAAGGCGACATCCGCCGGCGCGCGCACGAAGAACGGCGCCGACCATCTGGCCGGCCAGCGCGGCGCGACCGCCAGCACGCATCCGATGATCAGCGTTACGATCGCGCGCTCGTTCAGCGCGTCATGCATGTCGAAGCTGATCTCGCCAACCCCATGCGCGCCGAAGAGGCTCGCGTAATAGCCAACCGCATCGGTCAGGCTTGCGGAGCGGAACAGCACCCAGCCGCCCATGACAGCCAGAAGCGCGTAGGCCCAGCGCGCCAGTTTCCCGTGGCGGGCGAGCGCCGAGCTCAGGCCGAGGCGCTCGACGACCAGAAAGGCGCCGTGCCAGGCGCCCCACAGGACGAAAGTCCAGTTCGCCCCGTGCCAGAGCCCGCAGAGCAGGAACACGGTGACGAGATTGCGGTAGGTCTGGGCGTTCGTGCCGCGGCTGCCCCCGAGGGGGATGTAGAGATAGTCGCGCAGCCACGACGACAGCGACATGTGCCAGCGGCGCCAGAAGTCGGTGATCGACAGCGACCGGTAAGGCATGCGGAAGTTTCGCGGGAAGGTGAACCCGAGCACGATCCCGAGCCCGATCGCCATGTTCGAATAGCCGGCGAAGTCGAAATAGAGTTGCACGCTATAGGCGACGAGCCCGATCCACGCCTCGACAAGCGATCGGTCGTGGACCTGATCGAAGGCGACCTGGACGAGCGGCGCGACGAGGTCGGCCACCAGCACCTTCTGGGCGAGGCCAATGATGAAGATGCGCGCGCCGACCGAGGCGCGGCCGAGCGTGAAGCGGCGCGCGTCCAGCTGGCGCGCGACGGTCTTGTAGCGAACGATCGGCCCTGCGACCAACTGGGGAAAGAGCGAGATATAGAGCGCGACATCGATCGGATCGCGATTGGCCCGGAATCGCCGCCGGTAGATGTCGATGACATACGACAGGCAGTGGAACGTGAAGAAGGAGATCCCGAGCGGCAGATGGATATGGGTGGTCGCGACGCTGAGTCCGAGCGGCGCCGCCAGACCGGCCAGGTTGGCTGTGACGAAATTCGCATATTTGAACACCGCGAGAACCAGAAGATTGCCGACGACCGCGACGCCAAGCGCGAGCCGGCGGGCCGGACCCTCCTCATTGTCGATGGCTAGGGCCGCCAGAAAATTGAAAGCGATCGAGATCAGCAGGACGACAATGAACTGCGGTTCTCCCCAGGCGTAGAAAACGAGGGAGAACAGAAGCGTGACAAGATTTTTGCCCCTGATCGACGGGGTGATGAAATACAGGGCCAGAAAAATGGGCAGGAAGTAGAACAGGAAGGTTATCGAGGAAAAGACCATTATCGAACCGTTCGCGCCCGGCCTGCTCTTGCTTCAACACGCGGCAGGACGCCCCCGCCCGGGTTCCGTCTTTGCGTCCTTTTGGCGGCGATGTCCAGGCGACGCCCCAGCGCCTTCGTGGGCGTTCTCCAGTATAATTACTGTAGTGATAAGTGATACAAAGAAACGTATAGATCGCCGCCGTTAAATATGCTAGGCCGTCGCCGACGAAGGCGCGCGAGGCGCGCGTTTCCTTAAGAGCCGCCATGCCCGATGTCATCACCGCCAACCGGCTAACCGACGGCGTTGTCGTGTTCCAGACCGCCGACGGCTGGAGCGAGGACTTCAACCGCGCCGCGGTCTGCGCCGATCCGCAGGCGACCTCGAGCGCGCTCGAGCGCGCCAAGCAGGACGAAGCGAGCAATATCGTCGTCGATCCCTATGCGGTCACGGTCGCGGAGCGCAACGGACACACGGCGCCGAAGGCCCTGCGCGAGGCGATCAGGGCCGCTGGCCCCACGATCAGGCGCGACCTCGGCAAGCAGGCGCGAGGCCTCGCGCCCCATGCGGGTCCCAAGGCCGCGACGGAGGCCGACGATGTATCACTATGACGATTTCGACCAGGCTTTCGTCGCCGCGCGCGTCGAGCAGTTCCGCGATCAGGTGGCGCGCCGCCTCGCCGGCGAACTGACCGAGGAGCAGTTCCGCCCGCACCGGCTGATGAACGGCGTCTACCTGCAGCTCCACTCCTACATGCTGCGCATCGCCATTCCCTATGGCGTCCTGAGCTCGCGCCAGATGCGAAAGCTCGCCGAGATTGCCCGGACTTACGACCGCGGCTACGGCCATTTCACCACCCGGCAGAATCTTCAGTTCCATTGGCCGGCGCTGCAGGATGTGCCCGACATGCTGGCCGAGCTGGCGAGCGTGGAAATGCACGCGATCCAGACCTCGGGAAACTGCATCCGGAACGTCACGGCGGACCACTACGCCGGCGTCGCGCATGACGAGGTCGCCGACCCTCGCCCGTATGCCGAAATCATCCGGCAATGGTCGTCGCTCCATCCCGAATTCTCGTTCCTGCCGCGCAAGTTCAAGGTCGCTGTCAACGGCTCGGCGCACGACCGCGCGGTGATTCAGGCGCATGACATCGGCCTCCAGATAGTGCGCAACGACAAAGGCGAACTCGGCTTCACGGTCTATGTCGGCGGAGGCCTTGGGCGAACGCCGATGATCGGGCGCAAGGTGCGCGAGTTTCTGCCCGAGCGGGATCTCTTGGGTTACGTCGAGGCGATCCTGCGCGTCTACAACATGGAAGGCCGGCGCGACAACAAGTTCAAGGCGCGCATCAAGATCCTCGTGCACGAGAAGGGCCTCGAGGCTTTGCGCGAGGAGATCGAGACGGATTTCGCCGCCCGCGACGCGAAGACGCTGGACCTTCCGGCGCGCGAGCTTGTGCGATTCCGAGCCTTCTTCGCAGCCCCGGAGCTCGACGGCAAGAAGCCGGTCAGCGACCGGGTGGAGCGGCGCAAGACGAAGGACGCGCGCTTCGCCAGTTTCTTCGCCTCGAACGTGACGCCGCACAAGCAGCCGGGTTATGTCGTGGTCACCGTCTCGCTGAAGGCGATCGGCGCCACGCCGGGCGACGCCAGCGCCGACCAGATGGACGCGGTCGCCGACCTCGCCGAGGACTATTCGCACGACGAGGTCCGCGTCTCGCACGAGCAGAACCTGATCCTGCCTCATGTCGCGCTGGACGACCTGCCGGCGGTCTACGACCGGCTGGCGTCGGTGGATCTCGCGACGCCGAACGCGGGGCAGATCAGCGACATCATCGCCTGCCCCGGCCTCGACTATTGCACGCTCGCGACGGCGCGCTCGATTCCCGTCGCGCAGCGCATTGCGCAACGCTTCGGCGACGGACCGCGCGCCAGAGAGATCGGCCCGCTCAAGATCAAGATCTCCGGCTGCATCAACGCCTGCGGACACCACCACGTCGGCCACATCGGCATTCTGGGCCTCGAGCGGGCGGGAGAAGAAACCTACCAGATCACGCTGGGCGGCTCCGGTGACGAAGAGGCCGCGATCGGGCAGATCGTCGGCCCCGGCTTCAGCTCGGAGAATGTCGTCGAGGCGATCGAAACCATCGTCGAGACCTATATGGGGCTGAGAAGCGGGGAGTCGGAAACCTTCCTCGACGCCTTCCGCCGTGTCGGCATCGCGCCGTTCAAGGAGGCGCTCTACGAACGCAGCGCCGGATCGGACATCTGATGAGCGCCCACGACGTCAGGCTGTTCGGCGACCAGATCGCAGCCTCCAGGCTCGAGACGCGCTTCGCGCGAGTCAGAGCCTCCTCGCTTCTGAGGCTCGCGATCGAGGATCTCTACCCGGGCCGAATCGCGCTGGTTTCGAGCTTCGGCGCCGACGCCGCCGCGCTCCTGCACATGGTGGCGCAGGTCGACAAGACGACGCCCGTCGTCTTCGTCGACACCGGCCAGCACTTCCCCGAAACCCTCGCCTATCGCGACGACCTCGTGGCCCGTCTCGGCTTAACCAACGTCATCGTCGCCGAGCCGAGCGCCGAGACGGTCGCGCAGGAGGACCCGGAGAAGTTTCTGTTCATGAGCGATCCGGATCGCTGCTGCGACATCCGCAAGGTGCGTCCGCTCGCCGAGGCTATCGAGGGCTTCGACGCCTGGATCACTGGCCGCAAAGGCTTCCAGAGCGATCTGCGCGCGACGCTGCCGCTGTTCGAGGCGGAGGGCGAGCGGATCAAGATCAACCCGCTGGTCGGCTGGAGCGCGGGCGATGTGCTCAAATATATCGCCGACGCCGGGCTGCCCCGGCACCCCCTGGTCGCCAAGGGCTTTCCCTCGATCGGCTGCCTGCCCTGCACGAGCCCGGTCAAGCCGGGCGAGGACGAGCGCGCCGGCCGCTGGCGCGGGCGCGGCAAGGTCGAGTGCGGCATCCATCTGGGGCCGCTGGACGCCGGGTCGGGCATCTGATGGCTTTGTGGCGGCGCGAGGGCTTCGTCGATGACGCGTGGGCGTTTGTCGGCGGCGAAGGGCCTGTCCCCGACGAGGGCGCGATCGTTGTGCCGCTCAAGCGCTGGCTTGCCGAGCGCGCGACGCTTGCTGCGCGGTCGGGGCCGGTCGGGGTCGCGGTCGAGGCCGGCGCCGATGTGCAGGCGCATCTTGGCGACCTGGCGGGGCGCCCGCTCATCGCGCTCGCCTTCGACAGGTTCGCCGACGGCCGGTCCTTCTCCTACGCCCGGCTGCTGCGCGACCGCTACGGGTTTCGCGGCGAACTCAGGGCGACCGGCGACGTGCTGATCGACGAGATCCCGCTCATGCTGCGCTGCGGCTTCGACTCGTTCGAGGTGACCAACGAGCCGACCTTGCGCGCCCTCGAAGGCGGACATCTGCCCGGTTCGCCGCTGCACTACCAGCCGAGCAGCGCTCACGACGAGGCGGGCGAGGGGACGCGGCCCTGGCTCCGGGTGACGCGGCCGCCCGTGGACCCCTCGTCCTGAGGACCGCGCAAAGCGCGGCGTCGCGAACGACGCTCCAGGAGGACCGAACCGGCGGCGCCGTCCGGCGCCTCGGGCGGCGATCCTGTTCCGGCTGCAGAGCGACGAATGGCGCCGTACGTCGGACCTTCTGCGCTCCATCCTCGAAGACCATGACCGCCCGCCGCTCGAACGGCTGCGCGCGCTGACCCGCGCCTTCATCCGCTCGGAATGCGACGAGGCCGCAGAGCGCATCGCGCTCAACGACGCGGCGCCTCTCTATCGCGATGCGCCCGAGGCGCGCGAGGCGCGGACGTCGGGCGAGCGCGCCATGCGGGACTTCATGGCCGAGGCGCTGCCGGCGCGCCGGAAGCGGCGCGCGCCCGGGCCGCAAGCCTGATCACGATGACGCTGAGCCAGGTGGGAAAGCGCTTCTCCGAGGTTCCTCGCGCCTCCGCGGAGATCGAGACTTTCGCCGGCGCGATGGCCGACATGTTTTGCGCCTATCTCGAGCGCCAGGTGGGAGAATGAGGGGGCGACGCCGGTGCTGGCTGCTCAATCGAGGCATTGATCCTTTGGCCGCCAATGGTTGTAGACTGACCGAAAGGGCGATCGCGATGTCTCACGATCACGGCCAGTCTCACGATCGCGCCCATGATCATCATGATCATGGGCGCTCGCATGTCCATGCGCCGGCGAATTTCGGCAGGGCCTTCGCGATCGGCATCGCCCTCAACTTCGGCTTCGTCGTTATCGAAGCGCTTTACGAACTCATGAGCAATTCGGTGTCGCTGCTGGCGGACGCGGGCCACAATCTCAGCGACGTCCTCGGGCTTGGCGTCGCCTGGCTCGCGAGCGTACTTGCGGGCCGGGCGCCGACGGCCCGCTTCACCTACGGTATGCGCGGCTCATCGATCCTCGCCGCCCTGTTCAACGCCGTCTTTCTGCTGGTGACCGTCGGCGGGCTTTCGTGGGAGGCCATCCGGCGCCTCGGATCGCCCGAACCAGTGGCGGGCAAGACGATGATGGTCGTGGCGGCGATCGGCATTGCCGTCAACGCGGCGACGGCGTGGCTCTTCGCCTCGGGACGCAAGGACGATCTCAACCTGAGAGGCGCGTTCCTGCATATGGCCTCGGACGCGCTGGTGTCGGTCGGCGTGGTCGCGGCCGGACTTCTGATCCTGCTCACCGGCTGGCTCGTGATCGACCCGATCGTCAGCCTCGCGATCAACGCCGTGATCGTATGGGGCACATGGGGGCTCCTGCGCGATTCGGTTCAGATGTCGATGGCCGCCGTTCCGGCCGGGATCGATCCCGCGGCGGTCAGGAATTTCCTCGTCGGCCGGCCGGGCGTCGCCGCGGTGCATGACCTGCACATCTGGCCGATGAGCACGACGGAGAACGCGCTCACCTGCCATCTGGTGATGCCGGACGGCCATCCGGGCGACGCCTTTCTCCATGCGCTCGCCCGCGACCTCAGCCGCCGCTTCAAGATCGTTCATGCGACAGCGCAGATCGAGGTCGATCCGCGCATGGCCTGCGCGCTCGCGCCCGACGAGGTGGTTTAGCGGGTCGGCCATTCTCTCGAAGGGGGAGAAGAGGCTCTATTCCGCCCAGCCCTTAAGCTCGCGGCGCGCGACTGCTTCGATCACCGCCAGGCCGTCTGGCAAATCGTTGAGGCAGGGGATCGCGGCGAAACGCTCGCCGCCCGCGGCGCGGAAATAGCCGGCGTTCTCGACCCCGATCTCCTCCAGCGTCTCGAGGCAGTCGGCGGCAAAGCCGGGGGTTACGACAGCGAGGCGCCTCAAGCCCGCGGGAAGCGAGTTCGCGCACCGTCTCCGCGGTATAGGGCTTCAGCCACTCGCCCCGGCCGAAACGCGACTGGAAGCTCATCGGCAGGCGCTTCTCGTCCCATCCCATTTCCCGCCGCAACAGCCGCATCGTCTCCGCGCACTGGCGGGCGTAAGGGTCGCCCTTGTCGGCGTAAGCCTGCGGAATGCCGTGGAAGGAGGCGAGCACCGCTTCGGGTTCGAAGTCGAGACGGCCAAGGCTCGCGCGCAGCGAACGGGCGAGCGCGCCAATATAGACGGGATCGTCGTAATAGGGCGCGGCGATCCGGGCCGCCGGCTGCCAGCGCATCGAGGCGAGCGCCTCGAACGCCTTGTCGGCGACCGTTGCGGTCGAGGCGGCGCAATATTGCGGATAGAGCGGAATGACGAGAATGCGGTCGCAGCCCGCGGCTTGAAGCGCCTCCAGGCGCTCGCGGATCGGCGGCGCGCCGTAGCGCATCGCCCAGTCGACCACGACCTCGTTGCTGAGATCGCGGAGAGCGAGGCCGAGCTGCTCGCTCTGCGACCGGGTGATCGTCTTTAAGGGACTTCTCGTTGCGCTCCCGGTTCCAGATCGCCTCATAGTCACGCCCCTTGACGCGCGGGCGCCGCAGGAGAATGACCTGCAGGATGGGCGCCCAGAGCGCCCGCGGCGTCTCGATGACCCGGCGGTCGGACAGGAATTCGCCGAGATAGCGCCGGATCGACCAATAGTCGGTCCCCTCGGGGGTGCCGAGATTGACGATCAGCGCCCCGATCCGGCCGCCTGGGCCGGTCAGCGGGCCGGAATGGCCCGGCAAGGCTTGCTCAGGAGCCCGCGCAACGTTCATGCAGGACGCCCTGCCGGCCCGTCGTCGTCAGCGAGGAAACCCCCAGCGTCATAGCCGGGCTTCTCCCGGCCATCCACGCCGCCGCGAAGTCCGGCGGTTGCGGAGTCCGGCGAATGAGAGGGAGGGGGGCTCGGGGTTGCAGGGGAGCGTCGCCGCATGGCCGCCGCTTATGCCGGGGTGAAACGGGTCGCGACGCCGTTGATGCAATAGCGCAGCCCGGTCGGCGGCGGCCCGTCCGGAAAGACGTGGCCGAGGTGCGAGCCGCAGCGCGAGCAGTGCACTTCGGTGCGCGTCATGCCAAAGGCTCGGTCAACGCTCGTTTCGATCGCGCCCTCGACCGGCGTGTTGAAGCTCGGCCACCCGGTTCCGCTTTCGAATTTGGCGCCGCCCTCGAACAGGGGCTGCCCGCAGCCGGCGCAAGAAAAGACCCCGGGCCGCTTCTCGTGCAACAGCGCGCAACTGCCCGGCCGCTCGGTGCCGTGAGCGCGCATGATTTCGTATTGCTCGGGTGTTAAGATGGCGCGCCACTCGGCGTCGGTATGGGTGACAGGGAAGCGGTCCTGTTTCATCGCGATCCTCCTTCTCAGCCGCCATCATATAGGGGCGATCGCCGCTGCCGGCACCCGGATTTACGCTTGCGGGGATCCGAAGTTACACGGGCGCGGGCGTCACCCCTCGAACACCACCGTCTTGCCGTGATTCAGGAGCACCCGGTCCTCGAGCACATTGGCGACGGCGCGGGCAAGCACGCGCCGCTCGATGTCGCGCCCCTTGCGGATGAGGTCGTCGGGCGTGTCGCGGTGGCTGATGCGCTCGACGTCCTGGCCGATGATCGGGCCCTCGTCGAGATCGGATGTGACGAAATGGGCCGTCGCCCCGATCAGCTTGACGCCGCGCCGGTGCGCCTGGTGATAGGGCCTGGCGCCCTTGAACCCGGGCAGGAACGAATGATGGATGTTGACGCAGCGTCCGGCGAGCTTGGCGGCGAAGCCGTCCGACAGGATCTGCATGTAGCGCGCGAGAACGACGAGATCCGCGTTTGCGGACCTGATGACCTGTCCAGGCCTCGGCTTCCTGCTCCATCCTGGTTTCCCTGGCGACCGGCAGGCAGTGAAAGGGAATGTCGCCGAAGTCGATATGGGCATAGGTTTCGCGCGGATGATTGGCGATGATCGCGACCGGCGCCATCCCGAGCTCGCCGCTACGCCAGCGGTAGAGGAGATCGACCAGACAATGGTCGAAACGCGAGACCATGAGAACGACCCGCTTCAGCCGGTCGGCGGGACGCATCGACCATGTCATCGCGAAATCGGCGGCGATCGCCTTGAAGGCGTCACGCAGGCGCTCGAGGTCCGCATTGGCCGCGGCAGCGTTGAACGACACCCGCATGAAGAAGTCGCCGGTTTCGACATCGTCGAACTGCTGGGCGTCGAGAATGTTGAACCCGCCGCCGAACAGGGCGGCGGAGACTTTCGCGACGATGCCGGGCCGGTTGACGCACGAGAGCGTGAGGATGTGGCGAGCGGGAGACATGCGACGGGCTTCTCGAATACGGCCGGCCCACGGCCGGATGCGAAACGCCTTGGTAGGCAAGCCCGCGTCCGGCCGCAAGCGCCGGGCGGCGTTTCGCCGCCAGTGCGCTCGGCTATTCGGTCGAATTGCCGCGCGCTCTAACGTCTTTGATTTCGCGCGCTTTTTGGGGAAAAACCGGTGTCCGCTTTTTTCGCCGCGCGCTCCAGGCTCCTGGGGCGCCGCTTCAGCTCAGCGGCGAGGCCTGTTCGGGGGTGATTTAGCGCCTCATCCACGCGACCTTGGCCGGGGCCAGTTCCGCTGTCGCTGCAAGCTCTTCGCGGGGGGGACCGTCGCCGCTTCCCTTGAGGCGCGCGCTGCGCTCCTGCCGGGCGGTATGGAGGGCGCCTTCCGCGAATGAACGCGCGGCGGCTTCGGCCTCGAACTGCTTCGTGAGCCTGGCGATCCTTTCCTCAAAGGCGCCGCCCTCGTTCAGGGCCGATTTCCGCTGCTCCTCGAGTTCTGGCTTCGAGCATCGCGATCTTGTCGTTGGCGCTGTCGAGCGCGACCTCCCGGTCCTTCATGGACTTGGCGAGCGTCTCCGCCCTTTCCACGGCGGCGGCGCGCTGAGCCTCCGCCTCCACCTGACCGGCGCCGGCGGCGGCGAGATCCCGCTCGAGCTCGCCAACCCTGTTTTCGAGCGACTTCGCGGCGAGCGACTGATCCAGAACACGCTGTTCGGACTCCCGGATGACGCTGTCCTGTTCTTGCATTTCGGCGCGCGCCTCGACCAGAAGCCGCTGGGCGCCCTCCAGTCGCGTCGACGTGGCGGCGAATTTTTCCTGAAGGCTGGCTTCGTTGAGTCGCTGCGCCTCGATGGCGTCGAAGTGAACCGCCTTCAGCTTCGCGTGCGCGGCCGTTTCCTGTCCGAGGGCCGCCTCCACTTCCGCAAGCAGCCGTTTCAGTTCGTCGCGCTCATGTCTCGACTCGCTCAATTCACGATTGAGCTTTGAGGCGTTGACCACGAACTCTTCCAGTCTTGTCCGCAGGGCGGCGTTCTCCTCGCCCAGCAGATTGCAATGGTCATTCAGCGCCGCCCGCTGCCGCTCGACTTCGTTGACGCGGTTCTCCTTGGCCGCGAATTCCGCGCGAATCGCCGGAAGCTGCTGATTGGCCGCCTGCAGCCCCCGCCGCATATCGTCAAGCTCGCGCTCCGTTTGCTCAAGTTTCTCGCTTCGCTCCGCAAGCGCGGCGTGCGCCTCGGAAGACGCGGTCTCAGCCTCCATCGTCCTGTGCTCGAGGTCCGCGACTCGAGCCGACAGCTCGATCTGCGCTGCCGCCAGCTGGTCGCGGTCTACCCTCAGTTCGGCGCGATCCTTCGCCACGCCGTCGTGCGCCGCGGTCAAGTCCTCCAGTTTCCGTTCGGCCTCCAGATGGGCGACTTTCGCGCGTTCGATCTCGGTGAGCGTCTGGTCGATGGAAGGCAGGGCATCGTGAAATTGCGCCCTGATCGCCTCGATGTTCTGGAACGAAAATTCGATTGAGGCCAACTGCGCGCGCAATGTTTCGCTTCGCCGCCCAATGGAGTTGAAGGTGCGCGCCACCTTCTCGGAATTCAGCATGCCGTCTTGGCCGCCTGCCGGCCCGGGGAGGCCGCTCTGCGCGGCGCTCGCCGCCCCGCCCTTCGAGCCATGAGAAACGGCGGCGGGTTCCGGACCGCTCCTGAACAGCTTCTCCCAAACTGGTCTCATGATGGTGGCTCCAGGCGAAGCGCGACCTTCGCGATCGAGGGAGGCGGGAAAACGTGCTTACCAATTTGTTAGCGCGACTTGGTTGACGGTACGTTAAGAGGCTGCGCGCTCAATCCTGACCGCGGACAAACACCCGCTAGTCCCGTCTTCACAGAGCAAAGCTGGAGGTCCGCACAGGGCGAGCGGGGATCGTCGGCCTCTGAAAGGGCGCCCGGCGCTACGGACCTGCCGTCTTCAAAAGCTGCTCCACGGAGGGAAGAATTCGCTGGACGATGACCTCGACCCCTTCGGCGCTCGGATGCAGTCCGTCCGCCTGATTGAGGTTCGGATCGCCCGCGACGCCGTCGAGGAAGAACGGATAGAGCGGAACGTCGTAAGCCTTCGCCAGCGACGGATAGATGGCGTCGAAGGCGCGATCGTATTCAGGCCCGAGATTGGGGGCGGCCCGCATGCCGGCGAGCAGGGTCGGCAAATGGGCTGCGCGGGCTTTGTCCAGAATTGCCGCAAGCGCCGCCCTGGTCGCCTCCGGCTTCTGACCGCGCAGCATGTCGTTGGCGCCAAGCTCGACAAGGAGCGCGTTCGCGTCTGGCGGGACCGCCCACCCATAGCGGGCCAGGCCGTCGGCCGCGGTGTCGCCGGAAACGCCGGCGTTGATGACCTTCACGTCGAAGCCTTTGGTGCGCAGCGCCGCCTCGAGGCGATCGGGAAAAGCCTTGCCGGGCGCAAGGCCGAATCCGGCGGTGAGGCTGTCGCCCAGGACGACGAGGCGAAACGTCCGCGCCGCGGCGGCGTGCGAGGCCATCGCCAGAATCGCCGCCAGAGCTATCGCCTGGACGGGATGGCGCAAACGCCCATATGAAGCCCACACGCTTTTGAGGTGTTCAAGCAATGGTCTTTCCCGCGGTCGCGATGCGCGGCGTCGATCTCAGTCTCGGCCGCGGCGCGGCCCGCGTGCATATCCTGCGCGACGTCTCCCTGACAATCGGCAAGGGCGAGGCGGCCGGAATTGTCGGCCCGTCCGGCTCGGGCAAATCGACGCTGCTCATGATCATGGCGGGCCTCGAGCGGCCGGAGAAGGGCGAAGTCGAGATCGACGGCGTGAAGCTCGGTGAGATGAACGAGGATGGGCTGGCCCGGTTTCGCGGGCGGCGCATCGGCATCGTGTTCCAGTCCTTTCACCTGATCCCGACCATGACTGCGCTCGAAAATGTCGCGGCGCCGCTCGAACTCGCCGGCGCGCGCGACGCACGCGAGCGCGCAAAGGAAGAGCTTGCCGAGGTCGGTCTGGCCGCCCGGCTCTCTCACTATCCCGCGCAGCTCTCGGGAGGCGAACAGCAGCGTGTGGCGCTGGCGCGCGCGATGGCGCCGCGCCCCTCGCTCCTGATCGCGGATGAGCCGACCGGCAATCTCGACGAGACGATGGGACGGGCGATCATCGAGCTCATCTTCGAGCTCAAGGCGCGGCGCGGCGCGACGCTCGCGCTCGTCACCCACGATTCCGCGCTGGCTTCGCGTTGCGATCGCGTGATCCGGATGCGTTCGGGCAGGATCGAGGAGACGCCGCCGATCGCCGTACCCGCATGAACGCGCCTGCGGCCGGGCTTGTCCGGCGTTTGAGGGCCGCGCCCGTGCGCTTCGCGCTTCGCGACCTGCGCGGCGGGCTCAAGGGCCTGCGCGTCTTTCTCCTGTCGATCGCGCTTGGCGTCGCGGCGATCGTGGGGGTGGAGAGTTCGCCCGTGCGCTCGACGACGGTCTCGGGCGCGAGGGACGGGTGATCCTCGGCGGGGACGCGTCGTTCTCGCTCATCCATCGCCGCCTCTCGGCCGGCGAGCGGGGCTTCCTCGAGGCTCACGGCTCGCTGTCGACGATCGCGACGATGCGCGGCATGGCGAGGACGGCGAGCGGCGATGCGGCGCTCATCGAGATCAAGGCTGTCGAGCCGTCATGGCCGCGCCTCGGCGCCGCTGTCCTCGCCCCGCCGATCGCGCTCGATCAGGCGCTCGGCGAGAAGGACGGCGCGTTCGGCGCGGCGGTGGAGGAGGCGCTGCTCGCGCGGCTCAGCCTCAAGCTCGGCGACGTCATTCGCATTGGCCAGGCGAATTTCGCCCTGCGAGCCGTCCTCGTCAGCGAACCGGACCGGCTTGCGACCGGCATCGGGCTTGGGCCTCGCGTTTTGATCTCGCAAGCCGCTCTCGAGGCGACGAAACTGATTGAGCCGGGATCGCTCGTCCGATGGACGACCCGGGTCGTCATGCACGGCCCAGCCGGCGCGCCGAGCGGCGCGGCCGTCCAGGCTCTCATGGACGAGGCGAAGCGAGCCTTCCCTCACGCCGGATGGGACGCGCGCTCGCGGCTCGCGGTGTCGCCGGATTTCAGCCGCGACCTCGACCGCTTCGCCGAATATCTCGCGCTGGCCGGATTGCTGTCGCTCGTTGTCGGCGGGGTCGGCGTCGCCAACGCGGCGCAGGGCTTCGTCGAGCGCAAGCGCTTGACGCTCGCGATTCTCAAGGCGATCGGCGCGACGGGAACTGGCGTCGTTATGCTTGCGCTGATCGAATTTCTGATCGTCGCGCTGATTGGCGCGCTCGCCGGCGCCGCGCTCGGCTCGGCGATTCCGTTTCTGGTCGCCTGGCTGTTCGGCGCTCTTCTGCCGATCCCGCTCGCGCCGACGATTGCACCCGGAATCATCGGACTTGGCCTGATCTACGGTCTCTTGACGGCCGTGGCTTTCTCGGTTCCCTCGCTCGGGCGCGCGCACGATCTGCCGGTGACGACGCTGATCCGCGACATGATCGAGGAACGCCCGGGCTGGCCTCGCCGGCGCTATCTTGGCCTTGCGGGGCTCGCCGCAGCGGCGCTCGCGGCGCTCGCGGTCCTGGAGAGCCCGCAACGGTCGATCGCGGGGATGGTCGCCGGGGCGACGGTCGCGGCGTTTCTTGCGCTGCGTGTCGTCGCCTTCGCCATTGCTTTCCTCGCCCGCCGTGCGCCCCGCACTCGCTGGGTCGCGTGGCGCATGGCGCTCGCCGCGATCCACAGGGCCGGCGCGCTGACGCCCACCATCACGCTGTCGCTCGGCCTTGGCCTCACCGCGCTCACCGCGCTGACCCTCATCGACTTCAACATGCGCGCCGAGTTACGCGAGGCTCAGCCCGGAGTGACGCCAAGCTTCTTCTTCCTCGATGTGCGCGGGCAGGACGCGCCATCCTTCGTCGACTTCCTCAAGCGCGAAGCCCCGGGCGTTCAGATCAGCGAGACGCCGATGTTGCGCGGGCGGTTCGTCGCCATCGCTGGCCTGCCGGTTGAACAGGTCAAGCCGAGCGACAAGGCGGCCTGGGCGCTGGAAGGCGATCGCGGCGTCACCTTCGCCGATAAGGTCCCCCAGGGCTCCGAGGTCGTGGCTGGCCAATGGTGGCCCGCCGACTATTCAGGCCCGCCGCTCGTCTCGATGGAGAAGGCGGTGGCCGAGGGGCTCGGCCTCCATGTCGGCGACATGGTGGTGGTCAACGTGCTCGGCCGCGACATCGCGGCGAAGGTCGCCAACTTGCGCAAGGTGAACTGGAAGAGCTTTGCGATCAATTTCGTGCTGGTCTATTCGCCGAACGCGCTGATGGGCGCGCCCTACACCGAACTTGTTTCCGCCGCCCTGCCCGTTGCCGCGCCGGAGGCCGAGATCAAGCTCATGCGAAGCGTTGCGCATGAATTCCCGACCGTCGCCAGTGTCCGGGTGCGCGAAGTCATGGACAAGGTCGAACAGCTGGTCACGAAGCTCGCCCTCGCCATCCGCGCCGCGACCGGGGTCGCGCTGACGACGTCGGTCCTGGTGCTCGCCGGGGCGCTCGCGGCCAACCGGCGCGCCCGGCTCGCCGACGCGACGATCCTGAAAATCCTCGGCGCGACGCGCGGACGGCTGGCCATGATGTTCCTGATCGAATACGCGCTTCTGGGGATCGCGACCGCCGCCTTCGGCGTCGCCGCGGGAACGTTCGCCGCCTGGTGGACCGTCGAGCGCATCATGCGGCTCAGTTTCGCTTTCGACGGGCGGAGCGCACTCCTCGCCGCGGGTGGAGGCCTAGCGATCACGGTCGCTCTCGGCATGATCGGCGCTTGGCGGACCTTGAGTCAGAAACCGGCGGCCTACCTGCGCGAATTGTGATAAGGAGACCAGAGCGTCGCAAGCCGCGATCGGACGACGAAGCCGAAATCCGGCCAGAAGGGAGCGAACTTCAATGGCCCTGCTCACCCAATCCTATGTCCACGGCGCGTCCCCGACGCCGCTGATCGGCGAGACGATCGGCCAGCTTCTCCGCCGCGTGACAGCCGAGGGGCCGGAGAGGCTCGCGCAGGTCACCCGCCACCAAAACGTGCGCTGGACCTACGCCGATCTCCTGCGCCGGTCCGAGGACCTCGCGGCAGGCTTGCGCAAGCTCGGCCTGAAGAAGGGCGATCGGGTCGGCATCTGGTCGGCCAATGTCAGCGAATGGGTTCTCGCGCAATTCGGCACCGCGCTCGCCGGGCTCATCCTTGTCAACATCAATCCCGCCTACCGGGCCCATGAATTCGACTACGCGATGAAGAAATCCGGCTGCCGGGCGCTGATCCTGAGCCCGGGCCACAAGAACAACGACTATTTCGCCTCGCTCAGGACTTGCGCGCCCGAGATCGACAGGTCGGCGCCGGGCCGGCTCAGGTCGGAGGGCTTGCCCAGGCTCGAATTCGTGATCCGCCTGGGCGCCGGCAAATCGAAAGGCATGCTTAATTTCGACGAGGTCGCGAAGCCGGCGACCGCAGCCGAGCGCGCCGAGCTTCAGGCCCTCGGAGCCACCCTTCAGTTCGACGACCCGATCAACATCCAGTTCACCTCGGGAACGACCGGCGCGCCCAAGGGGGCGACGCTCACCCATCACAACATCCTCAACAACGGCTATTTCATCGGCGAGGCGATGCGTCTTGCGCCGGACGACCGCCTGTGCATTCCCGTGCCCTACTACCACTGCTTCGGCATGGTGCTCGGCAATCTCGCCTGCGTCACCCACGGCGCCTGCATGGTGAGCCCGGCTGAAGGGTTCGACCCTGTGGCGACCCTGGAAGCGGTCGAGGCCGAGCGGTGCACCGGCCTGCACGGCGTGCCGACGATGTTCATCGCCATGCTCGAACATCCCGAATTCAAGCGCTTCGACCTGAATAGCCTGCGCACCGGGATCATGGCGGGGTCGCCCTGCCCCGTCGAAGTCATGCGAAAAGTGGTCGACCTGATGCATATGAGCGAGGTGACCATCGCCTATGGCATGACCGAAACGAGTCCGGTCAGCTTCCAGAGCGCCTACAACGACCCGCTCGAGCGGCGCGTCTCGACGGTCGGGCGGATCCAGCCCCATATCGAAGTCAAGATCGTCGATGGCGAGGGGCGAATCGCGCCGCCGGGCGTCCCGGGCGAACTGCTCACTCGCGGCTATTGCGTCATGCGGGGCTATTGGGACGATCAGGCGGCGACCGCGGCGGCGATCGACGAGGCCCGGTTCATGCATACCGGCGATCTCGCGACCATCGATTCCGAAGGCTATTGCAACATCGTCGGCCGGCTGAAGGACATGGTCATTCGTGGCGGCGAGAACATCTATCCCCGCGAGATCGAGGAGTTCCTGTTCACCCACCCGGCGATCGCCGAAGTCCAGGCTTTCGGGGTTCCCGATCCCCGCTATGGCGAGGAGGTTTGCGTCTGGATTCGCCGCCGCGAGGGGGTAGGCCTCAACGAGGCCGAAGTCATCGCCTTCTGCCGCGATCGGATCGCCCATTACAAGGTTCCGCGCTATGTCCGTTTCGTCGAGTCCTTCCCGATGACCGTCACTGGCAAGGCGCAGAAGTTCCTGATGCGCAAGGCGATGATGGAGGAAATGGCGCTCGCGGAAGAAAGGACCGCCTGATCCGCCGGAGGCTTCGTTTCAGGATTGAGAGCCGTTAATCTTTACGAAGTCGCGGCCGCGGATTTGGCCGGCAAGTCCAGCGCCCGGCCAAACGCCGCCAAAAAGCAACAATTTCGGCCTTCACTGGTTATTGAGATAAAATGCGTTCTCTTGGCAATTGGGTCGGGCGAGCTTAAATGGCACACGACAGGGTCGGGAGCGTCCGCGCGATCTCGGGCGACCGCTCCGTGACGGGAAGGCTATGAACGCAAATTACCGAAATTTCGCCCTGTGGGTGATCATCTTCCTGCTCGTTCTGGCGCTCGTGACCCTGTTCCAGAGCCCGGGCCAGAAGTCGTCCTCGAGCGAGATCACCTTCAGCCAGCTCCTGAGCGACGCCGACGCCGGCAACGTTCGCGACGTCACCATCGCGGGTCCCGAGATCGCCGGCCACATGAAGGATGGGCGGGCGTTCCAGACCTATGCGCCGAACGACCCGAGCCTGGTCCAGACCCTCTACAAGAAGGACGTGACGATCACCGCCAAGCCGCCGTCGGACGGCAACAACTGGCTTCTCACCATTGTCTCCAGCGTGCTGCCGGTGCTCCTGTTCCTGGGCTCTGGATCTATATGACCCGGCAGATGCAGGGCGGCGCCGGCAAGGCGATGGGATTTGGCAAGTCGAAAGCGAAGCTCCTGACCGAGGCGCAGGGGCGGGTGACGTTCGAGGACGTCGCCGGCGTCGACGAGGCCAAGGAGGACTTGCAGGAGATTGTCGAATTCCTGCGTGACCCTCAGAAATTCCAGAAGCTCGGCGGGCGGATTCCGCGCGGCGTGCTGCTGGTCGGCCCTCCAGGCACCGGCAAGACCCTGACCGCGCGCGCGGTGGCGGGCGAAGCCAATGTGCCGTTCTTCACCATTTCGGGCTCCGACTTCGTCGAAATGTTCGTCGGCGTCGGCGCGAGCCGGGTGCGTGACATGTTCGAGCAGGCGAAGAAGAACGCGCCCTGCATCATCTTCATCGACGAGATCGACGCGGTCGGGCGCCATCGCGGCGCGGGCCTCGGCGGCGGCAACGACGAGCGCGAGCAGACGCTCAACCAGCTGCTGGTCGAGATGGACGGCTTCGAGCAGAACGAAGGCATCATCATCATCGCCGCGACCAACCGGCCCGACGTGCTCGACCCGGCGCTGCTGCGTCCCGGCCGCTTCGACCGGCAGATCGTCATCTCGAACCCCGACTTCATCGGCCGCGAGAAGATCCTGCGCGTCCATGTGCGCAAAGTGCCGCTCGGCCCCGACGTCGACCTCAAGGTGGTCGCGCGCGGAACGCCCGGCTTCTCGGGCGCGGACCTGATGAACCTGGTCAACGAGGCGGCGCTGCTTGCGGCGCGGCGGGGCAAGCGCGTCGTCACGCGGCAGGAATTCGAGGATTCGCGCGACAAGATCATGATGGGCGCCGAGCGGCGCACCCTGATCATGACCGAGGACGAGAAGCGCCTCACCGCCTATCACGAGGCGGGCCACGCGCTGGTCTCGGTCTCGATGCCGGCCTCGACGCCGATCCACAAGGCGACCATCATTCCGCGCGGCCGCGCGCTCGGCATGGTGCAGTCGCTGCCCGAGCGCGATCAGATCTCGCAAAGCTATGAGGAGCTCATCGCCATGCTGGCGATGTCGATGGGCGGCCGCGTCGCCGAGGAGCTGGTGTTCGGCAAGGACAAGGTGACCTCCGGCGCCGCCGGCGACATCCAGCAGGTGACCAAGATCGCCCGCGCGATGGTGACGAGGCTCGGCTTCTCCGACAAGCTCGGCACCGTCATGTACGGCGAGAACCAGGACGAGGTGTTCCTCGGCTATTCGCTGGGACGCCAGCAGAACATCTCCGAAGCGACGGCGGAGACGATCGACCAGGAGGTGCGGCGTCTCGTGCAGGAAGCCCACGAGACCGCGACCCGCATTCTGACCGAGCGGCGGGCCGACCTCGAGACGCTTGCCTCGGGCCTCATGGAGTTCGAGACGCTGAGCGGCGAGGAGATCGTTGGCCTGCTGCAGGGGGTGAGGCCGGTGCGCGAATCGGCGTCCGAGCCCCGGGAGCCGCCGGCTGCGCCGCGCGCCGCCGTCCCCTCGACCGGCAAGCCGCGGCCCATCGGTCCCGATCACGGCGGCCTTGAGCCGCAGCCGCAGACCTGACGCTCGCGGTCGACCGAGCGCGCGTTCGCCGGCAAAACCGCGCGGTTTTACGCCGAGACCTTTCCCAATCGGGCCGAAAAAGGAAGGGCGAGGAGCGCGTTTTCCTTCCGCGAAACGAACGATTACAAGCCTTTAGCGCGAATTTTCCTTCCGACCTCAGGCCCTCCGATACGGGCTTTGCGGCCGATCCGCGGAGGGTGGGCCTCGGCGCGCGCGAGCCTCGCTTTTTGACGCGATCTCTTACGCTATCCTGGATTTCTAGAATTGTCAAACTATTTCGTGATTTTCACAATTCGATAAATCCGGCTACCCTTTGGGCTGCGGCGCCTCGCTCGGCGCGGTCGCCATCCGCACGACATGGCCCCCCGGTCCGGGCGGCGGAGCGGGCAGGTCGGGGAGATAGCGGCCGACAAGCGCGGCTCTGTCGAGATCCTCGATTTCGGCGAAGCCCAGATCACGCGCGCGGGCATGAAGCTCGGCCGAGTCGACATAGCACCGGAACGGCTCGCCGCTCGCCGCCACCCGCTCGGCCATCCGCTGATGAAAATCCCGCGTCGCGGCGTCTTCGATCCGGTCGGGCGGATTGGCGTAGTCGAACACCGCTTCAACCCCGCCGCCGAAGCCGGCCAATTCGCCGAGCGTCGCGAACACCGCCTCTTTCGTCAGGTAGGGCGTGACGCCGAGCCAGATGACGAAGGTCCGACGCCGCGGGTCGAGTCCGGCGGCCTCGAGCGCCGCGGTCATGCTTCCGCGCTCGAAATCGTGCGCGACATAGACGACATGCGACGGTTCGGCGATCCGCGCCTCAGCGAGCCTGCGGCGCTTATCGCGCTGCGTCGCGGGATGATCGACCTCGAAGACGATGAGATCGCGGGCGGGCTCAAACCGGTAGGCGAAGGTGTCGAGGCCCGCGCCCAGCACGACGATTTGCCGCGCCCCCCGCTCAACCGCGCGGCGCGCGGAATCCTCGGCGAAGCGGCTGCGCATGGCGATGAACAGGCGCAAGGGCCGCCGCTCAGGGCGTTCCCGGGCGAGCGCGATCGCCTGGTCCGCGTCCTGACCGAGGATGGGAAGCGCGAGCGGGTCGGCGAAGACGAGCCCACGCTCGAGAACCTGGTGCGCGGCCCGGTGTCCCGCCGCGCCGATCGCCGTCACGCTCGCCTGTCCCTCATGCACGGGGCGTGAAAGTAAGGGCGCAGGGACGATCTGTCGAGCGCGAGCTTGACGGCCAAAACCCCTTCCCCTATAGACCGCGCTCCCATGAGCCAGGCCATGCGGCGGCGGGACGCTTCTTGACGGGAGCGGCCTGTTTTACGTTGCCGCTATTGAGCCGGAACCTTTCGTCTGAAGGATCATCGCGATGTCGCGCCGCTGCGAGCTGACGGGCAAGGCCGTTCAATCCGGCAACAAGGTCAGCCATTCCAACCGCAAGACGCGCACCCGCTTCCTGCCCAATCTCGTCCAGGTGACGCTGGTCTCCGACGCGCTCGAGCGCAAGGTCAGCCTGCGCATCAGCGCCGCGGCGCTGCGCTCGGTCGAGCATCGCGGCGGCCTCGATGACTTTCTCGTCAAGGCCAGGGAGTCGGAGCTTTCCGATCGCGCGGTCGACCTCAAGCGCGAGATCGCCAAGAAGCGCGCCGAGGCCACGACCGAGCCGAAGGCCGAGGCGGCCTAAAGTCGTCTTTTCCGCCGCGCCTGGCCGCGGCCTCTACCCGCCCGCCCGCTTGAGCCCCGCCGCCTCGCGAGCCAGCGTCTCGACCGCGGAATAGTCGCGCGCCGCGAGCGCCGCCTTCGGCAGCATCCACGACCCGCCGACGCAGGGCACGTTGGGCAGCTTCAGATAGTCGGGCGCCCTGGCGAGATCGATGCCGCCGGTCGGGCAGAAGCGCAGATCGGGCAGCGGCGCGGCCGAGCGACGCCAGCAGCTTCGCGCCGCCGGCCGCTTCGGCGGGAAACAGCTTCAGCGCCCGGAAGCCGAGCTCCCGCAAGGCCATCGCTTCCGACGCCGTCGCGCAGCCCGGCAGGAACGGAACCGGCGCCTGGGCCGCGGCCCTGGCGAGCGCGGGCGGCGCGCCGGGGCTGACCAGAAACCTGGCCCCCGCGGCGACCGCCTCGTCGATCTGCTCGACCGAAACGATCGTGCCCGCTCCAACGACCGCGCCCGGCACGCTCTTGGCGATCGCCTGGATCGCGGCGAGCGCCGGCGCCGTGCGCAAGGTCACCTCGATCGCATAGAGGCCGCCCGCGACCAGCGCTTTCGCTTGGCCCACGCCATCCTCGACGCTCGCGACGGTGAGCACCGGAATCACCGGGGCGAGCGCCATGATGGAGGCGGTCGCGGCGTCATGAGCGTAATGCGCCATCGCGCGCCCTCCGGAGATCCGCGACTTCGCCCTTAGCACGGCCAGCGCGGCTGCGACGAGACTCGCGGTTGAGCGCGAATGCGATTAGGGTCGTCGCATGGCAGCATGCGCAACGACGGCGAAGACGGAGCCCGTGGTGAGCGAGGCGGCCGACCTTTCTCTCTACAAGGAGACGCTGCTGTTCCTGGTGACGGCGGGCGTCGTCGCGCCGCTGTTCTTCCGGCTGCGCGTGAGCCCGGTGCTGGGCTATCTGCTCGCGGGCGTCGCGCTCGGACCCTATGGGCTCGGCTCGATCGGCCTCAGGGCGCCGTGGCTCAGCGGGCTCGCGATCAATGTCGAGGCGATCGACCGCATCGGCTCCTTCGGCGTCGTCGCGCTCATGTTCACGATGGGGCTCGAGCTGTCGTTCGAACGGCTCAAGCGCATGCGCCATCTGGTGTTCGGGCTCGGATTCGGCCAGGTCGCCGTGACGATGCTCATTCTGGCTGGCGCCGCCTGGGCTTTGGGCGTCGCGCCCCATTCGGCGCTCGCGGTCGGCGCGGCGCTCGCGATGTCCTCGACCGCGATCGTCATTCCGATGCTCGTCGAGAGCAAGCGGCTGCATACCGGCGCGGGGCGCGCCAGTCTTGCGGTGCTCCTGTTTCAGGATCTGGCGGTCGCGCCTCTTCTGGTGATGGTCGGCGCCTTCTCGGCCGGCGGCGAGCAGGGTCTCGCGTGGCAATTGTTCACGACCCTCGGGCCCGCGGTGCTGGGGCTGACCGCGCTGGTCATTTTCGGGCGCCTCGCCCTGCGGCCGTTCTTCCACTTCGTCGCCGCCACGAAGAGCCCCGAGTTCTTCATGGCGGCGTGCCTCCTGGTGATCCTGGGCGATGGGATGGCCGCGGCGGCGAGCCACCTGTCGATGGCGCTTGGCGCGCTCGTCGCCGGGCTGCTTCTGGCGGAGACCGAATATCGCCGCGAGATCGAGCTCACCATCGAGCCGTTCCGGGGGCTCCTGCTCGGGCTCTATTTCGTCTCGGTCGGCGCCGGGATCAATCCCGGGTTCATCTTCGCCCGGCCAGGCTTGATATTCGGCCTCGTCGTCGGCCTGATTGCGGTCAAGGCGCTCGTGCTGTTCGCCCTCGGACGCGGCTTCCGCATGCCGGCGCGGCGCGGCTGGGGAAATGGCGCTTCTGCTCGGACCGGGCGGCGAATTCGGCTTTGTGATGATCGGCGTCGCGCGGGCGGGCGGCCTCATCGATCGGTCGCTGGCGACGACGCTCGTGACGCGCGATCGCGATCTCGATGCTGACGATTCCCGCGCTCGCGAAGCTCGGCGCGCGCATCGGCGCGGCCCGCCGCGCCGATGCAAGAGCGCCGGAGATCCCGCCCGGGAGCGAGCAGTCCCGGGTCATCGTCGTCGGCTACGGCCGCGTCGGCGCGCTGATCGGCGACATGCTCGACCGGCACAAAATTCCGTTCATCGCGGTCGACTCGGACGCCTCCGTGACGTCGCGGGCCCGCTCCGACGGCAAGCCGGTCTACTACGGCGACGCGTCGCGCCCCGAATATCTGCGCCTGTGCGGACGTCGAGAGCGCGCGCGCCGTCGTCGTGACCATGGATTCGCCCAAGTCCAACGAGGCGGTGGTCGAGACGACGCGCGCGCCTCAGGCCGGACGTGACGCTGGTCGCCCGCGCCCGCGACGCCGAGCACGCCCGCGCGCTTTACGGGCTCGGCGCGACCGACGCGGTGCCCGAGACGATCGAGGCGAGCCTGCAGCTTTCCGAGGCGGTGCTGGTCGACATCGGCGTGCCGATGGGCCTGGTCATCGCCTCGATCCACGAGAAGCGCGACGAGTTCCGCAAGGTGCTGGCCGACGCTGGCGCGCCCGAGCGGCCGCGCTCGACCCGCGGCCCGCGACGGGGATGAGCGGCGCGCCGCTGTTGGCGCGGACAGGCCGCGCCGGCTGAACCCTGTTATCTTGCCGCGAGACGCGGTCCATGCGCCGGGCCGATCCATGAGGAGACGAGACCATGATCGACATCAGCAAGGCGGGAACGTACAGGCTCGGCGATCGGGCCGTGAGGCGCCTCGGCTTCGGCGCGATGCAGCTCGCAGGCCCCGGCGTGTTCGGGCCGCCCAAGGACCACGACGGCGCGATCGCGGTGCTGCGCGAAGCGGTCGCGAGCGGCGTCAACCACATCGACACCAGCGACTATTACGGTCCCTATGTCACCAACCAGCTGATCCGCGAGGCGCTGCACCCCTACCCCGAGGATCTCGTCATCGTCACCAAGATCGGCGCCAAGCGCGGCGCCGACGCGTCGTGGCTGCCGGCCAGCAGCCCGGACGACCTGACGAGCGCCGTCCACGACAATCTGCGCAATCTCGGGCTCGACGCGCTGGAGGTGGTGAACCTGCGGATCATGGGCGACGTCCACGGACCCGCAGAAGGGCCGATCGAGGCGCCGCTCGCCGCGCTGGCCGGCCTTCAGCGCCAGGGCCTCGTGCGCCACATCGGCCTCAGCAATGTCACCGCGGCGCAGATCGCGGAGGCGCGCCGGATCTGCGACATCGTCTGCGTGCAGAACCACTATAACGTCGCCCATCGCGAGGACGACGCGCTCATCGACGATCTCGCCGGGGCTCACCGCGCTTATGTTCCGTTCTTCCCGCTCGGCGGCTTCACGCCCTTGCAGTCGACGGCGCTCGACGATGTCGCGAGGCGCGCGGGCGCGGCGCCGATGCAGGTCGCGCTCGCCTGGCTGCTTCAGCGCGCGCCCAACATCCTGCTCATTCCGGGCACCTCGTCGGTCGAGCACTTGCGTGAGAATCTGGCGGCGGCCAGCCTCGAGCTTGGGCCCGACATGCTGGCGGCGCTCGACGCCATCGCGGCCGGCGGCGCGCCGGCGTGACGCGCCCCTCTCTCCACCCGCCGCGAGAAGGCCAGCCGGCGAAGGCCCCGGCGCGCTCTAATAGCCGGGGGCGCTGACGTCCGCGTAAGCCGGCGCGAACGCAATGGTCACGCTGGCCGCGGCCCCGCACGCCATCGTCAGCGCCACAAGAAGAATCAGAAGATATTGCATCGCCCCGCCCCCGCCGCCGCCCCACCGGCACGCGCCACAAACCCCGTTCCCCGAACCTGTCAATACTCGGTCAATCGCACAATCAGACGAACCGGGATGTGAGCGCCCTCACACCTCGCGCCGGCTTACCGTGCCGCGACCAGAGGTTATGGATTGATGTCTTAGCGACCGGTTAATGTCCTGCCTACTTCGCCGGTTTGAGGCTGATCAGATAGGCGATGGCGGCTTCGGCCTGAGAGCTCGGCATCAGAAAGCCCGGCATGGCGCTCGAGGTCCGCGCGTCGCCATGGGGCCTGGTCAGAAAATCGCGCAGGAAGGCCTCTGTCGCCTTGGGCCGAGCCGCGATTTCGGCGAAGGGCGGCGCGGGCGGGTTGAGCGTCGGCGCGACCGCCTGATCGTCCGCCACGACGTGGCAGGCCCCGCACGCCCGGAGCGCGACGGCGCGGCCTTCGGCGATTTTTCCCTCCTGCCCGAGCGCGGGCGCAATCCCGCCAGCGGCGAACGAAAGCCCAAGCACGAGACCGGAAAGCGTAAAACTCGATCTCATCATGGCCCCGCCGGAGGCGCGGAGGGATGGGACGGCGATGGCTGCATGGCCTGCGGCGCCCGCGCGCCGCTCGCTTCGTCGGGCCTTGTTTCCAAAGCTCGAGTTCCCTCAGCACCCTTGGATTCGATGAGCGAACGAATGCGCTCGGCGTCCTTGGGGGTCGCGGGATTGTAGACCACCATGGTGAGGTCCGTCCGGCCGTCGACCAGAAAAGCCGAGAATTCGAAGGCGAGCGGGCCGAGAACCGGGTGGCGGATATGTTTGACGGCCTCGCCGGGGGGCCCGCGAACGTCATTCTCGCGCCACATCGCCTTGAACTCCGGACTGAGCCGGCAGAGCTCATCGACCAGAGGCTCGACCTCGGCCGCGGCGCCGGCGCGGACCGCGTCCACACGGAACGCGCCCAATACGAACCGCGCGACGCTTTCCCAGTCGTATTGCGCCGCCCGGGCGCGCGGATCAAGGAAGACGAAACGCAGGATGTTGCGCTGTTCGGGCGGCAGCGATCCGTAGTCGACCAGCATCACGGTCGCCGACCGGTTCCACGCCACGACGTCCCATATCGCGGTCCTGATCACGGCCGGGCTCGGGTCCAGCGCGTCGAGAACTCGCTGCAGCCTCGGCGTGACCCCTTCGACCGCGTGGTAGCGGGCCTCGGGCGGCCGGCCAAGGCCGACGAGGAACAGGTGCTCGCGCTCGACCTCGGTCAAAACCAGGGCGCGCGCGATCCGGTCGAGCACGTCCGCGGAGGGGGCGCCGCCGCGCCCCTGCTCGAGCCAAGTGTACCAGGTCGGGCTGATATTGGCGCGGCTCGCCACTTCCTCGCGGCGCAGCCCTTTCGTGCGGCGGCGCCCCGTGGGGAAGCCGAACGAGGACGGATCGAGCTTCAGGCGGCGATCCCGGAGATAGATCCCGAGCCGATTCCCGGCAGTGGCGTGTTCGTTCATTCTGTCAGGTTCTATACCATGATAAGATCACGACTTTAAAATAATAGCATCGCGGCGCACATCTGTCTTTAGCGAAAAAACGGAGACTTCTCAGCATGCGTGTGTTTGTCACGGGCGCGACCGGCTTCATCGGCTCAGCCGTCGTCAAGGACCTGATCGGCGCTGGCCATCAGGTGATCGGCCTCTGCCGGTCGGAGGACAAGGCGCCGGCGCTGGCGGCCGCCGGCGCCGAGGTCTATCGCGGCTCGATCGCTGACCCGGCGAGCCTCAAGGACGGCGCCGCCCGGTCGGACGGCGTGATCCATCTGGCCTTCAACCACGACTTTTCGCGCTTCGTCCAAAACTGCGAGGACGACCGCCGGGTCATCCAGGCGCTGGGCGAGAGCCTCGCCGGCTCCGACCGCCCGCTAATCGTCACCTCCGGAACCGCGATCGCCAACACCGTGCCCGGCGAGCCGGCGAAGGAAGACAATGCGATCGTCGGCGCTAAGACGCATCCGCGCGCGGCCTCCGAGGAGGCGGCGGCTCTCGGTCGCCGCGGATGGCGTGAACGTCTCGGTGGTGCGCCTTCCGCAGGTTCACGATCCCGCAAGGCAGGGCCTCATTACGCCGATGATCGGGATCTTTCGTGAAAAGGGCGCGTGCGCTTATGTCGGAGACGGGCGCAATCGCTGGCCGGCGGCGCATGTTCTCGATGTCGCCCGCCTCTATCGGCTCGCGATTGAGAAGGCCGAGGCGGGCGCCAAATACCACGCGGTCGTCGAGGAGGGCGTGCCGCTGCGCGACATCGCGGAAGCCATCGGCCGTCGCCTGAGCCTGCCGGTCCAATCCATCGCTCCGGAAGAAGCGCCAGCCTTTTTCGGCTGGCTCGGCATGTTCGCCGGCCTCGACATGCCCGCTTCCAGCGCCGAGACGCAAAGAAAGCTCAAGTGGAAGCCGTCCGGGCCGGGATTGATCGCCGATCTCGACCGGCTCCCGATCTCGCCCTGAGGAGCGCCGAAGGCGCGTCTCGAAGGACCTCCAGAGGGCCGAGCGGCGCTTTCTGGCGAGTCGCCGGATGCGCGCGGCCCGGAACCCTCCGGGCGGCGGCGAACCTATCCCGCCTTCTTCCGGGCGCCGGCTTTCTGCGCCGGTTTCTCCGGGGCTTCCTTTGTCTTCGCGGCCTTCGCCGGCGCGCCGCCGGCGATCGGCAGCAGCATCTCGCGCTGGTCCGCGGCGCCTTTCGCCGCCCGCTTGCCTTTCGCAGCAGGGGCGGCCGGCGGCGCCTGCTTGGCGGGCGTCTTCGGCGCGGCCTCCTTGGCGCTCTCGATGCTCTGGCGCAAGGCCGCCATCAGATCCGTGCCCGCGACGATCCTCGGCCTCGGCCGCTCCTTGGGGATCGGCAGCCCCTTCTTCTTCTCGTTCAGCATGGTCACGATCGCCTCTTCGTAGCGGTCGTGGAATTCCGACGGATCGAAGCTCGCCGCTTTGCTTTCGAGAATATGCTCGGCTAGCGTCAGCATGTCCTTCGGAATTCTGAGTCTCCGCGATGTCGTCGAAATAAATCGATTCGTCCCGAACCTCGTAGGGGTATCTGAGGGTCTCCCCGAGCAGACCCTTGCCGCGGGGCTGAAGCATGATCACCCGCTCGCGCTTGGAGAGCACCACCCGCCCCAGCGCGACCATCCCCTTGCCGCGCATCGCGTCGCGGATGACCGCGAACGCCTCAAGCGCGACCTTGCCCTCCGGAACGAGGTAATACGGGCTCTCGATATAGCGTTCGTCGATCTCCGATTTCGGCACGAAGCTGTCGATGTCGATCGTGTGGGTGCTCTCGACCGCGATCGCGTCCAGTTCCTCGTCCTCGACCAGGAGGTAGACGCCCTTGTCGACTTCGTAGCCCCGCCCCTTGTCGTCGGGATCGATCGCCTTGCCGGTCTCGTCGTCGATCAGCTGCTGGCGGAGGCGATGGCCGGTCTTCTTGTTGATTTGGCGGAAGGCGACCCGCTCGCCGGGCGACGTCGCCGTGTAAAGCGCGATCGGGCACGAGACGAGGGAAAGCTTGAGATAGCCTTTCCAGTAGGGGCGGGACGGGGCCATGGGAACTCCTACTCAACGCGAACGGCCCCTTATAGCACGCTCGGCGCCGCTCCGGCTGGTCAGATTAGGGATTCTTTAACCAATCCCCGAGCGCCGTCTGGGAATGCGAGCGCCGGGGCCGTTTGCGTCGAAACGGGCAGGCTCTAGTATTGTTCCCGTCTTGGGCTGAGAGACCTGGATGGCGCTTCGCATCGAGGATTACGCCGTTATCGGAAACTGCGAGACGGTGGCGCTTGTCGGGCGCGACGGCTCGATCGACTGGCTGTGCCTGCCCCGTTTCGACAGCGGCGCGTGTTTTTCCGCGCTCCTTGGCGGCCCCGAGCACGGACGCTGGCTGATCGCGCCGGCGCAAGGCGAGGTTCAGGCCGCGCGGCGATACCTGGGCGACACTCTGATCCTGGAGACGGTCTTCACCACCGCGGACGGGTCGGTCTCTCTCACCGACTTCATGTACCGCCGGGACGGGTCGTCGGAGCTGGTGCGCATCGTCAGGGGCCTCAAGGGCGAGGTCGCCATGCGCACCGAGATCGTCGTGCGGTTCGACTACGGTTCGATCGTGCCCTGGGTGTCTCAGGAGGACGGGCGGCTTCAGTTCATCGCCGGACCGGACCGGGTGCTGCTCGATACGGCGGTCGAAACGCGCGGAGAGGGTCTTCGCACCGTCGGCGATTTCACGCTTGGCGAGGGCGAAGAGGCGAGCTTCGTCCTCAACTGGTCGGCCTCGTTTCGGGTCGCGCCCCCGCCGCTCGCGGAGAACGAACTCGCAGCCGCGCGCAAACAGGTCCATTCCTTCTGGACCGGATGGGCTGCGGCCTTCAAGCCGGCGGGGCCCTGGGGCGGCGCCGTTCTTCGCTCGCTTCTGACCCTGAAGGCGCTCTCGCATTGGGAGACCGGGGGCATCGTCGCGGCCGGAACGACGTCGCTGCCCGAGAAGATCGGCGGCCCGCGCAACTGGGACTATCGATTTTGCTGGCTTCGGGACGCGACGTTCACCCTTTACGCGCTGATCGGGGCTGGCTTTCTCGACGGCGCGAAGGCATGGCACGAGTGGCTCCTGCGCGCGGTGGCCGGCGCGCCGGACGACCTGCAGATTCTTTACGGCGTCGCGGGCGAGCGGCGGCTCGATGAATATGAGATTCCCTGGCTCCCCGGCTACGAAGGCGCGAGCCCCGTCCGGATCGGCAATGGCGCGGTCAAGCAGCTCCAGCTCGACGTCTATGGCGAAGTGCTCGACGCCTTCTACGTCGCCCGCCGCGCGGGTCTCGCGACCGGCGAGGCGACCTGGGCGCTGGAATGCGCGCTCCTCTTCCACCTCGAGAAAATCTGGCGGGACCCTGACGAGGGCATCTGGGAAGTGCGCGGCGGCCCGCGCCATTTCACCCATTCGAAGGTGATGGCCTGGGTGGCGTTCGATCGCGCGGTGCGTTCGATCGAGGAATTCGGCCTCGACGGGCCGCTCGAACGCTGGCGGGACACTCGCTCTGCAATTCATCAGCAGGTCTGCGAGCATGGGTTTGACCCCAGGCAAAACGCGTTCGTTCAATCGTTCGGCGATCCGACGCTGGACGCGAGCCTGCTTCTCGTTCCCATTGTCGGTTTTCTGCCCCCTGACGATCCCCGCGTCCGAGGCACCGTCGCCGCGATCGAGGCGAAGCTCGTTCGCGACGGATTCGTCATGCGCTATGACACCGGGGTCGGCGTGGACGGCCTGCCGCCGGGCGAAGGCGCGTTCCTCGCCTGCAGCTTCTGGCTGGTCGACAATTACGTGCTGCTCGGGCGCTACGACGAAGCGTGCGCGCTGTTCGAGCGGCTGCTCGCGCTGCGCAACGACGTGGGGCTATTGGCGGAGGAATACGATCCTCACGAGCGCCGTCAGCTCGGCAACTTTCCGCAGGCGTTCTCGCATCTCGCGCTCATCAACGCGGCGCATAGCCTGAGCACGGCGGAGGGCGCCGCGCGCCTGCGCTCGGGTGACGGCGCGCCCGTTGAGCCGCAGCCGGCTGCGGGCGACGGCTCGGCTTAGCTTGGCCGAGCAAATTTTCGTGATGACCGCGCGCGCCATGGCTAACACTATCCTGCTCGCCGCGGGCGGGGCGTGAGGAGCGACGGCGGCCGCAGGTTCAAATCGAGGAGGTCCGCCATGCCGCTCACGGTGCAGGCGCTCGACCATCTGGTGGTCCTGGTTTCGGATGTCGAGGCGTCCGCCAAATGGTACGCGCGCGTGCTCGGCATGAGGCGCGAGGATTTCTCGCCGTCCCCCGGCCAGCCGGCGCGAACGGCGATGACCTTCGGACGCCAGAAGATCAACCTCCGGCCGGTCGCGGCGAGCCAGGAGGATTGGTTCACCGGCGATCATGCGGCGGCCGGCAGCGACGACCTTTGCTTTCTCACCGACTCGACGCCGGATCAGGTCGTTCGCCACCTGCAGGCGGAAGGCGTGGCGATCGTGAACGGGCCCGGCCCCCGGCAAGGCGCGCGGGGCGCGCTGATGTCGGTCTATTGCCGCGATCCGGACGGGAGCCTGATCGAGATCGCGTCCTACGTGGAGGGCACGGCGGGTTAGTCGCCCGCCACCCGCGTCGAGCCAGGCGATCAGGTCGCCGATCACCTCGTCGCGGTTGGTTTCGTTCAGCGTCTCGTGCCGGGCGCCCGGATAGAGGCGGGTGGTGAGCTGGGTGAACCCCGCCGCTTTCAAATCCGCAATGAGGCCCTTGATGTTGGCCCCGACCGGGTCTTTCTCGCCGGAGAGGACATAGATCGGCATGTCCTTGCGGATCGCGGCCAGGCTCGTCCGGCTGGTGGCGCGCGGCAGCGCGTCGAGCACGTCGATGGCGAGCTGGGTCGTGAACGGCAGGCCGCAGAGCGGATCGGCGACATAGGCGTCGACCTCCCTCTCGTCCCGCGAGAGCCAGTCGAAGGGGGTGCGCGCGGGGCTGAACGCCTTGTTGAAGCCGCCGAACCACATCGCGAAGATCGGGTCGCTCTTGCCGCGCCTGCCTAAGCGCAGCCGCTCCCCGCGGGCGATGAGCCGTCCGAGCGCCGCGATCGGCGGCGGCCTGCCGCTCGACCCGGAAAGGACCGCGCCCGCGAGCGCGCCCGAATGCAGGGCGAGGAAGGAGCGCCCGAGGAACGAGCCCAGCGAATGGCCGAATAAGACGATCGGCGCGCCCGGCTGCTCGGCGGCGATCAGACGGTTCAGAGTCCAGAGGTCGCCGACGACCTTGCCCCATCCGCCCTCGTCGGCGAAATGGCCGCGATCGGCGGCGGCGGCTTTGGCTCCATGTCCGCGATAATCGTTGGCGTAAACGCCGTAGCCTGCGCCCTTGAGCGCGTGGGCCAGGCGCGCGTAGCGGCCGCTATGCTCGGAGAGGCCGTGGGCGATCTGCAGAATCGCGCGAGGGCGTCCCTCGGGCAGCCAGCGGCGGGCGAAGAGGTTCGCTCCGTCGTCGGCGCGAAGCGTGAACTCGCTCTCCGCCATTTTCGCGTTCCCTCTCGGCCGGCCCGGGTTCTCTCCGGAAATCCCAGGCCTCAGTCAAGCGCGCAAGCGGGCTCCGTTCCCGTTTAGCCTCGCCAAATTTCCTCCTCGCCGAATCGATTGCGATCGGTTAGGAGAGAAGCCCCATGGCGCGGTATATTTTCATCACCGGCGGCGTGGTCTCCTCTCTTGGCAAGGGTCTCGCTTCAGCCGCTTTGGGCGCGCTTCTGCAGGCGCGCGGCTACACGGTCCGCCTGCGCAAGCTCGACCCCTATCTCAACGTCGATCCGGGCACGATGAGCCCGACCCAGCACGGGGAAGTGTTCGTCACCGACGACGGCGCCGAGACCGACCTCGATCTCGGCCATTACGAGCGGTTCACCGGGCGGAGCGCCAACCGGCAGGACAACATCACCACCGGGCGCATCTATCAGGAACTGATCGCCAAGGAGCGGCGCGGCGACTTCCTCGGCGCGACGGTGCAGGTCATTCCCCACGTCACCAACGCGATCAAGGACTTCATCCTCGAAGGCAACGAGGGCGTCGACTTCGTGCTGGTCGAGATCGGCGGCACGGTCGGCGACATCGAGGGCCTGCCGTTCTTCGAGGCGATCCGCCAGCTTGGCAACGACCTGCCCCGCGGCCATGTCGTCTACATCCATCTCACGCTTCTGCCCTTCATCCCGACCGCGGGCGAGCTCAAGACCAAGCCGACCCAGCACTCGGTCAAGGAATTGCGTTCGATCGGCGTCCAGCCTCACATCCTGCTCTGCCGCTCGGACCGCGAGATTCCGCGCGACGAGCGGCGCAAGCTCGCGCTCTTCTGCAACGTCCGGGAAAGCGCGGTGATCGAGGCGCACGACGCGCGTTCGATCTATGACGTGCCGGCGCTCTACCACGCGGCCGGCCTCGACCGCGAGGTTCTGGCCGCCTTCGGCATCGAGCCCGCGCCCAAGCCCAACATGCGCCGCTGGGACGGCGTCACCAGGGCCCTCCACAGTCCGGAGGGCGAAGTGTCGATCGCGGTCGTCGGCAAATACACCGAGCTCAAGGACGCCTATAAGTCGCTGATCGAGGCCCTGACCCATGGCGGCATGGCCAATCAGGTGCGAGTCAAGGTCGACTGGATCGAAAGCGAGATTTTCGAGACCGCCGACCCGGCGCCGCGGCTCGAAGGGGTGAACGGGATTCTCGTCCCCGGCGGCTTCGGCGCGCGCGGGGCCGAGGGCAAGATCCTGGCGGCGCGGTTCGCGCGCGAACGGCGAGTGCCCTATTTCGGCATCTGCTTCGGCATGCAGATGGCGGTCATCGAGGCCGCCCGTTCGCTCGCCGGACTGGCGCAAGCGAACTCGACCGAGTTCGGCCCGACGACAGAGCCGGTGGTTGGCCTGATGACCGAGTGGCTGAAGGGCAACGAGCTGGAAATCCGCCGGGCGGAGGGCGACCTCGGCGGCACGATGCGTCTCGGCGCCTATCGCGCGCTGCTCAAGCCCGGCTCGCGCATCGCGGAAATCTATGGCGAGACCGAGATTTCCGAGCGCCACCGCCACCGCTACGAGGTCAACACCGCCTATCGCGCGCGCCTCGAGGCGAAGGGGCTCGTCTTCGCGGGAATGTCGCCCGACGGCCTCCTGCCCGAGACGATCGAACTCGCCGATCATCCCTGGTTCATCGGCGTCCAGTTCCACCCGGAGCTCAAATCGAGACCCTTCGAGCCTCACCCGCTGTTCGCGAGCTTCATCGCCGCCGCGAAGGCGCAAAGCCGGCTGGTTTAGGCGAGCCTCCCTTCGCGTCAGGCGACCGCCGCGCCCATCAGTTTCCGCGCCGCGGCCGCGTTCATCGGCTGGCCGAACGCCGCCCCTTGCGCGAACTGGCAGCCGAGCTGGGCGAGTTCGACCGCGTCGGATTCGGTGTCCGCGCCCTCGGAGATGACCTCCATCCCGATCTCCTGCGCCATCGCCACGATCGAGCGCAGGATCGGCGAGCGCGCGCCGAAGGAATTGGGCCTGACCAGCGACGCGTCGATTCGCATCACGTCGAAGCGATATTGCGGCAAATGTCCGAGCGAGGTGTAGCCGGCGCCGAACCGGTCGAGCATGAGCGCCGCGCCGATCTCGCGCACCCGCTGCAAAAGGATGGCGGTGTATTCCGGGTTTTCCATCACCAGAACTCTCGGCCGCCGCGAGCTTGAGCGAGCCGCGATGGACGTAGTGGCGACTGAGCGCCGAGCGCACGTCGAGCAGGAGGTCATGGCTCAGCATCTGACGGGAGGAGGCGGCGACGGTGGCGAAGATCGGCGGATTGACCTCGAGCGCCTTTTGCCAAACCGCGAGTTCCCTCGCCGTCGCCTCGAGCGCATAGGCGCCGATATCGCCGATCGCGCCGGTGGACTCGGCGGCGGAGAGGAATTCGTTCTCGTCGAGGAGGCCCAGTCGAGGATGACGCCAGCGGATGAGCGACTGGAACCCGGCGACGGTGCGATCCTCGAGACGCACGATCGGCCGGAACAAGACCGAGATCTCGCCGCGCTCGAGCGCGCGGCGAATGTCGTTCTCGAGCGACTGCCGGTCGGTGCGATGGAGGCGCATGGAAGGGGCGAAAATCTCGACCCGGTCGCCGCCGGCCCTCTTGGCGTTCGCGAGCGCAAGCCGGGCGTCGGCGAGAAGATCGCCGCCCTTGCCGTGCAGCTTCGGATTGTAGTGGGCGGCGCCGATGGAAACGGACAGCGTGATCTCCCGCTCGCCGAAGCTGATCGGGGCGGCGAGCGCCGCGCGCAGGGCGTCGATCCGGGCGGTCGCGTCCAGCGAATCCGGTTCGGCGAGCACGATCCCGCCGAAAGTGTCGCCGCCCAGGCGAGCGAGCGTATCGCCTGGGCGAAAATCCCGCGCCAGACGCCGCGCCACCGCCAGCAGAGCGGAATCGCCAATCGACAGCCCGTAGGAATCGTTGACCGACTGGAATTCGTCGATGTCGATCACCATCACCGTCGGCGCCGCCCCCCCGGGCTTCTGGGCCAGAAGGATCGCCGCGCCCAGGCGATCGTTGAACAATTCGCGGTTGGGCAGGCCAGTGAGATTGTCGTGAACCGCGTCGTGGAGCATCCGCTCCTCGGCGCTTTTGAGCTCGGTCACGTCGGACAGCGAGCCGATCACCCTGACCACCTCGCCGTCGGCGCCGACGACCGGCCGGGCCTTGAGCACGTACCAGAAATAATGGCCGTCCGATCCGCGCAGCCTTAAGTCGTGATTGATCCGGCCCGAGCGCTGATGCAGGAGCCCATCGAGCGCGAGCGTGAAGCGGTCGCGATCGAGAGGGTGCAGCACGTCGAGCCAGCCCGCGGCCGGCCCGGCGAGCGCGCCGCGCTTCAGACCCAGCTGGCTTTCGATCGCCTCGCTGCCGGCGACCTCGTCGGTCAGCACGTTCCAGTCGAAGATCGCCTCCCCCGATCCGGTCATCGCGAGCGAACGCCGCTCGGCGTCGGGGCCGCTGTCCATCGCGCCCCCCGAGCCGGAGAAGGCGAACTGCATCACCGTGAAGCCGATCAGCATCACGATCAGCACGAGGCCGCCGACCAGGCCCGGCGCCGCAAGGTCGTTGGTCAGATAGCCGAGCGCCGCCGCGCCCGCGGCCACCACCCAGACCGCGAGAAGGTACCAGGTGGGGATCAGCATCACGGCGCGATCGGACCCGCGCGCGGCAAGCGAGAGAATGAGCAGGAAGCCGACGCCGGCGACGGTTGCGACCGAGATTCGCGCCACGCCCGCCGCGACCGGAGGATTGTAGACCGAAAGCCCGACCACCGCGGCCATCAGCGCGAGCCAGGCGAGCGCGAAATGGGTGTAGCGCACGTGCCATCGGCGCAGGTTGAGGTAGGCGAACAGGAAGATGATGAGCGTCGCCCCGATCGTCGCCTCGACGCCCGCGCGCCAGATCCGCTCGGAGGCGTCCGTGAGATCGAACATCTTGCGCCAGAAGCCGAAGTCGATGCAGACATAGGCGAACACCGCCCAGGCGAGCGCCGCGGCGGCGGGAAATATCATCGCGCCGCGGACCACGAAGACGATGGTCAGGAACAGGGCGAGGAGCCCCGCGATGCCGATCAGAATGCCCTCGTACAGGGTGAGACTGGCCGACTTGTCCTTGAACGCGTCCGGCTCCCACAAATAGAGTTGCGGCAGGTTCGGGGTGCGCAATTCCGCCACATAGGTCACGGTCGTGCCGGGATCGAGGGTCAGGCGGAAAACATCCGCGTCCGCGTTGTCCTCGCGTTCCGGCGCCGCGCCCTGGCTCGCGGTGATGGTGGTGATTCGCGACGAGCCGAGATCGGGCCAAATGACGCCCGAGCCGACGAAGCGGAAGTGCGGCGCCACCACCAGCCGGGTCAATTGCTCGTCGGAATCGTTGGTCAGCGCGAACACGATCCAGGCCGGCTGCGCGCCGGGTTCGAGCGCGCTCACCTCGATCCGCCTGACGATGCCGTCGGCGCCGGGCGCGGTCGACACCTGGATGCGGTCGCCCTGGGCGCTGTAGCGCTCGACCACCCGGGTCAGGTCGATGGCGTCCGAATCGGGCGAAACCCTGACCGATTGCACGGCGCGAGCGGGAGTCAAGAAAGCCGTCAGACCCGCGATGAGGACCACGGCGCTGACGAAGGCGCGCCAGACGCAAGCCGTTCCGGCGCTTTGGCGTTGGGGGCTGCTGACGATCCGTTCAGTCAAGAGAAGTCCAGGTCAGTCGCGGACGCGCGTCGCTCTCGACGAGTCCGAACAGGACGTGGTCGCGCCAGGCCCCGTTGATCCTGAGGAACCCCCGCGCGTAGCCCTCCCGGTTGAAGCCGTTGCGCTCGAGCAGCGCGATCGAGGGCGCGTTTTCCGGTATGCACGCCGCCTCGATCCGGTGCAGCCTGAGCCGGGAGAGGGCGAATTCGACCGTCGCCCCGACCGCCCGCGTCATCCGGCCCTTGCCCGCATGCGGCGCGCCCATCCAGTAGCCGAGCGTCCCGCTCTGCGCGACTCCGCGCCGGACGCCGCCGAGCGTGATTCCGCCCAGGAGTTCGTCAGAGAGGCTGTCGAAGATCAGGAACGAATAGGCCTCGTCGCGCGCCATGTCGTCGTCCTGGCGCCTCAGGCGCCGGCGAAACGCCGCGCGGGTCAAATCGTCGTTCGGCCACGTCGGCTCCCACGGCTCGAGAAAGGCGCGGCTCATCGCCCTCAGTCTCGACCAGGACGGATAGTCCGACGGCGCCGCCGGCCGCAGATAGACGCCGTCGCCGCGCACCAGCGGCTCCGGGGTGACGGGGCGGGTCAAGCCGAACAGCGCCATCAGACTCCTCTCAGGGCGCGGGCGATCTTCGCCTGTCCGGGAACCTTGCCGGCCGCGCCGATCGCCGCCACCGCCGGCGCCGATCTAAGCATGGCGGCGCCGGTTTTGCGAACCTCTTCGACGGTGATCGCCTCGATCCGGGCCAGCATCTCGTCAAACGAAAGCGGGCGCCCGTAGACCTGCATCTGGCGCGAGAGCTGATGGACCCGCGCCGCGGGCTGCTCGAGCGCGGTCAGGAGCGAGACCTTCATCTGCGCCTTGGTGCGGCGGATTTCCTCGTCCCTGAGGCCGTGCGCGGCTTCGGCGAGGCAGTCGAGCGAGGCCGCGACCACCTCCGCCGCATCCTTGTCGGCCGAACCGGCGTAGAAGCCGAAGAGGCCGGTGTCGGTGAAATCCCAGTGGAACGCATAGACCGAATAGGCGAGCCCACGTTTTTCCCGCACCTCCTGAAAGAGCCGCGACGACATGCCCCCTCCCACCGCCGCGGCGAAGACATGCGCGGCGTCGTGATCCGGCGCGTCCGCGCGCCGGCCCTCGAAGCCGACCGCGACATGGGTCTGCTCGAGGCGACGCCTGACCCTGGTCTCGCCGCCGCGATAGGCGGCTTTGGTCTCGAGCGGCGCCGGCGGCGCGGGCAGCGTTTCCAGGCGCGAGCCGGCAAGGGCCACGATCTGATCGTGTTCGACCTCGCCGGCGGCGGCGACGATCGTCGCGCCCGCGCCATAGCGGCGGTTGAGATAGCCGTCGATCGCGGTCCGGTCGAAGGCGCCGACGCCTTCCCGCGTGCCGAGGATCGGACGGCCGATCGGCTGGTCGGGCCAGGCGGTCGCGGTGAGGAGATCGAACACGAGGTCGTCCGGCGTATCGTCGACCGCCCCGATCTCTTGGACTACGACGTTCTTTTCCCGTTCGAGTTCGTGCGGATCGAACGCGCTGTTGGTGAGGAGATCGCCGATCACGTCGAGCGCGAGAGGAGCGTCGCTCCCCAGGACCCGGGCGAAGTAGCTCGTCCGCTCGACGCCAGTCTCCGCGTTGAGGTCGCCGCCGACGTTTTCGATCGTCTCCGCGATCTCGCGCGCGCTTCGCCGGCGCGTGCCCTTGAACGCCATATGCTCGATGAAATGCGAGAGCCCGTGCTCGTCCGCGCGCTCGTGGCGCGATCCCGCGGCGACGAACACCCCGATCGCCGCCGTCTTCACATGGGGCGTCGTCTCGGTGACGACGGACAGGCCCGAGGGAAGCTTCGTGACCTGAACGCTCATGCGGCCGCCCGCGCGGTTCGTCGCACGCAATCCGCCACCGCCCGCCGGTCGTTGGGCAGGACGACGATGTTTTCCCGGCGCTCCATCAGATCGCCGAGCCGCTCCGGCAGCCTCGGCCTCACGCCGGTCGCGCGCTCGACGGCGTCGGGAAATTTCGCCGGATGGGCGGTGGCGAGAGCGACGACCGGGGTGGCCGGCGAGGCGGCAAGCGCTTTTCGCGCGGCGTAAACGCCGACCGCGCTGTGGGGATCGACGATCACGCCGCTTTCGCGATAGACGCGGCCCATCTCTTCGGCGCAGGCGGCCTCATCGACGCGGAAAGCATCGAAATCGGCGCGAATGCGTTTGAGCGCAGGCGCGGGGATGGTGAATGAGCCCTCCGCGGCCAGTTCGCTCATCCGTGCGATCACCGCCTGCGGATCGCGGCCGGAAGCCTCGAACAGCAGGCGCTCGAAATTGGAGGCGGCCTGAATGTCCATTGACGGCGACTGGGTCGCCCTGACGGTCCTGGGCGCATAAAGCCCGCTCGCGAGCGCGCGCGCGAGGATGTCGTTCTCGTTGGTGGCGACGATCAGGCGCTCGACCGGGAGCCCCATGCGCTTGGCGTAATAGCCGGCGAGCACGTCGCCGAAATTGCCGGTCGGAACCGCGAAGGACACGGGCCGCCCGGGCGCGCCGAGCGCGACGGCGCCGACGAAGTAGTAGACAATCTGCGCGGCGATGCGCGCCCAGTTGATGGAATTGACGCCTGTCAGGCGCATGTCGTCGCGAAAGGGGAGATCGCCGAACAGGTCCTTGACGATGCGCTGGCAGTCGTCGAACGAGCCCTGAATCGCGAGCGCGTGGACGTTCGGCCGGTCGACCGTCGTCATCTGCCGGCGCTGCACGTCGGAGACGCGGCCTTGCGGGTAGAGAATGAAGATTTCGACCTCGGACTGCCCGGCGAACGCCTCGATCGCCGCGGCGCCGGTGTCGCCCGAGGTCGCTCCAATGATCGTCGCCCGCTCTCCGCGCTCATGCAGGACCCGATTCATCGCCCGGCCCAGCCACTGCATGGCGAAATCCTTGAACGCCAGCGTCGGCCCGTGGAACAGCTCGAGCGTGAACAGGTTGTCCCCGATCTGCGCGATCGGCGCAGCCGGCGTCCGGCCGAAGTCAGCATACGCGGCGCCCGTCAGCCTCCGGATCTCGGCCTCGTCGAAGTCCTCGCCGGCGAATGGCGCCATGATCCGCGCCGCCGCTTCGGCGTAAGGAACGCCCCTCAGGTTCCGGATGGCCTCGGGCGGCAAATGGGGAATGGAGAGCGGCGCATAGAGGCCGCCGTCACGGGCGAGTCCCGCGAGGAGCGCGTCCGCAAAGCCCAGCGCCGGCGCCGCCCCGCGGGTCGAAACATAGTCCACGATGAGGGAATCCTTGGCCGGTCCGGTCGTCGTCTAGCGCAAATCGGTTCAAAGGGGAACGGCGGCGGACTTGGCCGCCGAATGGGGCCAAAACAAGACGCGCCGGATCGGGGATTTGCCCGGGCGCGAATGCCGAGCCGATCCAGATTTGGACTTGAAAAAGGCTCATCACTTTCCGTAACGTGACACAATCACAACGGCGGGGTCGGGGGCGGCCGGATATCCATGGGATCGCGAGGGATGAACGCGGCGTTCAGGGCTTTTTTACGGGGACTGGTTCGCAAGGGCCGTCTGGAGGTGGAGACCTCCGACGGCGCGGTCGAGACGTTCGGCGACGGCTCGGGGCCGCCGGTCGGAGCCAAGATTGTGGATCGGGCCGCGGAACGCCGGCTGATCCTCAATCCGGCGCTGGCGTTCGGCGAACTCTATATGGACGGGCGGCTGGTCGTGACCAAAGGCGGGCTTTACGACCTCTTGGAACTTTGCGCGCGCAACTTCGCGGACGTGGAGGAAACGCTCTGGGCCAGGGCGCTGAACAAGGCGCGCCTCGCCTTTCGCGGCTTGCACCAGCGCAACCATCGGCGCAACGCCCGGCGCAACGTCGCCGCCCATTATGACCTCAACGAGCGCCTCTACAGCCTCTTCCTCGACTCCGATCGCCAGTATTCCTGCGCCTATTTCGAATTCCCCGGCCAATCCCTCGACGATGCGCAAACCGCCAAGAGGCGCCATCTCGCCGCCAAGCTCCTGGTGAAGGACGGCGCGACGACGCTCGACATCGGCTGCGGGTTCGGGGGTCTTGCGCTCTATCTCGCGGGCGTCGCCGGCGCGAGGGTGACCGGGGTCACCCTGTCCGAGGAGCAGCTCGCCGTCGCCAAGAGCCGCGCCCGCGAGACGGGCCTCGCCGACAAGGTCGAATTTCGCCTGCAGGACTATCGCGACGTCGGCGAGACCTTCGACCGCATCGTTTCGGTCGGGATGTTCGAGCACGTCGGCGTCAACCATTACGACGAATTCTTCGCCAAGGCCCGCGCGCTGCTCAGGGACGATGGCGTGATGCTGCTCCATTCGATCGGCCGCAACTCCGTCCCCGGCGTCACCAATCCGTGGATTCGCAAATATATTTTCCCGGGCGGCTACATTCCGAGCCTGTCCGAAGTGCTCCCGGCGATCGAGCGGGCGGGCCTGTATGTGACGGACATCGAGATTCTCCGCCTGCATTACGCCGACACGCTGCGCGCCTGGCGGGAACGGTTCGTGGCGCGGCGGGACGAAGCGAAGAAGCTCTATGACGAGCGCTTCTGCCGGATGTGGGAATTCTATCTCGCCGGCGCGGAAACGTCCTTCCGGGTCGACGGCCACATGGTGATGCAGATTCAGCTCGCCAAACGCCAGGAATCCGTGCCTCGGACCCGCGATTACATCGCCGAGCGGGAGGGGGAGCTGCGACGCCGCGAGGCCGCGCGCCTTCCGATCCGCCACGCCGCGGAGTAGCGGATTTCCCCGTTCGCGGCGAACGGCCCGCGGGTCGGCTTTTTCTGGTTGTTCCGGTTTTGCTGGTTTTCCGGCCCGGCGCCCCGCGCCAGCAACGCGTCAGGGCACGAATTGAGAAGGACGACCTGCGTCAGGCCGCCGCCTCGGCGAACCGGACCGCGAGCCCGGTGGCCGTCACCCGCTCGAGCTGGACCCCGCCGATGTCGCCGCCCTTGCAGCCCTCGACCTCGAACCGCACGTCGATAATTCCGTCAGCTCCGTAGTCTTCGGCTTCGCGCCGCAAGGCCTCGATCGCGATCTGACGATCGGCTGCGGCGCTGAGATCGCCGGCGGCCCGCCAGGGCCCCGTAGCCCGGATCCGTCCAATCGCCGTCGTACGCCGGCCGCCGTCGAGCGCGGCCGCAAAACTCACTTGCATGCTCAGTCCCTGTGCCGAGGCGCGGACTCCATAACGCGCCCGGCCTTTCCGGGCCGTTAACAAGCCGTTACAGCCCGGACATCAACCGGCCCGCCAATTGCAACAGCGCTCGGCTCGGGCGCGGACGGCGCGATCCAAAGCGTCCGGAAGGACGCCCGTCTCTCGACGGGTTATCGATCGCGCCTGCAATGGCTACTCCGCCGTCGGAGCGGGCTCCGGCGCAGGGGCGGGCGCCTTTTCGAGATCAGCGCCGGTCTGCTGGTCGACGACGCGCATCGACAGCTTCACCTTGCCGCGGTCGTCGTGGCCCATCACCTTGACCTTGACCCGGTCCCCTTCCTTGACGACGTCGGTCGTCTTGGCGACCCGCGTCTTGGCAAGCTGGGAAATGTGGACGAGGCCGTCCTTCGAGCCGAAGAAATTGACGAAGGCGCCGAACTCGACGGTCTTGACCACCGTCCCGTCGTAAATCTGGCCGACTTCCGGCTCCGAGGCGATCGACTTGATCCAGTTGACCGCCGCCTTGATCTTGGCGCCGTCGCTCGAGGCGATCTTCACCGTACCGTCGTCCTCGATGTTGATCTTGGCCCCGGTCTTCTCGACGATCTCGCGGATCACCTTGCCGCCGGTGCCGATGACCTCGCGGATCTTGTCGGTCGGGATCTTCATCGTCTCGATGCGCGGCGCGAACTCGCCGAGCTCGGCCCGCGCGCCGGTAATCGCCTTGCTCATCTCGCCCAGGATATGCATGCGCCCGTCGCGCGCCTGGGCGAGGGCACGGGCCATGATCTCCTCGGTGATGCCGGCGATCTTGATGTCCATCTGCAGCGAGGTCACGCCTTCGCTGGTGCCGGCGACCTTGAAGTCCATGTCGCCGAGATGATCCTCGTCGCCGAGAATGTCGGACAGCACCGCGAAGCGCTCGCCCTCGAGAATGAGGCCCATCGCGATGCCCGCGGTCGGCCGCTTGAGCGGCACGCCCGCGTCCATCAGCGCCAGCGACGAACCGCACACCGTCGCCATCGACGACGAGCCGTTCGACTCGGTGATCTCCGAGACCACGCGGATGGTGTAGGGAAATTCGGCCGCGGTCGGCAGCATCGGGCGAATGGCGCGCCAGGCGAGCTTGCCGTGGCCGATTTCGCGCCGGCCGGGCGAGCCCATGCGGCCCGTCTCGCCGACCGAATAGGGCGGGAAGTTGTAGTGGAGCAGGAACCGCTCCTTGTAGGTGCCGTCGAGCGAATCGACATATTGCTCGTCCTCGCCCGTGCCGAGCGTGGCGACCACCATCGCCTGGGTTTCGCCGCGAGTGAACAGGGCCGAGCCGTGAGTGCGCGGCAGAACGCCGACCTGAGCCAGGATCGGACGCACGGTGGTGAGATCGCGCCCGTCGATGCGCCGCTTGTCGTCGAGAATGTTCCAGCGGACAACCTTGGCCTGGGCGTTGTGGAGCGCCTCCTTGATCTCGTCGGGGGGAAACTTCGGCTCGGCCCCCTCGGGGACCAGCGCGTGCATCACCTTCGCCTTGACGGCGTCGACGGCGGCGTAGCGTTCCTGCTTCTCGGTGATCGCGTAAGCCGCGCGCAGTTCGGCCTCGCCGATCTCCAGCACCGCCTTTTCGACCGCGGAGCGATCGTGGCCTTTGAGTTCGCGCGGCTCCTTGGCGGCCTTCTCGGCGAGGCGGATGATCGCCTGGATGACCGGCTGGAATCCGGCGTGACCGGCCATCACCGCCTTCAGCATCGTCTCTTCGGAAAGTTCCTGAGCCTCCGATTCGACCATCAGCACGGCGTCCGCGGTTCCGGCCACGACGAGATCAAGGGTCGAGTCCTTCATCTCCTCGACGGTCGGGTTCACCCGGACCTCGCCCTTGATGACGCCGACGCGGGCCGCTCCGATCGGCCCCATGAACGGAATCCCGGAGAGGGTGAGCGCGGCCGAGGACGCGACCATCGCCAGAATGTCGGAGTCGCTCTCGAGGTCGTAGGAGAAGACCGTGGCGATGACCTGCGTGTCGCAGCGGAAATCATCCGGGAACAGCGGGCGGATCGGCCGGTCGATCAGGCGGGAGGTGAGAGTTTCGCGGTCGGAGGGGCGCCCCTCGCGCTTGAGGTATCCGCCGGGAATGCGTCCGGCGGCGAAGGCCTTTTCCTGGTAGTGGACGGTGAGTGGAAAGAAATCCTGCCCCGGCTTCGGCTCCTTGGCGGCGACGACGGTCGCAAGCACCGTGGTTTCGCCCCAGGTGGCGAACACCGCGCCGTCGGCCTGACGGGCGAGACGTCCGGTCTCGAGCGTGAGCTTGCGGCCGCACCAGTCGAGTTCTTCGCGTTGAATGTCAAACATCTTTCTTCATCCTGCATCAGTTGAGGATGCGAAAGCCTGCGGCCCATGCCGCCCGACGATCGGGCTCGTCATCGGCAAGACGGCGAGAGGCTGGCGAACGCCAGCCGCTTGCGATCCTGCCATGACGCCAGGCTCTCGCATTGGGTTCACGGACGCCGGCCGCGCCGCCGCCCGGTCGGGAAACGGGACGCCTTGTCGCGCGCCCCTTCGCGTGGGCGCCGCCGTCAGCGGCGGATGCCCAGACGCTCGATGAGGGTCTTGTAGCGCCCCTCATCCTGCTTCTTGACATAGTCGAGAAGCGTCCGCCGCTGCGACACCATCTTGAGGAGGCCGCGGCGGGAATGGTTGTCCTTGATGTGGGTCTTGAAGTGACTGGTCAGGTTGGCGATGCGCTCGGTGAGGATCGCTACCTGGACCTCGGGCGACCCGGTGTCGCCGACTTTCAAACCATATTGATTGATGAGCGCGCTCTTGCGCTCAGCCGTGATCGACATCGGAATGTTCCTTGATCTTGTGGGCGTAAAGCCCGTCGAAAACGGCGGCCGAACCGGGATGTCGTCCAGGTCGGTCGCAACTCCTCCGCGCGCCAAACTGCCGCGGATCAGGCGCTTATACCGATTTTGCGCTGCGGCGCCAGCGAAATCTCTGCTGTCGACGTTGAGCGAACGTGGCCCTCCGATCGCCTCACCGCCCTGGCGCTCGCACAGGCGCCTGACCTGGCCCCCGGCCCGCCCTTGGTCGAAAGGCCCCATGGCCCGGCTCCGTTGTGGACCATTTTTGGAATCAATAGCCCAACCAAAGGGCGGTGCGGGTTGTCCCTGCAAGCCGTCCTCAAGGTTGCCGCCGGGGCCGGAAGCCGCTACCAACCGCGCATCCTTCCTTGCCCGTTCCCAATGGCCGCCTCTCCGGACGACCTTCTTTCCTATCTCTCCGCGCTCGGCGTCGAGACCGAGACCGTCGACCATCCGCCGCTGTTCACGGTCGAGGATTCCCGGGCCTTGCGGGGCGACATTCCCGGAGGTCACACCAAGAACCTGTTCGTCAAGGACAAGAAAGGCCGGCTGTTCCTGCTCGTCCTGGGCGAGGATGCCGCGATCGACCTCAAGCGGGTGCACGAGGCGATCGGCGCGCAGGGCCGGGTTTCCTTCGGATCGGCGGAACTTCTGGAGGAGGTCTGGGGCGTCAAGCCCGGCGCGGTGACGCCGTTCGGCGCTATCAACGACCGGACCGGCAAGGTTCGCGTGGCGCTGGACGAAGCGATGATGCGCCACGAACGGCTCAACTTTCATCCCCTGGTGAATACGCGCACGACGGGGCTCAAGAGCGCCGACCTGGTCAAATTCCTGCGCGCGACCGGGCACGAGCCCATGATCGTCAAGCTGGGGCGGGACGAACCGCCGGTTGAATAAGAAGCTCGGGCCCTCCATCTAGGGCCTGAAAAGTGGGACATGGGCGCCGGGCCTTGCCCGCCGCCGGGCTGGAGAGATTGGAAGCATGGCGAATGTCAGCGGCGCGGTCGCGCCTCAGGGCAAGTCGGGTGCGGCGAAGGAGGTCACGACCGCTTCGTTCCGCGCGGAGGTGATCACCGCGTCGATGCGCCAGCCGGTGCTGGTCGATTTCTGGGCCCCCTGGTGCGGACCCTGCAAGCAGCTCGCGCCGGCCCTGGAGAAAGCCGTGGCCGACTCGGGCGGCAAGGTCGCGCTGGTCAAGATGAATATTGACGAGCATCCCCAGATCGCAGGCCAGCTCGGCATCCAGTCGATTCCCGCCGTCATCGCCTTCGACAAGGGCCAGCCCGTCGACGGATTTGTCGGCGCGCTGCCGGAGAGCCAGATTCGCGGCTTCCTCGAGCGCCTCATCGGGCCGCTTGAGGGCGGAGCGGCGGCGCTGATCGCGGAAGCGGAGGAAGCGGCCGCCAAGGGCGACGCAGCCGGCGCGGCGGCGATCTATTCCGAGGTCCTGGCCGAGGACCCGGGCGACGCCAAGGCGATCGGCGGGCTGGCCAAACTCCATGTCGCAGCCGGGAAGCTCGCCGAGGCCAAGGCGCTGCTCGAGACGGCGCCCCCGGCCGCTCCCGGCAAGGAGCAGGACCCCGCGGTGGTCGCGGCCTTGGCTGCGCTGCATCTCGCCGAACAGGCCTCGACCGTCGGCGAACTCGCGCCGCTCGAACAGGCGGTCGCCGCCAACCCCAACGACTATCAGGCGCGCTTCGACCTTGCCGTTGCGCTCTCGGCGAAGGGCGACCGGGCCGGGGCGGCCGACCAACTGCTTGAAATCATTCGCCGCGACCGCGCCTGGAACGACGAGGCGGCGCGCAAGCAGTTGTTGCAGTTCTTCGAGGCCTGGGGTCTCATGGACCCCGAATCGGTCGCGGCGCGCCGGAAATTGTCGGCGATCTGGTTTTGACCGCGACCCGCCGCAAAAAAGCGCGCCCGATGAGTGAGACGAGGGCCATGAAGCTCAACCGCCCCTTCGCTGGGCCGGCCGAGATGCCGGCCACGATCCCGCTATTTCCGCTCACCGGCGCGCTTCTCCTGCCGCGCCGGCCGATCCAGCTCACGGTGTTCGAGCCGCGCTATCTCGAAATGCTCGATGACGCGCTCTCCGGCGAGCGCCTCATCGGGATCATCCAGCCGGCCGACGCCGAGGAGACGGCGGATCCGGCGCCGGAGCTCTGTCCGCTCGGCTGCGCGGGCCGCATCGTCCAGTACGCCGAGATCGGGGACGGGCGCTGCTTCCTCACATTGATGGGCGTGGCGCGGTTCCATCTCAAGGCGGAGACGCCGACCGAGCTGTCTTACCGCATTGCGGCCGCGGATTATTCGGCGTTCGCCGAGGATTTTGAAGAAGGCGCGGGCGAAGCGGCGGTCGACCGCGACGATTTGATCGAGACGCTGAAGCGCTTCGCCGAGGTCAACGAGATCAAGGTGGCCTGGAGCGATATCAAGAAGGCGTCCAACGAAGCGCTGGTCAATGGCTTGTCGATGATGAGCCCCTGCGGCCCGAAGGAAAAGCAGGCGCTGCTCGAGGCGCGGGACCTCAAGTCGCGCGCGGAAATGCTGGTGGCGATCACGACCATCGAGCTTGCCCGCGGCCAGGACGCCGCGACCCAAATTCACTGAAGCGCGCGTCGCCGAGGGCTCTACATTCTTCGGTTTCGCGCGCCTGCTGGCGAAAAACCAGTTTCCATTTTTTCGCGGCGCGCCCCGGACCGCGCCGGCCCGCGAACGGCCTCGCGTCTGTCGTCAAATCCCACCGCCCGCTCGACGACATAGAGCGGCCGGCCCTTCGCCTCGGCGTAGATGCGCCCGACATAGAGCCCGATCACGCCGGTCATCAGCATGTTGGCGCCGCCAAGCGCGGCGATGACCACGATCGTCGAGCTCCAGCCGCGCTCCAGGCTCGGATCGCCGAACGCCCACCGCGCGAGCACGCTCAGGCCATAGATGAAGGCGAGCGCGGACACGGCGCTCCCCGCCCAGAGCGCGAGGCGAAGCGGCGCGTCGGAAAACGACAGGAGCCCGTTCGCCGCGAGCGCGATCATCTTGCGCGGCGAATATTTGCTTGTTCCCGCGGCGCGCGCCGGGCGGTCGAAGGTCACCGTTCCCTGGCGGAAGCCGATCCAGGCGAACATGCCGCGCACGAACCGGTCGCGCTCGGGCATGGCGAGAAAGCAGTCGAGCGCCCGGCGATCGATGAGGCGGAAATCCCCGGCGTTGCGGGGCTGCGGGACGTCGCCGAGCCGCGCCAGGAGCCGGTAGAACAGATCCGCCGTCGCCCGCTTGAATCGGCTCTCGCCCTGGCGCGAGAGGCGCTCGGCGGAGACGACGTCGTAGCCTTCCTTCCATTTGGCGACCATCTCGAGCGCGACTTCGGGCGGGTCCTGCAGATCCGCGTCCATCACGATGACCGCGCGGCCCGCGGCGTGATCGAGCCCGCTGGTGATCGCGATCTGATGGCCGAAATTGCGCGACAGCTTGATCAGCCGGTACCGCTTGTCGGCGCGCGCCTTGGCCTCGATCACGATCGCGCTGGTGTCGCTCGACCCGTCGTCGACGACAATCACCTCGGCCTCGGCGTCGAGCGACGCCGATGAGGGCGTCGAGACGCCTGAGGAGGATCGGGATGACCGCCTCCTCGTTGAAGATCGGCACGACGAGGGAATAGGTCGGCGGCATGACGGCGCAGCCTTGTCGGGGAGCCAAAGTCCAGACACTATCTGGCAAAGGCCTAAAGAAAGGCTTTGCGGCGCGCGGAGGGTCATGGCGCTACTCCGTCGGCGCCTTGTCTGATAGGATGGTTACGATGTGGTAAGCGGCGTTCGCCCGCGCGGAGTTGGCCATGGAATACGACAACATGCCGCAGTCCTCGAATATCGAGGACCGGCGGGGACAGCGCGGCGGAGCGGTCGGCGCCGGGGGCCTCGGCATCGGCGCGGTCATCGTCATTTTCGCGATCAGCTATTTCACCGGCATTTCGCCCCAGGTGCTGATCGGCGGGGCCGAAATGATCGGGGTCGGGCGCCAGAGCGAGGCGCCGCAAACGGCCCCTGTCGATCCGAACGACCCGATGCGCAAGTTTCTCTCCCAGGTCGTCGGCGGCACCGAGGCGGTCTGGTCCGAAGTGCTGCCGGCGCAGGCGGGCGTCAAATACGAGCCCACGACGCTGGTCATATACGACGGGGCGACGCGGTCGGGTTGCGGCGGGGCGCAGTCGGCGATGGGGCCGTTCTACTGCCCGATCGACAAGAAGGTCTATCTCGACACCTCGTTCTTCCGCGACATGAAGACCAAGTTCGGCGGCGGCGGCGATTTCGCCTATTCCTATGTGGTGGCGCATGAGATCGGCCATCACGTCCAGGACCTGCTCGGCATTCTCGACAAGGTCGACAATCTGAAGCAGCGGGTGAGCCAGACCCAGGCCAACGCGCTGTCGGTCAGGGTCGAACTGCAGGCCGACTGCCTGGCCGGCGTGTGGGCGCACCATGCGAACGAGAAGTGGCAGATCCTTCAGCCGGGCGACATCGAAAAGGCGCTGGCGACCGCGCAGGCGATCGGCGACGACCGATTGCAGACCGCCGCGCGCGGCTATGCGGTGCCTGACAGCTTCACCCACGGCTCCTCGGAGCAGCGCCAGAAATGGCTGACGATCGGCCTCAAGAGCGGCGACATCAATTCCTGCAACACGTTTTCGAACTGACCTTGGCGCCTGCTGCTCAGGCCCGCGCGCAAAGTTACGCGCGCCAATGATTTCATCGGCTTAACCGCTCTTTTGGGCGCGCGAAGGGCTCACGACCGGCGGCCGGGCCAGCTTCGCGCCGATGCAACCCTCATCTCGCCGGGCGAAACGAATCGTTTCGCGCGCCGCGCCGTAAGCCATTGGAATCGTTATGGGCGCAGAATCAGGCATTTCGCGGGATCGTTTGTTTTCAAAGGCTTGGCTCCGTTTTCGTTTCGCTGTTTTCACGCGCGCGCCTGCTTTCAATGACTTAGCTTTCCTCTCCGTTTCGCCGCGCAGCTCCAAAAGCGCTGCCTCGGACCGCGCGCCTTACGGGAGTTGGCGGCTACACAGGCATCGGCGCCGACGCACCTTCCGGACCCGTCGGCATGGAGCCTGGCCCCGCCTTCACGGCCCCGGAAAGTCCTCGAGCCGGCCGATCGCCGGCGGGCGGGCCTTGCTGAGCGACCTGCCCACCGCCTCGACCCTTCTCAGCACGCGCAGCATGTTCCCCGACGACATTTTCTCGAGGTCGCGCCCGGAGAAGCCCCGGCGCACCAGCTCCGCGAACAGGTGCGGAAAGCGGCTTACGTCCTCGAGCCCGACCGGCGAAGCCCCGCCGAAATAGTCGGACCCGATTCCGACGTGATCCATGCCGGCGGTCTCGACCAGGCGCACGACGTGGTCGGCGACCTCGCCGAGGTTCGCCTTCGGCGCTTCGCCATGCCTGGTCTCGAGCTCGGCCAATTGCGCCTTGGGATCGGCGGCGAGCGGCGCCTTGCCGTAAGCATCGCGCGACCGGCGCAGCCAGTCCCGCAGGCGTTGCGAGACGAAGCCGGGGACGAAGGTCGCCATCACCAGGCCGCCGTTCGCCTTGAGGCGCTTGAGAACGTCGTCGGGCGCGTTGCGCGGATGATCGCACAGCGAAAGGGCGTTGGAATGCGAGAGCGCGACCGGCGCTTCGGTCACGTCGAGCGCGCGGCGCATGGCGTCGTGCGACGTATGGGCGAGGTCGATCACGATTCCGAGGCGGTTCAGTTCGCCGACGACCGCGCGCCCGAAGGCGTTGAGGCCGCCGTTGCGGGGCGCGTCGGTCGCGGAATCGACCCAGTCGAGGGTTTCGTTGTGGCAGAGCGTCATCAGCCTGACGCCGGCGGCGCGCCAGATCCTGAGCGGGCTCAGCGAATTCTCGAGCCCCACGCCGCCCTCGACCGCGATGAAGGAGGCGATCTTGCCTTCCGACTTCGCCTTCGCGTAGTCGGCCGCGCGCCTCGCCGGCAGGAACACCTCCGGGTGGGCCTCCTCGATGCGGCGGATAAGGTCGATCTGCTCGAGCGCGGTGCGCGCCGGATGGGGCGCGCTGGTCGGCTGGAACGCGGCCCAGAACTGCGCCCCCACCATGCCTTCGCGCAGGCGCGGAATGTCGGTGTCGGCGCGCTCGTGAACCCGGGTCAGATCGTAGGCGACGACGTCGCCGCGCGCGGCCTGGTCGACCCGGATCACCCAGGCAAGATCGTTGTGCCCGTCGATCAGCGGCGCGCGCCTGAGCACTTCGCGCGCCGCCGCGAGCGCGTCGTCCTGGGGCAGGGACTGGTCGGCCATCGCCGCGCTCGCCTCAATCCACCGGCACGGCGACGAAGCGCACTTCGCCCTGGCCGTTCGAGACGAGCAGGAGCGCCGGCTTCTTCGGGTCCGACTTCGCGCCCGCGAGCGCTCTGGTGACGTCGCCCGGGTGTTCGACCGCCTGGTGATTGACCTCCTCGATCACATCGCCCGGCCGCAAGCCTCGTTCCGCGGCCGCCGAGCCGGGCTCGACCGACGTCACGATCACGCCCTTGATCGAGTCCTTGATCTTGAAGGTCTTGCGCGCCAAGTCGCTGAGGGCGGAAAATTCCATGCCCATCGCCTTGGCGACGGCGTCCTGTTTCGCGGAATCGTCGTTCCCCGGAGTTGCGAGCGCGGTCTTCTTTTCCTCGTCCTCGAGCCGCCCGAGCGTCACCGTCTTGGTGACTTCCTTGCCGTTGCGGATCACGACGACCTCGACCTGCTTGCCGACCGGCATCGAAGCCACCAGGCGCGGCAGGTCGCGCGACTGCTTGACCTCCTTGCCGTCGAACTTGACGATCACGTCGCCGGCAAGGAGGCCCGCGGGCTTCGCCGGGCCCTTCTCGTCCACCCCGGCGACGAGCGCGCCGCGCGCCGTTCCCAGATTGAGGCTGTCGGCGATGGTGTCGTCGACCGGCTGGATCCGGACGCCGAGCCAGCCGCGGCGCGTCTCGTGGAACTCTTCGAGCTGCTGGATCACCGGCTCCACGGTCGCCGAAGGGGTGGCGAAGCCGATGCCGATCGAGCCGCCCGAGGGCGAGAGGATCGCGGTGTTGATGCCGATCACCTCGCCCTGCAGGTTGAACAGCGGGCCTCCGGAATTGCCCTTGTTGATCGAGGCGTCGGTCTGAAGGAAGTCGTCATAGGGGCCGCTGTCGATATTGCGGTTGCGGGCGGAAATGATGCCGGCGGTCACGGTCTCGCCAAGCCCGAACGGATTGCCGACCGCCATCACGCCGTCGCCGACCCGCATCTTGTCGCTGTCGCCGAACTTGACCGTCTTCAGCGGCTTGTCGCTCTCGACCTTGAGCACCGCCACGTCGACCTTGGAATCCTTGCCGACGATCTTGGCCTTGAGCTTGCGGCCGTCGGTGAAGATCACCATGATGTCGTTGGCGTCCCCGATCACGTGATTGTTGGTGATCACGATGCCGCTCGGATCGATGACGAAGCCGGAGCCGAGCGATTGGGCGCGGCGGGCGCGCGGCTGCGGATTGATCCCGTGATTCTTGAAGAATTCGTCGAACATCTCGTCGAAGGGCGTGCCCTTCGGCAGGTCGGGAGCGATATCCTTGTCCTCGACGGTCTGGGTGGCCGAGATGTTGACCACCGCATCCGCGACCTGGTCGACGAGGTCGGCGAGGTTGGTTGGCTTCGCCTGGGCGGCCGCGGGATGCGCCGTGGTCAGCGCGAGCGGAGGGCCGAGAAGGATCGACGCGATCGCGAGCGCGCACGCAGACCGGCGCGCGCGGGCGCGCGCCGCCGAAATCCGCAAGCCGTCATCCACCATGGGCTTTCTCCTCACATCCGCCGATCGGTCCTGCGGCGCGTCTCCAAACCGGCTGGCGTCGTGCTTTGTTGCGGGCCGGGCAAGCGAGGGCGGCCATCGGCCGCCGTTCGATCGTCGAGACCGGTCCGCTTCCGACCATAAAAAGGCGCGGCATCAGTCAGCCTTCGCCGAGGGGGCCGGATTCGCCGGCGCCGCCGGCGCGGCCTCCGGGCCAGGCGTCGGCGTCGAGAAGTAGCGGAAGAAGTCGGATTTCGGACTGATCAGCGCCCGCGTACGCCCGTTCTCGAAGCTCTTCTCATAGGCCTGCATCGAGCGGTAGAAGGAGAAAAATTCGGGGTCGGCGCCATAAGCCTCGGCGAAGATGTGGTTGCGCTCGCTGTCGCCCTCGCCGCGGATCTGCTCCGCCTGCTGCTGCGCCTGGGCGAGGATGACCGTGACCTTGCGGTCGGCTTCGGCCTTGATCTGCTGCGCCTGCTGCGACCCTTGCGCGCGGTAGGAGGCGGCGCGCTGCTGGCGCTCGGTCTGCATCCGCCGGAACACAGCCTCGGCGTTTTCGGCCGGCAGATTGGCGCGCATGATGCGCACGTCGACGACCTCGAGGCCGAACCGCTTGGCGCCGGCCACCATCTGGTCGCGGATGTCGGCCATCAGGGGATCGCGCTTGTCGCGCACGATGTCGGTGATCGAGGCCTCCGACAGGGTGCGGCGCAGCGCCGAATTGAGCATGCCGCCGAGCTGCGCGTCGGCGCCGCGGATGTTCGACACGGACTGATAGAAGAGCAGCGGATCGGCGATGCGGTAGCGCACGTAGGCGTCGACATCGAGCCGCTGGTTGTCGGACACCAGCACCTCCTGAGGCTCGCTATCGAGCGCCAGAATGCGTTTGTCGATATAGACGACGGTATCGATGAACGGCCACTTGAAATAAAGGCCGGGCGCGCCGATCAGGTCGCGCACCGGCTGGCCGAAGCGGAGCACGAGCGCCTGTTCGGTCGGATTGACGATGAAGGTCGACATCCAGGCGAGCGCGACCACCACCGCCGCGATGATGGCGAGCGCCATTCCGCTTAGCGGGCGCCTCATTTCGCCGCTCCCGTCTTCTCGCGCAGCGGGTCGAGCGCGATATAGGGCACCGGCGGGCTCGCCGAGTTCGAAATCGACGATCGTCTTGTCCATGGGGCCGAGCACGCGCTCCATGGTCTCGAGGTACATGCGCTCGCGGGTCACGTTCGGCGCCTTCTTGTACTGCTGGTAAATCTGGTTGTAGCGGGCGGTCTGGCCTTTCGCATCGAGGATCGTCTGCTCGCGATAGGCCTTGGCCTCGGCGACGATCCGGGACGCGCCGCCTTGGGCCTCGGGCACGACCTTGTTGGCGTAGGTCTCCGCCTCGTTGACGGCGCGCTGCTGGTCCTGCTGGGCGGCGGTGACGTCCCGGTAGGCGGAGATGACCTGGCTCGGGGCGTCGACCGACTGCAACTGGACCTGCTTGACCAGCACGCCCGCGTGATAGCCGTCGAGCACCGCCTGCATCCGTTTCTGGACGTCGGTCTCGACCGACTTGCGGTCAGTGGTGAGAATCCCGTCGATCGTCTTGAGGCCGACTTCCTCGCGCATAATGGTCTCGGCCACGGCCTTGACCGTCGCGCGCGGGTTAAGAATGGTGAACACGTAGTCTTCAGGCTTCGCCGGGTCGATCTGCCAGTTCACCCGAAAATGAACGTCGACGATATTCTTGTCCCCGGTCAGCATCTGGCTTTCCTCGGGGATGTCCGCGCTGCCGCCGACGCTGCGGTAGCCGATCTCGGTGATCTGCTGATCCCAGACCGGAACCTTGATCACCGAACCGATTGGCCAGGGCCAATTGGTGTTGAGCCCGGCGGTCGTCTTGCCGGTGTAGCGGCCGAGCACGAGATTGATCCCGACCTCGTTCGGCTGGACGGTGTAGAACGTTCCCCAGGCGAACCAGAGCACCGCCGCGGCGAGGACGAGGAACAGGATCCCGCGGCCGCCGAACCCCTTGCCGCCGGGGCCCGATCCCCCGGGCGTGATCTTGCCGAGGGCTTCCTGGACGCGGCGGATGATTTCCTCGAGGTCGCCGGTCGGCGGGGGGCCGAACGGCCCCTGGCCCCACGGACCCCGTCCAGGCGAGCGCCACGGGCCGCCGCCTTGATGATTCCAGGACATCCAAACCTCTTCATCGGCCGCCGGCCGACGCTTTTTGCGCGCTTCGATGGGCGCGCGTGGTGCGCGCTTATATAGGCAACCGCGGCGAACCGGCAACGGACGCCGGCGCCGGCCGGGCCGGAAGCGCGCTCAGTCGCGGGGCGGCGCTCCCTCGCGCTCGCCGGCCGTGGCCTCATCGGGCGCGCGCGCCGCGAGCGGACTCACCCTGAGGGCCGAGATCCGGTTCTTCTGCTTTCGCAGCACTTCGAACCGGTACCCGTGAAAGCCGAAGGTCTGCCGCGGTTCCGGAATCGAGCGCGCCTCGTGAATCACGAGGCCCGCGACAGTCGCGGCTTCGTCGTCGGGCAGGTTCCAGCCCATCGCGCGATTGAGCTCCCGGATGGTCGTCCCGCCGTCGACCACCACCGAGCCGTCGCGCTGCCTGCGCATGCCCTGGACGGCGACGTCGTGCTCGTCGCGGATATCGCCGACGATCTCCTCGATGATGTCTTCGAGGGTGATGAGGCCCTGCACCACCCCGTATTCGTCGACGACCAGCGCCGAATGGGTCTTTCCGCGCAAGAACGCCTGGAGCTGGTCGCGCAGCGTCGTCGATTTCGGGAATGAACCAGGGTTCGAGCGCCAGATCGGCGATCTTGAGCCGGCTGGCGTCGCCGCCGGCGGCGACATAGGCCCTGAGCAGGTCCTTGGCGTGCAGGACGCCGATGATGTTGTCCGGCTCGCCGCGCCAGAGCGGCATGCGGGTGTAGGGGGAAGCCATCGCTTCGCGCACCAGTTCGGCGGGCGGCAGATCGGCGTCGATGAGCCGCATCTTGGTGCGATGAATCATCACGTCCGACACCGGGATCTCCGACAGTTCGAGGAGACCGCCGAACATGTCGCGCTCGTCGCGCTCGACTTCGCCTTCGCGGTGCAGGATATCGACCGCGCCCATGAGCTCGTCATGGCCGGAAACCCCGGAGTTGAGATCGACCAGCGAAACGCCGACCAATCGCAGGACGCCGCGCACCAGCGCTTCGACCGCGCTGACGACCGGAGTGAAAAGCCGCACGAAGAACAGCACCATCGGCGCGATCACGAGCGCGACGCGATCGGGATGGGCGATGGCGATCGTCTTGGGCATCACTTCGCCGAAAACGACAATCAGCGCGGTCATGATCGCCGTCGCCGCCCACACCCCGCGCTCGCCGAGGACCTGGAGCAGAACGCTGGTGGCGATCGCCGACGAGCCGATGGTGACCACTTGGCCGCCGAGCAGCATCGCGCTGATGAGGCGCCCGCGCATGCCGATCAGGCGGGTGACCAGCTTCGCCCGTTTGTCGCCGGCCGTTTCCAGCGCATGCATCCGCGCCCGCGACGCCGCGGTGAGCGCCGTCTCGGCCCCGGAGAAGAACGCCGCGGCCACAACGCTGAGCACGATGACAACGATGTCGAGGGCGTACGCCATGGCGCGATTCTAGCACGCGCGCATCGGCGCGTAATGCGCACCGCGCTCCAGGGCTTTCACGCCGGCGCCGCCAGCTCGCGGTCGAGGAACGCCGAGACGCTGGCTTCGGCGACGTCGCGGGCGATGAAACTCTCGCCGATGCCTCTGGCGAGGATGAAGGTCAGCCGGCCGCGCTCGACCTTCTTGTCCTGGCGCATCGCGGCCAGGATGTCGCCGGCGCCCGCGTCGAGCGCGGGAATGTCGCGGATGCGGGTCGGAAGGCCGACCGCCTTCAGATGCGCCTCGACTCGCCCTGCCTCCTGGCCCGGGCAAAAGCCAAGGTCGCGGGAGAAGCGGAACGCCAGAGCCATGCCGATCGCGACCCCCTCGCCATGGACGAGCCGCGCCGGATCATAGCGGGTCAGGTTCTCAAGGGCATGGCCGAAGGTGTGCCCGAGGTTGAGGAGCGCCCGCTCGCCCTGCTCGGTTTCGTCGGCGGCGACGACGCGCGCCTTGGCCGCGCAGCTCGCCGCGATCGCCCCGGCGCGGGCCGGCCCGCCGGCGAAAACCTCGCGCCAGTTCGACTCGAGAAACTCGAAAAAGCCGCGGTCGCCGATCAGCCCGTACTTGACGACTTCGGCGAAGCCGGCGCGAAAGTCGCGTTCGTCGAGAGAATCGAGACAGGCCGTGTCGGCCAGCACCAGCGAGGGCTGATGGAAGGCGCCGACGAGGTTCTTTCCATGGGCCGAATTGATTCCCGTCTTGCCGCCGACGCTCGAGTTCGACCTGGGCGAGCAGCGTCGTGGGGATCTGCACCAGGCGCACGCCCCGGCGCAGGGAGGCCGCGCAGAATCCGGCGAGATCGCCGATGACCCCGCCGCCTAGCGCAATGACCAGGTCGCGCCGCTCGATGCGCGCCCCGATCAGCGCATCGCTGACGCGGGCGAACTCGGCATAGGACTTCGAGCCTTCGCCGGGCGGGCAGACGACCGGCGTGCAGCCGAGCCCGGCCCGATTGAGGCTTGCGGCGAGCCGGTCGAGATAGAGCGGCGCAACCCTGGCGTCAGTCACCACGGCGCAATTGGCGCCCGGCGCGATTGTCGCGATTTCGCTCCCCGCCTCGTCGAGGACGCCCTCCCCGATCAGGATCGAATAGGCGCGGGGCCCCAGCGGAACGTCGACCCGGCGTTTCGCCGGCGCCGGAGCCTTGGCGCCCTCCCCCAGCGCCGCCTCGAGGCGGTTCAGGATGGCCTCGACAACCGAATCGTGGGAGGCGTCATGCGAATCGACGGTGAAATCGGCGAGCGCATAGGTCGGCGACCGCTCTTCGATGAGCCGGCGCAGCGTCTGCTCGGGATCGGCGGTCTTCAACAGCGGGCGATTGGACTTCTTGCGCACCCGGGCGAGCAGGACCTCGAAACTCGGCTTCAGCCAGATCGAGAGCCCGTGCCTCGCGATATTGTCGCGCGTCGCCGCATTCATGAACGCGCCGCCGCCGGTCGCCAGCACCAGCGGGCCGCCATTGAGCAGGCGCGCGATCACCTTGCGCTCGCCCTCGCGGAAGTAAGGCTCGCCGAACCGCTCGAAGATCTCGGAAATGGTCAGTTGGGCGCCCGCCTCGATCTCCGCGTCCGCATCGGCGAACGGCAAGCCCAGCTTCGCCGCCAGCCGTTTGCCGACCGAGGTTTTTCCAGCCCCCATCATGCCCACGAGAATAACCGAGCGCCCGCCGAGGGCGGCCGCCGCCCGCCTGGCGTCGATCGATTGACCCTGGCTCATGACCCTCCAACCTCGTCCCGCGAGCCCGTTCTCGCGGCGTCGCGATCGCGCCGTCCCATACAGGAGGCGGGCGGCGAATGCGAGCCTCGCCGCGGGTTTTGCGAGGGCGCCGCAAACGTCTTGCGCGCCGCGCCTGTTCTTGCGAGCATGCTGGTTGCGCGACACGAGGTCCGCGGCGGCCGGCGAGCTGGCCCGCCCCAGGACCAGGGGGCGGCGACGCCTTGAGAGAACCCGGGTCCGGAGCGGCGCGCCTGGGTCTTGAGGGAGTCGATCGCCTGGCGAAGGATGCGCGCGGCGCCGCGGCTCGTGCGGCGTAACGCCCGAGGGAGGCCGATATTGAGCGGAGCCAATCACGAGAACCGCGTCGCCGGTCCCCAACTCATCGCCATCGTGGGGCCGTTTCAGAGCGGCAAAACCAGCCTTCTCGAGGGGATCCTGGCGCGCGGCGGGGGTGTGGCACGGCAAGGGTCGGTGCGCGAGGGGACAACCGTCGGCGATTCGAGTTCGGAGGCGCGCAGCCACGCGATGAGCGTCGAGCCCAACGTCGCCAGCGTCGACTACCTCGGCGACCGGCTCACCTTCTTCGATTCCCCGGGCTCGATCGAATTCATCCACGACATGCGCTACGCCCTGCCGGTCTGCGACGCCGCGGTGGTCGTCTGCGAGGCCGATCCGCGCAAGATCCCGGCGCTCCAGGTCATTCTCCGGGAACTCGAGGATCTCGGGCTGCCGCGAATCCTGTTCCTCAACAAGATCGATCAGGCGAACGGGAGCCTGCGCGAGACGCTCGAACTGCTTCAGCCGGCCTCGCGCACGCCCCTGCTCCTGCGCCAGATTCCGGTGTGGGAGAATGGCCTCGCCACGGGATTTGTCGATCTCGCGCTCGAGCGCGCCTTCGTCTACCGCGAGGCCGCGCCGTCCAGCGTCATCGAGATGCCGGCGGGCGTGGTTCCGGAGGAAAAACAGGCCCGCTATCTCATGCTCGAGAAGCTCGCCGACTATGACGACGCGCTGATGGAGCAGTTGATCAGCGACATCGACCCGCCGAAGGACCTCGTCTTCGACGATCTGGCGCGTGAATTGCGCGAGGGGCGGGTCGTGCCGGTGCTCCTCGGCTCGGCGACCGGCGGCCATGGCGTGACGAGGCTTCTCAAGGCGCTGAGGCACGAATCGCCGGGCATCGTCCATACGCGCCGACGGCTCGGCATCGAGGACAAGGGTCCGGCGCTGGCGCAAGTGATGCGCACGGTCCACACCGCGCACGGAGGCAAGCTGTCGCTGGCGCGGGTCCTTCGCGGCGCGTTCGCCGACGGCGCGACCGTGGTCAATTCGCGCGGCGTCGAGGAGCGCATCGGCGGATTGGCGAGGCTCATGGGCGCCACGTCATCCAAACTGGCGCGCGCCGAGGAAGGCGACACCGTCGCGTTCGCGCGGCTGGAAAACCTCGCCACCGGCGATCGCATCGCTGAGGGGCGGGCCGCGCCGGCGCCCGCGGCGGCGGTCGCCGCGCCGCCCGCGACCCAGGGGATCGCCATTCGTGTCAGGGACCGGAAGGACGAGGTGAGGCTCGCCGCCGCGCTCGCCAAGCTTTGCGAGGAGGATCGCGCGCTCTCCTATGTCCAGGACGCCGAGATGTCCGAACTGAAGCTGTACGGGCAGGGCGAGATGCACTTGCGGGTGACCGCCGAGCGCCTCGCCGACCGGTTCGGCGTCACCATCCAGTCGGGCAAGCCGTCCGTCGCCTACCGGGAATCGATACGCGACGCGGTCACGGTGCGCGGACGCCACAAGAAGCAGTCGGGCGGGCATGGCCAGTTCGGCGATGTCGTGGTCGAGGTCAGTCCGCGCGGCCGCGGCGAGGGTTTCGCCTTCGCCGAGCGCGTGCACGGGGGATCGGTGCCGAGGCAGTATTTTTCGTCCGTCGAAGCCGGCGCGCGCGACGCGATGACCCGCGGGCCGCTCGGATTTCCGGTGGTCGACGTGTCGGTGGCCCTGATCGACGGCTCCTACCACACGGTCGATTCGTCCGACATGGCGTTCCGCGCGGCGGCCAAGCTCGCGCTCGACGAAGCGCTGGTGAAGGCGCGCCCGATGCTGCTCGAACCGATCCTCTCGGTGACCATCTATGTGCCGACCGACGCGCTGGCGCGGGCGAGCGCGCTGGCGAGCGCCAGGCGCGGCCAGATCCTCGGCTTCGAGGCCCGGGAGGGCTGGGCGGGCTGGGAGGCGCTGCGGGCGCTCATCCCGGAGGCCGAGATCGGCGATCTCATCGTCGAATTGCGCTCGGCGACCTCCGGGGTCGGGGCGTTCGAGACCAAATTCGATCATCTCGCCGAGTTGACGGGGCGCGCGGCCGATCAGGTGGTCGCCGCGCGCAAGAACGCCAACGCCTGAAGCGGTCCAATGCGCGCCGAGCGCATCTGCCGCCTGTACAAGCGCGCAGCCTTCGCCTAAGGGGCGGGGTCCGGCTGAAAGTGGGGAGCGGGTGGATGACCGAAGCCGCCAGGGAAGCCAACCGACTGGCGACGGTGTTCGGCGGGTCGGGATTCCTCGGGCGCTACATCGTGCGTACGCTCGTCGAACAGGGCTGGCGCATCCGGGTCGCGGTGCGGCGGCCCGACCTGGCCGCGTTCCTCCAGCCGATCGGGGGCGTCGGACAGATCCAGCCGGTGCAGGCCAATCTTCGGTTTCCCGAGTCGATCGCCGCGGCGCTCGAGGGCGCAACCGTGGCCGTCAACGCCACGGGCGTGAAAGCGGAGAGCGGGGCGCAGACCTATACGGCCGTGCATGTCGAGGGCGCCCGCGCGCTCGCTCAGGCCGCGTCCGCCGCGCGCGTGTCCTCGTATGTGCATATTTCGGGCATCGGGGCGGACCCGAACTCCGCCTCGCCCTATATCGCCAGCAAGGGGCTTGGCGAACAGGCGACGCGCGAAACGTTCCCGGACGCGGTGATCTTGCGCCCGTCGGTCGTTTTCGGGCCCGAGGACGATTTCTTCAACCGGTTCGCCGCGCTCGCCTGCCATTTCCCGGTTTTGCCGCTGCTCGGCGGCGGGGGGACCCGTCTGCAGCCGGTCTATGCCGGCGACGTCGCGCGGGCCGCCGGCGCGGCGGTCTCCGGCCTCGCCAGGCCCGGCGCGGTTTACGAGCTCGGCGGTCCGGAGACGATGACCCTGCGCGAAGCAGCCGCGCTCGCCTTGCGCGAGATCGACCGCCGCCGGCCCCTCGTCGGGCTGCCGCTCGGTCTATCGCGCTTGATCGCAGGCTCGACCGAGTTCGCGTCGAAGGCCACCTTCGGGCTTTTTCCAAAATTGTTGACGACGACCCGCGATCAGGTCGATCTGCTGGCCTCGGACAATGTCGTATCCGCGGAGGCGGAGGCCGAGGGGCGGACCTTGCGGGGGCTCGGCGTCCAGCCGCAGGCCGCCGAGGCGATCATTTCGTCCTATCTCATCCGGTTTCGCCGCACGGGCCAGTACGAGGTTCAACGTTCGGGCTGAGCGGCGCCCGGGCTGGAGCAGGCCGGCGCCGGCGCCGCCGGGATCGCCGGCGCAAAAACATCGAGGGTTTGCTATTGATGCAGGCCGCCATTTCAGGGCATGAAGAACGGCGAAACGCCGGGATCGTTTCGAGCGGGGATGATCCGTGATCAAATCTGAACTGGTCCAGCGCATGGCCGCGCGCAATCCGCATCTCTATCAGCGCGACATCGAGACGGTGGTCGACGCCATTCTCGGCGAGATCACCGATGCGCTCGCTCGCGGCGAGCGGGTGGAGTTGCGCGGCTTCGGCGCCTTCTCGACCAAGCAGCGACAGGCCCGCACCGGCCGCAATCCGCGCACCGGCGACAAGGTTCCGGTCACCGAGAAGCTGGCGCCGTTCTTCAAGACCGGCAAGGAAATGCGCGAGCGCCTCAATCGGGCCGCGACCGAGCGGGCCTAGAGCGACTCGCTTTCAGGTGGAATCGTCATCGCGAGCCCTGAAACGGCGTGGCGATCAAGAGCCGCCGGCGCCAGACGACTCCGGTTGTCTTCGCCGGACCTGATCCGGGGGTCGCGATGACGGCTCTGAACCGACGAAAATGATCCCGCTCCAGGACCGTTCCCGGTTGAGCGGACCGATTGCCCAATGAGGCTTGCATGATCCGCTTCCTGAGAACTCCTCCTCATCGCCGTCATCGCCATCGTCCTGCTGGGTTTCGCCTTCGCCAACCGCAACGAGGTGATCATATCCTTCGACCCGTTCGCCACGCGCGAGAGCGCCGCGCTCGCGGTCTCGGCGCCCCTGTTTGCGGTCGTGATCGCGGCGGCCATGCTCGGCGTCATCGCCGGCGCGACCGCGACCTGGCTGTCGCAGGGGCGCCATCGGCG
>CAVULN010000014.1:0-23882 GCA_963742305.1 uncultured Alphaproteobacteria bacterium
ACCGACGACAGCGCCATTGCGGCGGCGGCGATCACCGGCGACAGCACGAGGCCGAAGACCGGATAGAGCACGCCCGCCGCGATCGGCACGCCAGCAGCGTTATAGATGAAGGCGAACAGCAAGTTCTGCCGGATGTTGCGCATCGTCGCCTGCGAGAGCCTGCGCGCGGCGACCACGCCGCGCAGATCGCCGCCGAGCAGCGTGACGCCCGCGGATTCGATCGCGACGTCGGTTCCCGTCCCCATCGCGATCCCGACATCGGCGGCCGCGAGCGCCGGGGCGTCGTTGACGCCGTCGCCCGCCATCGCGACGACCCGCCCTTCCTTGCGCAGACGTTCGACGGCCTTGCCCTTGTCCCGCGGCAGGACGTCGGCCTCGATTTCCGCAATGCCGAGCTTGCGCCCGACCGCCTCCGCGGTCGCCCGATTGTCGCCGGTGAGCATCACGACCCGTACGCCCGCCGCCTGAAGCGCCCGAACCGCATCGGGGGTCGTCGCCTTGACCGGATCGGCGACGCCGAATCACGCCGCCTGGCCTCCCGTCGAGCGCCGCGAACATCGCGGTCGCGCCGCCGCGGCGCAACTCGTCCGCCAGCCCTGCGAGCGGGCCAACGTCAATTCCGGCCGCCTCCATCATGGCTTGATTGCCGAGCGCGATCCTGCGGCCATCGACGGTTCCGCTCACCCCCTTGCCCGAGACGCTCTCGAAGCCTCCGACCTCGGCGAGCGCGAGATTGCGATCCTTGGCCGCACCGACGATCGCGGCGGCGAGGGGATGCTCGCTCAGACGCTCGAGACTGGCCGCGAGCCGCAGAAGTTCGTCCTCGCTGGCGCCGGTCGCTTTCACCGCCACAACCCTGGGCTTGCCTTCGGTCAGCGTGCCGGTCTTGTCGACGATCAGCGTATCGACCTTTTCCAGCCGCTCGAGCGCTTCGGCGTTCTTGATCAAAATCCCGGCATGAGCGCCCCGTCCCACCCCAACCATGATCGACATCGGCGTCGCCAGACCCAGCGCGCAAGGGCAGGCGATGATCAGAACCGAGACCGCCGCGACCAGTCCATAAGCCATGCGCGGCGGCGGCCCGAAGATCGCCCACGCGGCGAAGGCGAGAACCGCGACCGCGATAACCAGGGGCACGAACCAGCCCGAGACTTGGTCGGCGAGGCGCTGGATGGGCGCGCGGCTGCGCTGCGCTTCCGCCACCATCCCAACGATCTGGGCCAGCACGGTCTCGCGGCCGATCCGGTTTGCGCGCATTACGAAGGCGCCGCTCGCGTTCATCGTTCCGCCGATCACCCGATCGCCGATCGACTTGCCGACCGGCATCGATTCCCCGGTCAGCATGGACTCATCGACTGCGCTTCGCCCCTCGACGACTTCGCCGTCCACTGGGACCTTCTCGCCTGGCCGCACCCGCAATGTGTCGCCGACCCTGACCTTGTCGAGGGCGATCTCTTCGTCCGCGCCATCCGCATGCGCAAGCCGCGCGGTCTTCGGCGAAAGGTCGATGAGCGCGCGGATCGCGCCGCCAGTCTCATCCCGCGCCCTGAGTTCGAGCACCTGTCCGAGCAGCACCAGGGTGGTGATGACCGCCGCCGCCTCGAAATAGACCGCGACGGCGCCATGGCCCCGCGAAACGCGGACGGAAACAGGCCCGGCGCGACGGTCGCGACGACGCTATAGGCCCACGCCACCCCGATCCCCATGGCGATTAGCGTGAACATGTTGAGGTTGCGGCTCTTGAGCGACGCCCACCCGCGTTCGAAGAACGGCCATCCCGCCCAGAGCGCGACCGGCGTTGCGAGCACGAGCTGAACCCAGTTGGAAAGCTTTTGCGGCAGGAACGCATGCAGGCCGGTGAGATGCCCGCCCATTTGGAGCGCGAACACAGGGACGGAGAGCGCCAGCGCGATCCAGAAGCGCCGGGTCATGTCGGCAAGCTCGGCGCTCGGGCCAGTGGCCTCCCCGGGGATTTCAGGCTCCAGCGCCATACCGCAGATCGGGCAGCTCCCCGGATGGTCCTGACGAATTTCTGGATGCATCGGGCAGGTGTAGATCGCGCCCTTGGGCGCTGGCTTCGAGGGCGCCCGCCCGGCAGGGGCGGAAGAAACATGACCGTGCGCGCCGTGATCGTGGCCTTCATGCGCTGCATGGGCGCAACCCGCATGCGCCGAGGCCTGAGCGAGAAACCGCTCAGGCTCCGCAAAGAACTTTTCCCGGCAGCCGGCGGAGCAGAAATAGTAAGTCGCGCCCGCGTGCTCGGCCTTGTGCCTGGCGGTCGCCGGGTCGACCGTCATTCGGCAGACAGGATCCTTGACGAGCGGAACTCTCGGCGCTGGCCGGGTTCATCGCGAGGGGTCCCTTGTGCTCCATGAGGGCGGGGCGTAGACCTTCCTGCCATGGGAAGGTCAAGCGGATTCTGGCCCTGAACATCGGCGCGGCGGCCGGGGCGAGCGGAGTGACCGCCAAGATGATCCGCCATTACGAGGCGATCGGCCTCCTGCGGCCGCCCGAGCGCCGCTCGAACGCGTATCGAGACTACGGCGAGCGGGATCTTCATGAATTGAGATTCATCAAGCGCGCGCGACGGCTCGGCTTTTCAATTCCCGAAATCGGCGAACTCCTGGCGTTGTGGCGCGACCGTGGCCGTCCGAGCCGGGAGGTCAAGCGCATCGCCGACGCCCATATCGGCGACCTTGAGTCGCGGATCGCCGAGATGCAGGCGATGGCGGGCACGCTTCGGGACCTTGTCGCCGCCTGCCATGGCGACGATCGTCCGGACTGTCCGATCCTCGACGATCTCGCGCTGGGCGGAGGCCGAATCGATCGCGCTGAGGCAGGACGCTAAACCGCGGTCGCGAAGCGAGCAAAGCCTGGCGGTCGAAATCCATAAGCGTCGTCCCCCGCGCCAACTGACTGGCATCGTGTCGGGATGGAAGGCGCTGGAAAAAACGGGAACCGGCGTGTATGCAAACGTCCGCCGCCAATGTGTTCAGCGGCGAAATCGTGTTATCCTGAAAGTTCTGCGGGTCCCTGCTGGTTACCCCGGGCGTTCACCGATTGCAGGTCGCCCTTCCGTAACGCATTCTCGCTTTCCTGAAGGAGCTGAACAAGGCTCTCGCGGTAGAAAAACATAACGCCGCCGTTCGATGGAGAACATCATGGCGCTCGCAGTGTCGAAGCAAGGTTGTTTAGCCTTTCTAGCTGTTTCGGCTGCCATTGCGGGCGCTTTGACAGGATCAGCCCAGGCGTCGGTGATCGAACCTTCTCCGTCCTTTCCGCCGCTCCCGTTTTCTTTCGCATCTCCGACCGGCGCTGGCTGCTTTGACATCGCCGCCGTATGCGTGACGCCGGGGACATTCACCCTGACCTCGGCTGTGTCGACTTTCCTCCCGGCTGTCCAGGACATTTCCGCGAATGCGACTTTCACTGGTTCGCTGACGCCGCTGCCGCCGGCGAGCGGTTCGCTGGGAACATTCACGCTATCGGGAACAGTGGATCTGTCGGTTCTGGGGCGCACGTCCGATGCGGAAACCGGGTCCTGGACGACCGAGATCACGGGGTTGTCGTTGACCGGCCCCTTGTTAGGCCTCGGCACGCTGTCGGCGACGCTGGACTCCTTGCACCCGTCGAACGGAACCACAACGATCACGCCCATCGGCCAAACGAGCGAATTCCAGATCAGCAGCTCATTCGACGTGTTCATGGATGTGACGCTCGACCGAGCGACGCTGCCTCCGCTGCACGCGACGGTCGGTCCGATTCCGGTCGAGGCGGCGGCGCCCGAGCCGGCGTCCTGGGCGATGATGCTGCTCGGCTTTGGCGGCCTCTTTTTCGTCGGCTATCGCAAGGCCAAGAACGGCCGGACGGGTCTTCCTGCGGCCTGACCGGCAACTGCCCATGAGTTAATGGAGAGACCGGCCTTTCTCCGCCGCGGCGGGGAGCGGCTGTTCCGATCCGCGGTGCATTGCGCTTGCCCGTGACGCCCCGCTGGTCCATGAGGCCGAAATGAACGTCGCCTCGCCCTCGCCCACAGCCAACTGGCCCGATCTCATCCGCCCCGTCATGCGCGACGTCAAGACGAGCGGCATCGTCGAAGTGTTCGACTACGGCCGCGGCCGGCAGGGGCTGATTCCACTCTGGGTCGGCGAGGGCGACCTGCCGACCCCGCCGTTCATCAGCGAGGCGGCCAAGGCCTCTCTCGACCGCGGGGAGACGTTCTACACCGCGCAGGCCGGCGTCCCCGAGCTGCGCGCCGCGATCGCCGCCTACATGACCCAGGTCTATGGCGCGGCGCCGGGCGGGCGCCCTTTCTCGCCGGAGAATTTCTTCGTCACCATCGGCGGCATGCACGCGATCGAGATCGCGACCCGGCTCATCGTCGGCCCCGGCGAGGAAGCGCTGATCCCGACCCCAGCCTGGCCCAATTTCGTTGGCGCGCTGGAGATATCCGGAGCGCGCGCCGCGCCTGTGCGGCTCGACAAGGGGACGCGCTGGAGCCTCGATCCCGGCAAGCTCGAAAAGGCGGTGACGCCCTCGACCCGCCTCATCTTTCTCAACACTCCCGCCAATCCGACCGGCTTCATCGCCACCCGCGAGGAAATCGCCGAGACGCTCGCCATCGCGCGCCGGCACGGGCTCTGGATCGTCGCCGACGAGATTTACGGCCGCATCACCTATGACGGCGTCCGCGCGCCCTCGTTCCACGACGTGATGGCCCCCGACGACAAGATCCTGTTCGTGCAGACCCTGTCCAAGAACTGGGCGATGACCGGCTTTCGCATCGGCTGGCTCGAGGCGCCCCGCGAGCTTGGGCCGGTGATCGAGAACCTCGTCCAGTACACGACCTCGGGCGTGCCGGTGTTCAACCAGCGCGCGGCGACCGCGGCGCTCGAGCAGGGCGAAGCGTTCCTTGCCTGGCAGATCGAGCGCTGCCGGCGCTCGCGCGACGCCTTGTGCGAGGGGCTGGCCGGGACCGGGCGGGTGCGCTTCTCCGAGCCGGAGGCGGCGTTCTATCTCTTCTGCTCGATCGACGGCTTTCCCGATTCCCGGGCGCTCGCGCTGCGCCTCATCGACGAAGCCGGCGTGGGCGCCGCGCCCGGCGTCGCCTTCGGCCCCGGCGGCGAGGGGCATCTCAGGCTCTGCTTCGCCCGCGATCCGGATCAGATCGCCGAAGCGACCCGGCGGATGGCGCGATGGCTCGCGGCGTGAGGCTGCGGCGGGCGTCTTAAAGCGCCGCGGAAGCGGGGGAACCCGGAGCTTTCGCGGAACCGCAGGCTGGGCGTTTTCGTTGTCAGGCGTTCGGCGGGGGCAAATACGATGCCGCCATGGCGAACAGGCCTCTGGCGCTGCAACAAACTAGTCGTTAATTGCTAGGCGCCACTATCGGGAGATGTTCATGCTGGCTCGGCCGCGTCGAAGCGTCCTCTACATGCCCGGCTCCAACGCCAGGGCTTTGGCGAAGGCCAAGACATTGGCCGCGGACGCGTTGATCCTCGATCTCGAGGATTCGGTCGCCCCCGACCAGAAGGTCGCGGCGCGCGGCGAGGTCGCCATGGCGGCGCGCGCCGGGGGCTTCGGCGGCCGGGAGGTCGTGATCCGCGTCAACGGGCCGCATACGCCATGGGGCGAGGATGATCTCATTGCCGCTTCGGCCGCCGGGCCGGACGCCATTCTCCTGCCTAAGGTCGACGGGCCGGGCGCGATCATGGCCGCGGCGCGGACCTTGCGCGAAGCCGGCGCGCCCGACCGGACGCGCATCTGGGCGATGATGGAGACCCCGAACGCGATTCTGAACGCGGGCTCGATCGCGGCCGTCGCCGCCAATTCGACCTCGCGCCTTCAGGTCATGGTGATGGGCCTCAACGACCTCGCCAAGGAGACCCGCGCGAGGCTCACCCCCGGCCGTCCGACCATGAGCGCATGGATAGCGGCGTGCGTGGTCGCCGCGCGCGCCCACGGCGTCGACATCGTCGACGGCGTCTTCAACGACATCCAGGATCTCGACGGCTTCCGCGATGAATGTCAGCAGGGCCGCGACATGGGCCTCGACGGCAAGACCCTGATCCACCCGGGCCAGATCGACATCTGCAACGAAGCGTTCGCGCCCACTTCCGCCGAGATCGAAAGCGCCGCCGCCATCATCGCGGCGTTCGCGCTGCCGGAGAACGCGGGCAAGGGCGCAATCCAGCTCAACGGGCGCATGGTCGAACTCCTGCACGCCGACATGGCGCGCCGGACGCTGGCGATTGCCGATGCGATCGCCTCGCGGACCAAGGCGGCGGCTTGAGGCGTCCGGTTCGGACAAGTCCACCGGGTTGCGCGGGCGTTTCTTACAGTCAACGCCGCTCCCAAAGCCGCCCGCGATCTCCGCCCGTCCGGCTCGCCTCGGGCCTGACAATTCCTGGCGCCGACCGAGCCTTTTCAAAGGCTTAGGCGCCAAAACCTGTCACAAGACTCACGTTCGCCACGGAGAGCCTCGGCGCGTCGTCCGTGGCTTGCGGGCGCGCCCGACTCTCTTCCAGATTAGAACAGAACACGAACATTGTCAAGGAAAATCTCGCGTCGCATTTCGTCCAGAGAGCACGGCTCGGATAAAGCGCTCGACGATTTCGACCGAACACCCGAACGCGCCAGGTCAAAACCCAATCAGCCGGTTTCGAACCGAAGGCGACCTTCCCAGTCCTATCCGTGGAAACCGGCAGACCGGGACCGGCATTTGTGCTAGTTTGCCAACAGCAGGAGGGGCGCGCGATGAGCGAGACCCGCAAGCTCGCCGCGATCCTGGTTGCCGATGTCGTCGGGTACAGCCGGTTGGCCGGCGCCGACGAGGATCGGACGCTCGCGCGTCTGAGGGGTCTGCGCAGCGACCTCATCGACCCCGCCATCGCCGCCCACCACGGCCGGATCGTCAAACGCACCGGCGACGGCTCGATCATCGAGTTTCGCAGCGTCGTCGACGCGGTCCGCTGCGCGATCGAGATTCAAAACGGCCTCATCGAGCGCAACGCCGGCGTGCCGGAGGACCGGCGAATCGACTTCCGCGTCGGGATTCACGTCGGCGACGTCGTCGAGGAGAGCGGATGGCGACCTCATGGGCGACGGCGTCAATATCGCCGCGCGGCTCGAGGGCATTGCGAAGCCGGGCGCCATCTGTCTTTCGGAGGACGCCTATCGGCAGGTGAGCGGCAGGCTCGAGATGGAGGTCACCGATCTCGGCCCGACCCAACTCAAGAACATCGACAGGCCCATTCGCGCTTATTCGCTGCAGGTCGGGGTCCTCGCAAAGGCGAAGCCGGCGGAACCCATGGCCGCCGCCGCGCCGCCGCCGCAAAAGCGGCGTTCCGGGCTCGCGCCGCTCGCCGCCGCGCTCATGGGCCTGCTCATCGTGATCGCGGGCGGCGCGTGGTGGTTCCTCAATGCGAACCGGCCCGCAAGCGTCGCCACGCTTGCTCCCGCCGAGGCCCCGCGTTTTTCCATCGTCGTCACGCCCTTCGCCAACCTCTCCGGCGATCCGGGGCAGGATTACCTCGTCGATGCGCTCACCGATGGATTGACCACCAGCCTCGCGCGCATCCCCGGCACGTTCGTGATCGCGCGCAACACCGCCATGACCTTCAAGGGCAAGCCGGTCGACGTGAAGGCGATCGGCAAGGATCTGGGCGTGCGGTATGTCCTCGAAGGCTCGGTGCAGCCGAGCAGCGACCAGGTCAGGGTCAACGCCCAGCTGATCGACGCCGAGCAGCGGCGCGCATCTTTGGGCGGAACAATTCGACACGCCCCGCGCCGATCTGTTGCAGACGCAGGACGAGATCGTCCTCCATCTGGCCCGCGCGATGGAGGTCCGACTCACGGAGGCGGAGGCCTCCCGTCTCAAACGGAGGCCCGCGGCGAATCCCGGCGCCGAGGATTTGGCTCTCCAATGTCAGGCGGCCTTGGACAAAGCCGGATGGCTCGGCAAAGAAGCGGACGCGGCTTACCCTCTCTGCGAGCAGGCGCTCCGGGTTGATCCCAACAATGTCCGCGCCCTGTGGGTCCTGGCCAATAAGTTCCAGATGCCGGTCAATATGGGCACGAGCACCGACCCCAAAGCCGACCTGAAGCGCGCCGACGAATTGCTATCGCAGGCCCTCACCCTCGACCCGACTGCCGCCGGCGCGCACGCCGTAAAGGCCTGGGTTCTCTTCGACCAGGGACGCTTCGAGGAGGCCGTCGCGGAGAGGGAACGGACGCTCGCCTTGGACCCGGCCGACGCGAGCACCATTCAGGGCCTGGCTTGGGATCAAACGGCCCTCGGGCATTTTGAGAAAGGCCTCGAACTATTTGACAAGGCGATTCGGCGCAGTCCGCGCGATCCGGCGCTGCAATTCATGAGTTTTGGGAAATCGTCGACGTATTTCGGACTGAAGCAGTACGATCAGGCGATCGACTGGGCGCGCCGGGCGATCGCGATCGGACCCAACAATCCGTTCGCGCAAGCGACCCTCACTGCAGCGTTGGCTTTGACCGGTCATCAAGCGGAGGCCCGTGAATCGCTGCAGCATTATCTTGCGATGCCTTCCAGCGCGCAGCTCCGGACGATTGCGGCAGTGAAGGCCTATGATGCGCGATTCGCCAATGCGAACAGCGATCCGCGCGCCTCCGAAACTAGTGAACGCAATTACGAAGGCCTGCGCAAGGCAGGGATGCCGGAGGAGTGAGCGGTCGCGATTCGGTCGATGGCGCCCTGGATGCGCGGCAGGTCTTCAGCTTCGGGCGGTAAGCCTGTTTCGCGCTCGCAACGAATGGCGGCTTTCGCCCGGACTCCGGTCGGCGCCGAGGCGAACGCTGTCGGTCTGCTCTCCGCGCACTGTCGATCGAGTTGTCGACCCTATGCGGTTCGCGGGAGCCCGGCGGCCTCGGCGATCAGCTCGAACGAGCGCAGCCGCTGGGCGTGCTCGTAGACGTCGGAGACGACGATGAGTTCGTCGGCCCGGGTTTCCTCGATGAGCGCGGCGATCCCCTTGCGGACCGTATCGGGCGAACCGACGATGGAGCGCGCCAGCATTCGCATCGCCTGCGCCTTTTCCATCGGCGTCCAATAGGTTTCGATGTCGTCGATCGGCGGCTGGCTCAGGCCCCGCGCGCCACGGAAGATGTTGGCGAACGACATCTGCTGGGTGGTCGCGAGCCTGCGCGCCTTCTCGTCGGTTTCGGCGGCGACGATGTTGACGCCGACCATCGCATAAGGCCGGTCGAGCTGCCCGGAGGGCTTGAAGCGGGCGCGATAAATCTTGAGCGCCTCGATCAGATGATCGGGGGCGAAATGCGACGCGAAAGCATAAGGCAGCCCCAGCTCGGCGGCCAGCATCGCGCCGAAATGGCTCGATCCGAGAATCCACAGCGGCACTTCCGTCCCCGCCGCCGGCACGGCCTCGATGCGCTGGCCGGGCGCCGCCGGCGCCAGGAACGCCTGGAGTTCCAGAACGTCCTGCGGGAAGACGTCGGCGGCCTCGGGGGCGCGGCGCAAGGCGCGTAAAGTGAGCTGGTCGGTGCCGGGAGCGCGGCCGAGCCCGAGATCGATGCGGCCGGGAAAGAGCCTGGCCAGCGTTCCGAACTGCTCGGCGATGACATAAGGCGCGTGGTTCGGCAGCATGATCCCGCCAGCGCCGATCCGGATCGTGGCCGTGCCCTGCGCGAGATGAGCAAGCACCACCGAAGTCGCGGCGCTGGCGATCCCCGCCATGTTGTGATGTTCGGCGACCCAGATGCGCGAAAAGCCCCATCGCTCGGCGTGCGCGGCGAGGTCGCGGGCGTTCATCAGCGCGCCGCGGGCGTCGGTCTCCTGGGTGACCCGGACAAGCTCGAGAATGGAGAGGGGGGTCATGCCAAAGGCGGCTTGGCGCTCGCCCCTCGTCAGAGTTTCTTGAGCCTCACGATCACGTCGATGGCCGCGATGCTCGTCCCCTCGGGAGGCGCGATCTCGAACTCAGGCAGCAGGTCCTCGGGGATGTCGGACAGCTCTTCCGTATCCTCGCGATAGAAATGATAGTGCGGCCCGGTCTTGGTGTCGTACCAGAGCTTGGCGTCGTAGATCGCGATCTCGCGCAGGAGGCCGCAGCGGGAAAATTCGTTCACCGTGTTGTAGATCGTGCCGAGCGTCGGCGCGAACGCGATCGAGCGCGTCTCGTGGTAGATCATTTCGGCGGTGAAGTGCCGGTTCCCCCCGCCGAAGATGGCGCGCGCGAGATCGAGCCTCTGGCGGGTCGGACGCACGCCAGCGGAAGCGAGCTTCTTGACCAGCACGCCGTAGCAGACATCGGGATTGCGGACGGTCTTGGTTTCCATGGACAATCGCATGACCCCGGCGAACGGCGCGGAATGCCCTCGCCAGCCAACTCCTGAACCTGACTGAACTCACCTATCTAGTCCGGCTCGGCCGCTTCCGCAACTCCAGCCTCGGCCGCCCGCTGGCGGAGGGCGCCGATATCCCATAGAGTTCATCCGACAGGTCGGGGTTCCCTTCATGATTGCGGGCGGATGTCTGTGCCGCGCGGTGCGGTACGAGGTCCAGGCGGAGGCGCCGATTGGCGCGCGCTATTGCTGGTGCCGCGTGTGCCAGTATCTCGGCTGCGGGACCGGCGCGGTCAGCGCCTGTCTTCCGCAGGGAGGACGTCGCCGTTTCCGGCTCGCTCGCCGACTACGTGTGCAAGGCCGACAGCGGCTCGACCATGCACCGCCGGTTCTGCTCCCAATGCGGCACGCAGATATTCAGCGAAGCCGAAGAGCGCCCGGGTGTCACCTTCATTCGCGCCGGAACCCTCGACGATCCCGATCTGGCCGTGCCTTCGGCGACCATCTGGACCCGCTCCGCGCCGGCCTGGGCGTGCTTCGACCCAGATCTGCCCGAGATCGAAGGACAGCCGCCGCCCCTGAAGGCCTGAGCCGGAGCGCGCGCCTGGCTCGGCCCCAAGTTGATATCGTCACATTTTGCGTGCATCAATGGCGCGCCCGCGCCGATCCGCCGGCCGATTTCCGGAGAATTTGACAGCCGATGGCTCTTTCCCTCTACGACAGCAGCGTGCCGGTCTACGAGCGGTCGCTCAACGCCTTCCTCGCCATTCTGGACAAGGCGGAGGAGCACGCGACGGCTCGGAAGTTCGATCCGAACGCCTATCTCGCGATGCGGCTCTCCCCGGACATGTTTCCCCTCGTCCGCCAGGTTCAAACCTTTTGCGATCAGGCCAAGAACTCGGCCTTCCGGCTCGCGGGCAGGGAGCCCCCAGTCAAGGAGGATAAGGAGACGACCATCGCTGAATTGCGCGAGCGCATCCGCGCCACGCTCGACATGCTGAAATCGGTCGACGCCAAGGCGATGGAGGGCGGCGAGACCCGCGAGATCGTCATCCCCGCCGGCTCGAACCAGCTCAAGTTTCCCGGCGCCGACTATCTTCTGCATTTCGCCATGCCGAACTTCTATTTTCATCTGACCACGGCCTACGACATCCTGCGCTCGAGCGGCGTCGAGATCGGCAAGCGCAACTTCCTGGGCGCCGTCCCGAACCTGGTTCGGACTTGAGCGTCCGGAGCGCGCCCCAATGACCATCAAGAGATTGCACGCCGGCCCGCGCATGTCGCAGGCGGTCGTTCACGGGTCGACGATCTATCTCGCCGGCCAGGTCGCCGATCAGGCGAAAGGCAGGAGGGTCGCCGAACAGACGAAGGAGATCCTCGCCACGATCGAGCGCCTGCTCGCCGAAGCCGGATCGGACAAGACCCGGATCCTCTCCGCCACCATCTATCTCGCCGACATCGCCACATTCGCCGAAATGAACGCGGTGTGGGACGCCTGGGTCGCGAGCGGCTCAGCGCCGGCGCGCGCGACCGTCGAGGCGAAGCTCGCGGCGCCGGCCTATACGGTGGAGATCGCCTGCATCGCCGCCGGGAGCTGAGCTTTTCGGCGATCCCGCTTAGGAGGCCATTTCGGTGCTCGTCCGGTCGATCGACAGTCCCGGGGAACCCTTCGAGCGAATGGGGTCGCCCGAGGAGACGGTCGACCGGCTGGCTCGCCTTTACGATGAAGCGACCGGCGCCTTGCGCGGCGCCGTCGAGCGCTTCCTTGACGAGGGCGAGCCGCCCTCGAGCGCGACCCGCGCCCTGTTCCGCTATCCGGCGCTGCGCCTGACCTATGCGCCAAGCGGCCCGGCGCTCTCGAGCCCGCGCGCCTTCGCGAAATTCAGCGAGCCCGGCGTCTACGCGACGACGGTGACCCAGCCGGCCGAGTTTCGCGCCTATCTCATCGAGCAGCTCGAGCCGCTGGTCTCGGAATACGGCGCGACGATCGAGGTCGGCGTCGGCGCCCAGGAGATTCCCTACCCTTATGTGATCGAAAGCGGCGACGAACTTGCGCGCGGCGGCGCCGACCCGGCGGAGCTCGCGCGCTTCTTTCCCGTGCCGTCGCTAGCCACGATCGGCGACGAAACCGCGGATGGCGAGTTCGACTTCGGACCCGAGCGGCCGCTCGCCCTGTTCGACGCGCCGCGGGTCGACTATTCGCTCAGGCGCCTCGTGCACTATACCGGCTCCGACTGGCGGTCGATGCAGCCCTGGGTGCTGCTCACCAACTACCACCGCTATGTCGACCAGTTCGTCCATTGGGGCTTGAGGCAGCTCCACGCCGGAACCGGCGTCGAGAAGGTCATTCTGCCCGGCAACATTGTCATCGACTCGTCGGTCCCGCCGGCGGAAGCGGAGGCGCGCGCGGGCGCGGTCGCCTGGCACCGGTTCCAGATGCCCGCCTATCATTGCGTGCGCGGCGACGGGCGGGGGATCAGCCTCGTCAACATCGGCGTCGGGCCCTCGAACGCCAAGACCATCACCGACCACATCGCGGTCTTGCGGCCTCATTGCTGGCTGATGATCGGCCATTGCGCGGGATTGAGGCAGTCGCAGGTGATCGGCGACTATGTGCTGGCGCACGCTTATCTCAGGCGCGACAACATCCTCGATGACGCCGTGCCGCTGATGGCGCCGATTCCGGCGCTGGCGGAAGTGCAGGTCGCGCTTCAGGAGGCGGTGGCCAAGGTCACCGGCGACCGGGGCGAGGCCCTGAAGCGGCGCCTGCGCACCGGCACCGTGGTCACCAACGACGACCGCAATTGGGAATTGCGCTGGTCGCAGGAGCGGCGGCTCATCAACGTCTCGCGGGCCATCGCCGTCGACATGGAATCGGCCACCATCGCCACCCAGGGCTTTCGCATGCGCGTTCCCTACGGCACGCTGCTCTGCGTCTCCGACAAGCCGCTGCATGGCGAGATCAAGCTGCCCGGCGCCGCCAACGCTTTTTATGAACGCGCCATCGCCGAGCATCTCAGGATCGGCATCGCCGCGATCGGGCTCCTGCAGAGCCAGGACGACACGCTGCACTCGCGCAAGCTGAGGAGCTTCGACGAACCACCGTTCCGGTGAGGGGGCGGCCGTCGGGCTTTGGACCGACGCTCGACGGATCGCGGCGGAGCAGTCTGGACCGTCGGACTTAGCGTGCCAGACGCGGCCGGGCCTTCAATGGAATTGTTAGAGGGTTGGCACGCCGGTGAAGTACCACGCCTACCGCCGCGTGGAGGGTGCTCGCGCGACGTCCGCGCGGCGCGAGAATGGCACGTATTAGCAGCCGATTGGCCGAGAGGCGGCAAGACGGACAAGCAGCAGTGTTTAGGATGGTACAGTTCCGCTCAGTATGCGGCAAGGACATCCAATGCAAGTTCAAAGATGCTTACTCAGGCAGGGATGGCCGCGTTGCTCGCGACCAGTTCACTCGGAGGGCTCGGCCAGATTCGTTTGCAACCCACGACGGCTCCAATGTATCTCGATCGCGCGGGAGACCAGCATTCGGTTCGCTTACATTCACGCATCGCCGAGGAAGGACGATGCTGGTGCGCGCCCCGGGTCTCAGTTGTTTGATGGCTCGCTTGCACGGGACGCGCAATCAGCCGTCGCCCGCATCTTCTCGCGGACTACGGTCGGACGCCTCATCAGGTACACGTGGAGATTTCGAGTAACTGCGCAGGTCACGTCACCCTCTGGACGGCGGGTCAAAGTCTGGTGCGACGGGCCACTTACCTTGTGCGAGGGCTAGCGATGCGCTCGACGGCCTAAGTTGTGATCGGAACTGGTGCGCCGATAGCGTCGGGCGGTTCGCAGTCTGCTCCGTGTCCCCACGTGGAGTCGCTCCGCCAATCGGCGGGCACCAGACTGTTCCGATGCTCGCTGACGGCGGAACATTCAAAGTCCCAGTAACAATCAACGGACAGCTAACCCTCGATTTCATCGTCGATAGCGGAGCTGCGGACGTGAGCATCCCGGCAGATGTCGTATTGACACTTGTTCGCACGGGGACACTCGCAGAGTCCGATTTTCTGGAACTTACGGACCTACAGGCTAGCGGACGGCTCGACGATTCCATCGCAGCGATTTTTGATTCGCTCTCTCAAGGTCGGCGACAAAGTGCTCGAAAACATAACGGGGAGCGTTGCGCCGGTCGCCGGTAGTTTGCTTCTAGGACAGAGCTTTCTCACCCGCTTCAAATCATGGTCGATAGACAACCAGCGGCAGGCCCTCGTGCTTAATTGACACTGTCACGTCGCCTTCTAGCTGATCACCAGCACCGGGGTGCCGACGTGCACCCGGCCATAGAGGTCGATCGCGTCCATGTCGCGCATGCGGATGCAGCCCGACGAGACGTGCCCGCCGATTTCCGACGGCTCGTTGGTGCCGTGGATGCGGATCAGCGTGTCCTTGTTGTTGACGAAGAGGTAGAGAGCGCGCGCGCCGAGCGGATTGTCCCACTGACCCTGCAACGGCCCGTGCTGCTTGTAGACCTGAAACTGCGGCCAGCGCTCCATGATCGACGCGGTCGGCATCCACGTCGGCCATTCCTTCATGGCGCCGACCTCGGCGCGGCCCGTCCATCCCATATATTCGGCGCCGCTCGCGATCCGGTATTGGACCGCTTGGCCGTGGGGCAGAACGTAGTAGAGATAGTTCTGGCCGGTATCGACAACGATGGTGCCCGGCTTCTCGGGGGTGTGATAGCTGACGATGCTGCGGCGGGTGGGGATCTTCCACTCATCCGGCTCCGCCAGGGCCATCATCTGCTTGTCGCGCGCGCTGAGCTGCGGGTCGGGAAGGCCGGACTGGATCACTGACGTACAGCCGCTCAACGCCGCGCTCACCGCCAGCGCAAGCCCCACAATCACCACATTCGTCTTCATTTCCAGCCCCGTCGTCGATCGCACCGGTAATGATTTCCTTACCATAAAAGCTAACAGTTTCGCGAATGTTACCAAGCGTAAGCGCCAAAGCCCGTTCACGAAACCGCGAGCGCCGCCTGGACCTCCCCATCCAAGTTTCGCCATGAATCCTTTTAGCGAAGCCCCTCGGTTGAGTTCAACTGTTGGTTAGGGCGTCGTTTGCGGAATCCTGACGATCGAGGCAAAAATGCCACAATCGGGGAAAGGTTCCGGCCGCCCGCGTTAACCTTGTTGGAGTACGAGATGACGGAATGGCCGGCACGCCTCGTTCTGGTCGGGGCCGGGAAGATGGGCGGAGCGATGGCCCAGGGCTGGCTCGACGCCGGCCTGCCCGCGTCCTCGCTCGCCATCCGCGAGCCCAGTCCGTCGCCCGAGATCGCAGCCCTCGCCGCGAGCCGGGGAGTCGCCCTCAACCCCGAGGGCGACGCCCCGCCCGACCTGCTCGTGCTCGCGGTCAAGCCGCAGAGCCTCGATCAGGTTGCCCCCGGGATCGCCGCGCTCGCGGCGGAAAACACGCTCGTGCTGTCGATCATCGCCGGCAAGACCATCGCCAATCTCGAGGCGCGGCTGCCCCGGGCGCGGGCCTTCGTGCGGGCGATGCCGAATACGCCGGCGGCGATCGGACGGGGCGTCACCGCCGCCTTCGCTAGCGCCGCGGTCAGCGCCGGCCAGCGGCGCTGGTGCGAGCGCCTGCTCGGCGCTGTCGGAACGTTCTCCTGGCTCACGGAGGAGAGCGCGATCGACGCGGTGACGGCAATTTCCGGCTCGGGGCCGGCTTATGTGTTCGCGCTGACCGAGGCGCTTGCGGCCGCGGCCGAGAAACTCGGCCTGCCCAGGGACCTGTCGATGACCCTCGCCCGCGGCACGGTCGAGGGCGCAGCCGAACTCATGCGCCGCGAAAAGCGAGACCTCGCCCGCGATGCTGCGCCGGAACGTGACCTCGCCCGGCGGCACCACCGCCGCCGCGCTCGCCGTGCTCAAGGATGCGAAGGGGCTCGACGACCTGATGGCGAGAGCGACTGCGGCCGCCCGCGCCCGCGCCGCGGAAATGGCCGGATAGGGGCTTGCTTGGCGGACGGCGGCCGAGCGCCTACATTGCACCCAAATCCATAGAGGAGGGCGTCCATGGCGACGAGACCCAAAAGCGAGGCCAAACCGGCGCCGCCGTCCGACACGCGCGGCAAGATCGTCGACGCCCTGATGAAGCTCGCGGCGGAGCGGCGTTTCGAGGACATCTCGATCAGCGACATCGCCAGGGCCGCGGGCGTCACCCTGGCCGACTTCCGCGACGCCTTCCCCTCCAAGGGCGCGGTCCTGGCCGGCTTCTCGCGCCGGATCGACCGCGCCGTCCTCGAGCAGGACACCGGAGAGCTTGCGGATGAAAGCGCGCGCGAGCGGCTGTTCGACGTTCTCATGAAGAGGCTCGAGGCGATGACGCCCTATCGCGACGGCGTTCGCGAGGCGGCCGCGTGGGTGAGGCGCACGCCGGCTGCGGCGCTGGCGATGAATCAGGTCGCGATGAATTCGATGCGCTTCATGCTCGAGGCCGCTGGCGTCGAAGCCGAGGGCGCCGCCGGCGCGCTCAAGCTCCAGGGGCTCACGCTCGCCTGGGCGCGTGTCCTTCGGGTTTGGCTCGACGACGACGAGCCGGGCTTGTCCAGGACCATGGCGGAACTCGACCGGGTCCTGACGCGCGGCGAGCGGGCGGCCGCGGGCGTCGATCGCCTCAGCGCGCTCGTGAGCCCGTTCACCGGGTTCGCGCAGGCGGCCTTCGAGGCTGGACGCAAGGCAAGGCGAAGCGGAAGCCGCGGGCCGCGCAAGGACGGCCATGGCGACGAGGACGTGACCGCTCTGAACTAAGCCCTCGAACACGCTTCCGGCGGAGCGGCGGCCTGACGATCCATCCTGAAATCTTTTGGGCGCTGGCCGCGTTCGCCTTCGTCGCCGGAATCACGCCCGGGCCGAACAACCTGATGCTGATGACATCGGGAGTGAAATACGGCGCCGCGCGCACGCTGGCCCATCTCGCCGGCGTGATCCTCGGCTTTGCGCTGATGGTCGCCCTCGTCGGCCTGGGGCTCGACATTCTCTTCGAGCGCTTTCCGCAAATCCTGCCGGTCATGCGGATCGTCGGCTCGATCTACATGCTCTGGCTTGCCCTCAAGATCGCGCTCGCCAAGCCGATCGGCGAGGTCGAGCCGGGCGGGCGCCCGATCGGCTTCCTCGCCGCGGCCGGTTTTCAATGGGTCAATCCCAAGGCCTGGGTGATGGCGCTGAGCGCGCTCGCGACCTATGCCGGCGTCGTCGACGGCTATATGAGGAGCGTGCTGTTCATCGCCGCGCTCTGCGGCCTGATGGCGATCCCGTGCAGCGGCGTGTGGATGGCGTTCGGCGCTTCGCTGCGCCGCCTGCTCACCGACCCGCGGATGGTCCGGCCGTTCAACTGGACGATGGCGGCGCTGCTCATCGCCTCGATCGTGCCGATCCTGTTCGAATAAGGCTCAGGCGAGCCGCCCCTCGCCGCCGCCGAGCTTGACCACCACCACTTCCGGCGGCCGCAGGATGCGCACCGGCGCGTACGAGGTTCCGAGCCCGCCCGACACGATCATCCGCCGCTCTCTGAGAGCGTATTCGCCGTAGATGTATTTCGCCGAGCGTCGCTTGAGGAGATGCACCGGCGGGCCCAGGATCGGAAGATTGACCTGTCCGCCGTGCATATGGCCCGCGAGCGTGAGCGCGATCCGGTCCGGGACCCAGGGAAAGAAGAAAGGCTCGTGAACGAGCAGGATCGCCGGCGCGTCGTCGCTGATCTCGCGCATCGCCTTTGGAAGATCGTCGGCGCCGTGGCCGCGGCGCGGATGAGGGACACGCGCCAGGAGATCGCCGAGGCCGATCAGCCAGAACGGCCGCCCGGCTTGAGACAATCGCAAGGCCTGATTTTCGAGGAGCGGAACGCGCGCGGCGGCGAGCGTGCGCCGCACGCTCAGGGAATTGTCGGCAGGCTGCGTCGGAATGGCCGCCGACCACCAGTCGTGATTGCCGAGAATGGCGTAGACGCCGAGCGGCGCTTCGAGACGGGCGAGCTGCTCGGCCCAGGCGCCGGGCGGCACATATCCGGAAACGAAGGGATGCGTGCACACATAATCGCCGAGCAGGACCGTCAGGTCCGGCCTCTGGGCGTTGGCCAGATCGACGATGTCGCCGACCCGCTCTTCCGACATCCAGGGGTAGCAGGCGTGAATGTCGGCGATGACCGCGATCTTGAGCGCAAGGTCCTCGGGCCAGTCGCGGAGTTTCGGCGCGTATTCGGTGAGAACCAGCGCCGAGCCGGTCTCATAGGCCGTGGCGTAACCCGAAAACGACAGGGTCGCGGCCGCCGCGCCGGCGCCGGCAAGCAGCCCGCGCCTCGTCACCTGAACCATCGGTCGCGCTCGCCTTGGACGCTCGCCGCCCCGCCGCGGTTGTTTAAGCGTCCGCCTCCGCCGCCGCAAGGGCGTGGGTCTCGGGAGCGAGAAAGAACTCGCCCCGCTCGAGCGACTCGACGATCTCCGGCTCGAAGCCGTCGGCCGGCAGTCTCAAGGCCCCGGCGACGGCGGCGAGGCCGATGTCGCGATAGATGCGGGCAAGCACGCTGCCCGCGCCACGCTCGGCGCCGGCGTCAGGGATGATGTGAAAAAAATCATCGCGCATAACGGATGTCCAACTCCGGTTCGACACGCCCGGGGGCGGCCGTTTGGCGAGGCTGAGTGAAAGGCGTTAACAGCGAATTAATGGCGCAACCGGGGTTTCTGACCCGGCGCATGCCGGGTTGGCGCCGCCTTTCGGCCGCAAAGCGCCGGCCTCACGGAATATGTGAGGCCGGTTCACGCCCCGGGGCGCGCGCCAGTCCGGGCGCTTTGTCCCCTTGCTTGGCTGTCCGCGATATGAGACGGCGGGTCCGTTGGTTCGCCGGCGCGGCAAGGAGACCGTGGGACAAGGGAGATTTGGAGACCATGCGCCGCGTCGTCGCGTGGGGCTTAGCCCTGGCGTTGATCGTTGCGCTCATGGGCTGCGGCTTCGTGCGCTGGCCGCTCACCGCGATAAGGGTCGGCGACAGCCTCAACGCCGCATTCGGCGCCTCGCCGCGCCTCCATTGGAGAGCGCCCCGGGCGGCGTCCTTCGCCGCCTTGCCGTGGCCGAACGTCTGGATCGCCGACGCGCGGCTCGATGATCTCAATGGCGTCAACCTTCTAGCCGCGCCGGGCGCGCGCCTCGATCTGTCGCTGATCGGCCTTCTGCGCGGGCGTTTCATCCCCAAGGGCGCCGTTCTCGCGAGCCCGGCGATCACGCTCGACATCGACCGGCCCCCGTTTGCGGGAACGGCGGGGGGATCGGCCGGGCCGGCGGGCGCCGCCCGGGCCTTCGCGCCGCTGACGAGCCTCAGTCTTTCGAACGGCGTGCTGCGGCTTGTCAGCGCGAGGCGCGGCCTCGATGTGCAAATCGACAAGGTGCGCGGCCGCCTCGATGGACTGACGATCGGCGGCCGGCTGAGCTTCAGCCTGTCCGCCATGTGGCGAGGGACGCCCTTCGCGTTCATCGGCGCGCTCGCCGATCCGGAAGCGGCGGCGAAGGGCGGGAGCCCGCTTGCCTTCGGGCTCGACTCGCCCCTGGTCAAGCTCGCGTTCGGCGGCGCGGTCGCGCTCGGGGACAAACCCGGCGCCGACGGCGATTTGACCGCATCCGTCCCTTCGATCGCGGCCCTGGCGGCTCTCTTCCACGCCGAGCCGCCGCCCGTTCTGGCCGCCGGCGACCTCACGGTTGCGGGCAAGGTCGAGGCCGGGCCGGACGGGCTGACGCTCGGCGAGGCGAGACTGACCAGCGCCGGGCAGACCCTGGAAGGCGCGCTTGCGCTCGGCGGCGCCGGTGGCCGTCCGGCCGTCTCCGGGACGCTCGCCGCCGACACGCTGGCGCTCGAACCGCTCCTCGGATCGCCGCGGCGACTCCTCGACCCATCGGGCGCCTGGAGCGCGAAGCCCTTCGCCTTCGCGCCGCCGCGCGGATTTCGACCTCGACTTGCGTGTGTCCGCGGCCCATCTCGACGCCTATGGTCTGATGCTCTCTGGCGCCGCGGCATCGGCGAGCGTCACGGACGGCGAGTTCGACCTTAACCTGATCGAGGCCGCGGCCTATGGCGGCCGCATCGAGGGCGAAACCTCCCTCGTCCGCGTCGGGCGCGACCTCAAGATGAGCGCAACCGCCGATCTCACCGATGCGGACCTCGGCGCCGCGTGCGCCAGTTTCGGCGGCCCGCTCGCGACCGGTCGCGGCGGGGCGAAGATCGCCGTCGAGGCCGCTGGCGCTTCGCCCGCCGCGATGATTGCGGGCCTCGCCGGAACAGCCTCGATCGAGGCTGAGGACGGCTCTGTCCTCGGCGTCAACCTGGAGGAGGCGCTGCGCCGCAGCCGGCGCCGGCCGATCGACGCCTGGCGCGACATGCGGCTCGGCGGAACGGCGTACGACAAGCTCGAGGTTTCGCTGACGCTCGCCGACGGCCGCGCCCGGGTCGAGCGGAGCGCGATGGCGAGCCGCGCCGTGACCGCCCGTCTCGACGGGCTGATCGACCTCGCCGCTCAGAACTGGGCCTTGCGGCTCGCGCGCCACTCAGACCGACGCGGCCGGGGAGGAATCGCAGGACGCGGCCCACCTGACGCTCGACATTCGCGGGCCCTGGTCCGCGCCTAAGGTCCGCGCGGGCGGCGCAACCGGCACGGACGCGAGGGTGCCGTCCCGCTGAGACTTATCGGGACGCGCGGTGACTTGCGCGCATTGGCGTTGGCGATCTGGCAACGTTAATTGCCAAAGACCGGCGTGTTTCCGATTCTCGCGCCGACTGACTTGCATCTTCATCAAAATTGCGCGCCGGGGATAAGAGCGAAGTAACGCCTTGGCGCGCAGGTTTCGCCGTCGGCAACGAGGCGGCGGTCGCGATGCGGTCAGTGGGCCAATTCTTCTCATGCGTGAGGCGGCGGGGGCGAAAGCTGGCCCTCGACGAGACCGGCACGCCGGCGGTTGAATTCGCGCTGGTCTATCCGATCTTCCTCGCCATCGTGCTCGCCACCCTGCAGGCGGCGACGATCTTTTTGGTCAAGGCGTTCTTCGAATCGACGGCGGAGGAGGCGGCGAGAACCGTTCTCACCAATCAGGTCGGCGCGCTGACGGCGGCGCAGTTCCAGACCCAGATCTGCAATGACCTGACCGCTCTGTTCGACTGCTCGGAGGTGACCGTCGAACTCGAACCCCTGCCAGCCGGCACGACCAATCTCGCCGCTCTTCTGCCGACGTTCGACGCCAGCGGAAACCTCGTTGGCGCGCCAACCGTTGATGTCGGGGTCAACAGCGCCGTCCCGGGCACCGACATGCTGCTGGTGGTGATGTATCCGTGGCCGGTCTTTGGCGGTCCCCTTGGCCTCAATTTCGCGAACATGGGCAACGGGAAAATGCTGATGACCTCGACCCAGGTGTTCCGCATCGAGCCGACGGTCCCCGCCGGATGACGAGGATAATCCGGATTGCGCGCCTCGCTCATCGCCGCGCGCACGCCTTCCCCGTCGACGCCGGGGGCCTTGCCGCGGTCGAGCTGGCGTTGATCCTGCCGCTCATGCTCATGGTGATGAGCCTGGTCGTCTTTGGCGGCCAGGCCTATACGGTGCAGCGCAAGGTGACGCTGGCCGCGACCACGCTCGCCAACATCTTCGCGCAGGCCAACAACAACAACGCCTCGACGATCACCGCCGCCGAGCTCAACCAGATTCTCGCCTATCCCGACCTGATTCTCTACCCTTACGACGGCAGCACCGCGGCGGTCGTCGTGTCGCAACTGCTGGTCACGGTCTCGGGGACGACCGCGACCGGCACCGTCTGCGGCAGTTGGGCGAACAGCAACGGAACCCCGCGCGTGACGGGTCAGGAAATATCGATCGATCCGTCGATCGCCTCCGCCTTCTCCAGCTCGGGAACCAACAACAATCCCGCCTGCGCGAGCATCCCCGCCAATACCGTCCCCACCAATTATGTCGTGCTCGGCGAGGTGAGCTATCCCTTCCAGCCAGCTGGAATCTATTTCTCGGTCGGCGCGATGAACCTGCACGATTCGATCATCATGATTCCGCGAGTGGCGAGCCCAATCACGGTCGAGTGACCGAAAGGGCGAGCGTCGCGCGCGCCTCAGCGTTTTGAGGGCTTGAGCGGCGGGCGCCAGCGCCGCGCCTCGACCGAACCGGCGCGTCCCGTCACAGGCCCGCGAAAAAGTCCACGACAGCCCGCTCGAACGCCCGCGGGTTGTCGAGGTTCGAGGAATGCGATGCGTTGGGGATGACGGCCCGCCGGACATCCTTCAGCGCCGTCTCAAGGCCATCGAGGATGTGGTGGAAGGCGCGCGGGGACCGCTCGCCGGCGATTAAGAGGGTCGGCGCCTCGATCGCCCCGGCGTCGGCGCGGGTGAAGGGCGCGCGGTTCTCCTTGATCTGTCCCAAGAGCGTCCTGGCGTTGTCGCGAAGCATTTGGCGGACTGACGCCGGAGTCCGGTCCCAGGCGCCGGGCCCGGCGATCACGTCGATCGTGGGCCTGAGAGCCTCGTCGATCTCGCCCCGTCGAATCCGCTCGGCCGCGCCGCCGTAGAGGGGCCCGAGCGCAATCGCAGGGGGCGCCGGCCCAAGCCCCGTCTCGAGGTCCGCCGCCAGCACGCCTCCGGGCTCGACCAGGACGAGCGCCCGGATGAGGCGGGGATACTTCTGCGCCACACGGAAGGCGACGTGCCCTCCCCGGGAATGACCGACGAGACGAACCGGACCGGCCTGCAACCCGGCAATGAAGCTCGCAATATCGGCCGTGTGCTGTTGCACGGTGAAATCGTCGCCTTCGCCGTCCCACTTTTCCGGCCAGCAATGCCGCAGGCTCACCGCGATCGTGCGGTAGCGAGCGCCGAACGGTCCCATCTGGGGCGCCCAATGGCGGTAATCGCAGAGCGTGCCGTGCACGAGAAGCAGGGGCTCGCCCGCCCCGCGCTCGACGAACGCCATGTCATAGCCGTTCACCCGCAAAGCCGGCATCCGCTTTCCCCCTCATCGCCGCGCCGGCTATGCTCCGCCGGCATGGCCTCAACGGATTAGAGCAGCGGGTGAAAAAGGGAAAGCCAGCGCCAGCCACCCGCCAAGGGGGCGACCCTTGGCGGGGATGTCTTGGGAAGGATCGTCCTATTCGGTCAGGAAGCCCGACTGCGACGCGGCGTTGAACAGCTTGACCAGATCCGCGCCGAGATCGGTTGAGTTGAGCCCCGCGTCATAGAACAGGCCGGGCGAGGCGCAGGCCTGCAGGGCCGAGGCGATCTGGGGTTGGAAGGGCTTGATGTGGCTGGTGTACCAGGCGTTGGCGGTCACGGCGAGATAATCGGTATAGAGGATCGCGATCTTGATTCCGCGGCTCCTGATCGCCGTGCACCAGTTGGTCCCCGGCGAGTTGGTGGTAGGGGCCTTGTTGGGATCGCCGGCGAGGTCGTTCATCGTCTGCTCCAGCCGATTGCTTCCGCTCTGTTCGTCCTCGACGCCGTCGGTGATCTGC
>CAVULN010000015.1:0-17700 GCA_963742305.1 uncultured Alphaproteobacteria bacterium
GGTCAGTTTTCCTGAAACGGGAGCTCAGCCTCCGGGCCCTTGCGGGGCGCCCCGAAATTCGACAGCGTCACGCCGACCAGCCGGATCCCTTTCGGGGGTCGAACGGATCGGATCAGGCCAGGGCCACTTCATGCAGCCTCTCCCTGGTTTCGACCGCCGTTTCCCGCGTCCGGCTGCGGGTGACGATCTGGAAATCGGCATACTTGATCTTCACCGTCACGGTGCGGCCGCGAGAACGCCGGTGCGCTCGCAGTAGGACCAGACATCGTCGAGCACCGCGGGACGCCTGCTCGATCTCGGCCGGTCGCAGATCCTCCGGAAGGTCGTCTCCGAGCCGACCGACTTGCGCGGCCGGTTGGGCACGACCGGCGATCGTCCTGGCCGCGGGCGATGGCGAAGTACAAGTGCCCGCCTTGCCGAAATACTGCTCCAGGAATTCCAGCGACTGCGCTTGCAGGTCGGCGCCGGTATGGATGCCGAGCGCGTTCATCTTCTCCGCGGTCTTCGGGCCGACGCCATGGAACTTCGCGACCGGCAGCTCCTCGACGAAGGCCGGCCCTCTCGGGCGGAATGACGGTCTGGCCGTTGGGCTTGCGATGGTCGGAGGCGAGCTTGGCCAGGAACTTGTTGTAGGAGATGCCGGCCGAGGCGGTGAGGCCGGTGCGCTCGAGGATGCGGGCGCGGATTTCGCGCGCGATGTCGCTCGCCAGCGGCATGCCCTTGAGATTGTCGGTGACGTCGAGATAGGCCTCGTCGAGCGACAGCGGTTCGACCAGCGGCGTGTAGTCGGGGAAGATCTCGCGGATCTGGCGCGACACCTCCTTATAGACGTCGAAGCGCGGCTTCACGAACACCAGCTCGGGCAGAGGCGCTTGGCCGTCACCGACGGCATCGCCGAGCGCACGCCGAACTTGCGCGCCTCGTAGCTCGCGGCGACGACCACGCCGCGCTTCGCGCCCGCCGACCGCGACCGGCTTGCCGCGCAGCGCCGGGTCGTCGCGCTGCTCGACCGACGCGTAGAAGGCGTCCATGTCGATATGGATGATCTTGCGGACCGGCCTCTCGCCCATGGGTCCTCCTAGTCGATTTGGAGCGGCCTTCAGAGCATTCTCCATGAATTGGCTATAAGAATGCGCCCCGCTTGCCCGACGCACGAAACCCGATGATAGATGTCGGGAGCCTCGGCGAGGCTTGCGCCGGCCCGCCTGGCCGCGCGACAAGGAAGATCGATTGAAGAAGGAGGACTGGCGCTTATGGCCAAAAAGAGAGTTCCTGCTCGCGTCCCATGGACAAAGGACGACGTCCGCGCGCTCAAGGCGCATTCGAAAGCGCGGACCCCGGCGGCGCAGGTCGCCAAGTCCATGAAACGGACCGAGGCTGCGGTCCGGCAAAAGGCCAAGACGATTGGCATCGGTCTCGGCCATCGCCGCTAAGGCGTGTTGACGCTGACGCGAGGGCGCGCTCGGGACGGCGCGAAGCGCAATCATGAGCGGCGGCCCGGCGGCGCAGTCCATCGCCGCCGGGCGGAGAGGGAGGCGACCACGCCGCGCGCAAGAAGCGGGCGGCGATCGCCTTCGCGCCTGAAGCGCGGCTGTGGAATGAGGAACTGACCATCCAGCGCTACGAGCTTGTGTACGAAGCTCGCCTCCTACCGGGCTCGAGGAGGCGCTGGCCGCCGGAGTTGAAACGGTAGCCTGCCTCCAGGGGCAGGTCTCCCGCTTTGATCTCCCCGGATTCGCAACCGGGCGCATATATCCGGCGACCCGCGGCGAGAAGCTCAGATCCGGAGGCCGCTTCCCGCAGCGCCTGAACCTGCGCCCAAAGGAGCCAGCGAACCATCGCAGCGCGCGCCGGCCAGTTGCTTGCATGCGCATATTCCTCGGTTATGGTGGCGCTTCGTGTCGCGCCCGACCTCCGGCGGCGCCCGGTCCGGGGAGAGAGCGAACGAAGCGAGGAACTCTCGAGGAGCGATCAGGATGAGCACGAACAAGGTCCTTTCGGACTTCGCCGCCGCGCTGGTGTCGGGGTCGGTCAAGGTCGTCGACCTGACCGCGCCGCTCGGGCCCAATACGCCGGTGCTCTATCTGCCCCCCGAGGTCGGCAAGAACACGCCGGCGGTCAAGGTGCACGAGATCTCGCATTACGATCAGAACGGCCCGTTCTGGGCGTGGAACTGGCTCGAGCTCGGCGAGCACACCGGCACCCATTTCGACGCTCCCGTCCACTGGGTCACCGGCCGCGACTACACGGACGGCACGACCGACCGGATCCCGGTCAAGAATTTCGTCGCTCCGGCATGTGTCATCGATCGCTCGAAGGAAGCGGCAAAGGATCCCGACTATCTCCTCACCCCCGAGAGCGTGAAAGAATGGGAGCGTGAGCATGGGGGAATCGAGGCGGGCAGCTGGGTCCTGCTGCGCACCGACTGGTACAAGCGCAACGAGCGGAGCGACACCTTCCTCAACGCCGACGAGAAGGGTCCCCATTCGCCGGGACCGACCGCGGAAGCGATCGATTATCTTATTTCCAGGAAAATCGTCGGCTGGGGATCGGAGACGATCGGCACCGACGCGGGCTCGGCCGGCGGCATGACCCCGCCGTTCCCCGCGCACAATCTGGTTCATAAAGCCAACCGCTACGGCCTCGCCAGCCTCTGCAATCTCGACCAACTGCCGCCCAAAGGCGCGATCCTGATCGCCGCTCCGCTCAAGTTCGTGGGCGGCACCGGCTCGCCGGTCCGCGCGCTCGCCCTCGTCCCATGACGACGGGGGCTGGGGGCCATGAAGATGGAGCAGCGGTTTTCCGGCCGGATCATGCAGCGCGCGGTCGAACCGGCCGCGCGCCAGGCGACGCTTGGCGAGATCGGCATCAACCAGTTCGCGCCCTACGTCATGAACCGGATCATGGAGCGCTGGAACGCCAATCTCGCCGAGGCCCTGAAGCTCCACGGGATGTCGACGACCATGATGCGGGCGCTGGCGGTCCTCAGCATTTCCTCGCCGGTGACGATCAACGAGCTTTCGGCGTATGCGGTGACCGAGCAGTCGACGATGAGCCGCACGCTCGACGTTCTCGAGGCGCAAGGTCTGGTCCGCCGCCAGAGGCGGGCGGAGGACATGCGCATCCGCGACGTCTCCATCACCGAAGAGGGGCGCGCGGCGTTCGAGCGGGTGTGGCCGATGATGCACGCGCGGTTCCAGGCCCTGTTCGACGGCGTCGAGGAGGACGAGTACCGCGCCTTCACCGCGACGCTGCTGAAGATCCTCGGCAACACGGCGAAGCTGCCGGAGTGAGAACGCTCCCCGTCGTCGGCGCGTAGAGCTCGCCGCGATTCGGCTTTACAGCGTGTCGATCGTCTTCGCGACGCCGTCGAGCGCCTCGCCCTTCTCGTCGGCGAGGGCTGCGGCGATGAGACGGGCCATCCACTGGGCGCCGTCGTCGCGCTGAACGAGCCCCGGGGCCTTCGCCATCGCGCGGTCGAACTTGCTCGCAGACCGCGCGTGCGTATCCGAATAGCCCTTGACCAGCCGCCGGCAGCGCAGGATCTCGACCGCGAGATCATAATTTGCCGGCAGGACCTGGACCGCCTGGGCGAGCCACGCCTCGCGATGCTCTCTCTCCCGCCTGTGGCGCAGACTCGCGCGCCGCATGGGCTTGAGCGCGGCGACACAATAGAGCTGGAGGAACCCGCCGACCCGCCCGACCTGAACCCGGCGGCCGCGATTGACCAGCCGGTCGAGCGCCCGGAACAGAAACGGCCGGGCCTCGATGAAGGCGCCGAGCGGCGCCGGCAGCATGCCGCAAATCTCCTCGCCTCGCGGGTGCAGATATTCCGTCGCATAGACAAGCTCGTCCGGCGCCGCGCCGGCTTCCTCGCGCAGGCGCGCGAACCGCTGCGGACGCAATTTGATGTCGGCGACGCGGATGACGTCGTCATAGGCCATGGCGACGGCGAGCCGCTTCGCCGCTTCGACGGTGAAGGCGAAAGTCTTCGCTTCCCCACCATTGGCGGCGTCGAGCGCGGCAAGCTTTTGAAGCCGGTCGAGATAGTCGTCGCCGTAAGCCACGTCCTGGAAATCGACGATGCGCCTGAGCCCCGCGAAGGCGAGAGAACGGGAAGGTTCCGGCAGTTCCGCCCGCAGGCGCGCGACGAGGCGGTTGAGCTCGGGATGGCCGGCGTCTTGCGGCAGTTCGTCGAGGCGTTTCGCGGGACGGGCCTTCGGCGCCTCGCGCTCGCCCGCGCGAGCGCGATCATAGGCGTCCGCGAAGGCGGCGAGGCTTGCGTCTGCGCCGCGCGCCCCTTTGCGCACGACCGCCTCATAGGCCTGCCGCTCGAAGGGAAGGGCGCCCGAGCCTGCGAGCGCGCCGAGCAGCGGCGCCGAGATCACCGTGCCGCGCTGGTTGGCGAGCGTCTCCATGTCGAAGGCGATGATGCGGCGCCCGGCGAAGTCGAGCGCGTCGATCACCGTGGACGGATCGCCCGCCCCGTCGCCGGGCTTTTCCTTTTCGGCCACCGCATAAGCGCGGTGGGTCGATGCGATCAGCGTCGTCCGGTCAGGGGTCACCAGTCCGCGCAGGACCGACCGCCCGGCCTCCATGAGCTCGGCCGCGATCACCACATCGACGTCGCCCGGCGTCGGCATGAGCGAGAAGACCGGCGCGGCGCCGTTCCGGGGCGGCAGGGTCTCGATGTAATAGATGGTCGCGCCGGTGCGCTGCGCGACGCCCGGCACCGAGGTCGACTGCGCCGCCCATCCTTCATGCTCGGCGACCTCGACGATCCAGTCCGCGAGCACCCCGCCGCCCTGTCCGCCCATGGCGAGGATCGCGATGGCGAGCGGCTTCTCGAGCAGGACCGGCCCCGGCCGGATCGGGGCGGCTTCATTCATGGGGCGTCATTTCAGGCAAGGCGCTCGAAGGACCTTTCCGCCATGGGCTCGCTCCCTTGAGATCACGGATTTTATTTGCATGAGCATATTTAGCGGCGGCTCGATCGGTGTCAACGCGGCGCCATGGAAGAGCGGACGCGCCGGAGGCCGGCCGGACGGATCGCCACCCGAAGCGCCCCGGGACTCCAGACGCGCACCCGCTCATGGGGTCAGGATCGATGCCGAAGTCTTCCGGCCAGGGAACGGTTCGGGCGGCAGGCGCATTCGGGGCGGAAGCGAGCTTCGCCGCCGTCGCCAGCCGGGTGGGCCGCGCCGCCCCGGATTCAGCGGCGCGCTAGCCTAGCCGCAATTTTACCGGCGCCCCTCAATGGTTTCAGTGGGTTAAGACCCCGTTTAGTTCCCTCCTCAAAATTACGCGCATTCGCCGCCCGCCGAGAGCGGCGCCCTTAATACCATAACTTGACTTGTAAATATGCGGGACGGGCGCCGCCAGGCCGACCCGAGGGCCGCGACCTCAGCTTGCGACCGGACCCCGCATCGCCTTGAGGGCGGCTTCGACCTGACGCCAGGTCCTGGCCTCCTCCTTATCCTTCATCCGCTCGCATTCGGCGGCGCGCTGGGCGGCTTCGGCGATGGCGCGATCGCCATGCGCGTCCTTGAGCCCGCGCGCATATTCGCTGATCAGGGTCTCGTCCATGGAACAACCTCCTCGATCGGACAACAACTCGCGCTCTGGGAGCAAAACTCCTCCCGAGGCGCAACTGTTCCAAAAGAGAACCAAACAATGACGGCGCGAGCGCGGCGCGCCGGCGGCGCCCAATTCGAACTGCGTTCACCCATGTTTGGCGATCATAAACGGGTTGAAAAGATATAATTTCTATCCTATTTTGCATCGGTGGAGTTTGAGTTTGACCCTGAAAAAAGCTTGGCCAACAAGCTCAAGCACGGGATCGACTTTGTCGAGGCTCAGGCGATCTGGCTGGATGAGGCGCTCATCGAGGCGCCGGCGAGAACTGACGACGAGCCGCGCTTTCTCGTCGTTGGCCGCATCGGCGGGCGCCACTGGTCAGCGGTCTGCGTGAGGCGCGCAGAGCGCACACGCATCATCTCGGTTCGACGGTCGCGCAAGGAGGAGATCGAAGCTTATGAAAGCGCGTGATTTCGACAAGAAATTCGACGCGGGCGCGGACCTCTCCGGCGATGTCGACTGGGGAAAGGCGCGCCGTCCGAATCTCACGCTCAAGCGCGTCAATGTCGATTTTCCAGCTTGGGTGGTCGAAGCGCTCGACCGGGAGGCGCGCCGCCTCGGCGTGACCCGGCAGGCGCTGGTCAAGCTGTGGATCGCCGAGCGGCTGGAGCGGGCGGCGTAAGCAGCGGATAGGGCAGCCGGAGAAGCGTTCCCCTCACCCCGTTTGGGCGCCGCCTGGCCGGGGTTCTTGTGTCCAGTTGGGCGTCGGTGCGCTCCGGGGGGATGGAGGCTCGCGAGGAACGCCCAGGCCTCTTTCGTCCAGCGGGCGTCGGCGAGCGCGTGGTGGCGGCTTTCCTTCTGGTGGGGCAGCTCAGGATCGCCAAGCTCGATCGCCCATTGCTTGATGTCGAGGCAGAGCTGCGGAAAGTGGAACGGCAGTTCGTCGAGCCCGCCAAACAGCCCGACGAACGCGACCCAGTCGAAGGCCGGAAAATAGCCCCAGAAGACGGGACGCTCGTCGCCATGGGCGAAATCGCGGAGCGCGTAGCTGATCGCCTCGCGGCTGATCCCCTTGCCCTCGAGCTGCGGGCGGACGTTTTCGAGCGTCCATGGATTCGCCTTCGACCAGTCGACCTCGCTGCTCTCGGCGTAAAACTCGCGCCCGTTCTCGTCGACGAGCCCGATGCTGATGAGGTCGATCGTGAACGGATGCGCGATGAACTCGGTGTCGAGCCAGTATTTCATGCGATGGGCGGCCCACGGCGTTGTGAGAGAAGTCTCAACCGCCGTTTGTCGCACGAGAATCAGGAACGCGGCAGCCCCCTCCGGCGGCCACAGGCGCCCCGCATTCACACGCCGGGCGCCGTTGGTTCCTGCTCAATCGAGTGATGGGCGCGGCGCGAAAATGGCATGCAGCCGACAGTGTATCTACGTTTTTGCCTGCGCAGAGAATTCTCTCAGGACGACAGGCACCGACTTTACGAAGACCGCCGCCTTTTCGTAAAGTTCGTATATCTCTGCTGTCGTCTTTTCCAACGAGAAACTGCCAAAATCCTGATGCACTAATCGGTTTCTTTCGTCTCCGATTTCAAGAAACGCTTTGATCGATAGATCAAGAGCTTGGTCGATTCTTATACGATCCCTCATGAAGCGCTTAAACTCGTCCCCGAATAGACTAAAAAACTGGTTAGCGTTCCTTTCTTTCCAAGCAAACCAAGTGTGATACTGATATCGGATCGCCTTATTGCGCACAAATTCCAATGCAATCATATTTTGAGACGACACTTCCTCAATAAAGTCTGCTATATGATCAGACAGCACCTTCTCGAAATAACTTGCGACACATAGCAGAAGAGATTTACGAAAGTTGCCATCTACGGTACTTCGGAGTGATATTTCACCTCGCTCATCGAGGAACTCCATCAATGCGCGGAACTCTCCATTCATCTTTTCTACTGCGGTCACCTTCACGATATCATTCCATTACAACGGTGATATCAAAACTCGCGCTACTTCCAGACGCTTGTGCACGTTTGTTGTTCGAGTAGTACTCTGAAGGGCAGCTCCAACAAATTCTGGATCTCCCGAGAGCTCGACAATACTCTCGCCTGATATTTTCCCAGACAGAACTCGACGTTGAGCAAAGGCCGAGCGACATGTAGCAGTAAACACTGCTTCAAATAGCGCAATATTGAATCTGTTATTACCTTTATTCAAAAAGGCGTTGGCTGGCAGAGACAAACATGCTCCTAAGAACGACTTCGAACAGTTCTTGAAGATATAGGTTTTGATCATCTGAATTAGCCTCGCACTTGCGAGAAAATCTGTTCAAGAATGTAACCATCGATGGGGCTTAGTTATCTCCGTCAACTAACATAGCAAACCCACGAAGGAGAACCTCCACATCTTTCATATGAATATCTGGCTCAGAGTTTTGGATCAATTTACGCCACTCAGGCAGACTATTTATTCTGTAGAGCATTTCAAAGAATTTCGAATGGTACATGCTTGTACGAATTTCTTGAGGTCGTAGATTAATTCCACCAGTATTTAATCTGTTGAAAACTTCATACATCGACGAATTGTCGTCTGTGGGCGTATTCTGCTTGACGATTATGTTTCGCAGGGGACGAAGATCGAATTGGGTTCTATAATCTCCTAGAGTTGCGTAATTGAGTCCATTAAATCTATTCTTACGATCCGGAATTTTTTCTGGCAGACGCAGCTTAAAATCGTCAAAATATAAGTCATCGTGAAGCACACTATCCGGAATACGACTCTCTTGATCAAAAATTGCTCGGAGTGCAACTCGTTTATCTTTCCTGGGAAATCTTTTTTTAACAAAATAATAAATCGACATTAATCTCTGCTGTCCGTCAATAACCAGAAATTTATTACGCGCCTGCTCGTATAGAAATAGTTGAGGTATTGGTAAGCCAATTATTACCGATTCGATTAGCTTTGACGCCCTACCGTGATCCCAGATATAGTTTCTCTGGAAGCCAGGAATTTTAACCGCACCTGATCTTGATAAAGCTGTTCAAAGTCAAAACATTGAAGTCATTTGGAGTTGATGTTATATCATATTCGCCAACCTGCAGATCGTCTGCCTCATCTACATAGTCATCGAACCAATTATTGTTCGCTTCGTTGGACAATGATACCTCCACCACATAAATGTGCAATCTGAATTAAAGGCCTAGCCGGCATCCAAAACCAAAACAAGGCATAGCTCGTTCCCCAAGCTAAGGGCTTCCCTCATCCCGCCTCGGCGAATTCCTGCGCTTCGGCAAGCTCGACCGACACGAGCTGGCTCACGCCCTTCTCCGCCATGGTGACGCCGAACAGGCGGTCCATCCGCGCCATGGTGATCGGGTTGTGGGTGATCGCGACGAAGCGGGTGTCGGCGCGCTTGCGCATCGCGTCGATGAGGTCGCAGAAGCGCTCGACATTATAGTCGTCGAGCGGCGCGTCGACCTCGTCGAGCACGCAGATCGGCGCCGGGTTGGTGAGGAACACGGCGAAGATGAGGGCTAGCGCCGTCAGCGCCTGCTCGCCGCCGGAAAGCAGCGTCAGCGTCTGCGGCTTCTTGCCCGGCGGCTGGGCGACAAGCTCGAGACCCGCCTCGAGCGGATCGTCGGATTCGATCAGCTGCAATTCGGCGTTTCCGCCCTCGAACAGGGTCGCGAACAGGTCCTTGAAATGGCCGTTGACCACATCGAAAGCCGCGATCAGCCGCTGGCGTCCCTCCTGGTTCAGCGTGCCGATCGCCCCGCGCAGGCGCTTGATCGCTTCGGTCAGATCGTCGCGCTCGGCGATGAGCTTGTCGCGGGCGCCCAGGACCTCGACCAGTTCGTCATCGGCGCGCAGGTTGACCGCGCCCAGCCTCTCCCGCTCCTGGCGCAGGTTGTCGAGCTTCCGCTCGACCTCGGCCAGGCCGGGCAGGATCGCGCCGTCCTTGTGGCCGGCGAGCGCGGCGAGGCCCGAGGGCTCGCAATCGAGCTCGCTTGCGATTGCGTGCCGAAGCTCCTCGCCCCGCACGCGCGCGTTTTCGACCCGCTCCTCGGAGGCGGCGCGCGCCTCCCGCGCCGCGCTCATCGCTTCCAGCGCCGCTCGCGCCGCGCGGTCGGCGTCGGCGAGCGCCGTTTCGCCGAGCGCGAGCGCGTCGGCCGCATCCTTGCGCGCGTCTTCCGCTTGGGCATGTTCGTCGGCGAGCGCGCGGCGCGCGCGGGCGAAGTCCGCCGGCGCCCCGTCGAGCGCGGCCTTTTCCCGCTCGGCTTCCGTCCGGCGCCCGGCGAGTTCGGCGATCCGGCCTTCCGCCTTGGTCAGCCGCTGATCCCACGACGACCGCTCGGCTGCGATCGCATCGCGCCGGACTGAGCGCGCCTGCGCCTCGCGGGCGAGAGATTGCGCCGCCGCGCGCGCTTCGGCGAAGGCGCCGCGCGCGCTCTCGGCGGCCTCGCGCGCCTCATCGAGATGAAGCGCGACATCGTCGCCCGGCCCAAGCTCGCTCAGCGCCGCCTCGGCTTTTGTCTTGCGCTCCGCGGCCTCGTCGCGCGCGGCGGAAGCGCGCGCAAACCCCTCCTCGACCGCCGACCGGCGGGCGAGGGTTTGGGCGCGAACGCGCTCGGACTGGGCGAAAGCGTCGCGGGCGGCCTCGGAGGCGGCGCGGGCGGCGCGGACCTGGCCCCGCCATTCGGCCTCCGCCGCGGCGGCTTCCCGGACCGCATCCGCCGCGCTCGTCGCCTCGGCGCTCAAGGCGGCCGCGGCCTGCCGCGCGGCCTCGGCCTCGCGCTCGAGGTCGCCGAGCCGGTTCTTTTCCCTGAGGCGCCGGGCGGCCGCGGTCGGCGCCTCGGCGGCGGCGACGAAGCCGTCCCAGCGCCAGAGATCGCCTTCGAGCGAGACCAGCCGCTGGCCGGGCTTAAGCTCGAGGGCGAGCCGCTTTCCCTCCGATCGCGGCGCCACGCCGACCTGGCTGAGACGCCGCGCCAGCGCGGGCGGGGCGGCCACACGCTGGCTAAGCGGCTCGGCGCCCGCCGGCAGGGGGGGATCGTCCTCGCGCGGCCCGATCAGCGACCAGTGCGCCGGCGCCGCCTCGTCGACCGAGGCGTCGAGATCGTCGCCCAGCGCCGCGCCCAGCGCCGCCTCGTAGCCGCGCGCGACGCTGACCGCATCGACCGCGCGCGGCCAGGGGCCGGTCGAATCCGAGCCGAGGAGCTTGGAGAGCGTGCGCGCTTCCGTCTCCAGCTTCTGCGCGGCGCGTTCCGCCTCGGCCAGGGGCGCGCGGCGGGAGGCCTCTATCTCGCGCGCCTGCGCGTGGCGTTCCTCCGCCGCCTGCGCTTCGCGCTCAGCGCTCGCGAGCGCCTCGCCTAGCCCGGCGACCTTAACAGCGCCGGCCTCGCGTTCCGCATCGTCGAATCCCGCCGCGCCGAGCGCGCTCCGCTCGCGCTCGATCGCGGAATATTCCGCTTGGAGGCGCTCAAGGCGGCGCCCTTCTTCGCCGGCCGCGTCGGCGAGCGCGCGGCGCCGGGCGGCGAGATCGGAGGCCGCCGCCTGCGCCTCTGCGAGCGTGCTTTCGGCGCCGGCGAGGCGCCCTTGCGCGCCCTCCTCCGCGCGACTGGCGCGCGCCGCCTCGTCGTCCGCCCTCGCGCCTTCATCCGCGAGCCGGGCCTCTTCCGCGGCCAGCCTCTCCATCACGCCGGCGGCGTCGGCGATCAGCGCCTCCTCGCGCTGAAGGTCGCCCGCGAATTGCGCGATCCGGCGCTCGAGCTCCGCCTCGCGCTCCCTTGCGCGCTTTTCCTCCGCGTCGAGCGCGTCGCGGGCCAGGCTGATGCGGTGCAGGGCCGCGCCCCGGCGCGCCTCTTCCTCCCGCAGGGAAGGCAGGGCGGCGGCGGCGATCGCCTGCTCGCGCGCCGCCTCGGCCTGCGCGCGGGTGCGCTCGGCGACGTCGATGAGGTCCTGGTCGAGCCGCCGGCGCGCCTCGGCGAAGGCCGCCTCGTGCTCCCGCCAGGCGATGAGCCGCGCCAGCGCCTCCTGGCGGCGGAGGGAGCCGGCAAGATCGCGGTAGCGGTTCGCCTGGCGCGCCTGGCGCTTGAGGCTGTCGACCTGGGCGTCGATCTGCTGGAGCACGTCCTCGACCCGGACAAGATTATCCTCGGCGCCCTTGAGCCTGAGTTCGGCTTCGTGGCGGCGAGAGTGGAGGCCGGATACGCCCGCGGCTTCTTCGAGGATCAGCCGGCGCGCCTGGGGCTTGGCGGAAATGATCTCGCCGATCTGGCCCTGACGCACGAGCGAGGGCGAGCGCGAGCCGGTCGAGGCGTCGGCGAACAGGAGCTGCACGTCGCGGGCGCGCACTTCCTTGCCATTGACGCGATAGGTCGAGCCGGCGTCGCGCTCGATGCGCCGGGTGACCTCGATCCGCTCGGAATCGTTGAAGGCGGCGGGCGCGCGGCGGTCGGAATTGTCGAGCACGAGCCCGACCTCGGCGTTGTTGCGCGAGGGGCGCCGGCCGGAGCCCGAGAAGATGACGTCCTCCATGCCCGAGCCGCGCATGGCCTTGAACGAGCTTTCGCCCATCACCCAGCGGAGCGCCTCGACGAGGTTCGACTTGCCGCAGCCGTTCGGCCCGACGACGCCGGTCAGTCCCGGCTCGATCCTGAATTCGGCCTGATCGCAGAAGCTCTTGAAGCCGGTCAGGCGCAAGCGCTCGAATTTCATCGTCGCGACCCTTCCCGTCTGGGCGCGAACCTTCGCGCCGCTCGCCTCGCGTTTGTCCGCCCGCGAATCACTTTTCGCGAGGCGCCGCCACGGTTTAGCGGCCATAGGAGAGTCGCGCAATCAAGCCTCGGCGCCGATAAACCTGTGCGAAACCGCGAAAGCGCCGCGCGCCTCGGGCGCTCGACTTTCCGTCCCCTTTGCGATATGAGCCCCAGCCTCAACTGAAAACAGCGCGCCGAAGCGCTTCGCCGGAGGGTCAGCCCCGGCGACACGGCAGGAGCAGTCATCATGAACGTCATCGAACAGATCGAGGCCGAGCACGCCGCCAAATTGCCCGGCGCCAGGATTCCGGAGTTCCGGCCCGGCGACACGGTCGTCGTCAACGTCAAGGTCGCCGAGGGCGACCGCACCCGCGTCCAGGCCTATGAAGGCGTGTGCATCGCGCGCAGCGGGCAGGGCCTGAACGAGAACTTCACCGTGCGCAAGATTTCCTACGGCGAGGGGGTGGAGCGCGTATTCCCGGTCTATTCGCCGATGATCAACTCGGTCAAAGTCGTGCGGCGCGGCAAGGTCAGGCGCGCCAAGCTCTATTATCTGCGCGACCGCCGCGGCAAGTCGGCCCGCATCGCCGAGCGCGTGGACGCGCCGGGCGCCAGGGCGACGGCCAAGGAAGCGGCCAAGGAATAAGCCGGCCGCTGATCCCATGCGGCGGGCAGGCAAGGCCGGCGACCCCGCCGGCTTTTTCGTCGCCGCTCCATGACCACGGACGGAGAACTCGGCCTCGGCGGCGCCTCATCGGAGGCGGCGGTCGACGTGCTCATCCCCGTCGCGGTCGACACCGCCTACAGCTATCGCGCGCCAGCGGGGTTTAAGCTCGAGCCCGGCGCCTTCGTGCGCATGCCGCTCGGCGCCCGCATCGCGACCGGCGTCGTGTGGGCTGTGCGCGAGGGCGAGGGCGGCGGCAATCTCAAGCCGGTCGCTGAGGTTTTGGACTGGCGCCCGCTCGGCGCTCCCTTGCGCGGATTCATCGATTGGGCGGCCCGCTGGACGCTCGCGCCCCGCGGCATGCTGCTTCGCATGGCGATCCGCGCCGGCGAGGCGGCTCACGCGCCTCAGCCGAAATTCGGCTTCGTCGCCGCCGGAAAGACGCCGGCGCGCATGACCGACGCGCGCGCGCGCGTCCTCGCGGCGCTCGCCGGGGGCGGGAAGCCGGCGCCCAAAGCCGCCCTCGCCGCGAGCGCGGGGTGCTCGCCAGGCGTCATCGACGGCCTTGTCGCCGACGGCGCGCTCCTCCCGGTCCCGCTCGCCCCGGAGGAGAGCCCGGCCCTCGACCCGGATTTCTGTTTGACCCGCCTTGATCCCGACCAGCGCGCCGCGGCCGACGATCTCAGGCAACGCGTCGCCGACCGGGCGTTTTCGGCGACTCTGCTCGAGGGCGTGACCGGCTCGGGCAAGACCGAGGTCTATTTCGAGGCGGTCGCCGAGGCCTTGCGGCAGGGGCGCCAGGCGCTCGTGCTCCTGCCGGAGATCGCGCTGACCGCGCAATTCCTCGACCGCTTCATGGGCCGCTTCGGCGCGAGGCCGGCCGAATGGCATTCGGGGCTCAGCGAGCGCGAGCGCCAGCGCGTCTGGGCCGCGGCGGCGAAAGGCGAAGCGCGGGCGATTGTCGGCGCGCGGTCGGGTTTGTTCCTGCCGTTCGCCGACCTCGGCCTGATCGTCGTCGACGAGGAGCATGAGGGCGCCTACAAGCAGGAGGAGGGCGTCATCTACAACGCCCGCGATCTGGCGGTGGTGCGGGCGCGGTTCGAGAAGGCGCCGATCGTGCTCGCATCCGCGACGCCCGCGATCGAGACCCGCTTCAATGCTGAGAGCGGACGCTACCGCTGGCTCCGCCTCCCCTCCCGCTTCGGCCCGGCGCGGCTGCCCGACATCGCGCTCGCCGACCTCAGGCGCGAAGGCCCGCCGCGCGGCCGCTGGCTTTGCCCGCGCGCGATCGCCTCGATCGAAGAGGCGCGCGCCAAGGGCGAGCAGGCGATGCTGTTCCTCAACCGCCGCGGCTACGCGCCGCTCACGCTCTGCCGGTCCTGCGGCCATCGGTTCCAGTGCCCGAACTGCTCGGCCTGGCTGGTCGAGCACCGGTTCCGCGCCGCGCTCGTCTGCCATCATTGCGGCCATGCCGAGCCCCGGCCGCACGTGTGCCCCGAGTGCCGCGAGGCCGACACCCTGACCGCCTGCGGACCCGGCGTCGAGCGCCTGGCCGAGGAGGCGGAAGCCCTCTTTCCCGGCATACGCTCGCTCGTTCTCTCCTCCGACACCGGCGGGATCGAGACCTTGCGCGGGCAACTGGACGTTGCGGCGAAGGGCGGCGCCGACCTGATCATCGGCACCCAGCTGGTCGCCAAGGGGCACAATTTCCCGCTTCTGACCTTCGTCTGCGTGGTCGACGCCGACGTCGGCCTCGCCAACGCCGATCCGCGCGCGGCCGAGCGCACCTTCCAGCTTCTGCGCCAGGCGACCGGCCGCGCCGGGCGGGGCGAGCGACCCGGACACGCGCTTCTGCAGACCTGGCAGCCGGGGCATCCGGTGATCGCGGCGCTGGTCAGCGGCGACGCCGAGCTGTTCTACGCGCGGGAGACCGAGGAACGCCGGCTCGGCCGCCTGCCGCCGTTCGGGCGCCTGGCGGCGATCATCGTCTCGGCTGAGGACAAGGGCGCGGCGGAAGCGCACGCTCGCGCGCTGGCGCGCGCCGCCCATGGCCTTGCGGCGGGCAAGGGCTGGCGGGTCGCCCCGCTCGGCGGCGAGCCGGGCGAGGACGAGATCGTCCTGCTCGGCCCGGCGGAAGCGCCGATCGCGGTCCTGCGCAAGCGCCACCGCTTCCGCCTCGCCGCCAAGGCGCCGCGCTCGGCCGACCTGCAAGGCTTCCTGCGCGCCTTGCTGGCCGCCGCCCCCGAGCCGCGCGGCGGGGTCAAGGTCGCCGTCGACGTCGACCCGCAGAGCTTCCTGTAGGGCCACGGGGTTCGGCGGTTGATGGGCAGGAGGCCAGGCGGCGTTCGCGGCCTGCCGACGGGCGCTCCCGCGGGGGACGAGCGGGAAAACTTCGTTTCCCGCCGGCCCTGGCGCTTGACGGGACCGCGGCGACGGATCGACCATTCGGCCGGTCCGCTTTCGCGGCCCGCGAAGACAGCCGCGATGCCTTCTCCCGATGTCGAACGCGATCAAAATCGAAATTTCGCCCGGCGAATTGATCGACAGGCTGACGATCCTGGAGATCAAGCGCGGGCGGATACGCGATCACGAGAAACGAGGCCATGTCGAGAGGGAGCACGCCGCTGTCCGGGCGGCCTTCGAGGCTCATGTTGCCGCTTCGGAGGCGCTCGCTGCGCTCATCGACGAACTCCGGGAGGTCAATCTTCGCCTGTGGGCGATCGAGGACGACATTCGCGCGTGCGAGAGGCGGCAGGACTTCGGGCCGACGTTTGTGGCGCTCGCGCGCTCGGTCTACTTGAGCAACGATCGCCGGTTTGAGCTCAAGCGCGACATCAATGCGCTCCTGGGCTCGATCCTCAGAGAAGAGAAGTCGTACGGACCGTAAGAGGATCCGGCCGCTTTCGCCCGGCGAGGCGGCGTCCCTGCCGCCTCCGCTCAATTCAGGCCGGCGCCGAGTGGGCAAGCAAGGCTCTCAGCTCCCGCTCGATCCGCTCGAACACGGACGTCCAGTCGCCCCGTCGCTCCTGCCTGAACAATCGCGCCGTGGGATACCAGGGGCTGTCATCGCGATCGAGAAGCCATCGCCAGTCGGGCACGCGCTTGAGCGCGACCCAAACGGGGCGGCCGAGAGCGCCCGCCAGGTGCGGGATCGACGTGTCGCAGCTCACGATCAAATCAAGATTGGCCATGACTGCCGCCGTATCGACGAACGCGTCGGGGCCATTGCAGAAATCGTCGCCCAGCGTCTCGATGCTGACGTCCGTGGGCAGATCGCCGAGCTGATCCAATCCGTCCTTGCTTTGAAGGCTGATCAGCCGCACGCGAGGCAGGCGCGCCAGCGGGATGAACTCGGGCAGCGGGATGAACCGGGTTTTATCCAGCGCTTGCGGATTGCCGCGCCAGGCAACGCCGATCTTGAACCCGTGGGTCCCAATGCGTTCCCGCCAGCGGCGAATCAAGTCCGGCTCCGCGCTCAGATAGGGAACGGCGTCGGGCACTGACGACAAATCGGTTTTGAACCCGAAAGGCAGGCTCATGAGCGCACACTGAAAATCGAACCGCGCGCCCTTAAGTTCGCTGATCACTTCAACGCCGGCGGTCAGAGGGCTCAACAGGCGGCGGAGCTGAGGCGACAGGAGGAAGGTGACCTCGGCGCCGCACTGCCGCAACAACGGAAGGTATCGGGCGAACTGGATGATGTCGCCGTATCCTTGCTCGCGGAAGACGAGAATCCGCCGCCCCTGCAAATTCTGTCCGCGCCAGGGCGGCGCATCGACCGGCGGACGCTTGCTCTGAAATCCCCTGGACTGCCAGCGCCATTCGTGGTCCGCCCAGCCTTGCCGATAGTCGCCGTTCAGGAGCCGGCAATGCGCCCGATCGTAGAAGAATTCCGCGCGGGCGGGGTCGAGCGCGATTGACCTGTCATAGCTCGTCAAGGCTCCGTCGATGCGGTTCAGCGCAACCAGAACGTTGCCGCGGACGTTGTGCGCTTCCGCCTGATTGGGCTCGAACGCGATGGCGCGATCGCAGCCGGCCAGCGCGTCGTCGAGACGCCCGAGCCTCAGAAGCGCCACGGCGCGGCCGAGGAACGCCGAGGCGTAGGGCTTGAGTTCGATCGCCCGGTCATAGGCCCCAAGCGCCTCATCGAACCGTTCGAGCGCGATCAGCACGTTCGCCAGATTGACGTAAGCTTCCGCAAACAGCGGTTTGAGCGCGATCGCTTTCCGGTAACTCGCCACGGCGTCGTCAAGCCGCTTCAGTTCCTTGAGCGCGTTGCCGCGATTGTTATGGACGTCGGCCGCATCGGGATTCGCTTCCAGGGCGAGATCGAATTGCAAAACGGCGTCGGCCGGGAGCCCACGCCGCGACAAGAGGATTCCGAGCAGGTGCAGGCTTTCGAAGCGACGCGGCTCAAGCTCGAGGATTTGGCGGCAACACGCTTCGGCTTCCGCCAGCCGGCCGGCGCGCAGGGCCTGTAGCGCGCTCTGACCCAGCGCGCCGATATCCGGCCCTGTCTCCGGCTCCGATGCGACGCCTCTCTCCATCCAGGACCTTATGCAAAACGGCGCCGCTTTCACAAGCCGCGCCGACCACGGCCCCGTCGTTCAGTGCGGTCGTTGACGAGATGGGGGCGACGCCGCGCCGGTTGCGCTTCGCCGCGGCCTGCCCTCGCGCCCTGCTAGGGGATCTCCATACCGT
>CAVULN010000016.1:0-531997 GCA_963742305.1 uncultured Alphaproteobacteria bacterium
CCGGTCGGCCAGCAACGGCTGCACTCGACGATTTTCCCCTTCGGCCCTCCAAGAATAGGCCAAGAAAAGTTTCTCATGAAAGGCGGGGGGCCGAATTCCTCGCGGGTCAAAATCGCCTCCCTCCGCCGTCCTCCGCTGACGCTCCGGCCTTTCGCTTCGCTCCGGGTGCAGGCCGCCCGGGCCGGGCTTCTTTCAGCCGCACCGAGTGACACGAGCTGGCGATGGGCCAGCGGCCCACGGCGCAAGACGAGAAGAATTTTCGACAATGGCCACGAACCGCTCCAAACCCGCCCCCAAGCGCGAAACCCGCACCCCCGTCACCTTCGAGACCGCCGCCCAGCTCTGCCCCCACCAGGGCGTCGCGGAAAACGTCGCCAAGACCTTCGGCCTCATCGTCCCCGAATACGAAGCCATCCGCGCCCAGCACTCGATCGCCGTCAAGCGCATGGCCGAGGCCTTCGAAGGCTCCCTCAACGACAAGGCGACCGCCATGCACTTCCAGCGCATCGTCGGGGCCTTCGTCTCCTCCGCAGTCGGGGCCGGCCGCTTCTACTCCGAAAAGGTCACTCAGACCCGCGACGCCACCGCCCGCGCCGCCGACGGCGGCGATGACGAACACGGCACTCCGATCGGCCTCGAAAGCAGGGCGCAGCGCACCCGCGAGTTCGCAGCCGACATGGCGATGCAGGCCTTCGCTCTACTCGCCGCAGCCCACGGCGCCATCGACGCCTACAGGGACCTCACCGGCGAAGACTGGAAAGCCTACGAGGCCTCCGCAGACGCCGCGGTCGAGAAGAAAGCCGCCGTTTCCCAGATGGGAGCCTTTGGGGGCTGACGCCCCCAAAGGGCGGAGTCCGAAAGGCCTCCGCCCCCTTCCCCCTGGCGCCTCGCGGCGCCCAACTCAGCGTGCCGTCATTTGCCGTCCTTCATCATCACACTCTGCCCGATCAATTCGGCCTATTCGTTGTCGAGCGCGACGAGACCTGCGAACGTGTCAGCTTCATGCCTCTCGCGTCCAGGTCACCCGGAGATCATGGCCGCCCGTCCGACGTCCCCTGCACCACCTGATTCCTGGCGGTTGCGAAGGTAGAGACTGTGCGGCCCGTGCATCTCGCCCAAGTTCGTTCACCTGTCCGAGCTCAGCTTGCCGACGGAAGATCAAGTTGCAGCCGCAGACGACGGCGTTGCCCCCGGGCGCGAGCTGCAGGGCCATGAACTTGTCGTCGCTGCAGGCGACTATGGATCTGCCCATGCGCGGTCGAGCTCAAGTAGCTGCGCGCGTGTTTAAGCGCTGGGAAGGTGTCGGTGCCGACCGGCGCGGCAAGCGCAAAAGGTGAACGTCCCGGTGTCCGCCTTGCGGTCATAGCGATCAATTTCCCGCAGTGTGCGGCCTCGTTGGGGCCGGCGATCATGCCGAGGTAGAAAGCGCGACCAGACCAACGCTCATCGCGACAAAAAGACGCGCTATCCGGCTCGCTCCATATCATCTGGAAACGATGCTAAAGGCAGCTGGCGGAACAAGAGTTTAGATCGGTCAGCAAACTGTCCGACGCGTCGGGAGCGAGTTCCCGTCGCGCAGGCGACGGTGGCGAGATTCCCGAAGTCACGCACATAAGATATTTGTAGAGCGCCAAGACAGTCCATCAAGCTCGCAAAATCAAATAAGTCCCGAAAAACCTGACCTTTGGCGCTCAGGCCTGCACGGGTGGTGGCTTCGTAATCCGCAATCTCGGCCACCAAGTTCTGCAGATCCCGCCACCATGTCATGCCGAGCGTCTCGGCGTCCTCGTCGGCTTCCGCAATCTGTTCACGGACTCGCAAGCAGGCGGTCCACAAATCCGGTTCGAGCGCTTTCACACATTGCGCCCCATCGCTCGAAGGCTAGCGCGCGATCACAGTCCTCGAGGCATTGCGGCGTTAAAATCACCTGTATCTCCCCATCGGATAGCAGAGATGCCGTGACCGTCGACTTGAAAATTGCCTCTTCGACTGTCGCCACGGCTGTGTCGACTATCTCGGTCGCGAGGTCTGCCCGCTCTCGCCTGAGTTGGTTAATCTCCTCGGTCGGCTCTTCGCCGTCGCCTGTTGGCGCTTCGCCCTCGAGTTTGATTCAGACGGGAGACGACCACTGCGAATTCGCACCACCTTTCCCAAAATGGGCTCCCCTTCGACCAGGCCTCGCCCGTGTGTTGAGGCGCGTCTCTCGTCTCGCTCGAGCCGTCCTCGACTTCGCGGCATGTCTAGTTCATCCCCCTTCCCGACTGCTTCCGAGCATTCTCGCCTTGAGGCGCCGAAGCAGTTCCGTCTCGACAAAATTTATCTCGAATAGTCAAGTCGCTCTCAAAACAGCTTCACATTTTTGATGTTTTGACCTGGTGAACAAGGACACGCGACAACTTGCGCGCCGACTTCGATCCATACCTGTTGCTTGAAGCTGACATAGCCAACCGCAACATAGAATCTGGTTGTCTCTAGGATACGCGAGCAAGCGCCGAGGCTTTTTACGGGTCATTGCGACTCGTACGTACCCAATCCTAGAGTTCTAAAGGCATCCCTCCATTTTGAGGAGTGGAGGTGGTTGCATAAGAGTGTGTCGTCGCGTCCAGTCGGTTCCAATCCCGTTCGGATCGGTTGTGTCGTCTCGAGGCTTTGCGCGGCCCAATTTTTGTGAATCCCTGAGGTCGGAACGCTGATTCGTACCGTGTCCATGGGGGCCCCGTTGGGTATAGCAAAATGCAGAAGGTTCTAGATTTATAGTAGCATCAAGATGCAAGGGGCCTGTCGGAGATCGATAGCGTTTGTGAGCTAGCCGCCTAATTGACCGGACATGGCCTCCCCCTTGGCTAAGGGGTAGGAGTAAGCCGTGTCTATGACTGGGAACAACGCGAAGAGTGAGGTCCTGCGTGGGCCTGAGAGCCGTCGTCGTTGCGCAGCCGCCGAGAAGATCGCCATCGTGGCGGAGACGTATGAGCCGGACGTGACGGTCAGCTTGGTGGCGCGCCGCCACGGTGTTGCGCCGAACCAGGTGTTCAGCTGGCGCCGGCTGGCTGCGCAGGGCGCGCTGACGGCGGCGGGGTTAAGAGGAGGAGGTCGTTCCGGCGTCGGATTATCGCGCCTCGCAAATCCAGCTTCGCGAGATGCAGCGCTTGCTCGGCAAGAAGACGGATGGAGGCCGAGATCCTGAAAGAGGCTCTGGAGCTCGCGAGCGTCCAAAAAAATATCTGGTGCGCGCTTCACAAACGGCTTTCATCGGATACCGTCCTTGGGCAGCCGAGAGCGAGCGCTCGGCGTTTCTCGGTCGAACCTCGCCGCTAGCCTCAAGGCTTCCATCGCCAAGCCTCGGCTGGGAGCCAGACCGAGGAGTGTGAGCGCCATCAAGGCGATCATTGGCGCTCAGGCGACCTATGGCTATCGCCGCGTCTGGGCGATGCTCAGGCGCGAGGCTACGATAAAGGGCTATTCACCGGTCAACGCCAAAAGGGGTCCATCGGGTGATGAGAGCCCATGGATGTTACTTCAGCGTCATGCCGGAGGGGCCGACGCGCGCCGCCATGACGGCAAGATCGCCGTTGAGCGCTCGAACCTACGCTGGTGCTGCGACGGCTTCGAACTGGCCTGCGACAATGGCGAGAAAGTTCGTGTCGCCTTTGCTCTCGATTGCTGTGATCGGGAGGCGATGGCCTGGGTCGCAACGACGCAAGGGATAAAGTCGGAAGATGTTCGCGACCTCATGGTCGCGCCGTTGAATCTCGGTTCGGCCTAGTCAATCGCTTGCGGCGCGCCATCGAATGGCTCAGCGATAATGGATCAGGCTATATCGCCAAGGACCCAAAACGCTTCGCGCGCGATCTCGGATTCGAGCCGCTCACGACCCCTGTGGCGAGCCCACAGTCCAACGGCATGGCCGAGGCCTTGGTGCGAACGATCAAACGCGATTACGCCCGCGTCAATCCAGCGCCAGACGCCCAAACCGTCATCGAAAGCCTGCCAGTCTGGTTCGAGCACTACAACAGGGTTCATCCGCACAGCGCCTTGCGCTATCGTTCGCCACGAGAGTTCATCGCTGCGCAATCAAAGCGGAGTGCCGTGTCCGGTTTTTAGGGGGCATCAACAGTTTGGCCTTCACCGTATCGTACTTGCAAGCTACGGTACGGGCAGAGCGTGATACGCCAATGGCTCAATTTCGGGTTGGACAATCAGTTCAGCGCTTCTTGCGGCGCAGCGTGTCGAAATAGACGACGATGATAATCAGGGCGCCGGTGATGATCCGCTGCCAGAATGGATTGAGGTTGAGCAGGTTCGCTCCATTGTTGATCGTCGTCAGGATGAACGAGCCGATAAGCGGCCCGTGCACCGAGCCGACCGCGCCGAAGAGACTTGTGCCTCCGATGACGGAGGATGCGATCGCCTGAAGCTCCCAGCCCTCGCCTTGCGTCGGATTGCCAATGCCGATGCGCATGGCGAGCAGAATGCCGACGAACGCGGCGCAGAACGCCGAGATGACGTAGGCGAGGTAGGTTACCGCGCTCACGTTCACGCCGGACAGACGCGCAGCCTCTTTGTTGGACCCGATGGCGAAGAGATACCGGCCCCACCGAGTGTGACTGAGCAGGATATAAGCCGGCACAGCCACGACGATCACCATCCAAAACAGCATTGGAATGGCGAACCAGCTCCCGTCCGTCCAGGGAAAGCCGAGGAAGGTTGCGCGCGAAAACCCTGTGAAAGCATCGTTGGTGATCGAGATTGTCGCACCGTTGGTGATAAGGAGGCCGATCCCGCGCAGGGCGTACATGGTCGCCAGGGTCATAATGAACGGCGGCAGTCCCATCTGGACGACGCCAAAGGCGTGAAAGAGGCCGATGAAAACGCCGATCGCGAGCGAGATGGCAATCGCCCCTGCGATTGACGAGGCAAACCCAAGATCGTGTGTCAGAAGCCAGGCGACCATCATGCTGACGAAGCCAGCGACTGCGCCGACGGACAGATCGATTCCGCCGGTGATGATGACGAACGTCTCGCCGATCGCCAGGATCGCGATCATTGCTCCCTGCCTCAGTAGATTGGCGATATTGTTCGAGGTCCAGAAGGTTGTCGTCTCGATGGAAAGCGCAAGCCACATGAACAAGGAGAAGGACGAGAAGCGTCAGTCCAAGCAGCACGTTGAGCCGCGCGCTAGCCCTGGGCGCGCCAGTGACGGTTTTGTCGGTCATGCCGGTTGAAGTCCCTCGCCCTACGCCCCGATGGCCTCAGTCAGTATGGTCTCGTGTGAAGCGTCCTTATGACCGTGGGTGGCGGCGATTCGTCCAGCCCGGAAGACGTGCAGCGTGTCGGCCAGCTCATAGACTTCCGGCAGGTACGACGAGATCATAATGATGCCGGCCCCCTTCTGGAGCAGCGAGCCGAGCAGCCTGTAGATTTCCGCCTTGGTGCCGACGTCCACCCCGACTGTGGGTTCATCGAAAATGAAGAGCTTGGCGCCGTGATTGAGCCACTTGCCGATCACCACCTTCTGTTGGTTGCCGCCTGAGAGACTGGCGACCGGCGCGGCACGCGAAGCGGCCTTGATCTGGACATCGCGGATCTGCTTGTCCGCCGAAATGGATTCGCGAGCGACATTGATGAGGGGGCCGAGGCTCAGCCGCTTGAAGATCGGCAGGTTGATGTTGAGGCCGACGCCGAGATTGAGGCAGAGGCCCTGGTCCCGGCGGCTTTCCGGCGCAAGGGCGATGCCGAGCTCCATCGCCTGCCGCTCGTTGCGGATGGAGACATCGCGTCCGCGCCAGCGGATCCGGCCGCTGTGGGCTGGATCGCGACCGAAAACGCTCTGCACGAACTCGCTTCGCCCGGCGCCGATGAGGCCGTAGAGCCCGACGATCTCACCTTCCCGCACGGTGACGGAGACGTCATGGAAACCGAGGCCGGAGAGGGTTTCCGTCTCGAGGATTGCCGCGCCGATCGGAACGCTCTCCTTGTGATAGATCTGCTCGATCGTGCGGTTGATCATCAGTGCGATGAGGTCGGCTTCGTTCGTTTCTGCGATGGAGCGCGTGCCGACCAGCGCGCCGTCGCGCAGGATGGAGACCCGGTCGCAAAGTTCAAACACTTCCTCGAGACGATGGCTTATGTAGACGATCGTCACGCCGTTGGCCTTGAGCCGCCGGATCAGCTTGAAGAGGGCCGCGGTTTCCTGCCGGGTGAGATAGGCCGTCGGCTCGTCGAAGATCAAGAACTTGGCGCCCCTCCTTTCGGCGCGCGCGGTCGCCACAAGCTGCTGCTGGCCGATGGTCAAGCTCGACAGTTGCGCGCCAGCAGGCAAAGCGAAGCCGAGCTCATCGAGAAGTTTCTGGGCGTCGCGAACCATGCGCTTGTGGGCAAGGAAGCCGCCGCTCGTTTCCTCGTCGCCGAGAAAGATGTTGGCCGCGACGCTGAGATGCGGGCAGAGCACGACTTCTTGATGAACGGCATTGATGCCGAGATTAATGGCTTCAGGCGGCGTCGCCAATGCGACCGGCGAGCCGCGCCAGAGGACTTCTCCCGAGCTGCGGGTATGGACACCGGTCAGGAGCTTGATCAGCGTGGACTTGCCTGCACCGTTCTCTCCGACGATGGCGTGAATTTCGCCTTGCTCGAACGTCAGGTCGACCGCCTTCAGCGCGTGAGTTGCGCCAAAACGCTTGTCGAGCTTGTGCAGCGTGAGGAGCGGCGCACCATGCGTCGGAGCGGCGATTTCACTCGAGGCCATTTTTCGTTGCTTGCTAATATTGGTCAGCCCGAGCTCGATGATGAGCGGCGATGCCACGTTACGCAAGACGCCACTCGCGTTTTTGAATTCGACCGAAAGAAAGGAGCGCGCCACTGCCGCGCGCTCCCGGTGTTCACTTCACCTTCGGGTTAAGCAGGGCGCTCTGCTTCTCGCCGTCCATGTTGGCCTTGGTGATGAGATTGGCGCCGGTGTCGACGGACTTCTCGACCTTCTCGCCCTTGGAGGCGGCAAGCGCGGTCTTGATGCCGTCGTAGCCCATGCGGTATGGGTCCTGAACGACGAGGGCGTAGATCGTCCCGTCCTTGAGAAAACCAATCAGCTTGTCGTCGCTGTCGAAGCCGATCAGCTTTATCGTGTCGGCCTTCTTGTTCTCTGCGACCGCCTGACCGGCGCCCTGGGCCATAATGAGATTGGACGCGAAGACGCCCCGCAGGTTCGGATTGGCGGTGATAAGGTCGGTCATGATGTTGAGGCCGGTCGTTGCCTGACCGTCCGCCACCTTGTCCGCAACCAGTTTGAGGCCGGGATACTTGGTCGCGATCTCCTCCTTGAAACCCTTGGCGCGCTGATCAAGAGAGCCGACTCCCGGCAGCGAGGTGATGAGCGCGACGTCGCCCTCGGCCTTCCCGTATTTCTCCATGATCCCTTGGGCGAGACCATCGGCGGCGATACGCCCGCCCTGGACGTTGTCGGTTGTGAGGAACGAGATGAAGGCCTTAGAGTTGGCGGCCGAGTCGATTCCGATAATGGGCACTTTCTTCGCGGCCTCATCGATCGGCTTACCGAGCGCCTTGAACTCTGTGGGCGCGATGACGACCGCCGCGGGCTTCTCGGCGACGGCGTTCTCGAGGATCGAAATCTGGCCGGTGATGTCCGATTCCGATTGGGCTCCGAGCTCCGGGACCTTGACGCCGAGATCCTGGCCAGCCTTGCGGGCTCCGGCAAGCACGATCTGCCAGTAGAAGGAGGTCGTGTCCTTGACGATGATCGGGATTGTGGGCTCAGCGGCGTAGCTCGGCGCGCTGAGGGCGGCGAGCGATAGAAGTGCGGCGCCGATAACGAGTTTCTTCATACTTTTCCTCCTGTGGTGAGAGCCCGAAGGCTCTCGTCTTGCGTTCAATCCCGATGGGCGAGATCGTTGCTTCGTGGGATGAGGGCTCATCCGATTTGGGGCGAAAGGGCTCCTTCGTGCGACGCGAGCGCCGCTCTGAGACGCGGCTGGCTCAAGCGAAGTTCGTGAGCCTCGGCGAGGGCGATCAGGCCGCCAAAACGTCGCTGTTTTTTGGCTTCGTGGTTCGTGAAGATCTCGGCCAGTCGATGCTGGAGAAACGGATTGCGGAACCTGTCGATGACGGTATCGCGGTAGGCACCGCGCCTCGGTCTCCATGCCGACGCCGGCGAAAACCGGAATGACCTCTTTTTCAAAGAGGTCGTCGAGGTCGGCGCGATATCCCCGGATCGGCCATCGCCTCGCGCACCGTCATGTCCGGCGCACATTTTTGCTGGCGCCAGGTTTCGGCGAGAAAGGTGTGACCGAGGTTGAGGATGAAAAGCTTCAGCCGCTCGTAACGCTTGAGATCCTTGGTCACCACAATGTCGCTGTGGCGGCAGGGGAGCAGGAGACCCGCCCGGTCCTCGATCGCCCACAAGGCATACGGCTCAGCGACCGCCCCGAGCGGTTCGAGGGGCTGCGAGACAATCCGGTCGACCAGGGAATTGACCCAGATGCAGCCTTCGCCGATCCAGCGTCTTTCAGGCGCTGACACGCTCCAGCCATCGAGGATTTTGAGTACGACGGCGCGGAGTGTGTCGCCGTTCGCAGGCGTCAGCTCGCAGGGAAAGAGCGCGATGGGCGGGGCGCCAGCGCGGTGGCGCCCCAGCAACAGCCTTGCCGAGCTTGGCCGGGAAGGAGCGCGGGGGTGGACCATCAGGCCTGTCCGAATCGTCCGTTTCGTAACCGCGATCAGCGGTGTTCGAGACCATGCAGCGCGCCTCGTTGAACAGATGCTTAACTTCGGGCCAGTCCAGGTTGGCGTCGACGCCGCCGCCAACGCTTCCGACCTCGATCTCGCGGTCGACGATGGCCCCCGCCGCAATACCCTTTATCTGGACGACATAGGGCCGACCCTCGGCGAACGCGGCGATGCGCTTGCGGCTGGCGGGGTTCGCCGTCGTCTGCACCGCGACGATGCGGCCTATCGCCTCGCCCACGGCCAGCGCTTCGCTGACGAACAGGTCCACATGGGCCTGCAAGAAGCGGCTCGTGCCAAACTGAATGATCGGGAACGCCACGGGTCAGATCTCGATCAACGCTTTGATCACGCCGGTTTCCGGTTTGATCCAATCCGAAAAGAGAGACGCCGACTGTTCGAGCGACGCGCGATGAGTGGCGAGCGCTCCTGTCGGCACGAGTCCGTCGCGCATGGCCTGAAAGACGGCGACGAAGTCTTCGCGGGTTGCATTGCGGCTTCCGAGCAGCGAAATCTCGCGGGCGTGGAAATTCGGGTCGGAGAACGAGATGGTGTCGCGCACGACGCTGACCAGCACGTAAGTGCCTCCATGGGCGACATAGTCGAACCCTGTCGCCATCGAGACGGCTTTGCCGGTCGCGTCGATGACGATGTCGAACAGATCGCCGTCGGTGAGCTTGGAAAGCGCCTCGACCGTGTTGCTCCCCGCGACGACGATGTTGTCTGCGGCTAGCGCCTTGCGACAAAAATCGAGACGATCCTGCCGCATGTCGAGAGCGGTAACCGAGCCACCGCGTAGCCTGGCGAAGATCATACAGCCAAGGCCGATCGGACCGGCCCCAACGACGAGAATGCGGTCTCCCTTGCGAGGATTTGCGCGCCGAACCGCGTGTGCGCCGATAGCGAGAAACTCGACCATCGCCGCCTGGTCGAGCGTGATCTCGTCGGCAGACGCCACATTACCTTCAGGGACGCAGATGTAGTCGGCCATGCCGCCGTCGATATGGACCCCGAGCACGGCGATGCGCTGGCAGCAATTCGTTTTGCCGCGCCGGCAGGCGACGCAAGAGCCGCAAGAGAGATAGGGAATAACGAAAACCTTCTGACCGACGGCGATCGAGCAGCCGGGTCCCGTTTCCTCGACTTCGCCCGACAGTTCGTGCCCGATGACGCGCGGATATTCGAGGAAAGGGTGAGAGCCTTCAAAAATATGCAGATCCGTTCCGCAAACGCCGGCGCGACGGATACGCACGAGAACCTCGCCGTGCCGTGGGCTCGGCCGCGGCCGCTCGATGAGGGCGAGTTCCCCCGGTTTTACGCAAAGCAAGGCTCGCAACAGCCGCTTCTCCTGTTCGTTAAGGATAAAAAACCGCTTTCAGATCGATGGGTCAAGTTGTTTTTTACGCATACGAACCTGCCGAATGAGCCCGAATGACCGAGTGTGGCATGGGGGATCAACTACGGTCTGGGGTTACTGTGGCGGATTGTCGTTCAGCGTAGGCTCCACCGCTTCACGAGTTGGCCGGCCCCGGGACAAGGAAGTGGGGCCCTGCGGGATCTCCACCTGATGTCGAACGAATCAAAGTCTCCCTTGCCGATCTCAAATGCGCCCTGCACGCCAGATCAGTCATGGAAACGCTACGACTTAGCAAAGCTTCAATGTATGTGAGGTGTTCGCGGAGAGCGACTTCGTTACGCTGCCGTTCGTCGCGTTTGTTCCATTGGTAATGGTAGTGAAATATCAAGGTAATAACGTCGTAAAAACCGTTGATGAAGCGGTTGGGTGCGGCGGAATTGATGAGCCGGTGAAATCGACTGTCGAGATCAGAGAAGTCGCGAAAACGATTTTCGATCTCACCTAAGAGCGAAACGTGCTCTTCGCGTATCAATTCGATCTGCCGCCAGAGGAGCGAGTCCGCAGGCAGGACCGCGAAAGCCCGCGCGGAACGCAACTCGAACATCTCGCGAATCTCAAACAGTTCGAGCGCGAAGCCAGGCGTGAATCCCTTCAGCACCCAGCCCGAGTTTGGTCGCTTCTCGATCAGCCCGAAACGCTGAAATCGATTGAGGAACTCACGAATTCCCGACGTTGCGATCCCGAACTGTCGAGCCAAATCAAGTTCATTGATGGTGGTACCCGGTCGCGCGTTGTCCCGCAGCATCCACTCCATGAACCTTTTCTCGACCTGCGCAGCCTGCGGAACCGTTTCCGCCTCCGGGAACCGCTGCATCGACTTTGTCTGCGAACGAACGATCCGCGCCCTGCCGCCTCCGGTCACGATTCCCCGGTCGTTCAGGGTTGAGATTACCTTGCGGACCGTTGTGCGACTGACGCCCAGCTTCGCCCGCAATGCATTCTCGGACGGGAGGGGATCGCCGTCGTCGTAGTCGGCGATCAGGTCGACCGTCTGGTTGAAGGCCCGTTTGAACACTGCCTCCGTTTTCATGCGCGTGATCTCGTTTGCCGACGTCTGCCCCCAGGGTGGAAGCCTCCAAAACGATTCGAGCCGTGGTCGAAATCAGACTTCTTGCGCATAAAAAACAATTTGACGCACCCCGGAAGCTGGTCCTTTATAGAGAAGAAACTGGTCTGCAAGCAAACGTCCGGCCGGTGCGCCAGAAGCTAATTCGCCCTCTCTCGGCGCGAAAAGGTGTGGGCCGCCAATACCCGGACCGCCAGGGAGGAACGGAAAGTGCGGACACACGGAGGCCGGCGAATGGCCGCTGGGCCACTCAAAGCGTCGCCGCTCTGCTGAATAACGCGGCTGCCGATGACCATTCCCAATATTCTGATCGACTTCCTCATGGTCACCGGCGACCTCATCCTCATCGCGCTTGCCATGGTATCACGCATGAGCCGGACTCCCGGGGACGGACGTTATGTCTGACGTCACGGCCAATCGTCACGAACCGCCACCCCCGTCCATCGGAAGCGAGCGAGCGGGACTTACTGTATCGCTGGCGCTCCGGCTTTTGAGCATTGGTCCGCTTTTGATCCTGGCTATTCTGATTACGGCCATAAGCCAGCTGACCCCCTATTTTCTGAAGCCGGTCAACATCAGCAACGTTCTCGCGCAGACCGCCGTCATTGCGATCGTCGCCATTGGGCAACAGCTGGTCATCCTGACGAGGGGCATCGATCTTTCGGTCGGCGCCAATCTGGCGCTCGCGACGGTGATCGGAGGGCTGGTCTTTCGGCTCAATGACTCGGCCCTGCCGGTGACGGCGGCGATCCTCGCCACCGCGACGCTTGTTGGCGCGATAAACGGCCTTGTCTACGTATATGGACGTCTTCCCCATCCCTTCATCGTCACGCTCGCGACTCTGAGCATATGCAGAGGCCTCGCGCTTGAGCTGGCGATCGGGCACACCACGATGCGGGGGATGCCGGACTGGATCGCCGCAATTGGCGGGTCTGAGACCTTCGGGATCCCGAATTCTTTCTTTGTCGTGCTTGCGGTCGCCCTCACGGCGTTGATCATGACCAAGGCGATGGTCTGGGGTCGTTGGATTTACGCGGTCGGCGGCAATCCAGAAGCCGCGATCGAGATGGGCATTCCGGTCAAAGGCGTGCTCGTCTCGACCTATGTGATATCGGGATTTTGCGCGGGCGTCGGAGCGGTGATCCTCGCCGGACGAACCGGCGCCAGCTCTCCATTGTACGGTAACCTGCTCGAACTCGACACCATTGCCGCGGTCATCATCGGCGGCGCGAGCTTCCTTGGCGGTCGTGGGCATATCGGCCACGCTCTCATCGGCGCGGTTATGATCGGCGTGATCCGCAACGCGCTCAACCTGCTCGACGTCGACGTCTTTTTCCAGATGATCGCGATCGGCCTCATCATTGTCGTAGCGGTAGAAGCCGACGTCCTCCGGAGCCGGCTTGAAGCGCGGGCGCGCTCCATCCAGACCGTGAGCGGGCAATGAAACTGGCCACGGCAACGCCTGTTTTGGCCGTCCGCCACGCGGAAAAGCGCTTCGGCGCAGTGCAAGCGCTCAGGGACGTGAGCCTTGAAGCCTATCGCAGCGAAGTTCTCGCGTTGCTTGGAGACAATGGCGCGGGTAAGTCAACTTTGGTCAAATGCATCAGCGGCGTGCATTCGTTCGATGGCGGGGACCTGCTTCTTGATGGCGTTCCGGTCGCCCTTCATTCACCCGCCGCGGCGCGCCGTGCTGGCATTGAAACGGTCTATCAGGACCTCGCGCTCTTCGACAATCTGACGCCGGCTCAGAACTTCTACTGCGGCCGCGAGATGGCTTTCCCCACATGGCTGCCCCAAGGGCTCCGCTTCTTGAGCAGTCGCACGATGGACCGCCAGGCAAAAGAGGTGCTTGATCGACTGAAGGTCAAACTCCCGGATTTCGATGCCCCGGTCGCGCGCATGTCAGGCGGTCAACGGCAGGCAATCGCGGTGGCCCGCGCGACTGTGTTCGCAAGCAAGCTTGTGATTCTCGATGAGCCGACCGCTGCTCTGGGCGTGCGCGAGTCGCGTAAGGTTCTCGACCTGATCATTCAGCTACGGGCGGAAGGCAACGCCGTGATTCTCATCACCCATAACATGGAACACGTTGTCGAACTCGCCGATCGCGCGGTCGTGCTTAGACAGGGCCGGAAGGTCGGAGAGCTGAGCCCCGACCGATCAAATCGACAGGAGTTGGTCTCCATGATCGTCGGCGCGGAGACCTGAAAGGTTCGCTGAGCAATAGACGGCGAATGTCGAGGCTCGCCCATCCGGGGCGATCAAGGCAAAGGGAGGACAGACATGAGCATACGGTCAAAGATGAGCGGCATGGCGCTTGCCGCAGTGGTTGCCACGCCCGCCGCAGCGGCAGACACGGTCAAGATCGGCTTCATCACCAAGTTTCCAGTGCCGTTCTTCGCGAGCATGGAGAATGCCGCGAAGGCCTATGCGGCCGCGCATCCTGGGGTGGAGATCATCTACGGCCAGGGAAAGTCTGCGACCGACATAGAGGGGCAGATCGCGCTTATCGAGGCGATGGTCACTAAGGGCGTCCAGGGCATCGCCATCACTCCGGTCGACCCGACGGTGGCGACCACGTTGGACAAGGCGGTCGCCAAGGGCGTCAGGGTCGTCCTTATGGACAACAAGATTCCCAACTGGAAGGGGCAGACCGCGCTTGCCACCACGAACAATCTCGAAGCCGGCAAAATCGCTGGAGGTTATCTCAAGACAGTGCTGAAAGACGGCGACACGCTCGGCGTGCTCGAAGGGGTGCCCGGAGTGCCTGCCCTTGATGACCGTGTGAATGGCATGCTTGAAGGGATGAAAGGCGTCGACGTCAAGATTGTGGGCAAGGGCGCCACCGACTGTACCGAAGAAAAGGGCATCAACGTCGCCCAGGATATCCTAACGGCGAATCCTGACCTGAAGGCGATCTATTCCGCGTGCGGCCCGCCCGCAGCCGGCGCCGCGCAGGCGATCAAGAACGCCAAGCTTGCCCGGCACGTCATCCTGGTCGGGTTCGACTTTTGTTGCGGCGAGGCGGAAGCCATGACCGCCGGTATCGAAGATGCCTCGGTGGCGCAGTTTCCGACAAAGATGTCCGAACTGGGTGTCGCGGCCCTCGTGAAGGCGATTCAGGGGGAAACGGTGCCGGTGCTGATCGACTCGGGCGCCGCCCTGGTCACGAAGGCCAACATGGACAAGTTCAAGTAAGACGGCTAGGGCCGGCGCGATGCCGGCCCTACCTAATAAAAACGAGACTCTGCACCAGCTTGTTGAAACGGCCCCCTCGGTCAAAATGGCTTCACGAAATCAAACTCGATTATTCTCGAAGCGGTGCTAATGCGTGCCCCAATCGCATTTTTCGTGGCCGGAATAAAACCAGGACGGACGCGCGACGCCCGAGTTCCTTGTCGCTCAACGCCGGTACCATGCTTTGCGCGATCAGCGGGTGCGCGCGCGGAGGTCCACGCCGCGTCGATCAGTCACGCCAAATCATGGCTCGCGCGAGGATCTTGCCTTTGCTGGGGCATGAGAGCGCTTCGGCAAGATGTGATTGAGAACACCGCTTCGGAGGCAGGATTACAAAGCCTACCACCTCAGGACTCCTTCAGTCATTCAGGGCGCGGGTGCTCTCCAAAAAGCGCGACTTTGTCGCTATAGGTGACGATGATCGTAGACCGAGTTGCGCTCTTTCGGCCACCATCTTCCGCACGCAAGAGACGTCGGCCATTCGGTTCACGAAATGGGGATCGTTGGGACGGTTTATAACCTCGCCACACTCACGTTCGCTACGCCAAACAGCCCAGGCGCCTTGATAGAGACCCTTCACCGTCCAATGAGGAAAGTCGGCCATGACCATCGCCGTCACAGGAGCCACAGGCCAGCTCGGCCGTCTTGTCATTGACAGCTTGAAGGCCAAGGCCGGCGAGGCCATCGTCGCGCTCGTTCGCTCGCCGGCGAACGCGGGAGCGCTCGGGGTGGCTGTTCGCGAGGCTGACTATGCCAAACCCGCGACCCTGAAATCGGCGCTGGCAGGGGTCGATGTGCTGCTTTTCATCTCGTCTAGCGAAATTCGCGAGCGGGCCGCGCAACACCACAATGTGATCGAGGCGGCGAAAGCGGCCGAAGTGAAGCGCATCGTCTATACGAGTCTCCTCCATGCGGACGTCTCGCCAATGAGCTTGGGCGTCGAGCACAGGGCGACAGAAGCGGAGCTCAAGGCCGCCGGCATTCCGCACACGATTCTGCGGAACGGTTGGTACACCGAGAACCATACCGCCTCGATCGGTGGCGCGCTCGCGGGCGGCGCCGTCATAGGAAGCGCGGGGAACGGCAGGTTTTCGTGCGCGACACGGGCCGACTACGCGGAGGCCGCCGTCGCTGCGCTCGTCGGGACAGGTCATGACGGCAAAACGTATGAGCTCGCCGGCGACCACGCCTATACGCTTTCGGACTTCGCCGCCGAGATTTCGCGCCAGACAGGCAGGACCATCCCCTACAAGAATTTGCCAGTGGCCGAATATGCGACGGCGCTTGTGGAATTCGGCCTCCCCGAGTCGATCGCAAAAGCCGTCGCCAGTTGGGATGCCGATGCGGCGGACGGGGCGCTGTTCGACAACGGCCGCCAGCTCTCGGCCCTGATCGGTCGACCCACGACGCCGCTCTCGACCGCAGTCGCCGAGGCCCTCGCCGCCGTCTCGAAGGCGTAACGCGCGTCCTTTGGACGTCGCAACATGAGACTGCTGTTTCGAGTCATGAGGCGGGGTCGTCATCAGTGATCGTAAAGATCCCACGCGGTCCCCCGAAAAACGGCATGGTGCGCCTTGCGACGGCGTCGATGTGCAGCCGAGGGGTAGGCGGCAGATCGTTCTCGTAATAGGTGCCAGGCCCGTAGAAGCGCCCATAACGCAGCACCGTGCCACCCGCCGAGAGCACGGCGTTCTCATGAGCTTCGATAACCGGTCCGCCATCCCAAGCGATGCTCTGGGCGACGAAGCCAGAAGCGTTGACCGCTTGCGCCGCAGCCAGGAGGTTCCGTGTTCCCTCACTTCGGACCCGATCGGTCGCGGCGAGGAATTTGGTGAGCTTCCCGATCTCATCCGGCAGATCAGTCACCTGGTGAGCGATGACATCGGGTCGAAAGTCTTTGACTGCGTCATTGAGCGACTTCGGGTCGAAGAGGTCGCATAGGACTGGAATAACGCCCGCGGCGCGAAGCCCGTCCATTTTCTCTGGCGTCCGGGTCATGGCCGCAACGACATGTCCTTCCGCTAACATGAGCGGAATCAGGCGAACGCCAATGACGCCGGTGGCGCCGGCTAGGAAAATTCTCATACCGCTACCTCGCGTTGTTCTCTGGTTGCAGCCGCGATGGCGCCGCGACCGTGGGCGAAGTCCTGGGACATTTCGGCGGGTTCGCGCCCGGCTTCGGCGCCGCCGGCCGCCGTGATCGGGTTGAGGAAGGCTCCAAACACGATCAGTCCCCCGAAACCAGCTTGAGGCCGATAACGCCCGCCAAAATGAGAGCAATGCAGAACAGCCTCAGCGGCGCGGCGGAGTCGCCCAGCACCGCCATTCCTAGAATCGCGGTGCCCGCCGCGCCGATACCGGTCCAGACCGCATAGCCGGTTCCCACCGGTAGTGTCCGTAGCGACAGTGAAAGCAGGAAGACGCTCGATACGCCGGTCACAACCGTAAAGAGTGCGGGCATCAATCGCGTGAAGCCATCGGACGACTTCATGCCGAAGGCGAATGCGATTTCAAGAATGCCGGCGATGGTCAACAGTACCCAAGCCATAGGAGCAGATCCGTTGGTTGGCTGACTGGTGTCAGTGCGCGAACGAAGGAAAGCTTAGAAATGGCCGCCCTTTCGGGTGGCTCAAGCTTTGGCCGCAGCAACTGGGGTCGAGCGGAACGCAACTCCGAATCGATTGAAGGCGTTCATCAGGCCGATCGCATATGTGAGGTCGGCGAGTTCTTTGTCGCCGAATTCGGCGGCGGCGGCTTCATAGTCGGCGTCGGGAACGCCGGTTTCGGCGACCCGCGTTACGGTTTCCGACCAGCCAAGCGCGATGCGTTCGCGGCTGCTGAATACCGCGCCCGCGGCGCGCCAAACCGGGACGAGCACGAGCTTGTCTACGGTAATGCCGAGCTTGAGCAGATCGCGGGAATGCATATCGATGCAATAGGCGCAGCCATTTATCTGGGAAACCCGCAGATAGACAAGGTAGATCAGTTCTTCCGAGAGACCGGATTTTCGAAGATAGACATACGCCCCTCCGAAAGCCTTGAAGCCTTCAGGGGAAGCCTTGGCGTAGTCGATGCGATTGCCCATGACAAATCCTCATATTTGCTCTCTGAGGACTGTCATCTGTTATGTTTAGCCTAGCTAAGAAGGTCCATGATCCGTCTTGAGTTCTAGGCCATATTCCCGGTTTTCGGTTCCCGGCCGCCGTCATATCAGCCTCAGGATACGTCTTCCGAGATTTTCGGCGATGCTCCTGGGAGGCAATATTCGTGAAGCTGACGAACAAGGCAGAGACTCCATCGCCACCTATCGTCCAGTCCGTCAGGGCTTCCGCATACAGGCCGTCTTCGCGCATGCGCATAGCGAGGTGACGATCCGACAGTTGGTCCTGTAACCGCAGGATCAGGTGCATTCCGCCCGGCTGGGAATCGATTCGTATATGTTTGCCCAGCACGCTTTCCAGGCCTGCTATCGTCGCTTCCCGACGCTCGGCATAGAGCTTTCGCATCCGTTGGATATGGCGCGCGAAGCACCCTTCCGTAATGAAGGCTGCGACGATGGCTTGCGTAAGCACGGGGCTGCCCCCGGCAAAGGCCTGGCTGATCTGCTCGAACCGTGCGACCTGTGTTTCCGGCACGGCAAGATATGCAAGCCGAATGCTTGGAAAAAGCACCTTGCTGAAGGTGCCGGTATAGAGGACGCGCCCATCACGATCCAAGCTCTTCAACGCCGACAGGGGGCGGCTGACATACCGGTACTCGCCATCGTAATCGTCCTCGATGACCCACGCGCTGTTTCGCGACGCCCATTCCAACAGAGCCAGGCGCCGGGGTAAGGACAAAGAGACGCTGAGTGGGCTCTGATGCGCCGGCGTTACCACAGCCGCGTGCGCTTGCGGCGCCGCCTTGATGCCGTCGGAAATAATCATGCCCTCCCGGTCTACCGGCACCGGGACGGCGGCGATATTCATATGCTCCAATACTTCCCGCGTCGGCGGGTATCCGGGATTTTCAAACCAAACGTCGTCGCCTGCCTTCAGTACCGCGCGGGCAATCAACTCGATCGTGTGACGGTATCCCGATGTCACGAATATCTGACGCGGCGCGCAGTTGATCCCGCGCGACACTTGGAGATACGCGGCGATCTCGGCGCGCAATGCCGGCAGGCCATATGCCGAGGGGAGAGCCATGTCGCGTGGCTGCGTGGCGCGCACGCATTGTGCACCCAGGCGTGCCCATATCTTTCGCGGAAACGCATCCAGGGCAGGTAGCCCCATTTGGAACGGCAGAATCGAATCCGGGTGAAAAATGGGCGCGACAATATCGCTATTGGACTGGGGGATCGTACTTGCAACAGGCATTCGCAGCTTAAGGCCCGGCGTCACAATTGTCCCTGCCTGACCGCGGGGTTGAATGTACCCTTCGGCAGCCAGCAGAGAGTAGGCGGCTTCAATAGTGCCTCTCGCTAGGCCCAATTCCTTGGTGAGTGCACGCGCTGAGGGAATGCGTCCCCCGGGCTTCAACACGCCACGCTCGATAGCGTCGCGAAACCGGCCGTAGATCTGCCGATAAAGGGGTTCGACGGCGGCTGGATCCAAAGACGAGATATTGGCGGTCTTTGCGCTGCCCATGGCCTAGTCAGCTTTTCCGATCATTGAAAGCAACTGGGCCGAATGACCCTCGACGTTCAAGGTAATTACGACCACCCGCCCACGAGCTTACCGACAACCATCATGGACCAGTTTTAATTCCAATTCATGGACCTTGGACAGCGGCAACGGGAACATGAGGTTTAGGCGGAACTTGGAAACGGAGCCTACGCATGAAAATCCTGGCGCCGTGAAGCCCGAGTCCGAGCTAGAGGAGTACATCGCCATGTTAGCAATGAGCAGCGTTATGCGAGCGGGCTTGAGGGTCGCGCTGGCGACGACGGCACTAGGGGTTTCGCCCGTACTCGCGCAGACTTCGGAGCCCGTGAAACCGCCGCCCGCCAAGGCGTCGTCCTTCGACTTCGGCGGTAAGAACGTCTTCGATCACTCGATCCCGAACACTGAAGGGAAGAGCATGGTCGCCATCCTGGTGAACTATCCTCCAGGTGGCAAATCGCCCCCGCATCACCATGCACCGTCGGCATTCATCTACGCCTACGTGCTGTCAGGCGCGGTCCGCAGCCAGGTCAACGATGAACCCGTTAAAACCTACCAAGCCGGCGAAGGCTTCTATGAACTACCCGGCGCGCGCCATCGGATCAGCGAAAATGCGAGTGAAGAGCACCCCGCGACCATGTTGGCTGTGTACGTCGTCGATTCCAACGATAAACCTCTGACGACGGCGGACCAGAAATAGGGCTCGCGATAAATGGCCCGAACGGCCCCTCCGATGGCAATCTAACAGACTTCCGAGGGGCGCCATGTCCGAAACACGGAAAATTGTGGCGATCCTAGTCTCGGACGTGGTCGGCTATAGCCGGCTCGCGGGCGCGGACGAAGATCGAACCCTGGCGCGACTGCGCGCGCTTCGCAGTGATCTGATCGACCCCACAATCTCCGTGCATCATGGCCGCATTGTCAAACGCGCCGGAGACGGTAATCTTATCGAGTTTCGCAGCGTGGTCGACGCCGTACGCTGCGCCATTGAGATTCAAAATGGCCTCATCGAGCGCAATGCCGGACTGCCGTCCGAGCGTCGCGTCGAGTTCCGTATCGGTATCCACCTGGGCGATGTGGTCGAGGAGGCAGACGGCGACCTGATGGGCGACGGCGTCAACATCGCCGCCCGGCTGGAAGGCATTGCTAAGCCCGGGGCGATTTGCCTTTCCGACCAAGCCTTCTGGCAAGTCAAGGGAAGGCTCGATCTCGCGGTCCACGATGTTGGCCCGACCCAATTGAAGAACATCGCGGAGCCGATCCGGGTCTATTCGCTTGTTGTCGGTGAGCCCGCCCGGGCGAAATCAGCGCCCGCCTCGGTGTCCGAAGACTCCGCCTCGCCACGCCTCTCGATTGTCGTTCTGCCGTTCGCCAATATCGGGGGAGACCCGGAGCACGAGCATTTCGTCGATGGGGTCACGGAGAGCCTCACGACCGACCTCTCACGGATACGAGGCGCCTTCCTTATCGCCCGCAATACAGCGGTCACTTACAAGGGCAGGCAATCCGACGCGAAAGCGATTGGGCGCGAGTTAAACGTTCGCTATGTTCTTGAGGGCAGCGTCCAGCGCGGGGCTAACCGCATGCGCGTCAATGTGCAGTTCATCGACGCCGAAACGGGCAGTCATCTCTGGGCCGAGCGGTTCGATAAGCCCCTCACCGATCTCCTCGACATGCAGGACGAAATTGTCTCGCGCCTGGCAGGCGCGCTTAACGCCGAGTTCGTCACTGCCGAAGCCCGACGGGCAGAACAGGCCCCAACGCCCAACTCGGTCGACCTTTATTGTCAGGGTTTGGCCTGGCGCAACAAGGGGCTAACCCCTGATAATCTTGCGCAGGCGCGCAGCTTTTTCGATCGCGCGCTATCCGTCGATCGCGACAACGTCGACGCACTCATCGAGTTGGCGACCGTCGACGCCTTCGAGGGGTCATTATCCTTCCTGGCCGACCCAACGGCGGCCTTCGCGGCGGCAGAAAAAAAATTGACCAAAGCTTTATCTTCGGTCCCGGACCATGCGCGCGGCCATTTGGGGTTAGGCTACGTCGAGATCTTGACCAGGCGTGCTGGGCAAGGGATCGTCGAGTGTGAACATGCGTTGGAGCTTGATCGGAATCTTGCTAACGCCCACTCCGTTATCGGCCTCGGTAAAATTTTCATGGGTCGCGCCGAGGAAGCAGAGGCTCATATTGGCGATGCCCTTCGCCTCAGTCCTCACGATACGTTGGCTTACAACTGGATGACCTACGCGGGTACAGCGAACCTCCACCTCGGCAGTTACCAGGAGGCGATAGTATGGTTGCGACGGTCGATCGAATCCAACCGAAATTATTCGATAGCGTTTTTCCTGTTGGCCGCCGCGCCCATCCAAGTAAGTCGACTTGACGAGGCACATTCCTCAGTTAAGGCCGGTCTTGCGCTCACCCCAACCTTCAGCATCTACCGGGCGCGTGCCCTCTGGAAGACGATGAGCGACGATCCCGCGTATCTGGCCGGATTTGAATGCGCTCTCGATAGCATGCGCAAGGCCGGAGTCCCCGACCAATGATAGACCGCCCGCCGGCGGCGCTTCAGGACGCTTTTAGGAGGACGAGATGGTCGAAGCGCCCGGGCGGCCTGGAATTCCCGCTCGGTGGACTTCGAGCGCCAAGGATGGGGTCGGCGCTGCGCTCAGCGAGCGCAGCCGCGTCTGGTTACGATCAGTCACGGCATCGTCAATGAAATCTACTTTCCACGTGTTGACCAGGCCTGCGTCCGCGACCTCGGGCTCATCGTCACGGACGGAGACACTTTCTTCGCCGAGGTCAAGCGCGACTGCGAGACGGTCGTCGAACGTATCGAAGATGGGGTTCCCGCTTTCCGCCTGACGAGCACGCATCGCGGCGGGCGATTCCGGATGATCAATCGCGTGCTCACGGACCCGCGCAGCGATTCGATCGTTCTGCACATTCGCCTCGAAGATTTCTTGAAGACAGGGCTGCGCGTGTTCGCCTTGCTCGCTCCGCACCTCGTCAACGCGGGGGCGCACAACAACGGCGAGCGTGGTGAATACAAGGGGCACGAGATGCTCTGCGCTGTCGGCGGCGGCACCCATCTGGCGATGGTGGCGAACCCACAGTTCCTCGCCGGGTCCGTCGGCTTCGTCGGCGCCTCGGACGGATGGCGGCAACTTCGCGATCATGGGCGTCTGACCGACCAGTACGACACCGCGACCGACGGCAATATCGCCTTGTCTGCCGAGCTCGCCATGGGAGCCGACGGGGCCTCGGTTCTGGCGGTCGGTTTTGGCCGCACCACCGCGGAAGCCGCCTATCACGCGCTGACGTCGAGCATGACTCCCTTCGAGACGATCTTGAACGACTATTCGTCCGGATGGCGCGCTTGGCAATCTCTGCTTGCGCACGATGGAGCGGTATGCTCATGGCCAGAACATCTATCGCGTGAGCGCCAACATCCTTCGCGTCCATGAGGCGCCGACGTTCCCGGGAGGCTTCATCGCCAGCCTGTCGATTCCGTGGGGCTTCAGCAAGGGCGACGACGACATGGGGGGCTATCATCTCGTCTGGCCCCGCGATCTCTGCGAAACCGGCGGCGCGCTGCTCGCGTGCGGCGCGCACAGCGAGGTCCGCCGAATCCTTCGTTATCTCCGGGCGACCCAGGAGGGAGACGGATCGTGGCGGCAAAACTATTGGCTGGACGGCACGTCCTATTGGAGCGGCGTGCAGCTCGACGAATGCGCGTTCCCTATGCTGCTCTTGGACATGGCCCGGCGCGAGGGCGCGCTTGCGCCTCCGGATCTGCAACAGTTCTGGCCGATGGTCGAGCGCGCGGCGGGCTTCGTCTTGCGCACCGGACCCAGAACCCAACAAGACCGGTGGGAAGAGAACGCCGGCTATACGCCTTTTACGCTCGCAGTCGCCGTTGCGTCGCTGCTCGCAGCGGCCGAGATCGCGGAAGCCTGCGACATCGAGACCGTGCCGGCTCTGCTGCGCGACACGGCTGACGCATGGAACGAGCAGATCGAGGACTGGATCTATGTCGAGGATACGCCGCTCGCGCGCGCAAGCCGGCGTCCGCGGCTACTACATACGGGTTGCTCCCGAATCGCCTGCGATGGGTTGCCCGGACGTTCATGGACTGGTCCAGGTGCGCAACCACGAGGTGGGAAGCGGATCGATCCCTGCGGACGAACTCATCAGCACGGACGCGCTCGCGCTTGTCCGGTTCGGGCTGAGGGCGCCTGAGGATCCGCGCGTGCTCGACACGATTGCGGTCATCGATCGCCTGCTCAAGGTCGAGCTGCCTCAGGGGCCCGGCTGGCGCCGCTATAACCTCGACGGCTACGGCGAGAAGGCGGACGGAAGCCCCTTCGACGGGGTCGGGATCGGCCGCGTCTGGCCGCTTCTGGCGGGCGAACGGGCGCACTACGCGCTTGCGGCGGGAAAGCGCAAGGAGGCGGAGGCGCTGCTCGCGACAATCGAGGCGCAGACAAGCCCTGGCGGCCTGATTCCCGAGCAGGTGTGGGACACCGCACCCATTCCCGACAGGGAGCTCGCGCCCGGCAAACCGACGGGCTCGGCCATGCCCCTCGTCTGGGCGCACGGGGAATATGTGAAGCTGTTACGCTCGCTCGCAGACGGCCGAGTGTTCGACATGTCCCCGCACACGATGCGCCGCTACCTCGGCAAGAAACGAATCGCCCGCTGCCGCCCATGGCGCGAGGATTGCCCGACGGCCAGGGTTCTCTCCGGACAGACGCTGCGGCTCGATCTGCGCGAGGAGTTGATCGTCCGCTACACGCGCGACGACTGGAAGACCCAGGCCGACGTCGCGACGAGTGACACGGGGCTTTCGGCCTCCATGTCGCGGAACTGCCGGCGGCGGGAATGGAGCCCGGCGACAAGCTCATCTTCACCTGGCGCCGGAAAGCCGACGAGGTCTGGCGCGGGCAGGATTTTGAGGCGCGTGTTACTGCGCCGTGATTGCAGACCTAGGAGCCTGTCTGCTTTATCGGCATGGCGGAGATTTGGGTTTCGCACAGGGGCATGGATCGTCACGCTGCGTCTTGCCGATCCGCATCAGCTTAGCCCCATCAGGCCGCGGCCCGGGACGAGGTGGGCCCGTGGGCGAGCTTGAGGATATTGTGGGCGAGGCAGACCAGGCCCCATTCCTCGGCGACCTTCTCCACGCCGCGCAAGAGGAACTGGCGAAAGCCGCGCGCCTGCTTGATCTGACCGAACACCGGCTCGGGCAGCTGCTTTCTTAGCCGATAGGGGCTTTCATGCCCGCCGGCCCTGATTTTTTCCCGCATGGCGGCGACGCGGGCGCCGCCGCCTTCTCCTTCCCCCGCGTGCTTGGCCCGCCCCGGCGCGATATAGGCGTCGATTTCGCGCTCCTCCAGCGCCGCAAGGTTGGCGTCGGAGCAATAGCCGGCGTCCGCCGACAGCTGCGTGGGCTTCTTGCCCAGATTGGTTTGGATCGCGTCGGCGATCGGCTCCAATTGATGTTGGTCGCTCTGCTTGGCGTCGAGCCCGTGGGCGACGATCACCTGGGCCGTCGCGTCGACCGCCGCCTGCGCGTTGTAGCCCTGGATGAAGCCGTCCTTGGTTTTCATGATCCGGCTTTCCGGATCGGTGAAGTTCTTTTGCGCTCCGGGGTCGGGTTCGTCGGACGGCGGGGCGGCAGGCTTTCCCGGTTTCTTGCGGCCCTCCGCCCTTCGCCGCTGCTCGGCCTCCTCCTGCGCTTTCGCCTTGGCCGCCGCGGCCGCTTTCGCCTCAGCCTCCAATTCGGCCTTCGCCGCCCGGATCTTCTCGACGTGCTTCTTCTTGTCGGCGACCCACTTGGGCAATTCCTCGCCGTTCTTGTCGCAGCCGAAGGCCTTGTCCTCTTCGGCGTCCGCAGCCTCGGCGGCGCTCAGCCACCGCTTGACCTCGGCCTCGAGCTCCGCCGCACGCTTGTCCATGCGCTCGTAACTCATCGCCTTGTGCTTGGAGGCGTTCGCCTTGATCTTCGTCCCGTCGAGCGCCACATGGCCGAGCTTCGCCAACCCCGCCTGTTCGCACAGCTTGAGAACCTGACCGAACAGGCCGGCGAGCGCCTTCAGATGGCGCTTGCGGAACTCCGAGACGGTGCGGAAGTCCGGCGGATCGAGCCCGACGATGCTCATGAAGTCGACCCGCTCGCGCGCCGCCTTGGCGATCCGGCGCGACGAGTAGACCCCGTTGCAATAACCATACAGCAACACCGCCGTCATCATCGCCGGGTCAAACGGAGGCTGACCGCGCTCGCTCGCGTAAGCCGCTTCGATCTCGCCAAGGTCGAGAAACTCGAGTACAAGCGCCAAAACGAAGCGCGCCAGATGGCCCTCGCCGACAAAGTCCCGCACGCTCGGCGGCAGCAACATAGGCTGATCAATCGTCCAGGGGCGGAATGTCTTGCTCATATGCGAGCAGAATCCGATTCGCGCCGCCCACGCCAGAAGTTTCCGCTATTACTCGGACAGGCTCCTAGCTGAGCGGGTTGTCGCATCGACCCGCACTCAGGGTTGAATTGAGCCTTTCTACGAGCCGCCGGCAATGGCCGCTGTTTGCGCATTCCGGCCGGCGGGAATCGACGTGGAGCGGACATTGCCTGGTCGCGACCGCTAAAGTCGCAATTCGCGGTTGGAGACCGCGCGGCGGATAGATATACGCGGAGCTACCGCTTCTCTCGACGGCGCGGGAGCGCGCGGGGAATAGCCGCGTGCCGCACTGGAAACCAGCTAGCGGCAACCTTGAGGAATAGTCCGAGCAATTGATTCCCGCCCGGTCGGTTCTTCGGGCAAACGTTAGAGGGCTACCGCGACTCCAGCTCCTCGAGCAATGCCTTGGCCTCTTTCAGGTCGAGCGTGCCGAAGCCCTCGGTGAACCAGTCATAAACGCTAGCGAGTAGATCAAGGGCTTCCGTGCGCCGCCCCTGACCGCGCCAGAGCCGCGCAAGGCTAGTCGCGGCGCGAAGTTCCAAGGAGCGCGCGTGTTGCGCGCGAGCGACGTCCAATGCTTGCTCAAAGTAGCGCTGCGCATTGGCACCATTGCACTCGGACGACCGCAATTCGATTTCACCCGCAATCCGATAAATTTCTGCATCAAACCATCGCTCTCCTGACGCCTCCGCAAGGGCCATCGCTTCGCCAATGCAGCGGCGCGCTTGGTCAAATTGCCGCAGCTGCGCAAAGGCGCTTCCGAGCATCGACAAAAAAAGAGGAACGAAAATTGTTGCCCCTGTCGACCTGGACATGGTGATCGCGGAGCTGAAGGACGTTACCGCCTCCGAGGCGCGGCCTGTAAGCAAGAACAGCCAACTCTTAACCAATCCGCCGGACGCCTTCCAGAAGACCGCCCCCTTTTCATCTGCGAGTGCGATAAGTTCATCGGGTTGCGCCTTAGCGATATCTCGCCGAAGCGCGTTCACAATCGAATTGTATGTAAGAGCATACATCAGAGTTGCTGCATGCTTGAATTCGCGTGCCTGGCTAAGGGCGCGGTCGATGTCTGCGCGAGCCGCGTCGGGGTAGCCAAGAAGCCATAGGTCAATTCCCCTGTGGCATAGCGTCATCACTCCGAGGTCATGACCAATTCGGGCCACCAACGGACGATGTTTATCGGGGTTGTAAAGCGCGCTCGCGCTATTGAAGTGTTCCCGGGCTTTGCCGATGTCCCCAGCCACAAGGAGGGAGCTGGCAGTCATTCGATGCCCGATCGCCAACGGAAGTGTTTCGTTTTGCTCCAGCGCGAGCGTGAGGAACTGTCTTGCGAGGTCGAGCGTCGCACGGCCGTTGAATGCTGCAAAGTTCCAGACCCAAACGCCATAAAGAATAGAAAACAGGGCTAGCGGGTCCTCCGCTGGCTCCCCAAGCGCCTCCGCCCGCTGGATGAGCATCCTTGCGAGTTCGAATGCGGCCTTGGTCTCGGACGCCCCATAGCCCTTGGTCTGCATCAGTGCGTATGAAAGTCCGACCTGGAGCTTGATTTGCTCGCGGCGCAAGACAGGCGCGCTGGGCAAGGACGTGATCTGAGCGAGCGCCCGCGTCAGCTGTCCCTCGGCCTCCGGGAATGCAGCGTTCCCTAGAGAACGCTGACCCGCCTTGCCCCACAAGCTGGCCGCCTTCTCAATTTGGCCCGCCTCGGTACAGTGTCGGGCAAGTGTCTCCGGACGGCTCTCCGCAACTTCTGGGAACCGCTCTTCAATGGCATCTGCAATTTGGGCGTGCAGCGCGCGTCTCGGCTCGCGCAGAAGCGTGCCATAGGCCGCGTCTTGCACCAAAGCGTGCTTGAAGAGGTACATGGCGTGCGGCAGCGTCCCCTCGCGAGACAGCAGCCCCGATTGAAGGAGCCGGTCCAGCGCGGCTGCCAGTTCCGGCTCCGTCTCGCTCGCAACCGAGACCAGGAGCGCATGGGAAAATTCCCGCCCGATCGCAGCGCCGATCTGTGCCACGCCCTTGGCCGGTCCCAGTCGGTCAAGCCGAGCCATCAGCGAGGCGTGCAGGCTGGCGGGAACGGCCAGTGCGGGAGATGGCGCTGACGTGACCATGCGTGCCGCCGCCCCCTCGCCCTCTGCCTCCAACACAGCCTTCGTCATCTCCTCAACAAACAAGGGTATTCCGTCGGCGCGTTCGACGATGTCTTGCCGGATATTTGCCGCCAGGGACCGGTCGCCGGCGACACGGTCGATCAGCGCTGTCACTTCGCGGGGAGCGAGGCGGTTGATCGTGAGCGCCGTCACATGTGGACGTCCGGCCCACGGCGGGACGAATTCCGGCCGGAAGGTGACGAACAGCAGGAGACGCAAAGTCTCGATCTTGTCCACGAGCAGACTGATGGCTTCCAGGCTCGAAGGATCGGCCCAATGCGCGTCCTCGTAAACCATCAGCACCGGCGTTTCGCGCGCAATCCCTTCGATCCTGCGGGCCAACGCTGCAAGCGTTCTCTGCCGCCGTTGATGCGGGACGAGGTCCAATGCGGGATAGCGGCCGTCGTTCGGAAGAGACAGCATCTCGGCCAGAAGCGCGGCGTCCTCGCCCGACATTGAGGACCTAGAGAGCACCACTTCGAGCTTGTCGAGCTTCGTCTTTGCATCGTCCTCGCGCGCAAAGTTGGCTGCTCGCTCGATGTGGCCGATGATCGGGTAGAGCGCGCTGTCGGTGTGCTGGGGCGAGCAGAAATAGCGCAGCCGCGTGTGCGGTTCGCCCGGCAGTCGTTCCAGAAATTCGGCCGTCAGCCTGGATTTGCCGATGCCCGCCTCGCCCGAGATGAGCGCGACCTGGCCCTCGCCCCCCTTCGCCTTAGCCCAGCGCCGAAGCAAGAGTTCGCACTCCGCCTCGCGCCCGACGAGCGCCGATAGACCGTCTGGGTGCAGCGCCTCGAAGCGGTTCGCCTGAGTACTTTCCCTCAGCGCCACGAATGCCAGCGTTGTTCCCGCGACGCCCTTGAGTTTCTGCGGGCCGAGATCGACAAGTTCGAACAGTTCGCCTAGCAGTTTACGTGTGTCCTCGGCGATGACAACGCTGTCGGGCTCAGCGATCCCTTGGAGCCGGGCAGCCAGGTTTGGCGTGGCGCCGACGACCTCACGCTCCTGCAGCCTCTCCCGAGCCCAACAGATCACCGACGATCACGATCCCGGTCGCAATTCCCACGCGCACATGCAACGGCGCGCCGGCGGCGGTTTGCAGCGTCGGCGCAGCCTCGACGATCGCGAGCCCCGCCCTCACGGCCCGCTCAGCGTCATGCTCGTGCGCTCTCGGATAGCCGAAATAGCCGAGTACGCCGTCGCCCATATACTTGGCGACGAACCCGCCGCCGTGCTCAATTAGGCTCGCACAGCACTGGTGGTAGGCAGCGATCATCTCACGCATGTCCTCGGGATCGAGCCGAGCCGACATCGCTGTCGACCCAACGAGATCGCAGAACATCACGGTTAGCTGACGGCGCTCGGCGGCAGCGTGGGCGGGGAGGTCGATGCGGATTGCCTTCGCGACAGCCGCCGACTCGGCGAACGGCCCCGACAACTCAGCGATGGCCGACAATAGCTTCCGCCGATGTCCGACGGACATCACGCCGAGTTCTTTAAGGTCATCCCCCGTCAGCTTCGGGAGGACCTCGCTGTCAATTTGATTGTCACGGAACGCCGGCTCGTATTCGCTGAGTCCAAGGCCTCGGAGCCAGTCTTTCACGTCCATAGTCACGTCCCGGATGCTTGCGACAATGATCGTCCGGTGCGGACGTAGTGTCCAGGGGACGCGCGCTGATGGGCTTTTGCCGTGGGTTGGTGCAGGAGAAATCACTGAGCAGCCGTGGAGGCGTATAGGTCGACCGACAACGGCGAGCTCGGAATCGCGCCGTTATGAACGACTACGCGCTCGAGTGAAGACAAAGGTTTCGAAACCTCGCTTTCAAGACGGCGCCTTGCAATAGGCGGAACTACCTACTCGGGATCCGGCGAACCAAGATCAGTGCGGTTCACACTCCCCTGGGCGATTCACTGGCGGGCTTGAGGGCCATCCGCTACCCACCTAGCCGCGAAGGGGCCAAGGCCCGGTACCGAGGGAGTCACCTTCGGGCTGTGCCAACGGGGGGTACTGAGGTGGGGACTTGGCGGACATTTCGTCAGCTACACGAGCAGCGATAGGGCGGGCGGCCACCCTTGGATCCAGTCAGGGGGCACACACAGCACGAAACGCGGATCTTGCGTCATAGCCCCCGAACGCTATCAAAGCGATACGCCCACCTCCCAAGATGCTGGGTGCGCCGAGGCGACGTCTCGAATCGACGTCAAGCGGACATAGCGGATCGCGGGGGTATGTCTCAACAGGGCGGAATAGCGCGCCTAATGGGGTCGCCTCGGCAAGCACCGGAGTCCGGGCAAAAGCCGTCATTCCGTGGCGAGCACGAAATAGGAGGCGGCCCGCATTACGCCGGCTGCCGATCTGGCGGCTACGGTAAAAATTGCTTGGTCGCAAGAAGGACGGAGTGATTGCCAATTCTAAGGTAGGGTTGCTGGCCGGCGACGTTGCGAACCGACATGGCGCGGCACAAAACCCAGACTGTCGAGTTCACCCGAGCCAATTCGAGCCAGCCGTCGCAAAGGTTGTCGGAGTCATCAGGCGCTCCTTCTTGCCGCCCGCCAAGGTCGGACTTGAAATTTCCGTCCGGGGTATTTGAGGCAATAGTATCTGCAAACGCGGTCGCGAATCCTTGCAGTTGCGAGGGACCCAGTGAAAATTGTTCGCCAACGCCCGATGCTCCCGCACGAAGGCGGTCGATGTCGCGCAAGAACGGCCCCAGATAGGTCATGTCCATGGAACCGTGGTCTGTATCCTCGACATGGAAAGACAGACATAGATATCCTTCCAGCATAAGGGACAAGCAGTCCGCCTCTGCGTTTGGCTCCATGTAATACCAGCAGAATCGGACTTTGCACGGATCAAAGTCGTCTTTCAGGCTCTGCGGGTTGAGGTGATCCACGAAATAACGCTGCTGACGCGGCATGAGCGTGAAAAGGGAGGCTCGCATCTGATCCGCATTGGGCGCGTGGGCCGGGGATTGCAGATAAAAAGGATTGGCCAGAACCCGCGTCAACTCGATGAGCACCTTGGAAAACGCCAAGTCGAGATTGTGCGGCCCTGGTTTCTCGGCCCCATCCCGCATTTTCAAGCAATCTTTGTATTCCTTCGTCCAGCGGTCTTTTTTGGTTGGCTCTGTCTTGATTGCGAGAGCTACCGCGGCGTTGCAATCTTCCGCGGTCGGCCTGGATCTAAAGTCCTTAGGAGCCGCCAGCATCGCTTCGGTGAAATTGCCAACACGTTGCTCGTGAATCTGCGGCAGAAAAACCTCGACCGTTTCGAGCACCCGATTGGCGTAAACTATGGGATCGGCGCAGCGTGGAAGGTGAACGGCCTGCGGTTCGGCCACGGCATCCGGTGCAGTGCTGACAATGATATTACACTGATAGCGCGCGCGAGCGGCAGGATCTTCAGCCAGGATGCGGGCGAAGGCCGCGATTGGATAAGCGTAAAGGCTTGATGTCCACTCATTGACGCTGTGCAATCCATAATTGTCGAGCAATCCTCCGCCCCAGGCGGCCAGCCCGACCTTATTGCGGATCTCATCGGTGACTTTAGGACCGCTGCCGAACAGGCGATCGTCGCGATACCTCAGCACGATTTCGATCAAGTCGAACAAATGATCGAGATAACGCGTGTCATGGGTCACCTCGAACATGCGGACCATGGCCGCCATCCGCTCGCCGACTTCCGTGGTGCCGGACGAGTCTTTGTTGAACAGCCTTGATGTAGCGGTACCCAGCGCCGCCTCAATCGCCCAGGGCTGCATCCATTCCTCATTGAACTCGGCGATGTCGTCGGCCGTCACCTGCCGGCTGGGAGAAACCGTGACGAGACCGGGATCCCCAGCCACCGCGATCCTGACGCTGGCCAGCGTTCGCTGGAGGCCCCTGTTCGTCATGACGAGCGAGACCGTCGTCGTTGTGGGAGGGTTTGGGATTGTGAATGGTTGTGTGTGGCCCGAAATCGGGGCCGGATTGTTTGCAAGCGTGAGGGTCGGCTTGACGGGGCAGCCCTTCGGCACGTCGACCGACCACGACAGGGTGGTGCTGAATGAGAGGTCCGTGGCCCGATTGAAGGAGGAGGGCGACGCGGTCAATTTGCCAGTAATGTCCGCGGCGCAGTCCGGCGGCGGAGGCGGCCCGCCCGAACCGCCCGAAGGAAGCGCCTGGGAGGGATTTGTCCAAACCAGCGTTATCGCGAGGGCGATAGGCGCAGCGAGACAAGCCGAGAGACAACGGAGCACGCCGCGTCTGACAGCGGCGGTTAGTCCTCGACTGATTTGACGGCTGTCGCTCTCGGCCGGATTGCGAAGGGTGGCATTCAGTGATGAAGCTATCGCCATGAAATTCGCTCCCGCCCAGTAAGGGTTGTTCACACAGGAACATCGCCCGCCCAATCGACTCCGTTGCAATGAGCGAGCGCCTAAGAACAGCACGAACAGCCCAAGGTTTCAGTGACGGACGTCACAGGGCGGATGAAGGCGCGGCTTGCGTCCGTCCTCATGCGGGGTAAAAACGGGAAGGGTTGTAGGATGAGCCCAAATTCCGATCGTTCGGCGACCGGCGCTGCGCTCGATTAGGCTGGTCTGCGCTTCGATCGCGCGCCGCACCACGCCCATCACGCTTGGGAACTCGCTAATGCTGCTGTCGCCGGTGCGCTTGACGATGCGGCCGTGACGCACGGAGATTGTCGGATCTATCAGATCGCTGCGCAGCGCACTAAATCGCGCGAGGGTTCGATCCTCGTCCGCGCCGGCGAGTTGGCTATGGCCGACCACATCCGAGATTAGAATCGCCGCAATTTTCCGGGTTTCGGACATGGCGCGCCCTCGGGGGCATCATACGACATAGCACAAAAACTGCCCGGAACCTGTGTGATTATTTGTTGAGGAGCGATTCGAGCCGAGGGGAGGCCGACCGAGGCAATACTCGAACGACGGGTTTGGGTCCGTCTCGACCCGTTCGGTTGGCCGTCGGCGAATGGCCGGTGTTTGCGCACGGCGGACGGCTGCAACCGACGGCCGTCATGTGGATCGCGGCGGTGGAAGTCGCAGTTTGGGCGAAGCCATAGTTTCAGAGGCGGAAGAGCCCGCCTATATGTTTGCGTCCGCGGAGGCCGTGGATCTTGGCGGCACCGCATGTGGCGCAAAAAAAATCCGCCCTAAAGATCAAAATTAGTGGGCAGCATAACTACGTCGCGAATTGTCATACCGCGCGGCCGAGTCAGCATGAATATGATCACGTTCGCCACTTCGCTGGCCTCCAGCAGACTTCCAGACTCTTTGGCTTCCTTCAATTTCTCAGGCGGCCAGTCCGCAAGGAGTGCGCTGATGACGGGGCCGGGTGAGATCGAGCCCACGCGAATGCCGTGCTTGAAGACTTGGCGTCGCACCGTCTGAACAAAGCAATTGATCGCCCACTTGGACGACGCATAGACCGGCTCCCAGGGCGTTGGAAAATGGGCCGCCAAGGAACTCGTGACAATGATGTCGCCGGTCCGGCGTTCGATCATGTGAGGCAGCACGTCGTGGACGTTCTTGATCACGACGTTGACATTCAAGTTCAGCATCCGGTCGATAGCCATCGTGTCGGCGTCCACCAAGTCGCCGCCGACATACGTACCCGCGTTTGCATGCAGGATGTCGAGTTGGCCTGCCTTCTCGAGGACCCTCGGCAGCAGCGTTGCGCAGTCCTTTGGGTCGAGTAGGTCGATGACCAGCGGGAGCACTGCGTTGCCGTGTTTATTGCACAGTGCTGTAAGTGCTGCCTCGTCGCGATCGACCATCACAACGCGCGAGCCTGCGGCCAGCATCGCCTCGCTACTAGCCAGTCCGATCCCCGACGCAGCCCCGGTCACGACGGCAACCTTGCCTTCCAATTCTTTCGCCATCTGTTTTCACCGTGCTGGGGTTACCGCGCTGCCCAGTATAGCAATCCCAGGCTGAGTTGTTGGGATAAAGCACGGCCTAGTGTTGGAGTGCCTTAGACCGTCGCAAGAAATTGCCCGGCTGTCGTGCCGCCGCTCCATCGTTCTCACCTCGCGAGGAACGCCCGCAATTTGCGCATTCCGGCCTGTGTCGAGAAGCGGACATAGTGTCTTTGGGATCGGCTGGAGCCTTCTCAGTCAGCCCGCGCAACGCGGATAAATCACGTCGCTGTAGCTCATGCCCTGGTTGGCGACGTAAAACCAGACAGCCGCATCCTTCTGTCTGGACGAGAATCAGCCTTTACGCGCCGCCGCACATGTGTTCGCTGTCGCCGAGATTCCACCAGCGATGATTACGCAAGTCGAGGGCAACATATTCACGCCCACGTCCATCCCCTCTGGGGCAGTGCAGCGGGATCGAAACCAAGCATAGTTTGATAGGGTCGCCGACACGAGAAGCGACGATGTTGTCCTCATATGCCTTTTGCTGCCAATAATCGCTGTAACCGGGTTGGTCCTTGTCGGGATTCTCCCCCAACTGATACTGGATCCCGTAAACGCCGTTTTCGTATTCAACGGCCGCTCCGCTTTCTCGCAGGGACCTGCCTTCCAATCTCCCCTGGATGGATTTGATCCGCGTCATTACGCAATCAGTCGGCTTGTCGAGCCCGCGGATATGGCCGTCCTGAGCGCGGGCCTGACCCACTATCGTAGCGAGAACCAGGACAAGAATGAGCATTTTCATTGTGAGTCCCCACGCGTCCGCCGCCCAAACTGCCCTCGCTTATATCGCGTTTAGGTAGCACCGTGGACCACAACGCCATTCGCTATATAGTTGGCGGCGGTCCTCGAACTACCGGGACATGGCGCTGCCGATCGCGCAACGAATTAGGTTCACCATGCCGCGGGTCGTCAAGCGTTCAGCCTCGCAAGCCGCCAAATCGGGCCCCGCGCAGGACGCACCGCTTCCACAGTTCGTCCCTCCCCAGTTTCACAGCTGGTCGAGAAGCCGCGTCGGGGCCGCAGACCACTGGCGAGGTGGTGACGATGCGGTCTGAGGCTGAGGAAGGCCTAGCGATCCCTCCCCACCGGTGTCATTCTCCGCCCGCGGGTTTCAGCGGGGAAGTAATGAGCCCCAAGGTGCCCCCGGACTGGCGGCTAGTCTGGCTACTTCTCGGGGTGGTTGTCGGCTTGCTTGGGCTAATCGTGATTGCGGTCATTGCCAAAGCGGTGCTTTTGAGCGATCGCTGATAAAGCGGCGGCGAGTTTATGAACGGGGATCAACCTGGGGTCAGGCTGAATGCGAAAAGCAAATCAGCTACACAGGAGGCAAGATGAAAATCTGGCAATCGGCGGTGATCGCGATGCCCCTTATGCTGACGGGCTTAACCCACGCAGAGGCCGCCTGCTATTTCAGTCCCTACAGCTTCTTCCCCGATCGGAACGACCAGGTAGAAATCCAGGTGACGACCGACTCGGGAAAATCCTGTGCCATGGCGTTCAAGGAAGGGCCTGGCTATAAATTCACCAGCGCCTCGTTCCTGAAGCCGCCCCCGCACGGCGTGTTGGCCAAGACTGGCGCGACCAAATTCGTGTATCTGCCGCTCACGGGCTACAAGGGCCATGATAGCTACGCGATCAAGGTCTGCGCTATCGTGCAGGGACGCAGCGGCTGTTCGTCCCTCACCTATGTGGTGGATGTGCGATAACGCCGACGGCCGGTGCGCTTTGCGTTAATTCACTACACGTAGGGTTCGTCAACTTGGCGAGCGCAGGACGGGGAGAAGGGCGCTCACTTCCCTGTCAGCGCCGCGATGATTGCCGCCGTCTGGGCTTCAGCGGCCTTGAACGCGGGCGTGCCCTTCACCTTGCCCGCGAAACACGCGCGGACAGCGGCGTCGGCTTCGTTGCGGAGTTTTTCCACCTGGTCCAACAGCTTCTTGTTCTTGCCGCCGCCTTTCATGAAGGCGCCGTCGGCCGCGTCGCCTTTCTTCGTCGCGTCCGCGCCCGCCGCGTCGCAGCCGGGAATGGGCGGGACGGGGGTCGCGAGCTTTTCGCTGACGATGAAGACGCGTCCGCCTTGTTCGAGCGCGACGAAGATCCGATCCGGCGTGCCGGGGACTAGCGGCCCATTGCCGATTAGCGAAAGCATGGCGTGCGCGAACTTCGCTCCTGGTGGGGCAGCGACGGGGATCTCTCCATAGTTCGCGGCGGCGGAGTCCGAGTTGACGGCTTGCGTGTAGAAATTCTCCGTCTTCACCGCTGCGGCGGCTGAGGTTGGAATGTCGTCTATCGACCGCCCTTTGGGCCGGCCGAGGAGCCATTTGTCGAGCAGGCTGTCGGTCGTGACGACAATGCTTTTGGCGCTTTCGCCCTCGCCATAGACGAGGCCGTCGAGCATGCCGAAGCCTATATCGTCCGGGAATAGCGAGACGAGGTTGAGTTTACCCTCGGCGGGGAAGCCCGACGCCGAGAAGGGCCCAACCATGGCTTTGAGCCGCAGCTCGAGATCCCTAACAGCCATGTCCTGCAGAGCGAAGGCTGCTTTTTCGTCCTTGGCGCTCGCGGTCGTCTTGAACGACGCGATGTAGCGATCGCGCGCCGCGAGATAGGCATCCTCGGGCGAAACGGCCGCGGCGGCAATCGGCGGCAGCAGCAGGGCCGTGAGCACGAGTGCTTTCATGGGGTGGCTCTTGGAGCAGCTGCCGTCCGCGGTGCGCCTGACCACGCGACCATGATGCACGGCGACGGTCGGATCGATCAGATCGCTGCGCAGCGCGCGCAGTCTCGCCAGGGTTCGATCTTCGTCCACGCCCGCGAGCCGGCTATAGCCGACCACATCCGAGACTAGGATCGCCGCAATCTTCCGGGTTTCGGACATGGCGCGCCCTCACGCGTCATGCAGAATAGCACAAGAAAGGCTTGAGCCGCTCATCTACCTATCGGAAGCGGTCCGGCAACAGAAAGTAAGCCCAAGACGGCGGTGAGACGGCGCTTAAGGTCGATTTGACCAGTGCGCGAAGGCGTCGCGAACGGCCGCTATTTGCGCGAAGGCGACGGCTGGAGTCGACGTAGAACGGTCATCCGGGGACACCGAGGAATCCGGACGTTAGAAAAAAGCCTCATGACCCTCCGGGCCGCGCGCCCTTCCGATTGCATTTCAGTGCAAGTCCGCAACGCAGAACGCCAGTGAGAGAGCGCCGACCAAGAGGAGTGTCACGGCCCAGGTCGCATCAAGATTGAACCAACTCCGTGACACGAACTTCAGCCCCAGATAGCGATAAACCAGCCACGCGGATAATCCGCCCGCCGCGATCATCGCGCCGGAATGGACGACGGAGACGAGGACGGCCATTTCGAGGTTGGCGCTGATGAGCGTGCTGGCAGCCGCATTGCCTCTGTCGAGGCCGTTGGCTAGGCAGAGCCCGAGATAGATCGGCACCAGCATCAATCCTGCGCCGTGCGCGATCGCCGCGGCAAATGACCAAAGACCGAGCTGGGATGGCTTTATCCGCGCCAGCGCTCGCGGATGGCGCCGGTCGAGGAGTCGGAAGACACCGAAGCCGATGACCAGGAGACTGGCGCCGATCCTGATCTGCCGCTGCCAGTACACGAGAGTGACCAGCAGGGAGAATGGTAGGATCATCAGCAGCATCGCGAGCAGATGCCCGGCCGCGAGCGCCCAAAGCGCCGCCCAGAGGGCGTGCGGACTTTTTTCCATCATTCCGGCCGAAACCGCGAGCGGCCACCCCATCCCGGGATTCACCCCGTGGTAGAGGCCGCTCGCGATGACAGTCGGCCAAAGTCCCGCGACGGCCCAGTCGGCGCCGATTCCGTTCAAGCGGATGGATAGCAGAACAATTCCGTCGAGCAGTCGCCGCCGTCGAGCCGGGTCTGATGCGCTCCGTATCCGTCAGGGAAGTTCACCCAGTAATCCTTCGCCAGCTCAAGGCCGCCGGTAGGGCCGGCGATTGCCATGACCTCGGCCCCTGGCACGCCATCCGGATAGAACTGGGCGTCCCACGTGGAATAAAGCGAGTTGGTCCAGTAGACGCGTTTGCCGTCGCGGCTGATCTCGACCATCTGTGGGCCGCCTGCGTACGCCTTGCCGCTCGGATGGGCCGTGCGGCGAACGATGCCGCCCGTATGAACCGAGCCCGCGAGCTTCGGCTTCCTCGGCTCGGTGACGTCGTACTGACGCATCTCACCGGTTCCCCAGCAGGCGACATAAAGGAACTTGTCATCCATGGAGAGGTCGATGTCGGTCACCAACGGCGGCACCGCGCCAAATCCTTGCAACAGGGGCGGCAACTGGTCCTTGGGCGCCGGCTCTGGCGGGATCGTCGCCGTCTTTTCGATGTGGAACTTGCCGTCTTCGCGCCACCAGGTCCAAATCGAGCCTTCCAGGTTCGTGGAGTCGACTACGACACCCAGAAAACCGTACTCACGCACGGGGTCATGCGCGGGGCGGACCTCCAGCGCCATTTGATGATTGGCGCCGAGATCGATCGTCTGCACATTCCGCCGGGCCCGGAGATCCCAGAAGTGGACGTGGTGGCCGTACTTGTTCGAGAGCAGGTCTTCCGGGACGACGCCGTTCTCGTATTGTGGCGGCAGCCCCCACTCGCTCGACACCATGTAGTCACGCGGCAGGTTCCACCAGAAATCATACTGTAGGTTTTGGGGTCCGCGATCGATCTCCCAGCGGCCGAGGACATCGAACGTCTCGCAGTCCATGATGAAGACGCCGGGCGGCCCTTCTGTGCCGTCCTTACCGCCGCCGCCAAGGGTGCTGATGTAGATGCCTTCCGGCCCGCAATGGACGGTATGAGGCCGCGAATATCCGGTCTTCCTGAACATCTCCTCCGGCTCGATGATCTTATGGATCTTGGCCTGGGTAGGATGGGGCTTCGTATCCACCACATAGATCCGCGATGAGCGGATGCCGGGGATGATCAGATAGCGCCGCTCGAGGAACGTGTGGCCGGCGAGCGGCGACAAGGACGATGAGCAGGCGTTCCAGCCGAAATGGTGGAATTCGTCGCCCTTGTAAGGCATCGTCACTGTGTGGACGATCTGGCAATATGTCGGCGAGCCGGGCTTCACGTCGATTACAGCGAGCGCATCGGGCTTCGAGAAGTCAGGGCTCAGCAGCAAGGTGTACGCGAATTCCTCCGGCGGCGCTTCCATTGCAAGCTTCGGCGACGCGTGAAAGGTCGGATCCGGCCTCATCGTCATGGGAGTTTCCTTCCTGGTTGCGTCGACGCGGAACTCGACGGCGATTTTTGTTTGAATTCCGGCGCGGCCAATGGCTTTGCCGATAACCTATCCGCGAGGGTCGTAGAGCACACAGTCGGGAAACTACTCGGAGCTCGGCAGTGCCCGAGGCTGCATACTACCGGTGCTGGCATGCTACTCCGGGCGAGCTTGAATAGATACCGAGTTCGCTGAAACTGAACGAACGCAGACGATCCACCTCTGATAGACGAATATGGACATGGCGGGGGTCAACGCCGATCTGCGCGCCGCGCTAGGACAGCGGGCGAGCTTGGCCGGATGACGGCTGGAGCCGACGTACAGCGGACATAGCGGACCGCGGCCTCGGACTCCCCAATTGGGCGGGAGGCGCGCGTACAGCGGTCGCCTCGGGAAGGACCGGAGTCTGGACGAAAGCCAGCATTCCAGCGCGAGCCCGAAATGGGGTTTACCGTCCATAGAGACGTTGGCGGATGTCAGTTGGACTGCCTGTTGGGCTATCTGCGGACCACGCGGCCTCCGTACGTAAGCGCCACGGCGCGTCCAAATTCATGGGAATTACGGCGCAACAATAGTGTCTGAAGAAACCATTCTCACGGCCTCATCAAGGCACTTTCGTCGATGCGCCGATCGAAGAGCTTGGCAGTGGGGGTTTAAGCGAAGCTCGCCGTGCGGCAGCCTTTTCAAGCGCCCCGCCGCTCTTGAGACAGGCCATGATCTGGTGGATCGCCGCGTTTGATCAAAACCACGCCGACCCGGTCGCCTCGGCTTGGGACCCCGTCGCCGCGGCCGCGTCGAGGCCATAGACGTCGAAGAACCACCCGCCGGCGCCGTCCGCCACCGCAGCCAGGCTCATCGCCTCGGCAATGGACGTCCACGTTTCGCCGTCCGCCGTCTTGCGGCGCAACTTCAGGTCCGGCGCAGGCGCGTAATAGCCGGTCTCGCGACGTTTCCAGAGCTTGCGCGCCGGCCGGTAGGCCGATCCGACCTCCGCCCGCGCCAGGACGCCGCTGACGTAGTCCCGTTTGCGGCGCGACTTCGGCCACAGATGCTCCGGAAGCAATTCGAGCGTCCGGAGCAAGGAATCCGAGAAGAAGCCCCGCATGTGGCGTTGCGGTCCCAACGGCCGCGCAAACAGGCCGCCGGCATGGGTCTTCAAGCCGGCGAGCATCAGACCCAGCAGCCAAAACTCGCCCTGACCGCGCTCCAGCCGCACTAGTCGCCCGTCGGCGTGAACATCGAGCGTATCCGGGCCCAGGCGCTCGAAGAGCTCGCCAAGGTGCGCCTTGCCGAAGGCGTGATCGTCGATCGCGCGGTTGAGCGCCCCCATCCAGGCGGTGTGCCCGTAATCGTCGACCAAATCTTCGTCGGCGCCACGATCGAGGAGTTGTTCGACGAGCGCGACGTTGCCGGATCGCGCCGCGAGCATCAGAGGCGTCGCGCCGCAATAGGTTCTGTGGTCGACCCCGTAGAGACCGCAGTCTTGCAATATGCTTTTCGGCGAGCGCTCGAGATAGGGCCGCAACAGCCGCTCGCGCATCGCCGCAACCGCGCGGGTGGCGCGCCCCATCGGGTTTTTGGGATCGTCGGCGAAGCGATCGTTCTTGGAGGGATTGACGAATCGCCGTCCGTACAGCGTCCCTTCGAAACGGCCCAGCAAGTCCCCTTCATGAGTGAGCGGGAGCGCGGCGGCGAACTTGGCTTCCTGGGCGAGCTTCTCGATATAGGCGCCTTGTCCATGCCACAGCGCGTAATCGAACATGTTTTGCTTGATCTTCGCGGAAGGGTTTCTGGGATCGAGCGCCTTGGGCGCCCATTCTCCCAAAGCCGTCAAAGACCACGGGGTCCACGGCGTGGGCCGGCTCGCCAGGAAAGTTTGCCGTATGGACCGCGCTTGCTCCTGTTTGCCCTGCAGTTCGAGCTTCCGCGCTTCCTGCGCCCATTCGTCCTTGGTCGACGGCTGAACCGGGCCCGTCGCGATCTCGGCGACTTCCTCGAGCCCGAGAAGGCCCAGCAGAGGATGCCGGACGTCGGACTCGACAACCGCCAGGCCCTCCATCGCGCGGGTCATCGCCACGTAGAGCGCGTTGACGTAGAATTTGTTCAGTTCGAGCGATTTGTCCGCCTTGTCTTTCGCCCGGCGGTAATCGAGTTCGTCTGCCTCGAGATCGGCCGCGACCACGTCGTGGCACAAATCGGCATAGACCACGCGGTTGCCGGAGACCAGATTGAAAAGGATGACGTTCGGATATTCGAGGCCTTTCGCCTCATGGACGGAAAAGACGAGCGGCGTCCTGAAATGCGCGCGGGCGGCGGCTTTGTCCTCGTCGCGCAAAACAATCACCGCGGTGCGGACTGACGCGCGTGACGATGCGTCCAGGGCCTTCAACGCCTTTTCCTCGGCTTTGAGCAAGCGTACCTCGCCCGCCGCGTGAGATGCGCATTTGACCAGGAAATTGCTCTCGCGATCGACGGAGCCGAAACGCGCCTGCTTGATCTTCAACAGGCGGTTGGCCAACGCGGTCACGGCGCGCGTGTTGCGGAAATTCGCCTGCAGCACCGAGACGTCGCGGGCCGCGGCCGCCTCGGCGGTCTCGTCCCGCGGGGCCTCCCGGAACAGGGCGCGCACCGAGGCCCAAGAGAAAAAGTTCGGATGCACGATCTGATGCGCGTCGCCGCAGAGAAGGAAGCGATCCTTCGTCTTCAGGGAATCGAAAATCAACGCAAGCTGGGCGCTTGTGAAGTCCTGCACTTCGTCCACGACGACGAAATCGTAAAGCGCTTCGGTCTTCGCGCGCCAGCCGTGGGAGACGATATTCAAATCGAACAACTTGGCGTCTTTCAGCCAAGCGACGTACTTTTGGAAAAGCTCGTGCACCGCCGCCCGCATGTCGCCGGCCGCGAACAGGGATTGCCGCACGCCCAGCGCTTGATAGTCGGCGCCCGACAGCGGCCCGGCCGCCGGCGCGCTGAGGACGCCGCGGAATTCTTCGAACAAGGCATGCGCGTCCAGCTGGCGCAATTCGCCTTTGAGGCCGCCGCGCCGGCGTTCCAGCCAGGCGCGGAACGTCGCGAAGCAGACTTCAACGCCCTCGGGAACCGCGATCGAATCGACGAGTTCACGGAAACTCATGAACTCGACGTCCTGCGCCGGATTCTCGTAGCCGTGTGCGCTGTAGAGCCGGCGCGCCGTTTGCGCGAGATAGGCCGAGAGGGTCACGTAAAGCACCTTGCCGGTCGCCTCGCGCATCTTGGCGAGCGTCACAGCGGTCTTACCCGACCCCGCCGACCCGACCACCACAAGGGGAACCTTGTGGCTGCGCACCGCCTCCTGCGCATCGTCGAAGACGAGCGGTCTGTCGAGGAGTTCGAATTCGGCAGCTTGCGCGGGCAACCATCGCAGCTCCAGCCCGCCGCGCGCGGATGGCTCCGGCTGCGGCGCCGCATCATCGGGACCGCTCTCGATCTTCGACCGGTCGATCGCGGCTCCGCGCAGAAAGCGGGATTTTTCATAGGCGTGATTCGGGATCACTTCCAGAAACAGGCAGACCGTTTCGCCCCGATGCGGCGCGAATTGCATCAAGAGCCGCGCCTCGTCGTTGAGTTTGGCGCGCCAGTAAGGCGTCGGCGACAACTTCTTAAGGCGGGCCGCGGCGAAATCTCCGCGGGTCAGCGCGGCGCTAATTTTCTCGATCGACTTGGCGAACTGGCCCGGCGCGAGATCACGATAGGAGATGATTCGCATCTGTAAATCTTACCCAAATCGCCGATTTAGGCATATCGGTTCCCGGGTCCGTGTGCGGGCGAGCGGCGCTTGGTTCTGAGCACGCCGGATTGTTATTCATCGTCGGGGTCCCAACGCCGATCGACGCGGTAAGTCCTCGACTCACCATCGTCGGGTTGGGTCAGTTTGTTGCGCCGAATCCAAGGGATTGGCTACGCAGATGTACATGTCTGGACGGCGCCCCGTCGTCAAGGGTTTGGTTGTGGCTTTGGGAAAGCTTCGGGTGCGGTCATGTCTTCGGCCTGTTGGCGCGGGAAACGAATCTCCCGCTGGCCCTGATGCTGGTCCGCATGGCTCTTCGCCCAATCAGCAAAACGCGCTCTTTATGGCGCCTGCCCTTTTCCTCGGGCTTCCGAGCCGTTCCGTTGGTTCACATCGCTTCGCCGTCGCCCTCGATGCGGATCGCCTTGCGGCGAAAACTCGTTTCTGCTGAGCTTTGGTTCAGGCTGCGACCGGACGGTCGTCGTAATTGCCCCCTTTGGTCGCGAGCGCATAGACGATCCGCGCCAGCTTGTTGGCGAGCGCCACCGCGGTCAGCTTGAACTTGTACTTGACGGTCTTGCGCTCGAGCATTCCGCTCGCCCAGCGGCGCAGGGCGTCGTTATGCCCTTTGCGGGCGGCGAGCGCGGAGCAGGCGCCCACGACCAGAAGCCTGCGCAAGTAGCGGTCGCCCATCTTGGTGATGCGCCCGAGCCGCGGCTTGCCGCCGCTCGAATGCTCACGCGGGGTCAGCCCGAGGAAGGCGGCGAACTCCCGCCCGCTGGAAAACGCGCCGAAGTTCTGGACCGTGGCGAGAAGCGCTGAGGCGGTGACCGGGCCGACCCCGGGAATGGTCATCAGCCGCCTCGCGGTCTCGTCGGCCTTGGCGGAGGCTTCAAGCTCCCTGTCGATCGTCTCGATCGCTTCGTCGAGCGCGTCGATCTGCCCGACAAGTGGGAGGAGGGCGACGCGCACGCAATCGGGAACCACGATCTCGCCGTCGTCGTCGACGCCGTCGTAGGCCAGCCGCTTGAGGGCATAAGCGTTCTGAACGCCCTGCGCGGCGACGACCCCGATTTCCGACAGATGGCCGCGCAGGGCGTTGAGCGCCGCCGTGCGTTGCCCGACCATCAGCTCGCGCGCTCGATGGCGCATCAGCGCCGCCTGGTTCTCGACAGAGCGCACGGGAACGAAGCGCTGGTCCGGACGCCCTGCCGCCTCGCAAATCGCCGCCGCGTCGGCTGCGTCGTTCTTGTTGCGCCGGACATAGGGCTTCACGTGCGCCGGCGGGATGAGCTTCACCGCAAAGCCGAGTTCCAGCAATTGCCGCCCCCAGTGATGTGCCGAGGAGCAGGCCTCCATCGCCACGGCGCACCGGGGGAGCTCGTCGAAAAACTTCAAAAGCGTTCGGCGATTGATCGAGCGGGCAATGACGACCGAGCCCGTCGCATCGACCGCGTGAATGCGGAAGACCCTCTTGGCCAGATCAAGCCCGACGCGCGTGACAGACGAGGTATCGATGATAGACTTGCCCACGGACGGCCTCCCTTCCAGATGGCGCTTTCAACGACGACCATCTTGGCACGCTTGATGCCGTTCGGTGCGCCGTCCACCCCATCAGCAAAGGGTCGATTTGAGCCATTGCCAGCGGGCACCGGAATGGCCGCTATTCGCGTGCGCCGTGAGAAGGCGGCGCTTTCCAGTGGGTGCAAGTCCCACCGCTGGCCCGGACGCAGCCGCTCGGCGATGCTGTCGATGAACAGGCAGGCGACCGCATGCTCGGAGAGATCGCGCTTGCAGAAGTCTTCATACTCGGCCCACCACTTCTCGGTGATCTCGCTCACCGCCGCCCGCGACAGAAGCCGCCGGCCGGTCTCGTCGGTGAAGGCGTCCTCGATGTCGTGAGTCGACAGGCCTCGCGCGTAGAGTTCGACCGCCAGCCGCTCGAGTTCCCGCGTGCGTCCCGAAAGCGCTGTCCGCACGTTCGACACGAATGGCTCAGGCGTGTCCCGGACTTGCGGAGCCGAATAATCCACGGCGCCCTCCGCCGTCTTGATCTTGCCCGGCCGATAACCGTTGCGATAGCCGGCTTTGCCGTCCTCGCCGCGCTCGTAACGTTCCCGTCCAAGCGCGTCGCTGACTTCTCCCTCGAGCGCCTCCTCGACGATCAGGCGAAGCGCCAGACGCACAAGGTCGCCTCGCCCGGCCGCCGTCCCCAGCTCTCCCTTCATCAAGGCGCGAAGCTCCTCGCGCGTACGCTCCGGCGCGGATAATCTCTCCATCGGGATGCTCCCTGCGGGCCAACGGCGCCAACCGAAAGCCCGCCTTCCTGTTGCGATTCAGGCAGGGTGCATCCCAACCAATTTTCCAGCAATCCTAAGCCTTCACCCTCGCGCCACGGCATCACGAAGAGGCCGGTCAACCAATTTCAGGTCGGGCTCGTAATTGAGCGTCCATGAAACCGGCAGCAGGCCATGAGTGAGGTCAAATGTCTGGAGGGACGAAAGCCGATCCACCACAAGGAAGAAGCGGATGAGGCAGGGTGGCCCGCTTGGGAATCGGGATAGATGGCAAACTAGGGGATGCATTAGTCATACCGTTGTAGCCGGCATCTTTATAAGTGAGCGCGCCATGAAGACTGTCGCTGACAAGCGCACTTGCAAGTAAGATAGAAAGGAACGAGCCGGCGGCGGGCGCGATGAGGCTGGGTCGTGTCCCAACGGGTGGTGTAGCTCGGCTGGAGCAAGCCGCTCGCGAAGCGCGCTCCCCATAGCGCCGTAGCGAGCGAGCGGCTTGCGGTGGTCATCGTCGACTCTCCGGTAGGGTCGGATTGCGAAGTCAACGCAACCGAAGGAACCGACGATGACCGAGGAAAGAATGGCCCTTCAGGACCTTTTGGAGAAGACCCCCGACGCGGATTTCCTGCGCCGGATGATCGGCTTTGCGGCCCAGCGGCTGATGGAGCTGGACATTGAAAGCCGCACCGGCGCGGCGCGTGGCGAGCGCTCGCCTGATCGCCTGGCTCAGCGCAACGGCTATCGCGACCGCGATTGGGAGACGCGGGCCGGCACGGTGGAATTGCGCATCCCGAAGCTGCGCAGGGGCAGCTACTTCCCGGGCTTTCTCGAGCCGCGCCGGCTGGCCGAGAAGGCGATCGCGGCGGTGGTGCAGGAGGCCTACGTCCATGGCGTCTCGACCCGCTCGGTCGACGATCTGGTCCGGGCCATGGGCATGGACGGCATCTCCAGGAGCCAGGTCAGCCGGCTGTGCGAGGAGATCGACGAGAAGGTCAAACCCTTCCTCGGTCGTCCCATCGAGGGCGACTGGCCCTACGTCTGGCTCGACGCGACCTACCTCAAGGTCCGCCGCGGCGGCCGCATCGTCTCGACCGCCGTGGCGATCGCCATCGGCGTCAACGGCGACGGCCGGCGCGAAGTGCTCGGCCTCGACATCTGCCCCTCGGAAGCCGAGACCTTCTGGAGCGAGTTCCTGCGCAAGCTGGCGCGGCGTGGCCTGCGCGGCGTCAAGCTCGTCATCTCGGACGCCCACGAGGGCCTCAAGGGCGCCGTCGCCAAGGTGCTCGGCGCGTCCTGGCAACGCTGCCGCGTCCACTTCATGCGCAACGCGCTGGCGAACGCCAACAAGAACGGCCGTCGCGTCGTCTCGGCCTTCATCGCCACCGCCTTCGCGCAAGGCTCGCCGGACGCCGCCGGCAAGCAGTGGCGTCAGGTCGCCGACCAACTGCGCGCCAAGCTGCCCAAGCTCGCAGCCCTGCTCGACGAGGCCGAGGTCGATGTCCTCGCCTTCATGAGCTTCCCCAGGGAGCACTGGGACAAAATCAGTTCGACCAACCCCATCGAGCGTCCCAATGGCGAAATCAAACGCAGAACCAACGTCGTCGGCATCTTCCCGAATGACGACGCGATCATCCGGCTGGTCGGCGCCATCCTGATGGAGCAAAACGACGAATGGGCCGTCCAGCGCGCCCGATACATGACGCTGGAAAGCATCGCTCCCGTCAGCGATAATCCCATCGTCATCCTGCCCGCCGTGGCCGGATGACCACCCGGCCGTGCCGGTGAACGACGAGGCTCGAAGAGCTTACACCACGCCTTGGGACACGATCTGAGGCTGCGCATTGTCGTATCCCCAGTCGAGGAGTGAAGAGACCGCTATCGAAGCCTACTTGGGCCAGCACAATGCGACGCCAAACCGTTCATCTGGACCGCCCAAGCCGCTAACATCCTCGAAAAAGTCGCCAGAGGACGACGTAGCCTCAAAGTCGGTACACTAAAGGCGCCCTCCATCCGAGCAAACGCTGGCCGGGGTCTGCGCCCGGCCAGGCAATCTCTCTCAGTCGCACACATACCACGTGCGGCCGTAAGCATCCCATTCATAGTGCCATCCAAAGGTACAATGAAGACGACCATAAATATCGTAATAATCAGCAAAGGCGGGGGCGGCTGAGCCGATCAAAACCGCAGCGGCAAGCGCGCGAATTACAAATTTCCTCATGTTCGTACTCCATTCCTGGTAGCTGCGACGACAAATAAAGTCGCGAACGGCGCAATATTAACTAATTGCGGACCGTCCGCGGTGTCGCCAAACACCTGCCCCTTGTGACATTTCGCACCTCCCGCCAGCTCAGTTTCTCGCTGGACAAAGTGCCGCATGCTCCTTGCGCGCCTAGTGGATAGAATCCGACACTTCGAACCCGCCATCTTCGCAGTCAGCCCCCGAAATCGCGGGGAACCCGGCGAACTCTTCTGTCTGATTTTGACCACTAGGGATCAGTTTTCGGTCGGCTCCAAAGAGCCGACAACGTCCGGATTGTCAGATCAGAGGGCCGCACCCCAGCGGCGCCCGACCTTTCTGATCGGCGGCGTACTAGCTCTTCTAATTCGAAGAAGAATGAGATACTGTGAGGACGCGTGTGCTCCGATTGTTTGGCGCCAAAATGCTCAGCTTTTTGCGCTGCTCTGCGATGGCTGCGGCCCTCTTGTGAGCGATTAATCGTTTAAGGAAGAGCGTCGCTTGATGGGTAGCTAAAAGGCCGAAAGTAATGGTGCTCGAGGATAGGTTTGGTTGTCTAACCGGTTTGTCCGGTGATGCTAGGACCACTTTACTTGCACACTCTAAGACTACTCGCGTCCGGAGGGGACAAAATCTACTTGCGCGTGGCGAGCGCTCTTCTCAGGTTTATGTTCTAGTAGAGGGAAGGCTGCATGTGGTGCTTTACTCTACGAGTGGACGTGAGGTGTCGCTGCGCGATCTAACAGAGGGAGACATATTCGGTGAGCTGGCCGCAATCGACGGGGAGGAGAGGTGTGCTAACATCGTGGCCGCTAGTGACGCTCGGTTACTAACCTTCACAAGAGCCGATTTTCGTTCGGCGATCCACTCGTCTCCGGAAGCGGCGGACTGGCTATTGCAACGACTGGCGGGTCAAGTGCGCCGCCTAACGGAGAAGGTTTTTGAACTAAGTGTTTTGAATACCACGGCGCGGCTGCACTCCGAGCTCTTGCGCCTCGGGCGCTCGGCTTCAGCCTCTGGGCGACTGGAAATATTTCCCGCCCCTACGCACGCCGAACTCGCAAACCGCATTGGCACAACACGGGAAGTGGTTACCCGCGAGATGAGAGTGCTTTCAGAGCGGAGAATCATTCGGAATAGGTCTAGACGGCTCGAATTTCTTAACTTAGCTGAGCTTCAGGAGTTCGTCGAAAGGTCCAGCCTGCTAGGCTTCTCCAATGAGATATAGTTAAAAAAGGGACCCGCCCGGGTGCGCACCGATGGAATTGTAGTGTCGGTATTGCGTTTTAATTCTCACCGCCATCGGCCGGGATTTACGTGGGCATCTCTGCGCGTCCGGCCCGGCCTGTGAAGAGGGCTTGCTCTCTCTTCTCTCAAAGAGGACGCAGCCCAGGCAGCCGAGTGCGGAAGTGTAGGAAATCGGTTGGCAGTTGTGGTAGTCCTCTGCGCGCGAGCAGGGATGGTATCCATGTCGCCGATGATTAATGCTGCGGCAAGCGCAGTTAGCCGTCCGCGGATCAAAGGGCGGAAGTTGACGGATCAAGAGGCGGAACGCCGCATGTGTCGCGGCGCACATATGGACGCGGCTAGGCTGGCATTGAGCGCTGCTGCCAGGGGTGACTGCAGAGGTGGCGACCCGCGCCGTTCGCGTGTCCTGGGACCTGGAGACTACGTTGCACTCACCGGCCACCGATTCCGTGAGGCGCTCAGCATGCGCTCAGGGCCCGCTCGCGGTCTTGGCTTCACATCGTTCAGCGAAGACAACTGCGGCCGCGCGATCACGCGTGGCGATTTGACTGTCCGACTTGACGCTGACCCGGTGCCTGCTTCGAACCGCAGCCACTCCCGCTCGCCTGAAGATGATAATGACCCGAGAAGACGCGGCGCGAGGCTGGTCGCCCGGCGACAAGAAGCGCGAGCCGGTATTGCGGTCCTCACGCGGTGAGGCCGCCGTGCGCGACGCATTCGCAACCAGGCCGGCTATTTCAAGGCGATCTCGAGAGTCGATCGCCTTTGCAACTACGCGGTCGCCTCATGCACTTCGGCGCGGATGAGAGACTATCGCATTGAGTGAGAAGATAGGGGCAAGACCATCATGCGCGTGGCCATTGTAGGGGGCGGGTTCGCGGGGATCGCAGCAGCGTGGTCGCTCTCACAACAGGGGGATTGTGAGGTCCACGTCTACGAGAAGAGCTGGCGGCTGGGCGGCAAGGCCGCATCGACGCGCGCTGTCGACGGCAGCATCCGCACCAACAGTCTGCAGGTCTGGCTCGGCTTCTACGAAAACGCATTCCGGATGATGCGCCAGTGCTATGCCGAGGTTGAGACATACGGATGGGGCCCAAACCTGCCCCCCGCGGAAGCGCTCGCCTATGGCAGGATGGAAGACGCGTTTTTCCCCGAACCGAATGTCGGCGCCGGGGTCGGACAGACTCCAAACCCGCCCCGAGACTGGGCTGTATGGTCTGCCTATTTGCCGCCAGCGAAGGGACTCCCCGGCGAACCTTTGGACGAGGATTCGAATCCCTTCACGCTTGCGAGTTATCTCTTGCGCAGCTTCGACTTGCTCAAGACTTCTGATGCTGAGCGTCATCCGCACGCCGAATGAAGACCCGCCAGGCGTACCGCGGCCGGACGATCGATCGACATCTGATCAAATCCTCAACTTCGACTATAACGTCGATGGAACCACCTCACTGCAGTTGATGATCGAGCGGATGGCGAAGCTGCTGCGGGCCGGCTCGCTGACCGGCGCTGCGGCATGGTTGCAGGCGGTCACGATCCTTGAGGTCTGGCTGCAGGATTTCAATTTCGGACTTGTGGGCGCCGATTCGGCCCTCGCTTTGGTGGACGCCGTCGCCGCGCAGACCCGCAAGCTGTTGCGCGACTTCGTCGGGGTCGACCCGGATATCCGCACCAAGACTGAGATTATTGACATGGTGCTGACGATCACAGTCGGCCTCTTCCGCGACCGTGTTCTGTTGAACGACAACGGGCTCGATTCAATCAATCAGTTCGATTTCCGCAAGTGGCTTCAGCAGCACGGCGCAACGAAGGAATCTCTCGATTCGAGGTTCCTCACCGCTGTTTACGACCTCGCCTTCGCTTACGCCGATGGCGAGAAGACAAGGCCGAACCTCGCCGCCGGCGTCGCGCTGCGCGTGCTGCTGCGAGCTTTCTTCACCTACCGCGGCTCGATGTTCTGGCGCGCCCGGTCTGGCATGGGCGAGGCCGTGTTCGCGCCCCTCTACAAGGTCTTGAAGTCTCCTGATCGGAAGGTGAACGGCGAGGAGCCGCCGCCGCTACCCGTGCGATTTCACTTTCTGCATAAGCTGGCGGCCATCCGTTTCGATGAATTGAACGGGAAGCGGTACATACGTTCGCTCGAATTCCAGATCCCGGGGCCTAGGGCTACTGTCGATCGTCTGAGCGAGGACGCGCTCGACAGATATGGATGTTGGCCTGATGGTCCGATCCGCTTCGAAACCGCGCAAGGAACCCGCTCAAGGACGCTCAGGCGGGGCGCACATTTCGACCGGGTGATCATTGCGATTGGCCGCGACGATTTCCGCCAGGCTTGTCTCCCTGACGATCGCGATCCTTTGAACGCCGCGTGGACGAGAACCTGCGACAATGTGAAGACGATCGCGACAAAGTCCGCGCAAGCGTGGCTGGCCCCGAATCTGGAGTCGCTGGGCTGGTATCTGGGATGCGGAATTGTGACCGCACTTGGTCTCTCGTTCGATACGTGGGTGGATATGACCCCTTCTCTGGCAACGGAGAGTTTGCTGGCGGGACGCCCCTCGGACGCGGGCTCGCTGGCCTATTTTTGCGCTCCCGTTGCGGAAGCGGAATTGAAGAACCTACGCGACAAGGCGGATGACACGCTCAAAGCATTCCAGGACCACGTGCTTCGCCAGCAGAGTGCCGCACGCCGGCCGCGGGGGCCAGCGGCAACGGCAGCGAAACAATTCTCCTTGAATGCGATCAATGGCGTGGCGCCGCGCACGCGATGGGCTGCGCTAAAGAACGAAATCCAACCTGCGCTTGCCGTCTACGCGCGAACGCTTCTTTCCCGGTCCTCGGCAGACCGGGCGGCCGCAAGAGAGAGAGCCCAGGACTTCTATGGTGTATTGTGCGGCGAATCGGGAAGTCCAGGGAAACCTTAACGAGCTGCTGAAGGGCAGGATACGGAAGGTGTGGCCCGCCTTTCCGAAACAGAACCCGTCGAAGCCGCCCATGCTCAAAAAAGCGCAGTGGCAGGCCAATTTCGAGGGCTCGGATCGCTTTACGCTATCGGAGCCGGGACTGATCCTCCACCGCATCTCGCCGCTCGATCGCTCGGTGGAGAACTTGTCAGTTGCCGGCGATTGGACGGCCTGCGGGCTCGACGTCGGCTGTGTGGAGGCTGCAGTGATGTCCGGCCTGCTCGCCTCCCATGCTATTTCCGAATATCCGGTTCTCGAAGAAATCATCGGCTACGATCACCCATGAACCAGAAAGCGTCCTCCGAGGAAATGAAACTGTGGTCCCGACCGCAGCTTGAGCGCAGCGGGCCGATTCGAAAGACCGGGGGCCTCTATCGAACTGCCGAAGGCGGTCGGCCTGGCGTCGGAGGCCTGCCGTTGGCTACGGCCCAGGACACCGCCGTCGCCGCCGTACGCATGGCTTACCGCGTCGCGGAGGCGCAGATCGAGCGCAGCACTCGCCTAGCCCAACGCCTGCGCGAAGCCGGAGACCGAGCCGTCGGCGCGCGCAGCGATCGGAAGGCCGTCGACGCGACGGAGCAATTGATCCAAAGGGCTGTGATGAGCGTGCTGACCTGGATGGAAGGGTTGGCCGGTGAGGGCGACCCGGTGAGGCGGTTGATGGCCGCGCAATATCAGATCGCCGGGTCGATGTTCGGCTTGACGCCGCCCCGAGCCTCCGGCTCCGCGGGCGATGGCGCGGGGGACGAAGCCCCGCGCGCCGCCGACGCGGCGTCTCCCCCGCAGCCCAAATCAACCGGATCGTCCACGCACGTGAAGGTCGTTCTGAAGGGTGACAAGCGTCCCGTCAGAATTAAGCGCTATGAAGTTGTCGCTGGGGTTCCGGCCAAGATCTCTAAACTCTTGTTCTTCAACTCGGCCGACGCTCAAAAGACGCTGGACTCGGCGCTCGCCATTGAGCCGGGAGGGCAAGTCACGCTGGAGTTTACGCTAACCCCTTCTGATCAAGGGTCGTGGAAGGCAGCCGTCTGCGACGAGCAGAACGTTCAGCTCGGCGTGATCGAGATCGAAATTTAGCGGGAGGGTTATGCGCCCCACCGACGACATGGCTTTCACCGCGATTGACGAGTCCCTCGTGCGAGAAGTCCTGAGCGAATATGGCGAGCTCACCCGCAAGACAATGCTGGCCTATCTGCCGCAAGATGAGCCGCGCTCTTATCTGTATGAGCTGATGGCCGACTATCCGCGCCGCGGCGGCAAAATGCTGCGCTCGAGCCTGTGCATTGCCATGGCGCGCGCCACGGGAGCGGAGGTGGAGGACGCGGTCTCCTCGGCGGCCTCGATCGAGTTTCTGCACAATGCGATGCTTGTTCACGACGACATCGAAGACGGCAGTGACGTGCGGCGCGGGACCCCGACGCTCCACGCTTTGCACGGCATCCCGTTAGCAATCAACGCAGGCGACGCGATGGGGTTGCTCAGTCTGCACCCTCTCAAAGACAACATGCACCGGCTCGGAATTGCGACGGCGTTGAGCATCTTCGAGGAAACCGAGCGTATGGCCTGGGAAAGCGCCGAGGGTCAGGCGCTTGAACTCGGGTGGAAACGCGAGAACCGAACAGATCTCACCGACGAGGACTATCTGCGCATGGCGCTGCAGAAAACTTGCTGGCTCCTCGCGATCTATCCAATGCGCATCGGTTGCCTGATTGGAGCGCGCGGCAGAATGCCGCTCGACCCGCTGATCCGGTTGGGCTTCTTCTTTGGCGCGGCATTCCAAATTCGGGATGATCTTCTCAATCTGGACCCCGAACCCGAATACGGCAAGGAGGCGAACGGCGACTTGCTCGAAGGCAAGCGAACGCTGATGATTATCCATGCCTTGCAACATGCGAGTCCTGAGGAGCGCCGCGAGCTTACGGCGTTCCTTGGACGCGAGCGGGACGCGAGATCAGCGTCTGAGGTCGCCTGGGTGCGGTCGCTCATCGATCGGACGAGGTCAATGGAGTACGCACGCGAGATCTCCTACGCTCTCGCCGGCGCGGCCATGCACGAGTTCGACAAATATTTCGACGGCGTGCGCGATTGCCGCGATCTGAACTTCATCCGCAGCTTGCTGGTCTGGGTAGCGCAACGCTCATATTGAAGAGCGCCGCAAAAGGAGGCGGTATGAGCCAAGGCAAAGGCAACATTCTGCTCTACGGCGCCACGGGGTTCAACGGCGGCCTCATCGCCGCCGAGGGCAAAGCGAGAACAATGACAAGATCGGGCAATGAGTTGCGGTTGACCCTCGCGGCGCGCGACGGCGACGATTTGCGCAAGGTTGCGGAAAAGAACAAAATGGATTTTCGCGTGTTCAGCCTCGACAGCCGCAGCGAGATAATGAAAGGGCTCGATGGATTCAGTGTGGTGATCAATGCGGCGGGGCCGTTCGCGTCGACAGCCAAAGCGTTGGCGGACGCTGCTCTCGAGGCGCGCTGCCACTACGTAGACATTAACAGCGAAATCGACGTTTACAGGAATATCGACGGCCTCGCGCTCAAAGCGGACCAGCGAGGAGTCGTGATGGTGTCAGGGGCGGGGGCCAGCGCCGCGGCGTCCGACGTGCTCTTGAATCTCGCTCTTTCGAAGTTGGGCGCGGATGAGCCGCTGGGAGCCGTTCGCATCGCCGTGCCGCAGAGCCTGAATATCACCCGCGGCAGCGCGGCCTCGATCGCTCGCTCATTGCGGGAGCAGGTCGCCGTCGTACGTTTCGATCCCGCCGAAAAAAGTGACAAACTGGACAAACAAATGCGAGCGTCGCACATCCCGCTCGGAAATCTTGAACGTACATTCGACTTTGGCCCTCGGCGCGGCGACCATCAAGGCGCGAAGGAGAACAAGAACGGCAAGCCGAAGCAAGGACGCCCACGAATCGCATCCGCGGTCAACATGATCGACACAATGACCGCTAAACATACTCTCGTCCGTAAAGGTCTGAAGGCCGACACGATCGAGTCGTATGTGGAGATGGGATCCTTGGGCCGCATCGCCTACCAGGCCGCCGGAATGCTTTCGCCATTCACTTCCCAGCCTTTCGTCCGTGCGGTCACCGGGAGCTCGTTGAACCTTTTGCCCAAGTCGCTGACCCAATCGGAGCTGAATGAGGATCAGCATGTTGTCGTTCTTGAGATCGAGGACAGGTTTCGACAACGCGTGGTCGATTGGCTATGGCAGGTTCCTAACATCTACCAATTCACCGCCCAGCTCGTTGTCGGAATCACCCAGAAAATGGCGACCACCCGCGACCTCAAAGGTTGGCTGACCCCGGCCCAGGTCTTGGGGCCGGTTTCCTTGGCGGCGGATAAGAAATTGACCGACGATACCTTTCGGGGATGCGACGCGCTGGAAGAAAGGCAAAGCAGCCCCCTACTGTAACGCGACAACGGCACCCGGGCCGATAGACAGAGAAAATCCGATGGCGAAATTCTGGCTGGCCACCTTCGGGAACGCCCCTCCCGCGCCGTTGAAAATGGCGGCGATAGATCCGGACATATCCCCCTCCGAGCCGCTGCTCGCGGCGAACAACCCGCCTCGCGCCATTGAGATCATCGAGAACAATGGCGAATACGCGGTGCTGTTTTCGATCGTTGACGACCCTGACGATCCGAAGACATTCGTGTGCCGAATCGGGTTCGCGAATGGCACGAAAAGTTGCGCCGTGTGGAGCGATCGCGGCTTCCCCCTTGGCGACGCCGTTATTGCGCCAACTAAAAACAACGGCTTGAAGGTCAGCACGCCCTGCTTCGTCGGGAAGGATAAGGTCGTACAATACGCCCACCACCTAGTGTCGATCACGAATCTGCCGCGAGGGCGCGGGAGCTATGCTTCAAATCCGAACGCGCTGGCCCAAACTCAATACAAGCAAGCGCTTCGGGGACCCGATGTCGTATCGCCTGGGACGCAAGTCGAAGCAAAGGCAGTAACGTGGTCTCCCAAGTCGCGATCGAATGTAAAGGAGTGGAAGAAGCACCAATCGACTTTTAAGGTCAACGCGTCTCGCTACTTCCGGCTCGCGCCGCCTTTTCCAGAAAGGCGCGAAAAACCGACGAAAATATGGTCAGGGGATATCGAATTGCCAGTTTGGGCTGATCATAAGCTCCCTGCCGGGAAAGCTGTGACGATGAGCCGGGCTGACACGTTCGGCGTGGCCGCATTCCAGTTCGAAGATGTCGAGGCGCTCGGCTTTCGCATCGACCCAAGAGAACTTGGCTACAACGATGAAAAAGGCTTGGCCAGGCTGACGGGGTTTATGGACGAACTTGTTAAGCCGCTCAACTTTCATCTCGACCTTTCGGACGAGTTTTCGGCCGTGACGCGAAGCGCTGTCTCGGATTTCCGCTTTTCCGCTGCGACCTATACGGTGATCGTCGAACTGCTGCGTTACGGCAAAATGAAGCAAACGAAGCCTACGCCGCCCCTCACGGCCCACGATGTTCAATCCCAGCATGAGCTGATTGCGCGGATACTTGTCGGACGGGTCGACGACGACACTGCGCAAGCGCGGGACGCCGCGACGTTCGTGCCGACGATATTCGTCGACAATTCATGGTCGAAGATTTTGGGACGCAACGTGCAGGGCTTCGACAAGCGAATGGCGAATTTCTACGTGCCGGACAGTGTAAATTCGAAGAAGGTCAAGTTGCTGAGGCCCGACGGCAGACTTGCGAAAGATGACAAAGAACCGCAGCCCCTCGGAAAAATCACAAGGATCTCCCTAGCGAGCCGGATGGGAGGTGGGTCCGGTCCGAGGCTCCTTGAGCTCAACTGTCCGCTCGAGGCGATCGACGATGGGGCCTTTGTGAAAGTGGATCCCCAGCTTGCCCTCGCCCCGGTGTCGATTGCGCCGATGAGTTGGCTGCAGACCGATTTTGACGGGGCGGCGTACCGCCGCGCGTTCGCGCGCTCCGTCATAAGGAACAGGTTCAGGGAATTCAGTTCGATCCAAGTGTCGCCTGTCGGTGCAAAGAACCTAAGAACGGCTTTGCAGAAGCAGAGCACGTGGATCACGGGCACGGCGAAATTCGGCGATAACATGCGCATGGCGGAGCCGACCGGCACGGTTCTGTTGACGTTCCATGCCGATCCTTCCGCGCCGCCGGCGTGGAAAACTCTGTGCAAGCTGTTCGGCTTTGAAGAAGGCAAGCCGGGGAAGCTCGTCATGCCGACCGGCGCCTGGTACCGAACGCGCTGCTCCCTGGATATGACGATTAAAGATGCCCTCGATTAGCAGCGCGCCGGCGAGGATGGCGCGCCAGTGGACGAGGGCCGCGAGCGCGAGCGCCCGGGGGGATTCGCGTTCGTGCGCCGGCGCTCTTGGCTGTGAATGGAGACTAATACGGACTGGGCGAACAAAGAGAATCGATATATCAATTCAAAGAAAACCGGCCTTTTTGAGCGCAGTTATTGCCAATCTGGGGAACGCCATGACACCCGAAAGGAAGACGACGACCTCCATCAGGGCTTTCGTCGCCGCATGCTCAATTTTCGCTCTTCCTCCCGACCCCGTTCAGGCTGCGGACCTGACGGCCAGCCAGTTGCCGGCGACGCCGGTCCCGCCTCCCGAAATCACCCCCGCATTGGTTCGTGAGAATTGGCGGTTTGGGCGTTATCAGCGAGAGTTCATCGAAGCTATACGTACAACAACAGGTCATCGGCGGTCTCGGTTTAGGGCCTCAAATACTTGTGCCGGGGCGTAGTCAAAGCTATTCAAACTTACTGACGGTCAGTTTCCAGGCTGGATACTTCGTCACCCCGAACTGGTCGCTTGACGTATCGAGCGGAATACCCGTCTGGCAGACCGCGAGGATAACCGGATATTCCGCGACTCAGCCCTTCGCGGGGACGCTCCTCTCGACAGCGCTGCCCGGCGCGCTGCCGATAACAGCCGTCTACCATTTTACTCAGTTCGGACCGTTCCAGCCCTATTTGGGCGCCGGGATCGCGCCGATCTTCGCTTTAACCGTCCGGGACGCCTTCAGCGTGGGCAGTTCGACCGAGCCGTCAGTTGGACTCGTTTTGCAGGGCGGGGTTGACTACATGCTCAATCGAAATTGGGGCGTCTTCATAGATGTGAAGAAATATTTCGATACGTCGATCAGCAAGGCTGCTGGACTGAATTACGGTCCGCCCATAGGAGTGATTGAAACTGCGGCGACAGCTGTAACCCACGCCCAACCATGGGTATTGGCGACGGGCCTCACCTATCGCTTCTGAATTGTAGATGGCAGGTCCGATCGCTCCCGAGGCCCGATAGGGTGCTGGCTGATTGCATCTCCAACCTGCAATTTGGTTCTGACTGAATTGCTCCTCCCGAACGACCTAACGGGGCCAAGGTTGCGCGACCGGAAACGAATCGAAGTTGCAGTCATCGGTGGCGGTTGCGCATCGATCGCCGCCGCCTTCGAGCTTTCTCGTCCTGAACACAACAACAAGTATCATGTCACCGTCTATCAGCAGGGATGGCGTCTTGGCGGCAAGGCCGCATCGGGAAGAGGGCCGGCCGGTCGGATAGAAGAGCATGGGCTACACGTTTGGCTCGGTTCCTATGACAACGCCTTTCGCTTGCTACGCCAGTGCTATGCCGAAGCTGACGAGAAGAGAAGGCGATGGTGTTTCAACAACTGGAGCGACGCCTTCCTTCGGGACTCTCACATCGGGATAGCCGATCGATCCAAAGACCACTGGGTGGGTTGGACCGCCCACTTCCCGACAGGCGCCGGCGACCCCGGCGACCCGATTGACGAGCACAATCCGTTCACAATGCGCGCCTATGCCGTGCGTCTTCTCGAATTACTGCGCTCACTCGTTTTTGGGATCGAGACGCATACGTTCCAATGGCCGCCAGCATTCAAGCCAGCAGATCCGCTTGGCTATACAGCCGAGCAGCCGCCTAGCGCTATGAGCGATGCTATTGACGCCCTCTTGCGTGTAGGCAAGCTCACAGGGTCAGTTGGGCTTGTCGAGGCGCTTTCGCTAGTTCAAGGCGCGCTTCGCTTGCCTGGGCCGCCTAAGAACTCGGTCCTAAGTCTGCTTGAGACGGTGGCAGCCAATATTCGCAACGGTTTGGAGAATATTCTTGAGGACAACAACGAGGTTCGTTGTAAGTGGGAAGTCATAGATATCGTGCTTTCGACAATTGTTGGAATATTACGTTTCAGGCTATTGACTAACCCACGCGGCTTCGACTGTATTGATGAGTACGAATGCCGAGATTGGCTACGTCTCAATGGCGCGTCCGAGCGCTCACTTAGTTCGGCCTATCTGCGCGGCCTATATGATCTGGGCCTTGCGTATGTCGACGGAGACCCGGCTCGTCCGCAGATCGCCGCAGGACAGGCCCTGCGCGCGTCGTTCAGGTTTTTTTTGAGCTATCGCGGCGCGCTATTCTGGAAGATGCGAGCAAGCATGGGCGACGTAGTGTTCGTCCCTTTTTATGACGTCTTGGTCAATCGCGGCGTCTCTTTTGAATTTTTCCACCGGCTAAAGGATGTAAAAATTGCAGCCAAAAGCCGCTTAGGTCCGCGCGACCGTCCATATGTTGAAGCGCTGGAATTCGACCTCCAGGCCAACTGCCGAGGGGACGCGTCTTACGAGCCTTTGATCGAAATCAACGGCGCGCGATGCTGGCCGAGTAAGCCTAACTATAGTCAGCTTGAGAATGGTAAGACTCTTCGAAGTCAAAGGTGTAGACTTTGAATTGCATTGGGAGCGACGCAAGGTCGGATCCAAGACGCTCACCGTTACGACGGACTTCGATGTCGTCGTGCTCGGTGTAGGCTTAGGCGTCATCCCATATGTGTGTCAAGAAATCCTGGCGATCGATCAACGTTGGCGCGACATGGTCGCAAATGTGAAGACAGTCGCGACTCAAGCCTTTCAGATCTGGCTCAAGAAGGATTTGCAGGATTTGGGTTGGTCGGCGCCGCCTGTCACCCTCGCCGGATACGCTAAGCCGTTCGACACCTGGGCCGACATGGGGCAAGTCATTCCCGCGGAATCATGGCAAATCCGCCCTGCACTGTCGCCTATTTCTGCGGCGTTCTGAGAGATCCGCCGCCCGGTGAGGACTTCGAGCATCCAGGCTATCCCGTTAGGAGGCGCGAGGAGGTTCGACGCAACGCCGTTAGTTTCCTCCAGGACAACATAAAGTTCCTATGGCCTGGCTCGGTAACGCCGGCCGGGGGATTTCGCTGGGACTTGCTTGCCGACCCGCGCGGAGAGCACGCGCCTGGTGCCAAGCCCAGCGCTGGGGAAGCACGGTTATCGTCACAGTTTTGGACGGCGAACGTAAACCCCACGGATCGATACGCCCTTGCTCTGCCGGGTACCCTTAAGTATCGCATTTCGCCGCTCGACAACACATATGACAATTTGACGATCGCCGGGGATTGGACCGAGTGCGGGTTCAACGAAGGTTGCGTCGAAGCGGCGGTCATGTCGGGACGGTTGGCTGCGCACGCGATCGCCGGCACGCCCGCGCTCGAAGACATAGTCGCCTACGATCATCCGTAAGCTGCGTTGCGATCTGCGCGCTCCCGTGATCAGGTCAGGGACGGAAATTGATTGCGAGCTTCGCCATGAAGAGATCTCGCCGCCTTATGATCTACGGAGCCACCGGATTTACCGGATCCCTTATCGCGCGTGCGGCGGCCGAGCTTGACTGCGAGCTAGTGCTCGCTGCGCGAGCTTCGACGCGCCTTGCGGCTGTGGCCCGCCCGCTTGGCGTGCCCTTCCGCGCCTTTTCCCTCAACGAACCCTCCGCAATCGTCGACGCCCTTGCCGATATCGATTTCGTCGTCAACGCCGCCGGCCCGGTCATCGACACCTCCGGGGCGCTTATCGAGGCCTGCCTGGCGACACGCACTCACTACCTTGACGTCGCCGGCGAGTTATCGGCCTTTGTCGCCGCGCATCGCCACGATGCGGCCGCCCGTGAGCGCGGGATCATGATCATGCCGGGCGCAGGATTTTTGATCGTCGCTTCCGACTGCCTGGCCGCCGACATCGCGACCCTGGTGCCCGAAGCCAAGTACCTGCGGATTGGGATCGCCCAATCCGAGATATTCTCGCGCGACAGCCTAAAGACGGTTTTTAACGAGGCGCGGGATCACGTTGTCGTGCGACAAGCCGGCAGACTGACCCGAATTCCGATCGGCCGTTTGGAAAGGCCGTTCGACTATGGCGAAGGCCCGCGCACGAGTTTCGCGGTGTCGTTGCCGGATGTTTTCACTGCCCACCTCACCACTGGGATCCCGAATATTGAAGGCTACCTCGAGACGAGCCTCGCCCGGATCGCGACGGCTGTGGCGATGGGGTTTGCCACCACTCTTGGCGCAACACGACAGCGCACCATCCCAGACTCTGGCCGCTCCGGTTGGCTTGAGCGACCGTCGGACGATGCGCGCAGCGCGGCAAAGCAGGTCATCGTGGCGGACGCCGAGGATCGATGGCGTCGATCACGTCGCCTCCGAATGATCGTCCATGATGCATATGGCTTCACAGCCGCGGCGGTCGCGGCGATATTGCGGCGGGCTATCGCCGACAACCTGGCTCCGGGATTTCAAACTCCTGGGCGGCTTTACGGCCCCGGCCTTGCGCTGTCCATACCCGGAGCGTATCGCGAAGACCTCAACGCACACGGCCGAGTTGCAACCCCGGACCATAAGAACGAAGCAATCGCGCAAAAGCTCGCTCCTCGCGAAAAAGACTTCATCGCCCCTGTCGCCCCGCCAACCCCGCTCGAAACCGCCAAAGGTTCGCGCCGCCGACTCGTTCAAAAATATGACGCCGATGTGATCGTAGTCGGAGCCGGTCCTGCCGGAGCGGCGCTGGCCGCCAAGCTGGCCGCAGCGGGCATAGACACGTTGCTTCTCGACCGCGCCCATTTCCCAAGGGACAAGGTCTGCGGCGATTTGCTCGGCCCGGCGGCGTTAGCCGAGCTTGCAACCCTCGGCATCCCTGCTGGAGAGATCGAAAAAACCAACATGATCCGTCGGGGGGGCTTCGTGTTGGATGGCGAAAAGCTCAGCGAATACGAACCGCACATTGTCGATGGACCGCCGAATTTCGGCCGGGTCATTCCGCGTATCCAACTTGACGCCATGATTCTTGAGGCCGCGCGCCGTGCGGGCGCCCGGCTCCGGGAGGGCGTCAACGTAACGGATTTCAAGTCGAGCAGCGGCGCCGCAGAGGTGACGTTCCGGGCTCGGAGCGCCGAAAGAAATCTGCGCTCGCGGCTCGTTGTCGGGGCCGACGGCAGCAGTTCTGTCATTGCGCGCGCGCTGCGAGGCGCAAGACACCCAAGAGCGGACACTCTCATTGCTGTCCGGGCCTATTGCGAAGGCCCGATTGGAGACCTTGATCGCTGCGATTTCTGCTTCGGCGGCGACTTTTACCCAGGCTACTACTGGGTGTTTCCGGTCGGAGAGCGTACCGCCAATATCGGGATCGGTATGCCATCCGAGACGGTGCCGCCCGTGGAAGAGCATCTCCGCGATCTCCTGATCGCTCGGATTAAAGCCGATGCGCTGACACGCGATCGCCTAGCAGCGAGCCGAATTTCTGGAAAGATCGCGGGCTGGCCGCTCGCCACCTACAATCCCTCGCTCCGGCTTGTCGGCGACAACGTCATTCTACTCGGCGACGCCGCCGGACTGATCAATCCGATCAACGGCGAAGGGATTCAATATGCGCTTTTGAGCGCCCGCTGGGCGGCGCCTGTTATTCTGAACTGCCTGGGTAGCAATTCGCTGACACAGCAGGCGCTCGTTGGATACGAAAAGACCGTTCGTAGCGAGCTCGGCGTTGACATGGCGTTTGCGCGACTGATGGTCCATGCCATCGCCAATCGCAATCTCAACCCGTTGTGGCTCTTCTCGTTGCGCGCTTTCTCTCGCGGCGCCAGAATGAATGAGGCCTATGCTCAGGTGGTCGGCGCAGTGTTGAGCGGCACGGCCAAAGCGCGAGAGTTTCTCTCCCCAATGATTATCGCGGAATCTGCCGTCTCCCTCCTCGAGGAGGCAGTGAAGCAGAGTCTCGGCCTGCTATCGGACCGGCCCGGCGTGCTGGGAGCGTACGGCCTCGACGCCGCCAAGCGGGTCCCGCATTCGGCGGAATCGCGTGTCCGCCAAGGCGTCGACACGGCGCGGTGGCTAGGAAGAACTCCTCTCGGGCAGTCTACAACTCGGTGCTGAGATTGTGAAATCGACTAACCCGCGGTCGCAGTGAAGGCGAATTCGACGCTTTCCACTGACTGATGCTTCTAGCGAGACCCGAGCGTTGTCTGGCCGCGCGCAATTCCTATCCGAGCCTCGCGATTGCCGCGTCAATTTCATTGACGAAACTCGTAGCGCCTTGCGCTGCTGCGGCTAGGCGGGCTCTCGCGAAATGGTGGCGCGCCTCGGCCGATCTTTTCCGCACGTTCGCCAGTACCCCGAGGTCGAATTCGATGGAGGCGCGCACTGCGCCAAGCTCGTCAAGTTGGTTAATTTCGCTCAGGTTGGTCAGCAGTTCGCGCGCCCGCCTCGTGCCGAAGAGCGTTACCCCGACAATCGTCCCGAGATTGCGAAGTATGATTGCAGCGCGAGGCCGATTCTTTGCGGTCGCGGCCGCCAGATAGAGTTCGGCGAGAACGAGGCGGTTCCAGGAGGCGTATGCCCAGCTCCCATTAGAATCGGCGGTGGCGATTCCGGACTGGAGCAACTCGATCCCGCCGCGAATATCGCCGCTGAGTGCGATTGCGCTTGCCATTGACATGTCAGTGCCGCGCGCAGAAAACAGCCAACCGTTGTTGAGAGACCAGTCTCTGGCGGCGCGCATTGTCTGGAGCCCTTCCTCCAGCCTCCCCCGCAGGAGCAGGGCGATCGCTCTGGTGTGGTTTGCCACATTGCGGTCGTACGGAGCCACGGCGATCTCGAGCGCCCGATCTGCGTTTTTCTCCGCCTGTTCGTAATTGCGGGCGTAGATCTCAATCAAGCTAAGTGTCCAATAGGCCATGCCGAGAGCCCGTTGGTCCCTCCTCACCTCCCCAGTCTCAGTCAGCTTCGTGACCCACCCCCGCGCCTCGCGGAGAGCGCCGCAATTCAAGAAATAGTATGCAATCGACCAATAAGCCCAGTTGATGATGTAATTATCTCCTGTCATCTCGCACTCAGCCAAGAGCTGTGAGCCCATTGCTTCCATCCCTTTACGGGGGGTGCTTCCCAGCACGACAGCCAGGAAATAGACGGCGTGACGCGCGTAGGCGATCGCCCTAACATCGCCGGTCTGTTCCGCGATCGAGAGGGCTTGCTTGGCTTTCGCCTCGCCCACCCGGAACTCGCAAAGATTGGCAAGCATCAGACTTAAGAAGTAAAGCGCGAAAACCAGTTCGGGTGAGGCCCCGTTCTGCTCAAGATGCGGAATATAGTGCTCGGCAACTCGCTTTGTCTCCAGTACGTTCCCAGCAAGATAGAGCAACTCAAGAAGCCCAACCACAGCTTTTGATAGCGCAATTTCCGAACTCTTCGTGGCCTTGCTTTCGCAAATATCAAGCGCCTTTCTGAAATATTGTTCGGCTTCTTCCAGAGAATAGATATCGAGACACTTCCGTCCTGCCAGGCAGGAATAAACAAAGGTCTGTGGATATAGGTCGGTACAGGAATAGTGATGAGCGAGGATCTCTGCGACCTCCACTGTTCGTCCAGCGCTGCGTTGTTCAATTTGACGTGCAATCGCCAAATGCAGCTTGGATCTCACGGGGCCCAAAAGACTTTCGACAAGCGCGTCCCGAACAAGCGCGTGCTTGAATGAGTAGCTTTCTGATCGACCGTCGCGACGAACGAGTCCTGTTCGTTCGATGGCGCCAAGGCGCCGAGCCACGTCTTGAGTTGAAGCGCCCTTCGCGGAAGCCAAAAGCGGCAGATCAAATTGGCGGCCGATAATCGACGCGAACTGGAGCAGCGATCGGTCTTCAGATTTCAATCGATCAATCGTCGCCGATAACAGCAGCGCAAGCGTCCCAGGCAACGCCGCCGCCGCAGAGGGAGCGTGATACTGAAGCTCTGAAGTCGACGTTGCGAACAATTCGCTGTTCGACGAGGAACCTCGTGATCTCCTCGGCAAAAAGCGCATTGCCTTCCGCTTTCGCCCCGATAAGGCGGCCTAGCGCTTCCGGCACCACTGCAACGCCGAGTTGCGCGCCTATGATTTGGAGCGTCTCGCTCTGCGAGAGCGGCTCCAGCCGAAGCCGCACCACTTTAGATTCATTGTCCCATGGCGCCCGATATTCCGGTCTCCGGGTGCAGAGCATGAGCATTGGAGGGGCGTTCTCCCGTCCAATCAGCCTGCCTAGAAATTCTTCCGATGCGCTATCGATCCAATGCAAATCTTCGACCACGACGATTACTCTTGAAGCGGTGCAAAGCCTCTCCAAGAGTTGGAACAGTAGATCGCGGGTGCGCAAACCGATAAGCGCGCCGTCAAGTCCGAGTCCATTCGGCCTTGCGAGTCCGAAGAGATGGAGCAGCAGGTCGCAATTGTCTGAGGCCTCCAGGCCCAAACGATCCAGGCCCTTTTCGATCTTCACGGTCGCTGACTCCAGCATTTCGCTGTCAGCGAAGTTGAGCCCGTGTCGAAGAATTTCAATGAACGGCAAGTATGGCGTCCGTTGCCCGTCGGGTGAGCAGCTTCCTCGCAAGACGAGATCGTGGTCGTCAGATCGGCTTCTGATGAATTCGTGCAGCAACCGAGACTTTCCAATCCCGGCTTCTCCAGCGATGTCGATGACACGCAGCGAACGGAGGTCGCGGATGCTCGATTCAAGCGTCGCGAGTTCATCCGCGCGTCCCACGAATTCTGTCAGTCCGCGTAATCGGGCCGCCGCGAAGCGTGTTGGTTCCTCACTTATGGAGACAAGACGGTAGGCCGCCTGCGGCTCGCTCAATCCCTTGAGCTGAAACATGCCGGCAAAGACGGCTTCCACCATTCCCTCGGTGTACTTGTGCGTCTGTTCGCCGATGAGGACCGTTCCGGGCTCAGCCACAGCCATCAATCGCGAGCCGAGGTTGACCGCAGGGCCGTGCGCGGCGAAGGTTGTTTTGTCCCCTTTCGTGGTCTCGCCGACGACCGCGGGGCCCGAATTGATGCTCATCCGAAGTTTCGGCCGTATGCCGAAGCGCGCCTCCAACTCTTCCGAAACGCCCGCCAGGCGTTCGTTTATGGCGAGAGCCGCCCGGCACGCACGGAGCGGTGCGTCTTCAAGCGCGGACGGCACGCCAAAGAACGATGCGATGCCATCGCCTTGGAAGTTCTTGAATCCGCAGCCCTGACTTTCAACGGTCTCAGCCAATATTGGGAGGATGGCCTGCATGAGAGCGTGGGCGTTCTCCGACCCCGCGCGCGCTGTGAATTGCGTAAAACCCACAACATCGGCGAAAAGGACAGTTGCTTGCCGGTGCTCCGCGCCATCGGAAAGATCCGATAAGACGAAGTGTGGAGCGCGCCTCTTGCCGACGACCGACGGGCTCACATTACGGAATCCCACTGGAGTTATCCCAGCTCGCCTAGGATATCGGCATTATTACCACGAATCTCGCAGCGTCAAATGGTTTGACGCCGGAGCAGGAGGTCGGGGCGGGCCTGACGATTCTACGTATAGGGCTGGCCGTGATGTGCGCCGCAAGTCACTTGCGGTGCGGTCGCCGCCAGACCTGCAGCGGGCGCCTCAGGGTCAAGGCGCGCGGGCGGAATTCGGGGCGATCCTGAGTCCTTTAGGGTGCAACCAATATCGCCCCGACTGCCCAATCTCCGCGACACGGCTGATCACGTGCGAAATCTCACAGCGGGTGAGTGCGTGGCGGCACCGCGGACCATCCCGGAATTAGATACTGTCCCACGGTTCGCGACTTTAGCTATTGTCGCAGACAGAGCCAACAGTGAAAGTCCTCTAAAGGGAAGGAAGTCAAAAATGTCAAAGTATGCTCGTTTGGTCGCGCTGACGGCCGGAATCCTGATGGGCTTCTCCTCGCTTGCTGAGGCCCGCGTCTACTGCTACGATCGCCACACCGGGGAGTTTCTCCACTGGGGAGCGTGTTATCAATATTACTCGACGCCAGGGCGTACCTACTGCTATGACCGGTACACTGGGAACTTTCTCCACTGGGGAGCATGTTCTTAAGAAACCCGGAGGGCGGCCCGCCGCCTGCGCAGCTTATTGCGGTTGACCGCATAGGCTAACTTGGCGATTTGCGGGTCGACTTTCGACGTTGACGATGCGCCAGGGTGCCGGTGCCTGGCGCGCGTCGACACGCTGAACCGCCGCGCAGCCGATCAGGGCGGTTTGCTCCGCCGAGGTACAAAGAATGCGTTGGTATTTTTGTTGGTATCTGAGGATGTTCAACATCAAAAACTTACGCCATTATAAGCTGTTAGTACCGGTTTTTGGGTTCCTCAACCTCCCTCAGCGGAGGAGCGGCGGTTCCGCAAACTCCGGGAGCGGTGCGAGAGGCTCTTCGCGCTGACAGCACTTTCGATGCGCGTTTTCCGGGTCTGCTCCTGCCGGTCAGATCCTGGGCTAGGCGTTCGGGTGTGCTAATGCACTCATTTCATTCGGTGGCGGAGCACAATCAACCATTGCCCAAAGTTCTCATCTTTACTTTGCCCGGCGCGCCAGGTCACCCAGGCTCAGACCCCGGATAGGTCGAATCTCGGACCATACGACCCACAACAAACGCGTGTGTGCTAGAGCGTGATGAGATTAGGCTTGGTATCCTGCATTGGTGAAGTAGTTTGCGCATTCTTCGGCGGTGTAGGCTCCGAGCAGTTCGCCCACCGCGGCGGTGAGGGTTTCGATTGTTCGGGCGGCAGCTTTGCGCAAGAGATGCTTGAGCTTGGCGAAGACCTGCTCGATTGGGTTCAGGTCAGGAGAATATTTGGGCAGGAAGAAGAGCTTGGCGCGGGCCGCCCGGATCGCCCGGCGGATGGCGCCGCCTTTGTGGCTGCCGAGATTGTCCATGATCACCAGATCGCCCGGCTTGAGGGTGGGCGCGAGCACCTTCTCGAGGTAGGTCTTGAACGCCTCGCCATTGATTGGGCCATCGAGCAGCCACGGCGCTTCAATCCGGTCGCAGCGAAGCGCGGCGACAAAGGTCATGGTTTTCCAATGGCCGTGGGGAGCGCTGGCCACCAGCCTTTCGCCCCGCGGCGCCCAGCCGCGAAGCGGCTCCATATTGGTCTTCGTCCAGGTCTCATCAATGAACACCAGACGCTCGGGCTCGATCTGGTCCTGACGCTTCTTCCATTGCGCCCGCCTTCGCGCGACGTCGGGCCGTTCGCGCTCGCTCGCCACGACGCTTTTTTTTGAAACTGAGCTTCTCCGCGTGGACGAAATTCCACACCGAGCGATAGTCGACCTTGAGCCCGCGCCCGGCGAGTTCCGCCACCAGCCCGCGCAGCGTGAAGGCTCCTTGCCGAATGCGCTCGGACAGAAAGGCCGCGTGCCCGTCGCGGATCGCCTTCGGCTTGTGTCCGCCCATCTGGCCCGGCGCCACGCTGCCCGTCTCGTGAAACCGCCGCACCCAGTTGACGACCGTGCTGACCCCAACGCCGAACTGAGCCGCCGCTCGATGGCGCGAAAGTCCGCCGTGCAAAACCGCTCCGACCGCCCGCTCACGAAGATCGTTCGAATAAGGCCTTCCCATCCATGCTGGCCTCCTTCCAGCCAGCACCCTGAATCAGAAAATCTCCAATTCGGGAATCCCCGTCGAATTCAATCCAAATTCATCCCGCTCTAGTCTTACGCCCCGTCAGACGGACGCGGGGTGATGGTCATGTTGGACTCGGATAAAGTGTTCGCCGGCTCGGTTCCGGAAAACTACGATCGCTATGTGGTTCCATTGATTTTCGAGCCGTACGCCGCCGATCTTGCACAGCGAGCAGCATCCTTGTCGCCGGGCGCAGTTCTGGAAACCTGCGCAGGTACCGGGGTTGTCACTCGCGCCCTGGCGGGGGGGCGGTGCTCGCTCGCGTCGGGCTCCGCGCGCAACAACTGGCGTTAAGCGGATGCTCTGGCGCTGCCGTTTGAAAATGCGGCCTTCGATCTTGTTTGCTGTCAATTCGGCGCGATGTTCTTTCCCGACCGCTCATCCGCCTACCGCGAAGCCAAGCGAGTCCTGAAGCCCGGAGGATATTTTTTGTTCAGCGTATGGGATCGCATCGAGGAGAACGTGTTTGCGGACGATGTGACGAAAGCTCTTGCCAGGATTTTTCCGAACGATCCGCCGCGCTTTCTCGCGCGCACGCCGCACGGCTACCATGATACGGCGCGGATCCGCCGCGAGCTCGAAGACGCGGGTTTCTCCGGTGTGAGGATCGAGACGAGAGCCGAGCAGAGCCGCGCTCCCTCGGCGCGTATTCCAGCTGTCGCCTATTGTCAGGGAACCCCTCTTCGCAACGAAATCCAGGACAGAGAAGCGGGAAGTCTCGACACTGCGACCGACCACGTCGCGGCCGCGATTGCTCACAGACACGGCGGCGGCGAGGTTGCCGCCAAAATTCAGGGGCGCGTGATCGCGGCTCGGGTCTAAGCGGTCTTGGGTGGGCGATCTTACGGCCGGCGGCCCACGATCGGGCCGATTTGCACGACCAGGTTCACGAACATCACGAAGGCGCTTCGCATTCTCCCGTGTCCTGAAGAGGATCGATGGCCTTCGATGAAGCAAGATCGTGAGACCGGATGAGAGGCCTCGGTCATGATGCACGAAGCGTGCGCTGACGTTTTTCTCCGGGGAGGCGCGAGTTGAGCGGATCGGAACAAGAATCGTACCGGGTCGGGGTCATCGGCTTTGCCCACATGCACGTGAACGAGCTGGTCGACCCCTTCGCTGCAACCGGCCGTTCGCCGATTGTAGCCTGCGCCGACACGGCGCCGAGCACCCCTTCGCGCGCCAGGGTCGAAGGCAGTCGCAAGGCGAATCTCAAGCGAACCCTTGCGCTGCCGAGCCGGCCGCGCCTCTACAAGGATTATCGCGAGCTGCTAAAAGGGGGAGCGGCTCGATATCGCGATCCTCTGTCCCGAGAATGCCCGCCACGCCGAGGTCGCCGCGGCCGCCGCGGAGCATGGCGCCCATGTGGTCACGGAAAAACCGATGGCGGCGAGCCTTGACGACGCACGAGCGATGGCGGAGGGGGCGAAGAAGGCGGGCGTCAAGCTCGCCGTCAACTGGCCGATCGTGTGGTCGCCCGCGTTCCGCGCGCTAAAGACGCTCGTTGAGGACGGGGCGATCGGCGACCTCTGGGAAGTCAGATGGCGCAATCCCGCTTCGCTCGGGCCCCTTGCTCACGGTAGTTTCCACCCTGGAGACACGGTCGTTTCGGGCGCCGTCTCCGATGCGGAGAAAGGCGCCGAATGGTGGCATCAGGCAAAAGCCGGAGGCGGCGCTCTTCTTGATTACTGCTGCTACGGCGCCTGCCTTTCCGCATGGCTGATGCCTGATCGGGCGACCTCCGTGCTCGGGCTCGCCGCTAATCTAGAGCGGAATCCGTTCAGGTTGTGTCGCAGACGGGGAGTTCAGCGGGCTCATATCCGCAGGTCTCGAAGTAGTTCTCGCATTCGTCCCGCTTGAAGAGACCGGCGCAGCCCTCGATGACGGCGATGAGACCGGCGACGGTGCGCTCGGCCAATTTTCGCAGCGCGGCCTTCAGCTTGGATATCGCCATCTCGATGGGGTTGAAGTCCGGGCTGTAGGGCGGCAGGTATCGCACCGTGCAGTTTTTCCTGGCCAGGACTTCCGCCACTCTCGGGCTCTTGTGAGCCTTGAGATTGTCGAGCACGACGATGTCGCCCTCCTCCAAGGTTGGCAAGAGACAGTGCTCAAGCCAGACCTCGAACGTCGCGGTGTTCATGGCGTGGTCATAGGCCTTGAGCGCGACGGCGCCTCTCAGGCGCAGGCCGAAGACGAAGGTGATCGCTTTGTAATGGCCGTGCGGAACGCCGCAGCGCAGACGTCGCCCGCGTCGTCGCCGACCGTAGCGGCGCGCCATGTTGGTCGTCGCTGCGGTCTCGTCGACGAACACCAGTTTCAGCGGATCGAGATCGAGTTGACCATCGAACCACCGCCGCCGCCGTTCAAGGACGTCGGGCCGGTCCTGTTCGCTCGCGTGCGCCGACTTTTTTTGAACGTGATGTCGTGGCGGTCGAAAAACCGCCAGATCATCGACGGCGACACCTTCTCGCCCCGCGTACGCTCCAAACGAGCGCGGATTTCGGCCAGCGTCAGGTCAGGCTCGCGCCGGTGAAGGCGCAAAAGGTAGTCCGCATGCGCCTCCACCCGCTGCGAACGCGTGTCGCCGCCGATCGGCAGCGGCGCATAGCTGCCGCGCTCGCGCAATGCCGCTACCCACCGGATCGCGCTGGCGAAGCTAACCCCGAACCGTCGCGCCGCCGCCCGGCAACTCATGCCTTCCTCGCCAACCGCCGTGACCACCCGCTTGCGCAAATCCACCGACAAAGGCCCCATCTCGCGCCGCCTCCGATTCGGCAACGCTCAAGAATCAGATTTTCTCCGATTCGGGAATCCCAAGCGATTTCAACTCGCGCGGAAACCGCTCTAAACAGCCGCTATGGCGATGCGGAGGACAATGCGGCGATGATTGTGCGCTTTCCCGAAGGATTGTCGATCCTCGAAGCGAGCTGGACGACGGTTCACAACGGCGGCGCGCCGACGCTCGTTCTCTACGGGACCGAAGGAACCATCGCGGTTGAAGGCGGTGAAATCCTCGTCTATCGCGAGAAGGGTTCGAAGACGCCGAGCCGCGTCGAAAAGGGCGAAGCTTTGCCGCACGGCCGGGCGACGATCGCCGAGGAGTTCCTGCGCCATCTGGAGACGGGAGAGCCTTTGCATCCGCTTCTCGATCTGCCGATCAACCTTGCAACCATGGCGATCCTCGATGCAGGAATCCGCTCCGCCCGATCCGGAAACAGCGAGCCGGTCGAGCGGACTTAAGCGGGCAGGGAGGCAGGCTGGATGGCGCCGATCGGAATTGGGATTGTTGGCTGCGGGGACATCGCGCGGGCGCGATTTTTTCCCGTCATCGCCCGGGCGACGGGCTTTGCCTTGCGCGGGCTCACGTCCCGCACGCTCGGGGCATGCGAACCGCTCGCCAGGCAATATGGCGGAACAATCTATCCAGACCTAGACGGCCTCTTGAGAGCGAGCGAGGTCGAGGCGGCGATCATCGCAACCCCGCACCCCACTCATGCCGATCTCGCGATCCGTTGCCTGGAAGGGGGCAAGCACGTCCTCTGCGAGAAGCCGATGGCGACTTCGATCGGCGACGCCACCCGCATCGCGGAGGCCGCCCGGCGGTCGGAGAAGGTGTTCATGGCGCTTCCCTTCGACCGAAGTCCGGCGGTCGAGGAAGCCAGGCGCCTCATCGATTCGGGCGCGATCGGTCGGGTCAGCATGGCCGACGCCGTGCTGGCGCATCGCGGCCCCAAACATGCGCCATGGTTCTTCGACGCGGAGAAGGCTCACTGGGGGTGTCTGGCCGATCTCGGCGTCTATCTGATCAGCCAGTTGACCTACCTTTTCGGTCCGGCCGAGTTCGTTCGGGGAAAGGTCGACACGATGTTCCCTGAGCGTCAGGATCTCGACGGCAAACCAATCGCGGCGACGGTCGACGACAATGCCGCAGCGGTGCTCGAATTGCCGCAGGGCGTTCTTGCGACCATCCGCGCCAACTGGTGCTCGCCCTCCGATCATCGAAACGTCATCTTCCAGACCCGTATTCACGGGACATCGGGCATGATTTTCATCAATCTCGCGTCCAAGGAGGACCGGCTCGTGGTCTTTTCCCCGGAGCGCCCGATTTCTGGCGCTGCGCCTGGCGAGTACGCGGGAATGACGAACTGCTATCGCCCCACGCTAGCGTCGCTCGACGAAGACCTGGAGATCATGCGCGCGTTCGAGGCGGAAATCCGGGGCCGCGAGGGCCGCGGCAACCTCTCCCGCGCGCGCCATGTGATCGAGGTCATCGACAGGATCTATGCCTCGTCGGCCTCAGGGCGGGCGGAAGCGATCGGACCCATCAAGGCCCAGCCGTGATCCGCCGGCCCCCGTCGTTCTGACTGCTCATGAGGTCCGCTCCGCAGCTTGCCCGAAAAGCGCCGCGCGCTCCTCCGGCGCTCGGCCGCGAGCGACGAGCCAGCATCCGGTCAGCGCGTCGCCTTTCGGCTCGAGAATCGGACGCGCCGCCTTTTCGGACAGGGCCGCGCTGAGCCGCGCAATGAGGCCGCCGGCGGCATAGAGCGGCGTTTTGTCGTCCGAGATCACACGGATGAGCGCGCAAAGGTGATCGACAGCCCGCTCGCGGATCCTGATCGCTGCAGCGTCGCCCTTGTCGGCCTCGGCGAGAACGACGGGCGCGAGCGAGCCAAGTTTGCTCGGGCCCAGATCCCGTATCCATCCCCCTAGGATCGCCTCGGCGCCGCCAATGGCGCGCTCGACCGCGCGGGCGAGATCGTCCTTGGGGATGACGCCATCCATGGCGGCGAAGAAATGGCGAAGCGCCCGCTGGCCCATCCAGCTCCCGCTTCCCCGATCGCCTGCGATCCACCCCCACGCGTCGCGCTGGATCGAGAGCCCGCTTGGATACAGCCGGTGCCCGGCGACGCCGGTGCCGGCGAGAAGCAGACTGCACGGCTCGCCGCCGCCCGCGCCGATAAGCGCGGCATAGCCGTCGCTCATTGCTGAAACCGAGGCAAAGGCCGGACATGCGGCGAGGAATCGGTCGCGGCCATGCAGATAGGTCCCTGCGGCCCCGATCGCGAAGACCACGTCGGAACTCTGGTCGGCGCCGCGCGCGATTGCGGCGGCGCACTGCGCCCAGAGGTCATTGATGCTCTCGACCGCGTTGTCGAAAAGAGTTGTGGGGTTGCAGGGACCCGACGCCGCCTCCGCGAAAGAGCGTCCTTCGGCGTCGACGAGACGCGCCCGGCTGTGGGTTCCCCCGGCGTCGACGCAGAAATAGAGGCTGGCGTCTGTCATAGGCGGTCTGGTCACCCTATTCGGTAAGCCGCGTATAAGCCGCGGCGAGCAAGAGGATGATCGCCCCATACAGGATCTGCCGCACCGGCTCTGGCGCGTCGAGCAGAGTCAGGATGCTGTTCAGAACCGTCAGAATCAAGGCGCCGATGATGGTGCCGGCATAGCCGCCCCTGCCTCCGAAGATCGAGGTGCCCCCGATGATCGCCGCAGCCACGGACGGCAGAAGATAGACATCGGCGAGACTCATGTCCGCCGTGCCGGCGCCGCCTGCGATCACCAGACCCGCGACGGCGGCAAGGAGGCTGCAGGCGGAATAGTTGACCAGCAGGACCCGCCAGACGCGAATGCCAGAGAGCTGGCAAGCCTCACTGTTGTCCCCGATGGCGTAAAGCAACCGACCATATCCCGTGCGGTTCAAGAGGAGGATCACGGCGACCGCAAGCGGCGCCCAGAGGAAGAGATCGATTGGCACGGCGCCCAGGAACTTGCCGGCGCCGAGATTCACGATGAAGTCGGGGACATGATGTTCCTCCGCCATCATCTTCTGGCTGTAGACCACCAGCGCACCCTGCGTCATCAAGCCGGTGCCCAAGGTCATCACCAGCGGTTGGACGCGCAACAGCGCGATACCCACGCCGTTGATCAGGCCGACGGTCAAGCCGACTGAAAGTCCCCACAGCACCGCCGCGGCTCCGCCCAGTGCGGAGTGGGTGACCATGAGGTATGCCGAAGCAGTCGCAACACTTGCAACTGAAAGGTCGATTCCTCCCGTCAACATGACGAGCGTTTGCCCCGCTGCGATAATGCCGAGAGGAGCAGCGAACAGCACCATGTTCGACGACCAGGTCGCGTTGACCGTTCCGGGGCGCGCCAGAGCGATCGCAAGGACGAAGGCCGCGAGAAGAATAATCAAAGCCAAGATCGTGTGGGCGCGCAGCGCCAAAGCAGCGCCGCGAAACCAGAGGGCCGGCGGCGCGCCCGAGAGGCCGGTCTTTGCCTGGCCGGTCATCGGCGGGATCGCGCCATCGACAGAAAGCCGCCGATCATCACGATCACGACAATCAGGGTCCCTTGAATGACCTGGCCGAAGTTCGGGTCGATGTTGAGGAAGATCAGATCGGCCGGTATCAAGGTCAACACGAACGCAGCCAACACCGGTCCCAATATCCCGCCGCGGCCGCCGACCAAACTGACCCCGCCGACCACGACGGCGGCCAAACCGCTCAGCGTGTAGTAGACCCCGGCGAGCGGGGAGCCGATTCCCGTGGTCATGGTCAGGCCGAGGCCGCCGACAGCGCTGAAAAGGCCGGAAAAGATATAGGCTGAGAAGCGCGCGCGCTCGACATCGACACCGCTGCGCAACGCGGCGCTGCGGTCGCTTCCGACGGCAAAGAGGCAAAGCCCCAGCGTCGAGCGCCGCAGCGGAACCCAAACGACCGCGACCGACGCGGCAAGCAGAATGAGCGCGTTCGGGACCCAGACGGAGAAACTCGCGCCGGCGCCGAGATTGAGAAACTCGGGCGGCGCCCCGCCTCCCGGCCTCTCGGTGATCAGAAGCGCAACGCCGCCCCAAATGAATCCGGTCGTAAGGGTCGCCACGACGTCGGGAACGCGGGAGAAGACGACCACGAGCCCGTTCGCCGCGCCCATCGCGGCCCCCGCCAAAAGAACGGCGACTGCGAGCATCAGCGACTCGCCGAAGGACGCGTGCTCCATCGTTCGCGCCGCCAGGACGTTCGCGACCGCGATCATCGATCCGATCGACAGGTCGATCCCGCCTGAGATGACGACCACCGCCTGCGCGGCCGCCGCAAACGCAAGCGGAAGGGCGCCCATCGCCAGAGATTGAAGGTCGAAGTCGGAGAAAGTCGGATGGATGAAGACCGTGATGGCGAGCGCGGCGACAAGCAGCGCGGGCATACCGAATAGCGCCGGGTCGCGGCGGACCAGGCGGCCGAACCGTGGCGCAAACGACTGGCCCGAATCGGGCGCCTCAGTGGTCATCGCGCGTTGATTTCCGTGGGCGAGGTCATGCGACCGGCTCGAGGCGCGGCGCGAGACCGTGGGCGGCGCGCAGCAGACTGGCCTCGTCGGCTTCGGCGACTGGCATTTCCGCCACCACCCGTCCGCCGAAGAGAACGATGGCCCGGTCGCACGCAAGCGGAATCTCGGATAGTTCGGAGGTGAAGAAGAGCACGGACGCGCCAGAAGCGGCGAGTTCCCGCACCAGCGCATAGATCTGCCGCTTGGTGCCGATGTCGATCCCGCGAGTCGGGTCAAAGCACAACAGGGTGTCGAAGCCGGCGGCGAGCCAGCGAGCTATGACCACCTTTTGCTGATTGCCGCCGCTCAGGCGGCGGACTTCCGAGGCGGCGCGAGTGTCGATCTGCAGCCGCTCGATGGCGGTCTGAACCCGCGTTCGTTCCGCCCGCTCGCCGATGATCCCCCACTTCGAGGCTGGTCCGAAGGAGGGCAGGGCGATATTCTCGCGGATCGATCGCTGCTGCAGGAGGGCCAGCATGCGATTGGCCGGAACAAGGACGACGCCGGCGGCGATCGCGTCGGCGGCGTGGCGCAGCGACAGCTCCTTGCTGCGCACGAGAACCGACCCGCCCTCGCACCGGCGCACGCCGGAAATGCATTCGAAGAGTTCGTCCTGCCCCTGACCCTCGAGCGCGGCGACCCCGAGAACTTCGCCGGGGTAAAGCTTGAAGGAAACATCGTTCAGGACTGGGCCGCGCCGCAGCCCCCGAACCTCGAGCGCCGGCTCGACGCGGCGCGCACGCGTCCCGTTCCCATAGGGCGGCGAGGGTCCCGCCGCGGGAGCAACGGCCGCGGCCTCCCCGAGCATCAGCGTCATGATGTGGTCCTCGTGTCCGCGTGCCCGTTCCGTAACCCCGACGGTGACGCCATCGCGCAGAACCGTCGTCCGATCGCAAAGCGCGGAGATTTCCGCCATGCGGTGCGAGATGAAGATGACGGCGTTTCCCATCTCGCGCCAGCGCCGCACCATCGCGTAGATGCGTTCGGACAGGTCCGAGGGAAGCGATGCGGTGATCTCGTCGAGGAGCAGGATCGCGGGGTTGGAGGCGAGCGCGCGACCGAGATCGATCAGCCGCAGCAACGGATAGGGAAGATCGCGGATCGCCTCCCGGAAATCGAGACGGGTGACGCCGAGCTCGCCGAGCCATTTGCGCACCGTATCGTTTGAAACGCGCGCAAGCCGCATGTTCTGGCCGACGGTGAGGTCGGGAACGAGGGCCGGATCCTGATAGACTGAGACGATGCCCGCCTCGCGAGCCTCCGAGGGCGAGCGAAACGACTGCGGGCGCCCTTTGACGACAATCTGACCGCTGCTCGCCGGGAATACGCCGGTCACGATTTTCACCAGCGTGCTCTTGCCTGCGCCATTGGCGCCCATAAGCCCGTGAACCTCGCCCGAGCGGATCTCGAGCGAGGCGTCCCGCAACGCGACAACCGAATCAAATCGCTTCGCAATGCCGTTGGCGGCGAGGATCACGGATGACTCGGTCATCGGTTGCTGGGTCGCCTGAGCGGTTGACGTTCGGCCCAGGTTTCCGGACCGGACGGCACAGCCTCGAGGAAGGAGCTCTAAGACTTTAGCTGGCGATCATTCGCCCGGGCCTTTGCAGGCCTTCTCCTGCTCGACGGTGTAGTGCGTGTAAGGCTTGACGGGGCTATACACGGGATAGGTCGGATCGACTTTCGGGTCATAATAGGTCTTCAGCCACTTCATCCCCTCTTCCGTCGTATTGTCGTAGACCTCCGGCGTGAGATGAATGACGTGCGGCTCCTTCTTCCCTTCCAGCACGTTGAGGGCTACGGCGAGGCCTGCTCCGCCGACCGCAGGCGGATTGGTGACGCTGATGCCGACGAGCCCGGCGTCCTTCAGCTCGATCGCCTGACCCATGAAACCATTGTTGTCGGCGTCGACCACCGGCACGTACTTGAGATTCCCGGTCTTGTAAGCGTCCACCGCGGTTTTGCCCGTTCCGGAGCTCCAGATTCCATCGATCTTCTTGCCGGAGCCGATGAGGTCCTTCATCTGCTGCGCGGATTTGTCGTAGGACCAGCCGGTGAAAACCGACGCGACGACCTTGATATCCGGATATTTCTTCAAAGCCTCGGTGAAACCTTCGTGCCTGTCCGAGTCAGCTGGAACCCCATCGATGCCGCGCAACTCCACGACGTTTCCTTTGCCGCCGAGTTTCTTGAACAGGGCCTCGGCCCCTTCGCGGCCGTAAGCGGTCTGGTCGTTGGTCAGAACGTAGGCCGTCGGAGCGTCGACCGCCTGATCGACGGCGACCACCACAATGCCTCGACTGGTCGCTTCCTTGATGACCGGATCGAGCGCCTTGCGGTCGGACGGATTGATAATGATGATATTGGCGCCGGCCGAGATCAGATTGCGGATATCTGCGATCTGCTCCGAAGGTCCGCCATTACGGTTGGCGAGGATGACCTTGGAGACTTTCCCCGACGCAAGCGCCTCGGCCTTGATGGAGCAGACCATCTCCTCGCGCCAGCCATTGCCGATGAGCGTGTTTGAAACGCCGACGACAAATTTCTTTTGCTCGGCGCTGGCGTGGCCTGCCGCTCCTAAAAGGGCCGCGGCCGCCGCAAGCGCGAGACAGCTTGTTTTGAAGAAGACTTTCATATGTACCTCCCTGATTTGGTTCAGCGCCTTCTCGTTGACGCCCGTGACCGCTCCGTGAGATGTCCGGCGGACATCGAGGCGAAGGACCGCGGCGCGGAAAGCCATCCTAGCCTTCGGCCCCCTCCGGCGTCGAGCGGCCAGGCGGCGCTCGACTGGCTAGCAGGACCGATAGCGATAAAGGCGGCCTGAGGCAAAGTCTCGTCCGAACTGTCGATCGCAATGGCGCAAGCGGGCCGCCGGACAAAGAACGGTTCGGGAATCGCCCGGCGCCTCGCGCCCGCTTCTTGCGGCAGAAAAGCGAACGCGCCCTCGGCGGCGAGAGACGGGAGCCCGAGCGGCCGATGCAATCGGCCTAGCCTGTGGACGGCTCAAATGGGCTACTTCGGGGGGAAAGTCGCTGCCGAACTTCGCATTTGATTCCGATTTTCGCGGGATAATTCGGGTCGGTTCTCGCCCGCGCGAATTCATGAAGCGACTGGGCGTTCGTTTTGCACCGTGTCGCCCCGCCCCGCCGCGGACCACTCGTAGTCGGGCAGGGCGAGCGCGTCGACGAGCCCGCGCCCGATGACGAAGCGCGCCAGTCCGGGGAGCGCGAACGCGTTCACGATCAGATTGCGGAACCTGAGGCCCCACTCGGTTCTCGGGGCGAACCCGGACGAGAATCGCTCTGCGGCTTTCTGCTTGGTCGCGATATGGGGCCGCAGCAGCGCCTCGTAGGCGCCAAAGGCCTCTTCATGTCGACCGCGCGCCTTCTTGAGCTCGCCCGCCAGCACATAGGCGGCCGTTATCGCCAGCGCCGAGCCTTGCCCCGCCGCCAGCGAGACGCAGAAGGCCGCGTCGCCGACAAGCGCGACGCGGCCCTTCGACCAGTGCTCCATCCGGATCTGGCTTACGCTGTCGAAATAGAGGTCCGGCGCTGCGTCGAGCCGCTCGAGGATTTGCGCGCACTCCCACCCGCCGTCTCTGTATCGGTCCTGCAGAATGGCCGTCTGCGCGTCAATATTCTGCGGCGCGGGAACGCCTCCAGAGGCGAAGATGAGCAGAAACAGGGTGCGGTCGTTCCTCAGTGTCACGCGTCCCACCATGGCCCCAGGCTTGTTGTGGAGCACGTAGACATCGTCGTTGCGCGGACGATAATTCTCGGCCTCGAAGGCGGCGATCGTGTAGCCGAGGTCTTTCTCGAATGAAGCCTCAGGGCCGAACACGAGCTTGCGCACATTCGAGTGCTGTCCATCCGCGCCAATGACCAGATCGAACCGGCGTGGGGGCGAACGTTCGAACGCAACATGGACCCGACTTCCCTCATCGCGAATCGCTGCTATCTGGTCACCGAATATCGCCTCGGTGCGCGGAGCCGCGCTGTCGAACAGCAGTCGAGAGAGCCCGCTACGGGGAACCGTAATGAAGCGGCCGCCGGCAAGCGAGCGAAGGCTCGCGACGCCGAATCCGGCGAGGCGTTCGCCCCGGTCGCCAACGACGCGAAGCTCGCGGACGTGGTAGCCGATGGACTCGAGCTTGTCCGCCAGTCCCATCTTGCAGGCGATGTCGTAGCCGAGGCCCCAGAAGTCGATGACATAGCCACCCGTCCGGAGCGAGGGAGCGCGCTCGATGATGGTGGTTTCAAATCCGGCGGCGTTGAGCCAATAGGCGAGGGTCGGCCCGCCGATCCCAGCGCCCGAAATAAGGACGGAGTTCCTGCTCATGCCCGCCGGCTATCAAGGCGAGCTGGCGGAACTGTGGTCGCAACGGGGAAGGACGCAGCGGCTCATCGCTCCCGTCGGCTCAAAAATGCGAGCTTCTCGAACAGGTGCACATCCTGCTCGCTCTTGAGCAACGCGCCGTGCAGGGGAGGGATCAGCTTTTTCGCCTCGCGCTCGCGCAAAACCTCGGGGGAGACGTCCTCATTGAGCAGAAGCTTGAGCCAGTCGAGCAATTCAGACGTTGTCGGCTTCTTCTTCAATCCCGGAGTCTCGCGCAGGGTGAAGAACGATCGCATCGCCTCCTCGACCAGCCGCGACTTGATCGACGGATAGTGCGATTCGACGATTTTGCGCATCGTGTCGGGGTCGGGAAAGCGGATGTAGTGAAAGAAGCAGCGGCGGAGGAACGCGTCCGGCAACTCTTTTTCGTTGTTCGAGGTGATGATGACGATCGGCCTCAAGAGCGCCTTCACCGTTTCTCCGGTCTCGTAGACGTGAAACTCCATCTGGTCGAGTTCGAGCAGGAGATCGTTGGGGAATTCGATGTCTGCCTTGTCGATCTCGTCGATCAGGAGCACCGGGCGTTCACGTGAGGCGAACGCCTCCCACAGCTTGCCGCGGCGAATATAGTTGGCGATCTCGGAGACGCGTGGATCGCCGAGCTGCGAATCGCGCAGGCGGGAGACGGCGTCATATTCATAGAGACCCTGCTGGGCGCGGGTGGTCGACTTGATGTGCCAGGCGATGAAAGGAGCGCCGAGCGCGCCCGCGATCTCCTGCGCCAGCAGCGTCTTGCCGGTCCCGGGCTCGCCCTTGACCAGGAGCGGGCGCTCGAGCGCAATCGCCGCATTGACCGCGGTCTTCAGTTCATCGCCCGCCACATAGGCGGCCGTTCCTTCAAAGCGCATCATGGGGCGGAGGCGCCTTCAAAGCGCATCATTTCGACTCCACAGCTTAGCGTCGCAAGGCGAGAGCGGCGCGTCAATTCATCAGGCCCTTGACCGTCTCGATAAGCTGCTTGAGCGAGAAAGGCTTGGGCAGGAAGACGAAGTCCTGGCCCTCCGGCAGATTGCGGGCGAAGGCGTCGTCGGCGTAGCCGGAGACGAATACGACCTTGGCCGTCAATCCGCGCTTGCGCAGTTCGGTCAGCATGGTCGGCCCGTCCATTTCCGGCATGATGACGTCCGAAACGATGAGGTCGATCGGCTCGGACGCCGCCTCGGCGACCCGCAGCGCGTCGGCGCCGGTTTCCGCCTCCAGCACCGTATAGCCGCGCGCGGTGAGAGCGCGTGATGCGAAGGCGCGCACCGCCTCCTCGTCTTCGACAAGCAGGATCGCGCCACGCCCGGTTAGATCCGCGGCGGCCTTGGGAGCCTCCGGCTTGATTGGTTCGTCGGCCTCGTCGACCTCGCCGCCGAGGCGCCGGGGAAGCAGAATGCGGAATGTCGCGCCTTTGCCTGGCTCACTGTCGCAGAACACGTAGCCGCCGGTCTGCTTGATGATGCCGTAGACCATCGACAAGCCGAGACCGGTGCCCTTGCCGACTTCCTTGGTGGTGAAGAACGGTTCGAAGATCTTGGCCCTCACTTCGGGCGGAATGCCGTGGCCTGTATCCTCGACCTCGACCAGCACGTAATCGGCCGGGACGACATCGACCACCTCTTTGAGTCCGCTGACCTCGGCGGCCGGAAAGTTGCGCGTGCGCAGCGTGATCCTGCCGCTGTCGCCAATGGCATCGCGGCCATTGACGACCAGATTGAGGATCACCTGCTCGAACTGGTTCAGATCGGCTTTCACCTGCCACAGGTCGCGTCCGTATACGAGGTCGAGCTGGATCGTCTCGCCGACCAGCCGGCGGAGCAGCATCTGCAGTTCCGACAAGACGTCGTTGAGCTGCAGCGTCTGGGGACGCAGCGTCTGTCGGCGCGAAAAAGCGAGCAATTGCCTGACCAGCCCCGCCGCGCGATTGGCGTTCTGCTTGATTTGCATGATGTCCTGGAAGGACGGGTCGGTTGGGCGATGGTTGGCGAGCAGGAGATCGGAATAGCCGATAATCGCGGTGAGCACATTGTTGAAGTCATGTGCGACGCCGCCGGCGAGCTGCCCGATGGCCTGCATCTTCTGGCTCTGCGCCAGGTTCTCCTGCAACGTGCGCTGCTCGGTGGTGTCGAGCGCGAAGATGGTCGCGCTCGCGCCCTCGTCGGCGGTCGGGTCGGCGGCCGAGACGAACAGCCGCGCCGACCGTTGAGCTCCCGCTCCCTCAAGCAAGACGTCGAGCGGCGCGATCTCGCCCTTTCCCTGGGAGGCCGCCGCGATGGACGCGTTCAACGGCCCGTGATCGCGCTCTGCGACAAGGTCGAAAATCGAAAGACGTCCCCTGACCGCCTCACTTCTTCGCGCGGCCTGGGCAAGCCGCGCGAAGGCGGCGTTGGGGCGCAACACCTGCCCGGTGGCGTCCACCGCGGCAATCGCCACCGGGGTCGAATTGAAAATGCGCGCGAAGCGCACCTCGGCGGCGCGCAGGTCTTCGCCTTTGATTTCCCCAGGCGCGCGGTTGATCACCAGGGAGCGGGAGGGGCCCGGCGCTCCGTCGCCGGAAAAGGCGACCTTGTGCAGGATGCGCACCGGCAGGAGCCTGCCCTGGCGGGGCTTGAGGTCGACGTCGAATTTCTGCGTCGTCACTTCTCCCGGCGGGCCGGACATCATGGCGAGCATCGCGCCGCCGTCTCCGGCGACGATGTCGTCGATTTTGAGCCTGCCCGCGCTGAACTGGGCGAGATCATAGTCGAGCCAGCCGGCGAGGGTGGCGTTCATGTGGGCGATCGAGCCGTCGGGCTCCGCCGAAAAGAAGCCGGCCGGGGCATGGTCCAGATAGTCGATCGCGTGCTGAAGATCCTGAAAGAAGGTTTCGTGCCGGGCGTGGTCCCGCGTCTCGTCCGAGACGGTCCACGCCATCAGGCCGTCCCTGGCGACGCCGTCGAGCGGGCGAACGCGAATGCGGTACCAGGCGACCTCGCCCTCGCCGTTCGGCGGCGGCGAGAGCCGCAGGTCCTCGCTCGCGCGGGAGCCGGATTTCGCTGCCTGCGACAGGCGATAGACGGATTCGGAGACGTCGGGCGAGCCGGTGAACAGACGCTCGACCGGGCGCAGGTCCTTTGCTGCGGGCGCGCCCGAAAGGGCGCGGTAGGCGTCGTTGGCGTAGACGATCCGCGATTCGCGGTCGGTGACCAGGAGACCATCCGGATTGGAGTTGGCGATCGCCTTGGTCGTGTCGAAGCGCGCCGCCGTCGTTGGGAATTGCAGCAGGCCGAAGGCGAAGAGCAGCAACCCGAAAGCGCCGCAGACGGCGAGAATGACGATCATCCAGGTCATCAGCGTCGCGCCGATCGCGCTCGGCGCGAGCCACAGCGCGAGCAGCGCGCCGGCGAGACAGACCAAGAGAATCGTCAGAGCCACGGGATTGACCGTCCGCTCGATTCTGTCCACCGGTGGAGGCGGCGGAGATTTCATTCGAGGATCGTTGCCCGCAGGAACATTGGCGCCGACATGAAGAATGAAGGCGCCCGAGTCGCCGTCGGCCGTGTGCTATCATGGGCCGCGCGCGATGTCTTGGCGGAGCGCGCCAAACCCGGGCGAAAGTGGGGCGACCCCCCAGTTTTCAACGGGATCGCGTTTTGTTATGAATGGGATAACGCGCGCGCGTCGAAAAAGGTTCGGGGCGCGGGGCGAGGCGGCGGGCCGGCTCGTGGAGCTGCGGGCGACTTTTGAGCCGCGGGCGCATGCGAAACCGTCCTCATTCGGCAGGCAGAACGTGAAGAGCTTTTGGTCGCGCGCCTAAGGGCGGAAATCTTGGATTGGGCATGCAGTGGTTAAATAGCATTCCGTTCGCGGACAATCGCGTCCTCCAGATCGGATTTCTTGCGGCTTGCGGCATCGCCGCGCTCGTCGTTCTCGCGATTGTTTACCGGCTGGCGTTCGCTCGCCGCCTGCGCGTTCCGGGCGGACGGACCCGCCAGCCGAGGCTCGGACTGGTCGACGCGTTCAGCCTGGACGGGCAGCGCCAACTGGTGCTGATCCGGCGCGACAACGTCGAACACCTGGTCATGATCGGGGGGCCGAACGACGTTCTGGTCGAGTCGCAGATCAACCGCGGCTCGCCGGCGGCGCGCGAGAATAGCCAAACCTCGCCTTTGCTCGTGCCGAGCACTCCGGTGAGGCGAGCCGAGCCGGCCGCAGGTCCCGGGCTTGCGGCGGCCGAAGCGGCGCCGAAGGTTGCCGCCGCCAAGGCGCCGGCTTCGGCAGCCGCGTCGGCTGCGGCTCCCCAGTCAGCGCCAGCCCCCGCTTCGCCTGCGGTTCTCGCTCAGGCGCCGAAGCCGCCTGCACCCGCTCAAGGCCCCGCTCCCGCGCCCAAGCCGGCGCCTGACCAGATCGCGCCTGCATCCCCGAAGGCGGCGCAAGCGGCAGAGTCCGCCCGACCGGCGCCGGCGGGTTCGCCGCCGCCGCGACCGGAGCGCCCCGTCCAGCCGCGTCCATCGATGCCGCCGCCAATCATCCCCGCCGGCGCCCCGCCGAACCGGGCGCCGGCCGCTCGCTCGGTGGAAACAGCGCCCCTGAGAGGCGCCGGCAATTCACCGGCCCCTTCTCCGGTCGGGCTTACGTCGGCGCCCCGTGCGGAGAAGCCGGAACAGGCCGTCACAGCCGCAAAAGCGGAGCAGGCGGCGGCGTCGGCGAAAACAGACCCGGCCGCCACGGCGGCGAAATCGGAGCCGGGCGCGAAGCCAACGGGGACAAATGTTCCGCCGGCCAACGCGGCCTCCGCAGCGCAGCCTGCGCCGAAAGCCCCGGCGTCCGATGAGGCGCCAAAATTTGTGGCCCCCATCCGCGCGCCGGCGGCCAACGGGACGCAAAAAACAGCCGACGCCCGCGCGCCGGTCGACAAAGAGCAACGCCCCGCCGAACGACAAGCCGGCGCCGAAAACCGACGATCCTTTCGCCGACATCGACTCGCTCGAGGCGGAAATGGCGCGCCTGCTCGGCCGCGAAAAGCTCGATTGATGGATCTTTAGATCGATCCCCCTATCGCGCGCCGTGTGAGCTTTCCCGCGGACAAGACGCGGGTCCGCCGCCGTCGTCGGCGCCCCCGCTAGCGAAAACCTCATTCATCGCGATAGATTCGTTCGCGCCGTTCGTGGCGCTCCTGCGCCTCGACCGACAGGGTCGCGATCGGGCGCGCGTCGAGGCGCCTGAGCGAGATCGGATCGCCGGTCTCGACGCAATAGCCATAGGACCCGTCGTCAATTCGGGTCAACGCCGACTCGATTTTGGCGATGAGCTTGCGCTGCCGGTCGCGGGCGCGCAGTTCGATCGCCCGGTCGGTCTCCGAGGACGCGCGGTCGGCGAAGTCTGGGTGGTTTTCGCTTTCCTGCTGAAGCGCCGCCAGCGTGTCGCGACTCTCTGCCAAAATCGACTCGCGCCAGGCGATCAACTTGTTGCGGAAATATTCCCGTTGTCGGTCGTTCATGAACGGTTCGTGATCCGACGGTTTGTAACTTTCAACCGAAACGTCGTTCATTGGCGATCCCTGTTAACCCACGTAGTTTTTGGCGCCTTATAGCGACCCATCGGCTAAGGAACAATGACTATCCGCGTGGGTCGCGCCCGCGATCGGCCGGCGGGGGCGTGGGGTGATTCAGGCGTCGTCCGAAGCTATTTGCCCCACCCGGCTTGCCAGACGGTGAAGAGCGGCCCAGGTTTACGTTGGGACAGGTTCCAGCGCCGGATCCGGCGCAAAAGGAGGGCTGCTCCATGTACAAGCGTATCATTCTTGCGGTCGATCTCGCAGAGCCCACCCCAAGTCCAAAAGGGCTGCCGCAGGCGCTCGAACTCGCCACGGCGGGGGGCGGGGAATTGAGGCTGGTGAATATCCAGCCGGTCATACCGGCCACCTTCATGGAATATGTGCCGGTCGATTTTGACGTCGAGCAGGCAAAGAACGCCAAGGACGCGCTTGACGCGATTCTCGCCAGCATCGATCTGCCCGCCGAACGCAAAAGCGACATCGCGCGGGCGGGCGGGATCTATCATGAGCTCTTGCAGGAAGCGTCCGAATGGGGCGCCGATCTCATCGTGGTCGGTTCGCATCGTCCCGTCATGTCCGACTACCTGCTCGGCTCGAACGCCAAGACGATCGTGCGCCACGCGGAATGTTCGGTGCTGGTGGTAAGGGAATGAATCTGGCGCGTCACGCCGCCAGCGCCCTCATCGCCGCTTCCACGCCGTCTCCGGTCAGTGGAAACATGCGCTGCTGAAAGATTTCAGCGATCATCGTCGTCGACAGGGAGTGACTCCACGCGCTCTGCGGCGTCGGATTGATCCACACCGTGCGCGGCCAGGCGTGAATCGCGCGCTCAAACCACACCTTTCCCGACTCCGGATTGAGGTGTTCGACCGAGCCCCCGGGGGCCGTGATTTCGTACGGGCTCATCGAGGCGTCGCCGACGAAGACGACCCGATGGTCGCGGCGGTAGGAATTGATGAGATCGCGCGTCGGCACGCGTTCGTCGTGGCGGCGGCGGTTGTTCTTCCACACCGTCTCGTAGAGGCAGTTGTGGAAGTAGAAATGCTCGAGCCGCTTGAATTGGCTTTTTGCGGCGGAGAACAGCTGGTCGGCCGCCTCCACATGCCAATCCATCGAGCCGCCGACGTCGAGAAACAGAAGCACCTTGACGGCGTTGCGCCGCTCCGGCCGCATGAGGACGTCGATATACCCTTTGTCCGCGGTCGAGCGGATCGTCCCGTCGAGATCGAGCTCGTCCGCCGCGCCCTCGCGCGCGAATCGTCTCAGGCGTCGGAGCGCGAGCTTGATGTTGCGCGGCCCGAGCTCCGCGTCGGCATCCAGATCCTTGAACTCCCGCCTATCCCACACCTTGACGGCGCTGCCGCGGCGGCGCTCGTCCTGGCCGATGCGCACGCCCTCGGGATGGTCCCCGTAGGCGCCGAACGGCGAGGTTCCGCCGGTCCCGATCCATTTCGAGCCGCCCTGATGGCGCCCTCTCTGCTCGGCGAGGCGCTGACGCAACGTCTCCATCAGCTTGTCGAAGCCGAGCTTCTCGATCTCGGCGCGTTCCTCGGGACTGAGATAACGCTCGATCATCCGGCGCAGCCATTCTTCCGGCAGGGCCGCGGCCTCGACCGCCGCGCTCAGGTTGAGAACTCCCCTGAAACTGGCGGCGAAGACGACGTCGAACCGGTCGAGATTGCGCTCGTCCTTGACCAGGAGCGTTCGTGCGAGGCGATAGAATTCGTCGACCGACATTCGAGCCAGGTCGCCGTCGAGCGCGCGCATAAGGTCGAGATATTCGCGCGGCGTCGCCGGCACGTGCGCCGCGCGGAGATTGGCGAAGAACTCGAGGAACATCACGCAATCCTAGCGTGCGCAGCCGCCGCCGTGCAATGTTTAGGCGCGCCCGCTCCGGGCGCCGGGAAGGTTTCATGCCTCTTGTCGTCGAGCGCCAAGGATTTTCGCTGCCGTTGAGCGCGGCGGACGACACGGAGATTTTCGCTTTTGGCGACATTCATGGGCGCAGCGACCTTCTCGCCGCGCTGATCGACGAGGCGGCGCGCGAACCAAGCGTCCGCGACAAGCGCGCGATCGTCTTTCTGGGTGACCTTATCGATCGCGGGTACGACAGTCTGGGCGTGGTCGATCTTGCGATCGCCTCGAAAGCGCGCCTTGGCGCCGATGAGGCAATCGGGCTCATGGGCAACCACGAGGCGATGATGAGGCTCGCGCTCGATCCCGAGACGCCGTCAAAGGGGGCGATCGATGCTTTCGAGACCTGGATCGCCAACGGCGGTGACCGGACGCTGGCCGAATTTGTGAGGGCCGACTCGCCGCCCGAGGATCTACGCGGCCTCATCGAGGCGGCGCGCGCGTCCTTGCCGCCGCGCGTGCGCGACTGGCTCGAATCCCTGCGGGCAAGCTGGCGCTCGGGCGCCCTCTTGTTCGTCCACGCTGGAGTCAACCCCGAAATCGAGCTCGAAGCCTTTCTCGCTTTGCCCTGGAATATTCCGCTCGTCGAACTCGACGAGGATCGTCACTGGGCCTGGGTGCGCTGGCCGTTCCTCGCCCATTCTCCGGGAAAGGGGGGCTTCAGCGGCTTCTTCGTCGTGCACGGCCATACGCCGAACGACGGCCGCCGCGACCCTTCCCACGTCGATCAGATCGCGCAATTCCGGTTAAATCTCGATGCCGGTTCAGGGATGACGGGGGTCGCCAAAATGGCGGTGATCCGCGGACGCCACGCGGAGGTCATCGCCGCGCGCGGACCGACTAACCGGGAGCTCATTTGAGACAGGGGTTTTTCCGTAAGGCTTTAGGCAATTGAGGGCGCTGAATGATGACGGAATAGTGTCGAAACACTCGCAAGCCGCCGAATAGACTTTGGGCTAAGAGTGTTTCCCTCACTCGCGACGCCGGGTCCGGGTCGGCTCCCCGGGCAGGCGTCAACGGGTTTACTAGTTCATCATGTGGAGTTGAAGCGATGAATTTCAGGTTGGCCACAATCCTCGTCGGCGCGAACGCCGTCGTGGCATTTCTTGCGATTGCGGGCCCCTCTCCCACGTGGGCGGCGGAGATGGTTCACGTGCGCGGCGCGATTGTGAGCCTCAACGGATCCACGCTGACGGTGAAGACTCGCGAGGGTCCGGACGCTGCGGTCATGCTCAAACCCGGCTTCAAGGTTGCGGGGATAGCCAAGGCGTCGGTGGACGCGATCAAACCGGGGGATTTCGTCGGCATCGCCTCTCTGCCGACCGCCGCCGGAGGAGACGGGGCGGTCGAGGTACTGGTCTTTCCGCCTGCGATGAAAGGGACCGGCGAAGGCAGCTATCCCTGGGATCTCAAGCCGAAAAGCTCGATGACCAATGCGACCGTCACCAACGCGGTCAAGGGCGTCGAAGGGCGGACCCTCGATCTCTCCTATAGCGGCGGCAAGGAGAAGAAAATTTCGATCCCCGACGGCGTCCCGATCGTCACCTTCGGTCCGGCGACGGAAGCCGACCTCAAGCCCGGCGCGATGGTCTTCGTTCCCGCCCAGCGCGGCGACAATGGCGCCCTCGCCGCCGGCTTCGTCGCCGTCGGCACGAATGGCGTCGACCCGCCGATGTAAGCCGATGCTCACCAGCGGCGTTAATCCGAAGGGACCGGGAGGGCGCCCATTCAAAGGCGGGGCGCCCCGCCTCTCACGTCATCAGCGCTCGAAACGTCGCTTAATCACGTTCCCTGCGGGAAGCCCTTCTTGAATTCGATTCGAGTCGCGTGGAACGGCCTCGTATCTAGGTTTTCGACGTAGTGGAGCGGTTGCGGCAAGAATTTGAGCGTGACCGGGAATTCGACGTCCTTCGGGATGGGCAGCGCTATCTCCTCGCCCGTCGCGCCATTGAAATCGCGCAACTTGACCAACCTGTCGACGACGAAAATCGAAGGCAGACGGTGATGATGCGGTTTCTCTATCGCGCCGGGCGCGATGCTTACTGAAATGACGCGAATTTCGTCGTCCTCATAAAGGATCGCGTGGTTCTCTGGCGCTGCGAGGACGCCGTCCAGGGAAGGGTCCCACGTTACGGGATCGCTGCCGTCCATGCTGAGCGTTGCCACTTAACCTCCCGTCACGCCGAATTGAATTGACAAGAACCTGTTCGCAATACTTTCTCTACCGATCGGTATAGAATGTTCTGACCCGAGTCAAGCAATGCGATTCTCTGAAAAAAGGCGCGAACCCGTATCGATCGGGCGACCGCGCGAATTCGATCTCGATGTGGCTCTTGAGAACGCCATGCTGGTCTTTTGGCGCAAAGGGTATGAAGGCGCGTCGATGTCCGATTTGACCGCATCGCTTCGCGTCACCAAGCCGAGCCTCTACGCCGCGTTTGGCAATAAAGAGCAATTATTCCGCAAGGTACTCGATCGGTACGACGAGCGAACGGCTGGCTTCTTGTTGGGCTCGATCCGAGCAGCGACGGCGCGCGAAGTCGCCGCAGGTCTGTTGCGCGGGGCAGCTGAGTTTCACGCCAATCCCGCGAACCCGCCGGGGTGCCTGATGGTTCAGGGCGCGCTCGTTTGCTCCGGCGCCAGCGGTCCGGCGCGAGAGACTCGCAGCCGCCGTACCCGTCTTCGCGAGGCGATCCAAGAGCGACTGGAGCGCGCGGTTTACGAAGGCGATCTACCGTCCGGCGCTAACCCCGTGGCTTTGGCGCGCTACCTGGTCGCGGTGATGCGCGGCATTGCGATCGAAGCGGCCGGTGGCGCCGGCGCGGCGGAGCTGCATCAGATCGTCGATGTCGCGCTGACGGCGTGGCCCGCTTCGAAAAGGCGGCGCCCGCGCGTTGGAGAATGCGCTGAAGAAGTTGAGAAGCGGGACTGAGCCTGCGGCTGCCGCGCGGTTGACTTAGCCTTTAGAGGCTTCCCAATAGGGAACGGCGGACAAGAGGGCAGGGCGGACGTTGCGAACATGGATCAAGGACCCGTTGGCGATCTTCGCCGAGGGCGCCGAGCGCGGCCTGGTGGTCGACGGGACGGGCATCGCCGCTCGCGTCGGGCGCGGCGAGACCCCCGACCGCATCGATGCGACCCTCGACGCTTCGCGCCACGTCGTGCTGCCGGGGCTCGTCAACACGCACCACCATTTCTACCAGACCCTGACCCGGGCGCATCCCTCCGCCATCAACAAGCCGCTGTTCGCCTGGCTCATCGCGCTCTATCCGATCTGGGCGCGGCTAAAGCCGAACCACCTGAGGCTTGCGTCCCGGCTCGCGCTGACCGAGCTCATGCTCTCGGGCTGCACCACCGCCGCGGACCATCACTATCTCTATCCGGCGGGTCTTGAGAATGCGGTCGACATCGAGGTCGAGGAAGCGCGGACCTTAGGAATGCGCATGACCGTCTCGCGCGGCTCGATGAACCTTTCCGAGAAGGACGGCGGCCTGCCGCCCGACAGCGTCGTGCAGGACGCGGACACGATTCTCGCGGACAGCGAGCGGGTCTTGAAACTGTTTCACGATCCGAAGCCCGGCGCTCATATCCGGATCGCTCTTGCGCCTTGTTCGCCGTTCTCGATCTCGAAGGAGTTGATGGCCGAGAGCGCGCGGCTGGCCGAGCGCTTCGACTGCCAGCTTCACACCCATCTCTGCGAGACCGAGGACGAGGACCGGTTCTGCCTCGAAATGTATGGCCTGAGGCCGGTCGATCTTCTCGAGGAGACAGGCTGGATGTCGAGCCGCACCTGGCTCGCGCACGGGATTCATTTCAACGCTCAGGAGATCGCGCGGCTCGGCAAAGCGAAGGTCGGCGTGTGCCATTGCGCGGCGTCCAACATGGTGCTCGCATCCGGCACATGCCCGACCTGTGACCTCGAGGCTGCGGGTTCGGCGCTGGGCCTTGGCGTCGATGGGTCGGCCTCCAACGATTCCTCCAACATGATGGAGGCGCTGCGCCACGCGCTGATGGTCGGACGGTTGCGCTACGGCGCGGACAAAGTGACGCATCGCGACGTGCTACGCTGGGCGACGCAAGGCTCGGCGCGCTGCCTCGGGCGTTCGGACATCGGCCGGATCGCGGAGGGGTGCGAAGCGGATCTTGCGCTGTTCAGGCTCGACGAGCCGCGTTTCTCGGGCGCGCACGATCCGCTCGCGGCGCTCATTCTTTGCGGGGCCCATCGCGCGGACCGCGTGATGATCGCCGGCGAATGGCGGGTCGTCGACGGCGCGCCGGTCGGGTTCGATCTTGATCAGCTGATCGCCCAGCACAAAGAGGCGGCGAAGGATTTCGCCTGAAACGCCGAGTGTCCCACGGCGGATGAGGGAGCGTCGCCCGGGGGAGGCGAGGCCCGCCGCGACCCGGGTCGCCGGCTGAGCCAACTTTCCTCTTTGTCGCCATCGCTAGGGGGGTGAATAAAAACGCTTTCCAAGGCAGGACAATCGAGTCAAGACTCCCGTGTCTCGACAGAGAAGACCATGCGCAGCCCGTGTGGCGCGACGTTTGCGGCTCCCGCGCGCGCCAAGCGAACTGGAAGGAAACCGCGATGAACAATGCGCGGACAATCCAATTGGCGTCCGCCGCCATCGCTGTCGGCGCTTTGCTCGGGAGCGCGCCGGCGTCAGCGCAGGGTGTGAAGATCGGCATCCTCAACGATCAATCCGGAGTTTACGCCGATTTTGGCGGCAAGTGGTCGGTCGAAGCCGCGAAAATGGCGATTGAGGATTTTGGCGGCAGCGTCCTCGGGCGGAAGGTCGAGCTGGTCGACGCCGATCACCAGAACAAGGTCGATCTCGCCACCGCCATCGCGCGCCGCTGGTACGATAGCGAGGGCGTCGACATGATCACCGACCTCACCTCGTCTGCGGTCGCGCTTGCGGTGCAGCAGATCGCCGGCGAGAAGAAGAAGATCGATATCGTCGTGGCCTCAGCGACATCGGCGATCACGGGCGCGGCGTGCACGCCCTACGGCTTCCACTGGGCCTTCGACACGCACGCGCTCGCCGTCTCGACGGGCGGCGCGCTGGTGAAGACCGGCGCCGACACGTGGTTCTTCATCACCGTGGACTACGCTTTCGGCCACGCGCTGGAGAAAGACACCAGCGACGTCATTTCGGCCAGCGGCGGCAAAGTGCTTGGCCACGTGCTCTACCCTCTCAACACTCCGGATTTCTCGTCCTTCCTCTTGCAGGCGCAAAGCTCCAAGGCGAAGATTGTCGCCCTCGCCAACGCCGGCCAAGACACCGTCAATTCGGTCAAGCAAGCGGCGGAATTCGGCATCGTCGCTGGCGGCCAGAGGCTCGCGGCGCTGCTGCTGACCCTGGCGGAAGTCCACGGCCTCGGACTGCAAGCCGCGCAGGGTCTGGTGCTGACTGAGAGCTACTATTGGGATCTGAACGACCGGACGCGCGAATTCGGCGAGCGCTTCTTTAAACGCACCGGGCGGATGCCGAGCATGGTCCAGGCCGGCGTCTATTCCGCTACCCTGCAATATCTGAAGGCGGTCAAAGCCGCCGGGACGAAGGACTCGGACGCGGTTGCCAAGAAGCTCAAGGAGCTGCCGGTCGACGACGCCTTCACCGCGCACGGGCATGTGCAGGCCAATGGACGCATGGTGAGCGACCTCTACCTCTTCCAGGTCAAGAAGCCGTCGGAGAGCAAACGCGACTGGGACTACTACAAGCTGCTCGCCACCGTGCCCGGGAGCGCCGCCTATCCGACCGCCGCCAACAGCGGCTGCCCGCTCACGAAGTGAGCGGACGAAGCCTGTTCTGTCGGGGGCGCTTGCTGGTTACGGAAGCTTTGAGCCGACTTGGCGTGGCTCGCCTGATGTGAAGCCCTGCATTTGATGACGGCTCTCATTTTCCTCTTCGTCGCGTCGATCTGGGCGGGCGCGCAGAATGCGCTGGCCGGCGGCGGCTCGTTCCTCACGCTGCCCTCCCTGATGCTGACCGGCATGGACGCGCGCGCAGCCAACATCACCTCGACGGTGGCGCTGTTTCCGGCCCAGCTTGTGACCGGCTTCACTGGCCGCGCGGACGCGGAGAGCCCGCCGGGCCTGACGATGCCGACTCTGACCGTCATCAGCCTCGTCGGCGGCGCGCTCGGCGCCGTCGTCCTGCTGGGGACTCCGCCGACGATATTCGCACGCCTCGTCCCCTGGCTCGTTCTGTTCGCGACCGCGCTCTTCGCCTGGGGCAGCTTCTTTCGCCGACCGCCGGAGCCGGGGGAAGCGCATTGGCCGCGGTGGACCGTCGGCGTCATGCAATTCGCTATCGCGGTCTATGGTGGCTATTTCGGCGGCGGCATCGGGCTCATGATGATGGCCGCGCTCACCATGACGGGCCTCGCGGTGCGCAACGCGGGGGCGGCCAAGAACATTCTCGCCGGGGTGATAAACGCTTCGGCGGTCGCGATCTTCGTCTTTTCCAAGGACGTGCATTGGCTTCCGGCGCTGGTCACTGCAATCGGGGCCTCCTTCGGCGGCTGGGCGGGCGCCCTGATGCTGAGACGCGTCAACGAGACGCTGCTGAAGCTCGGCGTGGTCGCGATCGGCGCCGCGCTGACCATTGGCCTCTTCTGCACGGCGCTTTAAAACACGGTCGAGACGCGGAGCGAACATGAACGCCGAACTTTTCACAACGTTTCTGTTGATTACGGTGGTCCTGATCATCGTGCCGGGGCCGATCGTCACGCTTGTCATTTCGACCGGCGCGACCCGGGGGGTGCGCGCGGCGCTGACCACCGTCGCCGGCACGACCCTCGGCAACGCCGTGCTGCTCACGGCGATCGCCCTCGGCCTGAACTGGGTTCACGCTCATGCAGACCTCCTGTTCAACGCTTTGCGCTTGACCGGCGCGGCCTATCTCGTGTGGCTTGGCATGCAGGCTTGGCGCCACGCAGGGGAGGAAAGCGAGCGTTTGAAGGAGAGCGGGCGCGCGCGCTTCCTCCGCGGCCTGCTCGTCGCGCTGTCCAACCCGAAGACCATCGTTTTCTTCACCGCCTTCCTGCCGCAGTTCATCGATTCCAGGCTACCCGCGGGGCCGCAGCTCGCCGCGATGTGCGTCGCTTCCGTCCTGATCGCCGGCGTCGTCGGATTGCGTCTGGGCGATCGCGGCGGGCATGGGACGCGCCTGGTTCATGAAACCCGCACGCGTCAGGCTGCTGGGCCGTCTGTCGGGAACGGTCCTGATCGGCGGGGGCCTGTGGCTGTCGCTGGCGAGACGAACGAGCTGATGGGCTCATTGGCTGGGAGCTGACGCGCTGGCTGAAGGCAGAATCATGCCGAACCTGACGACAATGGTTTCGGTCGCGGGCGCCTCGTTCACCGCCTCGTTTGTCGAAGCGGTGGAGGCGCTGACCATCGTGCTGGCCGTCGGGCTTGCGCGCGGCTGGCGCCCCGCGCTGACTGGCGCCGCGGCCGCTCTCGTCGCGCTCGCGGTCATTGTCGCGCTCGCCGGGCGGCTGCTGAGCGCTGTTCCGCTGCACGCCCTGCAGTTCGTCGTCGGCGTCCTGTTGCTCATGTTCGGCTTGCGCTGGCTGCGCAAGGCGATCCTGCGCGCCATCGGAATCGTCGCCCTTCACGACGAGGACGCCGTCTTTCAGCGTGAGACGAGAGAGCTGGCCGGCGCCGGGCCGGCCCGCGCGAACAGCCTTAACTGGATCGCGGGGCTCGCCGCCTTCAAGGCCGTGCTGCTTGAGGGGATCGAGGTCGTGTTCATCGTCATCGCCGTGGGCGCGGGACGCGGGCTCCTTGCGCTGGCGAGCGCAGGTGCGCTGGCGGCCTGCGCCGTCGTGGCGGCGGTCGGCGCCGCGGTCCACCGGCCCCTCGCGCGCGTGCCGGAGAATACTCTCAAACTCGCGGTCGGCGCGATGCTGTCGGCCTTTGGCCTGTTCTGGACCGGCGAGAGCCTCGGCGTCGCATGGCCGGGCGGCGACGCCGCGATCCTCGCGTTTCTCGCCTGGTTCCTGGCGGTCGCCTCAGGCCTGATCGCGTTTCTCAAGCCAAGAGCGGCCGCGGTCGCATGATCGGGGCAATCTTCAGGCAGGCGATCATCCTCTTCGTTGACGACGAGCTGCTGGCCGCTTCTATTCTTTGCGCAGTCGCCCTCATCGGCGCGCTCACGCTCGTCGGCGCGGCGCCGGCATGGATGGCCGGCGTCCTCCTGGCGCTGGCGCTGCCGGCGGCGCTCGCGGCGAGCGTGCTCAAGAGCGCACGGCGGGGAAGACGGGCGGCGATTGAGGAGGAATGATGGCTCGACGGTTCATCGACATTTCCGCAGCCCTGCAAAACGACGTTCCGGCCGATCCACCAGGGCTCGGGCCCAGGATCGAGTACATCGATCACCAGCAGAAGTCTGCCACAAATCCTGCCGTTCTTCCCCGGGCTCAGGCGAGAGGACCTGCCGGACGGGCAGGGATGGGCGGTTGAACGGGTTGAACTCACCACTCACAACGGCACGCATCTCGACGCGCCCTGGCACTATCATCCGACAATGAATGAGGGAGAACGCGCCTGGACGATCGACGAAGTCCCGCTCGAATGGTGCTTTCAGTCCGGGGTGAAACTCGACTTCCGCCATTTTCCCGACGGCTATGTCGCGACCGCCGCCGATGTCGACCAGGAGCTCAAGCGCATCGGCCACGCGCTTCAACCCCTCGACATCGTCGTCGTCAACACCAGCGCCGGCCAGAAATACGGCCGCCCCGACTATGTCGCCTCGGGCTGCGGCATGGGCGCCAAGGCGACCCTGCATCTCTTGAGACAAGGGGTCCGGGTCACCGGAACGGACGGATGGAGCTGGGACGCGCCCTTCGTCCACACCGCCAGACGCTACGCCGAGACACATGACGCCTCGCTCATCTGGGAAGGGCACAAGGCCGGCCGCCATGTCGGCTATTGCCATATCGAGAAATTGCACAATCTCGAGGCGCTGCCCTCGACCGGCTTTATGGTTTCGTGCTTCCCGACCAAGATTGAGCGCGCCTCGGCCGGCTGGACGCGCGCGGTGGCGATTATCGAGGGGTGAGGCCCCCGGCCTCAGGAGCCGGCGAGGGCGTGCGCCGCCCTGACCGGCCATGCGAGAGCGTCGGGCAGCGCCTGCACGACATGGCTCGTCAATACCGACGCGGGTTGGCTGTTCCAGTCGGCTCGAACGGTCGGCGACAGGACGACCCCGACGCCGACCAGATAAATGATAACGATCAGCCCGAGGAACAAGCGCATCTTCGAGCATCCCACCTTCGCCGGGCCAGATGAAACAAACGCACGTACGATTTCGATTGTTCCGCCGGCGGGGAATTGAATGGGGGCGGCCAGGTCGTCTTCGCCCGGCGGAGGTCTTCGCGCCACCCGCGCGTTTGTGCTAGACTGCCGATCCGGCAACGGCTGTCCGGCCGAGTTTCAGGAGTTCGTCATGGCGCAGGGTTTGACCGCCCGGATCGTCGGGATCGCTGGCGCCGATCCGCTGTTCGCCCGCATCCGTCAGGAAGCCGAGGAGGCCGCGCGGCGCGAGCCGGAGCTCGGCGCTGTTTCTGGCCGTCAACGTTCTCAATCACGACACGCTCGAAGGAGCGGTGTCGCATCGCGTCGCCTCGCGGCTGGATCATCGCGACCTTCCCGCCGCGCTGATCCGCCAGACCTTCGAGCGATGCGATCGCGCGCGACTCTTCGATCGGCGAAGCGTTCCACGCCGATGTCATGGCGGTGGCCGATCGCGACCCCGCGTGCCTGAGGATGATGGAGCCCTTGCTCTATTTCAAAGGCTTTCAGGCGCTGCAGGCCTATCGTTTGTCCCATTGGCTGCTCAAGGCGGGAAGACGCGATTTCGCCCTGAGCCTGCAGAGCCTCGCCTCCGCGGCGTTCGGCGTCGATATCAATCCCGCCGCGCGCATCGGCAAGGGCGTGTTCCTCGATCACGCGACCAGCCTGGTGGTCGGCGAGACGACGGTGATCGAGGACAACGTCTCGATCCTGCAGGGCGTGACCCTTGGCGGCACCGGCAAGGAGACCGGCGACCGGCATCCCAAGATCCGCCATGGCGTGCTGATCGGCGCGGGTGCGAAGATTCTCGGCAATATCGAGATTGGCTATTGCGCGCGGGTGGCGGCGGGCTCGGTCGTGCTCCAGCCGGTGCCGCACAACAAGACGGTCGCTGGCGTTCCCGCGCGAATCGTCGGCGAAGCGGGTTGCGCCGAGCCCGCCCGCGACATGAACCAGATCCTGGCCGAGAAGGCGCTTGACGCCTAGCCCTCGTCGCCGCTCGCAGGGTTTCCCCCGATCAGGTGTGAAAAAAGCGGATCGCCGGCGATCTGGCGTATTGCAACGCCGCGTCGCTTCGTGCCAAGCGTCGCCCTGCCGCGCTCGAGCCGGGGAGAGATCATGGACAAAGCCGAGATCGTCAAGTTGCGCGAGTTTCTGCGCCGCTCCTTTGGCGCGCCGGCGCTTCAGGTCGCGCCGAATTCAAAATCCGCCGAGGCTGCGGACGTGTCGATCGGCGAACGCAAGCTTGGAACGATCACCGTCGACGACGAGGATGGCGACCGCTCGTTCGCGTTCGCGATGAAAGTGCCGGTCGGCCGCCCCGTGTTGCAGGACTATCTTCGCCGCCTATTCGAGAACGACAAACTGACGATCAAGGGGCGAGCGAACAAGTCCGACTCGGTCGAGATCAACAACGGCCCCGAGTTCCTCGGCGTCATCTCCGCCGACGATCCCGAGGGGTCGAGCTTCACCCTGCAAATGGCGATCCTCGACGTCGATCTCGACGAAGAAGAGTAGCGCGCCCATGCCGCTCTATTCGCTCGACGGCCGCTCGCCCACGCTGCCCGCCGAGGGCTCCTTCTGGATCGCGCCCAACGCCTGCGTGATCGGCCATGTCGTGCTGGGGCGGGATGTCGGGATCTGGTTCGGCGCGGTCCTGCGCGGCGACAACGAGCCGATCGTCATTGGGGCTCGGACCAACATCCAGGAATCCTGCACGCTGCATACCGACATGGGCTCGCCGCTGACCGTGGGCGAAGAGTGCACCATCGGCCATAACGTCGTCCTGCATGGCTGCACGGTCGGCGACGGCGCGCTCGTCGGGATGGGTGCGATCGTGCTCAACGGCGCGAGGATCGGACGTGGCTGCCTGGTCGGCGCGGGCGCGCTGGTGACCGAGGGCAAGACCTTCGACGACCATTCGCTCATCATGGGGTCGCCCGCCAGGGCGACGCGGACGCTGGACGCTGAGGAGCACGGCGAAGCTTCGCCTCTCGGCCGCTCATTACGTCGCCAACTGGCGCCGCTTCGCCGCTGGGGCTGAAGCTGATCCGCGCCCCAGGGGACAGCGGCGCCGCTCCCGCCGACAATTCCGCGGGGTCGAGCTTCGCTGTGCAAATGGCGGTCCTCGATGTCGATCTCGACGACGAGGAATAATTGAAGCTGCGCCCGGTCGGGGAACGGCTCAGCGTCAGAGCCTCGTGCGTCTCGCCGAAGTCGTCGGCGGGCAATGGGCTCAGGAATTCAACCGCGATTCCGCAATTGACGTGTCGCACCACCTCGGCCGGCGTCGAGCCGACGACCACGCGCGCGCCGATCGGCGGCTCGCAGTCGACATGCAGCGCCGCTCCTGACATCGAGATATCGAGGAGGGTCGCGGTATATTCGCGTCCGTTCGGCAGTCTGAGCAGCGTATAACGGTCGCGCGGCGCGATGCGCTCGTGGCGCCGGTCCTCGGGGAGTCCGAGCGCCTGCCGCTTGGCGAGCCAGGCCAGTTGCGCGATCAGCTTGTCGCGCTTGCCGGCCGGCACCTGCATCTGGATCGCGAATCCGGTTGGCAGGATGCGCGTGACCCGCCCCTCGACCCGTCCGATCTGATTGAGATAGGCCACGATACGCTCGCCCATCTGAACCCCGGCGTCCGCGGAAAAGGTGACCCCGTCCGCCCACGCCTCGGTCGATTCGCAGTCGAACTCCTTGCGGTCGGATCGCATGAATCGTCCGAGAAGGCGCACGTCGAATCGCTCGTCGCGCCGCTCTTCCGCACGCACACGCTCCGCGAATTGCCGCGCCAGAGCGCCCATGGACAACGTGCTCCTCGGATCGTCAGGCGCCGGCCGAATGCTATCCGATGAGGGCGGCAACGAATTGCGATCAGGGCCGGCGAGCGCGTTGACCATAGGCGGCAGGGATTAAGGCGTTGTTACGCGCCTGAGCGCGCGGCGAGAAAACGGAAGCCGGTTCTTCGCGGAAAAGCGCGCGAAATCAAAGGAATCTGCGATTCCATCGAATCGCAGCAGACTCCCTGGACTACCCAAACGTCATGTCGCGGCCTGGTCGCCGGGATAGACGAGCAGATGTTTGTAACGCCTGGGCGAATCGCGGAGCGAGAAGCCCGGCGCGGCCGCGCTCTCCTCGTTGAGCGTCGGGCGCGCCGACGAATCGAGCGCGCGCAGCGAGGCAAGCGAAATCGGCCCCGCCGCCGCGAGGCCCATCCACGCGGGCGCTGCATGGACGCCGAAGGCGCCGAGGAGACGGGAATGGGTCAATCCATGATGGCGCAGCGGCAGCAGAATGACCTCGAGATCGACCACTCCAAGCCCGGGCGGCCGGGCCTGGGCGCCGATAAGGAACGCCTGCGCTTCGTCGGCGACGCAATGAAGAACCGACTTGAGTTCGTCGCGGTCGGCGTCGAGCCAAAGGTCGAGAAAGGCGCGGCCCCTCAGCTCCTTTAGGAAAATCGCATTGGCTCTCGAGCCAGCGATCCGGAACGGAAAGCCCTGGCTCTCGTCGAAATCGAGCACGAACGTGTCGGCCAGGACGCCGCGGATCGCGCCGGGGTCGACATCGTTGCGTTCGGGCGCGCTGCGCCTGGCCCGCAACCGGTTCCAGTACGCGTAGAGTTCCATCGTGACAGCGAGCTTCACCCCGAATTGTTCCTTCGACCCGTTCCCCGGCGCCGTCCCGAAATGGGACGCAATCTGGCCCCCAGCCCTAGGCTCGTCAGGGATGACGCAGGAACCGTGCCATTCCCCAACGGAACGGCGCGGGCGTGGGAGCCAGGGGACCGGCCGGCGGCCGCGCCCGCGAGCCGACCCCGAAATTGGGCCAGCCGTCCAGAATTTGCACATTCACGGGGCCCCGGCCGGGAACTCAGAACACAAGCTCCCGGTTCACCCCGACGTTCTGCGCCGCCCTGACGATCGAGACCCAGGTCTCGTCCGACAGCGGCACCCCGCTTTTGGTCCGCTGGGCGCGCGCCGCGCGCTCGGGCTCCCCCGGAATCATGACTGTCTCGCCCGGAATGGCCTTCGCCTCGTGGAGCCAATCGAGATAGCGCGCCATGTCGGCGTCGAAGACGTTCGAGCAATCGATCTTGCCGGGGTCGAGGTAGAGCGAGAACATGCCGTTGGAGAATTCTGCGGCCGGGCCCGGTCGCGCCGTTGCCGGTGAGCGAGCCGCCGATGAGCTCGCAGATGAGCGCCAGGCCCGAGCCCTTATGCTCGCCGAACGCGCGGATCGCGCCTTGGCCGACGCGCGGGTCGCGCGGGCCATCCGCAGTCAGCGGCCCATAGAGCAGGGCGGGATCGCCGGAGAAGGTTCCGTCGGGAGCGATCAACGCGTCCGACGGCACGGGCTTGCCGCCGCGGCTCGCGACATTGACCTTCCCCTCGGCGACCAGCGAGGTTGCGAAATCGAGCACGACGGGCGGGGCGCCGTCGCGCGGGATCCCGGCGCAAAACGGCGCGGTCGACAGCCGGCGATCCAGCCCGCCGAACGGCGCAACCAGTATCGAGCCCGCGGCGTTGACGAAATGAATCGAGATGAGCCCCGCCGCCGCGGCGCGCTCCGCCCATTCGCCGACCCGGCCGACGTGGCCGGAATTGCGCAGCGAAATCGCCGAAAGCCCCACGCCTTTCGCTTTTTCGACGCCGAGGTCGACGGCGATCGGCGCCATCGTCTGGCCGAAGCCGAACCGGCCGTCGAGGACGCGGATCACCGGCGTGTCCACGATCCGCTCGATCGACTGATTGGCAATGACCTCGCCTATGCGCACGGCGTCGACGTAGCGCGGCACGCGGATGACCCCATGGCTGTCATGGCCGGTGAGATTGGCGTCGACCAGCGAGCCGGACACGCGGTCCGCTTCCTCAGGCAGGCAGCCGGCGCGGGCGAAAATGTCGGCGCAGTGGCCCTTGAGCGCGCCGGCCGGAATGTGAAGCGTCATGGCCCGCAGCAATAAGCGCATCCGGCGACGCGGCGCAATTGCCGGCCCTTGCGGCGTGCGCCGCGAATCTCAAAATTCGCCAAAGCCAGGCCCGCGGATTAGACTGGGTCTCGGCGGGCTATCTGCCTGGCGTCGGTCCCGGCTTCGTTCGCTGGGCGTCGGGATTGGTGACCGAGAGGCTGGAAAGATATGAACGCTAACGAGCAGCGCGGATTCGCGCGCCGCCGCGAACCGATGTTCAACGCTCCGGTCGTGGTCCTCGGCCTCATCGCAATTCTCATCGGGATCTACGTGGCCTTCAATTGGGTCCCCGAGCCGGTCCAGGACCGGGTGATCCACGACTACGCGTTCATTCCCGCGCGCCTCACCATCGGCCTCTGGCCGAACCGGCTGGCCGATCTCATCGCTCGCGCGAATTCAGACCAATCGGCGCTGCAACAGGCGCGCCAGATCCGCGCGCTGCACATGCTCGGCGAGGGCTTGCGCCCATGGACGCTGCTGACCTACGCCTTTCTGCACGGGTCGTGGACCCATGTGGGCTTGAACTCGATTTGGCTTGCCGCGTTTGGGCCGCCGATCGCGCGCCGCTTCGGCTCGGCGCGTTTCCTCCTGTTCATGGCGGTGACGGCCGTCGCGAGCGCGCTCGCGCACTGGGCAAGCGCGTCGATGGATTTCTCCCCGCTCATCGGCGCGTCCGGGGCGGATTCCGGACTTATGGGCGCGGCGACCCGGTTCATGTTCCAGCCGCGCGGCCCGCTCGGCTCGTTCGGCTCGATCAGCCACCCTGAGGTCGAGGCGATCCCAGCCGCGAGCTTGCGCGACGTTTTCGTCGAACGACGCCCGCTCATCTTCCTTCTGATCTGGCTCGGAACGAATTTCATTTTCGGCGCCGGCGCCCAGACACTCGGCTTCTCCGACATGCCGGTCGCCTGGGTCGCCCACCTTGGCGGGTTTTTCTCCGGGCTTCTGCTGTTTCCTTTGTTCGACCGCCCGTACCAGCCGCCGCCGATGGGCCGAGCGGTCGCGCCGCCCTCACCGCCAATGGAGGCGGATCGCTGAGCGCCGGGTTGGCCGGCGCGGCTCGAACTTCGGGGGAGCCATGATTCTGCCGACCATCGATCCTTTGATCGCCGGAGCGGTCGTTCTGACGACAGCGTTCACCGACGCCGTCTATGTCCTCTTCACCGCCTCCGTGGCCGCGCGCAGGCGGTTCGCGGCGGCGACATGGAGCAGCGTCTGGTATCTGCTCGCCGCGTTCGCGGTGATCAGCTACACCTCGAACTGGGCTTACGTGCCGTTCGCGGCGCTCGGCTCCTGGATCGGCGGGTTCCTGTCGATCACCGCGCTCGACCGCCTCTCGCCGCTTCAGCGCGAATGACGCGCGCTCTTCAAGCCGCGCTCGGCTGCTCCGCGGCGCGCGGCAGGCGCGCGAGCATCGCGATCAGCGCCCGGTCGCCAAGCACTGCGAGCCGCTCGCGAGGGCTGAGCCAGGCGCACGCGTCCTCGAGCGTCTGAGCGTCATTGAGCTTGGCCGCCGCGACGGCGGTCTCGATCTCGATGTCGCCGCGCCGGCGGCGAGGCGCCTCGGCGAGGAAGGACTCGTGCGCGGCCCTCAGCGCCGGGTCCGCCCAGATCGCCGCGAGCGCGTCGTCATAGTCGTGCCCCGTCAACGCGAGCTCGGCGGCGAGAGCATTGGCGCGCGCCACCACGGCGGGCGGCGAAGTCTCCTCCGGCGTGCGCAGAAGCCCGATGCGGCGCATGGCGAGTCCGAGCTTGAGACTTCCGCTCGCCCAGGAGAGCGGAATGGCGAGGATGAGTCCGGCGATCGTCGGCGACATCCAGATGATCAGGGAGGGCGAGATAAGCGTCGCAGCAAACAGCGTGATCAGGCCAAGCAGCGTATGCGCGCGATGGCGCCGCGCGATGCTCTTGAACGGGATCGAGCCGTCGTCCCGCCGTTGCGGATTCCAGCCGGTGTCCCGTCCCGACAGGATTTGCGCCACCGATCCGGACTGGATCAGCATCATGATCGGTGCGAGCGCGGCGGAGATGATGATCTCGACAATCGTCGAGGCGATGAGCCCGAGCGCGCCTCCGGACAAGCGCCGCGTCTTCGGCTCGATGAGCGCGATCGCGAGGCCAAGGAACTTGGGCGCGAGCAGGACGAAGATGGTGAGCTCGAACAATTGCAGCGCGCGCTCATAGTCGAAGCGCGGCCAGGCCGGAAAGAGCGAGAAGTCCTTGGTGAAATACTCGGGCCGGATATAGTGGGACTGCAGCACCAGCACGATGCCGACCAGGAGTTGCGCCATCCACAAAGGGGACGCCAGGTAGCCCATGATGCCGTTGGCGAGATGCTGTCGCGTCACCATAGCGAAGCCCCGGGCCCCGATGATCCGCGCGTGCTGCAGATTGCCCTGGCACCATCGCCGGTCGCGGGCGGCGAGATCGATGAGAGAGGGCGGGCTCTCTTCATAGGAGCCGCCGAGGCTGGGCAGCATGTAGACCGTGTATCCGGCGCGAAGCATCAGCCCCGCCTCGATGAAATCGTGGCTGAGAATGTGGCCGCCGAAGGGCGGTTTGCCGGGGAGGTCCGGTAGCCCGCAGTGATCGGCGAACGCGCGCGTGCGGATGATCGCGTTATGGCCCCAGTAGTTGCCCTCATGTCCCATCCATGCGCTCAAGCCCGCCGCGATCACCGGACCGGCGATCCGGGCTGCGAACTGCTCGAGGCGCGCGAACATCGTATTGCGGTTGACGATGAGCGGCAGGCTTTGGATGATTCCGGCGTCGGGGTCCGCCTCCATCGCCGCCGCCAGCCCCACGATCGCTTCGCCCGTCATCACGCTGTCGGCGTCGAGCACGACCATATGCGGGTATCGACCGCCCCAATGGGTGACGAAATCGGCGATGTTGCCGGCCTTGCGGCTCACGTTCCGGCGGCGGCGCCGGTAATAGAGGCGCGCCTCGGGCAGCCGCGCGCGCATGGCGAGAAAGGCGCGCTCTTCTGCGATCCAGACATTGGGGTCGGTGGTGTCGGAGAGGAGGAAGAAGTCGAACGCATGGGCCTGGCCGGTGCGCTCGACGTCCTCGAAGATGGCCTGCATGGCGCCGAACACGCGCGAGGGCGCTTCGTTGTAGATCGGCATCACGACCGCCGTCGGCACGCTCAGACAGGGCGGCGGCTCAGGGCGCCTTCGACGCGCGATAAGCCACACGAAGCCCACGATGCCGGAAACGAACGAAAGCGTGAGCCACGAAAACGTGATGACGAACAGAACCAGCATCGCCCATTCGAGCGGCGTGATCGCGCCGAGCGAGACGACCTTGAACATCTGACGGGCGCCATACGCGGTGAGCGCGAGCGCGCTGCCGAACACGGCGAGACGGGTCAGAATCGGCGGTCTGGCGAGGCCAGGCGCAACGAGCGCGCGCCGCTCGCTGGGGGAGAAGCGCACGAACGACTGCGCCGGCATGGCGAGGGGCGCGAAGCCCGGCATCGAGCCGCCGAGGGACGGGCCGGGGCCGGCCGGCCCCGTGTCCCCCTGGGCAAGCGTCAGGCTGTCCACCGGTAGAGCCATGTTTCGCTCGCCGCTTGATTGTCGACTTTGAGCGTCAGACGTAGCTCTGAATAGGTTTCCGATCCCGGGTCAAGATCGAAAACGACGCGCACCGAACGCCTGTCCTTATAGGGGAAAAGGCGCACCGAGACGATTTTGCCCCGGGAGGCCTGAACGTCCGCGCTTGCCGCCGCCGCCTTCGCCGGATCGGCGAACAGATCGCCGGCCATCTCGACTGCGAAGCGCTGGGCCTTGCCGGACTTGCCCTGCCGCGATCCCACGCAGGACGCAAGCGGCGGCCTCGAGGGCGGCGACCAGCACCAGAACTGGCGGAAGGCGACCGACTGGGTCGTCGCCGCTGCCATGCCGGCCTTGGGGCGCCATTGCGCGATGATGTTTTCATTGGTCTCCGAGTTGGCCGGGATTTCGAGAAGACGCAGGTCGCCCTCGTTCCAGTCGCCGATCGGCTCAATCCATAGCGAGGGCTTGAGTTCCCAATGCGTTTCGTCGTCGTAAAACGCCTCGAAGGAGCGGCTGCGCTGCAAGAGGCCAAACCCACGCGGGTTGACGTCGGAAAAGGCGGAGATCTGCAAGGTCTCCCGGTTGGAGACCGGCCGCCAGAGCCACTCGCCGCTTCCGGTCAGGATTTGCAGGCCCGTCGAACTCGTAAGCCGCGGCGCGGACATCGTCGGGACGCCGATGATCGAGGGGACTGAACAGGAACGCCGCCGCCATGGCGCCGAACCCCAGCTTGTCGACTGCAGCCCGGGCGATCAGCGTCATCTCGGTGTCGATGATGGTCGTTTCCGCCGGGCGCAGCGTGAAGCGGAAAGCGCCGGTGACGCTCGGCGAATCCATGAGCGCATGGATGGTGAGCGTATTGGCCGCGGCGTTCGGCTTTTCGATCCAGAACTCGCGAAACTGCGGAAACTCCTCACCCGGATCGTCACCGGTGCGGATCGCGAGGCCGCGCGCGGTCAAGCCGAAGGGCTGGGCGTGCGCCCGCGCGCGATAGAAGGTCGCCCCCTGGAAGATCGCCACGTCCTCGAAGCCGTGGTCCGATGACTTGAGCACGCGCAAGCCGGAAAAGCCGAGGTCGCCCAGGGCGGCCGGGACCTTCAACGCTCCGAAGTCGAAATCGGCGCGGTCGTAGATCACCTTCCGCGCCATGCCGTTCTCGACAATGTTGATCCCGACCGGAGTGGTGTAGACGAAGCCCCGGTGCAGAGGTTCGAGCGAAAAGCCGAGTTTCTGGTCGCGCCAGAACGCGGCGGCGGGCGTGAGCCGGATCGACGCATACTGATCGAAGGTGAGACCCGTAAATACGCTCGGCAACGGGGGCGCCTCGGGCTCCTTGAACGGCTTCGAGGCGAGCGCGACCGCCATCTTCACCGCCGTGTCGGCGGCGAACGGAGAAGGCTCGCCCAGCGGCTCGGCCGTGGCCGGCCCGGGTTCCATCAACGGCAGCGAAGCCGCAAGCGCCCCGCCGACCGCCAGGCGCAAGAATTCACGACGCTCGTTCTCCGCCATCTTAACTCGTTACGCATCCGCCCGAGGGAACGAACCCGCGCAAGGAACGTCGCACCCCGCTCGCACCCGAGAAATGAATTGTCAGCCGGCGAGAAAGGGAAACGCCCGTTGCAAGCCCCGCGCGTTCCGTCCTCGGCGTTTCGGTTGTATATCGTTTCTTGCCGGGCAGCGAGCCGCTTTTTGCCGCGGCTCGCCGAACCGGACCGGCGCAAGCCCGCTTGCGGCTGGAAACCGCGCGCCTGCGCGGCGATACTGGCGTCCGGGCGACAGGGGGCGATTCGGAGGGGCCGAGCCTTCCTTGCCCAGCGCGCGATTGTAGAGAGAGCAAACGTCCGATGAGCCTCAACGCCCGCCGCTGTCTCACCATCGTGCTTGCCGCGGGCGAAGGGGTGCGCATGCGCTCGGGCAGACCGAAGGTCCTGCATGAGCTCGCCGGCCGCTCGATGCTGGCCCATGCGCTCTCAGCCGTCCTCGAGGGCGCCGCGGGCGATCTCGCCGTCGTGGTCGCCTCGGAGGATGACGGCGTCGCCGCGGAAGCGTTGAAAGCGGCGCCGAATGCGAAAATCGCCGTCCAGCGCGAGCGCCGGGGCACCGCGCACGCGGTTCTGGCGGCGCGGGTCGAGATCGAGCGCGGGCATGACGACATTCTCGTGGTCTACGCCGATACTCCGCTCATCGAGGCGAGGACGATCGCGGCCATGCGCGCGCAGTTGGCCTCAGGCGCGGATGTCGTGGCGCTCGGGTTCGAGGCCGCCGATCCCGCCGGCTATGGCCGCCTCATTACGCGCGGCGGCCGCCTGATGGCGATCCGGGAGGAGAAAGACGCGAGCGCGGATGAGCGTGCCTCGGGGTTTTGCAACGCCGGTCCGATCGCCTTCGGCGGCGCCGGAGCCTTGACCCTTCTCAACGCGGTCAAGCCCAATAACGCGCAGGGCGAATATTACCTCACCGACATCGTCGAGATCGCGAACGCGCGGGGCCTCGCAGCGCGGGCGCTCACTGCGCCGGAGAAGGAGGTCATGGGCGTCAACGACCGCGCCCAGCTCGCCGCGGCCGAGGCCGCGCTCCAGGACCGATTGCGCCGGCGCGCCATGGCGGCGGGCGCGACCCTGACCGCGCCCGAAACGGTGTTCCTGTCCTTTGACACCAGGATCGGCAGGGACGTGCTGATCGAGCCCCATGTGGTGATCGGGCCAAAGTGCACGATTGAGGATGGCGCGACGATCCACGCCTTCTCCTATCTTGAAAGCTCGCGAGTGGCGCGCGGGGCGGTCCTCGGTCCCTTCGCGCGGCTGAGGCCCGGCGCTGACATCGGCGTGAACGCAAAAATCGGCAATTTCGTCGAGATCAAGCAGTCGGCGATCGAGGAGGGCGCCAAGGTCAATCACCTGAGCTACATCGGCGACGCGCGGGTGGGCGCGAAAGCCAACATCGGCGCCGGAACCATCGTCTGCAATTACGACGGCTTCGCCAAGCACAAGACCGACATCGGCGCCGGCGCCTTCATCGGCTCGAACTCGGCCCTCGTCGCGCCCGTCACGATCGGGGACGGCGCCTATGTCGCCTCGGGATCGGTGATCACCAGGCCGGTCGAAGCCGACGCGCTGGCGATCGCGCGCGGCCGGCAGGAGGCGAGGGCCGGCTGGGCCAAGGCGTTCCGGGACCTGCACAAGAAAGGCTGAGGCGTCGGCGCCGCAGGGGCCCGCACGCCTCACGCCGGATCGAGCAGCGCGAACACGCTGACCAGCGCGACGGCAAGCGAGCCCAGTGCGATCTCCGCAGCGCAGGTCGAGCGCAGGACCGCTAGCGCCCGGACGCTCGCCTCGATGCGCGGGGCGAGGACGAAGCGGTTGACGAGAGCAAGAGAGATCATCACCGCGACGATGACGATCTTCGCAACGAGAAGCGCGCGATAGGGCGTGGTCGGCGGGATCGGCGGATGGCCGGAGGTCATGGCGATATTGGCGATCCCGGTGAGGACGACCGCCGCGACGACGAGCTGCCCCCAGAAGGAGAAGCCCATCATCGTGTTGACCGAGTCCAGCCTGAGATCGCGGGTCTCGAAAGCGCGAAGGCACATCGCGAAGGGAATGAGGCCGCCGAGCCAGGCTCCCGCCGCCAGGAGATGCGCCGCATGGTTCAGGCGATGCAGAACCCCTTCGACGCCGCTCTGCATCGCCGCGTGGCCGACGAGGCCGAGGCTCGCCAGCAGCGCCCCCGACGCCAGCGCCGCCGGCCCCCAGCGGTCGCGCGGACCGAACACGACGACCGCGGCGAGCGCCGCCGCCAGCACGCAATGCGCCGCCCACGCATTGCCGAAGGCGGTATCGCCGATGACCGCGCCGATCGTGCTCGCGTCGAGCGCCGCGCTCGGGTCGCCGGCCATCGAGGCCGCTTCGAGCTGGAGCCAGAGGATCGCGGTGACGAGCGCGATGAGGCTCGCGGCCAGCGCCACGCGGCGCGCCGCCGGCGAGAGCGCGAGCCTCAGCCGCTCCGGCGCATAGGCCCAGAGATAGATGCTGACGCCGAAGGTCAGCATCGCGCCCATGAAATGAGTGAAACGCACGACCGCGAGCGCGGTCATGAACGCGCTCGGACAGGCCCGCCGGCTGACTCTCGAAACCGTCTGCGCGCGCGCCTTTCCTCCCCCATGAAATGGGGGAGGGGGACCGTGCTCAGCGCGGTGGAGGGGGCGAGCCGCCCGGACCGATGACGGTCAGCGCGACGCGTCCTCACATTTTCATGCCCTTCATCCCCTTCATCGCGCCCCCGCCGCCCATGCCCTTCATGCCGCCAGCCCCGGCGGCGCCAATTCCCATCACGTTGAACTCGACCTCGACCGGTCCGGCATGTTCGAAGGCGAGCGTCGCCTTGACGCTTTCGCCCTTGGTCAGCGGATGCTTGAGATGGGTGAACATGAGGTGATAGCCGCCGGGCGAGAGCACGACTGAGCCGTGAGCGGGAATGGTGAGCCCGTCCTTGAGCTCACGCATCTCCATGATGCCGTTCACCGACTTCATCTGATGGACTTCGACGTGGGCGAAATCCGCCGTTCCTCCGGTCAGGCGGTCAGGCGCCGCGCCCTTGTTTTCGATGGTCAGATAGCCGCCGCCGACCTCAGCGCCCTTCGGGGTCGCGCGTGCCCACGGCTTCTCAACCACGATGTCGCCTGCCTTGAACTCCTGCGCCAGCGCGGGCCCGGCGCCAAGCGCGAGGGCAAGCGCCAGCGCCAGGGTAAAAAGAGAATGTTTCATCGTGCGTCCTTTCCGGCCGACAAATCTTCGGGCCTCGAGTTACGGGCGTTTTTCCCCGCTCGCCGTCATGGCTTCACCGTGAATTCGAAGGTTCCCTGGGTGTGGTGCGTGTCTACCGACACCGCCTGCCAGTGCACTTTATAGGCGCCCGCGGACAGGGGTTTGGCGATCGGCACGATCAGCACGGCCTGGTTGGCCGATTCCGTTTTCGCCGGGCCGAGCGGCACAGCGCCGCCCGGCCCGGTCACGGAAACCTTTGAGAATTTCGGCTCGACGCCCTCGCTGAAGGTGAGCCGGATTTCGCTCGCCGAGGCGACTGTGCCGCCGACCGGCGGCGCCGCCTTCTGGAGCTGCGCGTGAGCAAAGGCTGCGCTCGCGGTGCACAAGAAGGCGAGCGAAGCGGCGGTCGCGATCATGGAAATGCGTGTCATTATCGGGCTCCTGTGAACATCGGTAGGGTTTGCGAGAAGATTGGCTTGCCGATCGAGTTGGGGAAAATATCGTCGAGGAAGAGATCGAGGCTGGCCACGACGCCAGCGCCGTGACCGCTCGCTCCGTTGACCGGGATCACGGCTTCAACGGCGATCTGCCATTTGTCCGCCATGTAGACGACGCCCGGCTGGATCGTCCCGGTCGTCCCCCATGTCCCCTCCTCGGCGTGGGCTGTCGGGGTGGAGAAAGCGAATTCGACGGTCGGAATGAGATGCTTGAGGAACTCATTGCCGATCTCGCCGACGTTCGAATTGTAGTAGGGAAGGCTGTATTGCAGCGAGAACCCCCAGTTGAAGGCGGTGGGGAACATCTCGTCGCCCCACACCGCCTGTCCTGGCGTGGTCGTGCTCACTTCGGCGGTGATCGCGAACGGCCGCACGAGGTTCATGCTCTGCGGCAGGGCGCCGAAGCCGAGGCCGACATCGAGCACCGGCGAATACATGTTGGGTTCGCCGATCTGCGAGCCTGTCGCGCTCCCGCCCCACTCGACGCTGAAGCCGGCCGAGGCCATGAGCTCGAGTTGAGGAATGCACATGAACTGATATTTGGCCTCGGTCTCCACCGAGTCCCAGCCATAGCCGCCCTCGTGCAGCCAGGTCGCGCCCGAGCCGACCGAAACCGCGAAATTGGGAAAGATCGTCTTCGCCCATTCGGCCCCGATGTCGAGCTCCCCGGTTCCGTCAGAGTTCTTCGGCAGCCAGCTCACAGCGGGAAGGGTGAGTTCGTCGGTGACGCCGGGATCGTCGATCGCCAGCGTCGTAGGAAAGATGCGGGCGCCGCAGACGGCGTGAGGGTAGGCGGGCGAGAACCACAGGGCTGCGGCGGCGCCCGCGAGCGCGACCGGCCGGATTCGGGATGACGACATGGAAAGGAAACCTCGAGTCTGAAGGAATGGCGCGCGCCCGAGGGCGCGCGTGGGCCAAACAATCGTCAGACAGCGAGGGGCGGCGCCCGGGCCGGATTGGGCTGGGCCGGATAGGAGGGAACGACGTCGCGGCCGGGCGACGCGCGAATCGCATGCGCGTCGCCGTCGACCCGCTGTGGCAGGACCGGCAGGTCCGGCGCGACAAAGGCCACGGTGTGCAGAGCGCCGCGGCAGAGCGGGCACTGATCGCAGCAATTGCCGCATGGGCCATGCTTGCCCGGCGAGCCGTGATCGTTGATGTGGGCGCAGAGCTCGGCCGTGTTGCCGAACAAGGCCTTGAGCTCGGCGGCGACCGCCGCTTCATCGGCGCCGGCGAAGGCGGGCGCCGAGAGCGAGGGCGGCGTCGCGACGGCGAAAAGCTGAACGAGGAGTGAGAACGCGACGACGAATGCGGCGAGCGGCGAGCGGCGCCAACCACTCCCCACGGAGCGCCGGCCGCCCGCCTTTTGGCCGCGACTGCTCATGGGGACATCCTAGACCACGGGCCTGCGCAGCGGCAAGATCGCTGCGCCGGCGATCAGCGACAGGATCGCGGCGAAGGTCGCGAGGCTCGGAACGTGCAGCGGAATTCTACTCCAGTGCGGCGCGATCACCTCGTCGGTGTTGAAGGGCTCATCGCTATAGCGACAGAGGACCAGCGAAGCGTCGCCGCTCAGCATTTCGAGTTCGATCTTGCTCGCCAGCGCATCGACCGCGCGCCGGTCCCCTCCGGGCATCTGCCGCAGATGCATGAGGAGCGCCCGCGCGCCGGCGAGGTAGGAATGCGCGCATTCGTTGAAGGGGCTGGCCTCGTCGGTCAGGCTTCCAGGGACCATGCCCCAAAGACAGGCGAATTCCTGGAGGTTCACGAAGTCTTGGAGCCGCCGCATGGTCAGATCGGTGGGGTCCTGCCGCTCCGCGAGGTCGCGGATCGCCGGCAGATTGGCGGCGATGACCTGCATCTGCCCATGTGAGAGGCTCGGGATCGAAATCCCTTGCGGCGCCGAGGATCGGCTGCCTTTCGCACGGTGAGCCCAGGCGGGGTGCGACGCCGCCGCGAAGATGAGGAAAACAACAAGCCCAAGACGATGCGGGCGAATGGACCGGCTCCCGGGGAATTCGCGTCCCCTTGCGAATGAGACCGGCTACACGAGGGTCTGACTTTCGGCTCCGGCAAAACCGGACGTCGATTACAGTGGCGCGACCGTGCCGGACTTTCACCGGCTTCCAACCGCGTAGCGGCGCCATTCGAGAATACAAGCGCCTTCCCCTCTGTCAATCAGGCGCCCTGACCGGTTGATCGCCGCGCTCCGGCGGCCGCGAACGATCCGATCGGGCCCAGCGATCGCCAGGAGATCGTTGCCAGCGTGGGACGAAGAGGAGTCTGACGGGGGGTGAAGCAAGGGCGGCGCTGACGGGGCGCGCAGGAATCGGGCGCGCGCGCCGGCGGCTGACCACAAAGGCATGATCCGTACCTGGCGCCTGCGCGCCCCGAACCGGCGCCGATTGCTTTTGGGTTGACGCGGCCAATTGTAGCCCCACTTGGATCGAGCGCGGCTTCAGCGTCAGACGAGCCCGACGGCTCGCCAGCTCGGCCCGGCATTGGCGTTGACCGTCCCGCCGCCGACGATGCTGGTCCCGTTCATGTCCCAGACCGCGGTTTGGCCGCTCGTGCTCTGAAACAGGATGTCGGAATGGCCGTCGCCGTTGAAGTCGCCGGTTCCGATCGCATGCCAACCCGGCCCGGGATCGGACGAGAGGGTCCCGCCGCCGGTGATGCTGGTCCCATTCATCTCCCAGATCGCGACTTGCCCGCCCGTGTTCTGCCACAGGAGGTCCGAATGACCGTCGTCGTTGAAGTCGCCGGTTCCGATCAGTTTCCAGCTCGGCCCGGGATTGGCGCTGACCGTCCCGCCGCCGATGATCCTGTTCCCGTTCATCTCCCAGATCGCGGCCTGCCCGTCCGAGTTCTGCCACAGGATGTCGGAATGGCCGTCGTCGTTGAAGTCGCCGGTTCCGATCGCTTTCCAGCTTGGCCCCGGATTGGCGCTGACCGTCCCGCCGCCGATGAGTCTTGTTCCCGTTCATGCCCCAGATCGCGGCCTGGCCGTTTGAGTTCTGCCACAGGATGTCGGAATGGCCGTCGTCGTTGAAGTCGCCGGTTCCGACCGCTTTCCAGCTCGGCCCCGGATTGGGGGTCACCCCGCCGCCGATGATGCTGGTTCCGTCCATGTCCCAGATCGCGGCCTGACCATTGGCGTTCTGCCACAGGAGGTCTGGAAGGCCATCGTCATTGAAGTCGCCCGTTCCTATCTCTTTCCAACTCGGCCCCGGATCGGGGCTAACGGTTCCGCCGGCGATCACATGGGTCCCGTCCATTCCCCAGATCGCGGCCCGCCCATCGGTGTTCTGAAATAGGATTCCGTCGCTGGCCGGCGTCGCCGGGGCGGTCGTAACGAAGCCGCTGTTGGTGATCTCGAACACCGTGCCCTCACCGTTCGCGCCGCCCTCGAAGGACGTTCCGAACAGGTTGTCGGCGGGGTCCGTGAGCAAGCTCGCGAAGGAGCCGTTGATGCTGACCACCGTGGTGGGAGCGCTCGCGTAACCTGCCGCAGTCTTTTTGATCTCGAATACCGTGCCGGTGGTTAAATTGGGCGCCGAGGGGGTGAGGTCGCCGGTTGTGCCGAACAGGTCGCCGTTGGCGTCGGAGATCAGGTCGCCCCAGGGGTTTACGCCGTCGGCGCCATTGAAGCTGACCAGTGTGGTGGGGGAGCTGGCGTAGCCGGCGGGGGTCTTCCGAATTTCGAACACCGTGCCGTCATCGTCCGCGCCGCCGAATGCTGACGTGCCGAACAGGTCGCCTTTGAAATCGGCGAGCAGGCCGGCGTGGGGGTATGCGCCATTCGAGCCGTTGAAGCTCACCAGCGTTGTGGGCGTGCTGGCGTAACCACCGGCTGTCTTGGCGATTTCGAACACGATGCCGAGACCGAGGGTGCCCCCTTCCGAGGTTGTGCCGAACAGGTTTCCGTTGGAATCGGCGATCAGGCCGCGCACGGGTCGCGCGACGCTGGCCAGCGTCGTCGGAGCGCTCGCGTAACCGCCCGCTGTCTAGGCAATCTCGAACGCCGTGCCGACGCCACTCGCCCCACCTTGTTCCGTCGTGCCGAACAGGTCGCCGTTGGCGTCGGCGAGCAGGCCGGCCGATGGAAAGGAGCCGTCGGCGCCGTCGAAGCTGACCAGCGTGGTCGGCGTGCTCGCGTAGCCGGTGGTCGTCTTTGCAATCTCGAACACCGTACCATCGTTGTTCGCGCCGCCGGCAAAGGTCGTCCCGAAAAGGTCGCCGTTGGAATCGGCGATCAGGTCGGCGACCGGCTGCGCGCCGTTGGCGCCGTTGAAGCTGACCAGAGTGGTCGGTGTGCTGGCGTAGCCGGTCGAGGCCTTGGCGATTTCGAACACCGTGCCGTCAGTTAATCGGTTGCCGGTGATGGGGTCGAGGCCGCTGGTGGTGCCGAACAGATCGCCGTCGGCGTCGGCGATCAGGCTGCCCTCTGGCTCCGAGCCGTCGGCGCCGTCAAAGCTGACCAGGGTCGTCAGGGTCGCGCTCATGGGCCGATCCCTCCCGCATTCCCGAGATGAAGTTTCATTCGATCAGGAATGCCGACGAATTTATCGCTGCGGCCGCGGAAAACGCAATAACCTAAAGATTGTATTCCCTTGACGAATCTGGAAAACTACCCTTGTCCGGCGAGCCGGCCTTTTGCCTCGAGGCGCCGCGAAGCGGGCTCGAAGGACGCGCCAATGCGCGCGGACCCGGCGACGCCCTCTCGCGCGTGCTTCGAGACGCGAGGCCTTGCCTCGCTTTTCGGGACGAGGCGGTGGTTCGCCGCCGGCCGCGGCTCCGGGCTTTGGCTGCCCGATCCCATGTACGCGCCCGGGAAGGCCGCCGATGGAAAAATGTTGACAAAAACAGAAGTCTTGGAGTGCTATTTTCGGATAACATGACTGACACGCGCCGCGGCGGGATCCGGCCCACGGATGACGCAAGCGAGGCGACCCGGGAGCGTTGAACACAACCCTGGATACGAGTCGGAGCGGAGGCAAAATTTTGTCAGTCGCGCCTAACCGACGAGCAACTCGGTCACCGCGCCGTCGCGCCTTGGGCAGAATTCGCGCCCGCTCAGGCAGGAGGCGCGGAACCGGCGCCGGGCGGGCGTGCGTCGGCAAATCGCCCGAAGCAGAAGGCTCGTGTCGCGTCTAAGCGGGTCTGAGCGCCAGTTCGGCCTTCGGCAAAGGCCGGAAGGTCATGGCGATGAGGAACGCGCCGATCCCCATCGCCCAGGAGCCGACATAGAGCCACCTGTAGCTCGCGGTCGCGTCGTAGATGAGCCCTCCGGCCAGCGGTCCCAGCGCCATGCCGAGGCTGCCGGCCATCGCCGTGCCGCCGATGACGGTTCCCATCATTCGGAGCGGAAAGTTTTCGCGCGCCAGAACCGCGTAGAGCGGCATCACGCCCGCGTAGATGAAGCCGAACACGGCCGCGACGGCGTAGAACTCGTCCAAGCCCCGCGCGAAGACATAGGCGAGGGCGCCGAACGCCTGGGCGAGCAGGCCAAGAACCAGGACGCGCTTGGCGCCGAACCGGTCGCCGAGGAGCCCGAAGCCGAGCCGGCCGCCCATGCCCGCAAGACCCTCGACGCTGTAGATCGAGACGGCGGCCACGAGCGGAATGCCGCATGTCTGCGCATAGCTCACGGTGTGGAAGATCGGGCCGGAATGGGTGGCGCAGCAGAAGAAGTTGGTCAGAACCAGCACGATGAACGGCGCCGATCGTAGCGCCTCGCCGACCGAGAGGCCGGACTGCGCCCCGTCCTCCGTCGCAGCGTGCGCGCCGCCGTCCGCGAGCGCCGGCGGGCGGCGCACGAGAAGCGCGGCCGGAATCATGAGCGCGGCGGCGACGAGAGCCAGGATCTCGAGCGTGGTCCGCCAGTCGTGGGCCGAGACGAGCCAGGCGGCCAATGGCGCCATGGTCATCGGCGCCATCCCCATGCCCGCGGACACGAGCGAGACCGCAAGGCTGCGGTGGGTGTCGAACCAGCCCGTGACGCAGGCCATCATCGGCGCGAAGATCGCCGCCGCGGCGCCGCCAATCAGGAGCCCGAAGATCAGCTGGAACGCCAGGAGCGATGGCGCTTGAGCCGCGAGGGCGAGGCTCAACGCCAGGACGATCGCGCCGGTCAGAACGACCGTGCGCGGGCCGATCCGGTCGGAGAGCCCGCCCCAGGCCATGCTCATGAAGGCCATGGCGAGAAAGCCGATCGTCATGGCGCTGGACACCCCGGTCACCGACCAGCCGGTGTCCCGAGCGATGGGCTGCAGGAGAACGGGGAGCGAGAACATCGACCCGATGGCGACGCAGCCGAGCAGGCCGCCGGCCGCGACGATCACCCATCGGTAGCTGGAAGCGGTCATCTCCTCTCCTTTGGAGCGGTCATCGCCGCCCGGACAAAATACCAACCGGTTGGTATATGGTCAACCGCCAGAATCATTTGCCAAGATTCGCCCGAAATTGCCAGCGTCCGATCGCATCGCGCCTTGGCCGAGGGTCGAAAAAGGCGCCGCGAGCGCCTGAAAGATCTCGACTTGGCCTCGGAAACTTCGGCTCCTCTCGCCGGCGGCGAGCTTGCCGCGGCCCGCTCGCATGATGCGCTAAATCTTTTGCTCCGGTTTTGGCCGGCTGAGGGTGACGAAAAACGGGCGCCCGGCGATCGCCTGGCCAAGCGCCGGGGTGATCCGGAGCGGCAAGCAGGCTTCGACCGCGCGCTCGGCGTTGTCGACGAAGCGGCGGCGCTGATCGGCGTCGCCCTCCAGATGAGAAAAGGTGATCCTCGGCTTGCCGAATATCGAACCGTCCCGCTTCATCGTCAGCATGATCGTCAGCCGCGAGCCGGGGGGCCCAAGCGGCTTGCCGGCCATGCAGGCGCCGAACTGGCGTTGAAGCTCGGCGAGCGTGTTGGCCGGAGCCGCATCCTCAGCGGGAGCGGCGGGGCCGCACGCCGACGCGGCGAGCAACGCGACTATCGCCCACATGCGGGTCATTGGGCTTCGGCGCACTACGGCGGGCCTGCGAGCCAGTTCGCGATGGAGGTTATCAGCTCGTCCAACAGCGCGGGTCCTGATAGCGGCGTAGAACTCATCCGGCGCTTGCCCCGCGCCGCTGCCGTCAGCCGAAGATCGTCGCACGGCGCGCAAGGCTCTCCGGCGGCCAGAGCGTTTTCGAATCGTAGTAGGCTGGAAAGGCGGGAACATTCGCCGGCAACATGACCCACGGCAGCTTGGAGCGGGTGTAGATGTGCACGTCGGGCGGCAGATCCGAGGGTTCGTCGAGCGTGCCGACGCGGACAAAGCTCAATGCGCGCACGCCGCTATAGGAACTCCAGACCGCCGTCCCGCAGGATGCGCAGCGGTGAATCTCATGCGGCCGTCCGCTGTCGGTCGGGACCGTTACAGCCCTCAACTCCCCGGACAGTCTTTCGACCCGATTCGTTTCGATCAGCGCGTTGATGACGAAAGCGCCGCCAGTCTGGCGCTGACAGTCGCGGCAGTGGCAGCAGTGCACGAACATCGGCCTTGAGGCGAGCCGATAGCTGATCTCGCCGCAAGCGCAACGGCCGTCGAATGGTCCGGGCATGAGCGACCTCCTCGCGCGCCGTGCCCGGCGCAAACCGGCAGAGATTGCGCCGTCGTCGCCGGAACGGCGCCATCGTCGCGGTCCGGCACCATCCTAGCACCGCTGGCGATCTGGCGCTCCCGCAAACTTGACGATTCGCCGCCTGAGGATGCGCGGACGCCGGCAACGGCGTATCGTGCTGATCCGCCAGAGCGGGCAGCCCGGGGCGCAAGCGCATGCAAGACACAATCGCCAGGCGCCGGCGGGCCTATGCGGCCGAAATCGCGGGCCGCGCCGGCGTCCGCGACCCGAGAATCGAAGCCGCCTTCGCTGCGGTTCCGCGCGAGGATTTCGCCGGGTGCCCGCCATGGCGCATCGGCTCAGGCGGCATGTTCGGCCTGGATTCGACCGACGACCCGGAGCGATTGTACGAGGACGTGCTCGTCGCCATCGACGCTGAGCGCGGCGTCAACAACGGCCAGCCGTCGCTGCATGCTCTCTGCATCGAGGCGCTCGAGCTCAAGGAGGGCGAGACTGTCGTCCAGGTCGGCGCGGGCGCCGGGTACTACACGGCGATCCTTGCTCATCTGGTCGGGGCCGAGGGCAGGGTGATCGCCTATGAGATCGAGCTGGACATCGCCAAACGCGCCGCGGCCAACCTCGTCGGCTATCCTCAGATCGAGGTCCGCGCCCGTTCAGGCGTCGAGGGCCTGCCCATGGCCGACGCGATCTACGTCAACGCCGCGGCCTCGCATCCCCTTCGCGCCTGGCTCGATGCGCTGAAGGCGGGGGGACGGCTCGTCTTTCCTCTTCAGGCGGCGGGCTCGAGCGGCGCCATGCTTAAGGTGACGCGGGGAGAACGCGGCGGCGCCTGGCCGGCCCGCGTCCTCATGGGCGTGGTGTTCATCGCCTGCGAGGGAGCGCAGGACCGCGAGATGGCCCGGAGGCTCGAAGCCGCCTTCCGCCGGGGCGGTGCGGAGCGGGTGCGCTCGCTTGTCTTCGGCGGCAAGCCGCGCCGGTCCGACTGGCTGCGCGGCGACGGCTGGGCGCTGTCGAGCGAGCCGGCTCCGGGTGACGGACGTCCGGCGGGCGGTCGCGGCTAGGGGGCCGCCCGGACAAGACCGTCCGGGCCCGCGCCGTCGCTATCACTAACGAGTTAAGTGGATAACATGGCGTTCGCCACGAGGATGCCGAAAAATCCAATCGCCGGTATGAGGTGCGAGAGGCGCTCCCGCCATCTTAGGAGCGTCACAAGCACGGCCACCATCAAAAACGACAGCCCGACAAGCGCGATGTTGCGTGTGGAGGGAAGCAACAGAGCCGCGGCGCCCGCAAGCTCGAGACCCGCGGTCAGGAAGCGCCAGCCTCTGGGGTAGCCCCAGCGTCGGAAGTTGGCTTCCGTGTCGCCAACATTGAAGAGGTTGACCACCCCCGCGCTGGCGAACGCCAGAGCCGTGACGATGTTCACAACGAGGGCGATGGTCATTGCGCTGCTCCGCGTTGCATCGGAACGGCGCCCGTCTGCTGGAATATTTCGAGCGGGTCGAGCTCGGCGACGGGGTTGCGCATGACGGGCCTCCGGGGTTATAAGGCGATACACAATCGTATCGCATCGTTGATATAAGACGAAACCGTATCGCATGCAAGCCCGCAATCCAAGAAAATGGCGCGCGGACGATCCGCGCAGGTTGCGGATGGCGGAAACGCGCGCTGCGATTCTGCGGGCGGCCCGGCCGATCATGCTCAGGGACGGGCTGGGCGGGACGACGCTTGACAGGGTCGCGGCTGAAGGGGGCATCGCCAAAATGACCCTCTACCGGCACTTCCCAAGCAAGGAAGCCTTGTTCGAGGGGCTGGTCGCCGCCACGTCCGAATCCATGCGCGAGGGTCTCGAGAACGCGCCCACGGCCGCCGCGGACGAACCCATCGCGGTGAGGCTCGCGGACGAGCTCAGCGCCTTCGTCTCGGCGCTCATCGCGCCGGATGGGCTGGCGCTCTATCGTTTGATCGTGGCGGACGGCTGGCGTTTTCCGGGACTTGCTCGCGTTTTCGATCGGTCCGGCATGCGCGTCATTCGGCGACGAATAGCGGAATTGCTCGAGACGGGCGGGGCGCCCGGCGATCGGTCGAGGCGAGTTGCGGGCGAGGTCGTGGCGCTGGCGCTGGGCGATGCGTACCAGCGCGCTCTTCTTGGCATTGCTGAAGAGCGCGATGGCGAGGCGTTCGCCCGGCAAATCGACGTTGCAGTAAACTATGGGCTCAGCCGGCCAGCCTGACTTGAGGCGGCCCGCCTCTTTGCGCCCAAGTTGACGCCGCAAGCTGACGCCAAAACGTCAGGCTTGAGCCATGCGGCGAAAAGCGGCCGGGACCGTCGCGCCCTATCGGGCCGCGCTCGGCAGCATGCGCAAAAGCACGCCATCGCGCCGGACATATTGGTGCCACAGCGCGCCCGCGACGTGCAGGCCGACGAGGGCGAACAGGCTATACGCCAGCAACTGGTGAATCTCTTCGGCGGGGTGGAATATCGATTCGTGCGCCGGGATCCCGGGGTTCAGCTGGAAGAGACCGTAGTCGAACGACCGGCCGTGCCAGACATAGGCGACGATCCCGGCCGCGGGGATGGCCAGCATCAGAACGTACATGACGTGGTGCGCGCCCGACGATGCGCGCCGCCAGAACGCGCCGACGCTCGCGGGCATGGGTGGAGGCCGGTGGCCCGCCCGCCATGCGAGCCTCGCGATCACCAGCGCAAGATAGATCAGGCCGACCGAGCCGTGGACGTTAATCCAGAAAGGCCGCGAAGCCTTCGGGATATCGTCGAACAGAAGGCCAAGACCGCCCATGAACACGATCAGCGCGGCGAGGGTCCAATGAAAAGCAATCGCGCCAACGTCATAGCGCGCCTGCGCCGCGACTCCATCTCTCATCCGCGCTAACCTCATTTTCAGACGCGCCCTTGCGTTCCCGCAACGCGGGCAAAGCAGGGTTCGACCAAGACTGAGCCGTTTGGCCGAATGATGGCGGCTCGAAGCCGCGCCTCGGGCGAGCGTGAAGCGCAGGGCAGGGCATGAGGGAAGCGATGAGCGTCGCCCTTGATCGGATCCTTCACCGCGCCCTGATCGGGATCGCGCTCGGAGGGCTGGCCGCGGGTGCGATTCTCTGGACCCGGGGCGACCGCGCGTTCGCGCAATGGGCGTGGGCGGCCGGGTCGATTCCGGTCGCCCTCGGATTGCTCGTCTCGATCGTCCGCGATCTCCTGGCCGGCCGCGCCGGGGTCGACGTGATTGCGCTCCTGTCGATGACCGGCGCGCTGCTGCTCGCGCACAATCTGGCCGCGATCGTGGTCGCCGTGATGTACGCGGGCGGCACGGCGATCGAGGATTTCGCGGTCTCTCGCGCCGAGCGCGACCTCAAGGCGCTCGTCGATCGCGCGCCTCGGGTCGCCCATCGGGACACTCTCGGCCAGATCGAGGACGTCCCGGTTGCCGGGATCGCCGTCGGCGACAGGCTTCTGGTGCGCGCGGGCGAGGTCGTTCCCGTGGACGGCGTCCTGTCGGACGCGGACGCGATGCTGGATGAGGCGGCGCTGTCGGGAGAGCCGATCCCGGTCGGCAGGCGTCGGGGCGAGGCGATCCGCAGCGGGGCTGTCAACGCCGGGGGGACCTTCTCCATGGAGGCGACCGCGCGCGAAGGCGAGAGCACCTACGCCGGCATCGTTCGCATGGCGACGGCGGCCCAGACGGCGAAGTCGCCGACGATCCGCCTCGCCGACCGGTTCGCGCTCCTGCTCCTGCCGGTCTCGCTCGGCCTTGCCGGAGCAGCCTGGCTGATCGCGGGCGATCCGGTCCGGGCCCTGGCGGTCATGGTGGCGGCGACGCCCTGTCCGCTCATTCTCGCGGCCCCGGTCGCCTACATCGCGGGGGTGGCGAGGGCGGCGAGGCAGGGCGTTCTCATGAAAGGGGGCGCGGCGCTCGAGGCGCTCGCCCAAACCCGTACGGTCATTTTCGACAAGACGGGCACGCTCACGGTCGGCGGCGCGAGGCTCATCGAGATCGAAACGGCGCCGGGATTTAGCGCGGACGAGGCGCTGCGTCTCGCGGCCTCCGTCGAACAGGCTTCCCAGCATGTCGTCGCCGCCGCGATTGTCGCGGCCGCGCGCGAGCGCCAATTGCCGATCGGCGCCGCAAGCGATGTCCGCGAGGCCATGGGGTCGGGCGTCGCCGGCGTGGTCGAAGGGCGCCGGATTCGCGCCGGCTCGCATGACTTCGTCTTCGGATGGCCCCCCGCAAGCGCGTGGTCGAGGCGAACGCTTCGCCACGCCTCGCTTCATTCGGCGCTGACGGTGTTCGTGGCCGTGAACGGAACGCCGGCCGGAGCGATTTTGCTGGCCGACGAATTGCGGCGCGAGGCCCCGCGGACGATCCAGTCCCTGCGGGCTTCCGGAGTGTCGCGGATCATCATGGTCACCGGCGACCGCGCCGAAACCGCGGAAGCCATCGGCGCCGCTCTCGACCTCGACGCGGTGCTTTCCGAGCGCGATCCGGCCGACAAGGTCGCAGCGGTCGCGGTCGAGCAGGGGCTGCAACCGACCCTGATGGTGGGCGATGGAATCAATGACGCCCCGGCGCTTGCGGCGGCCCATGTCGGCGTGGCGATGGGCGCGCGCGGGGCGAGCGCCTCGTCCGAGGCGGCGGACGTCGTCATTCTCGTCGATCGGCTCGACCGCGTTTCGGACGCGCTGGGGATCGCCCGCCGGACGAACGGCATTGCGTTCCAGAGCATGGCCGTAGGGATGGCTCTATCGGGCGTGGCGATGATCGCCGCCGCCCTGGGCTGGCTCGCGCCGGTCGAAGGCGCGCTGACCCAGGAAGCCATCGACGTCGCCGTCATCCTCAACGCCTTGCGCGCGCTGGGCTCTGGCCGGCGACGGCGACGGACGAGCATGGCGGCGCGCGACGCCGAGGCGCTTCGCGACGAGCACCGGAGCGTCGAAAAGAGCCTCGACCGGCTGCGCGATATCGCCAATGCGCTCGAGGACGCTTCAGCCTCCGACGGCGCCGCCATGATCCGGGAGGCGAACGCGATCGTCGCGGACGCCATCGTCACCCACGAAAAGGCCGATGAAACGCTCATCTATCCGCGTCTGCGCAGGTCGCTCTCGAGCGGCTACGGATTGGCGGCGATGAGCCGCGTCCATCGCGAGCTGCTCCACCTCGCCCATCTCCTGTCGCGCTTGTCCGAGGGCCTGTCGGAGGGAGACGCGGATTCGCTCTTGTTGCGCGACGGCCAGAGAATCATTGAGTCCATCGAGACCATCGCGCGGATACACAACGCGCAGGAAGAAGACATCTACGAATACGCCGCCGCGGGATAGCCGCCGGGGGCCATCTAGCCGACCAAACGGCGGAAGCGCTCAGACCGAAAAACTCACCCCGCAGCCGCAGGAGGCGACCGCGTTCGGGTTCTTCACTCTGAACGACTGGCCCATCAGGTCGTCGACGAAGTCGAGTTCGGCGCCCTTGAGCATTTCGAGCGAGACCGGATCGACCAGCACCGTCGCGCCGTCGCGGGTGACCGCCACGTCGTCCTCGGCCCGGCCCCGCTCGACGTCGAAGGAATACTGGAAGCCTGAGCAGCCGCCGCCTCTGACCGAGATGCGCAAAGCCGCGCCTTGCTCGCCTTTGAGGATCGCGTTGAGCCGGCGCGCGGCGCTCTCGCTGATCGTGACGCCCTCGAGGGTCCCGGAGACCAATTCGTTCATGCCCATGGCCCTTAATCGCTTGCGCCGCGGTGTGGGCGCGGTCAAGACTTCGCCGCTCACAAGATATGGACGCCGGGCAGAGAGCGCAATGTCAACGGGATCCAAGGCGGACGCCAGAACTCGCGGCGCGCGCCCCTTATGCTGCCGACCCGCTCCGCGCGCCCCGCCTGATCGCCGAGCCGCCGTCGGCGACCCGGACCGAGTTCCAGCGCGACCGCGACCGCATCGTCCATTCGACCGCCTTCCGGCGCCTCGCCCACAAGACCCAGGTGTTCGTCGATCACGAGAGCGACCATTTCCGCACCCGCCTCACCCACACGATCGAGGTGGCGCAGATCGCCCGTGCGCTCGCTCGCGCGCTTGAAGTGGACGAGGACCTCGCGGAGGCGGTGGCGCTCGGTCACGACCTCGGCCACACGCCGTTCGGGCATACCGGCGAGGACGCGCTCGACGCGTGCATGGGCCCTCACGGCGGCTTCGACCACAACAGCCAGGCGTTGCGCATTGTCACGGGGCTCGAACGCCGCTATGCCGCCTTCGACGGTCTCAACCTGAGTCAGCCTACCCTTTCGGGCCTCGTCAAGCACAATGGACCGCTCCTCGACCCCTCGGGCGCGCCGGCCGAGCGCTACCGGGCGCGCGGGGTTCCCCCCGCCATCCTCGCTTACGACAAGGTTCAGCCCCTCGACCTCAGCCTCCACGCGAGCCTCGAGGCGCAAGCCGCGGCGATCGCTGATGATATCGCCTACGACGCCCACGATATCGATGACGGCCTGCGGGCGGGCCTGTTCTCGCTCGCCGAGATTCGCGCCGCCGTTCCCTTCATTGACGCTCTGATGCGGGAAATCGACGATCTCCACCCGGGGCTCGAGGCGGCCCGCGCGATTCATGAGCTCACCCGGCGCGTCATCACCCGGTTCATCGAGGACGGCATTGACGAAAGCCGCCGGCGGATCGGGCAGGCGAAAGTCGCGAGCCCCGAGGCGGTCGCCACGGCGGGGCGGGCGCTGGTCGGACATTCGGCGCCGGCGCGGGCGGCGGACCGCGACATGAAGGCGTTTCTGCTCGCCCGCATGTACCGGCACCCCGAGGTCCGCAAGGTCCGCGACCGGGCGTATGCGATCGTGCGGCGGCTGTTTCAGGCCTATTTCGCCGACCCGTCGCTGATGCCGCCCGAATGGGCGGCGAGGGCGGAGAAGGGCGATCTCGCCCGCGCCGTCGCCGACTATATCGCCGGCATGACCGACCGCTTCGCGATCGCGGAGCACGCCCGCCTTTTTGACGCCGCTTTCGACTTGCGATAGAGGCGCGCGCTCGCCTGAACCGTCAGGCCACGACCGGGAATCCATGGACCTTTTCGCCGACTTCAAGTCGCGCATCGCCGGCTTGCTTGAAAAGCGGATCGCGGCGGGCGAGTTGCCGACGGACCTCGATCTTGGGCGCTTCGTCGTCGAGCCGCCGCGCGAGGCGGCTCACGGCGATCTCTCGACCAACGCGGCGATGGTCTACGCGCGGGAAGCCAAGCAGGCTGGTTCGAACCCCCGCGCGCTGGCCACGAGCCTCGCCGCGGATCTCGAGCGCGAGCCGGACGTGCTCAGCGCCGAAGCCGCCGGCCCCGGCTTCATCAATATCGTCCTCAAGCCAGCGGTTTACGAACAGGTCCTGAAGACGGTTCTCATGCAAGGCCAGCGCTTCGGGGCGGGGGCGCCGAGCGCGGAGGGGCCGGTCAATGTCGAATATGTGAGCGCCAATCCGACCGGGCCGATGCATGTCGGCCATGCGCGCGGCGCGGTGTTCGGCGACGCGCTCTCAAGTCTGCTTTTATTCTCGGGCCGCGAGGCGACGCGCGAATATTACATCAACGACGCGGGCGGGCAGGTCGACGTGCTCGCCCGCTCCGCGCACCTGCGCTACCGCGAGGCGCTCGGCGAGGACATCGGCGCGATCCCAGAGGGACTTTATCCCGGCGATTACCTCAAGCCCGTGGGCGAGTATCTCGCGCGCGAGTTTGGCGCGGGCCTTCTGAGCAAGCCCGAGGCGGAATGGCTGCCGGTCGCGCGCAAGCGCGCCGTCGAGGCGATGATGGCGATGATCCGCGACGATCTCGCCGCGCTCAACATCACGCACGAGGTGTTCGCCTCGGAGCGCGCGCTGACCGGCGTCGACGGCGGCGAGGACCGGGTCGCCGAGACGATCGCATGGCTGCGGGGCAAGGGCCTCGTATACCAGGGCCGGCTGCCCCCGCCCAAGGGCGCGCCGGCGGAGGATTGGGAGGACCGCGACCAGACCCTGTTCCGCTCGACCGATTTCGGTGACGACGTCGACCGGCCGCTGATCAAGTCCGACGGCGCCTACACGTACTTCGCCACCGACATCGCCTATCACAAGACAAAGATCGACCGGGGTTTCCGGACTTTGGTCAACGTGCTGGGCGCCGACCACGGCGGCTATGTCAAGCGGATGCAGGCGGCGGTCGCGGCGCTGTCGGACGGCAAGGCGAAGCTCGAAGTCAGGCTCTGCCAGCTCGTGCGTCTCATGCGCGGCGGCGAGCCGGTCAAAATGTCGAAACGGTCCGGTGAGTTCGTGACGCTTCGTGAAGTTGTGGATGAGGTCGGCGCCGACGCCGTCCGGTTCATGATGCTGATGCGCAAGAATGACGCGCCGCTCGATTTCGACTTGGCGAAGGTGATCGAGCAAAGCCAGGATAATCCCGTTTTCTACGTCCAATACGCGCACGCCCGCGCCCGAAGCGTCTTGAGGCAGGGCAAGGTGGTCTTCGCGGATTTCGACCTCGACCCGAGGGCGCTGGCCGGGGCCGACCTCACGCTGCTCGCCGACGAGGGGGAGCGCGAACTCATGCACGCCCTCGGGCTCTATCCACGGCTGGTCCGGCAGGCGGCGGAGGCGCACGAGCCGCACCGGGTCGCTTTCTTCGCCCACGATCTGGCGACGCGGTTCCACGCCCACTGGAACCGGGGAAAGGATCGGCCGGGTTTGCGCTTCGTTAACGAAAATGAACGAAGCCTATCCTACTCGAGATTGGCTCTGGTCGCGGGCGTCAGCCTTGTTTTGGCCTCCGCATTGTCAATTTTGGGGGTTAGCGCCCCCGAGGAAATGCGTTAGCGGATGTCACGCCCGGGCGGCGCGCGTCCGGCGCGCTGTCAAGAACGACCCGCGGCGAATGAGGACGATATGAGCGGTTCCGGGCCACGTGCGGCTGACGAGATCAACCTCGACGAATTCGAGCGGCGCCTGCGGGCCGCCGGCGGAGGGCAGGCGAGGGCCGAAGATCCCCTGGCGGAGCTGGCCCGTCTTGTCGAATTCTCGCATTTGGGGATCTCGAACGAGGACGCGCCGTCGAGGCCGCGCGCCGAGTTCGCCGCTCCGCCCGCGGACGCCGCGACCCCGCTCGAAAAGGACGCTCCCCGGACAACGATCGAGGAGGAGGTCGAAGACCTCGCTCCCGGCGCCTCGGAGGCCGAGCGCGAGGCGCGGCAGGATTACGCGTTCGACGCCCATCATTCCGACGGCGCCTCTGCGGACGAGCCGGGCGCGGAGCGCCGGCCCCTGCGCTGGAAGGTCGCGGTATCCGCGCTGGCGCTCGCGGGACTGGCGATGATCGGCGCGGTTTTCGCGCTCAAGGGCGGGGCGCCGGGCTTCAAGAAGGATCCCCCGTTCATCGCCGCGGCTCAGGGGCCGACCAAGGTGGCGCCGCCCAGCGACCAGAGCGCCGCCGCCTCCACCGACGCCGGCGCTTCCCTGCTCAACAACACGGTCAAGCCGGGCGCGGTCAAACTCGTCAATTCCGAGGAGACGCCGGTCGATTTGAGCGCGCAGGCCTCGCTCGCCAATCCGTCTCCGGCCAATCCTTCCCCGGCGATGCCCAATCCGCCGGCGGCTACCGATCAGGCCGCGCCGGCGCCCGGGAGCGCGGCGGAGTCCGCTTCGCTCGCCGCCACCGTCAATACGCCGCTCATCGCGCCGCCCGCTCCGACGCCGCCCGCGATGACGCCGGACTTTCCCGCTCCCAAGCCCGTGCGCACCGTCTCCTTGCGGCCTGACGGAACGCCGATCGCGGCGGCCAATCCTCCCGACGCAGCCGGCAAGCGACCTGAAGCCGGCGAGCGCGCCGGCGGAAGCCCAGGCAAACCCGGCGCCGGCGCTAAAGCCGGCGAGCGATGCGGGCGGCGCCGCGCAGCCCTCGACCCCCAAGCTTGATTTGCCCGCCAAGCCGTCGGCGAAATCGTCGGCTCGGGTCGTGGTCGGCAAAACCGACACCACCGCGCCCGAGCCGAGCGCCGAGACGCCTCGCGAGCTGCAGAAAGCGGAGAGAGCCGCCAAGAAGCCCAAGGCCAGGGAAGTCGCCGACGCGGCCGAGACCACCGGCGCGATCGCGCAGCCGCCGGTCGACGCGACCGCCGCGACCGCCTCGGGCGGATGGGCGGTTCAGCTCGCCGCGCCCAGATCGGAGGCGGAAGCCAATAGCGAAATCGCCCGGCTGACCGCCAAATACGGCGCCGAACTCAACGGCTCGCCGATCGGCGTGCACAAGGCGACAGTGAAGGGCGAGACGATCTACCGCTTGCGTGTGGTTGGCCTCACCAAGGCGGACGCCGCCAAGCTCTGCGCCCGCCTGAAAGGCGAGGGCGGGCAGTGCTTCATCGCCAAATGAGCGAAGCGCCCAGACTTTGTTTCAAGAGCAGCTCCCCGTCCTGAGGCGCCTTTTGCGGTAGGCGAAAGGCCCCGAAGGATGCTCCAGAAGGCTTAGACATGCCCAAGGCCTTCATCTGCGGCTGCGCGGGCCTTGCGCTCGACGCGGAGGAGCGCGCCTTCCTTCGCGAGCATGACCCCTGGGGCCTCATTCTCTTCAAGCGCAACGTCGCCGACCGCGATCAGCTGCGTGAACTCACGCGATCGTTCCGGGAGTGCGTCGGCCGGGCCGACGCGCCCGTCCTGATCGACCAGGAGGGCGGACGGGTTCAGCGGATGGCGCCGCCCCACTGGCGCGCCTACCCGGCCGCGGCCGCGATCGAGGCGGGGCTCGAGCCAGCCAAAGCCGAGGCCGCGGCGCGTCTCGTCGCCCGCCTGATCGCGGCCGATCTGGCCGAGGCCGGGATCTCCATCGATTGCGCGCCGGTGCTCGACGTCGCCGATCAGGGAACCCACGCGGCCATCGGCTCGCGGGCGTTCTCCTCCCGGCCCTTTCGGGTCGCGGCGATGGGCCGAGCGGTCGCCGAGGGGCTGCTCGCGGGCGGCGTCAAGCCGGTCATCAAGCACATGCCGGGGCATGGCCGGGCGCGGGTCGACAGTCATCACGAATTGCCTGTGGTCGACGCGCCGCGCGCGCGAGCTTGCGCGGGACTTCAAGCCGTTCGCCGCGCTCAAGGACCTGCCGATGGCGATGAGCGCGCATTGTCTCTACACCGCGATCGATCCCCGGCGTCCCGCGACCATGTCGCCGGTCGTCGTTCAGGAGGTGATGCGCGGCGAAATCGGGTTCGACGGCCTCATCATGAGCGACGATCTGTCGATGAAGGCGCTGAAAGGCCCGTTCGACGAACGCGCCGCCGCGGTGATCGAGGCGGGACTCGACATCGTGCTCCATTGCAACGGCGACCTTGAGGAGGCCCGCGCCGTGGCCTCCGCCACGCCAATCCTTTCCGGCGCGTCGCTGCGTCGCGCCGACGCGGCGCTCGCCGCGACCCAGCCGCCCGAGCCGTTGGACGTCGAGCGCGCGAACCGCGAGTTCGCCGCGATCAAAGCCGAGCTTGGCGCCGCCTGAACCGCCCCGTCTTCCCTCTCGCCGCGAACGGGGAGACGGAACGCGCGCGGGGCGCCGTCATCCGCTCGTCGCGGGCCCGAGAAAGCGGTCGAGCGTCTCGAAGAACTTGGCGACCGAGATCGGCTTCGAGAGGTAGGCCTCGCAGCCGCCCTGGCGGATCTTCTCCTCGTCGCCCTTCATCGCGAACGCCGTGACCGCGACCACGGGTATCGACTTCAGCTCCTCGTCATCCTTCAGCCATTGCGTCACTTCGAGGCCGGAAACCTCGGGCAACTGAATGTCCATCAGGATGAGGTCGGGCCGGTGCTTGCGCGCGAGATCGACCGCTTCGATGCCGCTGCGCGTCTGCACGATGCGGTGTCCGCGGGTCTCGACGAGATCGTTGAACAGCTTCATGTTGAGTTCGTTATCCTCAACAATGAGCACGGTCTTGGGCATCGGGCGTTCCATCGGGCGTGAATTCGACCGGCTCGCCGGATAAGCTGACGGCCAGACATCGATGATAAAAGCGAATCGGACTATGCGCGATTTCCCGAGGGCCAAGCAATCCGCAAACCTGGAGTCCGCGCGGTCTCTGGCGGTGAGCGCCCTGGCGTTCATCGCCGCCGATTCCGACCGGCTCGCCCGGTTCCTCAACCTGACCGGCCTCGGTCCTCACAACCTCAGAACCGCGGCCGCTGACCCGGCTTTCCTAAGCTCGGTGCTCGACTATCTGTCGGCCGACGAAGCGCTGCTCGTCGCCTTCGCAACGCACGCCGACCTCAAGCCCGAGGCGGTCGCGCGGGCGCATGAGCTTCTGCGCGGCCGCCCAGCGGGCGAGTCCTGATCCTATTTGCAGGCCGACGTCGGCAGAATCTCGAGCTTGCGCAAGCGCGCGCGCAGCGCGAATGCGCCATAGTCGAGCTTGAGGGTGCCTGACACGCCATTCTCGTAAAGGTCGAACGAAAGCGTGTACTCGGGCGGGGCGTCGGTCTTGGCCTCGTCGAAATAGGAGACCACGACCGGCCAGCGGCGTATTCCGCCGAGCGCCGAGGCGGTCTCCGTGTCTTCGTCGGGCTTCATCGCTTCCTTGCCGATCACCGACAGGGTCGAGAAGATTTTCGCGCCGGTGTCCGAGCCGTCGTAGACGCGCGCCTGGATGACGCCGCCGCCATGCTTGGCCGCCTCGATCAATCGCTCAATATGCTGGGTCGGGAACAGGACCTCGCGGCCGAAGTCGAGCGTTTGCGGCTTCGGTTTGGTCAACACCACGCGCAAGTCGCCGTCGGCGCCGCGGGTGCCAACGCCCGCGACCGGAGGCGTGTCCTGCGGGCTGCGGGAATCGATCTCGAAACGCATCGACTTTCCGTTCGCGTCCTCGAACGAGGTGGCGTTCACCTGCATGGACACCGGGTCGCCCTCGCTGCGCTCCATTTCCGTCATCTGGCGGAAATTCGAGGTGTAGCCCTCGCAGGCCGAGCCCCGAAATTCGTAGGCGATGAGGCCGGTAGCCGAGATCGGAGTGGGGGCGGAGGTCGGCGGCGGCGCCGTGGAATCGACGAGCGAAATGTCATAGGCCGCGCGATGCGAGGCGAGCGGCATGACCGGCGCCGTCTCGGCAAGCGCGACGGAAGAAGCCCACAGGAGCGTGGCGGCGCAGACAGCGAATTTCGAGACCATGGTCTTTCCGAAAGGACAGACGATCGGCAGAGTGAGCCCCATTGTCCGCCGCCTTCGAGGCGCCGTCAATGCGCGGCGACTCGCGCGGCGCCCGGTTGGTTAGCGCTCAGCCTTCTTCCGGAGCGACCGGACCCCAGGCCTGTTCAAGCGGGGAGGCGTCATCGAGAGGGTCTTCGTCCGCCCTCAGGTCCGGCCCGTCATCCGGCTGCGGAAGGTCGTAGCCCGGCGGCAGTTTTCCTTCGAACAATCCGGCGCCCTTGAGCTCGTCGAGGCCGGGCAGATCGGCGATCGCGTTGAGGCCGAATTCGACCAGAAACCCGGTGGTCGTGCCATAGGTGATGGGCCGGCCCGGCGCCTTCCGGCGGCCCCGCATCCGCACCCACCCGGCCTCCATCAGGACGTCGAGCGCCCCCTTCGACACCGCGACGCCACGGATCCCTTCAATCTCGGCGCGGGTGACCGGCTGGTGATAGGCGACGATGGCGAGCGTTTCGAGCGCCGCGCGCGAGAGTTTGCGCTTCTCGTCGCGCCCGGGCGCGAGCGCCCAGGCAAGATCGCCGGCGGTGCGAAACATCCATCGCCGCGCGACCCGGACCAGGGTGACGCCGCGTCCGTCATAGAGGCGCTGGAGTTCATCCATCACCGCTCCGACCTCCGCCCCTTCCGAGAGGCAGCGCGCGATCGCGGCTTCCTCGATCGGTTCGGCGGAGGCGAAGACCAGCGCCTCGGCGATCCGCACGTCCTCGGGCGACACGCCCGGCGCCGCCGGGGGAAACAGTTGCGCGACATTGTCCGCGCCGGTCATGCGGCTCATGGGAAGGGCCTTCCTTGAATTTCCGATTGAGCCGGCGGGATCGCCGCCGCTCGAGTGGGGGCGCCGGGGAGGCTCGCGCGCCGCGCGCGCTCGCGCCGGCCGCAGCGAGCTGAGTTTTGGCCGCCGGAGGCATGGGCGAAGGTCACGCGGCGCGCTCTTCGGCCGGATCGGGGCTCGCATGGCGGATCAGGAGCGGCGCGAAGGCTTTCTCCTGGCGCATTTCAATCCTGCCCTCGCGCGCCAGTTCGAGCGACGCGGCGAAGGTGGACGCGCGGGCGCTCCGGCGCATCCCGGTGTCGGGGCAGGCTTCGATGAGAAAATCCTCGAGGGCCGTCCAGCCGGACTGGGCGCCGATCAGCCGGGCCAGCGCCTGGCGCGCGTCGGCGAGCGACCAGACCTCGCGCGTCTTGAACCGCACCCGCGAGAGGGCATGGCGCTGAGTCTGCCGGGCGTAGGCGGCGAGCAGATCGTAGAGTTCGGCGTGATAGGAGACGCGGCCGGGCGCCTCGGGGGCCTCCGGTTCTCCCCTGGCGAAGAAATCGCGCCCGAGGCGCGGCCGGCCCATCAGATATTCGCCGGCCTTGCGGATCGCCGCGAGCGCGCGCAGCCGCTGGGCGAGGCTCTCGGCGAGGGCGGGCGCATCCACCTCCTCGGCTTGCGGAGGGTTCGGAAGAAGCAGACGGGATTTGAGGAAAGCGAGCCACGCCGCCATCACCAGATAGTCGGCGGCGAGTTCGAGCCTGAGCTTGCGCGCAGCCTCGACGAACAGGAGGTACTGCTCGGCCAGCGCGAGAATGGAAATGCGCGCAAGATCGACCCGCTGGCGCCGGGCAAGCTCCAGCAATAGGTCCAACGGGCCTTCGAAACCATCGAGGTCGACGGTGAAAGCGGGCTCGCCCGTCGCCTGGGCGAGGTCGAAATCGCCCTGAAACGCCACCGCTTCCAACGAATCACCTCCTCAAGGCGCCATGGTGCAGCGCCACCCTGAGTGAGGCAAGGGGCGCGTAAAGGCAAGATTGCCGCAGGGGCTGGCGGTCGCGTCGTCCATTTCCGCAGGCTCGCCGAGTGACTGCGTCACACGACGCGCTATCGGGGCGACGAACGCCTGGGGCTCGCGTCAACAGGGCGTCTGGCGCGAATCAGCGAAACTCTGCGGTTTCCAGGCAAGGATGTCTTCATAAGTATAACCATCGGGCAATCAAGTCGTGAACTTCCCTAACGTAAGGTTTAACTCTATTTATTTAGGTAAATACGATAAGCTTGAATTGAATGCTCGGATTATTCTTGTATATCCGGCGCGCGAAGCTATCATCCAATTGTCCGTCAGCATGAGGCTGACAAGACGCCCGGCGCCCTGGTCCCGCCGCATCTCCGGGGGCCGCCGGGCTGGCCGGCCTGAACGCCATCTCCAGCGCCTCCGCGCGCATGCGTTCGGGCCGGCCTCCCTTTTAAACGCCGGCTTTCCCGCCAAGGCTTTCAGGCGTCAGGGCCGGCTCGATCCGGCAATGACGGCTGCATCCAGCCCGCCGTGGCTATCGAAGAAGAGGCGGATGATTTCCGCTTCGTCCGGTTGCCGCTCAGTACCGGCGGAGCAGGGAGACCATCTTGCCCTGGACGCGCACCCGGTCGGGTCCAAAGATCCGGGTTTCATAGGCCGGATTGGCGGCTTCGAGCGCAATCGAGGCGCCGCGCTTGCGCAAGCGCTTGAGGGTGGCCTCCTCCTCGTCGATCAGCGCAACGACGATATCGCCGGTCTCGGCCGTGTCCTGCTTTCGGATAATGACCGTGTCGCTCTCGAGAATTCCGGCCTCGATCATCGAATCGCCGCGCACTTCGAGGGCGAAGTGCTCGCCGCCGCCCAGGAATTCGGGCGGCATCGCGAAGGTCTCGATCCGCGTCTGGATGGCTGAGATCGGGGTGCCGGCGGCGATCCGGCCCATCAGCGGCACCATGACGGCGGGGCGCTCGTCGGGGTCGCGGGCCTGCGCGACCGGCCTGACCCGGCCGAGATTCCCCGTTATCACGCTCGGCGAGAACCGCTGCGCCCGCGGGGTTGCGACGGTCGTCGATTCGGGCAGGCGCAAGACTTCGATCGCCCGAGCGCGATTGGCGAGCCGCCGAATGAAGCCGCGCTCCTCAAGCGCCATGATGAGGCGATGGATTCCGGATTTCGAGCGCAGGTCGAGCGCGTCCTTCATTTCGTCGAATGACGGCGGCACCCCCGATTCCTGCAGGCGCTCATGGATGAAACGCAGCAGCTCGCTCTGCTTTCTTGTCAGCATTCTCTCTCTCCAGACGGCCCGCCGGCCTTCGCCATCAGTCGCGGCGAAGGCGAATCGCGAGTCCGCTTAAAACAAATCGCGAACAAACCCTAATCGTTCACGGCCTGTTCGGCAAGAGCTAAAGTGGCGCGCGGCGGAAAAAGCGTGGCGCTGGCCGCGTCTTGACTCGCCTCGGGGGCTCGAGCCGGGCGAAGGTGGGGCGGTCCAAGTAGAGGAACAGAACTAAATCAATAGGTCTACGACTTCGAGCAAATCGCTGGCGAAGCCTGATATTTGATCCCCACCGATGCGGTTCATCCAAGTCAAATGTCGATAAATGGCAGTGGCGGCGACCCAGTTTTGATGGACGGAATCACCAATCCTGGCAATCACCGGTTGTCCGGCCGCATGAGTGTGGCCTCGAAGGATGGGCGTCTCTCGACGAGAGGATCAGAAGATCAGGTCGCCAGGCTGCGAAAGTTGCGCAAACGAACACGCAAGTCCATGAAATCACTGGGGCGCGCCACGATCTCGTGCGCTGGCGGCCATGCGTGTCGGGGGCGGGCGCGGCCTTTCCGGCGCCCTGAGAGGCGCGGGACGATTGGTCGCCGCCGCCCGCGGCGGGATTGCGCTGTCCCGCCGCGGTCCTGGGCCCTTAAGTCAACGGAAGGGGCGTCTGATATTCGCCGGCCCGGAACGGTCCCTCGGGGCCGGATTCGAGCCTTGCGACCTGTCCCAGGAGATCGCCGCGCTGCCTGTTGCCCCAGCGCCCGTGGTACCTCAGCCATCCCGGGTCCCTGAAGCTCGGGCTCGCTCCCGCCGGCGGCGGCGAGAAGTCCGAGCCGTTCCAGAGATAGATCTCGACCGTCCCCGCCCGCTGGTCGAACCGATAGGCATTCGCCTTGCAATAGTCGTGCGTGCCCATCGGGCGGTCGTAGACGCCTGCCTTCGCGTAAGCCTCGTGATCGCCGTTGGCGAGATGGACCAGCACCTGGCGGCCGGAGAACTCGGTGTTTCCGTCGCCGGGCCTGAAATTGTCCTGGTCGCCGTGGTGGTCGTACATGACCCCCGCGACTGTCTCGTTCCCCGGGTTTGCGAAGTCGACCCCGGCGAGCTTCACTTTCACATGCTCCCAGTCGGAGACGTGGTTGCCCCAGCTTGTTCCCGCGACGGTCTTCCCCTGGTTGTAGTTGAAGAGCCACCAGTAGACGATGTCGAGCCGCCCCTGCGCGCCCTCGACCACGACCGCGTAAGTCGCGAGTTGCGCGGGATTGACGGGCGGGGCGCCGCCGAACCAGTCCTGCGTGTCCGAGGGCTGGTTGAGGTCGGCGCGGGTGCGCAGGAAGGCCATGGCGTTGGTGTTCGCCGCGCCCAGGACTTGCGCCTGTTTCGCGAGGGCGTTGCGGTCGAGCGGACCGTCATAGAAGGTGGTGAGGCCGTCGCCCAGCGGGTCCTGGGCTTTCTGCATGATCATGTGCGGCAGGAAGGCGTCTATCGTCGTCTGCCAGTAGACCTCGTCCACGTTCAGCATATAAATCGGCGCGTACTTGCGCACGAGCGCGTCGACGAGCGCCCATTTGTTCGATGGGGCCTTGGTCCCGGCGATCGGGCCGTAGACCGAGCCGTCGCCGTCATCGACGCTGAACTTCGCCTCGAACGTCGCGTCGCCGAACACCGAAATCGTGAGTGGCGCGCTGCCGTCCCAGGCGCAATATCCGCTGACCTCGCCGCCCGAGCGGACCTGCACGACCCGATTGTGGCTGGTGTTGATCCCATGCTTGTTTCCGCCCTGGTCGATGACCTCAATGGCGGCCTTGCCGTCGATCGTGACGATGCCCTTGGCGTAAGCGCAAGCCCATGGCGAACTGTTGCGAATGTTGACGGCGAGCGGCGCGTCGTCCGTGGCGTGGAACGCGATCGCATTGATGAAGTTGTCCGGATTGACCCAGGCGTGGAACCCGACCAGCTCGGCGCCCGACACCGGGGCTGCGACGAGGTCGTCGACGCCCGTGGGCCCCGCGGCGAAGGTCGCGCCCTTGCTCGTGGTGAACTGAAGGCGCCGCAGGCTTCCGTAGCCGTATCCGCTGCTGGAAAAGGACAGCGACTGCAGGGTTTCGCCATCGGCGAAAGTGTACGAGCTCAGGGTATAGTTGACGTCGTCGTAGCCGCCCGCCTGCCTGGCCGTGCCGTCGCGCAATTCCATGCGGATCCCGCGCACCTTGTCGCCATCCCAGCGCACCGAGATGACCCGCGCGACGGATGTGTCGGACGCAAGGTCGACCTCGCTCGCCCCGGCCGCCTGATTGCCGACCGGGCGGGTTGCGAACCACGGCCGGCGGACGACCGGCTTGGGCGGGGGCGTGCGGACGATGAAAGCAAGCGCGTTGATGAAATTGTCGGAGTTCACCCAGGCATGGAACCCGACGAGCTCCGCGCCCTCGACGGCGAGCGAGACTTCATGGTCGAAGCCCCCCGGTCCGGCGTTGAAGCTCTTGTTCATGGATGTTTGGAACTGAACCTCGCGCAGACTGCCATAGCCGTAGCCGGAATCCCTGAGCCGGGCGCTGATCAGCGTTTCGCCCGGGGCGAAGCGATACTGGGTGAGTGTGTATTGTCCGTCGTCATACCCGCCTGCCTGTTTGAACGAGCCATCGCTGAGCTCGACCCGGATGCCCCGCACCTTGTCGCCATCCCAGCGGATCCCGACAAAGGTTGCGACCGCATTGTCGGACGTGAGCAAAACCTGAGAACGGGCCGCTGCCTTGTTGCCGATCGAGGCGGTTTCTTTCGGCGGCTGCGTTGCATTGGACATAAGGGTTTGTGTGTCGACGGCTAGCATGGCGACGGCCTTCCTCTCTCACCGCCGCGGGCGACGGCGGGGTTCTCTGTCTTGATTGGATCTGAGTAGCGCCCAGGCTGGCGAACTATGCGGCCGGGGATTGGACGAGGGCTTAAGCTCGCCCGTGCGAATTAATGTATATTCAAGATGTACTTCTTGGCGACAGACAGAATGGGGGAGACAATTGCGGCGTCCGGACAGGGCGGCATAGGCGGCGCGCTGCCGACTGCGGCGACAGGATCCGGGCGCTCAATGATGACGCCAGCGGGATCGGGCGCGCCGCTGGATAGACTGCGGAGATCGATGCTTTGGCGCGGGCGTTGCGCGCTGGCCGCCGTAAAGGTCGATCGTCTGCCCGAGATAATCGTTCGTCGCGGTCATTTCCGCGCTCCGGTCGCTTCGGCGAGCGGCCCCAGCCGGCTGCGACGCGCCGCCGGACGGCGGGTTCGCGGCGATCTGCTCCTCGAGCGCCTTGAGATCCGCGGCAGCCTCGGCCGCCGCCGCCGTCGCCTGCGGAGAGGGCGGCGCCGACACCGGGAGTTGATCGGCCGTTGAAGCCGGCGATTGCGACGCGCTCTTTTGGGGCGCTGTCTGCGTTCGCGGCTGGATCGGCGCCTGCGGGGCCGGCTGGCTAGCGGCGTGCGACCCAGCGGCGTGAGTGGCGGCTTGCGATGGAGCTTGCCGCGCCGCCTCGCGCAGGGTCTGGACTTGAGCCGGTTCCGGTGCGGCCTCGCTCACGCCGGCGGAGGAGGCCTTCGAACCCGGATCCGGGGGCGCCTTGTAGGGCTCGATCTGCACTGTCGCCGTCAGGCCAGCGACGAGCTTGACCCCCTTCGGAACCTCATCGATGTGGATGCGCACGGGCACCCGCTGGGCCAGGCGCACGAAGGTGAAGATCGGATTGACCGAGGCGAGACCGGAGGCGTCCGGAGTGGCGTTGGGGACATTGATGCCGCGCGTGAGGCCCTGGACCCTGCCCCGCAGCGGGGAACTGTACCCCATCAGCTTGATCGTCGCCGCATCGCCTTCATGAATCCGGCTGAGGACGGTCTCCTCGAAATAGGCGTCGACCCAGTAGGAGTCGGAATTGACGATCGAAAGCTGGAGCGCCCCGACATTGGCGTAGTCGCCGAGCTGGGCGGTAAGATTGGTGATGAAACCATTGACCGGCGACCGCACCTGGGTGCGCTTGAAATTGATCCGCGCCTGGTCGAGGTTGGCGAGCGCCGATTGGTAGGACGCCTCGGCGGTGGCCGCTCGGCTGATATAGGTCTGGCGCTCCTCCATGGTCACCGCAACGTCGTTGAGCGTTTGGCGCCGAACCATTTCGGCATTCGCATTATCGGCGGCCGCGCGCGCCTGCTCGACTGCCGCCTGCGCCTGGCGGACCGCGATGGAATAGTTCCTCGGGTCGATCAGCATCAAAAGATCGCCCCTGTGGACGAACTGATTGTCGGCGATCGGCAATTGCACAATCTCGCCCGCCACCTGGGGAGCGACTTTGACGACGTAGGCGCGGACCGTGCCGTCCCGCGTCCATGGCGCGACCATGTAATATTGCCATGCGGCGGCGGCGAGGGCGCCCGCGGCGCAGACCATCGCCGCGGTGATGAGCAGCGGTAGGACGCGCAGGGACGACAGCGCCGATCCGCGTTTGATCGCTGGCGCGGCCGGCGCTTCGCTGGCCTTCAATTCGACGCCGGACATCAGTGGCCCCAACGCGCAATCATGACGACGATCAATGAGACAATGATAACATAGAGCGCAAGTTCAAACAGCGCCGGATGCCAGACCTGCTCGGTGAGGCCAAATCGGTCGCCAACCCGTCTCACGACGAGATAGGCGACCCACGCGACGGCCAGGATCACCGCGATCGGCGCCACGTAAAGCCCGAACAGGTTGATTTCGGTGAATCTCATGCGCTCGGCTGGTCGAAGTAGCGGGAGTACTCCGAGAGTTGGCCCGAAATCGCCAGGATGCTGGCCCTGAGGCTCAACAGGATGCGGTCGCCGGATTCCGCCGGGGGTAAAGCGGCGATCTGGCGATCGAGCTCCTTGAGGCGCCTGATCGCCTCGCCGCTTCGCGCCTCGGCCAGGGCCTGAAGCGCGGCGTCCACCATTGCAACAGGCACAAACCGCGGCGCTACGTGGCGAAGCCGCAAGATCTCCTTGCCGACCGCGACGGCCGAGGCAAGCTCCGCGCGTTCTGCAGGCTCGGCTTCGTCGGGCATCGCCAGCAAGCGCGAGATGCCGCGACTCTCCCAATCATCCTGTCTTCCAGGCGAGGCCCGCCTCGCCAGCCGTCTCAGATCGGCAAGCGTCAGCGCAAGCAACCTCTGGGTCCGGATCGCCGGAGATAACTGAGGAACAATAAGCATGGCGAGCGCCCCGCAGCCGACGCCGGCGAGGATCGCGATCGCGCCGTTCCAGAACTGCGAAGCGTCGAAGGACATCGCATTGGTGATGTTGACCATCGGCACGACATTGAAGGTGGCCGCGGTAAACAGGAACGAATGGCGCCAGGGCAGGGCGATCAGAAATCCGAACGGCACGAGAACGAGCCCGAGGGCGAGGCTGAGACTGGGGAAAGTCGTCGCCTTCGGAAGGACTCCGAACGCCAACGCGGCCGCGGCGGCGGCGCTGATCGCGGTTCCTCGGAGAAACGTCATCGATGCCGAATAGGCCAGATCGCCCTGCAACGGCAAGAGGATGACGATCACCGCGCAGAAGGTGATCGCGGTCACGCCGCTCGGCCAGGCGCTCGCGATCCAAAACAGCGAACTCGCGCCGACCGCGACAAGGACGCGCGCGGCGTTGATCAGAGGGGGAAGCCAATCGGCGACGTGCAATCGCGCCGTTCCCCTGACGCCGACAATCGCGCGGGGGTCGATCACGCCAATCAAGCCATTGAGACCGCGCGCCATACCGAGCATGCCGAGCGCCGCGTTGTCCGCCAGCAATCGCTGGACCGGCGTCTTGGCGTTGAAGCTGATGAGCGAGCGCGCCGCCGACCAGCACGCCTCACGCAACGCCTTGGGCTCGCCGGCCGAAATCGACGGCTCCCGGCGAGAGCCGGCCGCGCGGCAATTGATCGTGAATGGCTTGGGCCTCGCGCGGGGTCGAGGCGTCGCCGTCGCGGGCGATCGCAAACGCAACCTTGCGCCAGGCTGAAATCGTCTGCATCAGGCCTGACACCGCACGTTGCAGAACGACCGAGCGATAGCGCAGGTCGGACGCCTCCCCGATCGCCGCGTCGATCATCGGATCGAGCGCAATGACCCGCCGCAAAAGGTCACGCCGAAGCGCTCGAAACTCAAGAAGGTCGGAGCTCGCGTGCCTGAAACAGTGGCAGAAGCCATCCATGATCATGGTCGACAGCGCGGCGAATTCCGCCGCGAGCTTTCGCCGCGAGTGGCCGAGATCGGTCAACGCCAGCACCACGCCGGCGCACACAATGCCAACGCAGATCTCGACGGAGCGATTGATGGCGAAGATCAGGACCGCGCCGTTCGTGCTCCCGACCGGCCCCAGGACGTCGATCGCAAGGATGGCCGCGGTGTAGCCGGCCAGCGCCGCGGCATAGGCGGCGAAATTGCGCAATAGCGTCGCGACGAAGGCGGAGGCCGCGCACCAGAGCGCAAGTCCAACAAGAAAGCCCGCTCTATCCTGACGAAAAAGCGCTGCGAGGACCACGACGCCGATAGCGCCAATGACGGTTCCGACCATCCGGAACGCCGATTTGCGCAGCGAGGCCCCCAACACCGGCTGACAGACCAGCGCGGCGGTGGTCGCCGCCCACGAGGGTTCGCTGAGCTCGAGCGCGAAGGCGACGTAGAAGGAAAGACAAACCGACGCCCAGAGCCTCAAGCCGAACAGCAGGGGGGGCGTCGCGGCGCGCAAGGTTTCGTTCAGCGACGCGAAGCGCGACTTGCCGATCGTGGGGCTGGCCGCAGTCATGGCCCCGCGATCATATCACGGCAAGCAGCCCGCCATCGACATAGATGGTCTGCCCGTTCACGTAGTCGGAGGCGGGCGAGGCGAGGAACACCGTCACGCCAATCAGGTCGTCCGGCTCGCCCCACCGTCCGGATGGCGTGCGGCCTTTGACCCAGGCGTCAAACTTGGGGTCGTCGAGCAGCGCCCGGTTCATTTCGGTCGCAATAAATCCGGGGCCGATGGCGTTGGCCTGAATGTTGTGCTTCGCCCATTCCGCAGCCATGGAGCGCGTGAGCATTTTGATGGCGCCCTTGGCGGCCGTGTAGGGCGCGATCGTCGCGCGGGCGACCTCGCTTGCCAGCGAGGCGATATTGATGATCTTGCCGCCGCTTCCGCGCTTGATCATGCGCTTCGCCGCCTCGCGGCCGGCCTGGAACGATCCGGTGAGATGGATCTCGACCACGCGGCGCCATTCGTCGGACGTCAGATCGATCATCGGCTTGCGGAACTGGATCCCCGCATTGTTGATGAGGATGTCGATTGCGACGTCCTCGGCGTCGAACCGCTCGAAAGCGGCGAGAACCGCCTTTTCGTCGGCGACGTCGAATGCGTGCGTCCTGACCTTATGACCGGATTCCGCAAACGCCTTGGCGGCTTTGGACAGCTTGTTCTCGTCGCGGCCGTTGAGGACGATTCCGGCGCCCGCAGCCGCGAGGCCCCGCGCCATCGCGAGCCCGAGCCCCTCCGAAGATCCCGTGATGAGCGCCGTCTTGCCCGTGAGATCGAAAAGCTTGGACAAATTCATCTTGCTCCCTGGCGACCCGGTTCAGACCGAGAGGTCGATTCGCACCGGCGTATGGTCGGAAGCCTTGTCGCGCCCCCGCATCTCCTTGTCGATGGCGACCGATTGCAGCCGGTCGGCGGCCTCGGGCGACAGGATGAGGTGGTCGATGCGGATGCCGTTGTTCTTCTGCCAGGCGCCGGCCTGGTAGTCCCAGAAGGTGTAGAGGCCGGCGGCGTCCGTGGTCGCGCGCAGCGCGTCGGTGAGGCCGAGCGCGAGGAGTTCGCGGAATTTCGAGCGCGTTTGCGGCAAAAACAGCGCGTCGCCGAGCCAATCTTCCGGACGGGTGGCGTCGCGCGGCTCAGGAATGACGTTGAAATCGCCAGCCAGAATCATCGGCTCCTCGTATTCGAGGAGCTGGCGGGCGTGGACGATGAGCCGCTCCATGAAGGCGAGCTTATAAGGATATTTGTCGGATCCGGCCGGATTTCCGTTGGGCAGATAAACGCTCGCGACCCGCACCACGCCGTTTCCGGCCGGCACGACCGCCTCGATATAGCGCGACTGCGAGTCGTTCTCGTCGCCCGGAAGCCCTCGCGCGACCTCGAACGGCCGCTTGGACAAGATCGCGACGCCGTTGAACGTCTTCTGCCCATGCGTCTCGATGTTGTAGCCAAGCTCCTCGATCTCCATGCGCGGGAACTGCTCGTCGAGGCACTTGATTTCTTGGAGGCAAAGAACGTCAGGCTGAACCTCCTTGAGGTAGGCGAGGAGGTGGGGCAGCCGTTGACGGACGGAATTGACGTTCCAGGTGGCGATGCGCAAGCGCGAAGGCTCCTTAAGCTTAGCAGGAGGCGCCAATCTGCCATGCTTGAGTGAACAAGGGGAGGGCAATAGGTAGTTTTCGCAATTGCCGACTGGGGGTCCGGCGCGCTTCATTACGTGATCTGAGGCAACGCTCTGGAGGATCCCGAAGAATCCGAAGCGATAAGTCAATTCGCGCTCCAACCGGCGGCCGACGTGAGAAAATCGGAGACGCCCGGCGCACTCGTTGCCGCGCGAGTCGTCCTGGGACGGCGGGGAGGCGTTTTGCGTTCGAACGCGGCTGAAGATGCCTCGCGCCGACGTTGGTATTCGAAAAACGTTCATTAGGCGAGCATCTGAGGAAATTTGCAGCACAGGGGGATCGTATGAAAGAAGCGGATCGGCAAAAGAGGAATAATGATCGTCTCGGGGAACTCTACCCGGCGTTTCGTGCGCGCGTCCAAAAGGTGATCGTCGACCTTGAATCAAGCGGGATTCGTCCGCGCATTCAGGACGCGTGGCGATCGCAGGCGGACCAGTGGATAGCCTTACTCATTACCGCGCAAAAGTGAGGTTTGGATTTCACAATGTCACAGCAAAAGACGGCAGTCCGGAGGGTTTGGCCGTCGACATGCTCGATGATGACCATCCTTTGGCTCCGACAAAAAATTACTTGTTACATTTGGCCGCTGCCGCGGAAAAAGCTGGGGTTGTCACAGGCATCCGCTGGGGTGTGCCCAAGAAGCTGATCCAGGCAATTGACGCCGCCGTCGCAGCGCGAGACTGGGACGCCCAAGTCAAAATCGGCTGGGACCCGACACACGTCGAACCGGTTGGCCTCACGATCGCTCAAGCCAAATCCGGCGAGAGGCCGACATGACATGACGCAAGTGTGGGATTGAATGGGCGGCGCGGCGGCGAAGCAGCCAGCCTATCTGGTCTCTATACGCTCGCGCGGCGCGCGCCCTCAACTCATCATCGTTCCGGACTTGGGGCCTTTCGCTTCGACTATTCAGGCCTGACGAGAATTCATCTCGACTTGGCGGCATGGCGTTTCTCGTAGGATAACTCGATGCCAAAAAAGATCCTGATCTTACGGGGCAATTCTGCAGGCGCAGGAACGTTTCCGGACGAGGAAGGACACAAGATTGCGTGGCCCGAGGGTGCTTTGCACGTACGCGCCGCCAGCGAATACGCTAGAAGTAGGGGGTTTGAGCCAATAGTCCTGGACGTGCCGGGGCAGCCGCAAGGTCAAGGCAGTCCGCAGGCTAAAGCCGCTCTCAAGGAATTCTTTAACGATCAGGAGATTTCGGCGTTCTATGGGTTTTCCGGCGGGGCGTACAACTTGAGGCATATTCTCGAATATCTGGCGTTGAATAAACCAGAAGCCCTGCGCCGTATAATTTTGATCGTCGTTCTGGGCGTGCCTGATCGGCCAAAAGCCATGTTTAAGTCGTCCAGATACAATGATATTGTAAGGAACAGCAATCACCACGCGGCGTGGGCGCCAGTAAGTTGGGAGGTTGTCTACGGAACAAACCCGCCACCCTCAGCGCTGCCAAAAGGAATTCCGAAGAATACCGACACGCACATGTTCGGCCCGGATGCGTTGCTAGCGGGAGGGTGGGTTGATCATGCTTAAGAAAGCGTGGTTCGCTGATGTCGCGTTTTTAGCGAGCCCCCCACTCTCGCGCGAGCGCGCATCCTAATCCTCGATCGCCTGATAGGCGAGGGCGCGCAGATCGAGTTCCGGCAGGTCGAAGCTCATCATCGACTGCGTCATGAAGAGGCCGACCAGCTCTTCCTTTGGATCGACCCAGTAGTGGGTCTTCGCCGCTCCGGACCAGCCGAACTCGCCGGCAGACCCCGGCGCCCCGGATTGCGCCACATCCATGAGCACCCTCGAGCCGAGCCCGAAGCCGTAGCCGGGCAGGGGAAGGCCGCCGATCTCGAGGGGCAGGAGCGAGGCCGGGACGAAGTTCGAGTGCATGAGCTCGAGCGTCTTGCGCCCGAGAATGCGCGCCCCGTCGAGCTCGCCCGCCATTGGCGAGCATCTGGGCGAAGCGGAAATAGTCGTGCGTCGTGCTGAACAGGCCATGGCCGCCGCGCACGAACACATCGGGCGAGTCGACCGGATAGGACTTCGAAACGTCGAGCCGGTCGTTGACGCCCCTGGCCCATGCGGCGAGCTCGCCGCTCACGGTCACGCCTGCCGCGGTCACATCGGGTCGGCCGTACATCGCCGCCAGACGGCTCCGTTTTTCGGGCGGGACGCCGAACGCCGTGTCGGTCATGCCCAAAGGGTCGAACAGACGCTCGCGCAGGAACGAGCCGAGCGGCCGGCCCGAGATCACCTCGATCACCCGGGCGGCCACGTCGATGCCGACGCTGTAGCGCCAGCGCGTCCCCGGCTGAAAAGCGAGCGGCAGCCGCGCCAGATCCTCAATCGCCGTTTCAAGCGAGCACTGGGCGTCCATCAGCTTGGCCGCGTGGTACATTTTGTCGGCAGGCGAGGCCTCGACGAAATGGTAGGAAAGGCCGCTCATGTGCGTCATCAGGTCGCGCACCAGGATCGGACGAACCGGATCGACGAGACCGCCGTCGTCCTGCCTCACCTTCACGGCCCCGAACGAGGGAATGTATCGCGCCAGCGGATCGATGAGCCTGAAGCGCCCTTCCTCGAGCAAGGTCATCAGCGCGACGCAGATGATCGGCTTGGTCATCGAGTAGAGGCGGAAGATCGTATCGGCGGTCATGGGCGATCCCGCCTCCTTGTCGCGCCAGCCGAAGGCGCCCGCGTGGACGACCCTGCCGCGGCGGGCGATGAGCGTCACGATCCCGGCGTAGACGCCGCGGTCGACGTAAGCCTGCATCGCCGGACGGACGCGCTCGAGGCGCTTTGCGCTCATGCCCGCTGCTTCGGACGGTTCGACTGCGATGTTCATGCTTCCTCCTTCGGATGATGGCCACGCCCCCACCGTCGAACTGACCTCAAAATACGCCGAAAACCCGTCATCCTGCTGATTTTAAAGTTGCCGGGGACCCTGTAAGGCGGTAGCTCACGGAGACGACGAAACGACGAGCGCGCAAACCTCTCATGGGGACGGGCGATGGGCAAGCGCAGGTTCCGGATCGTTCTGATCAAGCCGTCGCATTACGACGACGACGGCTACGTCATTCAGTGGCGCCGCTCGACCATCCCCTCGAACAGCCTGGCCAGCGTCTATGGCCTGCTTCGCGAATGCGCGGAGGAGCGCGTTCTCGGGGCGGACGTCGACATCGAGTTCGAGATCTACGACGAGTGCAACACGGTCGTCGACATTCCCGCGATCGCGCGGCGGATCCTGGCCGACAGCGGAATGGCGGCGCTGGTCGGCGTCCAGTCCAATCAGTTTCCGCGCGCGCTCGACATTGGCCGTGAGTTTCGCAAGCTCGGTGTGACGGTCGCCGTCGGCGGCTTCCATGTGTCCGGCTGCATCGCCATGCTGCCTGAGCTGCCGCCTGATTTGAAGGAGGCGCAGGCGCTGGGGATCATTCTCTACGCAGGGGAGGGCGAAGGCCGGCTTGCCGACTTCCTGAAGGACATCGATTCGGGCAAGCCGAAACCCGTCTACAATTACCTCAACGACATGCCCGACATGGCCGCCGCGGCCATCCCCGTTCTGCCGCACCCAGTGGTGACCAGGGTCGCCGGCCACTACACAAGCTTCGACGCCGGACGCGGGTGCCCGTTCCAGTGCTCGTTCTGCACCATCATCAATGTCCAGGGCCGCAAGTCGCGCTATCGCACCGCCGACGACGTCGAGGCGATCGTGCGCGCCAACGCGGCGCAGGGGGTGACGCGCTTCTTCGTCACCGACGACAATTTCGCCCGCAACCGCAACTGGGAGCCGATCCTCGACCGGCTGATCGACCTGCGCGAGAGACAGGGCTTCAAAATCCGCCTTCTGCTCCAGGTCGACACGCTCTGTCACAAGATTCCGGGCTTCATCGACAAGGCGGCGCGAGCGGGGTGCAACCTCGTCTTCATCGGGCTCGAAAACATCAATCCCCAGTCGCTCATGGGCGCGAAAAAGCGCCAGAACAAGATCTGGGAATATCGCGAGATGCTGCTCGCCTGGCGGCGCGCCAAGGTGATGACCTGGGCGGGCTATATCCTCGGCTTTCCCACCGACACGCCGGAATCGGTCGCCCGCGACATCGAGACCATCAAGCGGGAATTGCCGGTCGACATTCTCGAATTCTTCTTCCTCACGCCCCTCCCGGGCTCGGAGGACCACAAGGTCCTTCATCTCAAGGGCGCGTGGATGGACAAGGACATGAACAATTACGATCTCGAGCATGTCTGCGCCCACCATCCGGCGATGTCAGCGGACGAATGGCGCGGCGTCTACCGCGACGCCTGGGCGCGGTATTATTCGGACGCCCATGTCGAGGCAGTGCTGCGCCGGGCTGTGGCGAGCGGCATCAATCCGCGCAAGATCGTCGATGCGATGACGGTGTTCTCCGGCTCGTCGCGCATCGAGCGCGTGCACCCGCTGCAATTCGGCTATGTGCGGCGCAAGATCAGGACCCAGCGACGGCACGGCCTTAAGGTCGTGAACCCGGTCCTCTTCTATCCCTGGCGGGCGTGGGACTTCGCCTTGGTCGCGGCGAAATGGGGCGCGCTCGCCTGGCGCTACCGCAAGATCTATCGCAAGGTCGCCGCGGACAAGAACGGCGCGGCTTACATGGACGAGGCGCTCAAGCCTTCGGTCGACGTGGATCACGAGCACGATTTCGTCGCCGGCTACGCCGACAAGATCCCCGACACCTATGGCGCGCCGAAGCGGGAGGCTGCCGCAGCGGCGGCCGAGTGATCACTGGAATCACTCGGCCACGGTGAAGACGGCGCATGGCGCGGCGATGCCTCGAAGCGCGTGCTCGCCGAGGGGGACCAGCGGCGCTCTGCTCTCGGCGGCGAAGGCGCCCGAAGCGAGAACCGCCCTGTCGAGCGGCCGGCATAGCCCCTCGAGGCGGCTCACCAGATTGACGGCGGGGCCGATGGCGGTGAAATCGAGCCGGTCGGCGGCCCCGATATTGCCCCAGACCATTTCGCCCACATGCAGCGCCGCGCCGAAGGGCAGGGGCGGGAGACCCTCGCGCCCTCGCGCCGCGTCGAGATGCGCCATCCCGCTTGTCGCGGCTGCGACCGCGTTCAGCGCCGCCTCGCAGGCGGTTTCGGCCGAGGGGCCCTGAACCGGAAAGATCGCCAGCACGCCGTCGCCCATGAACTTGAGCACTTCGCCCCCGAACGCGTGCACCGCGCCCGCGATCCGGTCGAACCAGGCGTCGAGCGCCGAGATCACCGCCGCCGGCGGACTGGTCTCGGAGAGCGCGGTGAAGCCGCGCAGGTCGGCGAACAGGAGCGCCGCCTCGATCGTCTCGCCGGCGCCCCGCCTGAGCGCGCCGGACATGACCCGCCCGGCGCTGCGCCTGCCGAGATAGGCCTCGAGCGCCGCGGTCAGGGTCGCGCGCGCCGCAAGCGCGGCGAGGGGGGCCGCGGCGAAGCGCGCGGCCTCGCGCAGGCGGCCGGCCTCGCGGGCCTTGAACGCGCGGGGCCCGATCCACGCGAGCCTCGGGCCGTCCGCGCCCGGCCCGACGGCGTCTTCATGGACCGGGCCGGCCGCGAGGCCCTGAAGCCAGCGCCGTCCGGCCTCGCCCGGGGGACTGGCCGCGCCAGCGGCCGCGTGCGCGCCGGCGACAAACCCGAGGGCCTCGATCACCTGGCCGCTGTCGGCGCGCCAGAGCCATGTGCGCCGGGCGATCAGCGGGTGGGGAGAGGCGAGCGTGAGCGCGCCCCCCGAGAGCGGCGCGCCATCCCCGATTAGCCGCTGGCCAAGGTTCGCCAGGAAGAGCTCGGGAGTGGGCGTGCTCCGCGGCCGCGTCGAGGAGCCAGGCGAGAGTGGGAGCGAGCGGCATGGGAGGCTCTTACAGCGCGCCCCGCCGGCCGTCATTCAACCAAGTGGTTGACTTTCGGCGCCCGCGCGTCCACAAGGTCCGGAGGCGCCGCCTGTCGATTTGGCGCTGCGCCATCCGTCATGGGGCTGGATGATCGTCCTTCGAGGAGAAATCAAATGGATAAATCGCTCATCGTCCGGCGCGAGACCCAGATCGCGGCCCCGCCCGCGACCGTCTTCGCTTTCCTGACCGATCCGCAGAAGATCCTGAGCTGGATGGGCGCCGAGGCGCGAGACCGAGGTCCGCCCGGGCGGGCTTTATCTCATCAAGAACGTCTCGGGGCGGCCCGACCGCACCGCGCGCGGGCAGTTCCGCGAGGTCGTTCCGGTCCATCGGCTCGCCTACAGCTTCGGCTGGGAGGGGGACGAGGAGGTGCCGCCGGGATCGGGCCTGGTCGAGATCGATCTCGTCGAGCGGGACGGCGGCACACTCGTTCGCATGACCCACAGCGGACTCCCCAACGCCGCCCAATGCGCCGGCCACGCCAAGGGCTGGGCGCACTATCTCGGCCGGCTCGGAATCGCCGCCGCCGGCGGCGATCCGGGGATCGATCACGGTCCGGCCGGGCCCGGTTAGGCGCGCGTCTTCGCTTCGCTCGGGCGAGGTCCGGCTCGAGCCGAACCGCGCGGCGAGGCCCATGGATTCAACCAGGGCGCGAGCCGCGCGCAAGCAAATGCAATAAATGGAAGCAAAATGGCTTCCATTTGCTTCCGTTTATTTCTCGGAATCTGGACATTTCAATGGGTTACGGGCGAAGAAATAAAAAAATTCTCCGGCTTTTCGGCTCGCCCCACAGGTTGCACGCCAAACCGTCTCAAGCACGTACACACCTCCGTCCCGCCGGCGCCTGGCGCAAGCGGGTTTTGGATTCGGTCAGTAAGAACATATAACCTTTAATTCCGATTTTTGCAAGAAGATCGTTATCGGCAGCCAATTCTTAGCTATTAAGTTGTTGCTTTCGTTTGATTTTTAGCGGTTGCGCCGTCATGTCTGCCGTTTAGGATCACAGGAGGCGGCCCTGGTCGTCGCTTTCGCGGCTCGCCTTTTTAGAGGCTCTCGGTATGGCCGAACGGGATCTGAGGTCGTTTGCCGTCAATGACTTGCGCGGCGGTGAGGAGTTGCAGCTTTAGGAACTTCCGTCCGCCCATTTCGTAGAAGCCGGCGGAAGCGGCGGTTCCGACGCTTTCGCGCAGCACGTCGAGATTGTCGCCGTAGTAGAGCTTATTGGTCATGGCCTCCCGTCGCCGGAATCACCGTGTCTTTGTTTAAGCTTGCCGCAGACGAGTTCAACCGCTGCGGGTGTTCCGGATTTGTTCTAGCGCAGGAATGTGCTCAGCGCAAGGGCGGTGTGGAGCGCAATGCGCTCTCCGTAGATGGCCGGGACGAGCCCACGGCTGTCCGGTTCAAGTTGAGCTCAAGCGGAGTTGGAGCTGGTTCGAGTTGGGCGGCGGGGGAGGCGGCGGTTTGCGGAGCCGTGTGAGATCTTTTCTATGCATGAGATTGGCGCGCACGAGTCGAACGAGCTCGAGGAAGCCAGGAACGTCTTTCGTGATCTGTTGCAGGGCGCGCATGAGAAGATAGGCGATGAGGGCGACGGCGATCTGGATGCGCACGGCGTTTTCCGATCTTCCAACGAATTTCGTGATCCTCAGCGTCTGTTTCATCAGACGGAAGAACAACTCGATCCGCCAGCGGCGCCGGTAGAGATCGGCGATCTCCTGGGCGGGCGCGTCGAGATCGTTGGTCATCAGGCGCAGGGTCTCGCCGCTTTCGGTCCTGACCACGATCTCGCGCACGGCGTCCTGCATCGGGTTCCTGCGGTTCATCGCCTGTCGGGCCGGCAGAAATCCGGTCCGGTCGCCGAGCAGCGCCGATCCGGGCGGAAGCGGCAGGTCGCGCGGGCTGTTCAACGGCGTGTTGGTCTTGAAGCGCGTCACCAGGCGGCAGCCGAGCGCGTCGAGCTCGCTAAAGAAGCCGAAGTCGTAATAGCCGAGGTCGAAAACATAGGTCGCGCCGGCTTCGACCGGCATTGCCTTGGCGGCCGTGATGTCGTTGACGTTGGCGGCGGTGACGGCGTGGTAGACCGGGCGCCCGAGGTCGGGATCGTAGACGACATGGCTCTTCACGCCGAAGACGCCGGTCGAGAAACGCGCCCATTCCGCGCCGACGCCAGCCAGCCTCAGCCCGGTCGAAATCGATCAGCCGCACCGCGTCGGCCATCTTTCGGCGGGAGCCGCGGCCGGCTTGAGCCAGCATCGCCTCGAACAGGCCGGTGAAGATCCGGAAATCGCGGGCGCGATTGGCGTCGGCGAAGGTCGAGCGCTTCGGCGCGACGGCGCCTGCGTGATAGAGCCGGCCCTGATGGCTCGCCATCGTCGCCTCGATCTTCCGCAGCGAAGAAGCGCCGCTCAATTGCGCGAACAGAAGCGCGCTCAGGTGTCGGCGCGAGGTGAAGCTGCGCGCCGCGGCGTCGGCCCCATACGCCTCCGCCAGCCTGTCGAAGGCCGTCCAGGGGACGAGTTTCAGAAGATCGTGAAAGACGCTATCCCTGTGCCGCACGGCTTTGATCCTTTCCCGTGTCCCGATGAGTCGCGAAACTCAGGATCCGAGTAAAATCAACGCCGTGCGCCCATGCAAGCATTTCCTATGCCGGACAGCCGTGCGACAAGCCCGGCCATGACGAAAAAAGGCTCAGGCTCGCAACGGCGCAAAAGGCGAACAACCGACCCGGAGTTTGCGCGAAAATCCGCCATGAGAGACCGGACGGGGCTTGGCGTCAGGCGCGGCGCACGCCCTATTTCCTCGCCCGCTTGCGTTCAGCCTGCGTGGCCGCGAGGTTCTCAGCGGCTGTCTGATCCCGTGGATCGACCCGCAGGGCGGCCTGGTAGTCGGCGATCGCGCGGTCGAGATCGCCCTTGCCTCGGAAGGCCGCGCCACGATTGTTGTAGGCGTCGGCGAACGCCGGGTTCAGCTGGATCGCGCGGTCGTAGTCGGCGATCGCGCGGGTGAGATCGCCCTTGGCCTGATAGGCGTTGCCGCGGTTGGTGAGAAAATTCGCCCGCGGAGAGAGTCGAACCGCCTCGCTATAGTCGATGATGGCGCGGTCGTACTCGCCCTCCGCCTCGTAGGACAGGCCGCGATTGTCGAAATAGGCGGGCTCGGACGGGTCGAGCTTGATCGCCTCGCTCTCATCGGCGATCGCCTGAGCGTTGCGGCCGAGCTTTTCATAAGCCGCGCCGCGATTGGAATAGGCGCGGTCGCTGCGGGGATCGAGCCTGATCGCCTCGTCATAGTCCTTGATCGCGTGGTCGTAATCCTTTTTGAAATAATAGGCCGCCCCGCGATCCCGGAACCCTAAGCTCAGTTTCGGATCGAGCCGCAGCGCTTCGTCGTAGTCCTGGATCGCGCGATCGTATTGGCCCTTTTCGACGAATACGTCGCCGCGGTTGTCGAAAGCCTTCGCGTCTTTTGGATCGAGCCGCACCGCCTCGCTTGCGTCCGACAGCGCCCGGTCGAGCCTACCGATCGAGCGGTAAGCGTTGGCGCGCTCGCGAAAGGCCCGGGCGTTGTTCGGATCGAGCCTGATGGCGCGATTGAGATCGGCGAAGGCCTGGCTCATCTTGTTGGCGTACCAGGCGGCCTGCCCCCTGTTCACGAGCGCCTCCGCGACCGCTTTCGGCGCGTTCCGCGCAGCTTTGATCAACGCGTCGCAGGCCGCCATGCGCTGCTCGGGAGAGAAGGCGCTGTCGTCGTCCGCGGCGCAGACCGCGGCGTTGGCGTTGCCCTGCGCGCTCGCCGGCGATGCGGCGATGGCGGCGATGAGGCAAAGGACGACGCGGGATCGCACAGTCTGTCTCCCATGAACGGCCGGGGAACTATGGCGCCTATTCGATAACGCGCTGTGACCTTCATCACTGAGGGGTCAGCAGGCGCTCCGAAGCCGCTCGCAACTCGGCTCTCAAAACCGTTTCGACAGGTGCGCGGCTTGGATTAACCGCGCCAAACAGCGGCTGGCGCCGCTACCCCCGCTCGGACCGCGCCCGGCTGAAATGCTGGGCGAGGAAGAGGGCGTTGAGGAGCGCGCCGAGGCCGACGAGGGCCCATTCGAGGGCGACGTCGGCCCCTTTCGGGACAAACTCGAGCAGCAGCGCAAAACCCACCGCGAGATTAAGGAACCCCCAGAGGACATTGACGACCGGCGAGGAGTTCGCCGACGCCCGGGGGCGAGGCGAACGGCGTCGGAAACCAGCGGCCGCTGATCCCCTGAACGAAATGGGGCACGCCATTCGCCAGAAGCAGTCCGGCGACGAATTGCAGGAGGTAGATGTACCAGGGGAGAGAGAACATCTGGCGGCCTATCCGGAGCGTTGAGCCTTTGACGCCGGTTCAGCGCCGACCGTCAAGCGGGCGATCGTGCGCGCGAGCGAGGGGCCGATGAGGAGCACGATCAAGAGCCGCCCGACCTGCATCGCCATCACGAAGGGAACGTCGACCGGGGAGGAGGCGGCGATGATCGCGACCGCGTCCGCGCCGCCGGGGCTGGTGGCGAGATAGGCGGTGAGCGCGTCCGTCCCCGCCGCCTCGTGAAGAGCGAAGGCGAGGGCGCCGCACATGGCGATCAGGGCAAAGATCGAGGCCAGAATCGTCGGCAATTGCCGGCCCGCGTAGATCACCGTCTCGCGGGTGAACCGGAAGCCGATCGACCAGCCGACCAAAGCGTAGGCGATCGCCAGAAGCCATGGCGGGAGCGTGATCGCGATCAGGTGGGTCGCCGCGAGGGGAGCGCCGATGAACAGCGGCGCAAGCAGCGCGCCGGCCGGGATTCTCAGTTTCAATCCAAGGATCGCGCCGCCTGCGCCCAGGGCCAGCGTCGCCAGAAAGGGGAGAGGCTCGAGAGGCGGGAACCATTCGATCGCCGAAGGCGCGGCGCCCCCTGAGGCCGTCCACATCCGGGCGACAAGGGAGGCGGTGAGGCCGACGCAGGCGACGCGCAGATATTGCATGACGGCGACGAGCCGGATGTCGCCGCCGAAGGCGTCGGCCATCAGCACCATCGCGGTCGCCGCCCCGGGCGAGGAGCCCCAGACCGCGGTCGTGCCGGGAAGGATTTTCCAGCGGGCGAGGATGAAGCCCAGCGCGGTCGCGAAAAAAATCACCGCGCCGATGAGGAAGAGGAACATCGGCCATCGGCTGAGGATCGTCATCAGGATGGCGGGGGTGATGGCGCGCGCGATCAGGCAGCCGACAAAACCCTGCGCAATAACAAAGCCCCATGGCGGGATCTTCACTCGCGCCTCGAACCATGAGAGCCCGATCGCCGCTCCGATCGCGCCAAGCAGCAGGGCCGCCGGCAGGCGCGCGAACTCGAAGACCGCGACCCAGGCGGCCGTCGCGCCGAGAAGCACGGCCCACTGGAGGGCGGGGGGCGCCCCGCGCAGAGTGAGATGCGATATCGGCCGGAGCGCCAAAGTCAGTCGGCGGTGTCGTCGATGACCGCGTCGGCGATCGCGCGCTTGGTGATGACGCCGACGACGTCGCTCGCGCGCGGGCGACGCACTCCGGTAAAGACGATCGCCGCCCCCGAGCGGCGCCGCTTGAGCCGCGCCAGGACGAGGCTCACGAGGTCGACGTCGCGGCAGAGGACCGGGCGCTTCTCGACGAAGTCGTCCACCAGCCGGTCGGGATTGTTCACGCTTTCCCGCCAGAGGCCGGAACGGGGCGGGATCAGGCCCACGATCCGGCCCTCGTGCTCGACGATCATGGCGCGCAGGTCGTCGATGTCCTCCCAGCCGATGCACTCGCGCAGCGTCGAGCCCGAATGGGCGAGGATGAAGCGTTTCTCCATGATGTCCTGCGCCTGCTGGACGAGATAGAGATTGACGTAACGCTCCTTCGGGATGCGATGGCCGCGGTGGCGCAGTTTGACGGTGTAGATCGTCTCGGGGATGAGCGCGCGCCTCACTCCGGCCGCGACCGCGACGGCGACGATCACCGGCACGATGATCGCGTAGTCGCGGGTCATCTCGAACACCATGATGATGCCGGTCATGACGCCGCCGGTCCCCGCTCCCACCAGCGCCGCCATGCCCACGATCGCCGCCGACGGCAACGTCATGCCGGCGTTGGGCAGGAAGTGGATGGCGAGGGAGGCAAACGCCGCCCCGAGCGTCGAGCCGAGAAAGAGCGAGGGCGAGAAAATGCCGCCGGAAGCGCCGCAGCCGAGGCTGACCGTGGTGGCCAGAAGCTTCAGCGCGAACAGGAGAATGAGGAGGCCGGTCGCCGTCATCCCCTTGTCGAGGATCGTCTGAATGACGCCATAGCCGACGCCGTCGATGTAGGAATGGCCGAACGCATGGGTCAGCATGACCATCATCAGGCCGATCGCCCCCATGCCCACGATGTTTTGGGTGTAGACGTTGCCCGGCAGCTTGGGAAAGCTGTCCTCCATGAAGACCAGGAGCCGGATGAACGCCCAGGCGGCGACCCCACAGAGCGCGCCAAGACCCACATAGGCGATCGCTTCCTCGACGCCGAACGAACGCGCGGACGGAAAGTAGATCTCCGGGACGGCGAAGGCCGGATTGGGCCCGATAAGAACGCGCCCGACGAGGGTCGCGGCGCCGGTCGCGATGACGACCGGCAGGAAGGTGCGGTTGGAGACTTCGGGCAGAAGGATCTCGGTGGCGAACAGGACGCCTCCGAGCGGCGTGTTGAAGGTGGCGGCGATCCCCGCGCCGGCGCCGGCGGACAAAAGCGTGATCGTCTGGGCGGTCGTAAGCCCGATCGCCGTCGAAAACGACGATCCCAGAGCCGAGCCGATCTGGATGATCGGCCCCTCCCGGCCGACCGACGCGCCCGACCCGATCGACAGCGCTGAGGCGAGCGACTTGATGACCGCGACGACGCCGCAAATCTTGCCGCGCGTGTAATAGATCGCGTCCATCACCTCCGGGACCCCGTGCCCCTTGGCCTCCGGCGCGAAGCGCTCGACCAGATAGACGACGACGAGGCCGCCGAGGATCGGCGACAGGATGACCCAGTTTCCGAACCGGCTCGGCCCTTCGAGGATGTTGGCGTTGTAGGCGATCCGGAAGACGCCGTTGAACATGGCGTTGTGGATGAGGCCGATCAGCGCCCGGAGCGCCACCGCGCCAATGCCGGTGAAGATCCCGACGCCCAAAGCCAGGAGACAGAGGGTGAACAGGTTGACGCGCCGTTCTGCGCGACCCTTGCTGGCGGCGAGAGTTTCGGAGGGGGCGGAATCGTCGGTCATCATCGACATGTCACGGCTTCTCTAAGCGATTCGGCAATCGGGCGGGGCCCCGCGCCTTTTGTCACGCGCCTGCTCTGTCGCAAATACCGTCAAGCCCCAGGGCGTTCACGATCACGGCATTGGCCCCGCCGGCCGCGGCCCGATTCCCGTCCGCATCGCCAGGCGGCGCAACGGCCCGATGGCGGAGAGCGCCGCCAGCGCCGCCCCGCGGGCGAAATCGATCGCGCCGAGATGAGCGATGAGCGAGCGGTTGAGGCCGTCGACGAGGCCGGTTCTGAGCGCGATGTCGGCGCGTCGCGCCCGCTCGTAGCCGCTCAGAACCTCCGGTCCGCCGATATCGCGCCCCGAGGCCCGCGCCTCGGCGACGCAGGCGATGATCGCCTCGACGTCGCGCAAGCCGAGATTGAGACCCTGCGCGCCGATCGGCGGCAGCACATGCGCCGCATCGCCGACAAGCGCGAGCCTCGGGCCCGCGATCCTCGGCACGATCTGGCGGGCGATGGGGAAGAACCCGTATCCGCCCTCGATGCGCATGGCGCCCAGAAGCGAATGGGCGTGACGCTCGATCTCGCGCGCCAGCGCTTCGCCGTCGAGCGTCTCGCGTCTCAGCGCGTCCTCTTCGGACATCACCCAGACGAGGCTCGACCGGTTCACCGCGGCCGACGAGGCCGGCAGCGGAACGAGGGTGAACGGCCCGTCCCTCGTGTGGAACTCGGTCGAGAAGCCCTCATGCGGAAGCCGGTGGACGAGAAGCGCGGTCAAGGCGCGTTGCGGATAGCGGTGGAGGCGGGCTTCGAGCCCGGCCGAGCGCCGGGCTTTGGACTCGCGCCCGTCGGCGCCGATCGCGAGCGGCGCCCTGATCGCGCGCCCGTCGGCGAGCCGCCCCTCGACGGCCTGCGGGGCCGAAATCATAAGTCTCGACCGCTGAGGCCATGCGCTCGACGCGGGGCGCCTCGGCGATCGCGGCCAAGAGCGCGTCGGCCATCCGGTCGTTTTCGATATTCCACCCGAACGCCTCGAGGCCGATTTCGGAAGCGTGGAACTCGACCGGACGCGGCGGGAACAACCCCCCGGAAGCGTCGATGAGCCGCAGAGCGCGCAACGGCGCGGCTTGCGCCTGCAACCCGGCCCACACGCCGAGGGCGTTGAGAAACGCGACGGACCCATCGAGCAGGGCGACGGTGCGTCCCCGTCCAGTCCGCTCGGCCAGGCCGGATGAGACGACGTCGAAGCCTGCCCTGGCCAGGCCGAAGGCCGCGGCAAGCCCCGCAAGGCCGGCGCCCGCGATCAGGACGTCCGCGCCCCGCGGGCCGGATCCCTCGCCATTGGACACTCGTCGCTTCTCCGCTTCGCTTGAAATCCCGCGCCCGGCCTGCGATCAGGGAGACGGCGCGGCGCGATCTTGATAAGGCGGAATGGATCAAGGTCAAGCCGGCGGCGGCGCGGCGGGTTCTCGCGCGGGGGCGGACGGGGCAGGGTATGGCGATCGAAAAGCGGCCCGCCAGCGTTGCGAGCGCCGCGGGTTTTTCAGTCCATGTCTTCACCGCCTCGGGCGGGGCGGTCGCGCTGCTTGCGCTTTACGCCGCGATCGAGCGCAATTTCGCCGGCTGTTTCGCCTGGCTTGGCCTCGCCTTTTTCATCGATGGGATCGACGGCACTCTGGCCCGGGCGGCGAAAGTCCAGATCACCGCGGCGACGATCGACGGAACGGTTCTCGACCTGGTGATCGATTTCCTCACCTATGTGCTGGTTCCGGTGGTGGCGCTGTGGCGCTCGGACCTGATGCCGACCGAGGCCTCGTTCTGGATCGGGCTTATCGTCACTGGCGCGTCCGCGCTCTATTTCGCCGACACCCGGATGAAGACCGACGATTTGTGGTTTCGCGGCTTTCCGGCGACCTTCAACATCCTCGTCCTCTATCTCTTCGTCCTTCGCCCGCCCTGGGTCGTGAGCGCCGTCCTTCTTCTCGGCGCGGCCGCGCTCATGTTCACCCCGGTCGTGTTCGTCCATCCGTTGCGCGTCGCGCGCGTGCGCGCCCTCACCATCGCCATGTCGATCGCCTGGTTCGCGCTTGCCGCGCTGGCGGTGATCGAGAGACTGGCCCCGCCGCCCTGGGTCGGCTGGGGGCTGATCCTGACCGCGGCTTATTTCCTCGCTCTGCCGCTCCTGCGTCATTCGCCGCTCGCGCGCGGCTGAGCGAGCGGGCCGCGCAGCGGGCGCCAAGCGCCTTGCCGGCGGGCGCCGATCCTTGGTATAGGCGCGGCCTTGGCGATTGAGGCTTGCCCTTCATCGCCGGCCTCGTGGCGGAGTGGCTACGCAGAGGACTGCAAATCCTTGCACCCCGGTTCGATTCCGGGCGAGGCCTCCAGCAAAATCAATGGCTTAGAGAGAGTAGGCCGACGCTTGAAAAAGCTTCGTCAGTGATCCGGCCTTAAACCAGAACCAGGGTGGCCTCGCGCCGGCGTCGAGGTCAGCGCCGTGCTTCAATCGGCTTTGCCTTTCGCCAGCGCCAGGATGACATCCGAATAGCTCTGGACTGGGCCGCGGAGGCGATTGAGCCGGTCAAGCACGCCGTTCGGCAATGTCGCCACGTAGCTGCCCCGTCTGCCGTCGCGGCGAATGTCGGCCTTGCATCGGCGGGGCAGGGTGGCGACGATGACGGCAAATGCTTCGGAGGTAATCGCGATTGTGACCATGACCTCTGCGTACGCGCCTCGCCCACGAGGCGCTGTGACCTTCGTCACGGTTCGGGAGGACGTGGCTGAAGAGGCCGATGAGCGCGCGGCACGAGGCGGGATCGCATCATCCGCGCGTTCCGCGGCAGGGGAAGGTTGAGAACGGGCGGCATAGGGCGCGCGGCCAGCCTTGCGGCAGTCTCCCCCGCGCGCCCCTGCGCCGCTGTGAGGCAGCGGCGCGCCATCGCTATGGGGCCGAACTACCCAGGCGCGCCTGCTTTTCGGTGCCAATCGTCTGCGTTCTTGCGCCATTGGGGCCCGCGAGGGGGCGCGGGAGGCGGGCCAATCCTCCCCTTTTATGTAGTCTGGCGTCGCCTCGCTTCGCCGCGATAAATGGCTGCTGCGCGCCTTGCTCTCCCCTTGGCGTGCTATCGGATGACTGCCCCGCGCCGAGTCCCCGGGCGCGGGGCATGTCACGAGCGTAGTGGGCTTTCTCTCGCTTGCCCGAAAGCCGCCCTCTCGGCGCATGACCGGATCGAGGATCACGCCGGCTCCGTCTTCGTCGAAACGGAGCTCCTCCCTGAGATAGCCAACGAGGCCGCGACTGCCGTGGCGTGAAAAGGGGCGGCCGAAGCCGCCTTCTTCCTCGCGCCGTTGGCGCGCTATTCAGGCCGCAGTCGCGGACCGCTGGATGCTCTCAAGATCGACGATCGCGGCGTCCAATTTGTCGTTTATACCGATTCCTTTCGAGCGCGACTCATCGCGCTCGATTCCGCGCAACGGCGCGGGCGCGCATTCGCGCTTCGGCCACAAGGCGATGATCGGTTCCGATCATCGAGTCCTGGTTTTAGGGCCGAGCGATGAGCCCCGCGCTGTGGCCCCTGGGTAATCCTACCCATTGTGCCAGCGCCTGACATCGCGATACTCAAAATATTCTTTGAACGATAAAATATTAGAATGGAATTGACATGAATGTTCGTTCAAAAGCGGCCGGATTTAACTTTCTTTTTGCTTTCACCAGTGCGGCGGCCTGCCTCGCTGCGCTGAGCGGCGCGGCGGCCGGAGCGCAGACCTCGGCGCACGCGATGATCGTTAGCGGACAGGCCGGGCATGCCGGCGGCGGCGTCTTTGACTGCGCGACAAGCGGGCCCCAGCCGGATATGCTCGCACGTTTTGGCACTGGCAACGGTCTCCCGACCGAGGGATACGCCTATTGTGGGCTGGCCGGCGGCATCGTCGACAACGGCAGCGCGACAGGCCTCAGCGCCGCGCATGTGGACCTGGGATCTCCGGGCCACTCCTTCAACAGCGGGCTTCATTCGCAGACGTCGGACGCCACGGCCGATTTCGGCGTGCTCAAGGCGTCGAGCAGCGGGAGTTTCACAGGCGACCCGGGCGGCGGCTTTGAATATGCGCAAGGCGAAGGCGCGGCGGTGTCCACGGACACGCTCCCGACTCCGGCCGGGGCAAGTTCGATCCAGCTCGGCTTCACGGTTGACGGTTCAGCCTCCGTGGCGAAGACGAGCCAGGTCCTCACCCTGTTCAACTACCAGATCAATTCAGGATCGATCTTCACCATCTTCCGCGCCAATCTTCTCGGCGACACGGCGTCGGTTCTTGGCTTTGACGGCGGCGCCTTTGTCGACCTCTCCGGCTTCACGGTAGGCGTCGGCAGCGTGAGCGGCAGCGATACGGTCTACACCTTCCGCGAGGCGCCTTCGGGCCCGACCTTCGATCTGACCCTCGGCCTCTATGTCGGCAGCTATCCTTCGCCGCTCGGCGGGATCGCCAATGCCGACTTTTCGGAAACCGTGCGCCTCAGCAGCATCATGACGTTCGATGCGAGCGGCAGGGCTTTCGACTTCGGCAGCATCACCGGCGCGTCGGGACGCATCTACGACGCGACCGGCGTGCATGCCGCCATTGCCGGCGTCCCCGAATCGTCGACCTGGGCGATGATGATGATCGGCTTCGCGGGCCTTGGGTATGCGGGCTGGCGCGCGCGGCGGAGGGTCGCGACCGCCGCGGCATAAAAAGGGCGGCCCGAAGGCCGCCTTTCCGCGGCGGGAAGCTGGCGAGGTTTACCGGGCTCGGCGCTTCTGGCTCTTGCCTCATCGCCGGCCGGGACGGACGAGCGCACGACAACGGCGGGCGGGAACCTCCGATGGAATCCGGGGCCTCGCCGTCGCTGACGCTTGCGTTCAATCGTTGCTGTCGAATAACACCGGCCAAGATCGGCCGTTGCCCGGCTGCGAGGCCGATGTGAAACAGGTGATGGACTTGAAGCCCACACAGAAATCCGCATCGCAGACCTTGCCGTTCGAGCCGAGGCGCGTCGGGCGCACGTGCCCTGTTTCAAAGTGCGTCGCGCGTTGGAACCCCTGCACTTGGCAGTACATGTCCGCCGGCTGCTGCCCGCACTGCTTGCCCCAGACATAGCAAACATCGAGGCGCGCCTGCTTCTTGTAGGTTGGATGTTCGAACGTGCTTTCGAGCGCGAAGGACGGGCCGGCCGTCACTACACAAATCGCAATCACCGCAACGGGGCTGCGTCCGCTGCCCAACCATTTCCCCGACCATCTCATGGCGTTCTCCATTGCAAGTCGGCCTGATCGAACGTGTACTTGAAATACGCGAGCACGTTGCCGGACCGCCACAAGATGAAGCGTCCGAATCGACTTTGGCAATTGGGAGAACTACCCAGAGTTGGTATGGTGGAACCGCCATCCCCGCCTTCAACCTGGGCCATGCTTCTTGTTGGCTTCTCAAGGCTGGGCTTCGCGGGCTATCGGAACGTCACGAACAACAGCCGGTCGGTTTTCGGGCGGCGATGGGTCTGGCGCGGCATCCGGCGGCCTGAACTGCTCACAGATCGCATTAATGGCCGTAGAACCTGGTCCCTTTTGGGCAAGCGGCGAGCATTGCGAGACCGTCGCGACGTCTGCCTGCCAGCCGCCGCTAATCGCCCTTGCCAGCGCCCACGTGTCTCATCGCCTTGGCGAATTGCCCGCGCTCGGGCACCAGCATGCGCCCCTGGGTGATGAACTTTTGCTTCTGGGCTTTAGCGAGGCTCGTGTACAAGGGCGTGGCCGCGTCGATGATCTTCTGGAGATTGGCCTGGCTCTGCTGGAGGCGCTCCGCTTTCGCCACGTTGAGAGCCATCGGCGACAGGGCGCCGGTTTGCTCCTTCTGCAGGGCGAGCACGCGCTCCTTCTGGGCGTCCTTGACCGCGGATTCAAACGGCTCCCAGTTCTTTTCCTGATCGGGAGTGAGCCGCAGACTGGTCTTGAGGCCCTTGAGCTGGTTGTCGATACCCACCTCCGCCCAATGCTGCACCTCCTCGGCGTGCGTGGGCTTCTGGTCGCTTTGCGCGGCGGCCGCGAGGGGGAAAGCGGCGAGGGCGGCCGCAGCGGCCGCGGCGGCGAGAATGCTCAGGGGAGCGCGTTCCATGCGGTCGCCTCTATCGGTTGGCGGGCTCAGTCTATTCGGCCCGGGGCCGAATAGACAATCTCTCTCCTCCAGGGTCGGCGCGACGCGCTGACCACCTATCTCAAACGTAGTCGGTCGCCTTCGCCACCTGTTCCCAGGCGTCGATGTCGCGGGAGAATTCCGCAATTTTGGCGCGCGCCAGCTCGTAGGCGCGCGCGCCAAGCGGCAGATGGAGCGGCGGCTTCTCCGAATCGATCGCTTTCAGCATGACCGCGACGGCCTTGTCCGGGTCGCCCGCCTGCTTGCCGTCGTTGTTGGCCCGGTAGGCTCGGAACATGCCGGCCGTCGCCGCATATTCCGGCATCTCTTTCTTGGCGGCCGAGATCGAGCGGCCGAGGAAGTCGGTTCGAAACGGACCCGGCTCGACGATGATGACCGCGATGCCGAACGGGGCGACCTCCTGGGCCAGGGCCTCGGAAATGCCTTCCACGGCAAACTTGGTGGCGTTGTAATGCCCCGAGCCCTGCAGGCCCTTGATGCCTGCCCCCGAGGACATGTTGACGATCCTCCCGCCGGCGCCGGTCTTGCGCAGCGCCGGCAAGGCCGCCCGCGTCGTCTCGAGCAGGCCGAAGACGTTGGTCTCGAACATCGGCCGATATTCGTCCGGGGTCGCCTCCTCGATGGCGCCGATGAATCCGAAGCCGGCGTTGTTGACCAGGACGTCGAGCCTGCCGAAAGCCTCCACGGCCAGCGCCACGGCTTTCCCCGCGTCGCCCGGCTTGGTCACGTCGAGCGCGGCGGCGCGGGCGGTCTTCGGAAAGGCCTTGGCTAGATCCGAGACGCTCGCGGGATCGCGCGCGGTGGCGACCACCTGGTCGCCGCGGTTTAGCGCCGCCTGGGCGAGCAAACGGCCGAAGCCGGTGGAACAGCCGGTGATGAGCCAAGTCCGGGTCATGATCGCTCTCGTGTTCGAGGGTGTGTGGGGTGGCCCGATCGCTGACAGGGCGATCGAGCGGCGGGCGCGTTCGTCCGGGCCTGCCAAGGCGAGCGCGCAAGATCGCATAGGCAGGAATCGGATCAAATGAAAGGCCCGCGTTGGCAGCGATGACAGGCCGCGGTCGGCAGGACGCGGCCTTGACCGCCAGCGCATCGAGTCCTATGGCCACGCCACGATTTCTTCGGTTCCGATGAGTGTTCGAGTTGGAACGGAGAATGCTGAGGTGGCGCGGGTCTGAGCCGAGGGGGCGCACATTTCCGCTGAGACGATGCTCGACCGGCGCCTGCACATGGTCAACGGCCAGCTCCGCACCGGCGGAGTGGTCGACAAGGCCCTGCTGATGGCCTTTCTCGACACGCCGCGCCAGCGCTTCGTCAAGCCCGAATTCGCATCGCTTGCCTATCTCGACCGCCAATTGCCGGCGCGCGGGGCGAAGGCCCGCCAGCTGCTCGCGCCCGTGACTCTTGCGCGGATGCTTCAGGCGGCGAAGGTCGGCGCCGGCGACCGCGCGCTCGATGTCGCGGGCGGATCGGGCTACGGCGCGGCGATCCTTGAGGCGATGGGCGCGAAGGTCGTGCTGCTGGAATCCGACGCTGGCGCGGCGGAAGCGGCCAAGGCCGAGCTGCGCGGCCGGCCGGGGGTCGCCGTGACCGTGGGGCCGCTCGACAGCGGGGCCGCGGGTCTCGGCCCGTTCGACCTGATCGTGGTCGAAGGCGCCTTCGGGGTCGCCCCGGACGCTCTTCTCGCGCTGCTTGCCGATTCAGGGCGTCTGGTCGGCGTCGACGCGTCGTCCCAGCCGCCGCAAGCGGTCCTCTATGAAAAGGCCGGCCGCGCGATCAGCCGGCGGGCGCTGTTCGAGACCGAGGCCGATCTCCTCGACGGCTTCCAGCCCCGGCCGAGCTTCGTCTTCTAGGTCCGGCGAAGGAATGGCGCCGGCGCCAGAGCGGGATTGTCGAATCCCGATCTTCGTTCAAAAAATCCCACAAGATTAGAGGCTTCCGGCCAGAGCCTGGATTGGCGCGGCGGTCCGGAACCGGCCGGGTGTCGCATCTTTGCGACGCTCGGCGGAAAAATGGCGCCGCTGCGGCGAACTGGCGCAGCTTTTGTAGCGCAACGATGATCCTTGCGCCTATGATGGCGCCGGCTTGGCCCCTTTCGGCGACGACGGGGACACGGCCGGGCTGAGTTTGTCTTGGTTGAGGTTGTCCTGGTCGAGGTCGTCCTGGCGTCGCGGCTCGCGTCTTTCAGTTTCGCGTCGGACGTGCAAACTAGGCGACCGCAGGTCGGCAGCGGGCGGTCACGATGGGGCGAGGCGCGTGAGGCGGGGATGATTTGGGGCTCAGGCGCATTCCAGCGGCAGCGCGTCGCTTCGCGCGGCCAGAAGCCGGGCCGTCTTTTGCGAGCGGCGTTGCTGGCGTCGGCCGGTCTGACCGCGATCGGCGGCGCCCCGGTCCGCGCTGAGACGATCGGCGGGGCGCTCGTCAAGGCCTATCTGACCAACCCCGACATCAATACCCAGCGCGCCGCGGTCCGGGTGGCGGACGAAGAGGTCCCGAAGGCGAACGCCGGCTACCTGCCGCAAGTCAACGCAACGGGCAACATCGGCATCGAACGCGCCCAGACCAGTGTTATCAGCGGCACCAGGTCCGGCCTCGGCAGCGCGGAGGTCACTCTCAAGCCGCGCGGTTACGGCATCCAGGCCAACGAGACGGTGTTTAACGGCAACCAGACGCTCAATAAAATCCGGTCCGCCGAGTCGGGCGTGTTTGGCGCGCGCGAGCAATTGCGCAACACCGAGCAGGCCACCCTGCTTGCGGGCGTCACCGCCTATATGGACGTGCTGCAGGATACAGCGATCCTCGACCTCGACCGCAACAATGTCGAGGTGTTGAAGGAACAGCTGCGCGAGACGCGGGACCGGTTCACCGTCGGCGAGGTGACGCGCACCGACGTGGCGCAGGCGGAGGCGAGCCTGGCGAGCGGCCAGGCGATCGCGCTCCAGGCGGAGGCGACGCTGCAGGGCGCGATCGCGCGGTACCGTCAGGTGGTCGGCGATCAGCCGACAACGCTCGCGCCGGTGAAACCGCTCAGCAGGCCGCTGCCGAAGACCCTGCCCCAGGCGATATCCATCGCGCAGATCGAAAATCCCGTGATTTCCGCCTCCCTGCATGGCGTCGACGCCGCGCAATTGCAGGTGAAAGTGGCCGAGGGCGCGCTCTATCCGACGGTCGGCGTCTCCGCCTCGGTCACCAACCAGTATGACGCCAGCGGGATTCCCGGTTTTCACGTGCTCGCCGGCCAGATCACGGGAAATATCAACATCCCGATCTACGAAGGCGGTTTCGACTACGCTTCGACCCGGCAGGCCAAGGAAAGCCTGTCGAAACAGGAAATCCAGACTCAACTCCTTCCGCAACCAGGTCCGCCAGGCCGTCATCGCCGACTGGAGCAACAATCAGGCTCAGGTGGGGGTCGTGCGCGCCGCCCGAGCGTCGGTCTCCGCCAACGAAGTGGCGCTGACCGGGGTGCGCGAAGAGGCCAAGGTCGGACAGCGCACGACGCTCGACGTGCTCAACGCCCAACAGGCGCTATTGCAGGCGCGAACGACGCTGGTTCAGGCCGAACGCAACCAGGTCGTCTTTTCGTACACACTGCTGTCGGACGTCGGCCGGCTGAACATCCCGACCCTCGGACTTAGCGTGGCCGAATACGATCCGCGGGTGCATTTCGATCAGGTCAAGAACAAGTGGATCGGCCTGAGGACGCCGAGCGGACAATAGCGGCCGTTGGCGCGGAGCGCTTGCACGGCGGCTGCGAGCGGCTATCGTCAGGTTGAAGCGCGGCTCGAATTCGGCGCGCAACGCTCCCCGGAAAGGCAGGGCGGTCTGATGAGCGCAATCAATTCGAACTCCAGCGACCGCGACCTCGATGCAATTCATCGCGCGCAGCGGGCCCATGAGCCGTCGATGGAGGAAATCCTCGCCTCGATCCGCAACATCATCGCCCATGATCCCGTGAGGGGAGCGGCGCAGGAGCCGCCGGGGCTCGCTCCCTCGCTCATGCCCCAAACCGTCGATTCCAACGACGCCCCCATGGCGGAGGGCGAGCCCGCCGAAGAGCGGGATGAACCGCAGGCCGTCGCGCCGGCGATCGTCTGGCGCCGGCTGCAGGCCGTCGAAGCCGGACCCGCGCCGGGGGCGACGAAGCGCCGCTCCTGTCGCATGAGGCGGGCGAGGCGGCGGCCTTGTCGTTCGGGGCCTTGTCGGCCAGTCTCGACGTTCGCAGCGCCGAACTCGCCGATGAACTGGTGCGCGAGACGTTGCGGCCGATGCTCAAGCAGTGGCTCGACGAGAACCTGCCCTCGATCGTCGAGCGGCTGGTGCGGGCCGAGATCCAGCGGGTCGCGCGCGGGCGGAAATCGCCCTGAGCCCGCGCGCCGGGGCACGTTGACTTCGGCCGTGGCGATGCGCTTATAGCGCCCCCGGCGCTTCCCTAAATCGCTAAGACCAAGACCCAGTGATGGACAAATCGTTCGACTTCGCCGCGGCCGAAGGCCGCGCTTCCGCGCTTTGGGAAAAAACCGGCGCGTTCCGGGCCGGCCGTCCAGACCGGGCGGAGGCGCAGCCCTTTTGCGTCGTCATTCCGCCGCCGAACGTCACCGGCAATCTGCATATGGGCCATGCGCTCAACAACACGTTGCAGGACGTCCTGTGCCGCTACTGGCGCATGAGAGGCCGCGACGTGCTGTGGCAGCCGGGCGTCGATCACGCCGGCATCGCCACGCAGATGGTGGTCGAGCGGCAGCTCATGGAGCGCCAGGAGCCGGACCGCCGCGCCATGGGACGCAAGGCGTTCGTCGAGCGGGTCTGGGCGTGGAAAGCGGAATCGGGCGGCGCCATCGTTTCGCAGCTCAAGCGCCTCGGCGCCTCCTGCGACTGGAGCCGCGAGCGCTTCACCCTCGACGAGGGCCTGTCGCGTGCGGTCGCGAAGGTGTTCGTTCAGCTCTACCGCGAGGGGCTCGTCTACAAGGATAAAAGGCTGGTCAACTGGGACCCCAGGTTCCAGACCGCGATCTCGGATCTCGAGGTCGTCCAGATCGAGACCAGGGACTCGTTCAAGTGGTCGCGGGAGGACGGCGCTCCGCTCGACGCGGCGGCGCTCGCCAAGTCGCTGGCCAGGAATCCCAATGGGCGCCTCTACTACTTCGAATATCCGGTGGTGGACGGCGAGGGCGAGGAGACCGGCGAGCGGCTGACCGTCGCCACCACGCGCCCCGAAACGATGCTGGGCGACACCGCGGTCGCGGTCCACCCCGACGACCCGCGCTATCAGCATCTCGTCGGCAGCCATGTTCGCCTGCCGCTGGTCGGCCGCCTGATCGCCATCGTCGCCGACGAATATTCCGACCCCGAGAAGGGCGCGGGCGCGGTCAAGATCACCCCCGCGCATGACTTCAACGATTTCGAGGTCGGCAGGCGCCACGAAGCCGAGGGCGTGCGGCCGATCAACATCCTCGATGCGCAGGGCAGGGTGACGATCAAGGGCAATGTCGACTTCTTCGAGGGGCTCGAGAGCGACAACGACCACGCGCGCCTCGTCGCCGCTGTCGACAGCCAGGACCGCTTCGTCGCGCGCGGGCGGATCGTCGAGATGATGGCGCTCGCCGGTCTTCTGGCCAAGATCGAGCCGCACGCGCACGCGGTGCCGCACGGCGACCGCTCGAACGTGGTCATCGAGCCCTGGCTCACCGACCAGTGGTACGCCGACGCCAAGACTCTCGCCGCGCCGGCGATCGCGGCCGTGCGCGAAGGCAAGACCCAGTTCGTGCCGAAGACCTGGGAAAAGACCTATTTCGACTGGCTCGAGAACATCCAGCCCTGGTGTGTTTCGCGCCAGCTCTGGTGGGGCCACCAGATTCCGGCCTGGTATTCCCCCTGGGGCGCGGTCTATGTCGAGGAGACCGAGGACGCGGCCTTTGCCGCGGCGCTGGCCGACGGCGTCGAGCGCGGCGCCCTGACCGAGGCCGAAGCGGAGGCGCTCGCAGGCGATCCCGCGCGCTTGGCCGAGACGTTCACCCGCGACGAGGACGTGCTCGACACCTGGTTCTCCTCGGCCCTGTGGCCGTTCTCGACCCTCGGCTGGCCGGACGAAACGCCGGAGCTCAAGCGCTTCTATCCGACCGACACGCTCGTCACCGGCTTCGACATCATCTTCTTCTGGGTCGCGCGGATGATGATGATGGGGCTCCACTTCATGCCGGAGGTCCCCTTCCGCGACGTCTACATCCACGCCCTCGTCCGCGACGAGAAGGGGGCGAAGATGTCGAAGTCGAAGGGCAACGTCATCGACCCGATCGACCTCATCGACCGCTTCGGCGCCGATGCGCTGAGGTTCACGCTGGCCGCGATGGCGGCGCAGGGCAGGGACATCAAGCTCAGCGAGAGCCGGATCGAGGGCTACCGCAACTTCGCGACCAAGCTCTGGAACGCCGCGCGCTTCGCCGAAATGAACGGCTGCGTCCGGACGCAAGGTTTCGATCCGTCGAAAGCGCGGGCGCCGCTCAATCGCTGGGTTCTCGGCGAGGCGGCGCGGGCGGCGGCCGAGACGGCGGGGGCGATCGAGGCCTATCGGTTCAACGACGCGGCGAACGCGGTCTACCGCTTCGTCTGGAGCGTGTTCTGCGACTGGCATCTCGAACTCGCGAAGCCGGTGCTGCAGGGACCGGACGACGGCGACGCCAAGGCCGAGACGAGGGCGACGATCGCCCATGTGCTCGATTTGATCGCCGCGATCCTGCATCCGTTCATGCCGTTCCTGACGGAGGAGCTTTGGCGGATCGCGGGAGAAGCCGGACCTGAGCGCGAGGGTCCGCTGGCGCTGCAGGCCCTGGCCAGCCCAGGGCTTCGAAGTCGACGCGGCGGTCGAAGCGGAAATCGGCTGGGTCGTCGAGCTCATCGCCGAAATCCGGTCGGTCAGGTCGGAGATGGGCGTGGCGCCGTCCACTCTGACGCCGCTCGTTCTCGTTGGCCCAAGCGAGCGGGCGGCTCAAAGCGCGCGCGCCTGGAGCGAGAGCGTCCGGCGCCTGGCCCGGGTCGGATCGATCGAGGTCGCCTCGGCCGCCCCGCCGGGCGCGCTCATTCTCATCGTGCGCGGCGAGACGGTCGCGCTGCCGCTTGCCGGCGTGGTCGATCTCGACGCCGAGAAGGCGCGCCTCGACCGGGAGATCGCGAAGGTCAAGCTGGAAATCGCCAAGGCCGAGGCCAAGCTCGGCAACGACGACTTCGTCGCCAGGGCGCCGGAAGACGTCATCGCCGAGCACCAGGAGCGGCTCGAGACGTTTCAGGCGCGGCTCGTTAAGCTTAATGGGGCGCGCGAGCGCCTGGAGCGCGTCTGAGCGCCCTGGCGGCGGGCGAAATTGTTGCTTTTGCGCAACATGCGCGATGCAACTTTAGCGAGTCGAGATTCCGGCTGGAATGCGCCGCGATTGCGCCATAAACGGCTCGCAGTTTCCGCCCCCGTTGATGACGGAAGTCGTCCGTGTCGCGAGCGCCTTCGAAGGACCGCGACGCGGCCGGATGGCGAGTCGGGATTGAAATGCGCGTGGTCGCGTGTGCGGAGGCGGAGGGACTAGTCGACAGGGCGCCGTTGCGCCGCCGCTTCGCATTCGCAATCATCGGCTCGATGACGCTGGGGTTGACGCCCGCTTTCGCCTTCGATGGCACGGTGACCAGTCCGACCGAGAAGATCCCGAAAAACTTCACTGACCCTCAGCAGGCGCTGCGCGCCGGCGTCGACGATCTGAAAGCGGGCGACGCACACGCGTCGGTCGCCGCTCTCACTTACGCGGCGGAAGGCGGGGAGGCGATCGCGCGCTGGAAACTGGGCGAGATGTACGCGGACGGCAAAGGCGTGGAGCGCGACGACGTCAAGGCGTACCACTACTTCAACCAGCTGGTCGAGGACTACGACGAAGACCAGCCGGACCGGCGCAACCTGAGCGCGATTTCCAACGCGTTCGTCGCGGTCGGCGTCTATTGCCTGAACGGCATCCCCAATAGCGACGTACGGCCCGACCCGCAGCGGGCGCACGAACTGTTCCAATATGCCGCAACGACCTTCGGCGACCCGAACGCGCAGTACAATCTCGCGCACATGTACATGGTCGGCGGAGGAGGCCTCGCCAGGGACAAAATCGCCGCCATTCGCTGGCTCGCCGTGGCGGCCCAGAAGGGCCATGCGCCCTCGGAGGCGTTGCTGGGGCACATGCTGTTCATCGGCGAGGGGGCGCCGCAGCAGCGCCCGCGCGGGTTGATGTGGCTCGAGTTCGCCAACGACGCCGCGGCCGATCCGAAGCAGGTGTGGATCCGCGAGCTTTACCAGCAGGATTTCGAGCTGGCGAGCACCGACGAACGGCAGGCGGCCGCCGCGTTGCATGACGCGCGCGCCAAGAGGGCGCCGCCCTCGGCGCCGGTCCGGGACGTCCTCAAGGCGTTCCTCAGGCCGCTTGCCCCGCTGGTCGGGGCGGCGGCGGCGCCCGCCGCCCAGTGAGCGGCGAGCGCTTGTCGATCCGCCTCCGCGCGGATCATGGGTTGGTCGTTTTCACCTGATCGTTGGCGCCCGGAGTTCGCATGTCGGACTCGGAGAGCGTGCTTTGCGCGTATTTGAATTCGGGCGCGGCCTTGAGCTGGGCGAGGGTGACGTTGAGAACCGCCTTGTCGGGGTAGCCCTGGATCGCCTCGGTCACCGCCGGGTCGGTTTCCTTCATCGGCGGCTCTCCGCTGCCTGTCGTTGTGGTCGACGCGACGGGATTGGGGGGCGGCGCGGTGTTCGCCGGAACCTTCCGGCTTTCGGTCTGCCATTGCAGGGCCGAGAACGGCACGCCGACGTCCTTCTTCCCGATCCCGAGGAATCCGCCGACCCCGATGACGGCGGTTTGCGCCGCGCCGTTGTGATCCATCAACAGGTCGTCGATCTTTCCGATCTCCTTGCCGTCGGAGCCATAGACGCCGACGCCGATCAGCTTCGGCGCGCGCCATTGCGACTCCTCCTGCCTCGTCACGAAGTTGACGCCGGACGGAGCCTGCGTTTGGGCTTGCGGCGGCGGGGCGTTCGGCGCCGCGGCATTGTCCGCGCCATAGGCGCTGGACCCGATGAGCGCAGTGCTGAACAAGGTTGCGTAAGCAAGGGTCTTAAGCATCTTCGCCTCCTTTCGAGTGGCATTGGGAGCGCGACCTTTGGGGGACACGCCCCTCCCGTGCGCCTTGGCGGCGTGCGGACCGGCTCGTTCGCGCTCGCTCGAGCGCCACGTGAAAAACCGGCGGCGACCGGAAAAGTTCCGTTGAGATGACAGGACGCCCTGGATGGGATAGGCGGCCCAGACGGGCGCTTATGATGCGTCAAAAGCGGGATCTGGATGCTCGCGGGAGGCGCGATCGGAATGGTTGAATTCGCCCTGCGGTTCCTCAAGGGTCCCTGGGCCACGGCGGCGCTCGTCTGCCTTGCGGCGCTTGTCGTGCTGTTCGCGCTCGCCGGCCAAACCGTCAACGCGCCGTTCGTCTATACCGCGCCCCAATGAAGCGCAGCGCCTCGCTCGATTTTCTGCGCGGCGCGGCGGCCCTCGCGGTCGCGATTCCTCATTATCTCACCGCAAACGCGCCGTTTCAGCCGTTCGCGGAGGCGTTCGCGATCGCCGGCGTCGAGGTCTTCTTCGTCCTCAGCGGCTTCGTTCTCGCCCCGCAGATCGTCGATTGGGTGGTGGGCAAGCCCAAGCGCAATCTCGGCGTGTTTCTGATCCGTCGCTGGTTGCGCACCATCCCGCCCTATGTCGTCGCGCTGATCGCCATTGCGACGCTGACCGGCAATCTGATGACGTCGGACTTCGTCCGCTATCTCTTCTATGTCGAGAACCTCTTCCGTTCCGCCAACGCCGTCGACTTCTATCCCGTCGCCTGGAGTCTCGCGGTCGAGGAATGGTTCTATGTCCTGTTCGCGCCCGCCCTGTTCGTCGTCGCGCTGGCGCTCGGACGATCGGACCGGCGGCTCGCGGCGATCTTCGGGATCCTGGTCATTCTCGCTGTCGCCGCGGTGCGGCTCAGGTTCGCGCCGCACGACTGGGATCTGAACGTCCGCCGGGTCACGCTCTTTCGCATCGAACTCGATCGTCTGGGGCTTTCTGCTCTATCTCGCGCTCGAGCGTCGCGCGCCGTTCGCGCTGAACGTCGCATCGGACCGATTGCGCTTGAGCGCGCTGCTGGCGGCTCTCGCGGTCGCGATCCCCGCCGAGCTCGCCGTCGCGATTCTGGCCGTCGGCGGCGATCCATTGGCGCAGCGCGCATTCCCTTACGCCTCGGCCGCGTTCGGCATGATCCTGGTCGGGGTTCTCTGGCGCGCGGAGGGCCTGTTCCGCAGTCGCGCGGTCAGAGGCGCGAGCTTTTTTCTCGGCCGCATCTCCTACTCGGCCTATCTCTTTCACCTCCTCATCATCATGGCGCTCAAGCCGAGGCTTGGCCACGCGCCGCTCGCGCTGCAGCTCACGATTTATGTCCTTGCCATCCTCGCGTTCTCGACGGTGTTCTTCGCCGGCTTCGAGCGGCCGATCCTCATGGCCCGCCCCTATTACGGCGAGGGGCGCGCGGCGGCGCCTGTCACGGTTCGAAAAGAGGCGCGCCGCTGGCGCCCATCGCTTCTGGACATCGTGCTTGGCCTGGCGGCGATCGGCCTGGGCGCGCTCGCCCGCAACGCCTTCATGGCCGACGCGCCTTATGCGTTCTATCCGCTATTGATCGCGACGGCGGTTCTCGCGCTTGCGCTTGCCGCGCGAGCGCAAGCGACCGGGGCGGTCGCGGTGGCGGCCCGCGCGCTCCTTCTGTTCGCGCTCGCGCTGCCGTTCGCCGACGGCCTCTACCGCCATTCGACCGGATTGCCGCTCGCCGCGACGGTCGCTCAACCGACCTATTCCTATCGCGCGGCGCACGCCAATCCGGCCGCGTTCGCGACCTGGTGGTTCTATTATCTGCGCGAGTGGATCAGGGACGACGGGATCAGGGCGGAGATCACCGCGCCCGACCCTCAGAAGACGCTGCCGTTCATCATGGTTCCGGGCAGTTCGGGGCGGATGTTCGACACCACGGTCCGCATCAACAATCTCGGCTTTCGCGGGCCGGACCTGGCGCGCGACAAGGGCGGCGCCTTTCGCATTGTCGCGCTCGGCGAATCTCAGACCTTCGGGCCCACCTTGCGCGACGGCGAGAAGCCCTGGCCGGAGCTGTTGCAGGATCTGTTCGAGAAGCATGCGTCGTGCGGCCGGCGGATCGAGGTGATCAACGCCGGAACCGAGGCCTACACGCTCGAGAACAATCTTGAGCGCATGCGCCGCGACATTCTGCCGCTGAAGCCGGATCTGATCGTCAGCACGCACGGAATGAACGGCTTTTTCCCGTTCGGCTTGCGGCGCGTTCCCGAGCCCGTGGAGCCCGGCGTCAGGCCGCGCGGCTCGGCGCTGATCGCCCGCGCGGCGCTGACCATCGAGCGCGCGGCCCACGACTGGCGCGCGCGGAACGGGGCGCAGGCGCAGGCCGCGGCGCTTCCGCCAATGTCCGACGCCGAACTCATGAAGACCCGCTACGCCGACGACTATCGCAAGCTGATCGCGCTTTCGCGCGAGGGCGGCGCGGACATCGCGCTCGCCACCTCGACCATGGCGGTCGACGCGCAGAGCCCGCGCGAGGTCAAGGACTTCTATGGCGCGGTGTTCAAGCCGATCGACGACATCATCGCCGCCAACGCCGCCCATAACCGCCTGGTCAAGCTGGTCGCCCGCGAAGAGGGCGCGCCGGTGATCGACATGACCAGGGGCGTCGACGGGCAATGGGACGACGATCTCTATCTCGACATCGTCCACTTCACCGAACGGGGCAACGAACGGGTCGCCGGCCTCATGTTCCACGCGCTGATCCCGCTCCTGGCCGAGCGCGACGGGGTGAAGTGCGAGGTGCGGTGAGGCTCGATTCGCGCGCGAGCGCCTAAGCCTTTTCCAACGCGCCTTTCTTGAACGCTTTCCGGAGCGCCTTCTCGACCCGGACGTTATAGCCACGGCCGGTCGCCTTGATGTCCGCGACGAGATCGGAGGGCAAACGGAAGCTGATCTGTTCCTTTGGCGCGGCGATCCGAGGACGGCCGACGGGCCTGATACGCTTCATGGCCTCGGGCAGCTCAGGAAACACTTCGGCGACCGGGCGCAAGTCCATGGCGGCGAAATCCTCATCTGTCAGTTCGCGGACTTCGCCCTGTTCGTCGGTCAGCGGCCTGAGCGGCGGTCGCATTAGGGGTCGCATCGGAGGGCGCATCGGCGGTCGGAGTGGCGGCCGCATCGGTGATCTTGCCATAAGCCTTAACCTCTTTCTCGTTCGCCTTGCGGAAGCTGATCACTCTCGTCTTCCCTTGACGCAGACAGAAGCACACAAAATAGAGCCGTCTGTCCTTCGGAACGAAAGCGAGAAATCGTTCCTCGCCGTAGTCGCGTCGAACATCGCGGGCGATGCGGGCCGTGGCCCATTCCAGCTCACGGACAAGCTCAAACGGCAACCCGCGCACCTTCTCATTCTTCGCACTCTTTTCCGGGTCGAACTCGATTTCCATTGAAAATTATTGTAGCAGCATAAATTATCAAGCTCAAGCAATTTGCAAGACACGGCGTTGACTCGTGCGCTCCGAGAAGAGTGGCTAACTTGCGCCGCCGAAACGGCGGCAGGCGCAGTCGCTGCCGCAACAGGGGGAAACGCCCGTGCCTCAAAGCGAAATCGACGCCATTCGCGCGCTTCTCAGCGCCAAGCCGCGGCCGGTGGGCTGGGCGGAGCGCCGACAGCGTCTCGATGAGGTCGGCGCGCACTGGCCTGTCGCTGACGATGTGAAGCTCACGCCGGTCGATCTCGACGGCGCCCCCGGCGAATGGTCGATCGCTCCCGGCGCCGACGAATCCCGCGCACTGATGTTCTTTCATGGCGGAGGCTATTGCTCGGGTTCGATCGCGAGCCACCGGCGAATGGTCACCGAGGCCGGACGGGCAGGGGGCGTGCGGACGCTGGCGGTCGGCTATCGTCTCGCGCCGGAGCATCCGTTTCCCGCCGCGCTCAACGACGCGCTGACCGCCTGGCGCCATCTGCGCCGCGAAGGCTATCCCGCGAGACGCATCGCAGTCGGCGGCGACAGCGCGGGGGCGAATCTGACGCTCGCCTTGGCCGGGGAGCTCAAACGCGCGGGGGAGCCCTTGCCGGGCTGCCTCTGGCTCGTCTCGCCGTGGACCGACCTCGCCATGTCGGGCGCGACGCTGGCGAGCAAGAGCGAGGTCGATCCGCTCATTCACAAGGCCTATCTCGAGGAACTGGCCGCAGCCTACGCGCCTTCGGACATGGACCGGAAGGACCCGCGGCTCTCGCCTCTCTACGCGGACCTCAAGGGCTTCCCGACGACGCTGGTCCAGGTCGGTTCGGCCGAGACCCTGCTCGACGACGCGATCCGCCTGGCTGCGGCGGCCGGCGCGGCCGACGTCCCCGTGACCCTCGAAATCTGGCCGCATATGATCCACGCCTGGCCGCTCTGGAACGCCGCGCTCGAGCCCGGCCGCCGCGCGCTTGCGCAGGGCGGAGCGTTCCTGCGGAAAAACCTGTAGGCGCCTGCTATTCCCGGCGCGGTTGCGCTTGCCAAAGCCGCTCAATGCGGGCACGCCAAAACCTGGGGCGCGGACCTTACGTCCGGAATCCAGGCGGATGACTTGACCACGGACCTGAACGTCGACCCGAAGGCGCAGCCGAGCGCGGGCCCAGGCCTCATCGGCAATCGCGCTTTCGTGGTCATTCTGGTCGCGACCTCGCTGTCGAGCGTGGGGCTCGCGATGTTCGACACCGGTTCGGCGTGGCTGATGACCAGCCTCAATCCGAGCCCGAGACTGGTCTCGGCGGTTCAGGTCGCCTCCACGCTCCCGCTCTTCCTTCTGACCTTGCCGGCCGGCGCGCTGACCGACGTGGTCGACCCGCGCCGCCTCCTGATCGTGGCGCAGGTCGGCATGGTCGTCATTTCGATCGCCTTCGCGGCGCTGGTTTCGGCCGGGCTCGCGAGCCCCCTCCCGCTGCTCTCGACGTCGTTCCTGCTCGGCCTCGCCGGAGCCTTCACGGCGCCCGCGTGGATGCTGATCACGCCGATCCTCGTTCCGAGGTCCGAACTCGACACCGCGACCGCGATCGACACCTCAGCCTACAATGTCGCGCGCGCGGTCGGACCGGCGATCGCCGGATACGCGATCGCGGGCTTGAGCATCGCCGTCCCGTTCTGGTGCTGCTGCGCCGGCAATCTCATCCTTCTCACGGCCCTGGTCTGGTGGCGCGCGCCGCGAAGGCCGAAGGAGACCCTGCCGGCCGAACGGCTGATCAGCGCGATGACGGCCGGGCTGCGCTACGTTCGCTACAGCCGCGACATGGACGCGACGGTGATCCGCGCAATCGCCTTCTTCCCCTTCTCGAGCGCGTATCTCGCCTTGCTGCCGCTGGTCGCGCGAAGCCAGAAGGGCGGCGCGGAGGTCTATGGCGGGCTGATGGCGGCGATCGGCCTCGGCTCGATCGCGGCGACTTTCGCGCTTCCCTGGCTCAAGGCGCGGCTCGGCCCGAACGGGCAGGCAGCCCTCGCGGCCGGGGGGACCGTGGTCGCGCTCTTTCTGCTCGCCGCGGCGCGCGAGCCGGTGACGGCGCTCGTCGCCAGCTTCGTCGCCGGCGCCTCGTCAATCGTCGCGCTGACCACCTTCTTTGTCTCGGCGCAGGTGGCGCTGCCGGAATGGGTGCGGGGCCGGGGCCTGGCGATCTTTCTCACCGCCTATTACGGCGCGCTCACTGCGGGCAGCGCCGTCTGGGGCCAAGTCGCGGCGCTCAAGGGAGTGCCCTTCGCCCTCGCCGCGGCGGGCGTCGGCGCCTTGATCGGCACGGCGCTCACCTGGGCGTGGAAGCTCCAGGGCGGCGCGGCGCAGGATCTGACGCCGTCGTTGCGCTGGCGGGCGCCTTCTTTCCTCAACCGGGCGCCCAACGATCAGGGCCCGATCCTCGTCATCACGGAATATCGGATCGACCCGAAGGACATCCACGCCTTCCTCGCCGTGATGCAGGACATCAGTCTCGAGCGCAGGCGAGACGGCGCCTACGCCTGGCATATTTTCGAAGACCCGGACGACCCGGGCAAGTTGATCGAAACCTCCCTCATCCACTCCACGCTCGAACTCAAGTATCGCCAGACGCGCGTGACCAAGGCCGACGAACTCATGGAGGAGCGGGCGGCGCAGTTCCTGAAGACGCCGGCCGAGACCCGATATCTTCTGGCCCCCAATCGTCCGCTGCGCACCTGGCGTCACCGCCTCCTCGCCGATGCGTCGCCGCGTTGGCGCGCCTGAAAGGCGGAGCCGTTTCTCCGCAGGCCGCCAGAGTAGCGCAGTAGTTGGTATGCGGCGCCATGCGGTCCGAGAGATCGAACATCACCTCGTCGACATAGCGCCTGGACTCAGGAACGCGCGGACGAACTCGGTTTGCGGCCGGTCGGCCACCGCCGCCGGCGCGCCGATCTGCTCGATGCGGCCCCCGTTCATGATCGCGACGCGATCGGCGATCTCCATCGCCTCCGCCTGATCGTGGGTGACGAAGACCGTTGTGAGCCCGGTGCGATCGTGAAGCTCACGCAGCCAGATGCGCAGGTCCTTGCGGACCTTGGCGTCCAGCGCGCCGAACGGCTCGTCGAGCAGGAGCACCCGCGGCTCGATGGCGAGCGCGCGGGCGAACGCGACGCGCTGTTTCTGCCCGCCGGAGAGCTGGGCGGGAAAGCGCGCCCCAGATCTCCGAGCCGGACGACATCGAGCAGGTCGTTGACCCGCGCCGCGATTTCCCGCCGTGACGGCCGCATGCGCCGCGGCCGCACATTGAGACCGTAGGCGACATTGTCGAACACGGTCATATGCCGAAACAGGGCGTAGTTCTGGAAGACGAAGCCGATGCGGCGCTCCTGGACCGAGAGCGGGCTAGCGTCCTCGCCGTCGAAGGCAAGCACGCCCTCGCTCATCGGCTCGAGCCCGGCGATGAGCCGCAGAAGAGTGGTCTTGCCCGAGCCCGAAGGTCCGAGCAGCGCCAGAAGTTCGCCGGGCGCGACGCTGAGATCGACCAAATCGAGGCGCGATGGCGTCGAAGTTTTCGACACGCCGCGCATCTCGATCGCGCGCGGTGCGGCGCGGTCCGAGCGTGCCCGCGGCCACAGTCCGGCTGCTCGCCGAGCGCGGCGCGGAGGCCTATGACGAGGCGTTGCGCGCTCAAGTGGCGCAGAAAGGCGATATCACGCTCATCGAGCTGCAAGCCTGGCTGGCCGGCGATCATACGGTGAAAGTCAGCGTCGGCTGCCGTGGGCGCGGGTCCGGCATCTCGGGCTGACGCTCAAAAAAAGTCGCAACGCGCCGCAGAGCAGGACCGCGCCGACGTAGCGGAAGCTCGCCAGCAATGGCGGGCGCAACAGGCCGAATGGCGGCCGGACAATCTGGTGTTTGTCGACGAAACCAGCGCCTCGACCAAGATGACCCGGCTCTACGGCCGATGCCCGCGCGGCGAGCGCCTGGTCGCGCCGGTTCCTTGGGGCCATTGGAAGACGACGACCTTCATCGGCGCGCTGCGGCAGGACGGTCTCGTTGCGCCTTGCGCCTTCGACGGCCCGATCAACGGCGAGAAGTTCCGCGCCTGGGTCGAGCAGTTCCTCGTTCCCGAACTCAAGCAAGGCGATATCGTCATCCTCGATAATCTGCCGAGCCACAAGGTCGAGGGCGTCAGGACGGCGATCGAAAACGCCAAAGCCCGTCTGCTCTACCTGCCGTCCTACAGCCCCGATCTCAACCCGATCGAGCAATGGTTCGCCAAGTTGAAGGCCCTCTTGCGCAAGGCCGCGGCCCGAACCTTCGATGCCCTGATCGACGCCATCGCCACCGCCCTCCAAACCTTCACCCCGACGAATGCGCAAACTATCTCGCAAACTCAGGATATCGACGCCAACCATGAAAATGCTCTAATAGTACCGCGGGATCGGTCCGTTGTGCGGCGTCATGCGGTCCGAGAGATCGAACATCGCCTCGTCGACATAGCACCAGCCCCAGCCCTCCGGCGGATCATAGCCCTCGATGATCGGATGGCGCGTGGTCTTGAAATGCCTGGTCGCGTGCTGGTTCGGGGACTGGTCGCAGCATCCGACGTGGCCGCATGTGCGGCAGATGCGCAAATGCACCCATGCGTCGCCGGTCTTGAGGCATTCCTCACAGCCGAGCGCGCTCGGCGTGACATCGCGAATGGTTGCGAAATGCGTACAGGTCTTCGGCATTGCGGTTCGCCTGATGGTTCATAGATGCGGGGCATGAGTATGCCCGAGGAAATTGTGGATCGCCGCCACAACCGCTGCGCCTTCCCCGATCGCCCCGCCAACCCGCTTGACCGACCCCGACCGCGCGTCGCCGACCGCGAACACGCCGGGGACGGACGATTCAAGCGGGGATGAGGCGGGACCGCCCTTGGACGAGTTCGACGCCCGTGGTCACGAAGCCCGACTTGTCCAGCGCCACGCAACCTTGCAGCCACTCGGTGGCGGGGTCGGCGCCGACGAACAGAAAGACGTTGCGGATGGGCGCCTCCGTCTCCTTCCCGGCGCGCCGGTCGCGCCACCGAACCCCTTCGAGACTGGCGTTCGGCGCGCCGCTCAGGGCCACAAGCTCGGTCTCGGTCATGAGTTCGATGTTCGGCGCGGCGGCGATGCGGTCGATCAGATAGCGCGACATGCTTTCGGCCAACCCCGGCCCCCTGACCATCATGCGAACCTTCGAGGCGTGGCCGGACAGAAACACGGCGGCCTGACCGGCCGAATTGCCGCCGCCGACGAGCACGACCTCTTCTCCGGCGCATAGGCGCGCTTCGATCTGCGAGGCCCAGTACCAGATCCCGCGGCCCTCGAACCGGGCGATGTCAGGGATCGCCGGATGGCGATAGCGAGCGCCGCTCGCGACCACCACCGTTCGGGCGTGAATCCGGTCGCCGTCGTCAGTCTCGAGGGCGAATGCGCCGTTGGCGCGAGAGCAATCGAGCGTCCTGACGCCGACCGGGATCATCACGTCGGCGCCGAATTTCTGCGCCTGAATGAAGGCGCGCGCGGTGAGCGCCTGGCCGGTTATTCCGGTGGGAAAGCCAAAGTAGTTTTCGATTCTTGCGCTCGCGCCCGCCTGACCGCCGAAAGCGCGAGCGTCGAGAACCGCAACGGACAGACCTTCGGAGGCCCCATAAACCGCGGTTGAAAGCCCCGCAGGGCCGGCGCCGACCACCGCGACGTCATAGACGAAGCCCGACCTGGACACGACGGTCAAGCCGACTTGACGTGAAAGAGCGTGTTCCGAGGGATTGCCGAGAACCGTCCCGTCGGGACAGACCACCAGGGGCAATCCGCCGGCGATGTCGGCGTATCGCCCGATCACCTCTTTCGCCTCGAGATCGCGAGCCGGATCGAGCAGACGGCAGGGATAGCCGTTCCTGTTGAGAAACCCCTGAAGCCGGATTGCATTCGCTTCGCCCGGCGAGCCGATCAGAACCGCGCCCGCGGCGTCGCCTTTCAATAGCGCCACCCGCCGAAGAATGAGCGCCCGCATGATGCGCTCGCCGAGCTCGGCTTCGGCGATGAGGAGCGCGCGCAGGCCCTCGGTAGGAATCACCACGGTCTCGACGTCCCCCTCGGCCGTTCCGTCAACCAGCGTTGCGCGCGTGGAGAGCTGGCCGATGTCGGCCAGGAACTGGCCTGCGCCTTGCTCGACGACCGGCGATACGTGGCCCAATCCGTCGCGTTGAGTAATCGCGACCACGCCCTTGAGCACGACGAACATGCCGGGGCTGATCTTTCCCGCTTCGATCAGCTTTTCGCCGTCCGAAAATTTGCGGCTCGACCCGTAGCGCCGCAGTCGGTCGATCTCCTGCGCCGTCAGCGTGGGAAAGGTTTCCTCTTGGCGGGGAAATTGCGCCAGGTGGACGGAATTGGCCATGACCTCTCGACCTTTTGCGTCAAGACAGGGAGCTGATCGGCCCGCCTGGCCGGACCAAACTCGAGCGCTTCAAGCAGCCTTGGACGAACGACGCCTCGGCCCCCGCCAGCGTTGCCCTTTGTGGGTCTTTTTTCAAGCCCGGCGCAAGCGCGCCAAAGCGATGCGCCGGCGCGCCGGATCTTGGCGGCGTCGGCGCGTCTCGATTACCGCTTGCGCCGATCGCGTCATTCCGGATTAAGGAGGGCGTCGCGGCGGAGCCTATTGGACGATGACCGAAACCTTTCAGATCCTGATTTTGCTTTTGGCGGTCATATCCGCGGTCGGACTGATCGCCAAGCGATTGCGGATTCCGCCAGCCATTCTGCTGGTCATCACCGGCGTCGGGCTCGCCCTGATCCCCGATCTGCCGACGGTGGAGCTCGCTCCCGATCTCGTCCTGGTGCTGGTCCTGCCGCCGATCATCTACTGGGACGCGGTGAAGATGAGCTGGAAGGAATTCCGCTTCAACCTGCGTCCGATCACGCTGCTCGCGGTCGGCTGCGTCGCCTTCACCACTGTCGCGGTCGCGGCGGCCACTCATTGGCTCCTGGGCTTTCCCTGGGCGGTCGGCTTCCTCCTGGGCGCCATCATCTCGCCTCCCGACGCGGTGGCGCCGCTGGCGATCGCCCAGCGCATGCAGCTTCCACGGCGCCTCGTCGTCGTTCTCGAGGGCGAAGGACTGGCCAATGACGCAACCGCGCTCGTCCTCTATCGCTTCGCGGTCACCGCGGTCAGCGCAGGATCATTCTCCCTCGTCGAGGCTGCCGGCAGCTTCGTCGCCATCCTTGCCGGGGAGGTCGTGTGGGGGATCGGCGTCGGCTGGATCATGCTCCGCTTGCGCCGCTGGGTCCGCGATCCCGGCATCGAGTTCCTGCTCTCGATCCTGACGCCGTTCCTGGCCTACTGGGCGCCTGAGCAGCTTGGCGGCTCAGGCGTGCTCGCGACGGTCGCGGCCGGCCTCTACGTCAGTTGGAACGGTTCTCGCCTGATCCCGGCGAGGACGCGGCTTCCCGGCGTCGTGTTCTGGGACTTCCTGACCTACCTCATCGAGGGCATGGTTTTTCTTATTACCGGCTTGCAGGCGCGCGCCGTCATTACCAACATTCACTTTCACATGTTCGGAGAACTGGCTTTCGCCGCCGCCATCGTCTGCGGGGTCGTCATCGCGGCGCGTTTCGTGTGGATGTTTCCAGCGACTTATCTGCCGCGCTGGCTCGTCCCCGCCATTCGCCGCAAGGATCCGTCGCCGCCCTGGCAACACCCGTTCCTGGTGGCCTTCACCGGCATCCGCGGCATCGTATCGCTGGCCGCCGCGCTGGCGATTCCCTTCACCGTCGCTGACGGGAGCCCGTTTCCGGAGCGCGATCTGATCCTCATTCTGACCTTCTGCGTTCTGTTCGTGACCCTGGTCGGCGAAGGCCTGACGCTGCCTGCCGTGACCAGGGCGCTCGGTCTCGCAAACGCCGGGCGACGCGAGCGGCAGGCCGAGTGGGAGCAGGAGTTCCAAGTGCGCAGACGCGCGATCGCGGCGGCGATCGAGCGGCTCGAGGAACTCGCCGAGAGCCGCAAGCTTCCCGAGATCGTCGCCGGACCGATGCGCGCGAATCACCGCTATCGGCTTGAAGACGTCGACCGCTACAGCGACGGCGACGGGCGTCACAGGAAGCTCGCCGAACTCGGCGATGAGGTCGAGCTCTCGCTCATCGAGGCTGAAAGGGAGCTTGCCAACCGGCTCTACCGCGACGGCGAACTGAAGGACGAAGGCCGCCGGCGCATCGAGCGCGAACTCGACCTGCGCGAGGCGCTGCTCGCCAATCTGCGGGGCGGGGAATGAGGCGGCGCGAAATCGGGGAAGCAGAGCGAGCGCCGGGGGTCCAGCGGGCTGTAATACATAGTAATTATGTGTTGTTTTTAGGCGTGGAACTAAACGGGGTCCCAACTCACTGAAAACATTAGGGGGCGCCGGTAAAATTGCGGCTAGGCCAAGGGCGCTCGTTGCAAGGCGGCCCTCCAGGGCCGCAAGGCCCTAACCCGCCGAGACCTCGATCTCGTCGTAGCCGTTGATGCGATAGACGAGATACGAGACCCCCCAGGCGGCGATGAACACCCCGACGATCACATAGCCGAGCACGCCGAAATTCTCGCTGAGCTCGCCGATCGCGCCCCAGAATCCCCCGCCTGCGGTCAGGCCCAACTGATCGCCGATCAGGTTGAGCGTCTCGAGGCCGCCGACGATGACCGCGACGACCACGGAGACCGCGGTGATCGTCAAATTGTAGTAAAGCTTGCGGATCGGCTTGATGAAGGCCCAGCCGTAAGCGCCGAGCATGAGAATGCTGTCGGTCGTGTCGATCAAGGTCATGCCGGCGGTGAACAGGGCCGGAAACACCAGGATCGACCAGATCGAAAGCCCCTGCGAGGCCTGCGTGGCCGAGATGCCGAGGAGGCCGACTTCGGTCGCCGTGTCGAAGCCGAGGCCGAACAGGACGCCGAGCGGATACATGTGCCAGCTTCGCTCGACCAGCCGGAAGAACCGGCGGAACAGGCGGCCGAGAAGACCGCGATTGGCGAGCATGATGTCGAGGTCTTCCTCGACGAACCGGCCGCCCCTCTTGACCGTCTGAAAAGCGCGCCACACCGAGTCAAGCACGACCATGTTGGCGATCGCGATGGCGAACAGAAACAACGCCGACACCAGAGTGCCGACAACGCCGCCGAAGCTCTTGAAGGCGTCGAAACGGTCCTGAAGCGCAGCCGCCGCGAGGGCGATCGCAATGGTCAGCGCGACGACGATCGTCGAGTGGCCGAGCGAGAAGAACAGTCCGACCCCGACCGGGCGCCGGCCCTCCTGCATGAGCTTGCGCGTCACATTGTCGATCGCCGCGATGTGGTCCGCGTCGAAAGCGTGCCTGAGCCCGAAACTGTATGCGAGGAAGGCCGTGCCGAGCAGCACCGGATAGTTGTGAAAAGCGGCGATCGCCCACAGCCATGCGGCCCCGTTGACGATGAACAGGAGGACGTAGACCCCGATCACTTTGCCCCAGATATTCTCCTGCTTGTCGTTGAATAGATTGGCTACCGTCACGCTCATTCCGGAGGACCCCCGCTATCCCCGTCCAGACTATCGGAGGTTCGTTGCGGCGCCAATGGGTTGGACGGCCCGGCGTCACCCCTTTGCGGGCGCGAAATCCGCCAATGAATGAGGGCCGACATCTCCCGTTGCGGCGGCCGTTAATTCTATCTCAACGCCGTTGGTCGAATATTCCCCGTTCGTTGGGGAAACATCACGCCGCCGCTAGGACACCCATCCTTCAGCCACGCTCCGAAGTCGAGATAGGGGGCGGATATGCTTGCATGGTTGCTTTGGCAACTGGAAAGGATTGAACGGATCCACGCCGTCGCGCGCGCGCTCATGAACAGGTACGGCGATGACGCCTATACGGAAGCGCGCCGCCGGGAGCGTCAGGGCAGAGGCGACGGAACGGCGGGAGACTGGCGTCGCGTCGCATTGGTCGTCGCCCGCTGGACGCCGAACGCCGACGCAGGCCTCGTGGCGCGCGCGCCCTCGCCGAAGCCTGATCCGGTCGAGGCGCCGGCGGGAATCGTTTCGGATGAACAGCCGACGTTCCGGATCCAGTTCGTTTGCGGGACCACCGATTGCCGCCCGACGAATCTGATGGAAAAACAGGTTCAAGTCGCGGACGCGCCCGCGGCGATCATCGCCGCGGCGAATATCAAGTGGCCGCCCCAGACGATCGGGGTGCGTATCCTGGATCGCGAAGGCCACGAAGTCTTCGCCCGGCGGAAAGCTCAGCCGGGATAACACGAAATCCGGCGGATCGATTCATCGGCGCCATTCCCGGCCGCCTCGACGGACGACCGCCTACGGACGGCGCCCGCCGATGTCAGGACGGCCTAAGCCAGGCCGCCCAATTCTCCGCCGCTCGATTCGGCCGGAAGCTCCAGATACTGGCGCAGCTCCTCGTCGGGGACGTTCGGATCGATCACCTTGTTGAGATCCGGCGGAAAGAACTCATCTTCGCTACAGGATCCCTTGATGGTGTACCAATATCCGTTCGGGCCCTTGCGGTAATAGACGTAGCAGGTCTTCGTCTTGCGGTGCTCGTGGAGAGCGTCCCAGCCGTCGTCGGTCTCCCAGGGCATTTTGTACGTCTCTCCCACCGCCTTCTTGTCGGCGGCGTCGCGGACCGTCTCCCGCCACTTGGCCATATGGAATCGCTGGCTGAAAGGCACGCTTCTGCCCGCTTCGTTGGTGGGATCGAGAAACCATGCGCCGAGATCATAAAGCCTGTTTCCGGTCGGCCCGACGGGGGCGAATCCGGTCTCCTGCGCCTGCTTCTGCATTCGTTCGACGACTGCCCTGCCGTGCAGAATGGAAAGCGCGATGAGGGCGCCGGTCTTCAGCGCGCCCACCCCCACGCTGCTCCAGGCCTTCGGCGAAAAGAACGAGGGCTCCTTCGGGGCCTCAGCGACGTAGACTTCCCAATCCCACCCGCGCGGCGACAGGCGGGGGTTCGTTGGCGGCGAGCGGACCTGTGGCAGCCCAGGGATGCCGCTGGCGATGTTGGCGTTGCCCGCCGGCGCAATGACGGCGCTGTCCGCCCCCAGCGCCGCGAGTTCGTTGGCGAGTTCCTGGCCGAAGGCGCTCGGCATCGGCCCGCAAAGGCCGGTCTTGCAGATGATCAACCGGACAGTTCCCCCCTTCCATCCGGAGGCGACCAGTTCTTCGGCAAGCTGTCGCGCCGGATAGAGCTGGGTTCCTATGCGCGCATAGCCATAACGGCCATGGGCGATGATTGAAACCTCGTCGGCGCCCGCAAGATTTCCTTGTCCGAAGGTCGTGGGTTGATGACCGGTTTTCGTCGCCATCATGGTCGTGCCTGCGGCCACTCGTGCTTCCGTGGAGCCTTGAACGATCCGGGCGACATTCGTGGGCGGCGCCGGGGGCGTAGGAGCGGGCGTCGGGCCTTTCGTCGTCAGGGCGACAGCGGCAAACGGCCCTATGTTGACGGTCTGCGTCGAGGGTTGGTCCGTGGGGTCGTCGTCGTCCTCGACCGATGGCTTCGCCGCCGCGCCCGCCTGCGGGGCGCCCGCCGACGGATCCGAGGAAGTCCGCGCCAGAGCGTCAATGTCTGCATCAGTGAAGCACCCCTGCGGCCCGCACATCTGCGAGGGATCGAGCATGAGGCTGATCGGCTGCGGCGCCCCGACGACCGGGGAGGGAAGCGTGTCCTCCGGTCGCCGCCGGACGATGGGGCTTGCCTGAGCGACATGGGCGAGCTCGTGGGCCAGAAGCTTACGCCCCTCGCCGCCGCCAGGGGCGTAGGCGCCGGCCGCAAACCCGATGTCGGCGCCGACCGCGTAGGCCCGGGCGCCGATCGCCGCGGCGGTCGACGCCGCCTCCTCGCCGTCGTGGACGCGCACGTCGGAGAGGTCGCCAAAGTGGGGCTCGAAGAAGGTTCGGGCGCCGGTGTCCAGCGGACGTCCCGCGCTTGAGCCGAACGCTTCCGCGCGAGCGCTTCGGATTTGGGCTCCCGCGGCCGCCGCGGGCTTGCGCCGAAGCGTGTTCTCGTGGCTCCGGCAAGAATTGCAGGTTCCCCCGCACGCGCACGTCCCGATCTCGCCGGCCATGATGCTGTCGGCGGCCCGGTCTGCTTCCGCTTCCTCCGCGTCATGGATCCCGCCCACGGCGAGATTCCCGCGCAGCCTCTGGGACCTCAGATGGTGTTGCAGCGATTGGTTGCTGACTGCGATCGGGGCGCCGAAAGACGTGGCCCCGGAATGCGGGTGGTGGTTCGCGGCGCGACTGGAGCGGCGCACGGGCTTCTTGGATGGAACATCGAACATCGACGCGCCCTCACGCCTTCGCTGAACACATCGACGAAAGGTTAGCGCTAAACGCCATTCCCGCACAACGGCGGTCGAGTAGGGCAGTCGTCGCCGTTTCCCCTCCCGCGCCACGTAGCCTCAAGCGGCGATCGTCGGCGACCTGGACGGCAGCGCGATCCGACTTGACGCCATTCGTTTCGGGATAGTTGGCGCGCCCAGCGGGAATCGAACCCGCGTTTCCGCCGTGAAAGAGTGATAACTTAGACCGTCACGAACAATCGCGAACAATGCAAGCTATTGACAACGCTATTAATGACCATCTCTCTATCCTTGCATGTTTGCCGTTGTCCGTCTACAGCTTTTCCGTATCATTTCCGTACGGAAAAAGTCGCAGTGGCCCGCACAGTTCATAACGCCAAGCTAGACACCCGATCAGCGCGCGTGAAGTGTGAGATACGCCGAGAGCCACACTGGCAGAAGATCTCGAAGGGCTGCTTCATTGGCTATCGGCGCATCGCCAACGGAGGTACCTGGGTGGTGCGGATGCGAGATTCTGGGGGGAGGCAGCATTACGAAGCGCTTGGGGCGGCCGATGACATTCGCGACCCTGACGGGCTCACCGTACTGAGTTTCGGCCAAGCGCAAGAGCACGCCCGGGCCTGGTTCACTTTCAAGGCACGCGAGCTTGCAGGCCAGACTGAGCCGGAACGGGGGCCCTTCACGGTCGCCGCGGCTCTTGAGGAATATCTGACGGCGCGCGAGCGCAGGGGCTCGAAAGGCGTCAAGAACGACCGCTATTCGGCCGAAGCTCGAATTGCCCCTGTCCTCGGCAATATAGAGGTTTCAAAGCTAACGGCGAGACGGATTCAGGATTGGCTACAGGGCATCGCCCGGTCGCCGAAACTGATCCGCACCCGCAAATTCGCGAAGGAGCAAGCGACCGTCGATTTCGATGCCGACGACTACGAAGCTGTCCGCGCCCGCCGATCGACGGCCAATCGCGTGCTCACTGTTCTCAAGGCTGCGCTTAATCACGCATTCAACGAAGGCCGCGTCGGCTCGGATGACGCTTGGCGCAGAGTGAAACCATTTCGAGAAGTCGACGCGGCGGTCGTGCGGTATCTCGGCGCCGATGAATGCAGGAGACTTGTCAACGCCTGTCCGAGCGACTTCCGCGCGATGGTGCAAGCCGCACTGGCTACAGGTTGCCGCTACGGTGAGCTAATCCGTATGTCCGTGTCAGATTTCAACCCCGAAGCGGGTGTCGTGAGCGTTCGCCTGGCGAAGGGTGGGAAGGTCCGCCATGTTGCGCTTGCAGACGAGGGCAGGGCGCTCTTCACGAACTTGACGGCCGGTCGCGCGGCCCGAGGGTTGATCTTCCGTAGGGCTGACGGGCAGGCGTGGGGGCCATCGCACCAACAGCGCCCCCCAAACCGAAGCCTCGCGTACCGCTCTGGTCGAGCCGGCAGCGACGTTTCACGTGCTGCGCCACACCTACGGCTCGGCGCTCGCGATGAAAGGTGTTCCAATGGGCGTCATCGCTGCTCAACTAGGGCACTCCGGCACCAGAATGACCGAAAAGCACTATGCCCACCTCGCGCCGTCATACGTTGCAGACACGGTTCGAGCTTCGCTACCTCCGTTGGCCGACTTCAATCCGAGTAACGTTGTCCTGATCGGTGGTCGACCGTAGACTGTGTTCCTCCCCATTTGGGGCTGCCGGCTGTCCTAATTGGACGAAAATCGCTCGATCAATCCTTTAATCGTCATATTCTCCGCAATCACGTCGTGCGGAGATAGCGGGGACGCAAAGGCGAACAGCGCGGCGTCGACCTGATGCGGGTTGAGATCGACTTGCGCGCCCGCAACCGCGCTGGCCATGCGCTCGGCACTGTCAGGCGCATACCGTCGGGTGAGGTCATAGGCGAAATATTTCGCCTGGCAGTCGGTCGTCATCATCGCCGACGCTCTTTGATCGTAGGGCTACTCACCGTGCGCATCACGATCAAATCCTTGTCCTGACCACGCTCGCCGCTCGAACTGATATTCGCTGAACCGGTTCTGAGCAATTCACCATCGATCTCGTGGTGCTGCGTAAGCGGACCGCGCCGTTGCCCCAAAGTCTGTCCGAGAGGCCGCCGAACAAGGTCGCGCATCCTCTTCGCGCCAATGACGAGGGGCACCCAGGACCGCAGATGACTCGGGATCCGAACGGAAGCGAGGTCCAAAACACGCTGCTTCTCGGTCGCGATTTCCGTTCGTCGGCGTGTGCGATTATCAGTTTTTCAAGTAGCATCATGCCGCGGTGATAACCCGCTACTCATCTCGTCACGGCGTACTGCCTTTCGGGGTGCTACGCTGGAGACGGATCGGTCGTCGATAGCGCCGGCGCAAATTGCGGCGATGAGTTGACCGCGGGGGAGAGAATGATGGGCCACGTTCGCCTCGGAACGCTTCCGAAAACCCAAAGGTGGGATCAGGTCGTCAGACTGATCGCTGGGGGCGCCGATGTTGAGCAGATTGCTGCCGGAAGCGCCAAGGCGGCGGAAAGTGGGCTCGAACGCGCATCGCACGACGAAGGTTTGGCGCACGCGTTTTGGCTTCTGACTCAAATCCCGCAGGCTGCTCGTACTGGAAATTTCTCGGAACGACTGCGCGAACTGGGTCTCGACGTTTCGAGCGAGCCAACGCTTCTGGAAATTGTCGCGGCGTACACCCGCGCGGTCGATAGCCACATTCGTGAACGCGGCAAACGCACCGATCTCGCGGAGATGGCGCAGCTTGCGGGCTCCGAAACTCTAACCTCTCTTGTAGGTCGTGAGCTTCCGAGCCTCTTTGGGCCTACCGCAGCCGACGTCCGACTGGCTGTCGCCAAGCTCGGGACGTCGGACCGGTTCAGCATCCTCGCGCGCGACTTCTTTTCTCGGCTGACCAGCCGCTCGCTCGGCTACTTCCTCAGCCGCGAACTGTCCAAGCATGTCGGTCCCAACAAGCGATTTTCCTCGGTCCGCGAGCACAGTGATTTCAATGCTGCGCTAGACCTGCATTGTCGTGAAGCATCGCGGATCATCAAGGAATTTTCAGGCGGATGGTACGGGAAGACCCTTCAGCAAGAGAAGGCAATCACGCAGGACGCTGCGCGCGGATTTGCGCACGTGGCATTCAAGAAGCTCCGCGCCGAACTGCGGCAGCGGAGAGACGCCGATGCCTGAGCGTCTCGTTCTATGCGGCGGAGCAATGCGGGCTGGAGACGATTCGCCGTTGCGGCTTGCCCTAGACGGCCGCTCTCAGAACATCACGCTCAAACTCGAAGACCTCAGTAGCCGGGTGGTGAAAAGCTTACCCGACCTTCTGATCGACCTTATTGAAATTGCCGCCTACGTCTATTGCGCTGACCAAGCGACCAGCCGAGGCGGAGAAGCGCTAGCTGCAATGGGTTCCGACTGGCGCCGTCGTTTTCGCTTTGTCATCCCCGTGAGACATCCTGATCACTGGAGCAATCCGAAAGTTTTGGAGCCGCTCGGGGATGCGCTGTCGTTTCTATCGGACGACGATTACACATTCGAGTTTGAGAACGCCACCAACCCGGTCCCTCCGGGCAACTACCTTGAGCTGAGCGACGAATGGGGCGTATTCAAAGCCGATGAAGTCGTTTTGTTTTCAGGCGGGCTCGATTCGCTTTGCGGTGCCATCGAGGAACTTTCTGCCGGCGCGAAGAACGTCGCGCTTGTAAGCCATCGGTCTTCACCGAAGATATTTGGTTATCAAAAGCAGCTCATCACTGAGCTCAAGTGCCTGTTCCCAAAACGGCTCATGCATTTTCCTGTGCTTCTAACCAGACAGGAACCGCTGCGGGTTCAGGAGCATACGCAGCGATCGCGATCCTTTCTCTACGCGGCGCTCGCTTGCGTAGTCGCTCAGCTATTCGGAAAGACGCGGATTCGGTTCTTCGAAAACGGGGTCGTGAGCATCAATCTCCCAATTTCCGAGCAGGTGGTCGGTGCGCGCGCAACGCGCACGACCCATCCTGTGGTGGTGGAACGGTTTCGTAGGTTCTTCAGCGCGGCGGTCGGCGAGCCGATCGAAGTCGAGAATCCATTCGTCTGGAAAACCAAGGCGGACGTTATCCGATCGATTGTCGATCACCGCTGCGGTCCTCTCATCAAGCATACCGTGAGCTGCACGCGCAGCTACGACATCACGAGGCTGCACACTCATTGCGGTTGCTGTTCCCAGTGTCTCGACAGGCGTTTCGCAGTCCTTGCCGCCGACGCGGCGGAGCATGACCCGGAGGAGATGTACAAGGTCGAACTGCTTACAGGCCCGCGCGAAAGGCCAAATGACCAGACTATGGCGGAGTTTTACGTTCGCACTGCCTTGGAGCTTTGCGACATGGACGAGCTTCAGTTCTTCGGTCGATTCAGGGGCGAAACATCGCGAGTTTGCTCAGGATTTTCCTCATTGAAGGCCGACGACACTGCCCGGCAAGTTCTCGAACTTCACCGTCGCCACGGGCAGGCAATCTTGGACGTGCTGAATGCTGGTGTCAAAAACAACAGCGAGGAGCTGGTGAAAAGGAGTGTGCCGACGTCATCGGTTCTGATGATGACGGTTGGCCATATGACGATGCCTGCGCTTTCGAATGTTGGAAAGCATCCAGATCGTGTGCGGCCGTTGATTGAAAGCGATGCAGAAACGGCCTCTAGCGAGGTGAAAGGCGTCGACAGCGACACGACTCGAGCAATGCTTGCAACAGTCGCGCATGAGACGTCTGCAATCAAAGCACTCAGCGCCCAGCTCAAGGCCAATAGTGACCTGACTCGGGTTGCTGCCGAAGAGTGGTGTCGCAAATCCGGTCACAAGTTAGGTAAGCGCGCGTTTGAACGAGTTTGGCCACAAGCGCGCGAGGCCGCGGGTTTGGCACGAATTGGATCGCCCGGACGTAAACGGAAACCGACCGCTGAATTGTCCCGCTGAGCCCGGATAGATGACACCATTTTTCCGATAGGTGCCGGGAGCGCTTGACTTTCCAGGCGACAAACCCATCCCAACGGAAATCTTCCCGCCAATATTTTTGTGACGGCTATTTCTCGCCGATCGATTTTCTAAATGGGTCGTCGTTGCCCGCACAAACGCGAGCATGGTCGCCGGGCCGATCCCGGTTTCCAAAGGACAAGACGAAAATGACGACACCGTTGGCATATACCGTCGCGCAGGTGTGCACGGTCGCGTGCACCGGCCGCACGGCGGTCTATGAATCAATCAAGTCGGGCGAGCTGCGTGCGGTTAAACGCGGTCGCCGCACGCTCGTGCTCGCTGATGACTTGCGGGCCTGGATCGAGCGGCTTCCCGCAATCGAGGCGAAGTTCACCGGGCAGACAAGAAATGCCGGCGAGGCTCCCAAGTGACCGCCGAAGCTATCGCCAAGGCGCTCGGGGGTTGTCAGTCCGGCACTCTGATCCCCTCCATTGGGGTCCAACCGCCGGGCTCAACCCTTCGTGTGCTTGGTGCCGCATCCATGTGGTGCCAAACACTCCTTGATCTCGGTGTCGCGCCGATCGTTGCCACGACCGGCGATCGGCAATCCGATCGCGTCGCTCCCCTGGGCACCGTGTGATGCGTGCAATGAACTTATCGAGGAAGAAACATTTCAGACGGCGCCGTCCTATAAATTTAATCAAGTTGTCATGTAGCTACGACCCGGCTGAAATCGCAAAGCTGTTCGGCATTCACCGAAACACTATCCGGCATTGGCTTAAAGAGGGCCTTGTCCCGATCGATGATCGTCGCCCGATCCTCATCAGCGGCGCTGCGTTGAAAGCCTTCATCATCGGACGCCAGCAAGCCCGAAAACAGAAGTGTGCCCCCGGCGAGTTCTTCTGCTTCCGATGCCGCGCTCCCCGAAAACCATGGGACGGCATAGCGGACTTCTCAATCCTAAATGACAAAATTGCCAAGGCCATCGCTTTTTGCAGTGTCTGCGAAACACCGATGCACCGGACGATCCGCCGCGCTGATCTTCCTAAATTCACCGCTTCAATCGAACGGCAATCGATGGCATCGGAGAGATTAACGGATTGCCCGGATCCCAATGAGAATTGTGACTTGGAGAAGGACTAAGCTCGATGTCAAAACTGAACCCGCAAAATGAGCGCATCAAGCGCGACTATTTGCGCTATTTGAAGAACGCGCGTGGCAAGAGCGAGGCGACGCTCGACGCTTTCCGTAAGGCGCTCTCTCGCTTCGAGGACTACACTGGGTCCCGCGACTTCAAGACCTTCCGCCGAGAGCAAGCTATTGGCTTCAAGGAGCGCCTGGCAGAGACAAATGGGCTACGAACGGGCGAAACCCTCAGCCTCGCGACACGGTCGGTGACGCTTGCCGCCTTGAAAGAGTTCTTCACTTGGCTCGCATGGCAGCCAGGTTTCAAATCGAAAATTCACAAGCCGGACATCGATTATTTTAGCCTGTCGATGAAGGACGGCGCGACCGCGAAGGCCAAAAAGCTTCGGGACTTCCCAAGCCTCGAACAGCTCCGCATCGTAATCGAGGCCATGCCCTTTGAGACCGTGATCGAGCGGCGCAACCGCGCCCTCGTGACGCTCGCTACCTTAACCGGCATTCGCGACCGGGCCTTGGTGTCCCTATCGCTTCGGCACATCGATATGACCAAATCGCCCCCGTTGGTGCGCCAGGAGCCTGATCGTGTCGCGACAAAATTTTCCAAGAGCATCAATACCTATTTTTATCCCTTGGGTGACGATCTGACGAAGATTGTCCTTCACTGGATCGATGAACTTCGTGTCACACATCTTTTCGCGCCAAATGATCCCGTCTTCCCCCGCACACGGGTTCAACAGGGCGAAGACAGGTCATTCCGGGCCGCTGGAATTGAGCCAATTCATTGGAGCGATGCATCGCCGGTTCGTGCTGTGTTTCGTCAAGCGTTCGCAGGCGCCGGCCTCACCTATTTCCCACCGCATTCCCTCAGACATACCCTTGGCCATCTGATACAAACCGCCTGCCAAACGCCAGAAGAGCTGAAGGCTTGGAGCCAGAATTTGGGACATGAGAACATTGCGACGACACTAACATCGTACGGCGCAATCGACCCGCACCGGCAGGGCGAAGTGATCGCCAGAATATCGCTGGCTCCAGACGCTCCGAAAGAGGATTTGATCGCGAGAATAAGGGCATTGGTACGCTGACAGGTGGGGCAAGCGGCTCTTTACGTTCCGTCCCGTCCAACTGCAGGGCAGGCGCTTCTACAAACAGCGAGCGGACGACATCGAACGAGCGAGCAGCCTCCTACCTTGAAACCTTGGACCCGTTTCACCTTACGCCCACGCCCTAAGCGCCTCTGCCTGGGCGACCTGTTCAGAAAACCTTCGCGAAGGGCAGGGCGGAAGGCCTTGAATTATCGGGCCGCCCCGCTTTGGAACTTGCCCGTTCGAAAAACATTTGATTTCGGAAACACTGTTCCGCTATGGTTTTTGTAGGTATTCCCCCACTTGGCGTAAAGCGGATAAGGGAATGTCGCGCCCGCCCGGAAATATCTGCAGCTTGCGTGACGGTGGCTATCGGACGTCGAATCGCGCATCAACTATGCTGGCGACTCCGTATTATCCGCCGGTTACGCTCATATGGCGCGCTACAGCCGGGACACGATTGGACCGGTCAATGATGAAATCATGCCCCCTTGGTTTGCGGGCGATCGCATCGCGGACAGTCGCATTGAGGAGATCGTTCCCCTCTGACGCGCGCAGCGGGGCGCGCAAATCAGCTGCGTCTTCGTGCCCTAAACACATGTAAAGTCTGCCTATGCACGTGACTCGCACACGATTGCAGGCCTCGCAAAAATTGTGAGTTAGAGGCGTGATGAAGCCGATCAGGCCGCCGGTTTCGCGGACTCGCACATAGCGCGCGGGTCCGCCGGTGCGATGGTCGGTCTCCTGCAAAGTGAAATGCCGAGCGAGCTGCGTACGCACCTTCGTCAACGGTAAGTGCTGGTCGATGCGCGCCGTTTCGATCTCGCCGAGCGGCATGACCTCGATGAATGTAATCCCGACGCCACGCGCGTGCGCCCAACGGACCATCGGTTCAAACTCATCTTCGTTCACGCCCTTCAGCGCAACGACATTGATTTTCACAGAGAGCCTCGCGCGCTGCGCTGCGTCAATCCCCGATAGAACGCGATCGAGATCGCCACGCCGGGTGATCGCCTTGAATTGGCGGGGATCGAGAGTATCGAGCGAAACGTTGATCCGACGAACGCCGCAGCTCGCAAGTTCATCGGCGAACCGCGCCAGTTGTGAGCCGTTCGTGGTCAGCGTCATCTCGTGTAGAGTTCCCGCTTCAAGATGCCGTGAGAGCGAGCGAAACAGCCCCATAATGTCGCGGCGGACGAGCGGCTCTCCGCCAGTGATTCGGATCTTGCGTGTTCCCATCTCAATGAACGCCGAACAGAGGCGATCCAGCTCCTCCATCGTCAGGAGTTCGCGCCTGGGCAGAAACGCCATCTCTTCCGCCATGCAGTAGACGCAACGAAAATCGCAACGATCAGTGACCGACACGCGCACGTAAGTGATCGCCCGGCCAAACGGGTCTGTGAGGGATGAACTGCCCGTTCCCGTTGAGATTCGATCCGCCATGCTTGTTCTCGTTGATACTTAGAAGTCGCCGCGAGGCACCGGCGCGACAATGCCGAAGCCAGCTGCGTCGTTGGATCGAAATGCCCGCAGCCGATTACCACCTAGGATCGCGTCGCCACTGGCGAAGTTCTTTTTGCAATCCCTTAGTAGCGGCTCGCGCAACGCGTCGCCCGAGCTGCTTCTGATCCAGGTTGTTGCTAGACCTTGAACTCCCAGGACTTGAAACTGGTGCCGCGCGCGCCTCCGGGAGCCGAAGCAATCTTTCGAATGTTGCCCCAAGTCTGCTTGTAGTTAGGAATAATCAGTTCGTTGACCCCGGGCGATACAACGTTTCCTTGTACGCCCGTCGGGAAGGCGAACAGCATGAAGGTCTGCTTGCGTTTTGCCGTCGGCGTCGGGTACGCCATCGCCTGCGTCGCGCCGTTGTCGTTGTACACCTCAACGAGGTCCCCCGCCGATAACCCGGCGTCCTGCATGTCCTCCGGGTTCATTTGAATGTATGGGAAGGGCCAGCGGTTCATGACGAAATCGCTCTGCTGGTCGAGATAGGCGCTCTGCCACACATGGTTGGCGCGGCCATTATTGATGAGGAACGCGAATTTCTTTGATTCCTCCTCTTTGCCGGGCGCCTCGAACCCCCGCCACTCCGTCGCCATGAAAGTCGCCTTGCCGTCCTTCGTGCCGAACTTGCCGTCGGCGAAGAGACGCTTCGTTCCGATGAGTTTTCCGTTCTCGAAGCCGGTCGCGGGCTCTTGGACGCCGTTGGTCCCCATGGCGCGCAGCCGGTCATAGGTGACGAACTCGCCGCCCTTGGCATTGGCGTGATAGCCGTCCATGAAGGCGTCTTCTTCGGTCTTCCAATCGAAGCCCTTGAACTTGTCGGCGACGTTCGCCTTGCCCATTTCACGAAACACGCGCTCGAGATTGTTTGCGAGGCGCGCTGCGACCAGGCAGTCGGGCTTGGACTGGCCGGGCGGATCCATATAGCGCTCGGTCAGGCGCAGCCGGCGCTCGCCGTTCATCGAGGTGAGGTTCATCTCTCCGGCGGTCGCCGCCGGCAGCCAGACGTGGCAGGCTTGGCCGATTTTCGTCGGCACAATGTCCACGTCGACCGCAAAAAGCCCGCCCTGCCTGATCGCGCCGAGGATCGCGTCGACTTGCGCCTTGCGATCGCCGTAAGGCACGGCGGACATTGCGTCCTTCACAAGGTCAGTCCGCTTCTTGTACGCCTGCTTGAACTTATCCGCGTTCAGGGTGGTCTTGTAATGGTCGCAGGCCCAGATGTGGTGCACGCCGCCCTTTCCCTCGATGAGAAGCTTGTCGACGTAAGGGGCTGGCCGTCCTCCGGGGTAGTCGGGCCGGACGTAGCCTTCCTGATGGCCGCCCATGCGCACGCAGCCCCCGCCCGGACGCCCGATGTTGCCGGTCGCCAACGCGACATTCACCAGTGCGCCGTTCGTGCGGTAATTGTCGTTGCCCCAGATCAGGCCTTTCTCGTAAGCGAACATTGTCCGTCGCCGGGCGCCGCCATCCTTCGGTTGCGCGATCCATTCGGCTGATTTGCGAATGTCGTCGACTCTGAGGCCGGTGATCTTCGCGGCGTCTTCCAGGCTGGTCTTGTTGGCCGTCACCGCCTTGTCGAAATCTTTGGTCGAGGCGGCGATGAAAGCCTTGTCAGTCCAGCCCTGGTCAGCAAGGTAGGTGAGCCACGCGTTGAAGAGCGCCAGGTCCGTCCCCGAGTTGATGGCGAGGTGCAGCACCCGGTCTTTGCTGGCCTCGAACTCGCAGGCGTTGACCGTCACCGTGCGCCGCGGGTCGACGAAGATGATCTGCGCAGGCGGATGCGCTTCACCCGGCAATTGCGCGTTCTTCTTGTCAGTTGACGTGCCGCGAAGATTCGGAATCCAGTGGTTCAGAAAGTAGTTGGTTTGGGTTTCCAACGCGTTCGTGCCGACCGCGACGATCGTATCGGCGAGTTCCGCGTCCTCATAGCAGTTGTTGAGCTCTCCCACCCCCATGTCGCGCGTTGCATGAACCTCGGAATTGTAAGCCGGGCGGTTATGGATGCGGATGTTCTTGATTTTCATCGCTCCGAAATAAAGCTTGCCGGTGCCCCAGGTATTCTCGTACCCACCGCCGGCGCCGCCGTGATCGAAAGCAGAGACGAAGAGACCGTCTTCGCCCTGTTCATCAATTACCGTGGCCGTCACGCGTGCGACGAGGTCGAGCGCGTCGTCCCAGCTCGTCGGCTGCATCTGGCCGTAGCGCCATACCATCGGCTCGGTCAGCCGCTGCTGTTGTGTCGAGCGAGCTTCGGAAAAGGATTCTTCGGCCATGCGCGCGCCTCGGATCGAGGCGAGGCCGGAGTTCACGACGCAGTCGGGATCGGGTTTGATGACGAGATGGACGTCCTTTCCGTCCTGCTTGACGATGTTGTACATCGACGGGGAATACCAGTTCGGCGTCATTGCGTTTTGCTGCTTGGAGAGGTCGACGCCGAAGATGTTGGCGCTCGGGGCGGCGCCGCCCTGCTCGTTGATCGGCCAAGTGTAGGCGTGGTAGCCGCAGCCGACGATGCAGAACTGGCAGACGACGTTGTGCACCTTTGCGTCCGGGGGGATGATCGGCAGGCGATCGATATGGCGCTTGAATGTCATGGCTCAGCCCTCCAACACGTTCGAGAGGCGCCCGTAGAGCAGTTCGTCGACTCCGTCGGCGTAGATGTCGCCCTTGGCGTCGACCCGAAGCAGATATTGCGGGAGGTTCTGCGTCGCCTGTCCCCAGATTTCCTGGCCGCCGTTTTCGCAATCGAAGCGCGAGTAATGGCCGGGGCAGTTCATGGTCTTGTCGGCAGGGTTGTAAGAGAGGGGAAAGCCCTTGTGGGGGCAGACCGTCGTAAAACCGACGACATCGCCGTCGGGCCCGACCCCGCCCACGACCTTGCTGCCGAGCTTCAGGAGGACACCAGGCGCGTCGGAGTCCGGATAAGCCACTTGTAGGGGCTCGTTGGGTTTGAGGTCGCCGATATTCGCAAGTCGATTTGATGGGTAGCTGAGCCGAGCAAGCTGCGCACCCGCCTCCGCCCTATTTGGGATGACGGTCGCCGCGGCTGCGCCAGCTGCCGCTACCCCCGCTCCAGACAAGAACCATCGGCGGCCGATATCAACCTTGCGATCGCACCTTTTCATGCGTTCCTCCCATTAGCCTTCTGAAGGGACACGGAACGCAAGGGGTGTGCCGCGGGCGGCGGAGATCAATAATCCTATTAGTTCACATAGATAAGAATTCAAGACTTGGCGCGCCGTCCGGAATTCCGAACATTCATAGCGAAGTCAGTTCGGGAAACTTGACAAGAAAATCCAACGGTCGCCGGATCGACACTCCGCGCTATAGCTCGCGCGAAATCATCACTCGACTGTGCGGTCCGGCTCGATCCCATAGCGCCGCATCTTTTCCCACAGCGTCGTTCGGGAAATCTCCAGCCGCTTCGCCGCCACCCCGATGTGGCCGGCCGTTTCACGGAGAACTCGCTCGATCTGCCTCTTCTCGGCCGCGTCGCGCACCGCTGCGAGAGGCGGCATTGGATCGACGCCGTCGAGCAGGGCATTGCTCAGTTCAGGAAAGATATCGGCTGGCATGATCCAGGGGCCATTTGCGAGGTTCACCCCCCGCTCGACCCGATTGCGCAGTTCACGGACATTGCCTCGCCAGGGGTGAGACAATGCGATTTCTTCGGCCATCGAACTGATGCCGCGCAGCTCCGTCTCGGCTTGTTCTGTGAATAACGAGAAATAGCGAGACAGAAGCCATGAAATATCCTCGGGCCGCTCACGAAGAGGCGGCAATGCGACAGTCACTGCATTAATCCGATACAGCAAGTCCTCGCGGAATGCGCCGCGCCGCAACTCCCGGTCGAGACTTGCGCTTGTCGCGCATACAATGCGCGCCTTCAAAGGAATGGGGCTCTCGCCGCCCACCCGGTGAAAAGAACGTTCCTCGAGCACGCGCAACAATTTGGCTTGCAACGCATGAGGCATCGCCGCGATCTCGTCGAGGAACAGAACTCCGCCGCGCGCGCGTTCGGCGTATCCCAGATGACGCTGATGGGCCCCAGAGAAGGCGCCTCGTTCGTGTCCGAATAGTTCGCTTTCGAGAAGGTCTGCCGAAATCGCCGCGCAGTTCACAGCCATGAAAGGCTCCGTTGCGGCTGGGGAGGCGGCATGTAGAAACCGCGCGCAGACCTCCTTTCCGGTTCCCGTTTCCCCCGTGAAAAGAACCGGCAACGACCTCGGAGCTAACCGTCGCAGGAGCGCCTCAATTCCGCGCATCGACTTGGACATGCCGAGCGCGCTCTGCCCGCCGTCGCGCACGCGCAACGACAGAACCTCGCGCACTTTCCGAAACAGGCTAGCGAGCTCGAAAGGCTTGGTCAGATAGTCCTGTGCGCCAGCGCGAACGAGCGCGACAGCTTGGTCGATTTGTCCGAACGCCGTCATGAAAATGAAGGGTGGCGCGAGAGTACGAGCGTTCGTCGCCCGGAAAACCTCCTCACCGTCCATGTCCGGCAACCGAATATCGCAGAGCACAACGTCAGGACACAGCTCGAACATCCCATCCACGGCTGTCTTTCCGGTATGCCACCAAACGGCGCGCCAACCCTCAAGCTCCAGGGCCCGCTGGAGCGACTCGCCCATGATCGGATCGTCATCGACCACTGCGACGCATCCAGGCTCATTCAGCATGGATCGCCTCGCCGCTAACAGAATCCTTTGCGCTTTCGAATCGTGAGAGATTTTCGCGGAAGGGCCATGTAACCCTGATGAGCGTCGACAAGCCGCTCTCCTGAAAAACTCGTATCTCTCCGTCGTCGTCCGCGACGAGACGGCGCACAATCCAAAGTCCAAGGCCGCGCCCAGCGCCGGGCGCTTCATCGGAATGTCCCACGAGGTATTTGGCAAGGTCGTCAGGGAGGCCTGGGCCTTCGTCACCAACTTCGATTATGAGCCAGCCTTCCGTGGCGCGCGCTCGCAAATGGACTGTTCCACCCACAGACGTCGCGGCGCAAGCGTTGATCAGAAGATTGAGCACCACCTGCCTAACGCTCTCGATGCCGACCGGCGACACTCCATGAAGATCGTTGACCCATGCGATCTGAAGTCGCTTTCGCGAGGCTTCCGGTTCGATGAGCAACCGGAGATCGTCGATATCGACCGGGCGCAGCGAATCGTCCGCGGCCCCCCGCCTGTACGTCACTAGAGTCGAACCCACGACGTTGCGGATGTGGGTCAGGCCTCGTTCGAGAAGGTTCAGCGTCGCTTCGCGCACCTTTGCGTCGTCGCCGTAACGCCGCAACGTATCGAGGGCGTTGAAGAGTCCCCTAGCGGATTGTTCACCTCATGGGCCATGCCGGAAGCAAGTTTGCCGAGGACTGCATACTTCTCCTGGTCCGCGAGGCGCGAAGCAAGTTCCTCACGTTCATTCAGCGCGCGAGCCATCGCATTGAACCGCTCGAATAGAAGATCGAACTCGCGTGAAATTCGCTGGCGCTTCGACTCCGGAATCGGGTCCACGCGTCCTGCTCGAACGCGCTCCACGTACCCACTCAGTACACTTAAGGGTTTCAGCATCCGTCTGAGAGCGAAATATGCGATGGTCGCGAATCCGAGCGCGAGGCCGGCATTGACTGCGACCAGGGTCAGCAACACCTGCCTTCGGACGCGAAGCAACTCGGAGATGTCGATGTCGGCCAGAATCCGTCCCACCGAATAGCCTTCTTCGCGAAGAGAGCGAGCGAGCCACGCGCTACCCGATGCGATGTCAATGATGAGCCCATCTGTAGCTGGGAACCGCCGCTCAACGTCCGCCGGGACGTTCGTCTGCACTGGGAATTTTAACGGATCCGAAGCCGCAAGCACGTTCCCATTCGGCAGCGTAACGATTGCGAAGCGTACTTTGAGTCCCGCATAACGATCGCGCGCTCGATCGAGCGCGTCGAAAGTTTCCCAGACGTCGGCGTGGATGGCTGATCGAAGCACCGCCGTCGACAATCCGTCGAGATAAGCGCTCGTCAAATGTCGTAAGTTGCTTTCCTGATCCAACTCCAATCGATTCAGCACGATCTGGGAAATGACCAAGGCGATGCCAATCAGCAGACCAGCCGCGAGCAAAGGAGCTTTCCAGGCAAGCGGCCAATTGGCGATGCGCGCGCGCACGCTCATTTAGGCTTGCGCCTTCACGAGCAGCCATTTTTCAAGCGTGCCCTGATAAAGATCGGGATCTGCTTTTGTGAAACCGTCGAGCTCCAGGATAGAGAGGATCTGTCGGCCAAGCGCATCCGCGGGCATTTCCAAGAAGGCGGCCGAAATCGCCTTTGCCGTCATCGTCTCCTGCGCCGATTTGAGGCCAACGATCGGCGGAAAACCCAATTTCTCGGATCTGTACACGACACGAGTCCTGTTGATCAGTTCAGGCTCGCGCTCTCGCATGACATCCCAAACGTAGCCGTCGATGCTGCCGCTCTCCGCCAGTCCAGTCGCCACCGCCCGCACGACGTTCCGATGCCCATAGGTGAAAAAGAATGTGCGGAAGAACTGCGCGGGGGTTGTGTGGCGAAGCGCCAAAAGGGATCGCGTGACCAAGAAGCCCGACGTGCTGTCGGGGTCGGAGAAAGCGTGCACAGTGCCGCGAATATCGTCAAACGACTGAGCTTTGCTCCCCTCGCTGACGATCACGTAGGTTTGGTAAAGCGGCTCGTGCCGGTAGAGTGGCACCGCCAGCAACGCGAACTGATCCTCGTGCTGCACATAGGGATCGTCGCAGACCCACGCCGCGTCGAGTTGCGCGGAAAGCAGCAAAGCTGTGATCTCCTGATAGGTCCGCCGCTTTACCAGCTGAACGGGTCGATTGAGTTGCTTCGCAAGGTACGTTTGGAGCAGCGACAGCAACTGGATATCGGAATCGAGAAAGAGCGGATTGAGGCCGACGCTGACCGCCTCGGCCGCACCCGCTGGGCTCGTCGGCCCAAGCAAAGCCGCCGTGAGAAGGCCAACGAGCATGTCCCTACGACCAACCCGCGCCTTCTGCTCGTCACGCAATAGCAGCGATTTCGGGGGCATTCGCTCCTCCCGCCTTGCGCCGCTGTTTTCTTTCGATACCGGCGCTGCTCAGCGCCATTGGGCGCTTTTGGATAGTATAGTGACTACTGAAACGAGGGACAACAACTGACGCTATATTGCGCTATATATTACGGCTGCCTGATTTTGTAGCGAGTCGAGCTTCAGCGCTTCCGAAAGAGTAATCGGTCAGTGCCAACGAAGCGCCCCACTTATTTGTGTCGCCAGACCTTGAACGCGGAGAGGACGAGGATCAGCGCCAGTAGAGGCAGCAGTGCTGGCGTCGGGACGACGCCGAGCAGTTGAACTCCGATGAAGCTCCCAACGATTGAGCCAGCTGCCATGACCAATACGAAACCGCGATTGTGGCCGAGAACCGCAAAGCTTCGGTCCTGACTGTACCGAGCGAAGCCGACAAGGATCGTCGGCAAACCGATTGCGAGAGCCAGACTTCCAGCGAGCTTGATATCCGCGCCAAAAAGGAGGACGAGCGTCGGGATCAGCAACTCACCGCCGGCCACGCCAAGCAAAGCAGCCACAATGCCAATGACGAATCCCGCCACCACGCCAGCGACCATTTGCGCGAGTCCGGTCAGCACCGCCACAGAGGTTGCCCTGTCGTGGCCGAGCACCAGGACGACCGCGATCAACGCCAGCATGATCGCGATGACGCGATACAGAGCTTGCGAGGCCAGCTTTGTCGCCCATCCCGCCCCGAACCAGGCGCCGACCAGGCTGCCCACTAGTCTAGCCCATCTTATGCAGAGGGCGATTTTGAGGCTGGCGGCCATGGCTTAAGCAGCTGGAATCGCATAGGATTCGGTTGCCAAAACCCATCCTTTGCGCGCCTTCGCGCCTGCCACGGCCACCATGACCGACGATATGATCCCGCTATTCTCGTTTCCAGCCATCCAGGGCAAGAAAGTCACAGCCGCGTTTGATGGCGGCCGGCTTTCTTCGGACGGCGGGGTGATGCTGCTGTCGATGGCGGATCGACGCTTGGGGGTGGCCGAGCGTCTGGCGCGCTGCATTCCCGATCGGCGCGATCCCTCGCGTATCGCCCATACGATCGCCGACATGATCCGGGCCCGGGTGTTCGCGATCTGCTGCGGCTATGAGGACGCCGACGACCTCGACGTGCTGCGCTGCGATCCGGCGTTCAAGCTCGCCTGCGGACGGCTGCCCGACAGCGGGCGCGACCTGTGTTCGCAGCCGACCCTATCGCGGCTCGAAAACGCATCGGGTCTGAAGGACGTGATCCGCCTGACCTATGCGCTCGTCGACCAATGGATGGCCTCTTACGCAATGGCGCCGTCTCGCGTCACGCTCGACATCGACGACACCTGCGACGTGGCGCACGGCCATCAGCAGCTTTCGCTGTTCAACGCCCACTATGGCGAGCGCTGCTTTCTGCCGATCCATGTCTACGACACGGAGAAGAGCCGTCCAGTCGCGGTGATCTTACGCCCCGGCAAGACGCCGTCGGGCATCGAAGTTCGCGCCTATCTGCGCCGGCTCGTGCGCCACATCCGCTCGCGCTGGCCTTCGACCCGCGTCTTGTTCCGAGGCGATGGACATTATGCCCGGCCCGAGGCGATGACTTGGTGCGAGGAGAACGACGTCGACTACGTGTTCGGCCTTCCCGGCACGAAGCCCTTGTCGAAGAAAGTTGACGAGACTGCCGACGCCGTTCGCACCGAGCGCGCCGTCGGCGACAAAGACGTCGTGCGCGGCTACGCCGAGACGCGCCACAGGGCCGGCTCGTGGCACAAGGAGCGGCGCGCCATCGCCCGCATCGAGGCCACGCGGCTCGGCCTCGACATCCGCTTCATCGTCACCAACCTCGACCACGGCTCGGCCGAATGGCTCTATGAAACTCTCTACTGCGCGCGTGGGCAGGCGGAAAATCTCATCAAGCTGCACAAGGCTCAGCTTGCCTCCGACCGCACGTCGTGCCGCTCGGCGCTCGCCAACCAGGTCCGCCTCGTTCTGCACACCGCTGCCTACTGGCTCATGCTCGCCGTCCGCGACGCCATTCCGAAAGAGCGCGATCTGGCCAAGGCCGAGTTCGCGACATTGCGCCTCAAGCTGCTCAAGATCGCCGCCCGCGTCATCGAAATGGCGAGCCGCGTCCGTCTGGCCTTCGCCGCCGCCTGTCCCGAGGCCCAGCTCTTCGCTTGCCTACCTGCCGCGCTCATGCCGCGCGGACCCTGAATGACGGGGCGCAAAAGCCCCTTCGCCCTGCCGTTTCCTCCAACGCGTTCAAAAGTGCCGGTCTCGATGCGGTGAAAACAACCGGAAGACAAACCGCGTTCGTCCTCAACCCGCCCAGACCGAACCCGACGACCTGCTCGCGTCACGAATAGATCGGGATAGTCTGTTGACGATGACTGACCAATGTGCGGCCACCGACGCAAACGGCACTGCCGCCGCCCGAAACGGCAGCGCGGAAGCGACCACGATCAAACTCATGGCCTTGTTGAGAATCACGGCTTGCAGTGGCGGGAACCGAAACGCTCCGATCAGCAGCGGCAAGCGGAATTCTGCGCCGCCCAGCCCGATCAGGCCGCCGAGCGCGCCGATGACGGCGCCGCCCAGGAAGGCGGTCGGCGGATCGCGTTTCGACGGCAAGTCTGCAGCAAGCATGGCGGCTCCTCCCGCTATACTATGGGCTACCGGCGCTGCGTGAACACAACCACCATTCGCTGCGAGCACGGAAATTGCGGCTGCTATGTTCGGGAGTCATTAAGGCTGGTATCCGATCGAGGCTCCGCGCGAAGGGCCTCCTGCCTCCTCGTCGTCGGGGCGCCGAAAATCGACGACGTCCGCCTCCGCAACAGCAGGAACAAGCCAACGGCTAGAATCACGTTGCCGATTGCGGCGGCTACGAAGATCCGAAGTGCGCCGTCGAACCCGCCCGCTGCAATGAGAGCCGTGCCTATGGACGGGGCCGCCGCCTGAGCAACGAGGCTGGGCATGGCGATACGTCCCATAACGACGGGATAACGTTCGGGACCAAAAACTGCGAGCGGGAGCGTGCCTCGAGCGATGCTTTCGAGACCTATGCCAGCGCCATAGAGCCCTAACGCAAGTGGGATGATTGGCGCTCCGATCCACAGTGCCGCCAACCCAGCAGCGACGAGCGAGGTCGAGGCGACCTTCGTCAAAATCGGATGATGGTAGCGCGCGATAACCATCTCGACCGCCCGGGCAGCTACCTGAGACGGTCCGACGAGCGCGCCGAGGCCCACGGCGGCAACCAGGGTAAGGCCCTTGGCTTGCAACATCGTAAGCAAATGAACCGAGAGCGTCGTCGAGATCACTGAACTGAGCGTGATCGTCGCGGCCATTGGGAGAAACAATGCGCCTCCCAGTAAACGAGGCGTTCTCGGTGGATTCATTGGCAAAATCGGCGACGCTGACAAAGGTGTCAGACGCTGAGGTTCGCGCGGCAGGACGAACATGTAGGCCGGCAATGCAGCCGCAAGCTGGAAGCCGGCGTAGACCAGACATACACCGCGCCATCCAAGATGGGCGTCAAGGAATGCTGAAAGAGGCCAGCAGACGGTGCTCGCAAAGCCGCCAAACAGTGTGAGCGTCGTGATTGCCGAGCGTCCCCCTTGCCCATACAGGCGTCCGAGGGTGGCAAAGGCCGGATCGTAGAGACCCGCGCCCATGCCGAGTCCAACCAGCAGCCAGGCGGTCAAAAAAGCAGAGAGAGAGTGCGCCAGCGCCAGAGCGGACAGGCCGGCCGCCAAGAGGCCCGCGCTTACGGCCAGGACCGGACGACCGCCACGGCGCGCAATCGCGCGGCCGACCCAGGGAGAAACCAGACCGGCGATCAACAGCCCGAGCGACAGGCCGCCCACCACCCAGGACAGCGACCAGCCGGTGTCAGCGGCGATCGGCTTCGCCAGAACCGCCGGGAGGTAGTAGGACGATCCCCAGGCGAATATCTGCGTCACCCCCAGCACAGAGATGATGACCACGCGGCTGGGAGTCTTGGATGCGACCCGAATGGTCTCGCCGGCGGCGCGGCTCACTCAGCGGCCTCACATCCGCAACCCGGCTTTCCCAAATCTTTCGCCGCAGCGTCGGCGACGCAGCAGGCATCAACTCTTGCCGGCGCGGGCCCTCCGCAACAACCAGCCGACGAGCTCGACGCACTAGCGGGACGGGTGGAGCAAACGCCGGTTTCGGGAAGCACGAGCCGCACGTCGTCGGCCGCCGCCATGTCACCGTGGATCGCCGCCGCAATGGATCGGACTTGCTCGTAGCCGGTGAGAAGGAGGAACGTCGGCGCGCGGCCATAGCTCTTGATGCCGACTGTGTAGAAGCCAGGCTCCGGATGCGACAGCTCGCGATGTCCATGCGGCGGCACCGAGCCGCAAGAATGGATGTTCGGATCGATCAAGGGGCCGAGAGCTTTGGCGCTCTCGAGCCAAGGATCGAGATCAAGACGCAACTCGCGTGTCAGCGACAGGTCAGGGCGCTGTCCTGTGGCGGCGATGATCCGGTCGACCGGGGCGATCCACTTCACTCCTTTGGTTGTCTCGCCCTGAACGGCAATCGCGCCCCGCTCCTCCCTCAGCGCCAAGATAGCGAATCCAGTCATAAGCTCTACGCGGCCTTGATCGACGAGCTCTCTGATATTCGCCCCGAGCTCGCCGCGCGCAGGCAATTGGTCCGAGTCGCCGCCGCTATAGATTCGCGCGAGGTCGGCGCTACGCGTCGCCCACAAAAACGACGCGCGCGGCTCAGTTTCCGCGAGCTGGGCGAGTTCGAGCAGCGCGTTGGCAGCCGAATGCCCCGACCCGACCACAAGCGTCTTCTGACCCGCGTAGACGTGGCGGTCGCGGCCAAGGATATCCGGAATGCCATAAGCGATCCGACCCGAGGATTCGGCTTCGCCCACGGCCGGCAGACCGTTCGCCCCGAGCGGATTCGGCGTCGCCCATGTACCTGACGCGTCGATCACCGCGTGCGCCAGATCGCGTCGAATGCTGTCGCCCACTTTGACGATCAAGACGAAGGGCCGGACCTCGCGTCCGCGGCTGACCACCTTGTCAAGGCCATGGCGTGAAATCGCTGTGACGCGAGCATTGGTTTCAATGACGCCCGTTAGCTCGGGAGTCGCGGCAAGCGGCTGCAGGTAGGCGCTGATTAGCTCGCCCCCTGTCGGAAAGGCATCGGCATCTGGCATCCGCCACCCTCGACGGGCGAGCAACGCCGTCGTAGCCCTATCAACGCAATAGCGCCAAGGCGTGAAGACGCGAACATGTCCCCAGTCTCGCAAATTGGAGCCGACCGCTGGACCGGCTTCATAGATTTTGACCGGGAGGCCGCGAGCGATGAGGTGCGCGGCCGCGGCTAAACCAACCGGACCGCCGCCGATCACGGCGACGGGTAGAGATTCGTGAGTTGACGGGCGCATGTTCAGTCCTTCCGGTATAATAGAAATATTGAGCAAAAGACGCCTCCTAGGCGGCGGCCTCCTCTCGGGTCGTGGCGCATCCGGCGTCGACGCAGCATTCATCAACCAAAAATCCCACTAGGTCGTTCATTGCCGGATAGTTGGCGCGGCAAATCAGTGTTGTCGCTTGACGTTCTTGGGTCACAAGTCCCGTCAAGATCAGCCGGTGGAGGTGATGAGACAGCGTTGAGGCGGCGATGTGCAATTTCTCTTGGATATGACCGACGGGCAGCCCCTCATTGCCTACCCGAACGAGGGCTCTGTAAACGCGCAGGCGTGTCGGATTGCCGAGCGCCTCAAGCTGCTTCGCGACTTTTTCGACTTTCATGGAAATAGGAGTAGCCCGAAGCAGCTCGAGTGTCAATCGCTATTTCCACAAGTGTCGAATTTAACGTCGCACCCCGCGCAGCTCTACAGAAATCATCTTCGTCAGTTTGAATTGCTCGGAAGGCCGAGCACCTGGAGGGCCTTGCTCCGGAGAGGTTCGGTGATCGGGTAGAAGCCGAGACCCCTTGTGTTCGAAGAAATGGCGGAATCTGCTTCACGCGTCGTGGCTAGGCGGCCATTCACGCCGGCGAAGTTCTCCACTTCGTGGGAACGCGATCATATGCACTGGCTCTCGTATGAGCCGCGGACGTCCGTGAGAGCTCCAATCACGTCGGCGCGCCAGAACACACGAACGATTTTCTGGCATATGAGTCCGCTCTGAACGAAGAAGCTCGCGTTTGGGTTGTCGCGACGCCGCCAGTCGGGAAAAAAGCCTTCATTTCCGAGGAAATCGACCAGCTTGTCCTCGCTCGACCCGATTGGGAAGCGCTCGCGCACACGATCATCAAATTCGCGGCTGAACTCGGATTCGTCGCCTGGCAACGTGGCAACGATCTCCGGAAGAGAGCGGAAGCTGGAGAACCTGCCCGCGGCAAAGGAAGCAGTCGCCAATAAGAGCGCTGAGGCCGACCATATCGCCCAGCGCACTACGTCCGCTCCAACGCCGCTAGACGCTCGGGAACACCTGACGCGCTGAAAAACCAGTTCATGACGCCGAGCCCCGCCAGCGCGCCGGCGAACTGCGCGACAATGAACATCGGCACGTCGGCTGGCGCGATCCCCGAAAAGCTGTTCGTCAGCGCGCGCGCGATCGTGACGGCAGGATTGGCGAAGGAGGTGGACGCGGTGAACCAGTAAGCCGCCGTTATGTAAAGACCGACCGCAACGGGAATCGCCTCGCTCTTGAAACGCGATACGGCGAGAATGGTGACGATCAAGCCAAAGGTAGCGACAAATTCCGCGAACCATTGCGCGGGGCCCGTGCGCGCTTTGACCGCAAGCTCCAGCAAGGGCAACTCGAACATTCCGTGGGCGACAAGAGTCCCCGCGCAGCCGCCTATAATTTGTGCGCCCGCGTAGGGAAAGAATTCTCGCCACGGATGGTCTTTGCGCAAGCTCATCACCAACGAAACTGCCGGATTGAAATGCGCGCCCGAGATCGGTCCCAACGCCAAGATCAGCACGACCAACATTGCTCCGGTCGGAAGCGTGTTGCCTAGCAAGGCGAGAGCGACATTGCCCCCCGCGAGCCGCTCGCCCATGATTCCTGAACCCACGACTGTTGTCACAAGCAGCCCGGTTCCGAGACATTCAGCCGCCAGCCTTTTGGCGAGAGAAAATATCACGCGCTCTCCACGGGCCGCCCAGCGTCGTGGACCGCGCGCTCACCATCTTCCTTGAGGAATTGTCCCCGCTGCGCCGGCAGCAAGTCGAGAACCGTTTCCGAAGGTCGACACAGGCGTACGCCTTTCGGCGTCACCACGAGTGGTCTGTTTATCAGGATCGGATGCGTTTCGATTGCGTCGAGCAGCGCCTTATCCGACAGAGACAAATCGTCAAGGCCGAGATCGTGATATGGTGTTCCCTTCTCGCGCAGGATTTGGCGGACTGTCAGGCCGGCGCGAGTGAGCAATTGGGTCAGCAGCGCCCGCGCCGGCGGACATTTCAGATATTCGATAACGTGCGGCTCAACCCCGGAATTGCGGATCATCGCAAGCACGTTGCGCGACGTTCCGCATGCTGGATTGTGGTAGATGATGATATCCATTACGCGACCTGCGGCCTTGGCCTTGTCGCGCCTTCGAGTTGCCCGACCTCGCGCAGTTTCGCGTTCAGCGCCATCTTGTCGAGGCTCCTGATTGGCAGGTTCGTGAAAATGGAAATCCGATTTTTGAGGTACCGCGCCGCGAGTACGAACGCGGCCTCCTTTTGAATGTCCGTTCCTTCGACCGCGGCAGGGTCTTCAATACCCCAATGGGCGGTCATGGGCTGGCCCGGCCAGATGGGACACGTCTCGGCAGCGGCGGTATCGCAGACCGTGAAGACGAAATCCATCACGGGGGCGCCGGGCGCTGCAAATTCGTCCCAACTTTTCGATCGCAAGTCGTCGGTCGGATATCGGTAGCTTTCAAGTACCTTGAGGGCAAAGGGATTAACGGCGCCTCTGGGGTGGCTTCCGGCCGAGAAGGCGCGGAAGCGTCCTTTGCCTTCTTTCCTCAGGATGCTTTCGGCGAGGATCGAGCGCGCACTGTTGCCGGTGCAGAGGAACAACACATTGAACGTAAGTTCAGCCATGAGCAGCCTCCTTCGGTGGGCAGCATGGGGTAAGGTCGGCGATCAGCGGAGCGCACAAATCGGCGCGTCCGCCGCAGCAGTCTTTAAGCAGAAACAACGCGACCTCGCGGAAGTGATCGAGATTCGCGCGGTAAATGATTGAGCGACTTTGTCGCTCGCCGCCTATCAGTTTCGCGCGGGCAAGAATGGCGAGGTGCGCCGACATCGTGTTCTGGGGGACTTCGATAAGACGAGCGAGTTCGCCGGCGGGCACCCCTTCCGGCTCCCGGGCGACGAGCAGACGGAATGTCTGGAGCCGTGTCGATTGGGCGAGCGCGGCCATTGCGGCTATGACTTCGGTATCATCCATATATCCAGCCTACCAGATATACGGACCCTTGCAAGATGCTTCCGGGAACACCAGCGTAATTACGGTTACGGTCCATTGTTGGGGCTTCGAGTCCAGAGACCCTTTTGCAGAGTGCAAGGAGGGGCTGGCTTTCGGGATGAACACGCTGTTTCAATTGGCCTTACCCAGCGCTCTTTCGAGAGGCAATGATTTGGGCCTCTCCGCGCCGCAATTCTCAGGCTTGTCAGGCCACCGCTCTCTCCAAAACTCCGGCAATTGAGCGAATTGGCCCGTTCCGCTTGCCACTGCAAATCCTGCCGATTCGGCTCTATGACGAATATCGGCTTCAGACGGCATTCGACCTGCACGGCAGGGCGTCGCAAGATATACTCTACGGCCTCGACTGGTCGATGATCCCGTGACCACTTTGCCGGGGTTGGTCGCAGGTCACCGGAATTGGCGAGCGCTGAAAACGCCCTGCTTCGTGCGCTGGCGTCCGACGTTATGCGGCGACATCTTTTCCGTAAAATTTCCGTATCACAAACAATTTAGGAGAAGATAACCCTGTAACTATATGATTTTTTTGGCGCGCCCAGCGGGAATCGAACCCGCGTTTCCGCCGTGAAAGGGCGGCGTCCTGGACCGCTAGACGATGGGCGCGGGGTGGATCACGATGGAGTTCCGCCGGATCGGCGCGATGCTATAAGGTGGGCCGCCCGCGCTGGCAAGCCTCAGCGTGGCGTCCGCCAACGGCGAAGAACGGTCAGGGGAAATCGCATGCGCGCCATACGCATCCATCAGCCGGGCGGTCCGGAAGTCATGCGCCTCGAGGAGGTCGAGCTGCCTCCGCCGGGCAAGGGCGAGGTCAGGCTGCGCCAGCACGCAATCGGGATCAACTTCATCGATATCTATCACCGCAGCGGCTTCTATCCCCCGGCGACGACGCCGTTCACCCCGGGCTCCGAGGGCGCGGGCGAGGTGGTCGCGGTCGGCCCGTCGGTCCAGGGGTTCAAGCCGGGCGACCGCGTCGCCTACGCCGGTTCGCAGGGCGCCTACGCCGACGAGCGCAACATCGAAGCGAGGTTCCTGTTCAAGCTGCCGAAGGCGATCTCCTATGACACGGGCGCGGCGATGATGCTCAAGGGCCTCACCGCGCAATATCTCCTGCGCCAGACCTATCGCGTCAAAGAGGGCGACACGATCCTGGTCCATGCCGCGGCCGGCGGCGTGGGGCTCATCCTTTGCCAATGGGGCAAGGCGCTCGGCGCGACGGTGATCGGCTGCGTCGGCTCGGCGGAGAAGGCCGCGCTCGCCAGGAAGGCGGGGGCGAAGCACACGATCCTCTATCGCGAAGAGGATTTCGCCAAGCGGGTCGGGGAGATCACCAAGGGCGCGAAATGCCATGTCGTTTACGACGGGGTCGGCAAGGCGACCTTTCCGGCCTCGCTCGACTGCCTCAGGCCCTTTGGCGTATTCGCGAGCTTCGGTTCGGCGTCGGGGGGCATCGAGGCGTTCAACATCGGTCTTCTGGCTCAGAAGGGCTCGCTGTTCGCGACCCGGCCGACGCTGTTCACCTTTATGACGGATCGAGCCCGGGCCGAGAAAATGGCGCGTGATCTCTTCGGCGTGGTCAGCCGTGGCGAGGTCAAGATCCGGATCGGCCGGAAATGGCCCCTGGCTGAAGCCGCCGAGGCCCATCTTGCGCTCGAGAAGCGCGAAACGACCGGCTCGCTCATTCTCGTCCCCTGATCCCGGGCCCGCGGCCATGCTTCAGCCAAGTTTCCGCGCCACGAGCCGGTTGCTTGGCGTGGGCTCGCCGCCCCTGTATAGGACGCGCGAGCCTCGGCGGGCGCGTCATGGATGAACTGAGGAAGGCGTTTTGAGCCGAATGATCGAACCTAGCCTGAAGCCTGCCGACGCCACCGTCACGCCCGTCAAGAAGGAGGAGGGCTGGTGGGAAACCGTCAAGGTCATCATCGAGGCGCTCCTGATCGCGCTCGTGGTGCGCACGGTCCTGTTCCAGCCGTTCAACATTCCTTCAGGCTCGCTGATCCCGACGCTGCTCGTCGGCGACTATCTGTTCGTGTCCAAATACGCCTACGGCTATTCGCATTTCTCGCTGCCGAGCTTCCTCGACCTTGACCCAAAGGCGATGCCGGGCCGCATCTTCGCCTCCCAGCCCAAGCGCGGCGACGTCATCGTGTTCAAGCTGCCGAGCGACGGCGAGACCGACTACATCAAGCGGCTGATCGGGCTCCCCGGCGACAAGATCCAGGTTCAGCACGGGCGGCTCATCATCAACGGCCAGATGGTTCCCCGCGAGCCGATCGCGCCATTTCTGACCGTCAATCACTTCGGCAAGCCTGAGGAGGCGCCGCAGTATCTGGAGACGCTTCCCGGCGGAGTGACGCACCGGATCATCCAGATCGACGGCGACGACGGGACCTTCGACAACACCAAGGTCTACGAGGTGCCGCCCGGCCACTATTTCATGATGGGCGACAATCGCGACAACTCGAGCGACTCGAGACTTGCGGGGGATCAGGGCGGGGTCGGCTATGTGCCGTTCGAGAATCTGATCGGCAGGGCGGAGGTGATCTTCTTCTCGATCGACGAGGGAACGCCGGCCTGGGAGGTCTGGCGCTGGCCATGGGACGTGCGCTGGGGGCGCATCTTCCAGCGGGTTCGCTAGACACGCGAGGCGACAGGCTCCCCACAAGCGGCGGAAAGCACGGCTTATCCTCCATCGGTCGGTCAATGAACAAGCAGCCGCGAGCCGAGTTGTCCGCCCTGGAGTCCCGGCTCGGCTATCGCTTTCGCGATTCCAAGCTCGCCGTTCTCGCGCTCACCCATCTCTCGGCGCAGAACGCTGGCGGGCAGGGCAGGGCTCAGTCGTACCAGCGGCTTGAGTTCCTGGGCGACAGGGTGCTCGGCGTCGCGATCGCGAGCCGGCTTTATGAGGCCTTTCCGAAGGCAAGCGAGGGGGAGCTCTCGATGCGCTTCGCCAAGCTCGTACGCCGCGAGACCTGCGCCGAGATCGCGGCCCTTTGGGACGTTGGCCCCCATGTCGCGCTGGGCTTGGGCGAAGCGCGCGGCGGAGGCCGGAAGAAGGCGGCGATCCTGGCGGACGTGTGCGAATCGCTGATCGGGGCGGTGTTCGTCGACGGCGGCTTCGCGGCGGCCGAGGCGGTGGTGCTTAGCGCCTGGGGCGAGCGCGTCACGGCGGACGCCGAGCCTGCCCGCGACGCCAAGACCGCGGTGCAGGAATGGGCCCAGTCGCGCGCGCTCGCCCCGCCACGATACGAGGAAGTCGAGCGCAGCGGCCCGGCGCACGCGCCCCACTTCGTCATGCGGGTCGTGCTCGAAGGGTTCGAGCCGGAGCTTGGGGCCGCAAGCTCCAAGCGGGCTGCGGAACAGGCCGCGGCGCGGGCCTTCCTCGACCGCTGGGGCGCGACATGAGCCAGACGCGATGCGGCTTTGTCGCCATTCTCGGCGCCCCCAACGCCGGCAAGTCGACCCTCATCAATGCGCTCATCGGCGAGAAGGTCTCGATCGTCACCCGCAAGGCGCAGACCACCCGCTCGACCGTGCGCGGCGTACTCACGCGGGGCCAGGCGCAAATCGTGTTCGTCGATACGCCGGGCCTTTTCGCGCCCAGGCGCCGCCTCGACCGGGCGATGGTCGCCTCCGCCTGGGGCGCGGCCGCCGACGCCGACCTCCTCATGCTCATCATCGACGCGCGCAAGGAAGCGGGCGAAACGACCCTGACCGAAGAGACGCAGTCGATCCTTGCCGAACTCGCCGCGATCCGCAAACCGCGCCTCGCCGTCCTCAACAAGATCGACCTCGTCGACCGGCCGAAGCTGCTCGAACTCGCGGCGCGGCTCAACGCGGCGCTTCGCTTCGACGAGACCTTCATGGTGAGCGCCGCGAATGGCGACGGGCTCGACCGGCTCCTCGATCGTCTCGCCGCGATGATCCCCGAGAGCCCCTGGCTCTACCCGGAGGACCAGATCGCGGAAGCGCCGATCCGCTCGCTCGCGGCCGAGATCACCCGCGAGAAGCTGATCGAGCGGCTGCACGACGAACTGCCCTACCAGGCGACGGTCGAGACCGACGAATGGAAGGACCAGCCCGACGGTTCGGCCCGGATCGAGCAGACGATCTTCGTCACCCGCGAGAGCCACCGCAAGATCGTGCTCGGCGAGGGCGGGCGCACGATCAAGGCGATTGGGACGGCGGCGCGCAAGGACATCGGCCAAGCCCACGGCGCGCCCGTCCATCTCTTCCTGCACGTGAAGGTGCGGGAGAAATGGCTCGACGACCCGGAGCGCTACCGCGCCATGGGGCTCGAGTTCCCGAAGGGATAGCCGCTGCTTAAGCGTACCCCGCCGCGGGGCGGCCGGCGAAGGTGGGGCCCCGGTGCGGGAATGATTCGGCGCGCTTGCCAGTTGCGCGCCTCGGCCCTGCAGCCCGCGTCCGCGACCTCGACATGGCGCCGATCCTGCACGCCAACGCCATGCTAAAGGCGCAGGTTCGCGAAATGACCATGAAAGCGATGCGGTAGGACGAGGCGTTGACGCAGGGCGCAAGGACAGTGCGTATTCTTGCAGCGGCCGCCGTCGCCATGGCGGCGGGGGGGTTCGGCGCGTTCGCCATGGACCTCCACCGCACGGCGTTGTGGCAGGTCGTTCGCGCCTGCGTCGCCGATTACAGGCTGACCGGATCGCCTTTGCCTTGCCTTGAAGTCGATCTCGCCGGCGGCCAGGAGCGTGGCCACGTCGTCCTGCGCCCGCCGCTGTCGGATGACACGGTCCTGGTCCCGACGCGCAGGATCGTCGGAGTCGAGGACCCGTTCCTTCAATCGCCGGAAGCGCCGAACTATTTCGACGCGGCGTGGCGCGCGCGGACGTTCCTCAAGGGCGCAGACGGTCGCATGCCGGAGCGCGACGCGATCGCGCTGATCGTCAACTCCGCCGTCGTCAGGGTCCAGGACCAGCTCCACATCCATGTGGGCTGCCTGAGTTCGTCCGCCCGCCTTGCGCTTGCAGCCGCAGCGCCGAAGGTTCCGATGGGCGAATGGGCGCGGATCGGCGCGGTGGTTCCCCATACGATGTTCTGGGGATTGCGCATCCCCGGAGCGGACCTCTCGAACGTCAACCCGTTTCGGCTTGCCGCCGAGGCCCTTGCCGGCAAGGCGCGGCCGCGCGACATGACGATCGCGGTCGCCGGGGTTCGCGTCGGAGGCGACGATCAATTCCTGATCCTCGCTTCCTACGCCAGGGCGCCGGGCGCCTGGTGGCCGGTCGGCGACGGCAATCTCTATTCGCCCTGCCGGACGGCGCCCCGCTCCCCCGGTTAGGCAACCCGGTATTGCGCGCGAGCGTCTCGCGACCCAGGCGGCTTGGCTTTCTTCCGGGTCCCGCTATGAAGCGTCATGGTCTCGATTTTGTTGGCGCCGCTTTCGCCGCTCGGGCTGATCCTCGGCGCCGCGGGGTTTTTGGCCGCGCTCACGCCGAGCATGATTCCGCGCCCGGGCGTCTTGCAGGGGGTCGAGGCCGGGATCGCCTTCGCGCTCCTGTACGGGATCGGGGCGGGAGCGGCAGCGCTGTGGTTGTGGTTTGAGGCGCCGGTCGTAGGCAGGCGATATTCCCGCGCGCTTCTCTGGATCGCGATCCTCGTTTGCGTGGTGCTTGTCGGCTATGGGCTCGTGCGCGAGACGGACTGGCAGAACGCCATCCGCCGGGTGATGGGCATGCCGGCCGCGCCCGCCGGCCTTCCTGTCCTTATCGCGCTCGTGGGGATTCCGGTCGCGCTCTTTCTGATCGGCCTCGGCAGGCTCTTCACCGCGTTGACGACGCTCGTTTCGGCGCGTCTGGCGAAGCTCGTCCCGCGCCGGATCGCGCTCCTCGCCGGCTTCAGCGTGGTCGCCGCGCTGTTCTGGGCGATCGGCGACGGCCTGCTGGTGAGGCTCGCGCTTCACCAGCTCGACAGTTCCTACCGCCACATCGACGCCCTATTGCCGGCCGAGCTTTCCGCGCCCGAGGACCCAGCGAAAAGCGGCAGCGCCAAGTCGCTCGTGTCGTGGGCGAGTCTGGGCGCGCAGGGGCGGGCGCGGGTCGCTGCGGTTCCCTCGAAGAGCGACATCGCCTCGCTGACCGGGGGCCCGGCGATGGCGCCGCTGCGGGTCTATGTCGGCCTCAATTCGGCGGAGACGGTCGAGGAGCGGGCGGAGCTGGCGCTGGCGGAGCTCAAGCGCGTCCACGCCTTCGACCGCGCGATCCTCGTGATCGCGACGCCGACCGGCACCGGCTGGGTCGATCCCGCGGGCATGGCGCCGCTCGAGATCCTCGCTCGCGGCGACGTCGCCTCGGTCTCCGTGCAATATTCCTACCTGCCGAGCTGGCTTTCCCTGCTGGTCGAGCCGGACTACGGCGCCGATACGGCGCGAGCGGTTTTTCGGGCCGTCTATGGCTATTGGCGCACCCTGCCCAAGGAGGGGCGCCCGCGGCTCTATCTGTTCGGGCTGAGCCTCGGCGCCCGGAACTCCGACCTGTCGGCGGACTTTTTCGACGTCGTCGCGGACCCCTATCAGGGCGCGCTGTGGGTGGGCCCGCCATGGGACAGCGAGACCTGGCGGAGGGTGACGGCGATGCGCGCAGCCGGGAGCCCGGTCTGGCTGCCGCGTTTTCGCGATCAGTCGCTTTTCCACTTCACGACGCAGCGCAACGACCTCAACGGGCCCGGGACGCGCTGGGGGCCGATGCGAATGGTTTTTCTGCAATATCCCTCCGACCCGATCGTTTTCTTTGAGAGCGCGAGCCTGTGGCGCCCGCCCGGCTGGATGAAGCAACGAGCCCCCGACGTGGCGCCGGAAATCCGCTGGATGCCGGTCGTGACCTTCGTCCAGCAGATCTGCGACATGATGACCGCCACCATAACGCCGCGCGGCGTCGGGCATGTCTACGCCGCGGACCACTATCTCGACGGATGGATCGCGGTGATCGAGCCGCAGGGCTGGAACGAGGATAGCCTCGCCCGGCTCCGCCAATGGCTCGACGCGCATGGTCTGTGAACAGCGATCAACGGGCGCTTTTCCGGTTCAGCGCCGCAGCCGTCAGCTGGCAAACGAATCGAACGCCGACCAGAACTTCGTCCGGAAGTCGTTCCGCTCCATCAACACCTCGTGCTGGGCGCCCTTGATCATGAGATGCGAGGCGGCGTCGGACCGGCTGGCGAATAGGGCGCTCGCCGCCTGGCTCACAATCCGATCCCGGCCGGCGGTCACGATCAGCATCGGCTCGCGGATCTTCCCCGGGTAATCGGGCTGGGCGAACTCCTGCAAAGCATTGAAGGCCGCGTCCGTCCACGCGACCGTCGGGGAGCCGAGGCCCAAGCCGGGCGCGGCCGCGACGATCCCGGCGTTGCGGGCGTAGCGCTCCGGATCGGAGGTGCGCGGGTTGCCGGCGAACGGCCTCAGGTCCATCGGCGTCCCGCGTCCTCCCGGAATATACGAAGCGCCGAGGCCGCAGGCGCGCAGGGCGCGGAAGGTCGAGCGGGCGAAGGCGGACGACGCGAGCGACGGGAGCCCGATCATCGGGGCGCTCAGGATGATCCGGTCGAAGTAACGGCGTCCGTTGGCGGCCGAGCGCAGCGCGACGGCGCCGCCCATCGAATGCGCGAGACCGATGAGCGGGGGCTGATTGTGCGGCAGCACGACTTCGGTCATCACGGCTTCGAGGTCGGCGTCGTATTGACGAAAGTTCTCCACATATCCCTTGCGCCGGTCCGCGAGCGCGCGCTCCGAGGAACCCTGGCCGCGCCAGTCGAATGTCACGACGGCGAAGCCGCGGCTTCTCAGTTCGCGCACGGTCTCGAAATATTTTTCAATGAACTCCGCCCGCCCCTGAAGCAGGCAGACGGCGCCCCGATATCGGCCCTCGGCGTCCCATCGCGCGAATCGCAACAGCGCGCCGTCGCGGGTCTTCACTTCGCCGGCGACGGCGCCGTCCGGAACCGGATTGCCGGCGGTTGGGACCAGCTTCATGGCCTGCAATCGCTCAGGGGATGAGCACGCCCGGGTTCATGATCCCAGCGGGGTCAAGCGCGGCCTTCGCGGCGGCGAGGGCTTTGCCGAACAGGGCAGGGCGCTGGGCGCGGTACCAGGGCATGTGGTCGCGCCCGACCGCGTGATGGTGGGTGATCGTGCCGCCCGCCGCGATCAGCGCGTCGGAGGCGCGCGTCTTGATCAAGCGCCATTGCTCGATAAGCCGACTGGGATCGCCCCGCACGCTGAAGGTGTAATAGACCGCGGGGCCGTCCGGATAGACATGGGTGAAGCGGGTCGACACCGTTCCCTGGCGGCCGGTCGCCTCGACCAGCGCGTCTTGCGTCGCCTTGCGCACGATTTCGTGGAACGCCTCGAATTTATCCCAGGTGATCGCGGTCTCGAACGTGTCGTTGATGATTCCCATTGGCGCGGTGAGTTCGCGCCCGTAGGGCATGCGGATGAAGGCGGTGCGCCAGCGCAAACCAGCGGCCTCGTCGGAATGGCGCCGCCCGCCATGATCGGCCATGAGTTCGACGGCGCGCGCCATCCACGCGTCCACCGGATGGTCCGCCGATTCGAAGGCGAGCACAGCCAGGCTCTCCTCATAGGCGTTGACGCCGTAGGCGCCCGCCTCGTCATTGTCGATGACGCGGAGGTTCGAGGGATAAAGCCCGGCCTGCGAGACGGCGCGCACGGCGCGCGCCGCGGCGAAGAAATCGGGGAAGCCGAACACCGCGTCGGCGCGGAAGCGCGGGCGCCCTTGCAGGCGCATCCACGCCTCGGTGATGATCGCCGAGCGCGCCCTCCGGAGCCGATCATCATGCGATCGGGGCTGGGGCCTGCGCCCGAGCCCGGCAGGCGGCGCGACTCCATGACGCCAGCGGGCGTGACCGTGCGCAGGCTTTCGACGAGATCGTCGATATGGGTGTAGAGCGTGGCGAAGTGGCCGCCCGAGCGGGTGGCGATCCAGCCGCCGAGCGTCGAAAACTCGAAGCTCTGCGGATAGTGACGAAGCGCAAAGCCATGGGGCTTCAGCGCCGCCTCGATCGCCGGGCCGCGTATGCCGCCCTGGATGCGCGCGGCGCGGCTCGCGGCGTCCACTTCCAGCACGCGATTGAAGTGGCGCAGGTCGAGGCTGACCGCGCCGGCGAAGTCCTCGCCGACCGCAGGCTCGACGCCGCCGACGACCGACGAGCCGGCGCCGAACGGAATGATGGCGATTCTCCCGGCCCCCGCCCAGTCGAGCAGGGCGGAGATGTCGGCTTCGCTCGTGGGCAAAGCCACGAGGTCGGGCGCGTTGGCGAAGTCGCGATGGAAGGCGCGCACCGTCTCCGGATAGGACTTGCCATAAGTGTGGAGGAGGCGCTCGTAAGGCTCGTCCGTCAGGACGCGCGCGAGCGAGGCGGGGGCCGAAACGCGGGGCGCGCGAAGCTTAATCTCCGAGGCTTGCGGCGGCGGCGCGGAGGGGCGCGGCTCGGCGCCGAGCTTCCCGGCGACAAAGCGGAAGAGACGCGCGCGCTCGTCGTCGCTCAGGCCCTCGCCCTCGTTTCCCCAGCCGTAGAATTTGAGCCGCTCCATGACGGTTTCTCCCTGGGGCAAGCCACGCTCAGCGGCACTGTCTTGGCTGCAATCCGCCGTCGATTGTCGCCAACTCGCGCTCCCACCATTCAATGGCTTGAAGCAACACGTCTCGAGCGTCTTCGCCACACCAATGCCCTTCCGCGAAAGGGCGAAATAAATTCTCATCGAGTGTATAGGCGGACGCTACAAGCGGATCGCCTTCCGAAATCAGGACGGGACGACCGTCGATAATTGCAATCGGGGGATTCTCCCGAGGATCAAGGCTTGAACGATATTCATGTATGATGAGATCCCTTTCGCGCTTGATAAAGTCTCGGAATATCCGGTGCTCGGGGCCGTCTTTTCGCCAAAGATTGTAGCGTTCCTTGGCCAAGGCCCGAGTGCGACGGTCCTGCCCGTCGATCTTATCGAGCACTTGCCCAACCGAACGGACCAGTGCTAGCGCCGCCACCCACAGGACGCGGAATTCTGTCTGGCTTCGTTTTGTCTTCCAGCATGGCATGAACCAAGCGGCAATCCCTCACGACCTGACGGGCAGCGACAGTCGTTGTGTTCATGTTGAGGCCTCCGCCAACTTTCGATCGAGCGTCACCAACTCGGCCTCGAGCGTGCGCGCGAGCCAGAGGTAGCTGGCGTCATAGGCAGTTAGGCCTGTTGCTTCCGCGAGATCCACGATCGCTGAGTGGTCCACGGCGACAATTTCCACCCTCAACCTGTCGGCGAGTCGAAAGGCGGCGCGAATGGCGTCTCGCTTGTTTGGCTCTCGCCGCATTTTGGTCAGGCACACATTCGCCAGCTCAAAGTCGATGAGAGACGGCGCAGCCAGTCTTGCACCATTCAGTCGGGTGGCGATGATTTCCGCCTCTGGCTCCGCGAACAGCAAAGCAGCGAGCGCCGAAGCGTCCACCACTTTAGTTCCGGTCACGGTCGGCCCGGATGATGGCGGCCGACTCGGCCGGCGTGCGGACGCCGAGGCTGCGCGCCTCCGCGAGCAACTCGGCGGGACTGAGCTCCTGCTTGGAGCGAACGGCCTCCTCTATGATGGAAAGCAACTCACCCTGCAGCGACCGACGGCGCCGCGCGGCGCGCTCCCTCAGGCGCTGGACGACCTCGTCGGGGACATTCTTGATGGAAAGATTCATGGTTCCGAATCCGATCCGTTTCCGAGCCATGGTAGCATAAAACCACGACTCACGCGCTTTGACGTAGGCGCTCCGCGCTGGCCTCCGCCGCCTCGCGCATCGCAGCCCAGACTGCGGCGACGTCGGCTTCTTCCGTCGCCAGCGCCCCGATCGACACGCGCGCCATCCAGCGGCCGTCGAGAATGGCGGGCGTGAGATAAGCGGCGCCCGAGCGGTTCACCGTCTCGACCCATCGGGTGGTGTGGGCGTCGAGCGCTTCGCCTTCGAGGCCGTCGGGCTCGTGGCGCACGCATACGGTTTGCAAATGGACCGGGGCCAGCACTCGCCAGCCGGGGGTCGCCGCGACCTTGTCCGCCAGCCAGCGCGCATTGGCCATGTCGCGGCGCAGGCGCCGCTGCAATCCGCTCACCCCCTGTTCGCGGATCACGAACCACAGCTTCAGCGCCCGGAAGCGGCGCCCGAGCGGGATGCCCCAGTCGCGCAGGTTCTTGACCTCGCCGTCGACCGAGGATTGCAGGAAGCTCGGGTTGGTCGACATCACCCGCATCAGATGCTCGGGATCGCGCACGTAATAGACCGAGCAGTCGAACGGCGCGCCGAGCCACTTGTGCGCGTTGATCACCAGCGAGTCCGCGCCCTCGACCCCCTCCCACATTGAGCGGCATTCGGGCAGGATCATTGCGCTGCCCGCCATCGCGGCGTCGACATGGAGCCAGATTCCGTTGCGCCGCGCGATCTCGGCGATTGGCGCGATCGGATCGATGGCGGTGGTCGCCGTCGTGCCGACGGTGGCGACGATGGCTGAGGGCAGGTCGCCGCCCGCGACATCCTCGGCGACCATCTGGTCAAGCGCGTCGGCCCGCATGGCATATTCAGCGTCGAACGGCACGAGCCGCAGATTATCGCGACCGAAGCCGGCGAGCAGGGCGCCCTTGTCGACGGAACTGTGCGCATGCGCCGACACATAGACGCGCGGCGTGCGCTTTTCGCCCTGCAGGCCGCCGCGCGCCAGCGCATAGGAGGTCGCCCGCTCGCGCGCGCAGATGAGCGCGACCAAAGTGCTGGTCGAGGCGGTGTCCTGGATCACGCCCGAGAAAGGCGGGCGGGAGCGCGAGCATTTGGCGGAGCCAGTCGGTGACGACTTCCTCGATCTCAGTCACCGCGGGGCTCGATTGCCAGGAGAGCCCGATCACGCCGAGTCCGGTCGAGACGAGATCGGCCAGAACGCCCGCATGCAGCGCATTGGCGGGGAAATAGCCGAAGAAGCGCGGATGCTGCCAGAGCGTGAGGCCGGGCAGGACGACGCGGTTCAGATCCTCGATCACGGCGCCGAAATCTTCCGGCTCGGTCGGCGGCGAAGGGGGCAGGGCGTCGCGGATTTCGCCCGGCCGTGTCTTGGCCATCACTGGCCGTTTCGGCAGGCTCTCGTGGTAGTCGGCGAGCCAGTCGATGAGTTCATGCCCGTAGCGGCGGAAGTTTTCGGGAGACACGAGAGTCCTTGCCGGCTGGCGCGGGGGATGCGAGGGAGGCGCCGCTCGCCTCCATCATCGCCCGGAGGGTCGAAGTCAACCGGCGACGAGGGCGGGGCGGGCATCGGGGCAGCCGCCATGACCGACTATTCAACTCCGCTGCAAATCGGGCTTCTCGTCTTTCCGAGAGTCCAGCAGCTCGACCTGACCGGACCTTACGAAGTTTTTGCGTCTTGGCCGCGGGCGCAGGTCCTGCTCGTGGGCAGGACGCTCGAGCCGGTCGCGGCGTCGACCGGTCTCTGGCTCAAGCCTGGGGCGACATTCGACGACGCGCCGCAGTTTGACGTGCTTTGCGTGCCCGGAGGGCAGGGGATCAACGACCTCATGCGCGACGAGGCCGCGATTGCCTTCGTGCGCCGTCAGGCGGAAGGGGCGCGCTTTGTCACGTCCGTCTGCACCGGCGCTCTGCTCCTGGGCGCGGCCGGACTGCTGCGGGGAAAGCGCGCGACGACCCATTGGGCCTCGCACCACTTGCTCGAAACGCTCGGCGCCAAGCCCATCCATGCGCGCGTGGCGCGCGACGGCAACCTCGTGACCGCCGGCGGCGTGACGGCGGGCATCGATTTTGCGCTGACGCTGATCGCAGAGCTGGCCGGGCGAGCGGCCGCGGAAACGATCATGCTCAATCTCGAATATGCTCCCGCGCCGCCATTCGACGCAGGCAGTCCCGAGACCGCGCCGGCGGAGATCGTGGAAAGGGTCCGCAAGCGCCTCGCGCCGGTCCTCGAGGAGCGCCGCCAGCTCGCCGAACAGGCGGCGCGGAGGCTCGGGCTTGGCGGCTGAAGCGCGGCTTCGCGCTCAGCTTGAGCACTGCTCCAGCAAGTCCCGGACCAGGCCCGCGAGCAGGTCGAGCTTGTAAGCCGTCATCGGCAAGGGTTTGGCCCCAGCCCTCGAGGCGCGGGCCGCGGCGGCGACGGTCGCGGGCGAAACGGGCGCCGCTTGAGCCGCCGCCTCGGCGGCGACGAGCCGGAGGGGGACTGGCGCGACCCCGCCGGCCGAGAGGCGGACGAGCCTGAATGCGCCATCCGCGATGACCACCCGTGCGACGACTTCCGCCAGCGGCCATTCGGCCATGGCGCGGCCGATCGCTCGCCCGTAGGCGGCGCGCTCGCCCGGCGTCGGCGGCGGAAGCTCGATCGCCTCGATCATCTCGCCGGGTTCGAGCGCATGATCCGCGGCGCCGTTCGAGCCGTCGCCGAGCAGGCGCTCGATGCTGAGCCCCTTGCGCTGGTTGGTGTCGATCCTCGCGTCATAGGCAAGGAGCGCCGTCGCCATGCTCGACGGGTGCGGCGCGACGCAGGGCCCGAGATCGAAAGCGACGCCGTAAAGATGGTTGCCCTCGCGCGCCGGGCAGAAATCGCCGCCCTTTTTCAGGCAATCGAAACGCGGGTTGCGAAAGTACCAGCAGCGCGAGCGCTGGGCGAGATTGCCGCCGAGGGTCGCCACGCGCCGGATCTGCGGCGTGGCCAGACCCTGGGCCGCGGCGGCGATCCCGGGATAGCCCCTCTTGAGGCGCGCGTCGGCGGCGATCGCGGCGATCGACGCTAGCGCGCCGATCCGCGCCGCTCCGGCCGCGGTCCACGCGATTCCGGTCATGTCCGGCGAAGCTGGAATGTCGATGAGCGCGCCACGCGAGACGCCGCTCCGGCGCCGCTCCGAAAGATCGGTGCCCGCGGCGCGGAACTCGGCCGCCGCTACCCCTGAGGCGATCGGCGCGGCGGTGGTCATGCGGCGCTCCCGCGTTGAAGCAGATGAAGGAGCCGGTCGGGCCGGATTGGGATTTCGTATGGGCGAACGCCGATCGCGTTGCGGATCGCGTTGGCGATCGCGGCCCCGGTCGGAACGGTCGCGACCTCGCCGACCCCGACGCTGCCGCCCTGCACGTGGTCGAAGCCGCCCTCGTCGAAATGAAGATCGATCGGGGGAATGTCGGCGATGCCCGGCATGCGGTAGTCGTCGAGGCCCGCGGTCAGAACGGCGCCGGTCCGGGCGTCGACTTCGCGGGCCTCGGTGAGCGCGTAGCCCAGACCCTGGACGATCGCGCCCGCGGCCTGGCTGCGCGCGAGCGTGGGCGCCGCGAGCTTGCCGACGGCGATTCCGCTATGCGCGCGGAGCACCCGCACGTGGCCGAGCAATGTGTCGACCTCGACCTCGATCGCCTGCACCGAACTCGGCGCGCCCGCGCCGGCCGCCAGATGCGAAGAGCGGCGTAGCATGAAGCCGAAGATCCAGCCGATCACGCCGGCGTCCTTCAAAAGCGAATTGTTGCCATAGATGGTGCGGGAATCGTCCTCCTCGCGCTCGGCCTCGACCCTGAAATCGGGCGAGGCCGCGATGAGTTCGCGCCACGGCGCGTTCGATCCCGGCGCAGGCGTGCGCCCGGTCTTTTGCGCAACGCCAGCCTTGAGCTTGCCGGCGGCGATCATCAACGGCGGCACGATCGACGCGGTGACGCGGCTGCCGCCTGAGCCCGGTCCTTCCGGCAGGTCGGAATCGCCGATGCGCACCTCGATCTCGTGCGGCTCGAGTTCGAACTCGCGCGCAATTCTGTCGGCGATGACGCTCCGCGTGCCGGTGCCGATATCCTGCGTGGCGACGCTCGCCACGAGACGCCCATCCTGAACCGCAAGCGCGACCTTCGTTCCGAGTTGCCAGAGATAGAGCCAATAGCCCATGGCGACGCCAACGCCGCGGCGATAGCGTCCGCTTTGCGCCTCGGGGCTCAAGCGCCCGCACCACGTCTCGAGCCCGGCCGCCCAGTCGTAGAGGCGCTGGCGATTGGGATTGGGATCCCAGCGCTTGCGCAACTGGATTGCGTCGACTTGCAGCCGAAGCGCCGCCTCGTCGATCGCCTGTTCGAGGGCGAACGCCATCGGCGGACCGCCGGGGCCGCGGAACGCCGAGCCCGGAGGCAGGTTGCTCACCACGTCGTGGTCGAGGAGTTCCTTGGCTTCCGCGGGATAGATGAGGCGGGCGAGCCCGGCGACGGTCGAATTGATCGCCACGCCCGCGTCGGAATGGGCGACGACCGACAGCGCCTTGAGCGCGCCGTCTTGGCCCGGCAGAAGCCCGATCCGGACGTCGACCGCCGGCCTGTAGCCCGCGACCGACAATTCCTCATGCCGGTCGAATGCGACCCGGACCGGGGCCGCGGCCGCCTGAGCCAACTTGATGGCGGCGACCGTTTCGGAGCCGAGCGTGGCCTTCGAGCCGAAGCCCCCGCCGACATGTTCGGCGATGACCCGCACGTTGGCGGGATCGAGCTTGAACTGCTTGGCGATCTTGGTCCTGAGATCGGCCACAGCCTGTGTCGAGAGGTGAACCGTGAGTTGATCGCCGTCGAACCGGGCGACTGCGACATGCGGCTCAAGGCAGGTGTGCTGCTGGACTCCGGTCCGGAACGTCCCTTCGAACAGGAGCGGGTCGCCCTCGGCGCGCGCCTTGTCGATTGCGCGGCGCGCCGACTTCTTCTTGAGCGAGAAGGCGGAGGCGGGCCCGCGCACATTGCCGGACCACGAAGCTGGCGCAGCGCCCCCTTCGCCCGCGTTGTACTTCGAGCCCTTGCCGCGCGGAAAGAGGATCGGCGCGCCGACCTTGCGCGCAGCCTCCGGCCCGATGACGCTCGGCATGAGTTCGTACTCGACCTTGACCGCGGCGAGCGCGGCCAGCGCGCTCGGGCGATCCGTGGCCGCAACCGCGGCGATCGGCTGACCGGCGAAGTTCACGATGCGGTCGTCGTCAAGGAGGGAGACGGCCGCGGCGGTGCCGGGAGAATCGAGGGCCGGCTCGAGATCGATCGACAGGACGCGGGCACGGGCGTGCGGCGAGCGCAGGATCAGGCCCTCGAGCTGCCCGTCGTGGCGCACATCGACGGTGTAGATCGCGGCGCCGGTCACCTTCTCGCGCGCCTCGACGCGGGGCGAGGGAGTCCCCTCGCCATCATAGCGGCCGGCGCAGGCGTCGGCCACGGCGCGAAGGATGTTGTCATAGGCGCCGCATCGGCACAGATGCCCCGAGAGCGCACCGGCGATCTCCTTGAGTGTGGGGATCGCGGAACCGCGCGCGCCGCGCCAGGCGTCGTGGAACGCGGCCGCCTCGACGATGAAGCCCGGCGTGCAGAAGCCGCACTGCAGGGCGTCGAGCGCCATGAAGGCGCGCTGGATGGGATGCAGCTCGCCCGAGCCTATGCCTTCGACGGTGGTGATCGTCCTGCCGGCGACGGCTTTCGTCGGCAGAAGACAGCTCACGACCGGCGCCCCGTCGAGGAGGACGGTGCAGGCGCCGCAGACGCCGGCGCCGCAGACGAGCTTGGTTCCGGTGAGACGCAGGTCATCGCGCAGGACGTCGATCAGCAGGGCCTCGGGGTCGTCGGGAAGCGTCGCGGCGCGGCCGTTGATGAGGGCGCTGGTCATGGGCGTCTCCGCAGGGCTCGAGGCTTGGCGGCGCGGGGCGTCTCATCGAACGCCCCGGCGACCATGAGGCGAATGGAAAGCGCAAGATCGGCGAGCGCGCCTGCACCCGCCTTCTTGAGATCGAAGCCGCGGGCGGCGAGTTCGATGGCGCGCGCCAGCCCGGCGGGCGTGAGGCCCTTCCGCAGGCCAGGTCCGCCTAAGGCGCCGGCGCGCTCGATGGTGTCCACGATTAGGCGGAATTTCCCGTCGATGAAGGTCTGGTAGAGGTCGCCCGCCTGGCGCTGGTGCTCCGACATGAGCTCCTCGGCGTGAGCCGACCCCTTCAATCGATCGAGGAGATAGCGATATCGCGCTGAAAGCTGCGCGGCCAGAATATCGGCTAGTCCCTTGCCGGCGCGCTCCTCGCTGAACGCTGCGGTCCGCTCGGCCTCGAGCGCCTCCGCGCCGACGGCTTCGACCACGGCGCGAAAGAGAGCCTCCTTCGACTCGAAGTGGTGATAGAGCGCCTGCCGGGTCAGGCCGCATTCCTGGGCGACGAGCTCCATCGAGGCGAGCCGGTAGCCATATTGAGCGAACACCTTGGCGGCGGAATCGACGATCCGGTCGCGGGTCATAGGACAAATTTGACAGATATTGACGGAATGTCAACACAACTCCGAACGCACGGCCTTGCGGACGGCGCGTCACTGGCCAAGATGCGCCGGGGGCGCTAACGCGGGAAAGCTCGGGTCGGACAATGAGCGGCAAAGCAAGCGAAGTGATCGGGGTCTGGGTTCTGCGCTCGGCCGCTCTCGAGCGGACGGACACGGGCGAACGGATCCTTCCCTATGGCGAGAACCCGCGCGGCGTCCTCATCCTCCACGAGGGCGGGCGGATGGCGGCGATCATCACGCCCTCGGATCAATCGGGAGACAGGCCGCCTCCGCGACGCAAGCTGCTCGCCTATTCCGGCCGCTACCGGATCGAGCCAGACGGGCGCTTTGTCACCGACGTCGACATCGCCTGGATTCCAAGCTGGGTTGGAACGCCGCGCGGGCGGACGTTCTCGCTTCGCGAAGGCGTGCTCCACATCGTGAGCGATCCGGCGCCGGTCGAGTTCCTCGACGGGGCGATGGCGAGAGGAATCCTCACATGGACGCGCGAGGATGGCGCATCCGGGCCCGCAGCGGCTCCCCTCTAGCGCCGTGCCTCGATCAGCGCTTCAAGCGCTTGCCGAGTCGCGACTGGCAGAGAACAGGTCTGGCCCTGGCATAGCATCGCGACTGGCTGCGCGGCGCGAGGCAGGCCGGCGCGCGGCGAGCCGTTCGGCCAGAGGCTGCGGTCGAGGCGGAGCACGGTCAGCGACGGGTCGGGCGCGCGGAGCGCGATCGCCGCGAGCGCCTGCGCCTCGACGCCGCCGAGCGGCCCGTCGACCACGATCGAGCCGCCCCGCGCGAGCGCATCGGCGCTCATCAGGATGAGCGGGCTCGCGCCGAGCCCCTCCGGCGCGCCCGAGACCGTGCGGATGAGGCCTTCCGCCGCCTCGCGCCAGCGGGCCTCGTCGGTGAGATGCCAGAGGCGGACAAATGTCTCGGCCAGCAGCCCCACGCCGGACGGCGTCGCGCCGTCCTGGGTCTGGCGCGGACGGGCGCCCGGAACGTCGGCTGCGTCGCGCGCGGTGAGATAGACTCCGCCGCCGCCGTCGCCGAACAGGTCAAGGGCCTCGGCTGCGAGCGTGCGCGCGGCGTCGAGATCGCGAGGCTCGCCGCTCGCCTCGAACAGCGTGAGCGCGGCGCGGGACATCGAGGCGTAATCGTCGAGAAGCGCGCGGGCGCCGAGGCGGCCCTCGCGCCAGGCGTGCAGGAGCCGCCCGTCCTCGCCGCGCAGCCTGGTCATGATGAAAGCGAAGGCGGCGCGAGCGGTCGCGAGCCACTGGGGCTCGCCGAATGCCGTTCCGGCGCGGACGAGCGCGGCAATGGCGAGCCCGTTCCAGTCGGCCAACACCTTGTCGTCGCGGCCGGGCTTCGGGCGCCGCTCGCGCAGAGCGAACAGCTTCGCGCGCGCCGCCGCGAGGGCGGCTTCCTCGTCGGCGGAACCGCGCAGAGCGACGCGGCGAAGGATCGTCCGGCCTTCCCAGTTGCCATGCGGTGTGACGTCATAGGCGGCCTTGAATTGCGCGGCGCGGCCGCCCAGCGCCGCGTCGATCTCCTCCTCGCGCCAGACGTAGAAGAGGCCTTCCTCGCCGTCCTGGTCGGCGTCGAGGGAGGCCGCGAAGGCGTCGCCGACCCGCATCTCGCGGTTCAGCCATTCGACCGTCTCGCGCGCCCGCTCGGCGAAGATCGGGTCGGGCCAAAGGACATGGACGAGCGCGAGCAGTTCCAGGATCTGCGCGTTGTCGTAGAGCATCTTCTCGAAGTGCGGCACGAGCCATTCTGCGTCAGTCGAATAGCGGGCGTAGCCGCCGCCGAGATGGTCGTAAATGCCGCCTGCGTTCATCGCCGTGAGCATGTCGCGCACGGCCTCGCCGAAGGCCGGATCGTTGCGGCGGAACATCTCGCTCCAGAAGAAACGGAAGATCGGCGCGTTGGGGAATTTCGGCGCGCCGCGCAGGCCGCCATGGACGCGATCGACGGCGCCCAGGAGCGCGTTGCCGACTCGATCGAGGTCGGCAAGCGCGACGCCCGGACCGGCGGCGAGTTCCGAGAGTTGCGCCAGATGGTCGGCGAGCGTCGCCCCGCGGCTCTCCATCTCGCCGCGCCGGGTGCGCCAGATGGAATCGACCGACCGGATGACCTGCTGGAACGACGGGCGGCCATAGCGCGGCTCGGGCGGCCAATAGGTGCCGCCGAACATCGGCTTGCCGTCGGGAGTGAGAAACATGGTGAGCGGCCAGCCGCCTTGCTGACCCGTCGCATGGAGCGCGGTCATGTAGATGTGATCGATGTCCGGCCGCTCCTCGCGGTCGACTTTGATGTTGACGAAGAGATCGTTCATGAGGCGGGCCGTTTCCGGATCCTCGAACAATTCGTGCGCCATCACATGGCACCAGTGGCAGGCGGCGTAGCCGATCGAGAGCAGGATCGGACAGTCGCGCCGCCTCGCTTCCGCCAGAGCCTCGGCGCTCCACGCGCGCCAGTGCACCGGATTGTGGGCGTGCTGGAGGAGGTAGGGCGAGGTCTCCTGCCCAAGAAGATTGCGGCCGGATTCCATTGACGGTCTCCACAGCGGACGATGGAGGCGCGATCGCTGATCGCGTCTGCCGCGCTACAGAAGCGCCGCCTTCAGCATAGCCTTGAACCGGCGCGCGTCGAGGGTCCAGAGGATGTCTGCGCCATCGCTCTCGCCGGCTTCCGCCTTCCAGACCTCGGCGTTGTTCTCGTCGGCGCTCACGTTCAGGCGATCGACGACGGTCATGCCGCGGGTGAGCTCGCTCGTCGTTTCGATCGCGATCCTGTGGCGCGACCATGCAAGGCCGATCGAACGGTCGAGCGCGACCGCCATCGCGGTCGGGTCGGCGAGCGACAGGCCGGCCTCGCCGGTCTGGACGTGATAGGCCTCGCGGGCGCGGCTGTTCGTTTCGATGGCGAATTTCGCCTTCACGGTTCCCGTGGCCTCGATCGCGGCGACCTCGTCGTCCTTGAGGACCGAGGCGCCGCGCGAGACGTGCCAGCCGATCATTTCGATGGGGAGCTTCGAGCGAAAGACGGCGCGCGCCGCCTCCGGATCGACCCAGATGTTGTATTCCGCCGCCGGCGTCACATTGCCTTCGCATGAGGGCGCGCCGCCCATCACCACGCAGCGCCCGATGCGCCTCGCGAGCTTCTGATCGCGCTCGAGCGCAAGCGCGATGTTGGTCAGCGGCCCGAGGGTTACGAGGGTGAGGCCGGGTTCGGCCTGGGAGAGGCGCAGGATCGCCTCGACCGCGCCCTCGCGCTCTTTCCTGCGCTTCGGCGAAGGGTAGCCACGATCGCCGAGGCCGTCTCGCCCGTGGAACCAATGCGCGTGCTCATGCGCGCGGTCGAGCGGCGCGTCGGCCCCGGCGAAAACGGGAACGTCGGAATTGCAGATCTCGGCCGTCAGCAGCGCATTCCGCGTCGCCTGCTCGACGCCGACATTGCCCGCGACGGTGGTGAGCCCGATCACCCGCACGCCAGGCTCCGAGAGCGCCATGATGATCGCGACAGCGTCGTCGGAGGCGGTGTCGGTGTCGATGAGGAAAGAGCGCATGCGTCCTGCTACTGTGCGAGGTGTGATCTGGATCACAGCGCCCAGCCGAAAAACGTGCTTGGGCGACAGGGTGTAAACATTAGTGGGGCCCACCCTAGCAGACCAATATCAACCAACAACGCAATCATGGGAGGGATACATGATTACGCGTCGCTTCCTTTTGCAATCGGCAGCAGCCGCAGCTGCATATTCCGCCCAAGGCGCGCGATTGGCGCGTGCGGAGAACGCGCCAGGCGTTACCGATACGGAAATCAAGATCGGGCAGACCATACCTTATAGCGGGCCTGCGTCCGCCTATGGGGTGATTGGCCGGACCGAACTCGCCTATTTCAAGATGATTAACGATCAGGGCGGAGTGAACGGGCGCAAGATCAATCTGATCAGCCTCGACGACGCCTACAGCCCGCCGAAGGCAGTCGAGCAGATGCGGCAACTCGTGGAGCAGGAGCGCGTCGCGCTTCTGTTCCAAACTCTTGGCACGGCTTGCAATGCAGCGATCCGGCAATATTGCAACGACAACAAGGTGCCGCAGCTCTTCGTCTCGACCGGCGCCAGCATATTCAGCGATCCCGAGCACTATCCATGGACGATGGGCTACAACCCCAGCTACCGGACGGAAGCGCGCATCTACGCCAAGCACATTCTGGTGACCAGGCCGGACGCCAGGATCGCGGTGCTCTACCAGAACGACGACTATGGCAGGGATTTCCTGATCGGGCTCAAGGATGGACTAGGGCTCGATCACGCACCCATGGTCGTGAAGGAAGTCTCTTACGAGGCCACCGATCCAACGGTCGATTCGCAGATCATCACACTTCAGGGCTCTGGCGCCGACGTGTTTCTCATCGCCGCCACTACCAAGGCCGCCACTCAGGCGATCCGCAAGGCCTACGACATCGGCTGGACGCCGAGGCGATATCTGAACTTGAACGCGGCGTCGATCGCCACGGTCCTCAAACCCGCCGGGCTTGAAAAATCGAATGGCGTCATGACCGCCGGCGCCTACATCGAAGTGGCCGACCCGCGTTGGAAGGACAGTCTGGACCTCAAGGAATGGCAGGCCTTCACCTCGAAATACATGTCGGCGACCGAATACGCGAGCAGCGTCGCCGCCTATGGCTTCGGCGCAGCAGCGACGGTCGTGCAGGCGCTCAAGCAATGCGGCGACGACCTGTCGCGCGAGAACATCATGCGTCAAGCCGCCAACCTCAAGGACTTTCACGCGCCGCTGTTGTATCCCGGCATCACGATTAACACTTCGCCGACCAACTACAGCCCGATCCGACAGCTGCAGCTCTCGCGCTTCGACGGCCAAACCTGGGAGCCGATCGGAGACTTGATGGGCGATTGAGGGGCCCTTCACCTCACCCGCGAAGGGGGGAGGGGCGTTGGGTTGCCGCTCACCGCTCGGGCGCGCCCGCCAGGCGCATGCCTTCGATGACCCGCGCGTGCTGGGCAAGGTACACGGGGTTGTCGCTTTCGGCGCCGGCGCGGAATCGGCGAAGCGTGAAGCTTGGGTTGACGGCGAGACCTGCTTTCAACTCCTTGCGCGCTTCGTCGAGCCGGCCCAGATGGGCGAGACAGCCGGCCACATGGAAGTAGGTCCAAGGATTGTTGCGATTCGCGTCGACCGACTTCCTCAGCCAGCCCAGCGCCGCCTCGTATTCGCCGAGATAGGCTTTCGCATACCCGATGTGAGCGAAGCAGAAGGAAATATCAGTATCGGGAGGCCCGAGGCGAAGGGCTTCGAGGATGTGAGCCTCGGTCTCTTCTGCGCGGCCGATAAAGACGTAGGCCATGCCCATAGAACTCCGCGCTGACGCCAAATTGGGATCGAGCGCCAGCGCCCGCTCGTATTCCTCGATGCCGCGCTGGGCTCGATTGGTCGCAACCAGCACCAACCCCATGTAATAGTGGCCTCTTGCATTGTTCGGAGCCGCCGCCAGCGCTTTGGAAAGCTTCGCCTCCGCGGCGGCCCACAAGGGGCCAGGGTCGTCGGTCTGGTAGCTCCAGGCAATTTGCGAGTCAGCGAGGGCTGCTCCGAGGAGAGCGCCGATGTTGCCGGGATCCAATTCGAGCGCGCGGCCATAGAAGCCGCGCGCTTTCGCTAACGAGTCGGGGTTGAGGCCGCGGTTGAGGATGGCTTGCCCTTGAAAAACGAGGTCCATTGAATCGGGATCGGGGGATTTCTCGGCGCGGCGCGCCTCGACGTCGATCAGCTCGACCCGAAGCTTATTGGCGAGTCTCGCGACAATCTCGTCCTGCATGTCGAACAGATCCGCGACGGGCTTTTCGAAACGCTCGGCCCAGAGGTGCGCGCCGGTCTCCGCTTCGATCAGCTGCACATTGACGCGCATCCGATCGCCGCGCCGCTGCACGCTGCCTTCGAGCACGTAACGCACACTAAGCTCGCGCCCGATTTGCCTGAGGTCGGCCGCTTTGCCCTTGTAGGTGTATGCCGTCGAGCGGCCGATGACGAACGCGCCGGGGATGCGCGAAAGGTCGGTGGTCAGGCTCTCGGTGACGCCGTCGACGAAATAGTCCTGCTCCGGATCGCCGCCGATGCTGGCGAACGGCAGCACGACCAGCGACAAGCGCGGCGGCTCCCGGCGCTCGGGCGGCGCCGGCGCGGCTGTGGCGGCGCTCGCCGCCTCGCGCGCGTCGATTTTCGCGGCCGCGATCGCGTCAGCCGACAATGCGTAGGCGCGGACCGGCTTGCCGATGTTCTTGAGGCTTTGCTCGCCGAGATCGAGAAACTCGGCCGCGACGCGGCCTTGAATGTGTTCGAGGACCGAACTCGAGACGCAGACGCCGCCCGGCTCGGCGATGCCCTCCAGTCGCGCCGCGACGTTGACGCCGTCGCCAAGGATGTCGTCGCCGTCGATCAGAATGTCGCCGAGATTGACGCCGATGCGATAGAGGACGCGCTTCGCCTCAGGAAGGTCGGCGTTGCGCTCGGCCATCATCTTTTGGATTGCGACCGCACACTCGACAGCGGCGACGATGGAGGGAAACTCCAGCAGCACGCCGTCGCCGGTCGTCTTGACGAGACGTCCGCCGAATCCACGGACAATCGGCGTCGCCGCCTCGCGGCGCTCGCGCACGAGTCTCACCGTTCCCGCCTCATCCTCCCCCATGAGACGCGAATAGCCGACCACGTCGGCGGCCAAAATCGCCGCCAGCCTCCGGACCTCGCCCATTCAAGCTCTCCGGCTTGACCGAGACTACCACAATTGCCTTGCGGTCGAAGGAGCGAAATTCAGCCGTCAAGCCGTCGCCCTCAGGCGCGCAAATCCGCGGTCGAGGTCCTCCTTCAGGTCCTCGATGTCCTCGAGGCCGACGCTGAAGCGCACCATCGGCCCGCCCGGCGCGAAGCCGGTCGCGGTGCGGGTCGCCGTGCAATCGACGGGGACAGCGAGGCTCTCGTAACCGCCCCAGGAATAGCCGAGGCCAAACAGCTCTCGAGGAACACGGCAAGATCACGGCCTGGCGCCTCAGCCCCCGGTAGCGCCGGGTCAAGACCCGAGGGGGCTCTCGCTGAGATCGGGCCTCGCGGCCTCGTGGTAGGCGGCGGCGAGGCGCAGGCAGTCGAGCTCGGCGCGATGGCGGCCGATGATCTGAATTCCCATCGGCAGGCCGCGCGGGTCGAAGCCGGCCGGCGCCGCGAGCGCCGGGCTTCCCATCATCGACGCCGGAACGGCGCATTTCATCCATTCGTGATAGGTCGCCATCCGGCGCCCCGCGATCTCCTGGGGCCAGTGGGTTTCGACCGGAAAAGGAAAGACCTGGGCGGTCGGCAGCACGAGAAAATCATAATCGCCGAGGAAGCGCCGCATGGCGTGAGTGAAGCGCGTCCGCACCGCCGATGCGGCCGAAATGTCGAAGGCTGAGAGCTTCGCGCCGCATTCGACCTCCCACTGGGCCTCGGGCTTCAGGAGCTTGCGGCTCGCGGGGTCGTTCCAGTAGGGCAGGAGGTTCGCGCTCGCCTGCCAGCAGCGCAGGCGAACGAAGGCCTCCCACAATTCGTCGAAGGAAAAGTCGGGAACGGCGGGCTCGACCACGTAGCCGAGGCGCTCGAAGACCTTGAGCGCCTGCTCGCACAATGCGAGCACGCCCTGCTCGCAAGGGAAAGCGCCGTTCCAGTCGGCGGCCCAGGCGATGCGGAGGGCCTTCCTGGGCTCGCCGAGGCGGGCGGCGAACTCGGCTCCGTCACCCTCGAGCGAGAGCGGCTCGCGGGGATCGTAGCCCGCCATCACCGAGAGCAGGAGCGCGAGGTCGGCGGGATTGCGGGCCATCGGTCCGTTGACGCCCATCGAAGGCAGCCAGGCTTCGCGCCCGTCGCCCGGAACACGCCCGATCGACGGACGCAAGCCGTAGACGTTGTTCCATCCGGCAGGGTTGCGCAGGCTGCCGCCGTAGTCGGAGCCGTCCGAGAGCGCGACCATCCGGAGCGCGAGCGCGACCGCCGCGCCGCCGCTCGAGCCGCCGGCGGCAAGCGCGGGATCGTAGGCGTTGCGGGTTGCGCCATAGACGGGATTGTACGTCTGCGAGCCGAGGCCGAATTCCGGGGTGTTGGTCTTGCCGATAAGGATTGCGCCCGCCGCGCGAAGCCGCTCGACGAAGATCGAGTCCTCGCTCGGAACGAAACGCTCGAGCAGCGGAGAGCCCATCGTCATGCGCATTCCCCTCGCCGCCGCGAGATCCTTGACCGCGAGCGGCAGCCCGAACAAAGCGCCGCCGGCGGGCGCCGAGTCCTTGGCCTTCGCCTCGGCGAGGAGCTCGTCGCGCCCGCGCAGCGCCACGATCGCGTTGAAGGTCGGATTGAGCGTGTCGATCCGCTCGAGGGTCGCCTCCATGAGTTCGACGCAGGAGAGTTCGCGCGCCTTGAGGCGCCGCACGAGTTCGACTGCGTCGAGACGAAAGACTTCGGAAGACGCTTCAGCGGACATGGAAGCTACGCCGTCGCCCTCAGGCGCGCAAATCCGCGGTCGAGGTCCTCCTTCAGGTCCTCGATGTCCTCGAGGCCGACGCTGAAGCGCACCATCGGCCCGCCCGGCGCGAAGCGCGTCGCGGTGCGGGTCGCCGTGCAATCGACGGGGACAGCGAGGCTCTCGTAACCGCCCCAGGAATAGCCGAGGCCGAACAGCTCGAGCCCATCGAGGAACGCGGCGACAGCGGTGTCCGACGCCGGCTTCAGCACGATGGAAAAAAGTCCCGACGAGCCGGAATAATCGCGCTTCCACAATCCATGGCCCGGATGGTCGGGAAGGGCGGGGTGGATGACGCGAAGGACCTCGGGCCGGGCGGCGAGCCATTGGGCGAGCTGAAGCGCCTGCCGCTCGGCCTCGCGAAGTCTGAGCTCCATGGTGCGCAGGCCCCGCAGCGCGAGGAAGACATCCTCGGGCCCGGCCGGGATCGCCATCAGATGGACGCAGGCGTGCAGCCGCTCGAACCATTCCGCATTGGCCGAAACGAGGCCGATGAGAAGGTCGGCGTGGCCGGAGAGATATTTGGTGCCGGCTTCGATCGCCATGTCGACGCCATGCGCGTGGGGCGGAAAGAAGAGCGGCGTCGCCCAGGTGTTGTCCATGATGACGCAGGCCCCGGCGCCATGGGCGACTGCGGCGATCGCCGGAATGTCCTGGATCTCGAGCGTCTCCGAGCCCGGCAACTCGGTGAACACGACGCGGGTGTTGGGCCGCATGAGGCTCGCCACGCCAGCGCCGATCGTGGGATCGTAGAAGGTGGTTTCGATCCCCATTCGCGCGAGCGTCTTGCTGGCGAAGGCACGCGCCGGGCTGTAGACCGAATCCGTCATCAGCATGTGGTCGCCGGCGCTCAAGCTCGTCATCAGCGCGACGACGATCGCCGCCAGTCCCGAGGGCAGGAGCACCGTCCCCGCCGCGCCCGCAAGATCGGTCCAGGCGGAGCTTAAGACATCCGTCGAGGGCGTCCCGCGCGTGCCGTAGGTGAAGCGCTGGGCGCGGCCCTTGAGCGTCGCGACATCGGGATAGAGCACGGTCGAGCCGCGGAACGGCGGCACGTTCACGAAGCCCTGCGAGAACTCGGCGTCGCGGCCGAGGGCGACGAGGCGCGAGCGGCGCCTTAGCGACGCGCGGGTTTCATCGGTGAGTTTCGCCATCTATGATCCGGGAGAGGCTGTTTGCAAATCGTGGGATGACGTTTTTCGCGAAACCGGCTCGAAATCAAGAAAAGAAGGAGGATGCGCGTCCCGTCACGCCTTGCGGCGCGCAAAATAGAGGTGGGTTTCGACCGGGGCGTCGAAGCCGCCGCCGTTGGCCTCAATGGCTTCCGCAACAGCGGCAAGGAGATCTTCGCGCCGCTTATCGTCCATCAATCGATAACGGGAGACAGTGCGGAGATAGTCGGCATAGCTGCGGGCCGAAAACGAACGCGACCAGGGATAGGATTTGTGACTCGCCTGTTCGAACAGGCCCGAGCGGTCGAAATCGCCGGAGAAGGGGCCGCTCGGCAGATAGGCGTGCTCCGGCGGCGGTCCTCCGACATCCGGCGCATGAATCGCGTAGGCCTTCTCCAAAGCTTCCCGAAAGGGCTGCGGAATCGGCCCCGGCGCGGTTCCGAAGACCGCAAGCATTCCGCCGGGCGCAAGGGCCTTGAAGGCCAGTCCGAACCGGATGTCCGGGGCGACCCAGTGCCACGATTGCGCCGCGGCGACGAGCCTGAAGGCTCCCGTCTCGACGGGCCACGCTTCGAACGTCGTCTCGACGAAACGCACCCCGCTCAGGCCAGCGAGGCGCCTCCGCGCCGCCGCGATCATTTCCGGCCCAGGTTCGAGGGCGACGACGTTCAGTCCGCGCCGGGCGAACGCCTCCGTCGCCTTGCCGGTGCCGCAGCCGACTTCGAGAAGAGGCGTCGCCGGCCGACAGATTGGCGAGGGCCAGCAGGTCGTCAAACAGCGCCTGCGGATAACCGCTGCGGGCCTGATCATAAAGTTCGGCGACCGCGTTGAAGGTGAACCGTTGCTCCATGGGCCTCGCCCGCCAGCCTCGACCCCTGGCTTGCCGCCGATTCGACTCCCGCGCTCGGCTGTCCCGACAATGCCCGCATCTGCCCCGCGGTCAGAGCGGGCGTCAAGGATCGTGAACCTTAGCGCGGGAGAATTTCATGAAATCGCTGGTTGTTTTCCTCGCCGCATCGGCCCTCGGCGCCGCGCTCGGCTGCGTCGAGGCGCGTCCCGCCCACGCAGGCACGCTCGACCAGGTCAAGGCGCGCGGCGAGCTGATCTGCGGCTCCAATACCGGACTGGCGGGATTCGGGCTGCCGGACAGCCAGGGGGTGTGGAAAGGGCTCGACGTCGACGAATGCCGCGCGATCGCCGCGGCGATCTTCAACGATCCGAACAAGGTCAAGTTCCTGCCGGTCAACGCCAAGGATCGGCCGACCATCTTGGCTTCCGGCGAGATCGACGTTTTGATCCGCAACACCACCTGGACGCTGTCGCGCCAGATCGGCGGCATGTTCTTCAGCGGAATCAACTTCTACGACGGCCAGGGATTCATGGTGAAGAAGAAGCTCGGCGTCGACTCGGCGCTCAAACTCGACGGCGCCTCGGTCTGCGTTCAGCAGGGGACGACGACCGAGCTCAACCTCGCTGATTATTTCCGCACCCACAAAATGAAGCTCGAAGCGGTGGTGTTCGCGACCGACGAGGAGGCGACCAGGGCCTATGACAGCGGCCGCTGCGACGCCTACACCACCGACGCCTCGGGCCTCTATTCCGAGCGGCTCAAGATGTCGAACCCGGATGACAATATCGTGCTGCCGGAGATCATCTCCAAGGAGCCGCTCGGGCCCTCGGTGCGCAAGGACGACATCCAGTGGTTCCAGATCGTGCAATGGACCCACTTTGCGCTCGTCACCGCGGAAGAACTGGGAGTGACCCAGGCCAATGTCGACGAGAAGCGGACATCCGACAATCCGGCGATCCGCCGCCTGCTTGGCGTCGAGGGCAGTTTCGGCGAGGGGCTCGGCCTCACCAATGACTGGGCCTATCGCATCATCAAGGCGGTCGGCAATTACGGGGAGATCTTCGAGCGCAATGTCGGCATGGGCTCGCCGATCAAGATCCGCCGCGGCCTGAACGCCCTGTGGGACAAGGGCGGTCTGCAATACGCCCCGCCGATCCGATGACGCCCGGGCCGCAGGGCTGAGCGGGCGCGGCCAAATGTGCAATTCTGCCCGCAATTCAACGTTCTCAAGGGATTAGGCTCATTTTTCTGCAACTCGAATCCGCACGGGCGCGCGTCTAGCTATGACGCTGACGCATTGGTTAATGTGATATCAGTATGTTATATCTGAATGTTATAGTATGGCATTAAAAAATGCCCTCGCAAACCGCGGTTTGACGGTCCAGAAATCGCTGACAAGGGCCCAGCGGCGGTCGGCGGTTACTATCTTGTTCGCCACGCCCACCGGCAGGCCGGCATCCCGCGGCCCCTCGACGATGCGTCGAGGGGAACGGCGGCGCGGCGTTGCGGGCGGCGCTTGAAAACCTCGGCGGCCGATCCTTAATTCTGGCGCGGGAGGACGGCCTCCCGTTCAACGAAACACGTCCGGGACGGCCCGGCTCCGACGAGGAGGCCGAGCGCTCGATGGCCTGGATCGTTCTCGTTTGCGCCGGACTGATGGAAATCGTCTGGGCGTTCTTCATGAAGAAGTCGGCCGGGTTCACCCTGGCCGGGCCTGCCGCCGTCACCGTCGTCGCGATGCTCGCGAGCGTCGCGCTGCTCACGATCTCGATGAAGACCTTGCCGCTCGGAACCGCCTATGCGGTCTGGACGGGCATCGGCGCGGTCGGCGCCTTCGTGGCCGGGATCGCGTTTCTGGGCGAGCCGGCGACGCCGCCGCGCGTCCTCGCCGCCGCGCTGATCGTTGCCGGGATCATCCTGATGAAGTTCTCCAGCGCCGAATAGGCGAGCGGGCCGCCCGGCCGGTGGCGGCAATCGCTTGCGGCCGCGCCCATCGGCCGGTCAGACAGCAGGAATCGACAGAGGGCCGCTCCTGCGCGACCCTCCATAACCGTCCGCCTCTTTAAGATCGATTCAGGCCGCGAGCCTCGCCCTGAACGCCTTGCGGTACCCAAGGAAACCCAGCCCGGCGAAGCCGAGCAGCATCATTCCCCAGGTCGAAGATTCGGGAGCTCCGACGAGACCGGTGCAGGCGGTGTCTTCGGGGCAAAGGGTCGTGCCCGGCGCAATCGATATGTTCGCCACGAAGGGGACTGGGATATTGAGGAAATTCTCCGCGCCGAGCGGCCCGCCAATCACGAATGCATGGGTTGCGTCCGCTCCGCTTGCGGTGAAATTCAGTTCCGTGCCGCAGAGAATCCCAGCCGCCGTACATTGAACCAGGTCACCATACGGCCCAGGGAAGTCGGCTCCTGGAGCCGGAGTAAAACTTCCAGTCGAGAACGGCGTAACCCAATTCCAGGCGTCCGGACCGACGGTTCCGGAGCTCGGCGGCTCCAGGGCAAACGTTATCGGGTTCCCCGCCGCCGACAGATCGAACCAGAACGAATCGCCCGCGGAAAAATTCTCGTCCCCCGCCAGAGCGACCGAGAAATTGAGCACGCTTGTCGTGTCGCCGGTTACGGTCACGCTCCCGAACGAGATCGGGCAAATCATTCCGGCGCAGATCCCTGTGCTCATTCCGTCCAAAATCAGGCTGAACACGTGGTCTATGGCTGTCGCCTGGCTGGGGCCTGCTAGCGCCATTGAGCCCGCGATCACGCCTGCGGCGGTCAACCTGGATAAGCTCGATCGTGAAAAGGCATTCATAAAATTCCCCCTTTTGAACGCCGCCCAACTTCCTCAAACAGCTCCGCCTGTGTATGTCACGTCATTGCCCGGATTTTGTAACGTGGGCAAAATATAGTGTCAAGAATTGTTAGTATACAACCTTGCGGTTGTTTTTATACACGAGTTGTTTTTGTCGCTTAGTTCCGATCAAATCTCCACGAGCGCTTCGTCATCGCTCCGCGGGGGGATCAAGTTGCCCCGGCTGGGCGAGCCGCGCGCCCGCCGTCCCTGGCGTCATTTGGCCGCCCGCGCCTGGCGCGCCCGGATGATCGCCGCGTTCAGTTCGCCGCCGAACACGAACAGAAGCGCAACCCAGTAGAGATAGACGAGCGCGATCATGACCGAGGCCAGACCGGCATAGGTCGAGATGTAATTGCGCAGATACTCGGTCAGATAGGCGCCGAACGCCTCGCCGAACGCGATGCTGGCGATGAAGGTCAGCGCCACCCCCGGAAGGATGTCGAGAAACCCGACCCGGTGGGCCGGCAGGATGAGATGGGCGAGAATGAGGGAGCTCGCCACCATCGTGCCCGCAACCGCGAGGCGCAGCAGGGTCAGGAGCTCGTGCGCCTTGGCGACGAAGGGAAAGAAGGTCGCGAGCACATCCAGAATCAACGGCCCGAGCACGACCAGAAAGGCGAGCGCGAGCAGCGCGAGCGAGCCGCTCAGCACCAGCCCCAGCGACTGGAGCCTCAACAGCCACCACGACCGCTGCTCGACGAGGCCATAGGCGCGATTGAGCCCGACCCGAAGCGCCTCGATGGCGCTCGAGGCGAAATAGAACGAGAAGACCGCGCCGAAGGTCAGCAATCCGCCGCTGCGGGGGGTGGTCAGAACCCGCTCGACTTCGTCGGCGATCGGACGGGCCACGACATCCGGCCATTCGGCGAATACCAGCTTCGCGGCCTCGTGGGCGAGATCCTCCGAGCCGAAGAAGAACCCCGCGAGCGCCCCGACAAAGATGAGGAACGGGAACAGCGAGGTCAAAAGGGTGAGGCCGATATAGCTGGCGATCGCCCAGCCGTCGTCGGTGGCGAATTTCTCCGCCGCGTTCCAGACGATTCTCACGGGTCCGCGCACCCTCGCTCGAGCCTCCGCGCAACGGATAGGCTCATTTTGGCTCCGTGCGGCGGCGAGCGCTACCGCGCGGCGCCGAAATTCCGACCTGTCCCCCGTCAAAAGATGCATTGCAACGTAGCCTGCCCCGACGCATGCTGCGGCGCAGCAAAAGGCGCCAGCCGTAGGAGACCGGCCCCTGTGACGCTCGACCATCTTGCCCGTGAGGCTCACTTCGCCGCCAAGGGCCTTCTGGACTGCGCGCTCGACGCCGTGCGCGACCGGGTGAGCGAAAGCGGCAGGCTCGGCGCGGACAAGCTCGAAGCCGAGCAGCGCGCAGCCCACGGCCTCGCGTGGCTTGCGACCTACGTCGAAGCGATCAGGGAAATGGCCGCCTACGCCCAGCGCATCGGGGAGGAAGGCCGCTTCGGCGAGACCGAGCGGCTCCTGACCCGGATCGGGCTCGGCGAATATCTTGCTCAGATGTTCGGCGGCATCCCCATGAACCAGGGCGAAATCGCCCGCCTTTCCGACTTCGGACTCGCGGCCGGGGATATCGCCCGCTTTCGCACCGAAACCGTCGACGCTTTGATCGCCGGTGGCGCCACCCGCGAGAACCGGGCCGCCCTCGCCGCCCTCATCGCCAATGGCGAGGAAGGCGCGGTCGGCGACGCGGGCCTCGACGACACTTTCGAGGCGATCCGCGGCGAGATGCGCCGCTTCGCCGACGCCGAGGTGGTCCCGCACGCGCAAGGGTGGCATCGCGCCAACGCCTATATCCCGCTCGAGGTCATCGCCGGGCTCTCGGGCATGGGGGTGTTCGGCCTCACCATCCCCGAATCCTACGGGGGCATGGGGCTCGGCAAGGTCGCGATGTGCGTCGTCTCGGAGGAGCTGTCGCGCGGCTATATCGGCGTCGGCTCGCTCGGCACCCGCTCGGAGATCGCCGCCGAGCTCATTCTCGCCGGCGGCACGAAGGCGCAGAAGCGGAAATACCTGCCGGGACTTGCGAGCGGAGAAATTCTGCCGACGGCCGTGTTCACCGAGCCCAACACCGGCTCGGACCTCGCAAGCCTTCGCACCCGCGCCACGCGCGACGGCGACGGGTACATGGTCAGCGGGGCCAAGACCTGGATCACCCATCCGGTTCGCGCCGATCTCATGACCCTGCTCGTTCGCACCGATCCCGGGGAGCGGGGCTATAGGGGCCTGTCGATGTTCCTGGCCGAGAAGCCGCGCGGGACGGACGCCGACCCTTTCCCGGCACTGGGCATGTCGGGGAGCGAAATCGAAGTGCTCGGCTATCGCGGCATGAAGGAATACGAGATCGCCTTCGACGGCTTTCGCCTGCCCGCCGAGGCGCTGCTCGGCGGGGCGGAGGGTCAGGGCTTCAAGCAATTGATGGCGACCTTCGAATCGGCGCGCATCCAGACCGCGGCTCGCGCCGTGGGGGTGGCGCAATGCGCTTTCGAGCTGGGTTTGCGCTACGCCCGCGAGCGGGTGCAGTTCGGCAAGACGCTCATCCATTTTCCCCGCGTCGCCGACAAGCTCGTGATGATGGCGGTCGAGATCCACATCGCCCGCCAATTGACCTATTTCGCCGCCCGCGCCAAGGACGACGGGCGCCGCTGCGATCTGGAGGCGGGGATGGCGAAGCTGCTCGCGGCTCGTGTCGCGTGGGCCGCGGCGGACAATGCGCTGCAGATCCATGGGGGCAACGGTTTCGCGCTCGAATATCCGATCTCGCGGGTCCTCTGCGATGCGCGCATTCTCAACATTTTCGAGGGCGCGGCGGAGATCCAGGCGCAGGTGATCGCGCGACGGCTGCTCGAGGGCGTGTAGGGCGGATTGGCGGACGCGGTCGCTGACCGGGTCCGGCGCGCTTGAGCCGGGCGCGCCTACAGTCCCCTTGCCTTGAAATATTTCAGCAGAGTCCAGACCGCGGCCTGCTGTTCGTCGTCCATCGCTTTCGGGTCAAGGCTGAGGAAGAGGACCTCCGACGGTTTTTTGCTCTCGACGGGAGCCGCGGGGGCCCGGGGCGGCGAGGGCGCCGCCTCGATGTCCCTTGCCGGGGGATGGGCGAAGGCGGGCTTCGCGGCCTTTCTGCGCGGCGGCGTCAGGGACCGCGGCTTCCGGCCCTTGAGGATGCGGGCGCTGATTTTCACTCCCGCGTCGTTCGCGGCGTAAAGAAAGAATGTCACGCACTTCTGGACGACCGCGTCCGCGGCCGGGAAGGCCTTCCTGAACGCGCCATTGAAATGGGAAGGCGTCGCGCTCTCGAGGTCGATCGCGAATATCGGGGCGTATTCATCCCTCAGCAGCGCAAGCAGCGTCTCGGGCCAATGCGCGGCCCCATGCGCGTCGACGAGCTCCCTGAGGCGCGGCGTCGGGCGCCCGTCATCCTCGATCAGGCCGAGGAACCGGAGCGCATGCATGAGCTGAGACCCGACCACGCCGGAAAAGCGGGTCAGCACGCTGCGGTCGATGCGAGAGGGAACGCCGTGCTCACGAAGATCGTCGATGAACGTCCTGAAGGTCCGATAGGACGTGTATGGCGGCGTTCCCGCAGACCTCGCGCGTTCCGCACCACCGCTGGACATCGCTCGTTCCCATCGGTTCGGAACGCCGCCGCTCGTATTCCGCACCGCGCCGCCATTATACCGTATTTTTGACTCGTGTTGGACAATTCCTAATATACGGTTGCCGCGCCGGCTGTTTTGCATAACATGCTGAAAGAATAGGAAATTCGTCCTGACCTGGCAGGTCGAGCCGCCAGAATCGTCCCTTGGGGCGCTCAGGAAAAGAATAGTTCATTGAAACCCATGCCGTGCGGCTCGAGCGCCGCCGGGCAGCCGTTGGAGGATTGCGAATGCGGTGGACAGCCGAGGCGGTCGAGGACCTCAAGAGGCTCGCTCTCGAAGGGAGGAGCGCAAGCGTCATCGCCGCGGCGCTCGGGGCGGCGTCCCGCAACGCGGTCATCGGCAAGGCGAGCCGGATCGGGATCAAGCTCAATGGCGGCGGGCCCGGCTCGGGGCTCCGCAAGACGCAGGCTCGCGCCGGTCGGGCGCAATGGGCCGCCGCCAATCCCCGCCATGAGCCCCAAGCCGGCAAGCCGCGCCCGGCGCTGGCGCTTCGGGTCCTCCCCGGTTCACGGTCTGACGGCGAGGCGAGCGAGGCGGCATGGCCTTTCGGCGAGGCCGAGATTGGCGAGATGCGACGGGTGCGATTCGAGGAGATGCGCGAATTCGCCTGCCGGTGGCCGCTCGGCGACCCGAAGGCCGGAGAGTTCGCCTATTGCGGGCTTACGCCGCTGAGGGGTCATTCCTATTGCGCCGGCCATTGCCGGATGGCCTACCGGGCGCCCGAGGCGCGGACGAGGCGGAGCCTCATTGCCGAGCCGGGGACGCGCGCGCTGGCCGGTTCGTGGCGGCTCGCCTGAGGCGCTTACGCGCGACCCTCGCTCCGCCCGAAGACGCAGACGAGACCTCGCGCGTCCCGGCCCGCTTCGCGCCGCGTCGAGGCCTCCTGCACGACGACCGGGTCGAGGCCGGCGCCGGCCGCGGTCGCCTCGACATAGGCCCGGCTGTGGGCGAAGCGCATCGTCGGCTGGAGCCGGAAGCCGTCCCCTTCGCCGAGTTCGACGGTGAAGGCGAAGAGGCCGTCCTCGGCGAGCGCGGTCGCGGCGACAGCGAATAGGGCCTCGAGGTCGCCGATATAGGGACAGGCGTCAGCCGCGACGATGAGGTCGAGCGCGCCCGGCGGCTCGCAGGCGAGCAGCGCGGCCGCGTCGCCCACGATGAGCTTGTCGTAGATCCCCCGTTCACCCGCTTTCGCGATCATCGCTGGCGAAAGGTCGGCGCCCGTCAGGCAATCGACTTGGCCGCGCAGAGCCTCGCCCATGAGGCCCGGACCGCAGCCAAGGTCGATCGCGTTGGCGAATCTGCGGCCCGGCGCCGCCACGCTGAGCGCCGCGGCGATCAGCGCGGGGCCGCGATAGCCCAGATTGTCGACGAGATGCCGCTCGAAGCGCGGCGCATAATCGTCGAACAGCCGCGCGACATAGGCTTGCGGCAGGGCAGGGGGCGCCTTCCCCCGGCCGATCAGCGCGAGCCGCGCCTCCGCGCCTTGCGCGTCGGCGGGATCGGCCGCGAGGCTCTGGCGAAACGCTCGCGCCGCGGCGTCCAGATCGCCGAGCTTCTCGCGCGTCTCGCCCAGCGCAAACGCCGCCGCCGCCCAATGGGGCGCGCGCTCGACCGCCTGCTCGAACAGCTCCGCCGCCGCGCCGAGGTCGCCCTCTTCCGCCGCCGCTTTGGCGTAGGCGAACCGCCGCTCGGCGATCAGGTCCCCCGCGGCGAGGGGATCGCGGGTCATGCTAGCGGCCGCCGGCGAGCGCGGCCTCGAGGCGCGGCTGCCTGACCCGGACGCCGTTGGCCTTTGCGAGTTCGATCAGTCCGCCGAAGCGCCGCTGCTTCTTGGCCTCGTGGTTGGTGAAGATTTCGGACAAGCGGTGATCGAGGAACGGATTGGAGAATCTCTCGATCACCGTCTCAAGATAGGCGCCGGCCTCTTTGCTCATCCCGATGCCCGCGAAGACCGGGAGCACTTCTTCCCGATAGAGCGCATCGAGTTCGGCGCGGAACGGCTCGTCCGCCACCGCTTCGCGGACCGTGAGCGCAGCCGGACCGCCCCGCCGCGCCCAAATCTCGGCGAGATACGTGTGGCCGAGATTGAGGATGAAGAGCTTCAGCCGCTCATAAGGCTTGAGGTCGGAGGCGACCACGATCGCGGCGTGCCGGCAGGGAAGCTCGAGGCCGGGCTGGTCCCCGATCGCCCACAAGGCATAGGGTTCGGCGACCGCGCCGAGCGGTTCCAGCGGCTCGGAGACGATCCGGTCGACCAGCGAATTGACCCAGAGGCACTCCTCCGCGACCCAGCGGCGCGCCTTCGGCGGCGCCTGCCAGCGGTCGAGCACGGAGAGCGTCACGCCGCGCAGGACCTCGCCATTGGCCGGCGTCAGTTCGCAGGGAAAAAGCGTGATCGGCCCCGCGCCGGCGCGGTAGCGCGCCAGCAGTAGCCTGGCGAGCTTGGCCGGGAACGATTTTGGCGGCCCGCCGTCCAGCCGGTCGTCGGGGTCGGTCTCGTAGCCGCGGTCGGCGGTGTTCGACACCGCGCAGCGCGCGGCGATGAACAGGCGTTCGAGCTCGCCCCATTGCGTCAGGGCGTCGACACCGGCGCCGACGCTTCCGACTTCCACGCTCTCGTCGACGATCGCGCCGTTTCTGAGGCCCTTGACGACAACGCGGTAGGGCTGGCCCGCGGCGAAGGCGGCGACCCGCCGGCGGCTGTCCGCGCTCCCCGTGGTTCCCGCGACCGCGATGCGCCCCATCGCTTCGCCGCGCGGCAAAGCCTCGCTCACAAACAGGTCGACATGCGCCTGCAGGAAGCGGCTCGCGCCGAACTGGAGGATCGGAAACTCGGCCAAATTCTCTCTCGCTGCGGGCGGCTTGTGGCCCGGACGGCCGCGCTTGTCCATTGCGACAGAAGGAGCGGGTTGATAAAGTCTCGATACGACGCTCCGCACACCGCTGATCGATTTGTAGACAACGCAAGCATTGGATTTCACAAATTGCGACGCCGCGACCGGATCGGTGGTGATGAGGGTGCGCGGCGTTCGGAAGCCGAGGTTTCGGATCAGCGAGGCCTGATAGGGTTTCGAATGGTTGGACGCCATCGCGCCGGGGCGATTGACGACTTGCGCGGTGGTCAAATCCGACCACGCGATCAGCGTTGTATCCACGGCTATCGCGTGTTGAAACGCTTTGCCCTCGACATCGGGCTCGGGCATCGCTTTGCGCGTTTCGATCGGCCGGATGTAGGCCGATCCAATCTCGCCGAGATTGAGAACCTCTCCTCCGGACGAGATCGATCCATTCACATCTCCACGACGCGAGGGCTTCAGGCGAACCCGCATGTTGGAATTGCGCCGCTGATCCAGGAAGATGGCTTCTCTTCCCAAGTCCCGAAGGGCGGAGCGGACCGCGTCCATCGGGGAATCTCCCGGAACACCCCAAAGCAATATCAAGGCAACAGACCTGAGTTGTGCAGAATTGCATCTCTCAGCTGGTCCGTGTCGCATCGCGGAAGCGAACTGACGCTGACGACGCTTTCGGAATTGCATAGAGCGCGGAGGAAGCGAACGTTCGCAGCGATTGCGAGTTGGCGCAGCACGCGCTCTAAACGATCATTCGGGGCGTTGAAACATTGGTCGCCGATAACGCAGGCGGAGCGCAAGTCCGCGGCGGTTCTGGCCCATCGTCCCCCGCAGCGGACGACCTGGATTCGCCAATGTTCAACCGACCAAGCGGGTCCACACAAGGAGGTCGCGGTTGGCCGGTTGAACATTGGACAGGTCAGAGACGTTAGCCACGCGACGAGAAATGCGGTCATTTCCGCCGCCACATATTGCCTTTCCTCCGGGTGCAGGCCCGTCAGCTCTTCTGGCAGAACTGACGGCCGGCAAGTGAGCGCCAGCTCGATATCCCTGGCGCCAACGACGCTTCCCCCAACAACGCACGTCCCGTCCTGCGCGCCATCGTCCGGACGAAAGGCCCAGCCGGGCCGATGCAAGTCTTCCGCGGTCAGGATCCGTGCGTCGTACGCTTTCCAGCTGTTCGCCAGATCGCGAGCGTCGCGATCCAGACCGCTGGCAAGGATGACAATCACTTCTTCTTTTTCGTCCCGCCGGCTTTGCGATCCTTTCTAGGTTTTTCGGTATGGGGAACGGTCTTCTTCGGCGCGGCTGCCGAGACCGGCTGCACGGAAACCTCGACATCGGGGCGCTCGTCCTTCTTGATGAAGGCTCTCAACTGCCCCTCCAATTGATCGCTCCTATTGACCAGTTGTCGGATGACCTCGCCCCAGCCAAGGTCTCCGAGCTGACTGACCTGGTCGATCTCGCTGATCTTGCGGAGATCCTCGAAAACGAGTTTCAGGTTTTCATGCTCCCACTTGAAGTTTTCTTTGATCTCCTTGACTTCCTTGATCTCCCACTTGATTTCCTTCCATCTCTTGTGGGTCACGGCGACGGTTACGCTTTCCGAGGCAATACCGTTCGCGATGACGCACAAGCGGTAAGTCCCAAACGGAGCATTGCTGGGCACGGTAAATTGCGTCGTGTGGATCGCCGCGCCCGTCTGGATACCCATGGTCGAATGGTTGCGGGTCCGGCAATAAACGACGTTTCCGGACGGGTCGGTGAGCTGGACAATCGGGTAGTTCGTCGCCATGGAGCCTTCGTCGCCATAAATCACGGCCTGCGACAGGCCATTGATCTGGCGTCCGTGCAACGTGTAGGTATTACCCGGCAATAGCGCGGTCGGAACAGATGTGACAGATGGGCGCCACACGGGATCGGGCGCGCCGTCAGGAGTGTAGATCGCCACCGTCTGGGTTCCGCTTGCGTGAAGCACCTGCCCTGTGGGCAGCAGCATCAGGCGCGAGCTGAACGGAGACCCGCCGGCGTTCGACGGCGATGGCGCTTGGGTCAAGGTGTTGGCGACCGGATCGTATTCGAAGAAATAAACCGGCTGGCCCCATTCCCCTGCGGCCGAGTTGAACGGACCAACAAGACAGAGCACACGGCCGTTCGGCATGAGGCATGCCGGAGCGTCTTTCGCGCCGGTGGTCTTTCCGGTGACGATAACCGGGAAGGACGGACCCGCGGCCCAGGCGCCCGGCTGGTTCGCGATCGCCGGGACAGTGTAAAGAGCCGTGTTGCCGGTCGCCCCAATGCAGAACGCCCGACCGTCCGGCAGGGCGACAGCGGCGCCGATTTCATCCGAAGGGGCATCCACGAGCGTAACCGGAGTGCTGCCCGCGGTGACCCATTGGTTGGCCGCCATCACATATTTCTCGGCCCGAGGCCGCCGGTCGCATTCGAGACAAAGAACAGTCTGATCGGGCATCAGGACCCAGGTCTCTTCCGTGCAACGCGTGTCGTCTTTGGTGGGACCAGCCGACCATGTGTTGGAGACCGGATCGTAAATCGCAGTCTCGTTGTTGTTGATATTCCCGAGCAGGACTCGTCCGTCAGTCAGCACCACGGACGGCGCATCGCCGATGTTGGTCCATCCAGCGGGAGTAGGGATGGTCGTCCACGTATTGGCCACCGGGTCGTAGATCTCGGCGGCAAGCTGCTCGACCTGCCCATGGGAATCGTCATATTCCCCTCCAGCGATAAAGACTCTTCCATCTCGGAGGACAGAACATGCGAAATATAGCGGGGCGGTGTGACTATCCGCGACGGCGTGCCAGGTACCGTTACGATAGTTACCCAGTGTATCTGGAACAAGTCGATACCAGTGATTTGTGGCCGAGACGCCTCCCGTATTCGGTTCGTCATGGCAAAGCACCGATCCGTCCGTTAGGAGAAGCATGGTGCTTGCGCTAAACCCAGCGGCGTTTGAAAGGTCCTGCCAAGTTCCGCTCATTGAAATTCTCCGTGAAGTAAATCATCCACATAATCATGCAACGGGGAAAAGACAGTCTGCCAAGATTGATAAAAAGCCTCCCTCAGACTTTTCAAAACATAACTGTCTTTGACAATGCTTCCAAGGCCCCAACAAAGAGGGCCAACAAATTCGCCAGAACCACCGCCACCATAACTCCTTTTCCTATTCTCAGCAAGGGATCTGAAAAGCGCTGCGCTGGCGCGCCGGGCGGTTGATTTTTTCGCTTGTCTCTGCTTGAAGGGGTCGATGCGAGCCTGGTCGACGACCCTGATCCTTAGCCGCCCGGCGCGTTAGACGCGCCGGGACACGTCGTTTCGCATCCGCCTTATCCATACGACAGGCAAGGTCGGCCAGGCTGATTATGAAGCCGCAAGCCGCCCAAATCTTCCCCAGGGTCCGTCATGACACATATGCCCGTTCAAAAGTACCGCGCTTACGCGCCCATTGTCCTGCCTGACCGGCAATGGCCTTCGCGGACAATCGAGAAAGCGCCGATCTGGTGCTCGGTCGATCTCCGCGACGGCAATCAGGCGCTGATCGAGCCGATGGGCGTCGAGCGCAAGAACCGCATGTTCCGGCTGCTCACGGCCATGGGCTTCAAGGAGATCGAGGTCGCCTTTCCTTCCGCCTCGCAGACCGACTTCGACTTCGTCCGCTCGATCATCGAGACGGATGCAATTCCCGACGACGTCGCGATCCAGGTCCTGACCCAGTGCCGGCCGGAACTCATCGAGCGCACTTTCGAGGCCGTGAAGGGCGCGAGGAAGGTCATCGTCCACTTCTACAATTCGACCTCCAGCCTCCAGCGCGACGTCGTGTTTCGCACCGACGCGAAGGGGGTCGAGAAAATCGCGGTCGACGCGGCGAGGCAGGTCAAGGCGCTGGCCGAAGCAGCGGAGGGCGCCGAGTTCCAGTTCGAATATTCGCCCGAGAGCTTCACCGGCACCGAGCTTGAGGTCGCGCTTGCGATCTGCGAGGCGGTCAAGGACGTGATCAAGCCGACGCCCGAGAGGCGGCTCATCCTCAACCTGCCGGCGACGGTCGAAATGGCGACGCCGAACATCTACGCCGACCAGTTCGAATGGTTCGGGCGCCGCATATCGGACCGCGCGAGCGTGATCCTGTCCGTTCACCCGCACAACGACCGCGGCACCGCGGTCGCCGCCGCCGAGCTTGCGCTGATGGCGGGCGCCGAACGGGTCGAGGGCACGTTGTTCGGCAATGGCGAGCGCACCGGGAATGTCGACATCGTCACCATGGCGCTCAACCTGTTCACGCAGGGGGTCGAGCCTGAGCTTGACCTCAGCGACGTCAACGCGATCCGCGACATCGCCGAGCATTGCACGCAATTGCCGGTGCACCAGCGCCATCCTTACGTTGGCGAACTGGTCTACACCGCCTTTTCCGGCTCGCACCAGGACGCGATCAAGAAGGGCTTCGAGGCGCAGGAAAAGCGCAACGATCCGCTGTTCCTCGTGCCGTACCTGCCGATCGATCCGAAGGACGTCGGGCGCGACTACGAGGCGGTGATCCGCATCAACAGCCAGTCCGGCAAGGGCGGCATGGCCTACATCCTGCGCGCCGATTACGGGCTCGATCTCCCCCGCTCGATGCAGATCGAATTCTCCAAGATCGCGCAGGCGCGCATGGACGCGGACGGCAAGGAGCTGACCTCGCGCGAACTGTGGGCTTTGTTCCGCGAGGTCTATCTGCTCGACGATCCGCCGATGACGCTCATCAAGCAGCAGGTGCTCCCGACCAGCCCGGAAAACCGGGAGCTGTTCGCCAATCTGCGCAAGGCCGACGGCTCGACGATGACCGTGGAGGGCGAGGGCAACGGGCCGATCGACGCTTTCGTGGACGCGCTCAAGAAGGCGTTCAAGGTCGAGTTCTCGTTCATCGACTACCACGAGCACGCGGTCGGGCGCGGCGCCAACGCGACCGCGGCCAGCTATGTCGAGATCCAGGACTCGGAAGGCCGCTCCCTGCATGGGGTGGGGATGGACCCCAACATCGTGATGGCTTCGCTCAAGGCGACCCTCGGCGCCGTGTTGAGGCTGACGCGACGGGAGGGAGCAGCGTAGAGCGCTGTGGAGCGGGGCGGCCCAAAGCCCCGCGTCGCCAACCGCCGAGCGCGCTTGCCGCGAGCAGAAAACGCGGATAGCCTCGGCGCATTCGTCGCGGCTCTGTCGCCCGGCGCATTCCGGGGGCCAGCGCTGTGAAGGCCATTGCCGCTCTGAGTTTCGTCGCGCTCATGACGTCCGCTGTGGTGGGCCAGCAGGCCCGCGCCGCGGTGACCGAGACCTTTTCTTTCTCGAATCTCACCGGCTGGGGAACGGGAACCCTCAGCCCGCTCACCGGCCAGTTCACCGGAACCGTCGAACCGAGCGGATTCATCGAATTGGCGGACCTCACCAAGATATCGATCAACGCGAAATCGCTCACGACCCCGGCCCTCAGCAACGCCGGTCTCGGCGATCTTACGTTCTTCAGCTATGACACCACGGGCGGCGCCAGTTCGCTCGCCTTTATCGCGTCGCAAGGGGGAGGCAGAGCTTGCGCCGGGGCGCCCTCCGTCCTGAGCCTCGCCTGCAATCCGGGCGGGCTGCTCCCGCCGGAGACTAAGGCGGTAATGCTGCTCAACGGAGAATTTCTGGATTTTACCTCGAATTTGACCACCGTCACGCTTGTTCCGACGCCCGCGCCAGAGCCGCCCGCCTGGGCGATGCTTCTGCTCGGCTTTGCCGGGCTGGGCTTGGCGTCCCGCACTCGCGCAATGTTCAAGGCAGTTTCTCCGCCTTCGCGATGAAGGCCCCGACTTGCGCGCCGCTCACGCCGCCGCGAGCGCCTCCCTGCGCCGCGGGCCGATTGTGAGCGCAAGCGTGGCCGCGACGAGGCAGGCGACGCCGGCGACATAGAGCGCCGGCAGGTAGGTGGCGAAATCGCTGCGCGAGAAGCCGGCGCCGAACGCCGCGGTCGCCGCGCCGAGCTGATGGGCGGCGAAGATCCAGCCGAAGGTCAGGTTCGCCTTTTCGGCGCCGAACCGCTCGGCCGTCAGCCGCACCGTCGGCGGCACGGTCGCGACCCAGTCGAGGCCGTAGAAGACCGCGAAGGCGGAGAGCCCGACGACCGTGAAATTGGTGAAGGGCAGGACGATCAGGGAAAGGCCGCGCAGGCCATAGTACATGAACAGAAGCCAACGGTTGTCGTAACGGTCCGACAGCCACCCGGAGAGGATCGTGCCGACGAAGTCGAAGGCGCCGATCACCGCGAGCGCGCCAGCCGCCGCGACCGGCGCGATGCCGTAGTCGCCGCAAAGCGACACCCAGTGCGTCTGGATGAGGCCGTTGGTCGAGAGGCCGCAGACGAAGAAGGTCGCGAACAACACCCAGAAGGTGCGGCTTGTCCGCGCCGCATAGAGCGCGCGCAAGGGCGAGGCCATCATCGCGCCGATCCTCAGATCCTGCTTCGGCGCCGGCTGGACCGTCCGCTCTCCGAACGGAGCGAGCCCGACATCGGCCGGGCGGTCGCGCAGGATGAGGAGCGCGGCGCACCCGGCGACGACGAGCATGGCGGCGACGAAGGCGAGCGCGCTGCGCCAGCCGTAAGATTCCGTCAGCTTGGCGACGAGGGGCAGGAAGACGAGCTGACCCGCCGCATTGCTCGCCGTCAGCATGCCGACCACCAGACCCCGCCGGTGAACGAACCAGCGCGCCGCGACGGTCGCGCCCAGCACCAGCGCGACCATGCCGGTGCCGATTCCGACGATGACGCCCCAGAGCGCGACAAGCTGCCACACCTCGGTCATCGCCATCGAGGCGACGATGCCCAAGACGATCATCGTGACCGCCGAGACGACCACCGCCCGGACGCCGAAGCGGTTGATGAACGCGGCGGCGAACGGCGCGATCAGCCCGTAAAGAGCGAGCCGCACCGCAAGCGCGGCCGAGATCGCCTCGGTGCTCCAGCCGAACTCCTTCTCGAGCGGCTGCAGGATCACGCCCGGCGCGCCCATCGCGCCCGCCGTCGCCAGCATGACGAGAAAGGTCGCCCCGGCGACGACCCAGCCATAGTGGAGGTTGCGCGCGGCCATCGCCGCGGCGAGCGGGTTGGAAAGGGAGAGCGACGCCCGCCGCCGCGGCCGCAGGCTCGAAACGCCGGCAGCCGGCCCCGAAATCGTCATCCTCGCCTCCATTTACGGGTGCTTACCCGCGACCGGGCAAAAAAATCAAAGATTGTCCGCGAGCGTCCGCAGGGCGTCGGCGCCGCCGGCCCCCAATTTGACCTCGACCCGCCGCTGCGCTTCCGCCCAAAGGGGCGCCGCGCGCCGCAGCGCCTCCTCCCCAGCCGGCGCGAGCCGCGCCGCCGCCTCGCGCCGGTCTTCCGTCGGGGCCGTCCGGACCAGCCCGAGCTGCTCCAGCGCCTTGACGTTGCGCCCGACCGTCGAGCGGTCCAGTTCCGCGAGCTGTCCGAGCCGGGTCAAGGAAACGGTTCCCGCGCGCTCGATCCTTCTCATCAGGCTGTATTGGGCGAGCGTGACGCCGGCGGGCTCGAGGATCGAATCGTAGAGCGCGGTCGTCTTCCGCGCCGCGGTCCGGACCGCCGCGCAATAGCAGAGGGTCTTCATGGGTGCGGGCATATACCCGCATTTCGCCGGAAGCGCAAGCGCCTGCGAACGCGGCGGGCGATATGGCGAGAGCGGGCTGGAGCCGGGCTATAGCCGAAACAGGCCCGCGCGCGGCGCGGCGATGAGCCAGCCGGGCGACCCCTCCAAAGCCGACCGACTATGAGCAGTCTTCAGGTCGTGGGGTTCGGGCACGGCCCGTGCCGAACGCAGGGGTCGCGCTCGGGATGGCGCGTTGTCGGCCGGTCAGCCCTCCGCGCCGCCCGAAAGCCGCGCCGCCACCTGCTCGATCCGCGAACCGAGTTCGTCGAGGCTCGAGGCGAGCGCGCGGGCGCGCTCGTCGGCGGCCTCCGAGCGCTTGCGCTCCGCCGCGACGGCGTCGCGCGCTTCGGTCAGACTGTCGGCGACGGATAGCGCGGCCATGATGACGAGGCGCTTGTCGCCGATCTCGCCGAACGAGGCGCGCATTTCGCCGATCTTCTCGTCGATCAGGCCGGCGAGCAACTCGAGCTGCGCTTCCTCGCCCTCGTTGCAGGCCAGGCGATACTTCGTGCCGTCGATGGTGACTGAAACCTGTGACATGGCGCGCGCCTTTTCCATGCAGCGTACCGGCCTTAAGAGTCTGCCTCCGGCGCGAGCCGGCCGAGAACCCGTCCGATCGCCTGGGCGGCGTGGGCGAGCCGCTTGGCCGCTTCGCCGTTTGCCGATTCGAGCGCGCGCGACCGGTCGACGGCGGCGTCGAGTTCGACCGCGAGCCGCGAGCGGTCGTCCTGCATCAGCGCGAATTCCTCCTGCCGGGTTGCGCGCGCTTCGTCCTGGCGCGCGCGCACCTCCGCCGCCCATTCGAGCGCCTCGACCGCGGAGGCGACCCGCCTGATCGCGATTTCCAGAGATTCCAAGGAGGTTTTGATTCCGTCCATTGCGACGCTTTGTTTACGCGACGCTTGAAGCGCGCGTCAACGCGCGCGAGAGCGCAATTGACAGGTTCGTGCGCTGGCCCCTAACTGGCCCCAAGCTGCCCGTTCCGTGCGGCCCGAACCGCGGCCGAACCCTGGGGACCGGGAAGCGGCGGCGCCCCAGTTCTTGAGGAGACTCCCGATGGCGACGAGCGTGTCCCATGACGCGATGGCCAATGCGATCCGCTTTCTCGCGGTCGACGCGGTCGAGAAGGCCAAAAGCGGTCATGCCGGCTTGCCGATGGGGGCGGCCGACGTCGCCACTGTCCTTTGGCGAGACGTCCTGAAGTTCGACGCGGCGGACCCGCATTGGCCCGACCGCGACCGGTTCGTGCTCTCCGCCGGACACGGCTGCATGCTGCTCTACGGGCTCCTCTATCTCACTGGCGTCGGCGGCGAGAAAGGCCTCAAGATCGACGACCTGAAGCAGTTCCGGCAGGTCGGCTCGCGGACGCCCGGGCACCCCGAATATTGGTGCGCGCCGGGCATCGAGACCACGACCGGCCCGCTCGGCCAGGGGATTGCGACCTCGGTCGGGATGGCGATCGCCGAGCGAATGATGGCCGCGCGCTTTCCCGGCATTGTCGACCACCACACCTATGTCCTGGCTTCCGACGGCGACCTGATGGAAGGCTTGAGCCATGAGGCGATCGGCATCGCCGGCCATCTCAAGCTCAAGAAGCTGATCGTTTTCTGGGACAACAACGGGATCTCGATCGACGGGCAGGTCCCGGTCCTCGCCGACAACATCGACCAGGTCGCGCGCTTCCAGTCCGCGGGATGGAACGCGACCCACATCGACGGGCACGATCCCAAGGCGATCCTCGACGCGATCCGTGCGGCGCAGAACTCCGACAAGCCGACGATGATCGCCTGCAAGACGACGATCGGCTTCGGCGCGCCGACCAAAGCGGGAACCAGCAAGGCGCATAGCGACGCCCTCGGAGAAGCGGAGGTCGCCGGGACCCGCAAGAACCTGAACTGGCCTTACCCGCCGTTCGTGATCCCCGACGAGATTCTCGCCGCCTGGCGCAAAGCAGGAACGCGCGGCGGTGAGCAGCGTGAAGCCTGGAACCGCGCACTCGAGGGGCTCGACGCGAAAGAGCGCGCCGAATTCGAGCGGCGGCTGCGCGGCGATCTGCCGCAGGATCTCGACAAGGCGATCGACGCCTACAAACAGAAGCTCGTCGACGAAAAGCCTGAGGTCGCGACCCGCAAGGCGGGCGAGGCGGCGCTCAACGCCATCGGCGCGGTGATGCCCGAGCTGGTCACCGGCTCGGCCGATCTCACCCCCTCCAACAACACCAAGTTCTCGGGCGAGAAGGAAATCGCGCCGAATGACTTCTCCGGCCGCTATGTCCACTGGGGCGTTCGCGAGCACGGAATGATCGCCGCATGCAACGGCATCGCCCTGCACGGCGGCTTCGTTCCCTCGGGCGCGTCGTTCTTCTGCTTCACCGACTATTGCCGTCCGTCGCTGAGGTTGTCGGCGCTGATGAAAATCCGGGTCGTGAACGTGTTCACCCACGATTCGATCGGCCTGGGAGAAGACGGTCCCACCCATCAGCCGGTCGAGCACCTGGCGTCGCTGCGCGCCATGCCCAATTTTTATGTCTGGCGCCCGGCCGACAGCGTCGAAACCGTCGAATGCTGGCAGGCGGCGCTCGAGCATGAGCATTCGCCCTCGATCCTGGCGCTGACCCGCCAGGGCCTGCCGGCGCTGCGCACGACCCATGTGGCGGAAAACCTGTGCGCGCGCGGCGGCTACGAGATTTCTCCCAGCTCAGGCGAAGCGCAGGTGTCGATCTTCGCCTCCGGCTCGGAAGTCTCGCTCGCGGTCGCCGCACAGGCGCAGCTCAAGGACAAGGGCGTGGCCGCCCGGGTCGTGTCGATGCCCTGTTTCAAGGCGTTCTTCGAGCAGCCGGACGATTACCGCCGCGCGGTGATCGGCGCGGCCAAGGTCAGGGTCGGGGTCGAGGCGGCGGTGCGCTTCGGGTGGGACGCGATCATCGGCGATGGGCCCTTCATCGGCATGAAGACCTTCGGCGAAAGCGGGCCCTACAAAGCCGTCTTCCAGCATTTCGGGATCACGCCCGAGGCGGTGGCCGAGGCGGCGCTCAGCCGTCTCCGGGCCTGACCGAAGCGCCGCCGCGGGCCGACGGGGAAGAGCCATGACCGAGCAGGATATCGCCGCTTGCGTCGAGGCCCTTGTTCAGGCTCGCCGGAACGGAGGGTGGATCGAGGCGCTGCCGGCGACGCCTTCGTCGACGGCGGAGGCGCACATGATCCAGGATCGTGTGGCGGCCGCGCTCGGAGAGGCGGTGGGCGCCTTCAAGATCAATGCGCCCCCCGGACAGGAGCCGGAGCGCGGATTGATCTACGCCCGAATGATCCGTCCGAGCCCGGCTCGAATCGCGCCGGCCGAGGTTCCCCATCTCGGTGTGGAGGCCGAGATCGCCTTCAGGTTCATCCGCGATCTGCCGGCGAGGGACAAGCCCTACCAGCGCGGGGAGGTGATCGAGGCCATGGCGGCGCTGCCGGCGATCGAGGTCGTATCCAGCCGTCTGCGTGATCCGCTCGCGCGGCCGCCGCTGGAGAAGCTCGCCGACAACCTGATCAATGGCGCGCTCGTGCCCGGGACGGAGACGCGGGAATGGTCCGGGCTTGATCTGGCGCGCCTTGAAGTGACGCTCGAAGTCAACGGAGACACCGTCGTCAAGCAGCAGGGCGGACATGCGGCGGGCGATCCGGCGGGCTTCGCGGTCGCGCTTGTCAACGCCATGCGAAACGCGGGCGGGGTGAAAGCAGGTCAGATCGTGACGACGGGAAGCTGGACCGGGCTCCGGTTTCTCAAGCCGGGCGATCGCTGTTCCGTCCGCTTCGAGGGGCTGGGCGGAGCGGAGCTGGCGTTCGGGAGTTGAGCTGGGCTCCGCAGCCCGCGGTTGCCGGCGCGCCGGGGTTCGCCCGCGTCGAAATGTCAGTGGACTTTCAGCCCCCGATCGGACATTAAGCACCCGCTCTCATCACGCAGGCTCAAGCCGCCCTGGGGGACGGGCCGTGCGCCCGCCCGTTGCCGGCTGGCGCACATGGAGGATGGCAATGGTTGCCAAGGTAGCGATCAACGGATTCGGCCGGATCGGGCGGCTCGTCTTACGCGCGATTCTGGAGTCGGGCCGCAAGGACATCGAGGTCGTCGCGATCAACGATCTGGGTCCGGTCGAGACCAATGCCCATCTTTTGCGGTTCGACAGCGTGCACGGCCGCTTTCCGCACGAGGTCAAGGTCGAGGGCGACACGATGGTCGTCGACGGCCACAAGATCAAGGTGACCGCCATCCGGGATCCGGCGGAGCTGCCGCACAAGGCGCTCGGCGTCGATGTCGCGCTCGAATGCACCGGCATCTTCACCGCGCGCGAGAAGGCGGCGGCGCATCTCAAGGCGGGCGCGAAGCGCGTACTCATCTCAGCGCCGGCGGAGGGCGCGGACCGCACGGTCGTCTATGGCGTCAACGACGACAAGCTGACCAAGGACGATCTCGTCGTCTCCAACGCCTCGTGCACGACGAACTGCCTCGCGCCGGTCGCGAAGGTGCTCAACGACGCGATCGGCATCGAGCACGGCTTCATGACCACCATCCATTCCTACACCGGCGATCAGCCGACGCTCGACACGCTGCACAAGGATCTCTACCGCGCCCGCGGCGCGGCGCTGTCGATGATCCCGACCACGACCGGCGCCGCCAAGGCGGTCGGCCTCGTGCTGCCGGAGCTCAAGGGCAAGCTCGACGGTTCGGCGATCCGGGTGCCCACCCCGAATGTTTCGGTCGTCGATCTCAAGGTCGTCGCCAAGCGGGCGACCACCAAGGAGGAGATCAACGACGCGATGAAAGCCGCCGCGGACGGCAACGGGCGGCTGAAGGGCATCCTCGGCTATACCGACCATCCGAACGTCTCGGCGGACTTCAATCACGACCCGCGCTCCTCGGTGTTCCATCTCGACCAGACCAAGGTGATCGACGGCAAGTTCGTGCGCGTGCTCTCGTGGTACGACAATGAATGGGGCTTCTCCAACCGCATGGCCGACACGGCGGTCGCGATGGCGAAGCTGGTCTGATCGCCGCCTGCCCGGGCTGGCTCTACCGCCGGAATCAGTTGCGCAGGGAGGGACCATGAGCAAACCGTTCCGCACCCTCGACGACGCCGATGTCGCGGGAAAGCGCGTGCTGCTGAGGGTCGATCTCAACGTTCCGACCGAGAACGGCCGGGTGACCGATGCGACGCGGATCGAGCGGGTTGCGCCGACCATCGACGGAGATCGCCGCCAAGGGCGGCAAGGTCATCCTTCTGGCGCACTTTGGCCGGCCCAAGGGCGGGCCGGACGAGGCCAATTCGCTCAGACCCGTCGCTGACGCCGTCGCCACCATCATCAAGCGCCCGGTCGCCTTCGCGGCCGACAGCGTCGGCAAGACCGCCGCTGACGCGATCGCGAAGATGAAGAACGGCGACGTGCTGCTGCTCGAGAACACCCGCTTTCACAAGGGCGAGGAGAAGAACGATCCGGCCCATGTGGCCGAACTCGCCAAGCTCGGCGATCTCTATGTCAACGACGCCTTTTCCGCCGCCCACCGCGCCCATGCGACGACCGAGGGGCTCGCTCACCATTTGCCCGCGCATGCGGGTCGCGCGATGCAGCAGGAGCTCGAGGCTTTGTCGCTCGCGCTCGGCAGTCCGGAGCGCCCGGTCGTGGCGATCGTCGGCGGCGCGAAGGTCTCGACCAAGCTCGACCTCCTCGGCAATCTCGTGACCAGGGTCGACGTCCTCGTCATCGGCGGCGGCATGGCCAACACCTTCCTGTTCGCCGAGGGCAAGCGGGTCGGCAAGTCGCTCTGCGAGAAGGATCTCGCCGACAAGGCGCGGTCGATCGCTGCCGCGGCGGTGAAGGCCAAATGCCGCCTGCTGCTGCCGGTCGACGTCACGGTGGCCAGGGAGCTCAAGGCGAATGCGCCCGCCCATGTCGTCGATGTCGACCATGTCCCGGAAGACGAGATGATCCTCGACATCGGGCCGAAGTCGGTCGCCGGCGTCGAGGAGGTCCTGTCGCGTGCGAAGACGCTGGTGTGGAACGGCCCGCCCGGCGCCTTCGAGACGCCGCCCTTCGACGAGGCGACGATGGCGATCGCCAGAACCGCCGCGCGCCTCACCAAGGCGGGCAAGCTCAAGTCGGTGGCGGGCGGCGGCGATACGGTCGCCGCGCTCAATGAGGCCAAGGTCGCGGGCGACTTCACCTATGTCTCGACGGCGGGCGGCGCGTTTCTGGAATGGATGGAAGGCAAGGCGCTTCCGGGGGTCGAGGCGCTGAGGCCGAAATAGTGGGGCGAACCGATGGCTCAAGCCAAGAAGCCGGCAAGGCGGCGGACCAAGCAAGCCGCAGCGGAAAAGGGCTCCCGGCTGATGGATCGCATCCGCCAGCAAACTAAAGCGTTGAAGTCGCTGAAGGGCCTGGGCTGGGAAGGCGACCTCGATGAGATGCGCCGCGACCGGTCTTCGCGCTCTTCGTGATGCCGGCCTCGTCGCCGCGTGAACCCGTTTCGGATCGGCGCCTCAGCGCGCTCTCACAGTGAGGCTCTGCGTCGCGCGGCCGATCATGCCCTGTTCGTCGTAGAGCGCGGACTCGGCCATTCCGCAGCCGGCGGCGCCGATGAGGCTCCGCGAGTCGAGGCAGATCCACTCGCCCTCCGGGCGGCGAAAAAGGTTGATCGTCAGATCGCAATTCACGAAACTGTACGTGCCGAAGTCCAGCGCGGCGCCGATCCCGCTGCCCGAATCCGCCGCGACCGCTGCGCGCTGGTAGGGACTGGGCCGCTCGCCTGCGACAAGCGGGTGGTTCATGCGAAACCAGGCCGCGCATGGTCCTTTGAACATATGTCCCTGCGCAACCCGAGTCTCCACCAGGTCCGCGTAGCCGAACGAGGCGTCGGCGAAATTCATCGTCTCGACCGGGCATTGGGACGGCGGCGTCGGCGCCGCGGGCGGATCGGGATTCCTCTCGGGGACCGGCGCATCCTGCTCGCGCTGCATCAGCGCGGTGAAGCGCGCGCATTCCTTGTCCCCCGCGATGAACCGGCCGGAATAGTGGCCGGCGTTGCGGCCGACATAGTCCCTCGCAACCTCGACCCGGCATTCGCCGATCGGCGCCGGCCGCAGCAGGTTGACGGTGAGCCGCGCGAGATGCGTGAGGCCCTCCGCGGTGGCGGCGCGCTCGACCGCCCGCGCCATAAGGGCCGAGGGCGGACCCGCGTGCTGATGTTCGGGATTCCAGGGCCCGACGGTGAGGCGGGTGGCGCGAACGACGCCCGCGCCAAGATCGACATAAGCCGCCTCCAAGGCCAAGCGTCCTCATCTCCGTGCGCCGAGCCCCGTTGGCGCCGCTCCGCGCGTTTTGCCCCTGAGGCGACGTCCGCGCAAGGCGGGCCTCGTCGATGACCGCCTCGTGACGATCGAGGCTGTCTTTCAGGCCATCGAGCGCGCCGGCCTCGTTCCGCGCGGGGCGCTCACGCTTGCGGCGAGCGAGCGGGCAGGGGAACTCGCCGGCGTCCGCACGATCGTTCTCGCCGGCATGGCCGGACGCCGCGGCTGGGACTCCTTCGCCGCTTCGCCTGAGGCGCGCGACGGCGCGGGCGATCCGCTCGACCGGTTCAGCAGCCGGGTGATCGAGGGTCTCGCGCGCGAACTCGGCGCGAAGGCGCTCTTCCCGTTCGGCGGGCCGCCATATTGGCCGTTCCAGCAATGGGCCCGCCGCGCCGAACCCGTCCATTCCTCGCCGATCGGCGTTCTCATCCATCCGCGCTACGGGCTTTGGCACAGCTATCGCGGCGCGCTCGGCTTCCGCGAGGCGCTGGACGTTCCGGAACCGGCGGCGATCCCAAGCCCATGCGAATCCTGCTCAGGCCGTTGGTGCTTGAAAGCCTGCCCCGTGGGCGCGTTCTCACCCGCAACATACGACGTCGCTTCTTGCGCGAATCACCTGAGCAGCGCAGCGGGGGCGGATTGCATGGGGCTGGGCTGCCGGGCGCGCCGCGCCTGCCCGGTAGGCGCGGAGCACGCCTACGCGCCCGACGAGGCCAGTTTCCTCATGCGGGCGTTCCTGAGCGCGCGGCGCGCGGACTGAGCCCGCGCTTGGTCTCGGCCGCGTCCGATTGGATTGGACCGCGACCTTGTGTATGTCATGAGAGCGAGGCGCCCACTCGACCGAGCGGGGGTCAGGCGCCCGAAGGCTAGGACAAGATCGTGCTCACGAAGAAGGGGAAGTACGGCCTCAAGGCCATGGTGCATCTGGCGGGGCTTGCGCCTCACGAGCTGGCCCAGGTGGCGGACATCGCCGAAACCAATTCGATTTCGAAGAAGTTCCTCGATCACATCCTGACCGAGCTCAGGCACGCCGGCCTCGTGTACTCCAAGAAAGGCAAAGGCGGGGGATACGCCCTCGCGCGCCCGGCCGGCGAGATTCCGGTCGGCGCGATCGTGCGCGCCCTCGACGGGCCTCTCGCCCCCATTCCCTGCGCCTCGGTCACCGCGTTCCGCCCCTGCGAGGATTGCGCCGACCTCGCCACCTGTCCGGTCCGCCTCATGATGGTCGACGCGCGCAACGCCATCGCCAATGTGCTCGACCGCTGCACGCTCGCCGAGATGCGCGCCCGCTCGTTCGCGGATAGCCGCATTTCGATGTACCACATCTAGCCGGCGGACGGTCTCCGCCGAGGCCAAGGGTCGGGCCAGATCGAGGCTCTTCGACGGCTGACAGCCCTGCGGTCCCTGGACCCCGGGGACCTGAGACCGGGTCGGGCCCGGCGCTAGCAGACGTTCACGGGCCGCTGGCCGATCGGGTTGCCGTAGGCGTCGTAAACCGGCGCATAGGCGGTGCAGCCGCCATAGCCGTACCCAGGCCCGTAGGCATAGGGCGCCAGCAATGCGCCGGCGGCCAGACCGCCGATGATGGCCGGGCCGGCCCAGCCGCCGCCATGCCAGCCGCCGCCGTGCCAGCCGCCGTGTGGGCCGCCATGCCAGCCACCATGTGGGCCGCCGCCGTGCCAACCGCCGCCATGCGCACCGCCGCCATGCCACGGGCGAGCCCCAGCTGGCGTGGTGGCAAAAAGGGAAGCCGTAAGCGACAATGCAGCAAGCCCCGCGATCGCCGCCCTGGATATCGTGTTTCGCATCGCTGACCTCCATCCATGGGCCCCGCCCTCGGAAGGTCAACGCGGCCAGAATGAAAGGGTTCCGCCATCTCGCGGGCGGCCGGCGCGGCCGCCAGTACTGGGACGCGATTTTCGACGGCGCCGCGCGAAACCAACAGATCCGGAGAGCGCGTCAAATTATTGATGAAGCACAATCTTTAGGCTTGGGCGTCGCAGTTTAAGCCGGACAGGGCGCCGGGCGCCAAAGCGATATGTCGCGCGCGGCGCCAAGCGGCGCGGTCGGCCCGCGGCGCCCTAGCGGGCGAATCCGACCGGTTGCGGCGCCAGCGGCTGTTCCGCGTGCGGCCTGCGCCGCGAGCGGGTCATGTTTGCGTAAACGAGAAGGATCATGAACAGCGTGTTGAGCAACCCGTGCGGAAGCTCAATCATTGGACTTGGCCTCGACCGCCCGCAAGCACAAAGCGAGGAAGGCGACCGTCGCCATGGCCGAGACGGCGCCATACATTGCGAAAATCTGCTCGATCATGGTCCTCAACTCCCGCCGACGCGACCGCTGGTTGAATAGACTGCAACCGGAGATTGTTCCAAATCGGAGTGGGAGTCAAGGGGGCGCTGGCGGCGCCGTCCCAAACCAGGACGCGGCGGCGGGCCGCCGGCGCATGGCGCTCGTTCAGGCGATCAGACGAACCGGATGCGAGCGCCTTCGAGCGGGACGCCCCTGAGTTGTGTGGTCCATTCCTCGCCCGCGGCGATCGGAAAGGCGCGGGTCAGCGTTCCGGTGGTCACGATTTCGCCTGGCGCGAGCGGCGGGCTCTCAGGATCCTGCGCCAGCGTCTCGGCGAGATGACGCAGCGCGAACAGCGGCCCGCCGAGGACATTGGCCGCTCGGCCGCGATCGGCCAGTTCCCCGTTACGGAAGAGATCGATCTCGAAGCGCGACAGCTCGTGCGCCCAGTCCTCGCTCCGCGACGCCACGGCCTGGCGCGGCCCGATCAAGAGCCGCCCATGCAGGCCGTAGGCCGCAACGGTGTCGGGGGCGCGGAACGACCAGTTCGGGAAGATCGACTGCACGATCTCGAAGCCATGGGCGATCCAGTCGATGCAGCCGATCAGCGCCCGCTCGTCCATGGCGGGCGAGGGCGGGGCGGCGAGGCCGAACATGATCTCCGGTTCGATCCGGGGTTCTGCGAGACCGGCGAGAGAAACCGGCGCGTCGCGCGCGAGATCGCCGACCGTGCTGTCGTAGACATAGCCCCACATCGGCGCATAGACGCCGTATTCCGCCCAGATGGTCCGATTGGTGAATCCGATCTTGCGGCCGATCGGACGCTCTCCGCGCGCTTCCCGCCTGGCGCGAACGGCCGCCGTGACCCGGTAGGCGTCGGCAAGTCCCAAATCGGGACAGGCTTCGGAGAAGGGCGCGATCTGGCGGCCTGTCCCGAGGACTGCGAAAGCCTCGGCGGCAATATCCTCGATATCCATGGCGCCTCGGCCCCCTCAGTTCACGCTATTGACGGGTGTCCGTCGCCCGGCTCCAATGCCGCGCGCGCTCGCGAATTCAAGCGCCGAAGGCTCACGGGTTGAAAGCCGCTTACGCCTTTGAGTTTCGCGGACGCCCTGGAGGATCCGCATTTGCCCCGAGGCTGGCGACAAGGCAAGGTCGGGACGTTCGGCCTCCTCATGTTCGCGCTTCTCCTCGCGGCGCCGGCTCGGGCCGCCGAGCCGCAGCCTGAAATGACCGGCGACACGCGCATCCACGATCCCTCGGTCATCGAAATCGGCGGCCGGTTCGTCGCGCTCGGCACCGGACGCCAGGGGCCCACGCATGGCGCGATCCGGGTCAAGACCTCGCCGGACGGCGTCAACTGGACCAGCGCGGGCGTGATCGGCGAGGGCGCGCCGCAATGGGCCGTCGCCGCGCTCGGATTCAAGCCGCTCAACGTCTGGGCGCCGTCGATCAGCCGCCGCGGAGCGACGGTCTTCCTCTACTATTGCCTGTCGAGCTTCGGGGGCAACACGAGCGCCATCGGGCTCATGACCAATGCGTCCTTCGATCCGGCGAAGCCCGGCGAGGGCTGGCGCGATCAGGGCCTCGTTCTGATGTCGAGGGACGGCGACGATTTCAACGCCATCGACCCGTTCCGCATCGATCTTAAGGACGGGCGCGCCTTCCTCGCTTATGGCTCGTACTGGTCGGGCGTCAAGCTTCGCGCGCTCAATCCGGAAACCGGCATGCTGGCGAACAAGGACGAGCCGGCGATCGCCATCGCCGCGCGCAAGATGCACGACGGCGTGATCGAAGCGCCCTCGATCATCGAGCATGACGGCAGGTTCGTCCTGTTCGTCAGCTTCGACCAATGCTGCAAGGGCGTCGCCTCGACCTACAACATTCGCGTCGGCCGCGCCGACCGGATCGAGGGCCCGTACCGGGACAGGGACGGCAAGGCGATGCTCGAGGGCGGAGGCTCGCTCGTGCTGGCGACGACTGGCCGCTTCATCGGCCCGGGCGGACAGGAGGCGGTGAAGACCTCGAAAGGAGACATGCTCGCGTACCATTATTATGACGGCGACGCGGGCGGCGTGGCCAAGCTTCAGGTCTCGCCCATCCTCTGGAGCGCTGACGGCTGGCCTGAGCTCGGGCCCCTGCCGCAATAGGAACACTTCTCCGCCCTTCCAGCGCCTGCGATGAAGCGGATCGTCTCCCCGGGGCGATATCCGTCCCGGCCATACCTTCGCCAGCAACCATTGTGGGACTTCCGGCAGAACTCTCTTGGCGGAAAGGAACTTACGAGGCGCTCGCGCAGTTCCTCGGAAAGATGCCGAGAGGAGTTCAGGAATGAAAATCGCCCAGATTGCGCCATTGATCGAGAGCGTCCCGCCGAAGCTTTACGGCGGCACCGAAAGGATCGTCTCCTACCTGACAGAGGAACTGGTGCGTCAAGGCCACGAGGTGGCGCTGTTCGCGAGCGGCGATTCCGATACCGCGGCCGAACTGGTTTCCTGCTCGCCGACGGCGCTCCGCCTGGGGAAGGTCGACGACGCCTTGCCCTATACTGTGCTGCAACTCGAGAAGGTCCGCCGCCACGCGGGCGATTTCGACATCCTGCACTTTCACTCCGATTTCCTGCATTTCCCTCTCGCCCGCAGTCTGGCCACGCCGACGGTGACGACCATGCATGGCCGGCTTGATCTCCCTGTCTATCCTTCGGTGTTCTCCGAATTCGGAGAGATGCCGCTGGTTTCAGTCTCCGACAGCCAGCGCAACCGCCTGATGGCGCGATGGGCCGCGACCGTCCCCCACGGCCTGCCTCCGGACCTCTATTCGCTGTCTGAGGCCGGCGGCTGCGGCTATCTCGCCTTCCTCGGCCGCATCAGCCCGGAAAAGCGCCCGGACCGCGCCATCGAGATCGCGCGGCGCGCCGGCGTCAGGCTCAAGATCGCAGCCAAGGTCGACCGGGTCGACCAGGCCTATTTCGAGGACCAGATCCGTCCGCTGCTCAACGATCCAGGGATCGAATATATCGGCGAGATCAACGACGCCGAGAAGCAGGCCTTTCTCGGCGGGGCGCTGGCGCTCCTGTTTCCGATCGATTGGCCGGAGCCTTTCGGTCTCGTGCAGATCGAAGCGATGGCTTGCGGCACCCCGGTCATCGCGTGGAGGCGCGGATCGGCGCCGGAGGTGATCGATCACGGCGTGACCGGCTTTCTTGTCGATGGAATCGACGAGGCGGTGGATGCGGTCGAGCGCGCGCCCTCGCTCAGCCGGGAGCGCGTGCGCCGACGGTTCGAGAGCCGCTTTTCGATCGGGCGCGTCGCTCGCGACTATGTGCGGGTCTTCAAGTTTCTGGCCGAGGAACCCGCCGAGCTCGACCAGATCGTCCGCCTCGACACGGAGCCAGCCCGTCGCCGCCTGGCGGAGAATGAAATAGCAGGCATGGGCTTGCCGCCCCGCCCGGCGCGCGGGGAGAGGGTCACGATCTGATGAAGGTCAAGTATGGCGACGAGCGTTTCGACGAAAGCGCCGACTCCGCTCCCTCGTCGCCTTACTACATCGCGGCCAAAGCCTCGATTCTCGAGCGCCGGCCGCGAACCCTCAAGCACAACGACACATTCGCCGTCTTCGATCACTTTGGCGACGTCTCCTCGGGCGAGGACAGGGCGGAAGGCCTGTTTCACAAGGACACCCGCTACCTTTCCCATCTGCGCGTTCTGATCGATGGGCACCGTCCGTTGCTGCTCAGCTCGACCGTTCAGGACAACAACGCGCTTCTGACCGCCGATCTCAGCAATCCCGATTTCTACCTGGACGGCCACCTCGTCTTGCGGCGCGACACGATCCATGTCGTCCGCTCGAAGTTCTTGTGGAAGGCCGCCTGCCACGAGCGGCTCGGCATCCGCAGTTTCGATCGGGCGACGCGCAGGATCGAGTTCACCTTCCGCTTCGGCGCCGACTTCGCCGATATTTTCGAGCTTCGGGGCCATCGCCGCACGCGCCGGGGCGAAATCAAGACCGAACTGATCGAGAATGGAGTGAGCTTTCTCTATCACGGTCTCGACGGCGTCCTCCGGCGGACGGTCATCCGTTTCGACCCGCCGCCGGATCGGTTGGATCACGAGAGCGCGCGCTTCCAACTCGTCATCCCGCCCTCCGAACACGTATCGCTCTTCATGTCGATCTCCTGCGAGGAGGGCGGGTCGGAGCCGCGCCCGATCCGCCGGTTCTTCGTGGGCCTGCGCGACGCGCGGCGGGCGATGCGCGCCGCGACCGCCCGCGCGGCCACGGTGGAGACGTCCAACGGGATATTCAACGAAACGCTGTGCCGCGCGGTCGCCGATCTTTACATGCTGATGACCGACACGCCGCACGGCGCCATCCCTTACGCCGGCATTCCGTGGTACTCGACGCCGTTCGGGCGCGACGCGATCATCACCGCGCTGGAGATGCTGTGGATCGACGCGGCCATCGCCAAGGGCGTGCTGCGCTTTCTGGCCGCCACGCAGGCCACGGATTTTAGGCCGGAGGCGGAAGCCGAGCCGGGCAAGATCGTCCATGAGATGCGCTCGGGGGAGTTGGCCCGCCTGGGCGAGGTTCCCTTTGCCTGCTATTACGGCTCCGTCGACAGCACGCCGCTGTTCGTGGTGCTCGCAGGTCTCTATTTCGAGCGCACCGGCGACGTTCGGACGATCGCCGAGCTATGGCCGCACATCGAGATGGCGCTGGCCTGGATCGACCGGTACGGCGACCGGGACGGTGATGGATTCGTCGAATATCATCACGTCGGCCCCACCGGCCTGGTGAACCAGGGCTGGAAGGATTCGTCCGATTCCGTGTTCCATGCCGACGGCAGCGACGCTGAAGGCCCGATCGCGCTCTGCGAGGTGCAGGGTTACGTCTACGCCGCGAAAAGCCTGGCGGCGAAGATGGCGGACGCCGCCGGCCTCGCCAAACGCGCCAGCGACCTGAAGCGCGAGGCGGAGGCGCTCAGGATTCGTTTCGAACAGGCATTCTGGCGCGACGACATCGGCACGTACGCGCTTGCCCTGGACGGCGACAAGCGGCCTTGCCGGGTTCGCTCCTCCAATGCCGGCCAATTGCTGTTTTCCGGCATCGCGGCCGACGAGCGCGCCGCGGCGGTCGCAGAGCAGCTTCTCGGTCCCGCCTTCTTCACCGGGTGGGGGATCAGGACGATCGCCTCGTCCGAAGCGCGCTACAACCCGATGTCCTACCATAACGGTTCGGTCTGGCCGCACGACAACGCCCTGATCGGCCTCGGCTTCGCCCGATATGGAATGAGACGGCAAGCTCAGCGGCTTTTGGCCGGTCTCTACGACACTTCCCGCTATATGGACTTGCGCCGGCCGCCGGAATTGTTCTGCGGGCTCAAACGCGTTCCCGGCAAAGGACCGACGCTCTATCCGGTGGCCTGCTCCCCGCAGGCGTGGTCGAGCGCCGCGCCGCTCGCGCTGCTGCAGGCCTGCCTCGGACTCGAATTCGACTCCCAGGAGGAGCAGATCTGCTTCCGGCGGCCGACCCTGCCGGACTTTCTGGACTGGGTCATCATTCGCTCGCTGAGCGTGGGCGCGAGCAAGGTGGACGTCCTCCTCAGGCGCTACGCGTCCGACGTTTCGGTCAACGTCCTGCGCAGGACCGGAAGCGCCGAGGTGATGGTCAAGCAGTAAGGCCAGGGACGAATCGCCTGCCGTGCCCCTTGCGAATCGGGATAATGGGGCCAGAACCCGCTCGCCTCGGCGCGCTCCTCATGCGAAAACGTCGCCCATGCGAATCCTGCTCACCAACGACGACGGCATCCACGCCGCCGGGCTCAAGCTGCTCGAACAAATCGCGCGCGAACTGTCGGACGACGTGACAATCGTTGCGCCCGAGAGCGATCAGTCGGGCGTCGCCCACTCGCTCTCGCTCAGCGACCCGCTCCGGCTCAGGGAGATCAGCCCCAGCCATTTCGCCCTGAGAGGCACGCCGACCGACTGCGTCATCATGGGGGTCAAGAAAATCCTGGCGGGCCGCCCGCCCGATCTCGTCCTCTCGGGCGTCAACCGCGGTCAGAACGTCGCCGAGGATGTCACCTATTCGGGCACCATCGCCGGCGCGATGGAGGGCGCGCTGCTCGGCGTTCCCTCGATCGCGCTGTCGCAGGCCTATGGCGGGACCGGCGGCCAGGCGGCGATCGAATGGGACGCGGCGGAGGCCCACGCGACGCCGGTCATTCGCACGATTCTCGCCGCGGGCATCGCCCCGGGCGGCCTCGTCAATGTCAATTTCCCCTCCTGCCGGGCCTCGGAGGTGGCCGGAATCGAGCTCACCCGGCAGGGCGTGCGCAACGCCGAACTGATGCGGGTCGAGGAGCGGCGCGACGGCCGCGGCTTTCCCTATTACTGGCTCATGGCCCAGCGCGGCCCTTACGACCAGAAGGAGGGGACGGACCTTGCGGCGCTGGCGGCGAAGAGAATTTCGATCACCCCGCTGAGGCTCGATCTCACCGACTATGATTCGCGCCTCAGGCTCGAGCAGGCTTTCGCGCAGGCGACGCAAGCGAAGCGGCGCCGGTCGGGCGAGGGGGCCGGGTGAGCGCGACCGAGGCGGAGGAACGCGCCCAGTTCACGCTCGCCATGCGGGCGCGGGGCATCAATGACCTCAGCCTTCTGCGGGCGCTCGAGCGCGCGCCCCGGGCGCTCTTCATGCCGCCGAGGTTCGCCGACATTTGCGGGCGCGATATCGCGCTGCCGATCGGCTGCGGACAGACCTCGCCGCCGCCTTCGATCGCCGCCGCCATGATCGCCGCGCTCGCCCTGAAGCCCGAGCACCGGATCTGCGAAATCGGAACGGGAACCGGCTATTGCGCCGCGCTGCTCGCCCAGCTTGCGGGCGCGGTCGTGTCGCTCGAACGGTTCCAGACCCTGGCCCTCGAGGCGGCCGCGAGGATCAAGGCCTTCGGCCTTTCCAATGTCGCGGTTCAATGGGCGGACGGGTTCGAACTTCATCTCTCGGGAGAGCGCTTCGACCGGGTCCTCGTTCACGGCCTCATGGAGCCGCCGGGCGAGGCGTTTCTCCGCCTGGTCCGCCCGGGCGGCATCCTCGTCGCGGCGGTCGCCGGCCCGGATCGCGGCGACCAGCACATCGTGAGACTGACCCGCAAGGAAAGCGGCGCGGATGAAGCCAAGGACATGGGCCCGGCGCGCGCGATGCGGCCGCTCGAGCATGGGCTCGCGCGCGCGCTCTGAGCGGGATGCGGATTCGACGCGCGGGACTCGACAAAAATAGTCACCGGCAATTCATCTTAAACCTTCCCTTAACTCGATCGGCGCAAATTCAGTTCATCTGCGGTTGCGTGGGCGTGGGTGAAGCCAATGAGTGATTGCGTCGGGTGGGCAAAGAGACGCGCGTTCCCGCGTCTCGCGCTGGCAGCACTGGGGGCGGTTCTGCTGGCGGGATGTTCGGCCGACGTCACTCGCTTCTCGCAGAGCGACAGTCCATTCACCAATCCGTTCGCGAGCAACGCGCCCGCCGCCGCGCCGACGTCGCGCGTGGCCTCGGCGCCGCTCCCGCAAGGCTCGCCCGCCGCGGCCCCGGTGCGCGCCGCGTCTCTTGCGAGGCCCCAGGCGGTGGGCGGCTCGGCCGCGGGCTGGACCGCCGTGGGCGGCTCGCCGGTCGTCGTCGCCAACGGCGAGACCCTGGACTCGCTTTCGGGCCGCTATGGCGTGCCTGCCGCCGCGATCCTCTCCGCCAACGGCCTTTCCAGCGCCTCCGAAGTCAGGAGCGGGATGCACATCATCGTCCCCGCCTATCACGCCGACGGCCGCGGCGTGGCGAGCGCCGGGGAGAAGGCGGCGAGGAAGCGCGAGAAGGACGTCGCCGAGGCCGAACCGTCCAAGTCCGCCAGGGAGAAGGAAAAGGCTGCCGCGAAGTCGGACAAGTCCGGCAGGGAAGGGGAGAAATCCGCCTCGAAGGACGTGAAAGGCTCGGCCGTCGCCGAGGCTGAGCCGTCCAAGGGGTCGCAGACCAAGAAGCCCGCGGTCGACAAGACGCCGACCGGCAACCTCGAATCGGGCGCGGCGCAAACCAAACCGGCGCTGACTGGCGCGCAGGCCGACGCGGCAGGAACCGAGCCCGAGTTCCGCTGGCCGGCGCGCGGGCGCATCATCCAGGGGTTCAAGGCCGGCGGCAACGACGGCATCAACATTTCCGTGCCTTCGGGCACGTCCGTGCGCGCGGCGGAAAACGGCGTCGTGGTCTATGCCGGCGACGGGCTCAAGGGTTACGGCAACCTGGTGCTCATCAAGCATCCGAACGGCTTCGTCTCGGCTTATGGCAACAACGAGGAACTGGACGTGAAGCGGGGCGAGACGGTCAAGCGCGGGCAGGTGATCGCCAAGTCCGGCGACACCGGCAATGTCAACTCGCCGCAGCTCCACTTCGAATTGCGCAAGGGCTCGACCCCGGTCGATCCGACCAGCTACCTCGCCGGGCTCTGAAGGCGGAAAGCGAAAGCGACGCGAGGTTCGGCCTTCCGCCGACCCTCCGTCAGGCCGGCCTCTGGGGTTCCCCGCGAGACGCGATCGATCCTCTGGGCGGCCGACGATGGCGGCGGGTCCAAAGCAAGGCCCGCCGCCCCTTGATTTTGCGCCGATCTTCCGACAGGCGTCGCGAAATCGTACACCGCGACGGCCGCGTGACGCCAATCGGCGTCCAAACGCGTCCGTGCATGGAGCAACGAAGCGTGCCCGTATCCCGAAAGAAGCCTCCTTAGGGACATTCGATGAAATTCCGCAGAGGCCGTGTGTTGCGGCCTCCTGACTACTCTTTGGCGATCATCATCACGCCGATAAACTGTCGAGTTGCGACAGGATCGCCGGCAATTCGATCCGCCATGCCTGCTCAAGCTTATCAATGAAGCCGGCTCGGTCGGCTACGGAGCGATTGTCATCCAGAGCGCTTGCGAACGTCGGCCCAAAGGCCGCGCGGAAAAAACCGGCCTGGTGAACAGCCACCTGTCGCCGGTCATGATGACGCTGGTAATCGTCCCATACTGGGTCTGGGCCGGGGAAGACCTCGCAGTGTTCCATGGCAAGACCATGAAAGCGCAATTTGCCCGCGAATGGAGCCAGGAGGTCCTGCAAACTCTCGGGATGCGCCGGCACGACCATCCGTTCGCGCTCGACAGCCGAGATCGTTCCGTCTGTAACCAGGTCGAGCAGCACAGCGTTTGCGTGATCCATCAGCGGCTCGAGTCATTCAACCGTCGTCGCCACGCGCGGCGATAACAATTACCAAGCGGCCGCTGGTCCGAAGCTCGGTCGCTCGCAACGACAGGAAGCGTCGCCAATCCCGATCGCCCGCTTGTTGCAATGCCGCCAAACGGCCCGCTGCTTCTCGGGCTAAAACATGACCGGGTAAGCGCCGGAACTGGCTGGGCACATCAATGCATAGGAACGCCAGCCGAGCATGATCGTGTCCGGGAAAAGCGAGTTCATAAAAGCTGCTGGCAAGGCGAAGACGTTCGGTTGGTCTCGTAGACAGCGCTGATCAGTCGGCCACCTGAAACAGGTCGAAGTCGTTCTCCGTTGGTCAGTATGGAAAACGAAATGGTCTCTCGACGCCAGCGCTTCAGCAGTTTGTTCGGCGCCAGGGCAGAGTGAATTGCGGCCTTGAGACGATCCGAAATCGGCAATCACGACGTGATTATCGTCTGGCTGCGATTGCAACCGAAGCCGCAGCTTCTCTAGCAGCGGCAATGCGAAACGCCAAGTGCCTTGTCGAGCGGAGTTCCTGTTGGATCCTCCGCCTTCCATGGCGGCGCCGAGTCGGGCCGCTAAGCCCAGGATCAGCAGCACCAGACCTTATCATTTTTCTACATCCAAAATCAGATTTGTTTGCGGCGCATAACAACCGCCGCGTGCAACCTGGCCAGTCGGCTGCGCACGACATCGACGATACTATCTAGAACGACCAACCACGATCTCGATCCCATGGCCAGGCGGCGGGTCCAGGGAAAGGCTGCCGCCCTTGATTTTGCGCTTGCCCTCGGCGACGTGGGAGCGATGAAAGCGAAAGCCCTCGACCCGTTCGCCGCGGCGCTCGTGTTCGTGCTTTGCGTCATCTGGGGCTTCAACCAGGTCGTCGCCAAGCTTGCGCTGCCCGAGATCGGGCCGATCGCCCAGACGGGCGCCCGCTCGGCGATCGGCGCCGTCTGCGTCGTCGCTTACGCACTCGTGAGCAAGCGGCGCATTTTCGGGATCGACGGGACCGAGGCGGCGGGCGCGCTGGCGGGGCTGCTGTTCACCGCCGAATTCATCGCGCTTTACGAATCGCTGCGCTTCACCACCGCGGCGCGGGCGACCGTGTTCATCTACGCCGCTCCCTTCGTCGTCGCGCTCGGCGCGGCCTTTCTGCTCAGGGACGAGCGCTTGAGGCCGATCCAGTGGGCGGGGCTCGGCCTCGCCTTCCTCGGCGTCGCCTCGGGGCTTGTCGGGCGCACGCCCGGCGGCGGGCTCTTCGGCGACGCGCTCGCGCTTCTCGCCGCGGTCTTGTGGGGCGCGACGACCATCGTCATCAAGGCGACGCCGCTGAGGCGCGCCGACCCCGTCAAGGTGCTGCTCTACCAGATCGTGTTCGCCGCGCTCGCCGCGCCGCTTGCGGCCTATGCGCTCGGCGAGCCGGCGCCTACGCATCTCTCGGCGACGACCGTCGCCGCGCTCGTCTGGCAAGGCGTGATCGTGGTCGGAATCAGCTACGTCCTGTGGTTCTGGACGCTGACCCGCTACGCCGCGGCCCAGCTTTCGGCCTTCACCTTCATATCCCCGGTCGTCGGAGTGTTCGCCGGGTGGCTCGTGTTCGGCGAGACGATCACCGGCGGCTTCGCGCTCGCGATCGCGCTGGTTCTGGCGGGCCTCGCGCTCGTCAACTGGCCGCGTCGTCGAGCACGCAGCTCTTGAGAGAGCTACTTGCCGGCGAGCGTCGCGTCGAACAACGCCAGCGCATCGTCGATCGCGGCCTGATGCGTCAGGGCGCGCGGAACGTCCGTCGGGCAGACGGGGACGGCGGCGTCGCCCGCCGGCGTGCATTCGGCCAGGAAATCGTAGTGGCCGACATGCGGCAGCACGGTCAGTCTGGCGCCGGGAATGAGCGCCGCGGCGACTTCGCCGTTGGTCGCGGGCGGGGCGACCTTGTCGGCGTCGCCCAGAAGGATCGCGACCGGAAGCCGCATGCGCTTGAGGCTTTCCGGATCGAGGCTCTGGACGATGCCAGGGGCCATCACAAACGCGGCCCTCACTCCAGGGATGCTGAGATCGTCCTTGGCGTGGGCGAGCTCCGAGGCGCCGGCGGGCTCAGCGAAGAACGTTTCCGCGTCAGAGCGCGAGAATTGAAACTCCTTCTGCGGCGCGCAGATTCCGTCGTCGGGATGGGCGTCGCAGAATTTGAGAAAGCGGGCGAAGTCCACCCGCGCGCCCGCCTCCACCAGCGTCGTGAAGCCGCCGGCCGAAAAGCCCGCCGCGCCGAGCCGGTCGAGGTCGAGATGAGAGCCGAGCGACGGATCGCTTTTCACCCTGTCGAGCGCCGTCGCGAGGTCGCCGGGCCGCTCCCAGAAGAGCACGGCGCCCGCGACCGTCATCGGGTCGCGCCCATTGTTGCCCGGATGGTCGACGGCGATCACGACATAGCCATGCCGCGCCAGAGCCGTTCCGAACCATGCCATGATGCGCGCCGAGCCGCCGAAGCCGTGCGACAGCAGGATCGCCGGGCGCGGGAGTGCGTCCTCAAACGGAGCGTCGAGCGCGGCCGAGCCGGATATGAAGAGCGGCGGCTTGCCGGGCGGGCCGACGTTGAGCGGCGCCTCGACCGCATCGGGCGCGGCCGGATACCAGACCGTGATCCGGAGATCGTCCTTGTGCGAGGCGTTGCGGATGACCGCAGAAGCCTCATGCGCGACGAGATGGCGCTCGCCGACTTTCGCGGCTGCGGCGGGCCAGGCCGCGAGCGCCGTGAACAGCATCGCGAGAATTGCAATCGGAAGCCGGGCTCGCATCTTCGCCGCCTCCTCCCAAATGCGTCCGGTCACTCGTCCGTCGCCTCGAGCGGTTTCCCGAGCCGCCCGGCGAGATCCTGGATGAACTGCCAGGCCGTCCGCCCCGAGCGCGAGCCGCGCGTCGTCGCCCATTCGAGCGCCTCCGCGTCGAGCTGATCGGCCGGCGCCTCGAGGCGAAAATGTTTCGCGTAGCCATGGACCATGGCGAGGTAATCGTCCTGGCTGCAATGATGGAAGCCGAGCCAGAGGCCGAACCGGTCGGAGAGCGACACTTTCTCCTCGACCGCCTCGCCCGGATTGATCGCGCTCCCTCGCTCGTTCTCCATCATGTCGCGTTGCAGAAGATGGCGCCGGTTCGAGGTCGCATAGAAGAGAACGTTCGCGGGGCGGCCCTCGATCCCGCCCTCGAGCGCGGCCTTCAGCGACTTGTAGGACGTGTCGCCGGCGTCGAACGAGAGGTCGTCGCAGAACACGATGAACCGATAGGGCGCCTCGCGCAAAAGGCCCATCAGCGCCGGCAGGCCCTCGATGTCCTCGCGATGGATCTCGACCAGCTTGAGGCGACCGGCGGCCTTATGGTTGATCGCGGCATGCGCCGACTTGACCAGCGACGACTTGCCCATGCCGCGCGCGCCCCACAGAAGCGCATTGTTGGCGGGCAGGCCGCGCGCGAAGCGCTCCGTGTTCTCGACCAGAAGATCGCGCACCCGGTCGATCCCGCGCAGGAGCGAGAGGTCCACCCGGTTGACCCGCTTGACCGGCGCGAGCGCGGCCCGGTCGGCGCGCCAGATGAAGGCGTCGGCGGCGTCGAAGTCGGGCTTCGCCGGCGCAGGGGGCGCGTGGCGCTCGAGCGCCTCGGCGATGCGACGGAGGAGGTCGGCTTGGCTTTCGAGCGGCGGAGGCGACATCGGAGGGACGTTCAGGACCAGCTATAGGCGAACAGCCCCATCACGACCAGGATGATGACGGCCGCCAGCACGTAATGCTTCGCTTCCCATTCGTGCATGGTGAGGGCCGGGAGTCTCTTCAAAGGGCGTCGCGAAGTCATGGCTCCCGCCTAGCACGAAAAACCGCAGCCGGCGAAACCTCAGGCCGCCTGAATATCGGTTTCGGCGAAGCCGACGCCCTTGAAGAGCAGCGGCTCGCGCGTGAGGGAGGCGAGCGCATAGGAGAAACAATCGCCGAAGTTGAGGTTGGCGGGATGGCGCCCCTTGCCAAATCGCCGCCACGCCCGCCGCGCGGCGTCGGCCAGTTCGGAGTCGACTGCAACAACCTCAACGTTAGCCTTGTGCAGCCACAGGTCGAGTTCGCCTCCGCCGCGCGCGCCGAGGCGGGTCTCGATCACGATGGCCGTTTCGAGAAGGGTCGCCGCCGAGATCATACGGATCGGATCGTCGGCTATGCGCTCCTCGAAAGACCGCGCCTCGGGTTCGTCGAGGGCGATCGCCACGATCGCCGAGGCGCCAATGACCATCAGCTGGGCAGGCCGTTCCGGTCATAGCCAATGATTTCGTCCGCGCTTCGGGGATCGACGACCGGCAGCGCGCTCAAGCGCCGGCGAATTTCCGCGAGGTCCTCCAGCAGCGCGGCGCGGCGCGCGTCGCCGCCGACCCGCCGCAGGCGCTCCTCCAGGGCGCGCCGTGTCGCGAGCGTGAGACTTCTCTCCGGTGCGCTCAGCCAGTGCGCGCGCCAAACGCTCCGTCTCCCGGTCTTTGATGCTTAACGCCATCATGAAGGTTCCAAATTTTCAATATTCTACCCAGCCGTTTAGGTGTCAATCTTGCCGCGCAGCTGGATTCGCCTCAGCGGGCTTGCGTTTCCTCCGCAATCGCGCTGGTATTCAATTCCATCCAGGACGAATCCCATGAACCTCGCCCTAATCGCCCTCGGCGCCATCCTCGGAGCGCTCGGGCTCGTGATGGCCGCCAACCGAAGCGGATACGTCTATTTCGTGGTCGGGCCCCGCTCGGTTCTGGCCCTGGCGGCGGCGATCGCGGTCGCCGCGCTCGCGTTCCGCATCCTTCACGCGCCCGGATGAGGGCGCGAGGGCCGCCCTGTCAAACCGGCCCATCCGATGCTATATATGGAACGGCCAGTCGGGCCCTGACCCCGACCGACGGAGAACAAGGAAATGGCGTCGCGGCTTTTACGGCGACAGGTGATGACCTTGACTGACGCGGCGGCGGCGCGGGTTCGCGAACTGACCGACTCCGCCGGCAAGCCCGTCGCCGGCGTGAGGGTGGGCGTGAAAAACGGCGGCTGCGCCGGCATGTCCTATACGATGGAGCTCGCCGAGACCGCGTCCCCCCTCGACGAGGTGGTCGAGGACAAGGGGGTCAGGCTGCTCATCGACCCGAAGGCGGTGCTGTTCCTGCTCGGCGCGCAAATGGATTTCAAGGTCGACCGGCTGTCGGCGAGCTTCGCCTTCTCCAACCCGAACGAGACCTCGGCCTGCGGCTGCGGCGAGAGCGTCGCGATCACGCCCGCGAGCCCCGAGGCGCTTCACGCGCCCGCCTGACCGGGCGAGGAGACAGCCCCGCTGGCGGCCTATTAAAGCCGGCTGATCAGCGCGCCGAGCCCAGGTCGACGGCTTGCCTGCGGACCGGAGCGCCGGTAAGCGACAAATGCTTGACTATTTTAGAACTGCCGCTAAGGATATCTGGATAATCGCGAAGACGAGATTTCGCGGCCGATCGCCCAGGAAATCGCCGCTCTCCGCTTCCGCGATTCGCGGCGGCGAAGATAGGTCGAGGGGTCGGAAGAAACCTTCCGCATAAGACTTTGAAATCGCTCATTCCGCGGAAGGAAAATGCGCCCCTCAACGCGAATGGCGGAGGCAAAAGCCGAACCGAATCAGGCCAGGAAAAACGCCGGGCGCCGACAAACGTACGCGAATTTGCCGCGCCGCGTGCTTTCAAGAGGTCAAAGCCGGCTGTCTAATCCTCGGCCTCGACCGGCTCGCGCGCGGTCTTCGGGCGCGCCTTCACGGAGCGCTTGAGGAAGTCGGGCACGTGGTCGCCGAGCCCGATCACCGGCGCGTCGTTCTCCCGCGCCGCCGGGCGCTTCTCCCGGTGGGGTCGGTCGGCGGCAGCGGGCGCGCGAGCGCTCGGCCGGCGCTCCGCCTCGGCGGCGACGCGCTCGCTCAACGGGCGTTCGGCGTGGTGGCGGCGCGAATCGGAGCGCCGCCCGGAACGCTGGCCGGCGTGCTCGCCGCCGTCGGTTGGCGGGGGACGATGGGTTGTTGGCGCCCGGGCCGCCCCGCGGCCACGCGGCGAACGCCCACGCGGCGCCTGCTCGGCTTCGTCCTCGGGAGGCAGCTCGGCGCCTTCCTGCCAGTCGATCGTGCGCGCGATGAGCTTCTCGATCTCGGCGATCGCCTTTCCGTCGGCGCGCGCCACGATGGTCAAAGCCTCGCCCGACTTGCCGGCGCGCCCCGTGCGGCCGATGCGATGGACGTAGTCCTCGGCGTGATGCGGCGCGTCGTAGTTGATCACGTGGCTGACGTCGGGAATGTCGAGGCCTCGCGCGGCGACGTCGGAGCAGACCAGGAGCTGCACGTCGCCGGCGCGGAACGCGTCGAGGGCCGCCATGCGCATCCGCTGGTCGAGATCGCCGTGGAGCGCCAGAACCGAGAAGCCGTGCTTCTGCAGCGAACGATAGACGACCTGCACGTCCCGCTTGCGGTTGCAGAAGATGAGCGCGTTCTTGAAATTCGAGGCGTTGCGGATGATCCGCCTCAAGGCCGAGCGCTTCTCCTCGGGCGAGCTCCCCGAAGGCACCAGCGTCTGGGTGATGTTTTCGGCGGTGGTGGCGGCGCGGGCGACCTCGACGCGCACCGGATTGTGGAGGAACGTATCGACGAGGCGGGTGATTTCCGGCGGCATGGTCGCCGAGAAGAACAGAGTCTGGCGCGTGGACGGCACCAGCTTGCAGATGCGCTCGATGTCCGGGATGAAGCCCATGTCGAGCATGCGGTCGGCTTCGTCGATGACCAGGATTTCGATGGCGTTGAGGAGCAGGCCGCCGCGCCCGGTGAAATCAAGCAGACGCCCGGGGGTGGCGATGACGACATCGGCGCCTCGCGCGATTTTCGTCTCCTGATCGCCGAACGCGACGCCCCCGATCAGGAGAGCGACGCTCAACTTGTGGTTGACGCCATATTTGCCGAACGCCTCCTCGACCTGGGCCGCAAGCTCGCGGGTCGGCTCCAGAATGAGGGTGCGCGGCATGCGGGCGCGAGCCCGGCCCTGCTCGAGCAGCGATAGCATCGGCAAAGTGAAGGCCGCCGTCTTGCCGGTGCCGGTCTGGGCGATCCCCAGGACGTCGCGGCGTCGCAGGGCATGGGGAATGGCTTGCTCTTGGATCGGCGTCGGCGTGTCGTAGCCCGACGCCTCCACGGCTTTGAGCACTTTCTCGCTCAGGCCGAGTTCATCAAATTTCATCTGGTCTCGCTTGCGCGAATGCCTGGCATTCGCTCGCTTCTCGATATGGGGGCCTCGGTGGACCGCGTCAATGCGTTCGTGGGTCCCGGCGCGCAAGCCTCGCGCCGCGCCGGAGCCTTCGTTCGCCCCGACGCGTTCCGCATAGATCAAATCGCGAAAAAGTCAATCAACGACCGCGCCCCGGCCAAGTCCGCTGGAGACCGCCGCCAACCGTGAACGTGAGGCGGCTGGGGCGCGCGGCCGCGCCGTTCGATTGGCGCTCCTTCTCCTCAGTACTGGCTCATCGAGGTTGGCGCGCCGCATTCGAGCGCTGTCACGCAGGAGGCGCACAACGTTTTCGAGGGCATGAGCTTGACGCGGCGCTGACAGCGATCGCAGGTCTTCTCGACGCTCTGGCGCTGGACGTGCTCGAAGAAGGCCTGCTCCTCCTGTCCGTCGATCTCCCAAAAGCCGAAATTGTCGTCGTAGGCGGCGGCCATTTTGAGGGCTTCCTTGTGCTGGGTTCGACCGCGGGGTCCGCGGCCGGCGCGCCCTAAATATAGTCTTCACGAAACGATCAAATGTCTGCGCAGGCCGAAGTTCTGTTTTTTCGCGCCACTACCGCCAGATTGTATTTTGGTTGGACCGCCGAACCATCGGCTGCGTCCGGCCATCGACCGCCGCAGGCCCGATACGGCGGGGTCGCGATCCGCCCTAGGCGTTGGCTCCAGGCGAATTCGCCGGTCCGGCGGACCAGCCAGGGGGCGGCAGGAGTTGCTCGACCCGCGCCGCGGACGGCGGACCGCCAGTCCAGCGTCTGAAGGCGTGATTGAAGGACGTCGGGCCTTCATAGCCCAGAAGCCAGGCAATCTGGGACAGCGATAGGCCGGGGGTCTTGACGTATTGCAGGGCGAGGCTCCGCCGCAGCTCGTCCACGACCTCCTCGTAGCTTGTTCCCTCGGTGGCCAATCTCCGCGCCAGCGTCCGCGTGCTCAGGGCGAGCTTCTTGGCGACGTTCTGCCGTCGCGCCCTCCCGTGCGGCAGCAATTTTTGCGCCTCGGTTTCGACCAGCGCGCGAAGGCTGCCCGGCGCCGTTTCGCGCTGTTTCGCCGCCTCGTCGCAAATCGGTCGAAGGGCCGCGAGCAAATGGATGTCTTCGGTGATGAGGGGCGCGGCGAGACTTTCATTGGAGAAAATGAGTTGATCGGCAGAGTCGCCAAATTCGACCGGGCAGCCGCAGAATCGCTCGAACTCCGGGAAGTCCGCGTTGCGCATGTGGGCAAAGGTTACTTTTATCGGGCGAATATTTCGTCCCGTGATCTCTCGCAGACCCTTCACGATCACCGTGATTCCAAACTCGGCGTTCTGCGCCGCCCGAAACCTCGGAACGCCGACGAGGTTAACCTCGACGACGAGCTCATTGGGCCGCCGGATGAGCTGCACGCGGATGGCGTCGTTCACGATTCGGCAATAACGCGCAAACAGCCCTATCGCATCGCCCAGATCCTTCCCTGCCGACGCGACGTAGAACAGGACTCCCGCCCCTCGAGGGTTCGTCTCGGCGCCAATGTGGAAACCAAGCGCCGGATCGTGCAGCGCCTGCAGCAGCCTCTTCAAGGAATCTGGCCTGCGCTGCGGCGGAGACGCGAATTACGTCTGTGTTCACATCCTGCTCGGACAGGCCAAAACGCGCCAGCAGAGGAGCCGGGTCAATACCGCGAGCCCGAAGGGCGACGACCGCCCGTCTCGCGGCGAAGCCGGTCGCCGTCGGCAGCAGGCGGGCGGAGCTTATGTCGTTCACTCCATGCTCCTTTGCGAAACTCGACTCAATTAACAGCCGATTGGACTCGAAGCGCAAGGCGTTCGGTCGCTTTTCGCCCTCCACAAAATTGGGGTTTATGGCCTCTGAGCCGGCCTTGGCCCGCGGGCTCGCAAGCCTTTGGCCGCGCGCCTCGTCAACGTCGCCGAGCGCCCGGTCGAGCCGGTTTGCGCAAGCGTTTCGATCTGCTAGCGTCGCGATGAGCGGAAAGCTCGCCCGGCGCGGCCGGGCGACGGGAATATGTCGGGAGGCGACGTGTCGAGCGGGCCGATGGTTTCGAACCCGGTCTCGCGCCGGTCGCTCACCCCGGCGAGGGAGCCGGCCCCAAGGCCGCGTTTGGGCTGATGGAGCGGACCGGCGCCCCTGACAGCCCGCGGCGCGGGTCGCGCCTCGACAATGCGCCGAGACCCTGCCGGTCTTGCGGGGGGCCGCGATGAGCGAGGCGGCCGAAACCGCCGCGCCGCTGCTCGTCATGCAGGGCGTCGTCAAGCATTTCGGCGGCGTCCAGGCGCTCCGGGGCGTGAACTTCGACCTCAAGCGCGGCGAGATCCATGCGCTGCTCGGCGAGAACGGCGCCGGAAAAACAACGCTTATGAACGTTCTTTCCGGGGTCATCGAGCCCGACGCCGGCGAGATGCGGATCAACGGCGAGCCCGCGCGCTTCTCCGACCCGCGCGCCGCGCAGGCGGCTGGCGTCGCCACCATCTTCCAGGAGCTCGACCTCGTGCCGGGCCTCGACGTCACCGCCAACCTGTTCCTGGGGCGGGAGCTCACGCGCTCGGGCGTGCTCGACCGCGCGGCGATGCGCAAGGACGCGGTCAAGCGGATCGGCGTAGTCGGGGAAGACATCGACGTGGACCAGCTGGTCGGCGAGCTCTCGGTCGGGCGCCGGCAGATCGTCGCCATCGCCAAGGCGCTGACTTACGCATCGAACATCCTCGTCATGGACGAGCCGACGGCCGCGCTCACCGCCTCGGAGGTCGAGCGCCTGTTCGCCGTCATGCGCGACATCGCCGCGCGCGGCGTCGGCATCGTCTACATCTCGCACCGGCTCGAGGAAGTGCCGCGGGTCGCCGACCGCGTGACCGTCATGCGCGACGGGCAGGTTGCGGGCGTCCAGCCTGCGAACGCGCCGCAATCGGAACTGGTGCGCCTGCTCGTCGGACGGCCGCTCGACGAGCTTTATCCGAGGCGCGCGACCGAATTCGGCAAACCGGTCCTGCGTCTCGACCATGCGCGCTTCACGCCCCGAACCGAGAGGCCCGGCTGGCAGGCGCCGGAAGACATCTCGCTCGAGGTGCGCGCGGGCGAGATCGTCGGCCTTGCCGGGATCATGGGGGCGGGACGCACGGAGCTGTTGACCGCGCTCTATGGCGCGGCCGGCCTCGGACGATGGTCCGGGGTGGTCGAGATCGACGGCGAGCCGGCGGCTCTGACCTCGATCCGGCGCGCGCGCGGCGAGGGCCTTGGCCTCGTCACCGACGACCGGCGCGGCAGCGGCCTGCTCATCCGCGACACCGTCGGCCGCAATGCGGTCCTGACCGTGCTCGAGCGCGTCTCGCCGTTCTTTCTGATGTCGTCCTCACGCGAGAACGCGCTCGCGCGCGAGGCGATCAAGACCTTTGACGTCCGCCCGCCGCGCCCGGAAATCGTGGTCGGAGCGCTCTCCGGCGGCAACCAGCAGAAGGTCGTGATCGCCAAGGAGGTGCTTGGCGGCCCGCGCCTCCTCCTGCTCGACGAGCCGACGCGCGGCGTCGACGTCGGCGCCAAGGGCGAGATCTATGCCCGCATCCGCGAGCTTGCGGGCAAGGGCATGGGGGTGCTGGTCGCGTCGAGCGAGATGCCCGAACTCATCGGCCTCTGCGACCGGGTCGTGGTGCTGCGCGGCGGACGGACGGTCGCCGAATTCCCCGGCGGCGCGGACGAGCGCGCGGTGCTCGACGCCGCCGAGGCGAGCGAGGATGAAACGGTATGAGCGAGCTCGCGACGGCCCGCGGCGCAGCCACCCCGGCCTCGGGCCGCCGCCGGTTCGATCTGTTCGCGGCTCTCGTCCGCTTCCAGAGCGTGATCGGGCTCATCGTGGTGGTGATCGGCGGCGTGATCTTCTCGCCGCGCCGGCACGGCCATATCCTTTTTCTTGGCCTCGACAATGTCGCCAACATCGTGCGCGCGGTGTCGGAGACCGGCATCATCGCGGTCGGCATGACCTTCGTCATCATCACCGCCGGGATCGATCTTTCGGTCGGGGCGCTCTTGAGCCTGTGCAGCGTGCTCACCGCGACGATCATGACGACGGGAGGCTGGGGCCTCATTCCGACGCTCCTCGTCGTGCTCGTCTGCGGGACGGTCTTCGGCGCCGCGCAGGGGGTGATCTCGAACCGCTTCCGGCTTGAGCCCTTCATCGTGACCCTCGCCGGGCTTCAGGTGGCGAGAGGGCTCGCGCTGGTCATCTCGAACAACCAGTACATCAACATTTCCTACGGCGAGGGCCCCGGCCTCGCGCCGCGGGTGTTCGCCATTCTCGGCGACCGGCTGTTCAACAACACTGTGCCGGTGGCGACGCTGGTGTTCGTCGTCGTCGCGGCGATCGCCACCTTCGTGCTCAACTTCACCCGCTTCGGCCGCTACGTCTTCGCCGTCGGCGGCAACGAGCGCGCCGCGCGCCTGTCGGGCGTCCCGGTGTCGCTGGTCAAGATCTCCGTCTACGCCATCACGGGCTTCGTCTCCGCGGTCGCCGGCATCGTCCACGCCGGGCAGTTCAATTTCGGCAGCGCCAACGACGGCACGGGCTATGAGCTCACCGCGATCGCCGCCGTGGTCATCGGCGGCACCAGCCTCTTCGGCGGCGCGGGCTCGATGGTCGGCACTGTCGCCGGCGCCGTCATGCTCGGCGCGCTCGCCAACATCCTTCAGCTCAACAACATCAACGCGGCGCTGCAATTGCTCGCCACTGGCGCGATCATCGTGCTCGCCGCGGTGCTTCAGTCTCTCGTCCGTCGCCGCGAGGGACTGGGTCGATAAGGCGCGACGGAACGGCCGCTTCGCGCGGCGCTTTCGACACCGGATGGAGGAAGAAAAAGATGCAACGGCTCTTAATGGGAACGACCGCGGCGCTCGCGCTGACGCTCGCGGCGAACGCCGCGAACGCGCATCTCGCCAAGGCCTGCGGCAAAGACGACAAATACGTCATCGGCTTTTCGCAGGCCAACAACGCCGAGCCCTATCGCGCGCATGTCAATGACGAACTGACTGCGGCGGCGGCGAAGGTTCCCCAGTTCACCCTGCAGATCGCCGACGGCGCCGGCAACGTGAACACCCAGACCTCGCAGATGGACAATTTCATCACCCAGAAGGTCGATCTGATCCTGATTTCGCCATTCGAGGCCGCGCCGCTCACCCCTGCGGTCGCCCGCGCCATGAAGGCCGGCATTCCGGTGATCGAACTCGACCGCAAGACGGTCGGCGACCCCGGCAAGGACTACACGGCCTTCATCGGCGGCGACAATTTCAAGATCGCCGAAGAGGCCGGCAAGTACATGGCCGACAAGCTGCTGCCTCAGGGCGGCGACGTGGCGGTGCTCGAGGGCCTGCCGAGTTCTACGCCCGCGGTCGAACGGCTCGATGGCTTCAAGGCCGGCGTCAAGGCCAATCCGAAGATCAAGGTCGTGGCCGAGCAGGCGGCCGACTGGCTGCCGGACAAAGCCCAGACCGCCTTCGCCGCCATGCTCCAGGCCCATCCCGACATCAAGGCGATCTACGCCTCGAACGACATGATGGCGGCGGGCGCGCGGCTGGCGGCCAAGGGCGCGGGCAAGAAGGACGGCGACATCGCCATCATCGGAACCGACGGCCTTCCTGGCCCCTCGGGCGGCATCCGCGCGGTCGCCGAGGGCGAATGGGCGGCGACCTTCACCTATCCGACCGGCGCGCCCCAGGCGATCGACATGGCGAAGCAGATCCTGCTCGACTGCGCCGATAAGGTGGAGACCACGGTGACCGTGCCGACGCTCGCGATCACGCCCGCCAACGCCAAGTCGCTGATGGGCAAGTAAGGCCGGTCGGCCCGGCCGCTCCTCTCCCCGCATGGCCTGTCGACAGACGGGCGTCCTGCGACGCCCTTTGCGGGGAGGAGGCTGGACTGATCCTCGCCCTTTCCCCGCACGCGGGGAAAGGGCATCCGCCGCTCAATAATGGTCGGTCGATTTTATGAAAGCGTGGACCTGCCAGACCTCGTCCGGCGACAGGCGCAGGCCGAAGGCCGGCATCTGCGTTCCCTTGCGGCCCTGGATCACAGTCTCCAGAAAGCGCTGGTCGCTCAGCCTGGTGGCGAACAGGTTCGGCCCCCGCGCGCCGGAGCTGTGGTGGCAGACGTAGCACTTGCCGGCGTAGATGATCCGGCCGGCGGCGATGGCCGCCGGCTGGCCAAGGAACGGGTCCTTGAGTTCGTCGTCATCCGCGAAGCCGCGGCCCATCGCGAGCAGCGCCATCGCGGCCGCCAACGAGGCGCAGAGAACAGAGCCGCGAGTCGCAGATGCGCGCATGGGGAGGATCAGGGCTTCGCCGCGGGCAGCATCTTCTCGATCACCTGCGCGTTATAGGCGCCCCCCTCATCCACCTTGCCGTCGATCGCGAACACCCACAGCATCCCGCCCTTCGGCGCTGAATAGTAGAAGCTCGGATCGCCGCCGAGGCCGGAGAGAACCGCGACATATTGCTTTCCGTCCAGCTCGTAGGTGATGGGCGAAGCGTTGATGCCCGACCCGGTCTGAAACGCCCAAAGCTGCTTTGCCGGTCTTCGAATCATAGGCCAGCAGACGCCCGCGCTGGTCGCCCGTGAACACAACGCCGCCCTTGGTCGCGAGGATTCCCGAGAACAGCGGAAGCGCGCTCGGCACGTCCCAGAGGACCTTCTTGTTCGCGACGTCGATGGCCTTCAAGTGGCCAATCGTGTCGCCCATCCGGTACATCTGATAGTCGACGCCCTGGTACACGTCGCCGGGCTTGTATTGCAGCTTTCCCTTCTCCCAGGAGGTGAGCCCCATCCCCCACTGGTTGACGGCGACGAAGAGAACGCCGGAGGAGGGATCGTAGGCCGGCGGGAACCAGTTGGTGCCGCCTTCGAGGCCGGGAATGATCTTCTCCACCGTCTTGCCGTTGGCGAGCGGCTTCATCGCCTCGTTGATGGTCGGCTTGCCGGTCTTCGGATCGAGCCCGGTCGTCCAGTTGATGTTCTCGACGAGCGGGATCGCGTAGAGGAATTGGCCGTCGGTGCGGTCGATGGCGTAGAAGAAGCCGTTCCGGTTGGAGACGACCGCGGCCTTGGTCGGCTTGCCGTCGATTGTGGCGTCGATGAGGATCGGGGTCGCCATCCCGTCATAGTCCCAGCCATCGTTCGGCGTGTACTGGTATCCCCACTTGATCTTGCCGGTGTTCGGATCGAGCGCCAGCATCGAGTCGGTCCAGAGATTGTCGCCCGGATGCTGGTCCGACTGCCATGAGCCGGGATTGCCGACGCCCCAGTAGAGCGTGTCGGTGTCGGCGTCGTAACTTCCCGTGAGCCAGGTCGGGCCGCCGCCGGTCTTCCAGCTGTCGTCCTTGGGCCAGGTCTCGCTGCCGGGCTCGCCTGGCGCGGGGATGGTGAAGGTTTGCCATTCGAGCTTGCCGGTCTTGACGTCGAACGCCTTCAGATAGCCGCGCACGCCATACTCGCCGCCCGAGACGCCGATGATGACGCGGTCCTTGACGACGAGCGGAGCGGCGTTGGTCGTCACGCCGCGCTTCCAGTCGTCGATCGTCGCTTCCCAGACGACTTTGCCGTCAGCGCGGTTCAGCGCGACGAGCTTGGCGTCGAGACGGGCGACGATGACCAGATCGCCCGCGAGCGCCACGCCTCGATGGATCGGCCCGCAGCACAGCATCGCGTTGAACCCGTCCCCATATTCGGGCTCGTAATGCCACAGGATATTGCCCGACTTGGCGTCGACGGCGAAGGTGCGGGCATAGTCGGCGGTGAAGTAGAGGACGCCGTCGCGGAAGAGAGGCGTGGCCTCGAGGCCGCCGAACTGACCGCCGGTGGACATCGTCCATACCGGCGAAAGCTTTGAGGCGTTTTCCGGAGTGATCTCCGTGAGCGGGCTATAGCGCCAGTTGCGGTAGTCGCGGCCGTAAGTGAGCCACTCCTTGGCGTTGTCCTGCGCGTTGAGGAGGTCGGTTGAGGTCACGGGATTTGCGAGGGCCGCTCCGTTCGTCGCGACCATCGCGAGAACGGACATCATCAGCATACGTTTCATGACTTGCTTCTCTCCGATGACGCTGCGCCACAAACCGGCTGAGACCGCCGGCTGGCGTCCCGTTACACAACGGAAGAAGATCTCCGATATATAGGGAAAAGTACCTAGATCAGGGATGACGGTCTCCTGGCGATCCCTCCTGTCGCGCGGACGAGCGCGAACGTATTAGATTTAGATACTCCGTTAATTCATTGACAAAGCGCGAGTGTTGCGCCAGTCCACTGCTTCGCGGGCGACCGAAGCCAAACGGGCTATCAGGCGCGCGCGGCCGGATAAGCCGGCGGCGAGGCTCGCCGGCGCGGTTTGCGCGGAGTTATTTCTTGGCCAGTTTCGCGGCGGCGCGTCTCACCGCCTCTTCGCTGATCTTGCCGGTCTTCTTGCGCATCGCGGCGAGGGTCGTCCTGGGCGAAAACTGGGGAATGGGCTTCGACAGATTTTTGTTGAGCGTGTCGCCGCGCTTTCGCTGAATCTCGCCATCCTTGTCGCGATGGCGGCCATCCAATCCCGGTTTCTTCATTTTCCGACTCACTCTCCTCGAATCAACGCGACCGAAGTCTGTCCTTTCGTGTGACGCGTGGCAATTGTGGATGGCGGGCGCTTCGCTTCCCGCCAGCGGTCGATGTCGATCAGCATCGGGCGGTTCCGGCCACGGCCAAACTGGAGCCGGAACGGACCGCGCGTGAGAATCCGATCTGAGGCTCGAGCGGCGAGCCTGAGGAGACAAGCTTTCGGGCCTGAGGATCTCCAGCTCCGTTGCGTATCTTCGCCGCGGATCAACGCGACTGAATTCTGTCGTTCCATGTGACGCGTGGGCAACTGCGGATGGCGGGCGCGCCCGGCGAGGGTGTCGAGAGGGATTGAGCCGCGGCTCTGCGGCTTCGCGTGCTGTTTAACATAATGCAAATGTTAATATGTTAAGCCTCGCGTCAATGCGCTCAATTTTGAGCGCGGAACTAAACGGGGTCCTAACCCACTGAAAATATGAGGGCGCGCCGGTAAAACTGCTGTTAGGCCCGCGACGCGCGTCGTCACGGCGCCAAGCGCTTGGGTCGGTCAGGCGCCGCGGCGCTTGAGCCCGTCTGAGGAACGGGCTCGCCGGCGTCCCATTTCGGCCGGCGCTTTTCGAGGAACGCGCCCATGCCCTCGACCGAATCGGGTTCGGCGAGATTGTCGATCATCGCCAGCGAGGCGACCGCATAGGCCTCGTCGAGCGGGCGTTCGATCTGGGCGTAGAAGGCGCGCTTGCCGATCGCGAGCGTCGGGGCCGAATGCTGCGCGATGGTCCTCGCCAGCGCCTGCGCTTCCTCGAGCGCCTTTCCCTCTGGAACGACCCGGTTGACGAGGCCGAAACGCTCGGCTTCCGCGGCGCTGTAGAGCGTGCCGGTCATCGCCATTTCCATCGCCCGCTTGCGCGGGATGGCGCGGCCGACCGCCACCAGCGGCGTCGAGCAGAAGAGGCCAAAGTTCACCCCCGACAGCCCGAAGCGGGCGCGTTCCCCCGCGACCGCCAGATCGCAGGCCGCGACGAGTTGGCAGCCGGCCGCGGTGGCGACGCCCTCGACCGCGGCGATGACTGGCTTCGGCAGCTTGACGATCGCCTGCATGAGGGCCGAGCAGCGCTCGAACAGGTCGACGTAGTAGCCGCGGCCCCGGTCGCAGTCGTTGCGATGCGCCTGCATTTCTCTCAGGTCATGGCCGGCGCTGAGCGCCGATCCGGCGCCCGTCAGCACGACGACGCGGGCGCCATCGTCATGGGCGATCGCGTCGAATTCCGCGATCAGGGCCTCGATCATGGCGAGGCTCAGGGCATTGAGGTTGCGCGGCGCGTCCAACGTCAGGGTGAGAACGCCATGGTCATCATCGCGTCTGAAAAACCCGGACGACGCGGCGACGGGCGACGGTGCAGTCATGAGGTCTTCTCGTTCTGATGAAAGCGCGGAGACAGTCCTTGCGCGAAGCTCGCTTGGGGCTCACGCGTACAGTAAATCAGCCCGTGACGCGCGGCAATGCGCGCTGCTGGAGGCGCCAAGACAAAAAGGCCGCCCGAGGGCGGCCTTGAAGAGTTTCGGTGGGCGCGACCCCGCTCAACCGAATTGGTAGGCGCCTTCCTCCAGTCGGTCGCGGACCACGTCGGCCGGATCCCGAAGATCGATCCAGGGCGAGAGCGCGCTGCGCATCCTCGACCTCAGCTCGGCGCGTCCACCCTGAACATGGACGTAAGGAGCGCAGCGAACCTCTTCCGCCGGCGTTCCATACTCACGGAGGTACTCGGCGAAATTGACAAAGGACTCATCGACATGGAGCAGCGTCTCGGCCGGAGCGCCCTCGGCGTAAATCACGTCATGGCTCTCGAGCTTGATGTGGAAGAACTCCATTTCGTCGCCCTCGGGCTCATGGTGGGCGATGGTTGAGCCATTGATCAGCGCCTCCGCCGGGACCAGCACGCCATCGATCAGCACGCTGTGCAGCGCGGTCACGGTGAGATCCGCATGCGGGACGTTGGGTGCGAGAGCCGAGCGGGCGATGCGAACCGGCAGGGACTCCTTTGCCCAGGCCTTGGACGGATCGCTCTTCTTGATCCGATAACGTCCGATCCATTGGATGGGCCGCAGGACGCCGGAGATTGTCGGCAGCAAATCGCCGATTGCGAGGGCTTCGATCTTGCGCTCGCCCTCGACCGTCTCAATCTTTGTCCCCTTCAGGAAACAATTGCAACGTGGTGCAGCCGAGGGGAAAATCCCGCAAAGGATCGTTTTCACAGGGCCCGCGTGAGCAGCGGTGACGCCCGCAGCCGAAGACGCCAAAATCGCGCCCATTTTCATCATGTTGCGGCGGGTGCGCTGCGTTCCTGGATTCAAATTCACCAATTCGTTTGTCATTGCGCTTCCCCCAAAATGTCGGGACAATCACCAAGCGTTATAGGCTTTTGCGCCGCCTGTCACGCTAAATTACACAAATAGGTAGAAATACCTAACAGCCGCCCACCACTCCCTCCGACCCGGGCTCACGATCGTGCCCCACTCGCCGACTTCGCGCTTTCCCCTCTGGCTGTTTTCAGCTAGGCAGCGGGCGCCCCGCCGCGCGCCCAAAGCGAAAAGACCGACACTTCATGCATCGCTACCGCACCCATACCTGCGGCGCCTTGACCCTCGCCGAGGATGGCGCCGACGTCCGGCTTTCCGGCTGGTGCCATCGCATCCGCGATCACGGCGGCCTGCTGTTCATCGACTTGCGCGACCATTACGGCCTCACCCAATGCGTGGTCGATCCGGATTCGCCTGCCTTCGGCGAAGCCGAAAAGCTTCGCTCGGAATTCGTCATCAAGGTCGACGGACGCGTGCGCAAGCGCCCGGCTGGAACCGAAAATCCGGAAATGCCGACCGGCCTCATCGAGGTCTACGTGCGCGGCATCGAGGTCCTCGGTCCTGCCGGCGACCTGCCGCTGCCGGTGTTCGGCGACCAGCCCTATCCCGAGGACACGCGGCTGCGGTACCGTTTCCTCGATCTGCGGCGCGAGAAGCTCCACTCGAACATCATGCTGCGGGGCCAGATCATTGATTCCCTTCGTAGACGCATGAAGGAACAGGGGTTCTTCGAGTTCCAGACGCCGATCCTCACCGCCTCGAGCCCCGAAGGGGCGCGCGACTTCCTCGTGCCGTCGCGCCTGCATCCGGGCAAGTTCTACGCGCTCCCCCAGGCGCCCCAGCAGTTCAAGCAGCTCATCATGGTCGCCGGCTTCGACCGCTATTTCCAGATCGCCCCCTGCTTCCGCGACGAGGACGCGCGCGCCGACCGGTCCCCGGGCGAGTTCTACCAGCTCGACATCGAGATGAGCTTCGTGACGCAAGAGGACGTGTTCGCCGCCGTCGAGCCGGTGCTTCGCGGGGTTTTCGAAGAGTTCGGCGGCGGGAAGCCGGTGACGCAGAGGTTTCCGCGCATCCCCTACGCGCAGGCAATGCTCGAATACGGCGTCGACAAGCCCGATTTGCGCAATCCGATCAAGATCGCTGACGTGACGGAGATTTTCGCCCGCGACGACGTCACGTTCAACGCGTTCAAGCAGGTCGTCAAGGCCGGGGGGGTGGTGCGCGCAATCCCCGCGCCCGGAGCGGCGCGTCAGCCGCGCTCGTTCTTCGACAAGCTCAACGAATGGGCGCGCGGGGAGGGCGCCCCCGGGCTCGGCTACATCATCTTCGAGGGCGGAAGCGACGGCGTCGCGGGCAAGGGGCCGATCGCCAAGTTCCTGAGCGCCGAGGCGCAGCGGGCGCTGATCGAAAGGGCAGGCCTCGTCGCGGGCGACGCTGTGTTCTTCGCCTGCGACAAGGAGGCCAGGGCCGCCAGGCTCGCAGGGCTCGCGCGGGTGCGCATCGGCAATGAGCTGGGCGTGGCGAAGAAGGACGTGTTCGAGTTCTGCTGGATCGTCGACTTCCCGATGTACGAGTGGAACGAGGACGACAAGAAGATCGATTTCTCCCACAATCCATTCTCGATGCCGCAGGGCGGGCTCGAGGCGCTCAAGACGCAGGACCCGCTCTCGATCAAGGCGTTCCAGTACGACATCGTCTGCAACGGGATCGAACTGTCGTCGGGCGCGATCCGCAACCATCGCCCCGACGTCATGCTGAAGGCCTTCGAGATCGCGGGCTATGGCGCGGACGTGCTGGAGCAGAGGTTCGGCGGCCTCTATCGCGCCTTCCAGTGCGGCGCCCCGCCGCACGGGGGCATCGCGCCTGGCGTCGATCGCATCGTCATGCTGCTGGCCGGCGAGGAGAATTTGCGCGAAGTGGTGCTGTTCCCGATGAACCAGCGCGCCGAGGACCTGCTCATGGGCGCGCCGTCCCCGGCGACACCCAAGCAATTGCGCGAACTCTCGATCCGGGTTATCGCGCCGGACAAGTGAGGCGCTTGCTCGGCGCCCGGTGTCCGCCGAGCTCCTGCGCTTTGCCCGGGAAGGCGCTCATCGAGATCCCTGGCCGGTTCGGCAACCACGTCAGTGGCGCTCGTGTCGCGCCCCTACCGTCGCTCTTCGTCTTGTCGAGGGCCCGATCGCCCGCGGCTGCGCCTTGTCTCAAGACCAGCACTGGCCTCGGGTCTATGATTGATCTCAATCCTTGTCGGGCGGCCATTGATCGCCGGCGCATGCGCCGGCATCATCTCGCCGGCACTTGGCCCGGTAAATCGCGTCCGCTCGCAACATGCCCGCTGAAGCGAGCGATGAGCCCACCGCGGTGTAAGCTTCCCCTACGGTCAGGCCAGCCGTGACAAGACCATTGGTCGCGGCCTCTGAGGAGTCGATCAGCCTGTCTTTGCCGTCGCGGTCTGTGAGTGTGAGCACCGCGCCGTTGATGGCGCGAAGCGTCCCGGAGATTGAGAAAGCGCTGGCTGGGGCGGCCGCGGAAGCGCCGGTTGCGGGAAGAGCCGCCTCAGCGGCGGCCGCAGGCGTCGCGCTCGGCAGTGCGCCGGTCCCTCCTTCCTTGAGGATCGTGAGCAATTTGTTGGAAGCGACATAGACCAGCCCGTGCGCGACAGTCGGGACGATATTCGCGTTTCCTCTCAGATTTGGCCAGTATCCAACTTTCATCGGACCGAGGAGCAGCGGGTAGCTCCCGCCCACCGCCAACCCCGAAAATGCATAGAGGTCTACATCGGTGGCGGCGCTCGATACGGGACGTGAAACCGCCCAGATGATCGGCGTATTTGTGCAATTCCCATATTCGCCGCTGCCGGCGCACGAAACTGTCGTCATGAAGCCGGGGTCTTGCCCAGTCGTAAGGCCGCTCGATGTTCCCTCCGGCGACAAGGTCGTCACCGGAACCTCGAAGGTCTGAACGACATTGCCCTGGCTCGCCACGATGCGGCCGACGCCATCCGGGCCGGTGAAATACGAGGGCGCGCAAAAACACGGCGATCCCTGGCGCAGCTGGAGGAATTTCAAGCCGCTCGACCAGGAGCGGTCAAGCAAGAACAACCTTCCGTCCTTGCCTGCGACCGCAGCCAGATAGGCGCTCCCGCGCCGCGGCACGAGCAGGACTCCTCCCGATCCAAGATCCCTATCGTGCTGGTCCAACGCAAGGGTGTCGGGAGAAAAGACGCCAAAGTCGCCGTTTGGCGAAAACAGGCCATTAACCCAGCGCAGATCCCCTGTGAGTTTCACCACGCCTTCCTGAACGTTGCTGCACGGGACGGCGGTTGGAACGGTGCCGGTCGCCGTTCCCAGACATGCGTTGTTGGCGACCCTGCCGGTCCAGGTCGACGTGGTGACTGTGGAGCCGTCGGAATTTCCGGTCGCGAAAATCACGTCTCCCAACTCGTCCCCCGCGGGGCCGGCGCCGGACATCCAGATCGTGTCCAGAAAATAGTTGGTCGGAGAACTGGGTTGTCTGTCCTCCAGCTGGTTTGCCGGCAGAGCCGTGAGAGCCGTTCCGTTCCAGTTCCATCCCAACACCCAACCGCGCGACGGCTGGCCTGTCGGGTTGGAAGGGCTGGCGTGAAAGTCGCAGAAGCTCGTGAAAGCGGCATAAATATCGCCATTGGCGAACAGCAGCGCCGCCCGCTGGCGTTGATTCGTCGCGTTGAATGTGAAGGGTGCGCCGTTGGTCTGCGTGTGCGATGCCGCGATCGTGAGCGGCGCAACCTTGTCGACCAGCGAAATGGGGTCGAGGGCGTGAAGAAAATAAGTCGGGGTCGTGCCGTTCACGTTCACATAGGTGATGACGAACAGCGTCTGGCTGGCCAGATCGATGACCGGAGTGCTGTTGATTCCGACATTCGGTCCACTGTTCCCGCACATGAGCGGGAGCGGGACCGGAGCCCCGAGATTGCGCTGTCTAAGAAGATAGCCGTCGGCGCTGCGGATCACGTAGACGTTGTTTGATTCATCGACGACATAGGCAAGGTCGCTGCCAAAGAAGAAATTCGGTATGACCAGCGGCTGCGCGTCAACCTGATCCTTGAGCGGCACCGTGCGCCAAATTCCCAATGTGCCGACGGTCGACGGGTTCAGGATTGTTTCCTGCTGCTGCCAGCCGGTCCGGAAATTGTCGTCGTGCCAGGTCAAAACCGCGCCCGGCGACGGACTTGCGGCTACAGCCTCACCCGCCCAAAGGAGGAGCGCGAAAAAGAAAAAATGCGAAATGTGATGCCTCATAGTCGCCCCCACCGGATGTGAGGCCGCCAGGCAGCGCCATCGGCGCGAGCGGCCTTCGCAGTAAACAATTACGCGGCCGACGCAACTTGATCATGCAATCACAGTCGGGATTGGCCGGCAAGCGGCCAGAGGTTCATTTCCACATGTAACGCGGACGCAACGACCGACCGTTGTTGAGGCTCGAGGACGACTGTCCGCAAGCCAGTTCGATGCTTCGTGACCGGCGCCTGGCCGGTCACACGCGTTTGCGTAGAGCGTTGAACGCTCCCTTGTTCGCGACCGCCTTGCATGATAGCCACACGAGCCTGAAACCGGGGTATAGCGCAGCCTGGTAGCGCGGAAGTTTTGGGTACTTCAGGTCGCAGGTTCGAATCCTGCTGCCCCGACCAGCCGCAGTTTTGGAGCGCGAACGGAACCGTGACGATCGCCCGCATCTATCAGCCGACCCGCAGCGCCATGCAGGCGGTGCAGTCGAGAGACGATTGGCTGCTCGAATACGAGCCCGAGAAGCCGCGTTCAATCGAGCCCTTGATGGGCTGGACGAGCTCGGCCGACATGCGCTCGCAGGTACAGCTCCGCTTCGACACCAGGGAGGAGGCGATCGCCTACGCGGAGCGCAATGGGCTCCCATATCGCGTCGAGGAGCCGAAGCCGGAGACGCGCAAGATCCTGTCCTATTCCGACAATTTCGCGCCGAACCGGATCGTCCCCTGGTCCCATTGAGGAGTTGGTTGAACGGCGCGGGCGCAAGTTCGGCTCCGTAGCTCAGCTGGATAGAGCAGCCGCCTTCTAAGCGGCAGGTCGCAGGTTCGAGCCCTGCCGGAGTCGCCAGCCCGAACCACCGGATATCTTCAAACATATACAACGCTAAGTCGTTGCGGCTCCCAGCGCGCTTGGGTAGCTTCAGCTAGAGGGCAGGCGCGTTCGGGAGGCGCGGAGTGACCATTCCACACGAGCCCTGGCTCGTGGCTCTTTCCATCGCCATCGCGATCCAGGGCAGTTTCGTGGGGCTCTCGCTTGCCCGCGAGCTGGACCTGGCCCAAGGGTTCCGCCGTCGCCTCATTCTGGCCGGATCCGCGCTCACGCTCGCAACCGGCGTCTGGTCGATGCATTTCGTCGGCATGCTCGCGGCCGATTTCCCGAGCGCGATCGACTATCTTGTGCTGCCGACGCTGATTTCGTTCCTCATTTGCGTCATCGTGGTGGGGGTGGGAATCTATGCGGCGCACGCGTGGCGCGCGCCCCATCTGCGCATCGGCGTCGGAGCCGTGGCGATGGGGCTCGGCGTCAGCCTGATGCACTATGTCGGCATATCGGCGGTTCACCTCGCCGGACCCACCTGGCACGAACCGGGCTACGTCGTGGCGGCGGTCGTGGTCGCGATCGGCGCGAGCGCCTTCGCCCTGTGGGCGCTCGACAGCCGCCCCACGCGGTCGGGCCTGTTCCTCGGCGCGGTCGCGCTCGGTCTGGCGATTTCGGGCATGCACTACACCGCCATGGCCGGAATGCGGCTCGACCCGCTGTGCTTCGACGTCACGCGCTTTGTCGGCGCGGAACCGGCGCTGTCGCGCAACGCGCTTGCGGCTCTCGCAACCGTCGTCGCCTTCGGCGTCTCGGGCTCCTTTCTGCTGTCGCTTGTGCCCGACGCGCGCGCCCCCGGCGGCGCCGGGTCCGCTTCGCCGGATGCAGCGCCGGCCGCGCCGCCGCTCGCGCCGACCGTCGCTCAGGGTCTCGATCCGCAAGAAGCCGCGAAGCCGCTTCACGCCGCGCCCGAGGGCCCGCGCCCTGGGGCGAGCGGGCCCAGACGATCCGCGTCGAGAAGAGCGGGCGCGCGCGGGAACTGCCGGTGTCCAACATTTACGCCATCCGCGCCAACGCCCACTACACCTACGTTCACGATGGCGAGAAGGAATATTTCTGCTCTCTCTCGATCAGCGCGCTCGAGGCGCGCCTCGACCCGAAGGCGTTCCTCAGAGTCCACCGCAGCTACATCGTCTCGGTCGACCGCATCGTGCGGGTCAGGCGATCGGGCGAAGCGGGCGTCGCCGAACTTGGCCTGCCGATTCGATGCAGCATTCCGATTGCGCGAGCCCATTACCGGCAGGTCAAGCTCAGGATGGCGGCGCTCGCCGGCTGAATCTTGCCTCAATTCATGAAATGCGTCAACGATCATGACGCAGTTCGTGCACGAAACCTGTCGCCGGCGCCTTTTCGGGCGTGTAGGTTCATCCGCCGTTGATTGGGCTGCGCGCCTGACGCACGCTTGTCTCATCCGTTGGCGCGGGTCCGCCCCGGAATCAGAAGCCAATTCGGCCGCTCGCGTTGGGAGGAAGTTGTGATCCCCGGATCGTTCGAATATCATCGGCCAGCCGATCTCGCGGAAGCGGTCGCCCTCCTGGGGCGGCTCGACTCTGACGCTCGCGTGATCGCCGGCGGCCATAGTCTCATTCCAATGATGAAACTGCGCCTCGCCGCGCCGACCCATCTCGTCGACCTCGCGGGCGTCGCCGAATTGAAGGGGGTCCGTCGAGAGAACGGGGACATCGTGATCGGCGCGATGACGACCCAGCACGAGATCATCGGCAGCCCGTTGCTGGCGGAGACCGCGCCCATTCTGCATGAAACGGCGGAAGTGATCGCCGACCCGCAGGTGCGCTATCAGGGCACGATCGGCGGCAACGTCGCCAACGGCGACCCCGGAAACGACATGCCAGGGGTGATGGTGGCCCTCGGCGCGACTTACGTCTTGCGTGGCGCGAGCGGCGAGCGGCGCGTGGCGGCGCGCGACTATTATCTCTCCCCGTACGAGACGGCCGCGAAGCCCGGCGAGGTGCTCGCCGTCATCCGGGTCCCGGCGCCCTCCGCGGGGCACGGATGGGCGTACGAGAAGCTCAAGCGCAAGGTCGGCGACTACGCGACCGCCGCGGCCGCGGCGATCCTGACGGTCTCGGGCGGCAGGATCTCGACGTGCGCGATCGGATTGACCAATGTCGCCGGAACGCCGCTCCTCGCCGGCGACGCGGCCGCGGCGGCCATCGGGACCGCGCTCGATAAGCCGGCTCTCGCTCGGGCCGCGGCCGCGGCGACTGCGATCGCCAACCCGGCCGCCGATGGACGGGGTTCCGCCGAATACCGCGCCAGGATGGCCGGCGTCATGACTGCGCGGGCGCTGACCCGCGCGTTTGCGCGCGCAAGCTCCTGAAAGGGCAGGGACATGTCTCTCACCAATGTCGGTATGACGGTCAACGGCAAGGCGGTCTCGGGCGAGGTCGAGCCGCGCACCCTGCTAATCCATTACCTGCGCGAGAACCTTGGCCTGACCGGAGCGCATATCGGCTGCGACACCTCCCATTGCGGCGCCTGCACGGTCGACCTTGACGGCCGGTCGGTGAAATCCTGCACTATATTCGCAGTGCAGGCGGCGGGCGCGAACGTCCTCACCATCGAGGGCATGGCGGGCGCCGACGGCAAGCTGCATGAGCTGCAGGAAGCCTTCCGCGAGATGCACGGGCTTCAGTGCGGCTATTGCACGCCCGGAATGATCTTGCGCGCCTATCGGCTGCTCAAGGAGAACCCGAGCCCGTCCGAGAGCGAAATCCGCATCGGCATTTCGGGCAACCTCTGCCGCTGCACCGGGTACCAGAATATCGTGAGCGCCATCCAATACGCCGCCGCCAAGATGGCTGGCCTCGAAGTCAAGGAAGCCGCGGAATGAACGATGCCCCCACTCCGACCTCGCTCGAGCGCGCCGAGAAACTGCAGGGCCTAGGCTGCAAGCGCAAGCGTGTCGAAGACGTGCGCTTCACCCAGGGGCGCGGCAATTACATCGACGACATCAAGCTGCCGGGCATGCTGCACGGCGACTTTCATCGCTCGAGCCATGCTCACGCGCGCATCGTCAAGATCGATACGTCGAAGGCCAAGGCCGTGCCCGGAGTTGTCGCGGTCCTGACTGCCGAGGACCTGAAAGGCGTCAATCTCGCCTGGATGCCCACCCTCGCCGGCGACGTCCAGATGGTGCTCGCCGACGGCAAGGTCCTGTTCCAGAATCAGGAGATCGCCTTCGTCGTCGCGACCGACCGCTATGTCGCAGCCGACGCCGCCGACCTCGTCGAGGTCGAGTATGAAGCGCTTCCGGTCATCGTCGACCCGTTCAAGGCAATGGCGCCGGACGCGCCGGTCCTGCGCGAGGACATCAAGGACAAGAAGGACGGCGCTCACGGACCGCGCCAGCATCCCAACCACATCTTCAACTGGCAGGTCGGCGACCGGGAGTTGACCGACGCCGCCTTCCAGAAGGCGGAAGTCGCGACCAGGGACCTCTTGAGCTACCAGCGTGTCCATCCTTGTCCGCTCGAGACCTGCCAGTGCGTCGTCAGCTTCAACAAGATCACCGGCGATTTGACGATCTACGGCACGTTCCAGGCGCCGCATGTCATCCGTACCGTCGTCGCGCTGATCGCGAGTTTGCCCGAGCAGAAGATTCACGTGATCTCTCCCGACATTGGCGGCGGCTTCGGCAACAAGGTCGGCGCCTATCCGGGCTATATCTGCGCGGCGGTCGCCTCGATCGTGACCGGGCTTCCGGTCAAATGGGTCGAGGACCGGATCGAGAACCTCTCCACCACCTCGTTTGCGCGCGACTACCACATGACGACGGAGATCGCTGCAACTCGCGAAGGGCGGGTGACGGGCTTGCGCGTGCACATCCTCGCCGACCACGGCGCGTTCGACGCCTGCGCCGATCCGTCGAAATGGCCGGCGGGCTTCTCCAACATCGTCACCGGTTCCTACGACTTCCCGGTCGCGCATCTTTCGGTCGACGGGGTCTACACCAACAAGGCGCCGGGCGGCGTCGCCTATCGCTGCTCGTTCCGGGTGACCGAAGTCGCCTATGCGATCGAGCGCGCGATGGACATCATGGCGCAAAAGGTCGGCCTCGACCCGGTCGACTTCCGGATGAAGAATTTCATCAGGCGCGAGCAGTTTCCCTATCATTCCGCGCTCGGCTGGGAATACGATTCGGGCGACTATCCGACCGCGATGCAGAAGGTGGTCGACGCCGTCGGCTACCGAAAGTTGCGCGAAGAGCAGAAGGCGAAGCAGGAGGCTTTCAAGCGCGGCGAGACCCGCGAACTCATGGGGATCGGCGTCTCCTTCTTCACCGAGATCGTCGGCGCGGGCCCGTCGAAGAATTGCGACATCCTTGGCATCGCGATGTTCGATTCCTGTGAGATCCGCATCCATCCGACGGGTAAGGGGATCGCGCGCGTGGGCACGAAGAGCCAGGGGCAGGGCCATGAGACGACGTGGGCCCAGATCATCGCCAGCGAGATCGGAATCCCCGCCGACGACATTGCGGTCGAGGAGGGCAACACCGACACCGCGCCTTACGGCCTCGGCACCTACGGCTCGCGCTCCACTCCGGTCGCTGGCGCCGCGATCGCCATGGCCGCTCGCAAGATCAAGGCGAAAGCGCAGATGATCGCCGCCTACAAGCTCGAAGTGCACGAGGACGATCTCGAATGGGACGTCGACCGGTTCCGCGTCAAGGGCAATCCGGAGAAGTTCGAGACCATGAGCGCACTGGCCTGGGCCGCCTATAACAGGGTCCCTCCCGGCATGGAGCCGGGCCTCGAGGCGGTGAGCTACTATGATCCGCCGAACATGACCTATCCGTTTGGCGCCTATATCTGCGTGATGGACATCGACGTCGACACCGGCGTCCATAAGGTGAGGCGGTTCTATGCTCTCGATGACTGCGGCACGCGCATCAACCCTATGATCATCGAGGGCCAGGTGCACGGCGGCCTGACCGAGGGTTACGCGATCGCGATGGGTCAGGAGATCGCCTACGACGCCGACGGCAACGTCAAGGGCGCATCGTTCCTGGACTATTTCCTGCCGACCGCGGTCGAGACGCCGCGCTGGGAGACGGACTACACGGTGACGCCCTCGCCGCATCATCCAATCGGCGCCAAGGGCGTCGGCGAGAGCCCGAATGTCGGCAGCGTGCCCTGCTTCGCCAACGCGGTGAACGATGCGTTCAAGTTCGTGGGTTCGACTCACATTCCCATGCCCCATGACGCCTATCGCGTCTGGCAGGCGGCGCATGACCTCGGATTGCACGCCTAGCTCCCTTTTCCCTCCGGGAGAAGGTGGGCGCGCGAAGACGTGGCCGGATGGGGGCCCGTTCTTCCCGCGAGCGGGGAGAAGGACGGCGCGAAGCTCAGATGTCTGATGAGCGCATCCCGCGCGAAGCAATCGCGGCGCGTCTCGCGGAGGTCGGCTACGTCGCGGACCGCGACCTCGCGACCGCGCTCTGGATGATGGATTACCTCAAGCGCCCCCTACTGATCGAGGGCGAGGCGGGGGTCGGCAAGACTGAGGTCGCCAAGGCGCTCGCGGCCGTGCACGGGTCAGAGCTCATTCGCATGCAGTGCTACGAGGGGCTCGACGCAAGCTCGGCGCTCTACGAATGGAACTATCAGCGCCAGCTCCTGGCGATCAAGGCGCGCGAGGGGTCAGGGGCCGCCGCCTCCGAGATCGAGGCGCAGATCTTTTCCGAAGCCTATCTGCTCGAGCGGCCGCTGCTCAAAGCCATCCGGCGGAAGACGCCGCCGGTCTTGCTGGTCGACGAGGTCGACCGCGCCGACGAGGAGTTCGAGGCGTTCCTGCTCGAGCTTTTGTCGGATTTCCAGGTGACGATCCCCGAATTCGGCGTCATCGCGGCGCTGTCGATCCCGCGGGTCGTTCTGACTTCCAACGCGACCCGCGAATTGTCGGACGCGCTCAGGCGCCGCTGCCTCTATCACTATCTCGACTTTCCTGACGTCGATCGCGAGGCGGCGATCCTGCTCAATCGCCAGCCCGGCCTCGATGCGAATTTCGCCCTGCAGGTCGCGCGTATGGTGGGAATGCTGCGCCAGGAGGACCTGAAGAAGGTTCCCGGCGTCGCCGAAACGCTCGACTGGGCGGCGACGCTTGCCGGCCTCGAGATCAGGGATCTGCGGGATGCGCCGGAGATCGTCCATGCGACGCTTATCGCGCTCTTGAAGACGCGCGAGGATCGCGCAGCGATCGGCCCGGAGACGACGGGCAGGCTCGTCGGCCAAGTCGCGTGAGGGGCGCCGCGTGATGGGCGCGCATGGCTTCGACGCTGAAGCGCCCGGACCAGGCCTCGCGATGCGCAGGCGCCTTGCCGGCTTTGTCGCCACGTTGCGCGAGGCGGGTTTCGCCGCCGGGCAAACGGAGGCGCAGGATGCGGCGCGGCTGATGTTAAGTCCGATGGCCGAGAGGCCCGAACGTCTCCGCGCCGCGATGCGAGCCCTGTTCGCGTCGCGCCGGGCTGAAGTGACCCGCTTCGACGAATTGTTCGACGCATTCTGGCGGGGCCGGGGCGTCAGGCGCGCGGTTAGGATCGACGCCGAGGCTCTCGCCGCCCGCTCGCCCCGGCGGTTCCCGCAAGGCCCGGGCGCGCACGGCCCGCCGCAGGGCTCAAACCAGATCGGCGGGGCGCTTGGTTCCGAGGGGGCTTCAGGAGAGGGCGGGGGGCGGCGCGGCGGAGCGTCGGCGCGGGAGGCGATGTCCAGGAAGGACATCGCGGCGTTCGCAGGCGAGGAAGATCGCGCCCGGGCCGCCGAGATCGCCGAACGCTTCGCGCGGGCGATGCGAACTAGGCTCACCCGCCGGGAGCGGGCCCGCCGGCGCGGCCGGCGGCTCGACCTGCGCGCGACGATCCGGCTCAGCGTCGCGCATGGCGGCGAACCGCTCGATCTCACGTTCCGCCGCCGCAAGATCAAGCCGCTGAGACTCGTCGCGCTTCTGGACGCCTCGGGCTCGATGGAGCCTTACGTCTCGTTCTTCACCCGCTTCCTGCACGCGCTCGCCCAGGCTTTTCGCGAATCCGAGGCGTTTCTGTTTCATACGCGGCTCGCGCATGTGTCGTCCGCGCTGAAGGAGCGCGATCCGGCGCGCGCGCTCGACCGGCTGGCGCTGATGGCGGCCGGCGTCGGCGGCGGCACGAAAATCGGCGAGTGCCTGGCGGCGTTCAATCGCGCGCACGCGAGGCGCGTCATCCATTCGCGCACCTGCGTGATGATCCTGTCGGATGGCTACGACACCGGGCCGCCGGAATTGCTGTCATCGGCGATGCGCGAATTGAGGCGCCGCTGCAAGCGCATCGTCTGGCTCAATCCGCTGACCGGCCGGGAGGGCTTCGAGCCCAACGCGCGTGGCATGCGGGCGGCGCTGCCGCACCTCGACCTGTTCGCGCCCGCGCATAGCCTCGAGAGCCTAGCGGCGCTCGAGCCTTATCTGGCGAGGATATGATGGACGTCATCGAAGAGGCGGCTCTGCGCCAGGCCCGCGGCCAGGCGTTTGCGCTCGCCACGGTCGTTCGCACGATCTCCGTCACCGCCGCGAAGGCGGGCGCCAAGGCCCTGATCGCTCCGGACGGATCGGTCGAGGAAGGCTGGATCGGCGGCGGGTGCGCGCGCGCCGCGGTCATCAAGGCGGCGCGCCAATGCCTGGCTGACGGCCGGTCGCGGCTCGTCTCGATTGCGCCCAGGGACGCGCTCGCCGAACTCGGGGCGGCGGCGGGCGAGGAGCGCGGCGGGGTCTTCTACGCCAGGAATTCCTGTCCGAGTCAGGGAACGATGGACATCTTCATCGAGCCGGTGCTGCCGAGCCCGCGCCTTTTGATCCTCGGCGCTTCGCCCGTCGCCGTGGCGCTTGCGCGCCTCGCGCCCGCGATGGGCTTCGCGGTGGCCGTCGCCGCGGCGCAGGAGGAGCATCGGCGATTCGAACCCGGCGTTTCCCGTTTCGGAAGCGCGTCGCCTCCGAAGGAGGCCGGCGAGGGGGCCTATGTCGTCGTTTCGACCCAGGGCGCCGGCGACCGCGCCGCGCTGAAAAGCGCTGCCGGCATGGAGGCGCGCTATCGCGCCTTCGTCGGCTCGCGCCGAAAGGCCGCGACCCTCAAGCGCGAACTCGTGAATGAGGGCGTGTCCGAAGACGCGCTCGCCAGGATCAAGGCCCCCGCAGGGCTCGACATCTCGGCCATCTCAGCGGATGAGATCGCGCTTTCGATCCTCGCGGAAATAATCGCCACGCGCCGCGGGCCGCAGCGCGCGCCGGTTGAAGACGCGGCCAGCCATCGTGAAGGATAGCGACTGGCCTTGAGCCTGCCCGCGGCATGGCTCACCAGTCCGCGACCGTGCCGTCGTCGAGTACCGCGTTGACGGCATGCGGCGTCTCGGGCTCGAAGGGATGGCGCGCGCATTCGTCCATGTCCACGTCGATCCCGAGCCCCGGCGCGGTCGGAACCTGCCAGAATCCGTCGATCATCTCGATCGGTCCGTGCACGACGTCGAAATACCAAGGAACGGCGCCGACCATTTCCTCCTGGATCACGTGGTTTGACGTGGACACCGCAAAGTGCAGCGCGGCCACGCCGGCAATCGGCCCGAGCGGATTGTGGGGAGCGACGCCGATCCCCGCGGCCTCGGCCATGGCGGCGATTTTCTTGGCCTCCCACAAGCCGCCGCAATGGCAGATGTCGGGCTGCGCGATGCTGATCGCGCGATGACGGAAGAGTTCGTCGAACTCGGCGAGGTCGACAAGACGCTCGCCGGTGGCGATCGGAACGGTCGTCTTCGAGGTCACTTCGCGAAGCCCGAGGGAATCGCCGGGCGGCAGCACCTCCTCGACGAACATCGGCCGCGCGGGCTCAAGGGCGCCGATATAGGCCAGCGCCGCGCTCGTGGAGGCAGGCCGTCCGTGGAAATCGACCATGATCTCGACATCCGGCCCGACGGCGTCGCGCAACGCGCTCATCATGCGCGCTGTGCGATCCACCTGAGGCAGCAGCGCGCTATAGTGGGTGTAGGGGATGATGACCACCTTCATCGCCCGATAGCCGCGCGCCAGAACCTGATGCGCGCGCTCCACGAGTTCTTTCGCCAATTCGGTCTCATAGACCGCGCGCATGTCGCCAAGGCCGAGATGGGTATAGACTCGCACACGGTCGCGCGCCTGCCCCCCGAGCAGTCTCCACACCGGAACGGACAGCGACTTGCCCAGAATATCCCACAGCGCGATTTCGATTCCGGAAATCGCGCTCATCCCTATGACCCCAAGGCGCCAGAAGCTGTGCTTCTTCATGATCCGCACGAGCTTTTCGATGTCGCGCGGATCGCGGCCGATGACGAGCGGCGCGAGGTCCTCGATCGCCCCCGCGACGGCGCGCGTTTTCCATTCGAGCGTCGCCTCGCCCCAGCCGACGAGGCCTGGCTCGTCGGTCTCGACGCGCACGAAGATCCAGTTGCGCATCTCCGCGTGCACGATGACCGTGCCAATGTCGGCGATCTTCACACCATTTCTCCCAGCCCTTCGGCGCGCGGGCTTACCCGTATCGTCGCGCCTCTTGCCGGGCAATGGTCTCCGCCGCGATCCCTGCTGGCGCCGAGCGAAGTTCAGGGCTCGTCGGTATGGGTGGGGGAACGCCGCGGATATGACCGCACAGACGGCAGGATAGCCGCCGCCTTGATCACTTTAACGGGAACGCAACCGGTGTCGCGCCTGACCCTGAAGGGGCCGGGCGCGGCCGCGCTCACACCAGCGTGATCAGCTTCCAGCCGCCCCAGACGACAAGGGCCACGACCATAAGAACGAAGAGGCTGAAGGTGAACAGCTCGCGTCCCGGATGCGCGGTCGGCGGAAAGTCAAAATCATCGTCAGAAAAGTGCAGGTTGCTTTCAGAATCACGCGCAGCATCGGAGTCGCGCAACGCGTCGACGGAAGAATGCAGTGCACGTCTCGCGCCAAAAGCAATGTGGGCCATGCGTTCCTCCAGGGAATTCCCCACATCTAATGATCGTGACACCAAAAAAGTTCCCCGCTCCTGCCGGCCCTCGAATAGTCGCCGCCAATTCCTTCGCCGCCCAAATAATCCGGCGGCTTCTAGGTATTAGTTCGTACCTAACAACTGAGGCCGGGGCGTGGCAACTAACATATATGTTGAGAATCCGATTTCGGACAAGCCGGCGCCCGGGTCGACATCAGCTGAAGCAGCGCTTTGGGCGCGCACAGCACAGTTGCCTTGTGGATAATTCTCTCCGCAGGTAGCCGGCGCCTCGGTTTCGGCCAGAGACTGCGCCCAAACCGATCCGTGAAATGTGCGCGCGCCAGGAAGCCGCCTGGCTCAGGCCTCACTTCAGGGGGCGTGGCTTATCCGCCGCGGGGCAGCGGGCGTGGGCGCGTCCGCGGACGCCTCCGGCGCCGGCTCCCAGCCAAAAACGCTGCGCCCGCCGAAGGAATGGGAGAGCCGCAGCTCCCCGGCGATCACATCCGCAACGGGTGGCTCGGGGCTCAATCCTTCGAGCCGCCTTGCCTCATCGTCAAGGCGCCTGAGCGCCCCGAGTTTGTCGTCGTTCCCAAGCTTCGCCTTTTGCACCGCCGTCTTCATGACCCTGATCGTCTCGTCATAGACCTTGAGCGGCACAGGGAACGGATGGCGGTCCTTGCCGCCATGGGCGAAGGAGAAGCGCGCCGGATCGGCGAACCGGCAGGGAGCGCCGTGCACCACCTCGGCCACCATCGCCAGCGCCCGCACGGTGCGGGCGCCGACGCCGGGAACGAGAAGCAGTTCGGCGAAGTCGGCCGGCCCCCGGTTTGCAGCCGCGGCAAAGCTCGCGTGCAGGCGCGGCGCCACGACATCGCTCGCGCGCACGTCGTGATGGGCGGGCATGACGAGATGCGGCAGGGTGAGCTGGAGCGGATCGGGCAGGGCAGGCTTCTGGTTCGCCCCGATGGCGCCGAGTTCGCGCGCGAGGCCATCCGGCCCCAGCACGTGCAGAAGCTCGAGCTGGGCTCGTCTGGACCGGTCCGCGCGCCGGTCGGCGAGGTTCACGATCTCGCCCTGGCGGACGCCCTCGATTGCCGCGTGCGGCTCGTCGACGAAGCTCTTGAGACCCTCCGACAGCCAGTGGTAGCGGCGGGCCGTACGGCTCGAGCCGTTCATGCCCTGCTGGACAACCGCCCAGCGACCGTCGTCGGTGACGATGAAGCCATGCAGATAGAGGTCAAAGCCATCCTGGACGGCGGCGCTATCGACCTTCGCCACCAGGCGGCTGGCGTCGGCGAGCGCGGAACCGTCGATTCCGACCCGCTCCCCGATCGCCGCGAGCTCGAGCGGCGTCTTGCGCGAATGTCTTCCGCGCCCTCCGCAGACATGGACGCCGAGTTCGCCCGACAGGGGCTCGAGGCCGCGCTTGAGCGCGCCGATCACGCTCGTGGTGACGCCCGAGGAATGCCAGTCCATCCCCATGACCGCGCCGAAGGCCTGAAACCAGAACGGGTGAGCGAGACGGCGCAAGAACTCGTCGCGGCCGTAAGCGTGGATGATCGCCTCGCTGATCGCCGCGCCGAGGCGGGTCATGCGCTCCGCGAGCCATGAAGGGACGCGCCCGCCGTGGAGCGGCAGATCGGCGCTTCCTGCTCGACGGGGCATGCGTTGACCTGAAGACTCACGCGCTCTCAGAAGCGGGTGGACGAGCCTAGCAGGCGCCAGGACTCAGCGCCAATCGCTCCTGCCGAACGGATCGTCGATGGCGTAGCCGGCGCTGCGCACGGTGCGAATGGGATCGCGCTCCTTCCCCTTCGTCAGCCTCTTGCGCAGGCGTCCGATGTGCACGTCGACGGTGCGTTCGTCGACCTCCGCCGATCGCCCCCAGACAAGGTCGAGCAGTTGCGCCCGCGAGAGCACCCGGCCCGGCTTCTCAAGCAGATATTCGAGCAGCCGAAAATCGGTCGGCCCGAGGCGGATGTCGCGGTCGCCGCGCCGGACGCGCCGGGTCAACCGGTCCAGATCGAGGTCTCCGGCGCGGAGCCGCTCGGCGACCCGTTCCGGCCGGCTGCGCCTGAGCAGCGCCCGCACGCGCGCCATCAGCTCGATCACCGAGAACGGCTTGACGACATAATCGTCCGCGCCGACCGCGAGTCCGCGCACCCGCTCCAATTCCTCGCGCCGGGCGCTGACCATGATGATCGGCAACGTGCGGGTCGCCTCTCGCGCCCGCAAGCGCCGGCAAATCTCGATGCCCGAAACGCCGGGCAGCATCCAGTCGAGAATGAGGAGGTCGGGCGCATTTTCGGCCAGGCGCAGCTCGGCCTCGTCGCCCCGTGCGACGCCTTCGACGACGTAACCCTCCGCCTCCAGATTGTAACTGAGCAGCAAGGCCACATCGATCTCGTCCTCGACGACGAGCACCCGCGGCGCGGAGGCGACACTCAAGCGGGCAATGTCCTTGATCGTCTCGTTCATCATGTGCCCCGGCGAAGTGGCGTCCGCAATCGTTCCTCAATCGGCTCGGCTCGTCTTGGCGCCCTCGAACAGGAGTCTCCGCCCGGCCCATCGGCGGCCTCACGAAACGAGACCCCGGAAGACAGAAAGACGAGGTCGCCTCGCCACGTAGCCACCGTGGCCGAGCCGCGGCAACTAACAGAAATGGGGAGGCAAACCGTTGACGCTGTTCACAATTTGGGACCGGGGCCGGTCCGGTGCGCCCCGTTGACGGCCGGCCTGTCGGCGGATCGGCGGCAATGCGGACATTCATCTCCAATTCAGAATGGGGAGCGCAGATTGCAGCTGTTTGAGAAACAAGGGTCGGAAGAACTCGCTTCAAGAGGAACTCGAAATGATCAACAAATATGTCGCCATGGGCCTTGGCGCTCTCATCGCGCTCGCGCCCGTCGCCGTCTCCGCCCAGCAGGTGGCGCAGGCCTCAACGGACTCGACCGCGGCAGCTGCGGCGAAGCCCGCCGCCACTCACGGCACCAGGGGCTCGCACAGACGCCATACGCGGCGCAAGGGGCGCGAGGCGGCACACCACGCGAGGGCTTCAGCTCACCACATGCACAAGATGAAAACGGCTCCCGCCGAGACGCCAAAGAGCTGATTGGTTCGAGCTGCCCCGACGGGGGGCGAATGAAAACATCGTGGCTGGGGGGGCCGGGCGTCGCGGCCCCCTTTGCATTTGTCGGGTTTCCTCAAGCTGACACAGAGGATCGTTCTCGCTACACGAACATTGTCTTCCGTCAAATATTTGCGAGGAACATTGGAGAGATTGACATAGATAAAGGTTACGGCGGAAGCAGCGTCGCGCCTTGCTCAAGTGGCGATCGGCAGGTTCCTCCGGTGTGCGAGGTCGTTCCCACGCTCGATCTCAGCCGGAGACCTTCCTCCCGCGCGGCCAGAAGGCGATGGCGAGGCCGGCGATGGCGACGCCCGCCAGCAGCAGCAACAGCGAGGCCTGCTTGAGCCAGGTCATGGCCGGGATGGACATGGCCATCGCGAGGCCGAGAAAGCAGATTCGCAGCGAAGGCAGATAAATTCCCGACAAAAACGTCCCCATTCCCAGCAACAACAGCAGCACAAGGCCGGCGGCCTGCACCGGCAACAATTGCTGAAAGCCCTGCAGGAGCACGAGGTTCATCGCGATCAGGACCGTCGCCCAGTGCGCGGCCTGAGTCCAAAGCAGCCTGAGCCGCGCCTCACGATCGGTAGCGTTCGGCCACCCGGTGGCAGCGCACACAAATCCGATCGCGACCGCCAGAAACTCCCAATAGCCGTTGATCGGCCGGCCGGAGAAATTGCTGAAGGCCACGCCAAATATCGCCAGCGCCAGCGCCGCTATGTAAGGCAAATTCCACAGCAGACTTTTCGTCGAAAAGGGATGCTCCGGAGCCGGTTCAGCTTCCGGGGCGGGTTCAGCGTCGAGGTCCGGAAGCTCTGGCGATTCGGTCATCGTCAATCCAATTTGCGGCGGAGCGCAAAACTCTCTACGTTTCCGCGGCTGCAAGTCTATCACCAAACTCTCGATCGCGTCTTGCCTTGGCGACCCGAAAGTCTGGGGCGGACCCAATCAATAGACAAACCCGGCGTCTTTGATTCTGTCGCGGGTTTCAAGCCAGCGCGCGGCGGTTTCAGGTTCGCCCGAATTGAGCTGGGTCTCACAAGATAGCGCTTGCGATCTGACGAGTCGTTTCAAGGTTCAAGAGATGCGCATTGAAACCATGAGGCCGAGGATAGACCGCCGTACGAAAGTGGCGTGGGCGTTTCCCGGCACGCGCTTGACGCCCGGCTTCAACATTCCGCTCGAGGGGGTCTGACGGTGGGGCTCATCGGCATTCTCATCGCGCTTGGGCTGCTCATCTGGCTCGCCTATCGCGGCTGGAGCGTGCTTTTGCTCGCGCCCGCCGCCGCCGTTCTCGCGGCCGGACTGGCGGGCGAACCGCTGCTTGCGCACTGGACGCAAACCTTCATGGAGAGCGCCGCCCGGTTCGTCGCGCAATTCTTTCCCATCTTTCTCCTCGGCGCCCTGTTCGGCAAGCTCATGGAGGACTCTGGCGCGGTGGCGTCGATCGCCCAGTATATGACCAAGCGCCTGGGGCCTCAGCGCGCGGTGCTCGCCGTTGTGCTCGCCGGCGCGATCGTCACGTATGGCGGGGTCAGCCTGTTTGTCGCCTTTTTCGTTCTCGCGCCGATGGCGCACGAACTCTTCCGTTCGGCCGGGATCCCGCGGCGGCTCATGCCGGCGGCGATCGCGCTCGGGACGACGACCTTCACCATGTCGGCGCTGCCGGGCACGCCCGCGATCCAGAATGCGATCCCCATGCCGTTCTTCGGCACGACGCCCTTCGCCGCGCCGGGGCTCGGAATCATTGCCGCATTCGTGATGTTCGGCTTCGGCATGTGGTGGCTCGGACGGGCGGAGCGCAGCGCGCGAGCCCGGGGCGAAGGGTATGGGGCGGAAGTTGCAGAGGGGAACGCCGCGGAGGATCTTGTGGTGCGCGAGCGCGCCACCACCGCGAGTTCGTTCGATCCTCCGGAAGCGGTTCATGGACGGCCAAGCGACTTGGGTCCCCCGATCGCGATCGCGGCCCTGCCGCTCGTGGTGGTGGTCGCGGTCAATCTCCTCATGTCGCTGTTCGTCCTGCCGCGGATGGACGCGAGCTTTCTCGCCAAGGCGGAATGGGGTTCGACCTCGCTCTCGGCCGTCGGGGGCGTGTGGGCCGTGGCGACCGCGCTTTTCGCCGCCATCATCGTCCTGATCGCGACCAATTTTTCGCGCCTGCCCGCCTTGCGCGACAGCATGGACGCGGGCGCCAATGCGTCGGTGCTGCCGGTCTTGAGCGTCGCAAGCTTGGTCGGCTTCGGCTCGGTCGTCGCCGCGCTTCCGGCTTTCGCGGCGGTGCGCGACTGGGTGCTCGGAATCGAGGGCGGTCCCTTGGTGTCGCTGGCGGTCGCCACCAACGTACTGGCGTCTTTGACCGGCTCGGCGTCAGGCGGCCTGACGATCGCGCTCGACGCGCTGGGCGCGACCTATCTCAAGATCGCGCACGAACAGGGCATCGACCCCGGACTCCTGCATCGGGTGGCGGTCATCGGCGCGGGCACGCTCGACAGCCTGCCGCATAACGGCGCCGTGGTGACGCTGCTCGCGGTCTGCAACTCGACCCATCGCGAGAGCTATCTCGACATCGTCATGGTGTCGATCGTCGGCGGCCTTTTGGCGCTGGCCGTGGTGATCGTTCTCGGGAGCACGGTCGGGTATTTTTGAGAACCGCGGAGGGGGGACCATTTCCTTCCGTGTCTCACGCGATTCCAATAGCTTGCGGCGCCATTTCCTTCCGGCTATCCGGCTTTCGGCCGTTCGAGTGAGACGCGCTCGCTCTCAAGATTGAGGAAGCAGCCCGCTCGACAAAGGAGGGGGTCAGATACTTTATCGAACCAGCGGAAAGCCGGTTCAGAGTTGACGGTAGATCGTCGGCCGATCGCTCTGGTTAACCTCGAGACTTTCTGGAAACGGTTGTTCGACGCCGAACCTAAGCGCCAGGCATTCAACCGCAAACAATCTAAAGCGCCTATCGGACCGCCTTGAGCAACAGATTCGAAATCTCGAACAACAGTTACATAGCACGGATGATGTTAACCTGACTGTATAAAAACAAACCAAATCAGAATCTGCCACTAAGATAGGATTATGGGGAAGGATTGGCAAAGAATCCACCAAATGGTGGACTTAAAGCCTCTTCACTTAGCTCGCTCACGGGTCACAGTCCGCACACGGCCAAGGCGATATATTTGAAGCACGTATGCTGTACTTCAGCCAATATTCCGGTTCACGTAGACGGCGGGGATTGCGCGTTATTGAATTTTGGAAATCGGAAGAATCTTTACGGAAGGCAACCCTAATATACTCATGATGGTCCCCGTATGTCTCGACTGATCATTCCGCTGCAAACTGTCGCTTCCTGGGCCATTTGGTGGGCTTGCTGACACTTTCTCGCAGCGACGGTCAATTGCGACCGAAAGGCGTCCGACGCCACGACCTTCTTTTGAGGCAGCTGGCACGGTAGAGCGTGAACGCCCGCTCTACCGCACGAACGTGTAGCGGAAACGGTCGCCGTCGGCGGAGACCCGGCCCACGGTCGGGTGGGGAAAGTGTATCGGCAGGACGAATGTGCTCGTGTCGGCGACCCGCCCCAAAAAGCGCCGGCGTGACTGCGCGGCCTTGAGCGGGTCCGTGTCAAAAATTGTCGACCAGTCCGGCTCGCGGCATTGGAGCGCGTGATGCATGAGGTCGCCCGTCACGATCGCGTTCTGACCTTGCGAACGGATATCGACGCAGCAATGGCATGGCGAGTGACCTGGCGTCGGAACGAGCGTGAAAGTGTCGTCGAGTTCGAACGTGTCGTCGACCAGCAGCGCCTGTCCCGCCTCCACGACCGGACGGCAATTATAGCTCCATGAGTTTCCCGGCATGGCGCCTTGCAGCATCCCCGGGGGCGATTCTCCCCGCGCCGCCACCGCTTCCCAATGAGCGTACTCGTCCTTGTGGAAGATATATTTCGCATTGGGAAAGGTCGGGGTCCACCGGCCATTGCGAAGCGTCGTGTTCCAGCCGCAATGATCGAAATGCAGATGCGTGCAGAACACGTGCGTAATGTCGTCCAGGCGCAGGCCCGCGGCGTGGAAGCCATCGAGCCAGGGCTGCTTGGGAAAGTCATAGGGCGCCGGATAGCCCTTGTCCTCGCCGGTGCAAGTGTCGATGAGCACATTGTGCCTTGGCGTCCGGACGAGGAAGGTCTGGTAGGTGATGACCATCTTGCCGCTCGCGGGATCGAACACGACGGGGTCGAGTTCAGCCAAGTGTCTGCCCCCTATTTCCGGTTCATAGGCCGGAAACATGGCCTCGGGCGTGCGCCAGGGGCCGTCGCGCTCAACAAGACTCGTGATCGTGATTTCGCCGACCTTCAGGGTCTTCATGAGAAGTCTTCCTGCTGCGCCGCGGCGCCCTCTCGATCGAGAAACTCGGCGACGCAAGCGGCATGAACAGCCGACCGAGGGGCGCCGATGGAGCAAAGACGATCGGCCGGCGCAATCCGTCGCGCCTTTGGGCGCGCGGCAGTCAGCGATTGGGTTGGGCGCCGCCGGGACGGTGCGCCGGGGGCCGGTGGTGGCCGGGCGGGCGATGGGCGGGCGGCCTCACGTGGGCCGGGGGGCGGTGATGCGGCGGCCGATGATGGGGCGGGCGATGGACGGGGGGGCGCGGGTGGTGGACGAAGCCCGGGTGGCGCCAGCCATGCCATCCGGCGGCCCCGCCCCAGCCAAATCCGCGCCGCCACGCAAAGCCGCACTGGTACCAGCCAGGTCCACGCCAGGCCGAATTGTACCAGCAGTACCTCCGGCCGCCCCAGACGAATTGCGCCTTTTCGACCGGCGAAGTCTGCGCGGAGCGAGGCGGGGGCTGAGAGCGCGCCAACGCCAAGCGCGGCCTTGGCGGGAAGGGCGAGGAGAGAGATCAACCCCACTGCGAGGGCGAAAGACAGGGCGAGCTTGCGAACCATGACCGGATCCTCCTCGATGGGCGATTGTCGACGCCTCGCTTGAACCTCCGATGAATGGGCGGGCGATCATTCGGACGCTCCGGGCCTCGCTGTCGTGCGGACGCGCGCCATGCTACGCTGTGATCGTCCCGGAAAAAGTGCCGTCTGACCCATGCGAGCGCCCGATACCTCTCTCTCGAGCGCCAAGTCCGAGCTTCGGCGCCGCGAGCCCGACGCCACGAACCCGATCCTCGATCCGCGCGAGGGAGACGCCGAGGACGACGCCTCGAGCCCGAAGCAGAAGTCGCTCATGGCGATCGCCGGCGGGCTTCTCGCCGAGATCAGCCCGGCCAAGCTCCTGCTCGCATGGACTGCGTCGATCCTGCTGCCCGCGGCCATCTTGGGCTTGGCGCCGCTGGTAGCGACCGCCTGGATTCGCGGCGCCGTTTTCCGCCTCCTGGAACTGACCGGATTCTGGGCTCTGCTTGTCCTGCTCGCCGTGGCGCTGGTGGGCTGGATCGGCTGGCGCCCGTTGTTTCGCATCGCGGAAGCGAATTTCTGGGCGCTCAACGCGCTCGGCGTCCAGCCGGGATACGCGCTCGCCCGCGAGGCGATCCGCCATCTCGCGGAACGCACCTTCAGGCTGAAGAGCGGCCTGGAGCTGGCGCGCATGCGGGCCATGAGCTGCGTCGGCGCCGGAATCCTGCTCGCTGCCGTCGCCGCGGTGGTCGCGGCTCTCGTCTGGCCTGCAACGCGATGGGTCGGATCATCTGCGGACTTTGCGGCGCCGCACGAACTGATCTGGCCCATGCTCGCCAACGCCATCGTCATCATGTCGGCGTATCTCGCGGCGGCTTCGCTCGTCTGGGGCTTCGCCGACGCGACCATGGACCAGCCGCTCGATCTCGAGGCGTTCGACGCGCCGCCCTCGGGCGCGCGCGTCTGGCGGGTCGCGCATCTCTCCGACATCCATATCGTCGGCGAACGTTACGGCTTTCGCATCGAGAGCGGGCGGGGCGGGGCGCGCGGCAACGAGCGCCTGAAACGGGTGATGGCCAGCCTCGAGGCCGAACACGCCGCAAGGCCACTGGACCTTGTTCTCATCACTGGGGACATGACCGACGCCGGGCGCTCGGCCGAATGGGCCGAGTTCTACGACATTCTGGCCTCGCATCCCGGCCTCGCCGCCCTGACGCTCATCCTGCCGGGGAATCACGACGTGAATGTCGTCGACCGCTCGAACCCGGCGCGTCTCGACCTTCCGTTCAGCCCGGCCAAGACGCTGCGCAAGATGCGCGCTTTGTCCGCCATCGCGGCCTTTGGCGGCGACCGCTTGCGCGCGACGAGCGCTGGCGCGGACAAGCCCTGGCTCACGCTTCAAGCCGCGCTGACGCCTGAGCGTCACGCGATCGAGAGCTTCGCGGACAGCGGAGGACTTCGGCTGTCGAACCGCCTCAAGCGCCTCTGGAACGAATTGTTCCCGCTCATTCTTCCTCCGGCGCAGGAAGACGGGCTTGGGGTCGCGCTTCTCAATTCGAACGCTGACACGAATTTCTCGTTCACCAACGCGCTCGGGATGATACCGGCGGGCCAGGCCCGCCGGCTCGCCGCGGCGTTCGACGCTTATCCCAAGGCGCGATGGATCGTCGCGCTGCATCACCATCTGATCGAGTACCCAATGCCGGTCGCCGCTTTCTCGGAGCGGATCGGCACGGCTCTGGTCAACGGCAGCTGGTTTCAGCGGGTGCTCAAGCCCTATGCCGGGCGCATCGTCGTCATGCACGGCCACCGCCATGTCGACTGGATCGGCGCCTGCGGGAAGCTCAGGATCGTCTCCGCCCCGTCGCCGGTGATGGCGCCGGACCTCAGGCCCACGCATTTCTATGTCCATGCGCTCGGGCTCGCGCCGAACGGCGGTCTGGCGCTGATGGCGCCGGAGCGGATCGACCTCGCGGCGGAGCATGAGCGAGGCGCCGAGGCCAGCGACTTGCCCTTGAGTTGATGGGCCCTATGGAGCGTTGTCCGGGGCGGCGGCCAGCGCCAGTTGCGCCCTGCATGAGGGGCTGAGCTCGCGCAAATGCCCTCTTAGGCACTTGGCGATCGCATTGTGACCCGATTTCACCGAGCTGCAGTAGTCTGTCACATCGCTCGCGCATTCCTTGACGACCGAAAGCTTCTTGGAGAGCGAGTCGGAGCAGGCGGCCGAAAGGCTGTTTAGGTGCGACAGGAAGCACTCGCGGATTTTCGTCTGCCCCGTGATTCCGGCGCAAAGCGACTGGATGTCAGCAGTACAGGCTTGATGGGGCACGCCCAGCGCGGCCGGCCTCGCGGCGGTGGCCGACCCGAGCAGAAGGAGGCTCGCGCTCAGGCGCGTAAAAAACTTCGCTCGCATCTTCGTCTCCTTTCGCCGATTCTTTTCTTCATTCCCCCGGTCGAGGAAGAGCGAAGGCGATCACGTAGTCGCCGACCGGCGTCTCCATGAAATGGTGTCCTCCGGCCATGATGACGACGAATTGTTGGCCCCGAGCCTCGTAGGTCATCGGCGTCGCCTGTCCGCCCGCCGGCAGCTTCGCGCTCCAGACCACCCTTCCTGTCTTGATATCGATCGCTCGCAGGAGGTCGTCGGTCGCTGCGGCGATGAAGATCAATCCGCCTGCCGTCACAAGCGGTCCGCCATTGTTCGGCAATCCAATTCGGATCGGAAGTTTCAGCGGAATGCCGAACGGACCATTCTCGCTGGCGAGGCCGAGCGGCTCGTCCCAGATTGTCTTGCCGGTCTTGAGATCGATCGCCCGGATGCCGCCGTAGGGCGGTTGCTTGCACATCAACCCCGTCCATTCCCGCCAGCCAGGATTGACGCGAACCGCATAGGGCGCGCCGGCCTGAGCTCCGGATTCGCCACCCTCGGTCTTTGCGTGAGGCTCATCGATCGGCATGATGTGCAGCGCGTTGGCTTCCTTTCGGGTGATGAGCTCGGTGTAGTTGGCCATGTCGTTGTAGTTCGCCACCAGGACGCCGTCCTTCTGGTCGACAGCGAGGCTTCCCCAGTCCGAGCCGCCGTTGTAGCTCGGATACTCGATGAATCGGCTGTCGAGGCTTGGCGGCGTGTAGAGGCCCTCGTAGTGGGCGCGTTTGAACTGCACCCGGCACCAGAGCTGATCGAGCGGGCTCATTCCCCACATGTCCGCTTCAGTGAGGCTGGCCTTGGTCAACGAGGCGTAGCCGGAGTACGGCTGCGTCTTTGACAGCCGCGACTCTGGCTCGACCCCGCCGGTCGGGACCGGCTTTTCGGTCACCGGAAACAGCGGCTGGCCGGTCTTGCGGTTAAGAACATAGATTTGCCCTTGCTTGCTCGTGAGGATCAGCGCGGGGACCGCGCCGTGATCAGTGGGGAAGTCCACCAGGCTTGGCTGCGAGCCAAGGTCGTAGTCCCAAAGATCGTGGTGCACGGTCTGGAACTTCCACACCGGCTTGCCCGTCGTCGCGTCGATGGCGACCAGCGAGGAACTGTATTCGTCGTCAAAAGGCTTGCGATCGGCGCCGTAGTAGTCGCCCGGAGAATTGCCGAGCGGCAGGTAGACGTACCCAAGCTCCTCATCGGCGGCTGGGGTCGTCCACATGTTGGGTGTGTCTCTGGTATAGACTTTCCCTGGCGGCGGCTCGCCGGTCAGATCCGGCTGGCCCATGTCCCACGCCCAGGCAAGCTTGCCCGAGACGGCGTTGTAGGCGCGGACAACACCGGACGGCGAATTCTCCGACTGCCCGTCCTGGACCTGCGCGCCGACGACCACCACCCCGCGCACGATGACGGGCGCGGCGTCGAACGAATACCAGCCGGGCACGGTTTCGCCGATTCCCCGCTTGAGATTGACCATGCCGCCGACGCCGAAGTCCTGGCAAAGCTGCCCCGTCTTCGCGTCGACGGCGATAAGCCGCGCGTCGATCGTTCCTTCAATGATTCGGGCAGCGCAGGGCGAATCCGGCTGCGCGCCAGGAACGGCGTAATACGCTACGCCATGACAGGTCGCGCCATAGGCGATCTGGTCGTCGAGAACCTTTGGATCGTAGCGCCATATCTCCTTGCCCGTCGCCGCGTCAGCCGCGATCATCATATTCTTGGCGGTGCAAAGATAGAGCCGGTCGCCAATCTTGATCGGAGTCGTTTCCGGAGAGTACTTGCCCTTGGCCGCCGCGTCCGGGAGATCGCCGGTCTCAAACGACCATATTTTTCTCAAGTGAGAGACATTGGACGCATTGATCTCCTTAAGCGGCGAATACCGCGTTCCCCGGTAGGTTCCGCCCCACGCCGGCCAATCGGCGCCTGCGGATTCGACCTTCTGCGGGTCGGCCGACACGCCTGCGAGAGGGGTGGAGGCCTGTTGTGACTGCGAGCTCGCGCCCTGCGCGGGCGAGGCAGGAGCTGCTGGAGCAGCGTTTGAGCCTTGAGGAGCCTGGGCGGGCGGGACTTGCGCCCGGCTCGTGGAGAAAGAACCGTGCAAGGCCAAGCCCCCGAGACAGGCGATGACGACGGCGGCTGGCGCAGCGCCGGTTGCGATTTTAACCTTTGTTCTCGAGCGGCGCTGCAACACCGGCAGGGCCAAGAGAACAAGAATCATCAGGATCGCAGGCCCAAGGAGCCTCGGGACTTGCGCCCATCCGTCGAATCCGCGTTCCCAGAGCGCCCAGATAATCGTGCAGACGAATGTGATCAGGTAGATCCAGAATGCAGGCGTCTCGCGTCGAAAGAGAAACCAGGCCGTGAGGATCAGTGCGGCGCCGGCGGGCGCATAGTACCACGAGCCTCCGAGGGCGATGAGCCAAATCCCTAAGCCGAGTATCCAGACGCCGAATGCGAGGAAAAAAAATCCGAGAACAATCACCGCCCAGTCGGCGGCAGATTTAGCGCCCATCGAAAACCGCTCCTGCATCAGGCGCCCCCGCTGCGAGTCGAAAACGCGTGATCCGGATAAATGTTCCGCGGGTCTCGCGGGGCGGCGCAACGAAGGGAACGAAGCTTGGTTCCGGCGGCTCGGCGAGCCGTTTGCCGCCGGAGCGTCCCGACAGCACGTTGCACTTTGGCTTTACGCCAACGGCGTCTTCGTCTTTTCCATCGGGCCGCCGAGCAGGTCCGCGACCCAGCGGCTCGACGGATGATAGCTGCAGAAGGTCAGGATCGCGATCGCGATCGGGACGCCGATGAAGGCGCCGAACAGACCCCAAACGAAGGTCCCGAAGAACACCGCGAACAGCACGACCGAAGGCGAAATCGCGAGCACCGCGCCTGAGAGGCGCGGCTCGATATAGCTGCCGACCACGAACTGAATGATGTTGAGGCAAACAAAAACCGCGACGACGGCTTCCCACGAGGCGAATTGCGCCATCGCGAGCAGGGTCGGAAACAGGGTGGCGATGAACGGTCCAATAAAAGGAATGTAGTTGAGGGCGAAGGCGATCACGCCCCATTCCCGGGCGAATTGCAGTCCGGCGATCCAGGCGAAGACGCCGACCAGCACGCCCGTGGCCACGCTCATCAGCGTCCTCACCTCCATGTACTTGCGGATTTTCTGCGCGGTGTCCGCGCTCCCTTGCAGAAGGATGCGCGAAGCCTCGGGCCGGAAGAAGGCCTCAACCCTTTGGCGCAGGTCGTCGACCTCCATCAGCCCTAGAATGACGTAGACGAGCGCGATCAACCAGAAGCTCAGCGTGGTGTTGACCCGCCCGGTGATCTGCCCCGCCCAGCGCAGCAGCCAGCCGACGTTGAAATGCTCGCTCCATAGCCCTGCGACCGAAACGCCGCGTTCCTCGAGCCATTCGATCGCCCGGTCGTAGAGCGCCTGGTAGCGCGCGGAATCGGCGACCAGCGACAGCCCGACATGGCCGAAGCCCCACACGATAAGCGAGGCGAACGCGATGCAAACCGTGACGGTCACGATCATCGTGATCGCAAGAGCGAGCAGCGTCGGCATGCGCGCCTTGAGCCAGGATTGCAAAGGCCAGACGAGCGCGATGATGAACAGGGCCAGCGCCAGCGGCGCGAAGACTTCGCTCGCCTGATAGGCGGCGGCGGACATCAGTATCGCGGCGATGATTCCGGCCGAGACGTCGAGCGCCGAATTGCGCGCCATGCAGAAGTTCCGGGGCTCATGGGCGGCCCCGCTCATGAACGGGGACAGGGCGATTCTTGCCCGAACGGCGCCGTCATGTACAGGCGGAGACGAGTTTCCGGGTTCGGCCCGATGGCGCGTCGAGGCCGCTTTGGAGGCGGAGACGCAGGCCTGCGCTTCGTGCAACGACTGCCGCTGGACGAGGCGCCCGGCGGTCGTTCATCGGCGGCCCGTTCGCCGCCTCGACATGGCGCTCAGAAACTCGACCTGGCGCTCAGATAGAAGCGTGGGCGAGGTTCAGACGAGTCTCGCCGGCCTCCTGCGACTGCCGGCTGTCGCCAAGAGAGTCGCAAACATGAACGATGGTCATGTCGATGAAATAGAGCAGCGCCCTGTCCGAGCAGGTCTCCCCAAGCGTGCGGGCCTCTTTCAGCTTCTTGGCGACTTCGATCAGACAGTCGATTTTCGTCATGACCTTGTCATCTCGCTCTCGCAGGTCTTCCGGCGCACGCTGCGCCGGCGTGGCCTGCCGGCGCCGCGGCTCGAGCCGCGTTCCGGTGCTCGTTATTGTGCTCGCCATCGATAGCCCCCGACCATGGCCGCCGAATCACTACCAAACCACCATAAGTTGCAGGGTCAATTATATACAACCAACAGAATTAATACGGATTTTCTGTCCGCCGGATGCAACCATAGCCGAGAATTGGAAAAGTTGACAGTCTGCTATGCGCGACGCCGGCAAGCCATAGCGTTGAGGACGACAAGCAGACTGCGGGACACCCTCGCGGCGCCCCTCGCGATGCCGACGCGCGCTCTATTCTTGCCGCGCTTTCACCGCCTTCGGACTGGCTTTGCCCTTCCGCCGCTCCGTCTCGATCGGCGCCGCGGCGGCGCGGAAATCGCCCCACGGATCGGCGACCGAGGAGAGGCGCGTCGGCGCATTGCGGATGGTGAAATAGGCCGGTCCGATTTCCGGCGAAAGCTCCCCCCACGCCAGCGGCATCGAAACCGCCGCGCCGGGTCTGGCGCGGGTGGAATAGGCGGAGACCGCGGTCATCCCGCGCTGGTTGCGGAGATAGTCGATCAGGATCTTGCCGTGGCGCCTGGCCTTCGGGATCGTCGAGACGAAGCGGTCGGGGCTGTCGGCGGCCATGGCGTCGGCGATCGCCTTGGTGAAGGCCTTGACCGCCGGCCATTCCGCTTTTGGCTTGACCGGCGCGACCACGTGCAGCCCCTTGCCGCCCGAGGTCTTTACGAACGCCGCAAGCCCCGAGTTCTTCAGCCGCTCGCGAACCTCCTCCGCCGCCGCGATCACCGACGTCCAGGCGACGTCCTCGCCCGGATCGAGGTCCATCACGATCATGTCCGGCCGCTCCCAGTTCTCGACCGTCGAGCCCCAGGGATGGATTTCGAGCGCCGCCGACTGGACGAGCGCCATCAGCCCGTCGAAGTCGCGAATGCTGATCAGCGGCTCGGGCTCCGCCGGGTCCTTGACCAGGACGATGGCGCGGTTGAGCCCCTTCCAGGCGTGCTTCTGGAAGAACGCCTGCCCGTCGATCCCGTCCGGGCAGCGCAGCAGGGCCAGCGCCCGGCCGACGATGAGAGGCTTCATGAACGGCCAGGCCTCGGCGTAGTAGCCGGCGAGGCCTTCCTTGGTGACGCCGACGTCAGGCCAATAGACGCGATCGGGATGGGTCAGCTTCACGCTGCTCTTCGGACGCCCGGGCGCGGCGTTCGAAGCGCTGGCCGTCTCGCGCACGACCTCGCGCGCCGGCTTGTCGTCGCGCAGGCCCTGAAACGACGCCTGGCGCAGAATGCCGTCCCCGGTCCAGCCGCGGAAATCAACCTCCGCGATGAGCTCCGGCCGAACGAAGCGGACTTGATGAACCTCCGCGGCGGTGAGCGGCTCGGCGAACGGACTCGATCGGATTCGCATACTCTCGAGCTTGGCGAACAGCGCCTGCGCGACGCCCGAGGTAAAGCCTGTTCCGACGCGCCCGACATATCTGAGCTCCGCGCCGTCATAGACGCCAAGGGCAAGCGAGCCGACCGCCTTGCGTCCGGTCGTCGAGGGGACGAAGCCCGCGATGACAAACTCCTGCCGGGCCGAGCACTTGGCCTTCACCCAGCTCCGGCCGCGGCCCGAGACGTAGGCGGACTGGCTGGCCTTCGAAACGATCCCTTCGAGACCGAGCGCGCAGGCGCGTTGCAGCACCAGCTTGCCGTCCTCCACGAAATGGGAGCTGTAGCGGATCGGCCCGCGGTCGGGCCCGATCAGCTCGCTGAGCAGCTCCTTGCGATGGATGAGCGCGGCTTCGCGCAAGTCGTATCCGTCGAGATAGAGGCAATCGAAGGCGTAGTAGACGAACCGGTCGAGACGTCCCGCGCTGAGATCGGCTTGCAGGAGCGAGAACTCGGAGACGCCGCTTTCGTTCTCGACCACGAGTTCGCCGTCGATCGCCGCGGCGCGCGCGGGCAGGCCGCCGAGCGCCTCTCGCACGGGCCCGCCGAACTTTTCCGTCCAGTCGAGCCCGCCCCGGGTCCAGAACCGGACCGCGCCGTCCGCGATATGCGCCTGTAGGCGGTAGCCGTCGAACTTGATCTCATGCAACCATTGCGCGCCGGCGGGCGGAGACCTCGCCAGCGACGCAAGCATCGGCCCGACGAAGCCGGGCAGGGGCCCTTTGGCCGCGCCTTCGACGGTCGACGGATCCGGCGCCCTCCTTCGGCTCTCGCCGTCGCCCGCGTGGTCTGGGTTCTCGATCTTTCCCGTCTTTGACGACCAGCCCGGAGCTTCCCCTTCAAGCTCACCGATGGTCCGGCCGGTCTTGACCGACTGAGGGCTCGCTTCGAGGATGTCGGCGTCGGCAGCGGAATGCGCGTAGTCATCGTCGCCCTTGATCAGAAGCCAGTTCTCGCGCTTCTCGCCTGGCTTGCCCCGCATCCTGACCAGATGCCAGCGGCCCTTCAGTTTCTGACCATGAAGCTCGAACTCGAGGTGGCCCTTCTTGAGGCCCCGATGCGGATCGCCGATCGGCGCCCACGCCCCCTTGTCCCAGACGATGACCGAGCCGCCGCCGTATTCGCCTTTGGCGATTGTGCCCTCGAAGTCGCCGTATTCGAGCGGGTGGTCCTCGACCGCGATCGCCAGACGTTTTTCGCCCGGCACCAGGCTCGGGCCGCGCGCGACCGCCCAGCTCTTGAGCACCCCGTCCAGCGCGAGGCGGAAATCGTAGTGGAGCCGGGTCGCGTCATGCTCCTGCACAACGAAGAGGTTGCTGTCCGCAACCGGCGCCGCGCCCTTCGGCTCGGCGGTCGCCGCGAAGTTGCGCTTCTTGCGATAGGCTTCGAGCGCCATGGGTCAGGCCGCCTTGCGCCGCGGCGTGGCGGGCTTGGCTGTCGTCGCGGCGCGCCGGCCGGTCTCATTCCCGGCCCTGGATTTGCCGTCGCGGCGGCTGGGGGCGCCGGCTGCGGTCTTGTCGTGCAACCGCTGCGTGGGAGTGACGGCTGCTTCATTCCGGCGCGGCGCCCGCCTCGGCGCCTCCGCGATTTTCAGGCAGCCCTTCCAGCGTGTTCTCGGCGCCAATTTCGACCTCATGAGGTTGCAAGAGCGGCGTCGGAGGGCGGCGATCTTAGCCTGCTCAACGCCGTTCGGTCAAAGTTTGCTCCGGGTGCGCGCGGCGTTCGACCGCGCCGGAACTTTTCCCGCGGTGGCTTCGTTCTACGTCCCGTCAGCCGGGCCCTAGGTGGCGCCGCTCGATCGGCGCTAAACTGGTTTCGCCCGGAATGCAGACCCGGCGCGACGAAGCGGAGGAAAGATGGGGGAGGGGCGCCGGACGGAGACGGCCGCGGCGGACGAGGAGACCTCTCCCCATCCCGAAATCACGCTCAGGGAGATATCGGCCTGGTCGCTGGCGATCCTCGCCGCGGTCGCTTTCGGCTTTGTTCTCTATGCCGCGCGCGAGATCATGCTGCCGGTCGTGGCGGCTTTCGTGGTGGGCGTCATGCTGGGCCCCGCGGCGCGAAAACTCGAAACGCTGCACATTCCCCGCCCGCTCGTCGCGCTGGTGCTGGTGGCGGGCGTGACCCTGGTCATCGCTGTCGTGATCCTGTTGATCTTCCCGCGGGTGTCCGAGCTCGCGAACGACTTGCCAGGCACCGTCGCGTCGCTGAAGCAAAAGCTGCATGTCTTCGATGGCCTGGTCCGGATGTGGCAACGTCTTGCTTCGACGATTGGCGAGCCTCCGAACAAGGACGCCATCGCGTTGCCGCTGCCCGCGATGTCGTGGGTTCCATCGACGATCTCGGTCCTTTTGCCGCCGATCACGGAATTTCTGTTTTTTCTTGTCGTGCTGCTTTTGTTTATTTCAGAATGGCCGAACTTGCGCCGGGGCCTGGTCATGACGTTCGCCGGCCGCGATTCGCGTTTGACTGTTCTCAAGATCCTCAACGAAATCGAATCCGGACTGGCGAATTATCTTTTGATCGTGACGGTGATCAACCTCGCCGTCGGGGCGCTGACTGGCGTTATCTGCGCGCTGACAGGAATGCCCAACGCGCTCGGATTCGGCGCGCTGGCGGCAACCTTGAATTTCATTCCGATTGTCGGACCGATGGCGATGTTCGTGATTCTGCTCGTTGTCGGGGTGGTCGCGGAGCCGACATTCGTATGGGGTCTCATCCCTGCCGCCGGATTTCTTGCGGTTATCACGGTCGAGGGCCAATTCCTGACCCCGATGATCATCGGTAGGCACCTGGAGCTCAACGCGCTCGCGGTCCTGCTCTCGCTTGCGTTCTGGACGTGGATCTGGGGACCGATGGGAGCATTCCTTTCCTCGCCGATTTTGATGGTTGCGCTGATCCTCAGGCAACGCCTGTACGTTGACGAGGATCGCTGAGCGCCTCAGGCGCGGAACCTTCCGCCTGAAGCGACGTTGTTCTGTTCCGGAGGACAGCATGACAGCTGATTTTGCGTCCGACGCTGAACGAAGCGATGGCGGCCAAGATATCGGCGACAACAACGCCTTTGCTCGACCCGAGAAGGAAATGGCAGCCATGAAGAATGGGATCGAAGGATTCTCTGACCAGGTTACGGGCGCCGCGCGCGACATCGGCGCAGCGGCGCAGGAGCAGGCCAGGCGGGGCCTGAGTCAGGCGCGCGCCAATGTCGGCGCCGTCGCGGCCGATGCGTCCGATCGACTGGGCGTCGTCGCCGGCGTCGCGCGATCGCAGGCTTCTTCGCTCGGCGACTCGCTCGAGGATGTGGTCCGCGACCGTCCGCTTTCGGCCGTAGCGCTTGCTCTCGGGCTCGGATTCCTGTTCGGCGTGATCTGGCGGCGATAGCCAGGCGGCCGCATGAGGCTCCTGCGCTCGTCGATTGACGGGCCTCCTTCGGCGCTCCTAAGGCAAGGGCTTACCCATGCCGTGCGAAACGATTCGCTTCGCATCGCGCTGTTTTGGCCCGTTTTTCGGCCTTGTCGAGGCGCGGAGCGAAATGGCCCTGTCCGCGCCGGCCCTTGGCCCTTCAGTGCGCCGGATCGGGCCATGACGCTTGCAACCCGGTCCGGATCGATACCGGCCGGCGACGTCGGCGAAGCTAGCTTGCAAATCACATCTGGCCAGAGAGCTCCAAAGTTGCGCAAAAGAGCAGGTAAGCCGATGAAATCATCGGGACGCGCAACTTTGTGCGCGGGCGGCGCCGCAGTTGCCATCGCCGTCGAAGGCGGGTGGGGCGGCGCGCCGGTCCTATCCGATCATGCCCCCAGACCGGCGGCGGAGCCCGAGCAACGCCATGCGCCAGTTCGTCGATACTCTTCGAATTTCCACCCGCGGCCGCGGGCTCGTCGAGATGACCCGTGACGTCCTCGATTGGCTTCAGCCCCGCGGAGTGCAGACCGGCCTCCTGACCCTGTTTTGCCGGCACACCTCGGCCGGATTGCTGATTCAGGAAAACGCGGCCGCGGACGTCCGCGCGGATCTCGAGGCGTTTTTTGAACGCCTGGCCCCTGAGGAGCCGGGGCGGTACCGGCACGCGGAGGAGGGCGCCGACGACATGCCGGCTCATATTCGCACTGCATTGACCGCCGCTCACATTGCCGTTCCGATCGTCGAGGGCCGGCTCGCTTTGGGAACCTGGCAGGGAATTCTATCTGTTCGAACATCGGCGCTCGCCGCGCCGACGGGAAATCGCGCTGCACCTGATCGGCGAATGATGGCGGCGGATCGGCGGCCGAAGATCGAAAGCGAGGCGTCCGGGCGGCGGCGCGCGGAGGCTCGCCAGGTTACGGTGGCGCTTCCGCGTCCGAGGTTTCTGTGGATGAACCTTCGGTGACAGCGGGAAGGCCAGATTTTAGTGGACGCTTGGCCCAACGTGTGATTAAAACGTGACGTCGCGACGGGGCCTGAACCTGGACCTTCGGGCTGAGAACCCCCTTCAGCCCGATGAGTGACGCGGCAATGAAGGGAGCGACGCGATAGCACCGGCCGGGAGGGCTTGCAGCAAGTTCATCTGGCAAAACAGTCGCTTCCGAAGAACTGGGCGGTTCGGGTGCAGATATTCGGACCGCCCGTCCTTTCCCTGCAAATCGCTCGTTTTTCTCGCGCTCGCCGATGGACGACACAAACGCATCACGGCGCTGGGAATAAGGCATGGTCGTTTCGCCCCAAAGGACCTGCCACGTTCTTGCCGCGATTGAGCTTCACTCCTCGCCGTCGAAATGCGGCAGGACAGCGGGCGTCTGAATCATGGCCAGAGGGCATCGGCGGGAGGCCTTCGTTCGGCGGGCGTGGACCGGAATTCGTTAGCGAATTCGAAACGAAGCGGGATCAAGGTGCGCCGCGGGCTTGATGGTTCGGAAATGTTCCGCCGCCTCGGCGGACCTCGGCGTTCGAAGCTCGACCCTTGCGCTCGTGCGCGACCCGAGTAGGCGTCATGAGCGTTTCGGGCCTGAAACCATGTATCCGTGCGGGCAATTGGAGCTGGCGGGGCGCCGCAAGCCTGGGCGCGGCGGCCTTCGCGCTCGCCGGCTGCGCCGACCCTCACGGGCGCGCGGGTGTCGTATTCCCACGGCCACGAACATTTCTCCCAGGCCAGATACGGCCACGCCAGCCCGAAGGTGGTCGCCGACGGACGGCCGGTGCCTCACGGCGGCGGGCAATATCTGGTTGGCCGGCCCTACACTGTCGCCGGCCACCGGTACGTCCCGTCCGAGAACCCGTCCTATTCCGCGGTCGGGATGGCCTCCTGGTACGGCGCGGCGTTCCATGGCCGCCGCACCGCCAACGGAGAGGTTTACGACATGGCCTCGCTTTCGGCCGCCCACCCGACGATGCCGCTGCCGAGCTATGCGCGGGTGACCAATCTCGGCAACGGCTATTCGGTCATCGTGCGGGTCAACGATCGCGGCCCCTATCACGCCGGGCGGGTGATGGACGTGTCCTCGCGGGTCGCCGACATCCTCGACATGAAAGGCGATGGGCACGGCGCGGGTCAAGGTCGACTATGTCGGGCCGGCGCCGATCCAGGGATCGGACGATTCCCAGTTGCTTGCGACCCTGCGCACCGATGGATCGCCGGCCAATCTGATCGGCTTTCCGTCCGCGCCGACCATGGTCGCGCAGGCCGACACCCAGACCGAGACGCAGTCGATCTGGTCGCTGTTCTCCGGCGGCGGCGGGCGGTCGCCTTCGCCGCAGGCCTCGCCCGAGCCTCCGGCGCAGATAGAAACCGCAAGCCGCCCGGCGCCTGAGCCTAAGCCTGAACCGGTGCGTTTGGCGGCCGCCCCGCCCGCGCCGCCAGTCGACTCGCCCGCGATCGAGCCGCCCCGAGACGTCGGTTCACCGGACCTGGCGTCCGGGGACGACTCCCCGCGGGCCGAGGCGCCGTTGCCGCCGCTCCGCCAGCCGCGCGGCGACGTTCCGCTGCCCCCGTCGCGCCCGTTCGATCTCGGCGCCAATCGCAGCAGCGCGCTGGTCGTGGCCGCCGCTGCGCCCGCACACGCGCACGCCATCCTGCCGCCGCGGCGCCCCGAGCTTCACGCAAGCGCCGGGAAGGCGCTCTATTTCGCCGAGGCGGGCCGCTTGCCCGATAAGCGCGGCGCCCTTCGGGCGCTCGAAAGGGTGAAGCCCCCCAAAGCCCGGGACAAGTAGGCGCTCCGATCAAAAGGATTGCGGCTGAGGCTCCTTCCGGTCGACCAGAACCGGCGGTTCGGAGGCCCCGGCGCGGCCGCCCAGAGCCGCAGCGACCCTCCGCCCGGCCTGGATTCCCGGCCGCTCGACCAGACTGTGGGTGAACGTCGCGAAAACCGTCAAAGTCGCCCCCGCGACCGCGACGAGGCCCCAGTGGACCGCCGGAGACACGGCCGAGGCCGCCTTGAGCCAGGGGAGGCTGAAGGCCAGCAGCAGCACGGGCCCCTGCAGGAGATAGATGCCGTAGCTGATGTCGCCCAGGCGCCGGGCCGGCCGCGTCAGCAGGAGCCCGAACACGGTCGTCCCCGATACGATCAGCAGGAAGCCAACGCCAAGCAGGAACTCGGGCGCGACGCCGTAGACGCCGTCAAATCCGGTCAGGGCCAGAGTCACGGCGCCCAGGGCGCCCGCCGAGAGCGCCCATTGCGGAATTCCTTGAAGCGCCGAGGCCAGCGGCTTCTGGACCGCTGCGGCGATCATGCCGATGGAAAACAGGAGGATGAGCGCCGCCCCGAAGGGGTCGCGGCCGAACAGACTGAGCCCGATCGCGGCTATCAGGCCGATCAGCGGCAGGAGAAGGCCGCCAAGCCGGGTGCGGGCGAAGAACGCCGTCACGATGAGGCTCGCGTAGAACATCCATTCGTAACGCAAGGACCACGTCACCCCCGCCGAAACCAACCATGTCTCGGGATAGGCGTTGATCTCGTGGGGAAAGGTCATGACGCCCCCGGCAAGCGAACGCGCGACGTCGATCGAGAGCGCCCATGGCGACTGGTTGAGACGCCAGTGGGTGGCGAAGCCGACGACGCCAAGGACGATCAGCGCCAGAACCAGGTAGAGCGGCACGATCCGGAACAGGCGGCCGACGTAGAGCTTGAGGAAGTTCGGCCGCCCCTTCGCCTTCAGCATCTGCGACCAGAACAGGTATCCGGTGATCATGAAGAACATGCTCACCCCCGCCGGGCCCAGATTGGCGTAGAAGCGCGACGGCGGGAGGCGCCATTCGCCGGTGAGGAGATACTGGTGCCAGATCGCGGAATGGTGGAAGAAGACCGCGAGCGCGAGCAGGCCGCGCAGCCCGTCGATCGTGCTCACCCGCGCCGGAACGTCGGAGGGCGGGGTGTCGGCCAGCCTGAGGAGCGGCGTCGAAGCCAGACCCAGGAGGAGCGCCATGGTCAGGAGATACGGCAGCGAGGCGTAGAATCCCATCTCCGACCCCAAGGCGAGCGCCATCCGATCCGCTATATCATTCCGGGCGGCAAGAGACTGACGCCCGCTGACGGGGATAGTATGGCGCCGGCGCGCGGGCGGCGACTCGCTTGCCGGCGAGGAGGGGCGCAAGCCGGCGGCGCGAACCGAATCGGCGGACGGCGAAGCGCCCGGATTCAACCTATGCGCGAATTCCGTCCCTGCCGATTGAAATAAAACGAAGCAAAGACCGTTGAATTTGCTTCCTTTTGCTACCGTTTATTTCTTGGAATCTGGACTTTTCAAAGGGTTACAGCCGAAGAAATAAAAAAATTTCCCGCCCTTCGCAACTCGCCTCTCAGGTTGTGCGCCGGCGCTGGTGTCATCTCCGCTCCGCGTCGCGCCATCGACAATTCTATAACACGGGCTGATGCATTCTGTCAATCAGAATTGAATCACAGGCCCGGGCGGTCGGCGACGAGGTCGAACGGCTGGCGGCTCTGCTGCAAGGAGAGCAGCTGCTCGTAGACGACGATCACATAGCCGGGCGCGCCGGATTCTGAGGCGTCCGACCATTCGCAGCGCATGTCAACGGTCTGCGGCATCAGGAAGGCATGATCAGTGATCGGCGTTCCGGTCTCGACCGGGTGGAGCGTCGAGATCAAATCGTCGCGATGGAGCTCCTCCGTCACGACATCCGGAATGATGCCCCCAATCATTCGCCCAGACTGGACGATCATCGCATAGGATGATGCGGCGTCGCTGATGATCGGGCCGAAGCTGAACGCCATCTAACCGGTTTCGTCTTTTATAGTTGACATCTTACCGCGTATCCTATAAGAAACATATGGTTGAAGTCCGCCAGACCACGGTTTTCTCGGAATGGTTCGCCGGTCTCAGGGACATCCGTGCAAAGGCTCGGATCGATGCTCGGATCAAGCGTCTTCAGTTCGGCCTCTTCGGCGACGTCAAGCCAGTCGGCGACGGGGTCAGCGAATTCCGAGTCGACTACGGGCCGGGCTACCGGGTCTATTTCATGCGACGCGGGAAAGAGGTCATTCTCCTTCTTTGCGGCGGAGACAAGCGAACTCAGAATCGCGACATCAAGGCCGCCAAGGCGATGGCGGGAGAATTGTAGGAGAGACCTATGCCCATCAAAACAATCCCGTGGGATCCAGCCGAACACCTCAACAGCCCTGCCGAAATCGTCGCCTATCTTGAGGCCGTCGTTGAGGACGGAGACCCGCGCATCATCGCGAGCGCTCTCGGCGACATTGCTCGTTCCAAGGGCATGTCTCAGGTCGCGAAGGACGCAGGCGTCACACGCGCGTCGCTATACAAGGCCCTCAGCGAGGACGGCGATCCTCGCCTATCCACTTTGCTCGGCGTCGCCAAGGCGCTTGGCCTGACGCTTACGTTCAAAGCGGCGGCTTAAGCGGGAGCGCCGTGGACAAGGCCTCGAAATTCGGGGTACAGCTTGGCCTTCGGGTCGCTCCGCCTCGTTTGGATCGCCTGGACGCTTGGATCGAATCCAATCCGGACCCGAAACCTTCCCGGCCCGAAGCGATCCGCGAGAAGGGTCTCAACCAATGACAACCGAGTTGGCTCAAAAACTCGTAATATATTTTATGTTGTCACTTCCTACGCTTTTCCCGTTTTATTTGTCCACAGACATCGGTTTACTGCTGTTATCGCGGCGATGAGCCATTTTCTCTATGGTAGGGTTTATTATTGACAACGCGTTGATTGGCATACGGTGGGATATGATCAGTGTTATCGTCTGGCTAGTTGCGTTCTTTCTTACGTTCACTCCAAGCACAAAGCCAGTAACTTAAATATTATTGCGCCGCTGGTTTGCGGTCGTTCCCTCTTCACGCCGGACCGGCCCCATTTCGTGCTCGTTGCAATTCCCGCCCGAACCATGCAGGAGAGACCGCGGCTCAGGGGGCGCTTGCTGGAAGGAGGGGCAGTGGATTTCGTTCGGCGGGATCGTCTCTGGAGGGACATGGCGCGTCCCGGGCGGCGAGGCCCATGACGCAGGGAAAAGGCCGCTTCATCACCCTCGAGGGCGGGGAGGGCGCCGGCAAGTCGGTTCAGGCGAGGCGGCTCAAGGACCGCCTCGAGGGGCTGGGGCTCGCGGTCGTCGGCGCCCGGGAGCCGGGCGGCACGCCGGGCGCCGAGGCGCTCCGTGAGGCGCTCCTTTCCGGGTTCGCCGCCGACTTCAGCCCGGCCGGGCAGGCGTTTCTGTTCGCCGCCGCGCGCACCGACCATCTGGAGCGGATCATTCTGCCGGCGCTCGATCGCGGCGCCTGGGTGGTTTGCGACCGGTTCGCCAATTCGACCCGGGCCTATCAGGGCGCGGCTGGCAATCTGCCGGAAGGGTTCATCGCCTCGCTCGAGCGCCTGACTGTCGGCGAGAACCTGCCCGACCTCACCCTCGTTCTGGACATTCCGGCGGAAATCGGTCTGCAACGCGCCGCCGAGCGAAGGCGGACCGGGCCCGCCGACCGGTTCGAATCCGAGGGGCTTTCCTTTCACGAAACCCTCAGGCAGGCGTTCCTTGCGATCGCGTCCGCCGAGCCCTGGCGCTGCGTCGTCGTCGACGCTCTGCGCGCCGAGGAGGATGTGGCGGCCGCCATCTGGGCGGCGGTCGAGGCGCGGCTCGATCCCGCCGGCGCGCTCAAGGCCCATCCGCCATGACAAGCTCCCAACGACGGCGCTTCACCGCCCGCATGCCGAGGAGCCGCGCGAAAGCGCGGCGTCTTGAGGCCTGCTCCAGCTCTCGACGCCGGCGCCCGCTGGAACGTCTTTCGAGGCCCCTTCGGGGCGCCTCGGGACGAGGAGACTGGGAATCCCGACCCTTGCGGTTCCTCGCATGAAGGAGCCTCGCGCCAGGAAAAGCGAGGCGGACGACCTTCCCGAAGCCGACGCGCTCGCCGGCGCGCCCCATCCGCGGCATGTCTATTCGCTCGTCGGGCACAAGCGCGCCGAGGCGGAAATGCTCGGGGCCTATCGCGAAGGCCGGCTGGCGCACGCCTGGCTGATCGGCGGGAGGCAGGAAATCGGCAAGGCGACGCTCGCCTGGCGGTTCGCCCGCTTCGTGCTCGCGAACCCCGATCCGGCGTCAGGGCCGGCTCGCGAAGCGCGCGATCTTTCCGTCGAGCCAGGCCATCCCGCGGCGCGGCTGCTCGCGCAGCTCGCCCATCCGGATTTTGCCCTGATCCGGCGCGAATGGAAGACCAACCCGAAGCGGCTCTCGACCGAGATCGCCGTCGAGGACGTGCGGGCCGGACTGCAGGTCTTTCACCTGTCCGCGGCCTTCGGCGGCTGGCGAATCGCCATCATCGATTCGGCCGATGAGCTCAATCCCAATAGCGCCAATGCCTTATTGAAGACGGTTGAGGAACCTCCGGAGCGGGCGCTGATCCTCCTCGTCTCGCATCGGCTAGGCCAGATCCTGCCCACAATCCGCTCGCGCTGCCGGCAGTTGCGGCTGGAGCCTCTTAACGAAGATGAGGTCGTGAGCGCCGTGACCGGCCTCGGAGCCCCGGCGAGCGAAGCCGGTCATGCGGCGATCGCGGCGGCCGCCAGACGCGCCGACGGATCGGTTCGTCAGGCGCTCGTCCGCCTTGCGCCCGACTCGGGCGGGGCGGGCGCGCTGATCGATGAGGTGGTGGCCGGCCTGCCGCGTCCCGATCCCCGCGCGGTGGCGCGGCTCGCCGACGCGGTCGGCGGGCGCGCGGGCGACGAGGCCTACCTTGCGTTTCATCGCGAGCTTTACGGCTGGCTCGCGACTTACGCGCGCGGCATCGAGCCGGGATCCCTGCGGGTGGAAGAGATCGGGAGCCTATGGGATCGCATTCGTGACGCCGAGCGGGAGACGGACGCGCTCAATCTCGACCGGAAATTGCACATTCTGGCGCTCGTCGCCGAAATCGCCGCGACCGCGCCGGGGCGGTGACGGTCGCTTGGCGATTGGTGTCATCGGCCGCGCACCCCCTCCACCATGCCATAGCCCGTCAAGAGACGGGCGTCCTTCCGGACGCCCATAGCGGCAAGGGAGGAAAAAGGCGGCGGCGCCGTCGTCGTCCTCCCCTGCGAAGCGGGGGAGGGGGACCGTCCAAAGGACGGTGGTGGGGGAGATGAAGCGCGTAGGTCCGGACGGAGCTCTGAAGGCGTAATTTTTCGTCGCCGCTGAAATACTTTTGCTCTAGGACACGGCAGCCATGAGCCGCTTCTTCATCACCACGGCGATCCCTTACGCCAATGGCGCGCCCCATATCGGCCACGCCTACGAGCGCATCGCGACCGACGCGATCCAGCGCTTCATGCGGCTCGACGGGCGCGACACGTTCTTCGTCACCGGCATGGACGAGCATGGGCTCAAAGTGCAGCAGGCCGCGGCGCGCGAGGGCGTTTCGCCGCAGGCGTTCGTGGACAAGGTCGCGGCCGAATTCGAGGCGATGGGCGACATGCTGAACGCCCGCGCCGACGACATCGTACGGACCACGCAAGCCCGCAACGACCGCGCCGCCCAGGCGATCTGGGAGCGGATGGCCGCCAACGGCGACATCTACCTGTCGAAATATTCCGGCTGGTATTCGGTGCGCGACGAAGGCTATTTCGACGAGAGCGAGCTGACCGACAGCCCGGACGGGACCAAGCTCGCGCCGAGCGGCGCGCCGGTCGAGTGGGTCGAGGAGGAAAGTTATTTCTTCCGCCTCTCGGCCTATGCCGATCGGCTGCTCGCGCATTATGCGGCGCATCCCGATTTCGTCACGCCCGAGAAGTATCTCAACGAGATCGTCGCCTTCGTGAAGCGGGGCCTCGCCGACCTGTCGATCAGCCGCGCCACTTTCGACTGGGGCACGCCTGTGCCCGGCGACCCACGGCACGTGATGTATGTGTGGGTCGACGCGCTGACCAATTACATCACCGCGACCGGCTTCCCGGACGACGGGCCGCGGGCGAAATTCTGGCCGGCGGACGTCCATGTGATCGGCAAGGACATCACCCGCTTCCACGCCATCTATTGGCCGGCCTTCCTCATGTCGGCCGGGCTGCCTGTGCCCAAACAGGTCGTTGTGCACGGCTTTCTGTTCAACCGCGGCGAGAAGATGTCGAAGTCCGTGGGCAATGTCGTGGGCCCGAAGGAGATGGTCGAGGCTTATGGGCTCGATCCGGTCCGCTATTTCTTCCTGCGCGAAGTCCCGTTCGGGCAGGACGGCAGCTATTCGCATGAGGCGATCGTTGCGCGGATGAACGCCGATCTCGCCAACGACATCGGCAATCTGGCCCAGCGTTCGCTGACCATGATCGCCCGGAACTGCGGCGGTCTCGCGCCCGACTGGCGGGGCGTTCAGCCTCGAGACGAGGATCTGGCGATGCTCGGGCGCGCCGACGCGCTGATCGGCGAAGCGCGCCGGCATATGCAGGGTTTCGCGCTCCATCTCTATATCGGCGCGGTTTTCGAGGTCGTGGCGGAGGCCAATCGCTATTTCGCCAACGCCGAGCCGTGGAGGCTCGCCAAGTCCGATCCCAAGCGCATGGGGCTCGTTCTCTACGTCACCGTCGAAACCTTGAGGATCGCCGCGATCCTGTTGCAGCCGGCGATGCCGGGAAGCATGGGCGCGGCGCTCGACCTCCTCGGAGTCCCACCGCAGGCGCGCACATTCGCGGCGCTCGAGGCCGGCGATCGCGCGGGCCGGCTCGACGCGCCGCACCGGCTCGAGCCGGGAAGCGCGCTGCCCGCCCCCAGGCCGGTCTTTCCCCGCTATGTCGAGGCGGAGGCGGCAACGTGAGGGTTTTGGCCCCGGCCGGCTCTAAGCAATGATCATCGACAGCCACTGCCACCTCGATTTTCCCGACTTCGCCGACGACCTCGACGCGGTCGTTGGGCGCGCCCGCGCGGCTGGCGTCGAGCGCATGATCACCATTGGCACGAAAGTGGCGAAGGCCGCAGGGGTGGCCGCGATCGCGGACAAGTACGACGACGTGTTCTTTACCGTCGGCACCCATCCCCATGAGGCGGCGGGGGAGGGGGCGGAGGATTTCGCCGCCATGCGCGAATTCGCGCGCCATCCCAAATGCGTCGGCATCGGCGAGGCGGGCCTCGACTACCATTACAACAGTGCGCCCCGCGACGTCGCCCGGCGGGTCTTCCGCGGCCAGATCGCGCTCGCCCGCGAGCTCGACCTGCCGCTTGTCATCCACACGCGCGACGCCGACGACGAGATGGCCGCGATCCTGGGGCAGGAAATGGAGCGGGGGCGGTTCCGCGCGCTGCTCCATTGCTTCACCGGTTCGCGCGAACTCGCCGAAGCGGCGCTCGGGCTCGGGCTTTTCGTCTCGTTCTCGGGGGTGGTGACGTTCAAGAGGTCGGAGGGGCTGCGCGCCATCGCCCGGGACGCGCCGCTCGACCGGATCCTGGTCGAGACCGACGCGCCTTATCTCGCGCCGACGCCCCATCGCGGGCGCCGAAACGAGCCGGCCTTCGTCGTCGACACCGCGCGCGTGGTTGCTGAAACGCGCGGGCTCGATCTCGAAACGCTGGCCGGGGCGACGCGCGCGAATACGCATGACGTTTTCCGCAAGCTGACCCCCGCCGGCGGCAAGCTGCCGCAGGCTTTTGGATCGCCCCATTGACGCTGCGTCTCACCATTCTTGGCTGCGGCTCGTCCGGCGGCGTGCCGCGCGTCGCGCAGGGGTGGGGGGCCTGCGATCCCGCGAACCCCAGAAACCGCCGCCGCCGCTGCTCGGTGCTGGTCGAACGTTCGGGGCCGGGCGGTGTGACCGCGGTGCTCGTCGACACTTCGCCCGATTTGCGCGAGCAATTGCTCGACGCGGACGTCAGGCGCCTCGACGGCGTCCTGATGAGCCATTCCCACGCCGATCACACGCACGGCATCGACGATTTGAGGCCCCTTTGCCTCACCATGCGCCGCCGCATCGACATCCACATGGACGAGGCGACTTCGCTCGTCGTTCGAAATGCGTTTTCTTATATTTTTCAATCTCCTGACGGAAGTTCCTACCCTCCGATCGCAAACGAGCTGCGCCTCGCCCCGGGCAAGCTCTGCCGGATCGACGGCCCAGGAGGCGCGGTCGAGGCCATGCCGTTCGATCTCGACCACGGCGACATCGGCGCGCTTGGCCTCCGCTTCGGCAAGATCGCGTATACGCCGGACTTGAAACGCATTCCCGAGGCAAGCCTCCCGTTTCTTGAAGACCTGGACATGTGGATCATCGACGCGTTGCGGGAGCGCCCCCACCCCACCCATTTCAGCCTCGACGACGCCTTGTCCTGGATCGAGACGATGCGTCCGCGCCGGGCGGTCCTTACCAATCTGCACAATGACCTCGACTATGAAACGCTGCGCGCGAGGCTGCCGGCGCATGTGACGCCGGCCTATGACGGAATGCGCATCGAGGGCTGCGAGGCCCCATAAGCGCCGCCGACCGCCGAACTCATGGCGGGGGAGGCGACGGTTGTGTGATCGCGGTCACAGTCCGCAACGCCGGGACCGTGTAGAGCCACACCGGCTTCGAGGTTCGCCGGTCTGCTTCAAGGAGGGGTTCGTGATTGTCGATCGCGCCTGGATCGAGCGTAACGTCGGCGTGGACCCCACGACTGTTTCCGTTCCGCCATCGGCTTTCGCGGTGCGAGCCGCGGCTCAGCGGACCGCGAGTCTCGACGATATTCAACGCGACATCATCGATTTCGACTCGCAAGGTCCTGAAGGCGCCGCCTTCCTGGCCTTCACCAAGGCGACCGGGCTTAGCCGTTTCGTCGACATTCCCTGGCCCAAGGGCCTCGCTCCGACCCCAGCCACGAAGGCGCCCGTCGGCGGGGCCAAGCCTTTGCCGCGCGCGGATGTGCTCATCGTCACGTGGACCGTGGATGAAGGGCACGCGCTGAGCCGCGTGCTGACGCCGGGAAAGGATTCACGCGACGACTACGTCCCCTACACGCATAATTTCGCGGCGCTCTCCCGCCAGATGAGCAAGGGCTCGCCAGCGGTCAAGGCGAAGCGGCTCGGCGCGTTCTGGACGACGACGATCGGCGGAAAGAAGGCGGTCGTTTTCAAGTCCGAATCGCATTTGTCGCAGGACACCAACAAGCATTTTCCGGCCAACGGAGTTCTGCCGAACGCGTCGCTCTGGAAACAGATCCTCGGCGAGGTGCAGCCCAAGCTTGTTCTGACCACCGGCACCGCCGGCGGCATCGGCAAGGACTTCGAGGTCGGCGACGTGGTTGTCAGCCCGGTCGCGCGCTTCGATTCGACGAGCTGGCTGAAGAAGGCGCCCTTCGCCAGCGCGAGCTTCGCCAGCCATACCGCGCGGACGAAGTTCTTCTCGCAGGCGAAGGACCTGTTCAAGGCCAACGCCTCCCAGTTGCCGGCGGATAACACGCGTCCGCCCGCGATCGCGGTCGTCGCGCCGTCAGACCTTTCCTCCTCGATCGTAACGACGGATTTCTTCGGCTTCGACACCTCGGACGATCATTTCAAGCTCCAGGGCCTCGGCGACGCCTCCGAGATGGGAGACGCCGTGCTGGGCATGGTCGTCCAGTCGCTCGGCGACGCGCCGCCCTGGCTTGCGATCCGCAATGTCTCGGATCCCCAGATCGCGGCCGAAGGCACGCTCAAGCAGCAGGCTCAGGCCGCGGCGACGATCTACAAGGCTTACGGGCGCTGGAGCACCGTCTGCAGCGCGATCGTGTGCTGGGCCGCGGTGGCCGCTCTTTAGGAGAGCCGCGGTTGCCGAGGAGGGCAGGGGCTCACATTTGCCGCGCCCGCGCTCGATCGGACCCGCCGCCGTCCCGATCCATGCTTGGCCGGCCAAGAGCGACTTGCACTGCGAGCGAGTTCGGGGATTGGCGGGCGCTCATAATCGAAACGCCCGGAACAGAACCTCTCGGGTCTTGCGATCACCTTCGATAGGCGGGCCCAGGACCCATCTTTAACCCCGGTCGAGGCTCTCGCCGGGGCCGGCCTCCGCCAGCGCCTTGCCGACCTCGAGACCGAGGTCGTCCATCGAGGTCTGCTCGCGCACGCTCAGGTCCTCGCCCTTGGCCTGGCGTTCGGCCTGCTCGGCCGAGCGGGCGACATTGACCGTCACCTTCGACTCCACCTCGGGGTGCAGGTGAACCGGGACGACATGCAGGCCGAGGGTCTTGATCGGGTGCTGGATCGCGACGTGGCTGCGGTCCACCTTGTGCTTGGCGGCGGCCAGCGCCTCGGCGATGTCGCGCGCCGACACCGACCCGTAGAGCTGCCCGGTCTCGCCCGCCTGCCGGATGATGACCACCGTCACCCCCTCAAGCTTGCCCGCGGCCTCGTTCGCGCCGCGCTTGAGCTCGTGATTGCGCGCCTCGAGATCGGCGCGCCTCGCCTCGAACTTCTTCTTGTTGGCCTCGGTCGCCCGCAGCGCCTTGCCGCGCGGCAACAGAAAATTGCGGGCGTAGCCGTCCTTCACGCGCACGGTGTCGCCAATATGTCCGAGCTTGCCGACGCGCTCCATCAGTATGACGTCCATGGGGCCTATCTCCTTTTTGTGTCCAGTCGCGGTGGGGGAGCAATGAGCGCCGCGCGCGAGCGCAGCTTGAAGAATCCGTCGATGACGCCGAGGGCGGCGAGGACCGGAAGCGTGTATTTGGCCCTGAAAACGCAGCAGGCGTAGAGGGCGATCAGCATCAGCGGGCGCATCTTCAGACCCCGCGAGAGCGCATGGGCGACCGCCAGCCCCTGCAGCGTGAGCGCGGCCCCGAGCCCGCCTGCGACGATGGCGAAATATTGCCCGGCGGGGGCGGGCAGGGCGTAGGCCCCTCCGACGCCGGCGAGAAACGCGATCCCGAGCGGCCAGGGCAACGCGAGCGAGGCGGGCAGGTCGGGCCAGGCGCGCGGAAGATTGTGCGACAGCTGGGTCGAGCGGCCGGCGGCGTAGAGGTTGACGCACAGCATCATCAGGGTCGAGGCGGCGATTGCCGCCGGGCCCAGCCGCACCAGGGTCTCGGCGAACTGGCGGCTGGTGAGGTTGTCCGGCGCGCCGTCGAAGGCCTCGGCGGCGAGGGCGGCGACCGTCTCCACCACATGGCGCGCGCCCTCGCGATAGCCTCCGTAGAGAACCATGATCGCCGTCAGCACCACGGCCGCGCCGAGCATTCCGATGAGCGCCGCGAGCGCGACAATCGCGCCGACCGGCGGGTGGCCCGGAAGGGCCGCCTTCAGCCGGCCGAGATAGCGCGCGGGCGGCGTGACCGCGAAGGCGGCCAGCGCCCACGCGGGAACGGCGACCGAGGCGGCGAACATCAATGCGGACAACGCACCCTGGCCGATCGAATTCGGCGCCTGGTCGGCGGCTACGGCGAGCACGGCGACGGAAATCGCGCCGGCGATCGCGCCGGCGTCGAGTCCGAAGCCCAGCGTCGCGATCATGATCGGCAACGGCGCGAGATAGGCGAGCGCCATCGCCAGAACGCCCGATTGCGAGCTCACCACGAACAGGAGCGCAGCGGCGCATCCTGCTCCGATCGCGACGATAAACCGATGCAACATGACGAGCGCTGTCCCGCGTTGGCTGCGGTTAGGAGGGGCCGGCCGCTTTCCTCCAACGGCCGCCGCAGCCTCGACCGCGGCGGGTTCGAACCTTCAGGCGTGGGCCACGCCCGGCCGCCTTTACCGGATCACGTAAGGCAGAAGGCCGAGAAATCGGGCGCGCTTGATCGCCTGGGCGAGTTCGCGCTGTTTGCCGGCGCTGACCGCGGTGATCCGCGACGGCACGATCTTGCCGCGTTCGGAGATGTAGCGCGACAGGAGGCGCGTGTCCTTGTAGTCGATCTTCGGCGCGTTGGGGCCCGAGAACGGGCACGACTTGCGGCGGCGGAAAAACGGCCGGCGGGGCGCGGTCGCCATCAGTTCGCTCCTATGCTGGCGTCTTCACGCGGCCGGCGTGGCGGGCGATCGGGACGATCGCCGCGGTCCGGCCTGTCTCCGCGGTCGCCGCGATCGCCACGGGGGCCGCGCCCGCCGCGGTCGTCGCGGTCGCTGTCCTCGCGCTTGCGCAACATCGCCGAAGGACCCGCCTCATGTTCGTCGACGCGGATGGTGAGATAGCGGATGACATCCTCGTTGATGCTGAGCAGGCGCTCGATCTCGACCACCGCCTCGGAGGGCCCGGCGATGTTCATCAGCGTGAAATGCGCCTTGCGGTTCTTCTTGATGCGGAAGGCGAGCGACTTGAGGCCCCAGGGCTCGACCTTGGTGACCGCGCCGCCGAGCGAGGCGATCTTCGACTTGATCTGCTCGGTCAGTGTTTCGACTTGCTGGGGCGTGACGTCCTGGCGCGCCAGGAAGATATGCTCGTAGAGAGCCATTTTGGGCCTTTCCAGTTCAATTCTTCATCCCGCGCGGAGCCCCTCGAGCCCGGGAAAGGCTCGAACCGGATCGTTCGAAGGCGGGAACACGGGAGGACGGACCCTTAGGCCCTGCCGTTGCGCCCGTTCGAGCGCGCGGCCCTCCGTTCAGCCCCCGGCGGGACGAAAACGAGGCGCCCCTCATATAGGCGCTTCACCCCCGCGGCAAGAGAAAACCGACGCGCCCGGCGGCCGAACCGGATGGAACGAACAGGGCGATGTCGCGTTGGCCTCGCGCGGACCGACAACCCCACCATCAACACCCAGGAGCGCGAACATGGGCCTGTTCACCAGAGACATCAAAACCATGGACGACCTGTTCGTCCACCAGCTGAAGGACATCTACTACGCGGAAAAGCGCATCGTCGGCGCCCTTCCGGAAATGATCGAAAAGGCGACGTCGCCGCAACTCAAATCGGCCTTTGAGACTCATCTCGGCGAAACGAGAAGATCACGTGAGACGGGTCGAGCAGGTCTTCCAGATGCATGGCGCTTCGCCCGAGACAGTCAATTGCCCCGCCATTGACGGGATCCTTCAGGAGGCTGAGGAGGTCGCGGGAGAAGTCGCGGACAAACAGGTCCTCGACGCCGCGCTCATCGCCGCCGCCCAAGCGGTCGAGCACTACGAGACGACGCGCTACGGGACCTTGATTGCATGGGCGAAGACGCTCGGGCGGGGCGACTGCGCCAACGTTCTGAAGGCGAACCTCGCCGAAGAGGAAGCCGCCGACAAGAAGCTCACCCAGATCGCCGAGAGCTCGGTGAACCAGAAGGCGGCCTGATCCGAGGTCGAAACACATCAGCAGGGCGGCCGGTCGCCGCCCTGCTTTTGTCGGATCCTTTCAAAAGGTGCGTCACGTTCGCTGAAGCGGCCGCACTCGGCTCGGGCGCGTCCGCGCTTCCGTCACGCGGGAGATTTGAAGCTCAGAATCCGGTCGCCGGGAAACTCGTAGAGCTTGCCGGTTTCCGTCCACTCGGGCGAGCAGATCTCGACGATCTTGGGCGCGAGGTCCTCGGGCGTGCGCAAGGTCGAGGGGTCTTCGCCGGGCATCGCGGTCGCGCGCATCCGCGTTCTGAGCCGTCCCGGATCGATCAGCATGACGCGGACGTTCGAGGTGTTGAGCGTTTCGGCGGCGTAGGTGCGGGCGAGGGCGTCGAGCGCCGCCTTCGAGATCGCGTAGGGCCCCCAGTAGGCGCGCAGCTCCGCCCGGCTCGCCACGCTCGAGGTTATGAATGCGACCCGCCCCGCGGCGGAGCGGCGCAGGAGCGGGTCGAGCGACCGGATAAGGCGCCAGTTGGCGGTCACGTTGACCGCCATCACTTCGTCCCATGTCTTCGGGTCGAGCTGGTGGAGAGGGGTCAACAGGCCCAGAACCCCTGCATTGCCCACAAAAGCGTCGAGGCGGCCCCAGCGGCGGTAGAGGGCCTCGCCCAGTCGATCGATAGCGGCGAAGTCGCGCAGATCCATGGGAACCAGCGTGGTCGCCTCCGGCCCCGAGACCTTGAGCGCGCGAATTTCATCGTCGAGTTCCTCAAGCGCGCCCTGGGTGCGGGCCAGCGCGACCACATGCGCGCCCGACCTGGCCAAGGCGAGGGCCGCCGCGCGGCCAATGCCGCGAGAGGCGCCGGTCACCAGCGCGATCCGGGCCGGTCCGCCCTGGTCCAATTCGCTCAATCGACACTCCTCGCGTCATTTGCTAGGTTCGCCTATGAGGCATGATTGCGGGAGGACGCAAGACGGAGGGCCAGGTTGCATCCGCGCCGGGCGGCGCGACGCGACGGCCATGGATTTTCATTTGCGCCGACTATAGGCTCGACCTTAATGGATTAGCGGGGCCGGGGAGAGAGTCCGACGCGGGCGGCGTTGAGCTTGCGCGATTAAGGGCTTACGCCGCGCAACGGGGGGAAGTTTGAGTGGGGCTCGAAATGGCGAACGCTAGGCTTGGCCGTGAACCCGGGAAGACCGTGACTCGGGCCGATCTCTCGGAAATCGTTTATCAGAAGCTCGGATTGTCCCGCACCGAGTCGGCGGTGCTGGTTCAGTCGGTTCTGGACGAAATCTGCGACGCGGCCGCGCGCGGCGAAACGGTCAAGCTCAGCGGCTTTGGCTCGTTCGTCGTCCGCTCGAAGGGCGAGCGGGTGGGCCGCAATCCCAAGACAGGAGTCGAGGTGCCGATCCTTCCTCGCCGGGTCATGGTGTTCAAGCCGTCGAACGTGCTGAAGGCCAAGATCAACGGGCGCGACGGAGCGGAAAACGAGTAGGGCGCGCCAAGCGCACAGCGCCTCTGGCGTTTCCGTTCGGACAGGCCGATAGTGCGCCAACGCCAGACGGAGGCGGCCCATGATTCTCTCCCCGGGCGCCAGAGAATGCGCCGATGGAAAAGAGCCCGGAAGCCTACCGGACGATCCGCGAGGTGGCGGACTCGCTCGACCTGCCGCAACATGTGCTGCGTTTCTGGGAAACCCGCTTTCCCCAGATCAAGCCGCTCAAGCGGGCCGGCGGACGGCGTTATTACCGTCCTGACGACATCGACCGGCTGAGGTTGATCAAGCGCCTGCTCTACGAAGAAGGCTACACGATCAAGGGCGTCCAGAAGCTGTTCAAGGAGCAGGGCGTTCAGGCGCTGTCGGCCGCCCCGCGCGCCGGACCGTCGGTCGAATCCGCCGAAGCGGCGGCGATGGCCGAGCCCGACACCCCGTCCCGGACTGATCCGGACGTGAGCGGCGATCCTTCCGCCCGGCTTCCGGATGACGACCTCGCAGCTCTGCGTGAAGCGCTGGCCGGGATTCGGGACGCCGAACGAATCCTCGCACAAGCCCGCGCGCAGGGCTCTTGACCCGGTTCCGGCCGCCCCGCGCCATTGCGCCGTGCGACAGCCCTCCCTATAAGGGGCGCCGTCGGGGCGTAGCGCAGCCCGGTTAGCGCACCTGTCTGGGGGACAGGGGGTCGTGAGTTCGAATCTCGCCGCCCCGACCATCAAACTCAGTCGATCATGAACAATGATTTGAAGCCCCTGGGGCGCGCATCTGCAGGCGATCCGTCGGGCGGCCCGATCCGCCCCTTTCGCGCGGCGCCGCGTCGCCTGGCTGTCGCCGTCATCGCGTGCCTCGGCGCGGCGGCGTGCGCCAGCACGCAGGAATACCCGCTTGCGCCCAACATGGTGCGGATCGACGTCGATCGGCCGGCGGCGCCCTTCGTTCGCGAGGCAATGCTGCGTCGGGCGGCCCAACTGACGCTCCAGAATGGCTACAGCGCCTTCCGCCTGGACCCGATCTACGTCGAATCGTTCGACCGCTTTGGCGTCACTGTCGTCATGTTTCACGCGGGCGATCCTCGAGCGGAGGGCGCGTTCGATGCGGCGGATGTCCTCAGGCGGGCCTCGTGGTGAGCGCTGGAGAAGTCAAAGACGTCGCCAAAACAAACGAACGCGCGACGCCTCACGCGGGCGAAGCGAGCGGCTTGCCTTTCTCGACGATGTAGGTGACCGCAAGAACCGTCGGCTTGTCGCCGTTCTTGCCGCCATGGGGCCTGCGCGTGGGAACCTGGAACCCCTCGCCAGCCTTGAAGGTTCGTGCGCCCAGGCCGTCGATGCTGAGCTCCAATCCGCCTTCGACGACATAGCTCGATTCGATCCCGGGATGGGTGTGGCGCGCGACCACCGCGCCAGGATCAAGATCGACACGGACGTCGACCGCCTCGTAGCCGTCCATCGGCCCGTCCGTGCGTGTGATGATGGTGCGCTTCAGCCCGCCCGGCGCGTTCTCGGCCCAGACGCCAGTCGCCAGAAAACCGGTGACGGCGCATAGGGCGCAACCGGCAAGTCTCCGTCGGGTCAGCATGCGATCCTCCCTGTTGTTCGGGAGCAAACTCGATCCGCTTCGCTTCGCCTGTCAAGCCGGATCGCGCCCGCGCGGTCGCTGTCCCGCCGCAAGCGCGATATCCGACCGGTTGATGCTGGTCCCTCCGAGCGATGTAATTGTCAAGATATAACGCATTCCCGATTGCGCTGTCTTCAAATCTGTTCTAGCCCTGCACAGTTATCGTTGCGGGAATAGTCTTCGAAGCCGGCCGCTAGACAATTTCGCGGCGGGTTTTGACGAGCTTCCCGGCGCCATGTGTCAAGGGAGGCGAACATGATCACTCTGCGAGTGAATGGGCAGACGCAGTCATTCGACGGGGACCCGTCGATGCCGGTGCTCTGGTATCTGCGCGATGTTCTCGGACTGACCGGAACGAAATTCGGATGCGGCGTGGCCGCGTGCGGCGCCTGCACCATCCATCTCGATGGCGAGGCGACCCGGTCCTGCCAGACGCAGATGAGCGATGCGAACGGCAAACAGGTCACCACCATCGAGGGCCTCGATCCCGAGGGGAGCCACCCCGTTCAGAAGGCCTGGCGCGCGCTCAACGTGCCGCAGTGCGGCTATTGTCAGGCCGGCCAGATCATGCAGGCCGCCGCGCTTCTGAAACAGACGCCCCATCCGACCGATGACGACATCGACAATACGATGTACGGCAACATCTGCCGCTGCGGGACTTATCAGCGCATTCGCGCCGCCATCAAGCAAGCTGCGGGAGCCTGACCCATGACCAAGCATATTCGTGGAGTCGCGGCTCCCTCCGTGATCGAGAATGTCAGCCGCCGAGGCGTTTTGAAGGGCATCGCTGCAACGGGCGGCCTCGCGCTTGCCGTGACCGTGCTGCCCCATGGCGCGGCTCGCGCCGCCGCGCCCAAATGGGGCGGGGACGGCATGCCGCATGGCACGGTGAACGATCCGAAGGTGTTCGTGTCGATCGCGCCTGACGGAACCGTCACCATCGTGTGCAATCGCTCCGACATGGGCACGGGGGTGCGCACAGGCATGCCCCTGATCGCCGCCGACGAGCTCGAGGCCGACTGGTCGCGGGTGAAAGTCGCGCAGGCGCCGGGCGACGAGGCCCGTTACGGAAACCAGGACACCGACGGCTCACGTTCGACCCGGCACGGCTTCCTGCCTATGCGGCAGGTCGGCGCGGCCGCGCGCATGATGCTCGAAGCAGCCGCCGCCAAGCGCTGGGGCGTCGACGTCTCGGACGTCGAGGCGAAGAACCACGAGGTGGTTCAGAAGTCGACCGGAAAGAAGCTCGGTTATGGCGAGCTCGCAGCCGACGCGGCGAAGCTCGACGTTCCCGCGGCCGCGAGCCTCAAGCTCAAGGACCCCTCGCAGTTCCGCTACATCGGCAAGGAAGGGACCAACATCGTCGACGGCTTCAACATCACGACCGGCCGGGCGATCTACGGTCAGGATGTCCGGTTGCCGGGACAGAAATACGCGGTCGTCGCGCGGCCGCCGGTCATGGGAGGCAAGGTGACCTCCTACGACGCGACAGACGCCAAGAAGGTCCCGGGCGTCGTCGAGATCGTTGAGATCCCGGCCCCGACCTTCCCGCTCAAATTTCAGCCGTCGGGCGGAATTGCGGTCATCGCCGACACCACCTGGGCTGCGATCCAGGGCCGCAAGGCGCTGAAGATCACCTGGGACGACGGCCCGCATGCAACCTACAATTCGCAGGCCTATCGCGCGGCGATGGAGGCGACCGCCAGACAGCCCGGCAAGGTCCTGCGCAGCGACGGCGACTTCGCCGCCGCCTATGCGGGCGCGGCGAAGAAAGTCGAGGCCGAGTATTACATCCCTCACAACGCCCACGCGACGATGGAGCCCCCGTCCGCGACCTGCCAGATCGTCGATGGCAAGGCGGAGGTGTGGACCAGCGTGCAAAGCCCGCAGGCCGCGCACGATATGGTCGCCGCGTATCTGAAGCTCGCGCCTGAGAATGTCACGGTCAACGTGACGCTCCTTGGCGGCGGCTTTGGCCGCAAGTCGAAACCGGACTTCGCGGTCGAGGCGGCTTTGTGCTCGAAGGCGGTTGGCGGCGCGCCGGTCAAGGTGGTGTGGACGCGCGAGGACGACATCCACAACGACTTCTTCCACACAGTGTCGGTCGAACGCCTCGAGGCGGGGCTCGACAACGACGGCAAGGTGGTCGCCTGGCGGCACAACAGCGTCGCGCCGACCATCTTTTCGCTGTTCGTCGCCGACCCCAAGCACGAGGCGCCGCTCGAGCAGGGGATGGGCCTCGTCGACATGCCCTTCGACATCAAGAACATCAGCATCGAGAATGGCGAGGCGGAAGCGCACACCAAGATCGGCTGGTGGCGCTCGGTGTCGAACGTTCCGCACGGGTTCGCCATTCAATCCTTCGCCGCGGAACTCGCTTCCGCCGCCGGCAAGGATCAGAAGGCGTTCCTGCTCGATCTGATCGGACCTCCCCGCATTCTCGACGTGCCGCAGAAAGTGAAAGACTTCTGGGACTACGGCGAGAACCCGGAAGTCTACCCGATCGACACCGGCCGGCTGCGCGGCGTCGTCGATCTCGTCACGGAGAAGGCGGGATGGGGACGGCAGGTTCCCAAAGGCCATGGCCTTGGCCTTGCCGTCCATCGCAGTTTCGTGAGCTATGTCGCGGCCGTCATCGAGGTCGCAATCGACGAGAAGGGCGGGGTGACCATCCCCCGGGTCGACATCGCGGTCGATTGCGGCCCGACCGTGAACCCGGATCGCGTCCGCTCCCAGTTCGAGGGAGCGGTGGTGATGGGCTTGGGGATCGGCCTCCTGAACGAAATCTCGTTCAAGAACGGCAGGGTCGAACAGGGCAACTACGACGACTACCTGGTGCTCAGGATCAGCGACGCGCCGCGCGAGACGCACGTCCATGTCGTGCCGCACGGCTACGACATGCATCTTGGCGGCGTCGGCGAGCCGGGCGTGCCCCCGGTCGCGCCCGCGCTCATGAACGCGATCTTCGCGGCGAGCGGCAAACGCATCCGCTCCCTGCCGCTCGGCGGGCAATTGTCCAGCAAGGCGTAGCGTAGGCCAAGAGGCGGGCCGGAACTTGGTTCCGGCCCGGACGCTCGCCGCCACTCGGGCGTCGACAGGAGTTTTGCTATCTGCGGGCGCAAAAGGGCTGAGATAGCGTTCGGGGTCGCCTTCTGATTCAGTCGCACTTTGCATCTCGATCGCCCGCAGTCCGACCAGAGCCATCACAGCCGTCGCGACAGAAAGCTGTCGCGACGCGGGGATTGCTATAAGCCTCTTTCGGAGAGGATCTTTAAGAACCTGACTCCAGGCGAGCCGTCTAATCATTCCTTCCTTAACAACGTTTAAGATCGGTTCTAGTCTAAGAGACAGCGACTTTGCCCAAATAGGACGAACTCCCGAGAAATCGATGATTTTCTCTTGACAACGTGATGAGAACGTCTCGACAATCACGACCGCGCGAGTAGACGAGTAAGCTTGATGGGAGGCGCGTGAATGGCGGATGGCCGTGAGTTTAGCGGCGTGCATTTGTGTCGTCGCCAGGCCATGTTGGGCGTGGGGCTAGCGCTGACCCCCTTATTGAACATCGCCGCGCGCGCCGACGATGACGAGACGGCCAAGGGGCCGCAGGTCGGCGATCATTTTGTTTTCCTCACGGGGCCGCACAAGGATCAGCCCGCGAAAGCCGAATATTTGGAGCTTGGCGGCGAGCAGCTGCAAGCCTATCCGGCCGATCCAAAAGGACTCGTGCGCGACGGGAGTCTGCTTAATCTCATAGTGCTGGTGCGCGTCGGCGAAGAGGGGCTTGACGCGCAAACTCGCAAGCTGTCGGCCGACGGCGTTGTCGCTTATTCAGCCATCTGCACGCATCAGGCCTGTCCCGTGAGTCAGTGGTCGGATGAAAAGAAGGCCATGGTCTGCTCCTGTCATCAATCGACTTACGATCCGAAGAACAGCGCAAAAGTGATTTTCGGCCCGGCGCCTATGCCGATTGCCGGCCTGCCGCTGAAAAGCGAGAACGGCGTCCTAATCGTCGCCGGAGCATTTGACGGTCCGATCGGCATGCAAACGAACTAATGATTGGCTTCGGGACGGAGCGGCGTCTGAGCCGCTGGTTTCGAGGCAAAACCACTTCACCCAGGGAGGGAAGCATGAGAAAATTGTGGTCTAGTTCAAGCTTGGCCGCGTTGGCCCTGTCAGCGTCGTTAGGCGTCGCCTACGCCGCAGACTACACGCCCGTCACGGACGCACGACTCGCAAATCCTGAGCCTGAGAACTGGCTCATGACGCGCGGCAATTACGCCGGCTGGAGCTACAGCCCGCTCGATCAGATCAATCTATCAAACGTCAAGAATCTCGTCCCGGTGTGGGCCGTGTCGACCAACGTCGATTCCGGCCATGAGGCGCCTCCGATTGTCAACAACGGCATGATGTTCGTGGCCACGCCTTACAGCCAGGTGATGGCGCTTGACGCCGCGTCGGGCGACTTCTTGTGGCGCTATAAGCACAAGAACCCGGCGGGCTTCGCCGCGCTGCATAACACCAGCCGCGGGGTCGCGCTCTATGGCGACAAGGTGTTCCTGCCAGGCCTCGACGCGACATTGACGGCCTTGGACGCCAAGACCGGCAAGGTCGACTGGGAAGCCAAGGTCGACGACTATAAGCAAGGCTATTACCTGACCATGGCCCCCTTGGTCGTAAAGGGTAAAGTGATCGTCGGCGTCTCGGGCGGCGAGTTTGGCATCCGCGGTTATGTCGCGGCCTACGACGCCGAAACCGGGAAGGAGGTATGGAGGACCTACTCCATTCCGGCGCCCGGCGAGCCGGGCAGCGAGACCTGGCAGAAGGCGGACACCTGGAAGACCGGCGGCGGCGCCATGTGGATGACCGGCAATTACGACCCGAAGAACAACCTCATCTATTGGGGCGTCGGCAACGGTTCACCCTGGTTCGGCGATCAGCGTCCGGGCGACAACCTTTATACGGGTTCGACGCTCGCGCTGGATGGCGACACCGGCAAGATCAAGGGGCACTTCCAGTATCACCAGAATAAGTCCTGGGACTGGGATGCGATGAACGCGCCGATGCTGGTCAACTTCAACAAGGGCGGCGAAGTCCAGGGACTCTTCTCGCCGCAGCGCAACGGCTACATGTACTGGCTGAAGCGTGGCGACGACGGCAGCATCTCCTACCTCGACTCCGAAGGCTACGTTCCGCAGAACGTGTTCAAGAGCATTGATCCAAAGACCGGCCGTCCGGACGTCGACATGGACCACAAGCCGGCCACCGGCAAGGTAGCGCAGTTCTGTCCCGGACTGTGGGGCGGCAAAGACTGGCCGTTCGAGTCCTACAATCCGAAGATGGGCGTTGCCTTCATCCCGACCAACGAAAATCACTGCAACAAGTTTGAAGGCAAGGTCGACGGAGCGCGTTCCTGGCCAGTGGTGGACCGGGGTGGCGGTTCCCGACTTGGGCTACTCGGTCGATACCAAGCCGGGTTTCTACGGCGCGCTGCAAGCCTATGACGTGAACACCGGCAAGCGTTTATGGAAGGATACGTACGCGAACTCGCTGAACTGGGGCTCGACGCTCAGCACTGCCGGCGGTTTAGTATTCGCCGGCGGCACCAACGACCGCATGTTCCGCGCTTACGACGCCAAGTCGGGTGAGGAGTTGTGGCACTTCAAGACCAACTCCGGCATCATTGCGCCGCCGTCATCGTTTGAAGTCAACGGCGTGCAATATATCGCGGTGGAGTCGGGTTGGGGCGTCGATGCTGCGTTCAACCAGAGCTTGATGGCCGATCTGGTTGGCTGGAACCCGGACGTGCCGCAAGGCGGCATGGTCTGGGTGTTCGCCGTTCAGAGGTAAACGGCGGACAGAATCGCCTCAACAAGCCAGCCGTCAAATGCGACGGCTGGCGCTTGCGCCAATGTGTCCGCTTTCGCCAAACGCCGGCGTGCAGTTCTTTGGAAATGTCTTCATGTTTCGTACACGGGTTCCCCTAACTTCAGCGTTTTCCGGTTTGGTTTTCGCCGCTCTCGCCCTGGGCGCCGCTGGCCCGGCCGGCGCGGACGACGACTTCGGCGTCTCGGCGACGTCGGCGGCCTACGTTATCGAAGTGAGCGATGTCACGGCCAAGGTCGGCGAGCCCGCGGTCCTGCGCGCAACCCTCAAGATCCGCGACGGCTATAAAATTCTCAAACACTACAACAATCGGGTGGTCTCGTTGTCTTCGCTCGACGATGGGGTCGCATTCGACAGCAAGGTGGTGCCGGCGACGCTGGAGGAAGACTCCTTGGTCTTCGAGGTTCCCCTTCATGCGACTAAACCCGGCAAGCACCCGATCAATGGAGTTTTGCGCGTAGGCTCCTTTCACGGAACCGGCGAGATCGAAATGTGGATGCAGTCGCTACGGCTGGTCGCCAACGTTACGGGAACCGAATAGATCGCGTCCCGTTAGCGGCCCATCGGGTCGATCCGCGCCGCGCTCGCGGGCGGCGTTGTCTTGTCAGTCGCAATCGCTCAAGCACTGATTGAACGCTTCGCAGGGGCTGTGCATCGGCGCCACGCCTTCGGTGCAATTGTCCTCTTTGAACTGCGCTTGGCATTTCGCGCGGCACGCCTCCTTCGCCTGAGCCTGCTGCGGTGACGATTGCGGAGCTTGGCTATCCGCCGCAGACGCGGGAACCGCCAAGGACAGCGCCAATCCAATCGTCAAAAGAGCGGCCCTCATCGAAGCGACCTCTCTACTGTCACCGGGCCTATTCCGCCGCGCGGACGGCGCGCGGCGCCGGCGCTCCGCGAGCCTTGACCAGCGCGTAATAGACCGCCCCGCCGATCGCGACCCCGAAAAACCAGCCATAGATCCCCCACCACGAGGGCAGGACGTGGGTGAAGTTCGGCAGGACGCTCGAGAAGATTGCGCCGACCGCCGCGGCGATCAGCGCATTGATGTTCCAGCCGTTCGAATAGCGATAGACGCCGTCTTCGCGATAAAGTTCGGGAACGTCGACCTCGCCGTTGTGGATGAGATAGTAGTCGACCATGAGGATGCCGAAGATCGGACCCATGGTCGAGCCGATGATTCCGACGAAGCTCGCCGCGCTGCCTTCCCACGGCGCGAACGGATAAAGGACAAGCGCGATCAGGGCCGCGATATAGCCGCCCTTCTTGAAGTCGATCTGGCTCGGGAAGACGTTCGAGAAGTCGAACGCGGGCGAGACGAAATTGGCCACCACGTTGATGCCGAGCGTCGCGACCGCAAAGGTGAGCGCGGCCACGAGCGCCAGGAACCAGTTGTCGAAGCGCGCCGAAATCTCGTCGGGGTGCAGAAGGGCCTCGTGGTAGACGGCGTAAGCCGCCGTGGTCGTGATGCCGGCGACGAACGAGAACAGGATGAGGTTAACCGGCAGGCCCCAGATATTGCCGGTCCAGACCGCCCGCTTGTCTGGCGCAAAGCGGGAGAAGTCGCAGAAATTGAGGTAGAGCGCGGCGAAATAGGTGATCCAGGTCGCGGCGACCGCGGCCAGGGCCGCAAACGTGCCGGGCTCGAAGGGAATGCCCGCGTCGGCAGTCTTCTTGATCAGGACATCGCGCGGAATTTCGCTGCCAAACGAGATCCCGCCCGCCTTGACGCTGAGGTAGATGGCGAGGATCAGCATCATCACCCACACCGCCGGGCCCGCCCAGTCCTGGAACCGCCGCACAGTCTCCATTCCGTGCTGAATGATGAGAAGCTGCAAAGCCCACACGATGATGAACGTGATCGTCTCCAGGGTCGTGTGCCCGAGCAGATGCGAATTCCTGTTGAACTCGGCGACCGCGCTGCTGCGCAGGAGCAGGGCGACGATCGCGCCGGAGGCGGCGCTCGTTTGGGCGCCGTACCAGAAACAGGCGACCACCGCCCGGACCAGCGCCGGCAGGTTGGCCCCGAAGGTTCCGAACGAGGCGCGCGCGAGAACCGGGTAGGGAACGCCGGTCTTGACCCCGGCCAGCCCGACCAGGGTCATCAGCACGAAAACAACCAGCGAGCCGAAGCCGATCGCAAGGATGAAATTGACGAAATTGCCGCAGATGAGGAAGAGGCTCGCCGCGAGGTAATAGCCCCAGAGGCTGTGGACGTCGGACGTCCAGACGTTGAAGATGCTGAAGGCGCCCCAGTTTCTCTCGCGGGCCGGAGCGAGATCCTCGTTGTAAAGGCGTGGCGACGCGTTGGCGATGGTCATTGGCCTGCCTCCCTGGTTGCGACCTTCGCCAGGCGGATCGACCTCGAGCGCATGCGATCCCGGCGCCCCGACATTCGCGACTCAGTGCTCCATTCGTTGCATGACGAGGCCGATCGGAAAAGTGAATTCTGGGATCCGCCCCCGCCAATCTCGCCGCGGCTCTGGCCAGCGAGGTCCGGCTGTTCGACTCTCAGCCCCGGCAAGCCGCGGGATCCGTAATTCGCATAATATATATTATGGAACCTAGCTCAGTGGACTGGGGAAACTGGAGCGACGGGGGAACTGGCTATCGTCGACGGTCTGGCGGCGGCCTTGCGCCGGCGAGACTCATTCCTCCCACGCGCCGTCAGACGCCCTCCGCATTCGCCGCGCTTAAGCGAACCGGAATTCGCTCACATGCTGGTATTCGTCCTCGGGCGTGAGCACGCAGTCGGTGAAGTGGCGGCGGTTGGGCGAATCGGGGAAGGCCTGCGGCTCGAGGCACAAGCCCGCATGGGCGCCGTAGCGCGCGCCCCCGAGGCCTGGGACCGGCACATTGAGGGGCGCGGCGTCGTAGAACTGGACCCCGGGCTCGGTCGAGAACAGGCTCATCGTGAGCCCGTTTTTGGGCGAGCGCACCCGGGCGATCTGGGCGAGGCCATCCTCGCCCCATTCAAGCGCGGCGACGAAATTGGTGTCGTATTTGGTGTTCCCCGGATTGCGCACCGGGCGCGCGGCGCGGAAGTCGTAAGGCGTGCCGGCGACGGCGCGGATCTCTCCGGTCGGGATCAATTCGGAATCGGCGGGCGTGTAGAAGTCGGCGAACAGGGTCACCTCGTGATCGAGAATGTCGGGCGAGCCGTCGAGGTTGAAATAGCTGTGCTGAGTGAGGTTGACGATGGTCGGACGGTCCGAGACCGCCGACAGCTCGACCCTCAGCGTCGCGGGCTCGACGAGGCGGTAGACGCAGGTCGCGGTCAGCGCGCCGGGGAAGCCGGAATCGCCGTCCGGCGATTCGAGCGTCAGTTCGACCGACGAGTTGTCGTACCCTCCGATCTTCCAGACCCGGTGACCGAATCCCCTCGGGCCGCCGTGGAGCGTGTGCTTCTCTCCCGGCTTGCGGTCGAGCTGGTAGGCGACCCCGTCGAGGACGAACCGGCCATTGGCGATGCGGTTCGCGAACCGCCCCGGCACGGCGCCGAACGACGGCGAATGGGCGAGATAATCGGCGAGCGTGTTGAGGCCGAGCACGACCCGCTGGAGGCCGTTCGAACTCGGCACGACAAGGTCGCGCACCACCGCGCCATAGGTGAGGATTTTGGCGCTCGCGCCAGCGCTCGACGCGATCGTCACCTCGAATACCGGCGCCCCGTCGATTTCGCCAAAAGCCTGTGCGCTCATCTCGCCCCCCATCGCTCACGCGCGCGCCCCAAGGCCGCGCTTCAGTCCCGGTCTTGAACGAGCTCGGCCCGGATCGCGGCGAACACCTGACGAAACATCGCCTCGGTCAAGACGCCAGTGTTGGTGTTGTAGCGCGAGCAATGATAGCTGTCGAAGAGCACGGCGGCCTCAAGCGCATGGCGCGCGCCATGGGCGAAGGGAAACCTGGCGGGCTTGAGGTCAAGCGCCCGCAACAGGCTCTCATGCGCGATCCGGCCGAGCGCGAGCACGATCTCAAGCCGCGGCAGCGCGGCGATCGCCGGCGTGAGATAGCCGCGGCAGGTTGCGATTTCCTGAGGGCTCGGCTTGTTCTCAGGCGGAACGCAGCGCACGGCGTTGACGATCGCGCAGTCGACGAGGATGAGCCCATCGTCCGCGCGGCGGTCGTAAGCCCCCGAGGCGAAGCCGAACGAAATGAGCGTGGAATAGAGCAGCTCGCCCGCGTAATCGCCGGTGAACGGCCGCCCCGTCCGGTTGGCGCCGCGCAACCCCGGCGCAAGCCCGACGATGAGGAGGCGCGCGCTCGCATCGCCGAAGGACGGAACCGGCGCGTTCCAGAAGTCCGGGAACCGGGTCCGGTTCTCGGCCCTGAAGGCGGCGAGCCGCGCACAGTCGGCGCAATCGCGCGGCGGCCCGGCGTCAAAGGCCACAGGATCGGGCTACGCCCTGCCCTACTCCCGCAATTCCTCGGCCGGCTGCTGGACCGCTCCGTACTGGCTCCGGCGATGGTCGGCGGAACGCTGTGGCCTCTCGCTCGGGTCGCGTCCAATCCTCTGGATCAGATGCGCGAGATCGATGAATTCGTCGGCCTGGCGGCGCAGTTCGTCCGCCACCATCGGCGGCTGGGTGGAAATGGTCGACACCACCGCCACCCGGACACCCCTGCGCTGCACGGATTCGACCAGCGACCGGAAGTCGCCGTCGCCGGAGAACAGGACCATTAGGTCCATATGGGGCGACATGTCGAGGGCGTTGACCGCGAGCTCGATATCCATGTTGCCTTTGACCTTGCGGCGCCCGGTCGAGTCGACGAACTCCTTGGTCGGCTTGGTCACGACTGAGTAACCATTGTAGTCGAGCCAATCGACCAGCGGACGAACCGACGAATATTCCTGGTCGTCGACCAAGGCCGTGTAATAGAAGGCTCGGATCAGGCGACCCTTGGCTTGAAACTCGCGCAAAAGGCGCTTGTAGTCGATGTCGAAGCCGAGAGCTTTCGCGCTGGCATAAAGATTTGCCCCGTCAATGAACAGGGCGATACGTTCCAATGATGACATAGTGACGTTCTTTTCGTGTTACGATGTTTGCCATGGAGTGGCTGTTTATCGCGCCCATTAAGCGCCCGGGCGCACGACGCTTCCATGAAACCACGATCAAGTCTGAAATTAGACCGGGCGCGGGCCATGCGAATAATTTTTCTCGATCCTCGCGTTACTCTTTTCCGTCATTCCTTCCGCTGACGCTGCGCCGTCTTCCGGCGAGCGCCTCTCGCCGCCGAAGCGCCGAATCGCGACCTTACAGGCCAAAACATAATGCCTGTCCAGCGGAATTTCACTGGTTTCCTTTCAATTTCGCGCTGTGGCGGCCTAGTCTTTCGTATTAGCCTCCCGAGTCACAAAGACGGGCCCATGAGGATTGACGGGGCCGGCCGAGCGGCGTTTGGTAGGCGGCTTGCCGCGCGGCCGGACGGGACGCCCCCGCGGCTTCACTGGAGGGCTTATGAAACTCGCACGCTATGGCAGGGCTGGCCGGGAGAAGCCGGCGCTTGTCGACGGACAGGGAAAATTGCGCGATCTGAGCGGCGTCGTGGAGGATATCGACGCCGACACGCTCTCCCCCCGCGCGCTCGCGCGCCTGGCCAAGCTCAAGCCGGAATCGCTACCCACGGTGCGCGGATCGCCCAGAATCGGCCCCTGCATCAAACGGGTCGGCAATTTCGTCGCCGTGGGACTCAATTATGCCGACCACGCCGCCGAATCGGGCATGCCGGTTCCCAAGGAGCCGGTGCTGTTCAACAAGGCCCCCTCCTGCGTCGTCGGGCCGAACGACGACGTGGTGATCCCCAAGGCTTCGAAGAAGACCGACTGGGAGGTCGAGCTCGCGGTCGTGATCGGAACACGCGCGAGCTATGTGAGCGAAAAGGACGCGCTCGCCCATGTCGCGGGCTATTGCGTCTGCAACGACGTGTCCGAGCGCGAATTCCAGCTCGAGCGGTCCGGGCAGTGGACGAAGGGCAAGGGCGCGCCGACCTTCGGCCCGCTGGGGCCCTGGCTGGTCACGCCCGACGAGATCAAGGACGTGCAGAACCTCGGCATGTGGCTCGACGTGAACGGCGAGCGGATGCAGACAGGCTCGACCAAGACCATGGTGTTCGGCGTCAGGACGCTCGTTTCCTACATCTCGCAATTCATGACGCTCGAGCCTGGCGACGTCATCACCACCGGGACCCCGCCCGGCGTCGGGTCGGGCAAGAAGCCGCAGCGGTTCCTGAAGGCGGGCGACACGATCACGCTCGGCATCGACGGGCTCGGGGAGCAAGCCCAGCACGTGACGGCCTGGAAGGCGGCGGGCTGAGCTTGAGCTAAATGAAGCGCTTGCGATCGTGGACGGGGGCCGCCTTCGCCGCCGTCTACGCTTTGGCGTTCATCGCGCTCTACATCGACTATCTCAGGCGCGCGGGGACCTGGTTCGCCGACCTGCCGCTGTCGCTCGCGGCGCTCCCCTTCACGCTTTTCATGCGGACGCTGAACGGCGGGTCCTACGCCTTCGGCGGCGACATGACCGGACCGGTGATCGCCGCGGGCCTGTTCGGCGCCGCGCTCGCCTATCTCGCGGGCTTGATTGTGGAGACGATCCTTCGCTTTCTCGTGCGACTTGCGTTGGGAACGCGCGCGCCGGAGCGTTGAGGCGCGCGCTTCGGCGTCACCCCTTTCGTCGTCCGGCGCCAAAGGGACGGGCGCCTATTTCCACCGCTCGAATTGAAATCGGCTGCGCATGATCGCAACTCCCTGCGGGATGGCGTGCGGGCCACGATGCGCTACCGGCGTTGGGTAGGTATGATGGTCGTCGTCATCGAGGCGCTGCAGCAGAAAGTTGGCGCGGGTGGAGGTAAACCCGATCATATCCCCGTGGTTGTTTAAGTCCGCAATCAGAAGCAACTCTTGCCCCGCAGGAAGATTGACAACGAGATCGGCTAGATTCAGGCGTACGCCGGGTCGCGGCACGATGTAGCTATTGTGGGGAACCGAACTGCCAGGACTCTGAAGCGTAATGACGATCGTGTTGTCGTCATTGAAGAGCAATTTATTGCTAATCACATCGCTCTCGACAAAGTAGGTGTCGAAAAGGCCGTTCCTTTCCCACACCCCAATGCGCTCGTGATAAGGCGCCACTGCAGTGAATGAATAGCCGAGAACATCTCCCCGCTGGTTTATAGCCTGACCCCAAGCGACCGTTTCGGTTGGATCCCCCGGATAAGGATTGAGGATCGTCGCTTCGCCCTGACGGGTGTCGAGGCGGAAGCCTCGGGCTCCAATGAAGAGGCCCGGGCCCTCGAGTCCTCGATAGTTTCCCGGTTGTTTATGCATCTAGAAATTCCATTAAGCGTAAAACAGGGACTTGGATTGGTAAGGTTCGGACCAAAGTCGATCGGACTCGCTTGGCCTTTGCTAAAAAGTAGAGAAGTTCCATTGAAAGAGGCGTCAAACGAAGAAACTATAGCCGTGTCGTGATCATTCAGTGCGTCGACAGAAGCAAACAGCTCTCCCGGCTGCGGTGGAACAAGTTCGACCTTGGGGCCTCGAAATAGAGCGGCGCGGTAAATGAAATTGACAGGATCGACCGCCACCGCACCGCCGACAACGCCGTTTTTATTGACCGGACCGGTGAAGCTGCCAGGTGGAATGGCGCCGAGAGCAGTCAGCCCGCCGTCCTTGACGTAGGCCAGTTGGGTAATGCTGCACGTGCTGTCGCAAATGGTGCCATAGACCCAACCGTTGTCGCGAATTGCGGTCGGAAAGAATGAGGTAAATCCACTCGGCAGCGCGATCTGGTCGAGGTCGACGTATCGATATCGAAGCTTGCCCCCGTGGCGATCGTCGGCATAACCCGCTACAGTGCAGAAATTGAGGACCAGCGCTAGAACCCCGATAAAGCGAAATATTCCAGAATATGACATGCTCGCCTCCTGATACGTTCCCGTTCGAAAGGGCTGCGGTCCTGGCGCACGCTCTTCGTGGGTCACCTAAAACGGTCTGCCGGCGTTCAGGGCCAGGCCGTGCGCTAGGGGCGCTTGCAAAGGATCTTCGCCCGCGCCGCCCTTCCGCGATTGATCAAGCGTAGATTTTCACCGTCAGTTGGCGCAATCGTTAGAGAGGCTGGTTATTTCTTCAGCCGTATTTCTTCAACCGTCGCCCATCTTTCTCGATCGCTTCATTTGACGGCGTCATACCGGCTCGCTTCCGACAAGAAATCATCCATTTGATGTAGTTCGTGAAAATTAAACCCGGCGCTCTTCCACCGCCGCCTCGGAGAACTCTGATGTCGGAGATCGAGGAATTCTCGACATTGCTCGCCCTCATCTACGATAGCGTGGAAACGCCGGAATCGTGGCAGGCGGCGTTGCAGGCGATCGGTCGCTTTCTAGCGGTCAAAGACCTGTCGCTTGGGTCGCACGATTTCTCAACCGGCCGGTTTGAAGCCTTCCATCTGCCTATCGATCCCGATTTTGTCCGCAGCTATGCGGAATTCTGGAGCTCGCGAAATTTTCTCTGGAAAGTCTCCTCGAAATTGCCAGTGGGCCAGTTGTTCTCATTCGAGACCGCGATGCCGCGCGATGAATTCTCTCGTACTGGCATTTACAACGAGTGGTTCAAGCCGCAGGGCATGGACAAGGCGCTTGGCGCAAACCTTTTGGTCGAAGGACCCTTGTCGGCCACTGTGTCGGTATTTCGTCCCTCTTCCAGCGAGGATTTCTCAGATCACGACGTTGCGCGCCTTCGCGCGCTGATTCCGCACCTTCAGCGGGTCATGCGATTGCGCATGATCTTGAACGCCGCTGTCCCTCGCACCCACGACATCGACGCCGTTCTCGCCGCGATTGAGAAACCCGCCGTCCTCGTCGACCGCCAGGCGCGTTTTCTCCACGCGAATGCGCTCGGCGCGGCGGCGCTCCGCGACGGCGGCCTCATGTTGGCAAGGGGGAGGCTGTCGGCGCGAAGCATCGACGAAACCGGCAATCTGCACAAACGCATTTACGCGGCGGCGACCAGAAGCGCGCCCGTCGCGGCCGACAAAATAGTCGTCCATCGCCAAGACGGGACAACGTTTGTTCTCGTTGTTTGCCCTCTGCCGGGGGCGCGATACGGAGGCGAGGATCAAATTGCGATCATTTTCGTGGACGATCCCGGAAGGAAACTTCGCCAAGCCAGTCAGCGCGGAGCTTCTGCGGGATCAATATGCGCTGACCCGCAGTGAAGCGGCGCTCGTGGCCTTGCTGCTGAGCGGCGCGACCCTGAGGTCGTCTGCGTTGCAACAGAATATTGCGGTCCCAACAGCCCGCACCCACCTTGCGCACGTGTTTCAGAAAACGGATACCCACAGTCAGTCGGAACTTATGCGACTGCTGGGACGAGCGGGGCACAGCGGCTAAATCTCGCGGCGGCGACCGAGACCCAGCGGGCTCGGTTTGCCGCAAACAGAGCCGGCGGAGTTACCGCCCCAGCATCAGCATGAGGTTCTGCACCGCGGCCCCCGAGGCGCCCTTGCCAAGCAGGGCGATTGGGTCACGCCGGCGTGAGATTGCGCCTGCGGGCGCACGCTAGCCAGCCAAGCCCGGCGAAGCCGACGGCCAACATCGCCCAGGTCGAAGGCTCGGGCACGGCGTCGGCGAGCGGAGCGGCCGCTGTCAACGCGAAGAGATCGAGTTTCGGCGTGGCCAGGAAGCTATGAATATTTCCCTGAGCGTCGAAATACCATCCGACTATTTGTCCTAAATCGTTGATGGCTATGGGCGCGGTTCCACCCGCGAGGGAAGCTTTTGGGTCATCGATCGTCGCGAAATGGCCATTCGTGTAGAGAAAACCGTGATTGTTGCCCGCGCTATCGAAATCCTGGCCGACGACCTGACCCAGGTCGTTAATGCCATCCCCCTGGTCGGTGCCTGGGGCTTCGTAAGGGTCGTCGATGATGGTGTAGACCCCTTTCGTGTCGATGAAAGCGTGGGCCCCTGTGCTGTCAATGAGAAGACCCGTAAACTGATCAAAGTTATTGAAACCTGTAAGGAAAGCGGAGCCGGGGGCGCCAGACAGATCAATCGGCGTTATGACGCCATTTGGGTTGAGGATACCAAAATCGGGAAAACCAGCACTGCCGAAAACTTGGTCTCTGTCGTTTAGAGGGTTTGCTGGTCCTGCCGGCGAAATCGCATTTGAGATGGCACTGAACTTGCCGTGTGTATCGATGAAATTTTGGCTTGTCCCGTTGCTGTAGCCCGCGGTCCCAAGCACCTGCCCAAAATCATTTATGCCGTATAGGTTCGTATCTATCGCGCCGGGCGCGTCGACGGTGACGTACCTGCCGCCAGTGTACAGAAATCCATCGTAATTTCCCGCATTGTCGACATAGCTCCCGGCAATCTGCCCAAGGTTATTGATGGCGAGCCCGTCGTAGGCCCCCGTGCTCCCGGGCTGGGAGCCTGGCACATTGATGTCGGTGAAAGTGTAGCCAAGCGCGTAAGCCGTCGAGGCCGACGACGCGACGAGCAGCGCGCCCAACGCCGCCGCTGCGGCGAGAATCATCATGTCTTTGCGCATGACGCTATCTCCCTGATTAGGACGGTTTTGCCTCGAGCGAGGGACTAAAACCGTCGTCGTCCTCTGGTGCGACTAGGCGCCGTCTCCATGCGCGCGCTTGACAAACGTCTCGTAGCTCGCGCGCGACAGCGGCGAAGGCGGCGTGCAGAGATCCTTGTCGCTCTCGAAGAAAAGATAGGCCCGATCGCGACCAACCGCGGCGAACATCTTCGTGGCGACGAAGGCGCTGTGGGGCGCCATCGCGTTAAACGCCGTCAGGAATGTCCGGGTTTCGACCCCGGTGAATAGCTCGATGTCGAGCCCGCGGCCCTGCGCCGAGGCGACCGTCATTTGCCTGTTTCCGATCGAGACGCAGCGGGCGCTCGGGTCCTGGGCGGAGGCTTTCAGGGGTAGTCCGCCAATCGCAAGAAGTGCTGTCAGCCCGGCGATGATCTCGCGACGCATGATTGTCTCCTCAATATGATTTTGACGTCATCGAACAGAATCAATGAAACAGGCCAGGGTGATCACCGGACGCACGAAGCGCGCGACGGCGATCGCAGACTGACCATCGGATTGATGAGCATGACCATTGCAAGACGCCACCTCGTCGGCTTCGCGGGGCGCGGCGTTTTTTCGATCGACGCAGCCGTTCAAACCGTTGTCGCTGAAACAGATCGCCCGCCAATCGTGCAACCGGGGCCCAGTATAATCGGCCTATGACGGCCGTTCTTCGCATTGCGCGAAGATTCGTTTCGCAATTCGTGCAATTTCCGTGGTCTGGGTCTGAGGCCAAGCCTAAACGCTTCACGCCAGGCGCTTGTCAGCGCTGGTCTTGCGGGCCTCGCCGGGAGGATGGCCATAGGCGCGGGAAAAACCGCGATAAAAGGTGGCCAGATTGTCGAACCCGCAGTCGAGCGCAATGTCGAGGATCGAGCGTTTGGGAAACCGGACCAGGAGATCGCGGGCGCTGCGCAATCGCGCCGACAGGATGAGCGAGCCAACGCTGGCGCCGGTCGATTCAAACGCGAGATGAAGCGACCTCAGCGATATGCCGAGATGATCGGCCACGCGCGCGGGGTCGAGCCGCGGGTCGATGCACCGCGTTTCGATGAACTGCCGCGCCCGGACGCGGCGGGCATGGAGAAAGGATACGTGCAGGTCCTGACTGGTCTCGGGGTGAACGCCATGGGCGACCATCGCGAGAAGTCGCGAGCGCCGCCACAGCGCCGTCCGCCGCCGCGATCGACAGATTTTGCGCCTCCGCGCTTGCGACGAGACAGGCCTTGATGAGGCCGTGGAGTTCGTCGCGCGGACGGAGGAGAAGCGGACGCAACTCGGACTCGTTCGAATGGAGCGCCCGCAGGCGCCGCCGCGGGATGAACGCGCAGGTCGCGGACATGAGATCGTCAAAACTCGCCGTCTGCGGTCCGTCGAAATCGAGCAGCATAAGATCGCCGGGCTCGTGGAGCAGAATCGAATCGCGGCCTTCAAAATCCTCCCGGCAACTGCCGCGCTTGAGAAGAGCCACCAGCACTTGCCCGGAGGGGCTGCGATCGATCTCGCGGCGAGAGCGCCTGAGTTGAAGACCGGTCGCCAGAAAGTCCGCCACGCAGGCGTCGCCGAGCGGCCTGATATGGAACCGCGCGCAAAAGTCATCCGCCTCGAAGCGCGAATGGCTCGCGTCATGCGCGGGCAACGGCGAGGCCATCATCGCGTCGAGAAAGTGAGCGGCGCGCCGGCGGGGATGCACGCCTTCCGTATCGATCAGCAAGGCCATGGCGACCTCACAAATTAAAAGTTTTACATCAGATTATTGTACAGATTGTGCAGAATGTGGTGCGACCATGCCACAAATGCGCCCGCCTAGGTAGAAATACCTACTTCACAATCGCGCGATGGCGCTGTTTCAGCGCCGCAGCATGAGCATCAGGTTCTGCACCGCGGCGCCCGAGGCGCCTTTGCCGAGATTGTCGAACCTGGCGATGAGCAAAGCCTGCCGGCGCGCCTCATTGGCGAAGACGTGGATCTCGATGTCGTTGGTCCCGTTCAGCGACTCCGGTTCGAGACGCGTGACGATCTCGCTCTCCATGACGTGGAAATGCTTTTGGCCCCGGTAGTGCTTGGCGAATACGGCGCGAAGGTCGGCGCCCGCGGGCCTGGAGGGCAGCGCGTCGAGATGCAGGGGCAGGCTGACCAGCATCCCCTGGCGGAAGTCGCCAACCGAAGGCAGGAAGATCGGCCGTCCGGTCAGGCCGGAGTAACGCTCGATTTCGGGCATGTGCTTGTGCTCGAGCGTGAGCCCGTAAAGTTCGAAGGGCGGCGCCTTGCCGCTCTCGTAAGCCGCGATCATCGACTTGCCGCCGCCCGAATAGCCGCTCACCGAGCCGATCGAGACGGGCGTCTCTTTCGCAAGGACGCCCGCTTCGACGAGCGGGCGCAGGAGCGCGATCGCGCCGGTCGCATGACAGCCGGGATTGGTCACCTTGCGGGCTGAGGCGATCGCGTCCGCCTGCCCTGCGACAAGCTCGGGAAAGCCATAAACCCAGCCGGGCGCGACCCGGTGGGCGGACGAGGCGTCGATCACCCTCGGCGAGTCGCCGCCCATCGATTCGATGAGGCCCGCGGCCTCTTTCGCCGCTTCGTCGGGCAGGCAGAGGATGACGATGTCGGCATGCGCGTAAAGCTTCCGCTTGGCGTCGGCGTCCTTGCGCGCCTCGGGGGGAAGGCTGAGAAGCTTGAGGCCCGGGACGCCGGCGAGCTTGTCCTTGATCTGCAGGCCGGTGGTGCCCGCTTCGCCGTCGATGAAGATGGTCGCTGACATGGGATTCGCTCTGCTCAAGGTCCGAACGCCGAAGGATAGGTCGCGCGCGAAACCGCGCGCGTCTTCAGCGTCGTCGGGGCCCGGAGAGGAATGAGGCGATCATGGCGACCGTCTTTCCTATGAAACCGGCGTCATCGTCAAGGCGAAAGACGCAGACTCGGCCGTTCGGCCTTTTTTCGGCCGGCGGCGGGGAAAACCGGTTCATGCCGCCCCGTCAGGGGACGATCGTGGCGGTGAACGTCACCGCCGGCTCGCTCGTGCGGCGGTTCCCGGGATCGGAGAAGAACGCGTAATCGCCGGGCTTGGCGAAATGCGCCGCATAGAAAGGATTGGCGTAGGTTCCGTCGGCGAGGCGGTAGCCGAAGCCGTGCACGGAGAGTTGCGGGGCGCCGGTCCTGATGAGGTTGTCGACCGGGTAGCCCTCGTTGCCGGGGATCGAGGTCCGTGGCGGCTCAAGGCCAGCGATGGGGACGCCATTGGCCTCGCCGCCTATGCTGGTGATCTCGTAGAAGCCGTCTGCGTCGGGCTTGTCGTTGGTGACGAACGTTCCCGATGCGCTGACCCCCTCGCCGGAATAGCTCCAGCGCCATTCCAGCGCCTGCGCGCGAAGAGCGAGCAGCGCCGAGGCGATCGAGAGCGAGAGCGCGAACGTCAGGCGAATCCGGACCATTGCGCAAAACCTTAACCTCGCGCCGCACGGACGCGCAAATGAGCGGCGCGGGCGACTGCTTTTGAACGCGTTGGAGGAAACTGCAGGGCGAAAGGGGCTTTTGCGCCCCGTCATTCAGGGTCCGCGCGGCATGAGCGCGGCAGGTAGGCAAGCGAAGAGCTGGGCCTCGGGACAGGCGGCGGCGAAGGCCAGACGGACGCGGCTCGCCATTTCGATGACGCGGGCGGCGATCTTGAGCAGCTTGAGGCGCAATGTCGCGAACTCGGCCTTGGCCAGATCGCGCTCTTTCGGAATGGCGTCGCGGACGGCGAGCATGAGCCAGTAGGCAGCGGTGTGCAGAACGAGGCGGACCTGGTTGGCGAGCGCCGAGCGGCACGACGTGCGGTCGGAGGCAAGCTGAGCCTTGTGCAGCTTGATGAGATTTTCCGCCTGCCCGCGCGCGCAGTAGAGAGTTTCATAGAGCCATTCGGCCGAGCCGTGGTCGAGGTTGGTGACGATGAAGCGGATGTCGAGGCCGAGCCGCGTGGCCTCGATGCGGGCGATGGCGCGCCGCTCCTTGTGCCACGAGCCGGCCCTGTGGCGCGTCTCGGCGTAGCCGCGCACGACGTCTTTGTCGCCGACGGCGCGCTCGGTGCGAACGGCGTCGGCAGTCTCGTCAACTTTCTTCGACAAGGGCTTCGTGCCGGGAAGGCCGAACACGTAGTCGACGTCGTTGTCCTCGCACCAAGTCATCGCCTCGGGCCGGGCATAATGTCCATCGCCTCGGAACAAGACGCGGGTCGAAGGCCAGCGCGAGCGGATGTGGCGCACGAGCCGGCGCAGATAGGCGCGAACTTCGATGCCCGACGGCGTCTTGCCGGGGCGTAAGATCACCGCGACTGGACGGCTCTTCTCCGTGTCGTAGACATGGATCGGCAGAAAGCAGCGCTCGCCATAGTGGGCGTTGAACAGCGAAAGCTGCTGATGGCCGTGCGCCACGTCGCAGGTGTCGTCGATGTCGAGCGTGACGCGAGACGGCGCCATTGCGTAAGAGGCCATCCATTGGTCGACGAGCGCATAGGTCAGGCGGATCACGTCCTTCAGACCCGATGCGTTTTCGAGCCGCGACAGGGTCGGCTGCGAACACAGGTCGCGCCCGCTGTCGGGCAGCCGTCCGCAAGCGAGCTTAAACGCCGGATCGCAGCGCAGCACGTCGAGGTCGTCGGCGTCCTCATAGCCGCAGCAGATCGCGAACACCCGGGCCCGGATCATGTCGGCGATCGTATGGGCGATACGCGAGGGATCGCGCCGATCGGGAATGCAGCGCGCCAGACGCTCGGCCACCCCCAAGCGTCGATCCGCCATCGACAGCAGCATCACCCCGCCGTCCGAAGAAAGCCGGCCGCCATCAAACGCGGCTGTGACTTTCTTGCCCTGGATGGCTGGAAACGAGATTAGCGGGATCATATCGTCGGTCATGGTGGCCGTGGCAGGCGCGAAGGCGCGCAAAGGATGGGTTTCGGCAACGAATCCTATGCGATTCCAGCTGCTTAAGCCATGGCCGCCAGCCTCAAAATCGCCCGTCATGCATAAGATGGGCTAGACCCCATGTCCCTCGCCGGATTCGGGCGGGGGCCGGCGCAACGCCCGGGAATGTCGGGACCAGGGCGAACCGGGCGCGCCGCGCCCTGGACCTCTCTTGCATGCAAGCGCAAGCGTGCTATACTGAACCATATGGTTCAGTATGTGAGCGCTCGTCTCGACGCCTCGTTCGCCGCGCTTTCGGACGCCACCCGACGCGGCGTTCTCGAGCGGCTCGGGCGCGCGGACGCTTCAATCACGGACCTCGCCGAGACGTTCCGCATGACCCTCACGGGCATGAAGAAGCATGTCGCGGTGCTGGAGCAGGCGGGTCTCGTCGCCACGGAGAAGGTCGGACGCGTTCGGACCTGCAGGCTCGGCCCACGCAGGCTGGAGGAAGAAGCGGAATGGATCGAGAGGCGCCGTGAGCTGTGGGCCGCGCGCTTCGATGAGCTGGACAAGGTCGTCGAGAAACTGAACCGGAAGGAAAAGGTCGATGGACGCCGGAAAAAAGAGTGAGCAGGGCAGAAACCGCACGACGGTGGAACGGACGTCCGATCGCGAGCTGGTCGTCACGCGGACCTTCAACGCTCCCGCGCGCATCGTGTTCGAGGCCTGGACCACGCCCGAGCTGCTCATGCAATGGTGGGCGCCGAAGTCGTTCGGGGTGTCGTTCATTTCCTGCGAGGCCGATGCTCGCACGGGGGGCGCCTACCGCTTCGTGTTCCGCCACCCTGCCTCGGGGCAGCCCGTGGCGTTCTTCGGCAGGTACATCGAGGTGACGCCGCACTCCCGCCTCGTGTGGACGAATGAGGAGGACGGCGAAGGGGGGGCGGTCACCACGGTCACGTTCGACGAGCGAGGCGCCGAGACGCTGGTCGTCCTGCGTGACCTTTATCCCTCGAAGGAAGCGCTCGACGGCGCCATCGCCTCCAAGAGCACGAGCGGGTTCGCCGAGACGTTCGAGCAACTGGACGCGATTCTCGCCGCTGTGGAACAGCATTGAGCGCCTGCCTTCGCGGGCGCATGAAGCCCCTCGAGCGCGACGGCTCGCGCCTAATTTCCGCGCAACGGCGCGGGCGCGGGATTTCGGGCCAAAGCGCGCCCACAAAAAAGGGCGGCTCACGCCGCCCTTGTTCCAATCCGGACGAGTCGCCTCAGCGCTTGGAGAACTGGAAGCTCGCGCGCGCCTTGCGGTGGCCGTACTTCTTGCGCTCGACCACGCGGGAATTGCGGGTGAGGAAGCCTTCCTTCTTGAGCGCGGGGCGAAGGTCGGGCTCGAAATGGGTCAGCGCCTTGGCGAGGCCGTGGCGAACCGCGCCCGCCTGGCCCGAGAGGCCGCCGCCGCTCACCGTCACCGTGAGGTCGTACTGGGTGATCCGGTTCACCACCACGAGCGGCTGGCTCAGGATCATGCGCAGCACGGGCCGGGCGAAATACTGGTCGAGCGGTTTGCCGTTGACCGTGGCGAGGCCCCTGCCCGGCTTGATCCAGACGCGCGCCACCGCGTTCTTGCGTTTTCCCGTGGCGTAGGCGCGCCCGTACTTGTCGAGCTTCTGGACATGGACCGGCGCTTCGGCGGGCGCCTCGGGGGCGAGGCCCGAGCCCTTGAGGTCGGCGAGCGAGGACAGAGTCTCAGCCATTCGTTTCAGCGCTCCGGCTGTTCTTGGGGTTCATCTTGGCGACGTCGAGCGGCGCCGGCGACTGCGCCGCATGCGGATGGTCGGGGCCCTTATAGACGCGCAGGTTGCCGAGCTGCTTCTTGCCGAGCGGCCCGCGGGGCAGCATCCGCTCGACCGCCTTCTCGACGATCCGTTCGGGGAACCGGCCTTCGAGGATCGATTTGGCCGAGCGCTCCTTGATGCCGCCGATATAGCCCGAATAGTGATGGTAGACCTTCTGGTCGCGCTTGCGCCCGGTGAGCACCACCTTGTCCGCGTTGATCACGATGACGTTGTCGCCGTCGTCGACATGGGGGGTGAAACTCGGTTTGTGCTTGCCGCGCAGGCGCATCGCGACGATCGAGGCGAGCCGCCCGACCACCAGGCCCTTGGCGTCGATGAGGAGCCATTTCTTCTCGACCTCGGCCGTCTTGGTCGAATGGGTTTTGCCGAACATGGATACGCCCGCTTGATCTGTGGTGGCGGGCTTCTAGCGGCGCGGCGCCCGAAATGTCAACCGCGAAGCGCCGGAATTGTCAAGAAAATCGCCGCCTCGAGCTATGCGGTATCAAGATACCGCGTTCGCGCCGGCGCGCGCGGGAATTGAATAGGTTCCCGTCCAATGGGCGACCATCTCGCTCTCGCCCTCCGAATAGAGCGCCACTTCCCCGACCGCGAGCCTTTGGCCGAGCTTGATCAGCTTTGCTTCTGCGATGAGATCGGCGGGCGCGGGCTTGCGCAGGAAATTGATTGCGGCGCTGGTGGTGAGCGCCTGCGCGATCCGGCCCTTCTCGCCGAGGATCGCGACAAAGAGCGCGGCGTCGCAGACTGCGAACATCGTCGGTCCGGAAATCGTGCCGCCGGGCCGCAAGTGCCTTGGGTGATGGACAAGGCGCACCGTGGCGCTCATCGGCGCGATGGCCTCGACGCGAAGGCCGGCGCAATTCCAGAACTCCGGGAAAATCTCGGCGAGATAGGCGCGCAATTCATCGAGCGTGAAAGGGCGAGGCTTGGCGTGGGTCATCGAGCGATCCTGAGACTGTAAGCGACAAGAGGCGGGCTCGAGAATGAAGAAGACCGCGCGCCGACGCCAACTATCCCGCGCCGTAATTGCCCGTCGTATCGATCGGCACGACGTTCGGGTAAGGCGGCTGGGCCGGAACGCATCCCGCGAGGCAGAGGCCAAGCGCGAGCGCCAAGAGCGTCTGGAGAAAGGCGTACGTCATTTTGCCCCCATTGAACCACGCGCTCTTTAGTCAATCCTGAAGGCAAGGATTTCGCCTTTCCGCTTTCGTGGCAAGCGCCGCCGCGCCGCCGCGTGCCGACCAGCCCCGATACTGATCTCCGAGCCGCCACGGGGTCTCGACGACATTTGTCTTGCCAACGTCTCACTATGTCCGCAGTCTCAGTCGCGATAACGCCGTCAACCGGCGAATGTCGGCTGAATAGCGGCCCTTATCTCCACAGGAGTCTCGAACGGGAGAGGCGGTGATGAGCCTTATTGATCAGGCGATGAAGGCCAATGAGCAGTACGCAAAGAGGTACGATCCGAAGCTGGGCGGGCGCCCGCAGCCTAAAATCGCGATCGTAACGTGCATGGACCCGCGGCTCTCGGACCTCGAAGGGATCCTGGGGTTGAAGACTGCGGACATGGACGTCATCCGCACCGGCGGCCCGGCCGTCACCGATGACGTGCTGGGGGAACTTGTCGTTTCCACGCGCGTCCTGGGGAGCAAGGAGATCATGCTCCTCAACCACACGGGCTGCGGGTTCACAACCTTCACTGACAAGGAGCTGAACGACAGGCTCGCCCGGGAGACGGGGGACGCCACGCCGGTCCCGATGCGCTTGTTTTCCTTCAAGGACCCTGATGAGAACACCCGGGCGCAGATCGAGAAGGTCCGGTCCCATCCATGGATTGCCAAGGATGTACCCGTTCGAGGCTTCATTTACGACGTGGACACAGGTCGGTTGCGAGAAGTCAGGCATGGATGACTGGCGCAGCGTCGCCGCTTAGATTTGCAGAGGCTTGTCGCGTCGGTCGTCGGCGCCGGGGCGGCGAAGCGTCGTCGTTCATTTGCTCGATGACAGGGGTGCGCCATGAGTGAGCAGAGCAGCGAGACGGGGGGGCTTGGCAACGAACAGACTTCGGCTCGCAGCGCCAATTCGACGCCAACCCCGCGGAACCTTCCCGGCGCCGGAACAGTCCCACCAGAGAAGCCGAAGCCCGGCCCGCGGCGAAAAATGCTTCTTGGAGCGGCGGGCCTTCTGATCGTGGCCGCCGCCCTCTGGTTCGGCATCCCGTGGGTCCAGACGACGCTGAACACGGTTTCCACGGATGACGCATACGTCAACGGTCACGTCACGTTCGTCGCCGCCCGTGTCAAGGGCCAAGTTTCCCGCGTCCTCGTCGACGACAACTACCGGGTGCGCAAAGGAGACCTTCTTGTCCAACTGGATAAGGAACCGTTTCAGATCGCGGTCGCGATCAAAAAGGCGGCTGTCGACACGGCGATGGCGGACCTACAGGTGGCCAAGTCCAATGTGCGCGGCATCGAAGCGGAGGCCATGAGCCGGCGCCGGGCGCTGGAGCACGCCATGGAGAACGTCGACGATCAGGTCGCCCTGCTGCGCGCTAAGGTTGCCGCTGTCGACAAGAGCAAAGCCGAACTCGCGCTGGCTCAGCTTGACTTCGATCGGGCCGCAAAGCTGGTGGTGACCAACGATATCCCCCGGTCGGAGTACGACCGCCGGCAGGCCATCTTATTGGCGGCGCGTGCGGACGTTGTCGCGGCGTTGGCCGACGTCCGTCAAGTCCGCGCCTCTTTGGGATTGCCGACGGAATCCGACGACACAGATCTCGGCCAAGTTCCGGCCAATCTCGATCAAACCTTTTCTTCCGTGCTCCAGGCGCAGGCGGCGATGATTTAGAGCGCGGCTCAACTCGGCGTCATCCATTCGTTCGACGAAGGGCCCCGACACATGGTCGCGGCGTTCGAGAAAGAAGGCGACGTCAATAGCACCTTCGCACGGCTGGCGGCGGACGCGCCGGACGTCAAGCAGGCCGAGGCCAAGCTTGAGGTCGCCAAGCGCGATCTCGCCCAGGCCGAGCTCGACCTCCGCTACTGCGACGTCGTCGCGGAGATCGACGGGGTCGTCACCCGCCGGAACGTCAATCCGGGCGACAATGTGCAGGTCGGCCAGAGCCTCATGGCGATCCGCTCGCTCGATGACATCTGGGTTGACGCCAATTTCAAGGAGACGCAGCTGCGCGACCTGCGTATCGGCCAGCCGGTCGATCTCTATGTCGACATGTATGGCCGCCGCCATGTGTTCAAAGGCCGCATTTCCGGCTTCACCATGGGGACCGGATCGACCCTCGCGCTGCTGCCGGCGGAGAACGCCACCGGCAATTTCGTCAAGGTGGTTCAGCGACTGCCGGTTCGGATCGATCTCGAGAACTACGATCCGGACAAGAGCCCGCTGTTCATCGGCACGTCGGTTGTTCCCTACGTCTACTTCAAGAAGCCGCCCACCGGACCCGACGCCGGGAAGTTTTTGCAGACATTTGCGCCTGAACCCCGAACCGGCGGTCCCGCCAAGAACGCATCGGACGCCAGCAAGTGACGGCCGCGGCGCTCTCGCCCGCGAGATCGCAGGTTGCTCGCGCCCCCTGGCTGGTGGCCGCCATAGTCGTGGTGCCGGCGTTCATGGAGGTGCTCGACACCACCATCGTGCTGGTGGCGTTGCGCTACATCGCAGGAGGCCTGTCGGCTGCCGCCGATGACGCCGAGTGGGTCATCACCAGCTACCTTGCCGCCAACGCCGTCATCCTGCCGATTACCGGCTGGCTCAGCGCCCATCTGGGTCGCCGCAACTACTTCCTGGCGTCGATTGCGATATTCACCCTCAGTTCTTTGCTGTGTGGACTGGCTGGCAGTTTGGCTCAGTTGATCCTGTTCCGCGTCATTCAGGGTCTCGCGGGCGGCGGTCTTCAACCCGGCAGTCAGGGAATATTGCTGGACGCCTTCCCGCGGGAAAAGCAAGGCGTGGCCATGACGCTGTTCGGCTTTGCGGTGCTGATCGCGCCCATAGTCGGTCCGACCTTGGGCGGTTGGATAACGGACACTTACAATTGGCGCTGGTGCTTTTTGATCAACGTGCCTGTCGGCGTCCTGGCGTTCACATGTTGTTACTTCCTCCTTCACGATCCGGACTATCTCGTCGCGGAGCGCGCGGAGTTGAGGAAGCAGCCGTTTCATTTTGACGGCATCGGCCTGTCGCTTCTGGTCATCGTGATGATCTCCTGGGAAGTGGTGCTCAGCAAGGGCCAGGAGTGGGACTGGCTGGGGGATCCATTCTGGCGCGTCCAGACGCTCGTCATTTTATTGGGAGTGGGTTTGGTTGCATTGATCTTCTGGGAGTTGCGTCACCGCAACCCCGTGGTCAATTTCCGCGCGTTGAATGAACGCAACTTCGCCGCCTGCTGCGTCATCATATTCTGCGCTTACCTTGCTCTCTTTGCAGGCACCAAGTCGTTGCTTGGCCTGCTGCAAACCCTGTTTGGCTATGATGCGCTTAAGACTGGATCGGTGATGTCGCCTTCCGGAATCTTTGCCGTCCTGGCGATGCCGATCGTCGGCCGCCTGATCGGCCTCAAGGTCGATGCGAGATGGCTGATCGCCGCAGGCCTTCTGCTCATGACCGCGGGAAACTATTGGATGTCGCAACTCAACCTCGACATCAGCCCAAGCCAGGCTATTTGGCCTCGGGTGCTTCTGGTCGCGGGGCTCTCGGTCTGTTTTGCTCCGGCGAACGTTGCCGCCTACCTCTATACGCCACTGGCGCTGCGCGGGGCGGCCATCGGCTTGCTGAGCCTCCTACGCAACGAGGGGGGCAGCGTCGGGGTGTCGTTGTCCCAGACCTTCCAGGAGCGGCGCGATCAGTTTCACGGCTTGCGGCTTGGCGAGTCGCTCGATCCCTTCAACCCGGCTGTGACGTCTTTCCTGAGCCAGGCTCAGGCAACGTTCCTGAAAGAGACCGGCGATCCGGTCGCCGCGCAGCAGCTGGCCTGGCAGGCGCTCGAAAACTTGCGCCAGCAGCAGGCGTCTTCGCTTGCCTTTTTCGACACCTTTTGGATGGCGGCCGTGCTGACCTTTGTGGTCACGTTCGCGGTCTTGTTCATGAAGCGTTCGGTGGCCGAGAAAGGCGGTCACGTCGGTCCGGAATGACGGAGTCACCACGAGGTTGCGAACGATGCGAGGCCGCCGATGGCTGTCCCAGCCAGCGCGGCAAAGGCCGATATGTAGGCCGTATCCATCGGGTTCGCTCGGCTCCCCTGTCAAGTTGTCCGCTCTGTTGCGGGCGGCGCCAATATCCCGCCGTCACTGTCATGTCCGGACAGCGCCGCCGATCAAGGGGCTATCTTTCCATCGCCAGACGTTACCGCCGTATCGCCTCGAGAATGAAGTTGGGGGAACGGGTTGCGAGCACGCGCGACATTGCGAGTCCCGCGGTCTCGAATAGGGCAGAGAATTGTCCTTCCGTCCGGCACGCTCCACCGTGGACGACAAGCATGTTCATATCTACGAGCCAATTTGGATGAGGCGAATTGTCATCGGGGAGCATCGGGTCAACGACAATAACCCTGCCTCGGGGCCTCATTGCCGCTCGGCAATTTTTTAGCACCGTGCCCGCCTCGTGATCGTTCCGGTCCATTAGGACACGTTTGATGAGATACGCGTCTCCGCCGGCCGGAACGGACTCGAGCATGTCTCCTCCGGTAAACTGACATCGCTCCGCCAATGCCGCGGGTCCCACTTCAGCCGTGGCAATGACCTCCGGGCGATCAAACACCACACCTTTCATCGTCGGATAGCGGGCGAGGATGGCGTGGACCGTGGCGCCATGACCGCCGCCGACATCGACTAACGCTTGTATTGTAGAGAAATCGTATGTCTCAACGATAGCAGCATTGTGCAAACTCGATTGCGCGCTCATGAAGCCGTTGAATACGGCCTCCAAATCCCCGTGTTCAGCAAGAAATTCATACATTGATGAGCCGTGGAGCCGTGGGAACGAAGGCGCTCCGCTCTGTATGCTTTCGACGAGCGAGCCCCACGCCGACCAAATCGGCTGTGAAGCCATGAAAATCGCCATGTCTCGAACGGATTCAGGCGCATTGCTCCTCAACGTCGTACCGAGCGGCGTGAGAGAAAATCGATTATCGGGGGCTTCAACAAAAACTCCCATACTGGCAAGCGTGCGCAGAAGGCGTTGGACGGAGCGTGGATCGCATTTGGCGGTTGACGCCAGCTCTTCCGCAGACTTGCTGCCCTCCTCGTGAATAATGTCCGCGAATCCTAGTGTCGCGGCTGCGTGCAAGCACTGTGCGGAAAAATGTCCCAGGAGCATCCTCTGCATTGCTTCAAAGGGACGAAGCTCAGGATTCCTTTCCATTTCGTGCCCTCCCAAGTGATGGCTCTTATGGCCATTATCGTACCAAAGGTACGTACGCCGCCTCAATTGGACTTGCTCGGCTCCTGTGTCAGGTCGCCGGTTTCGTCGCGGGAGGCGCGAGCGCGACGGCGGCCTCGGAGGTGAGCAGAAGGAAGGTCATCGTCTCCTGCAGGTAGAGGCGGACCGTGCTGTCCGTGTGGCTCAGATAGCCGATCGAGACGTCCTGTCCGATGTGCAGGTCGAAATCGCCGCCTCGGGTGGTGAGCACGAAGGCGCCGTCGATGGCTGGGGCCCAGACGATCTCGTCGTTGACCAGCTTCTTCACGTGCTCGAGCACCGGGTAGCCGTTGTCGACGGTCTCGGCGAGGGCCGTATAGGCGTCCGCGCCGAGCAGAACGGAATAAGGTCCATTGACGCCGACCAGCCGAAGCTGACTCAGCGCTTGCGCGATCGCGTCCGGATAAAGACGCACGTCGGCTGGCAGCGTCATGATCGGATTGCTGGTCCCCTGACGGACGCCTTCGATCCCCGCGGCCGCGTAGCCCTCGAAGATGGCGCGGTCCTCGGCATAGGCGAGTTTCTGCGCGGCGTCCTTGGCCGGCTGCCAGTCGGAATCGTTCGCGCCGCGCTCGACATCGTCGATCTCATGGCGATTGAGTTCGAAGGGGACCCTGCAGCTCAATCAGCGGTTTGACTTCACGCTGCCGCGCCAGGATCCCCTCGCCCGGCGCGGCGATCGCCTTGAGATGGCCGGTCCCGACGGCCGAGAGGGCGAGGCCGCCCGGACCCTCGACATCGACCACGCGCCGCCCGGCGAGGTAGCGCTTGAGCGTGCGGGTCGTCTCTTCTTCGATCTCGACCCACGCCGCGTCGGAAATCGGGGCAAGCTCGCGGTGAAGATTGTTCATGGGCCCTTTTCTCCTTTGAGCGAGCCGATTCCGAGCGAGCCGTCCGGCGCCGCGGCGATTGGCGGGTCGGCCGGAGATTGCCGCGCGGGCGCCTCCGTCGCGGGGGCGTCGCCGCTCACGGCATCGAGGAACGTCAGCGAGGGGACGAAGAACAGCGTTCCGGTCGCCGCGCGGCTGAAATCGAGCAGCCGGTCATAATTGCCGGGCGGATTCCCGACGAACATGTTCTCGATCATCCGCTCGGTCACCCGGGGCGTCCGGCAATAGCCGATGAAATAGGTGCCGTATTCGCCGCTTCCAACCCGGCCGAAGGGCATGTTGTCGCGGACGATTTCAAGGTCTTTCCCGTTCTCGCTGATCGAAGTGAGCGCATTGTGGGCGAACGGCGCCTTCACCGAATCGGGGAACTCGATATCGGCGAGCTTGCTGCGGCCGATGATCCGCTCCTGCGCTTCGGTCGAGAGCGCGTTCCACGCGGCGAGATCATGCAGATATTTCTGCGTGATCACATAGCTGCCGCCGGCGAAGGCGGGATCCTCGGCGCCGATGAGCGCGGCTTCGATCACCGCGGCCCCACGCGGATTTTCGGTCCCGTCGACAAAACCGAGCAGGTCGCGGTCGTCGAAATAGCGAAAGCCATGCACCTCGTCGACGGCGGTGACCGCTTCCCCGAGCTTGGCCATGATCTGCGCCGCCATTTCGAAGCAGAGATCCATCCTTTTGGAGCGGATGTGGAACAGGAGATCGCCGGGCGTCGCGACCGCATGGCGCGGTCCGGAGCGGAACTCGCGGAAAGGGTGAAGCTCGGCCGGGCGCGGGCTCCCGAACAGCCGGTCCCAGGCGTCGGACCCGATCCCCATCACGCAGGAAAGCCCGGCTTCGAGATCGCGAAACTCGACCGCCCGAACGAGGCCGCTGAAGTCGGCGCAGAACCCGCGTACGGCGGCGGCGGCGTCCGCGCCGGGGTTCATGGTCACAACCAGAAAGATCGCGGCGCGGCTGAGCGGCGCCGATACGGGCTGCGCAACCGCGACGTCCGCTTCTGAGCTCGTGCCGGCCATCGGATCTCCCGGGCTTCTCATGTCCGGGCGGCCCCTTGGGGGTCAAGACCTATCTTTCCATCGTCCCGCCCCGCCCAGTTTCGCGCGGGCGCGAAATCGCATAGCGTCGCCGAGGCCGCCATGTTTCCCCCTGACCTCATCGCCCGCGCCGCCGGCCTCATCGCCCGCTACAGAGCAGCCGAGCTCATGGTCGCGACGGCGGAATCCTGCACCGGCGGCCTCATTGCAGCGCTTTTGACCGAGATTCCCGGCTCGTCTGACGTGCTCGAGCGCGGCTTTGTCGTCTATTCCAACGCAGCCAAGCAGGATCTGCTCGGCGTGCCCGCCGGGACCCTGACGAGATACGGCGCGGTGAGCGCCGAGACGGCGAAGGCGATGGCGGAGGGGGCGCTCGGCGCTTCGCGCGCCGAGATTGCGGTCAGCGTGACCGGAATAGCCGGGCCGGACGGCGGCACGGCGGCGAAGCCGGTCGGCCTGGTCCATTTCGCCTGCGCGCGCCGCGGAAGACCGACGACCACGCGCGAGGAGCGGTTCGGCGACATCGGCCGCGAGGCCGTGAGGCTCGCCTCGGTCGGGGTCGGCCTGGACCTGCTCGAGGCCGCGGCAGGCTGAATTGGATTGGCCTAAGCGTCATAGTTGAATGGAACGAGCGCGTCTCCAAACCGTTGACTGACGGCCAGGTGACAATTTGGAGATTGCCAAATGAACGGCTCGGCTCGAACTCTGCTTGTTGTCGTCGTGGGCTTTGGCTTCGCCGGGTCGGCGCTCGCGGCGATGGACTCGGCCGCCGGCGAGACCGCCACGCCGGATGCGCAAGCGCCAGCGCGCATCAGCCAGAAGCTGCGCGATGACCTGACGAAGGCCGGTTTCACCGACATCGCCATCATGCCCTCGTCCTTTATTGTCCGCGCCAAGGACTCGCAGGGCAATCCGGTCATGATGGTCATCAATCCGGATTCGCTCGCCGAAGTGACGCGACACACGACGGAGCATCACGACGCGCCGCTTTCGGGCGCGATCAAAGGGGCGCCGAACAGCCCAATTCCCGCGCCGCCTCCGAAGCCGAAGCAATGACCGGCGGCGTGGCGGCGCAAGGCCTTCACGCGCGCCCATAGACCACGTCGGCGCGCCGCTCGAACGCCCCGGCGAATTTGCGAAACGCCACGTCGAACATCGAGCCCATCAGCGCGCTTAAGGTGCGGCTCCTGAACTCGTAATCGATGAAGAAGCCGACCCGCGAGCACTCGCCTTCGGTCTCGTCCTTGAAGGTCCAGATGTTCTCGAGCCGGCTGAACGGCCCGTCGATATAGTGGACCGTGACCTTGAGGCGCGGCTTGTCGAGCGTGACCCGGGTCGTGAACGCCTCGCGGATGAGCTTGTAGCCGACCGTCATGTCGGCGATGAGCGTCTCGCGGCCGTCCACATCGGGCTTTCGGCCGCGCACCTTGAGCGCCCGGCACAAGGGAACGAACTCCGGGTAGCGCTCGACGTCGGCGACGAGGTCGAACATCTCCTCGGCCTTGTGGCGAACTCGGCGCTCGTCGCGGAACAAGGGCACGGGGCCGGTGTTCGGGCCGACGTCAGGGCTTCGGCGCCGGCGCAGCGGGGGCGGCAGGCGCGGGCGCGGCCGGGGCCGGCGAAGGCGCGCTCGACTGGCCCTCGAGCTTCTTGAGCTGGTCGAGAATGTTGCCGGGCGAAACGGGCGTGGGCGCGGTCTGCCCGGCCGGCGCTGGACCTCGCTCGATGATCGAATGGGGCGCGCGGCTCCAGCTCGAGAGGATCGACATCAGAAGCGCGGTCGCGAAGTAGAGCGCGCCGAGGACCGCGGTCGCGCGTGAAAGCGCGTTCGCCTGCCCCCGGCCGGTCATGAAGCTGCCGGTTCCCCCGCCCGTCCCAAGCGCGCCGCCCTCGGAGCGCTGCAGAAGGACGACCGCGATCAGCGCGATAACGATCAGAATATGGATGACAAGCAGGACCGATTGCATGGAGATTCCGGAAGGGACGGCGCCGGCCTGACAGACCCGCGCTCCTGAATTGGGCGCGCTCCTAGCACGCCGCAAGGGGGCCGTCCATTGCGAGGACGGCCGCGACCGGACCTTGGAATTTCATCTGGCGACCCTTGTGAGCTCGCCCCGTACCGCCCACTCACGGCCACTCTCGCCCCGGCGCTGGCATTCCTGGTCGCGGTCCCCGCAGGGAAGAAGGACGGCATCCGCCGCCCGCCGCTAATTAGGGCCCGAGACCTCTCCCAATGAGTCCGCGGCTTGTCAGGACGAACCAGTCGCCGTCCCGTCTCTCAATTCGCAAGACGCGTCCCGCTCCAGGGATCGAATCTCCCGGCGTTACCCCCTGCTGACCATAGGGACTGTCAACCACTGCAACGCCGTCCCGCACCGTCTCGACACTATAGTCTCGGAGCAAGGGTCCTCGGTCGGCGAATCTGGCTGTTTCATTCGAGGCGGAGGGTTCCGACCTCGCCATAAGCGCCGACTGTTTCGTCGCGGTGGGCGGGAGGCGATAGGTCGAGCTCGCGCCCGCTACGGCGGCTTTCTTCTCCAACTTGTTGAGCCTGGTCGTGAGACCAGCAATTTCTGAGGCCGGCGCGGCCCCGAGGGCGACCTTCTTCTCCAGTTTATCGAGCCTCGCCGCAATATCGGCGGATTCCGGGGCAGGCGTCGCCGGCAGGGCGGCCTTTTTCTCCAGTTTGTCGAGCCTCGCCGCCACATCGGCAAATCTGGAGGAGGACTCCTGGTCGCGCTCGCTGAGCTTGTCCAACCGGGCTCCCAACTGGTGCTCGATCTGGTCGAGGCGGGCCGTCTGCTGCGTGAGCGCAGCGCTGAGGTCGGGCGCCGCGGACCGCTCCTTCTCGCGCCCGCCTTGGCCCGTGATCGCCGCCAGATCCGCCTTGAGGACGCCGGCAGCCGAAGATAGGCCGGCGAGCGCCTCGCTTTTCGTGGCAGGGAACGTCCAGTTCTGCGGCGAACCGTAAATCGCAGAGACGCCGAAGATCGCCAGCAGCGCCAAAGCGGCTCCGGCCAGAAGCGGCTTAAAGCGGCGCGATCTGGCCTTTTCTGCCTGAGCCAAAGGGGGGCGATACGCCGGTTCCGCAATCGGCCTCACTTCAAACGGGATTGCTACGGGTTTCTGGACCTTATTCGGGGAGTCGGACGCCATTGGCGCGCCTGCCGGCGTTGCGGGCTTGGAGGGCGACGGACTGTCGTGCGCCGAGCCGCTCACTTGCGCGGCGGCGGCCCCTTTCCGATGGAGCGTCTCGAGAAGTCCATGAGCCTTCGCATAGTCCTTGCGATCGAGCGCCGCCAAGGCGTCCTTGATCGCATCGGCGACATCCGTCCGTCCGATCGCCGTGAAAAGGCGCTGAGCGGTCGCATAATCCCTGTCATCGAGGGCCGCCAATGCCTCTCTGAGAGGATCGACTCGGAGATAACCGCCGCCCACTTGAACGACGCCACCGCGGCCGACAGGTCGCGAGCTTCATGATCGCTGGCGGTCTTCCCGCTCCCGGAGTTTTTCTCCGCCTTGACGGAAGGGTCAGCGACCTGCGCAATTCCCGCTTTCGCCTCGCTTTCGTCGCGTGCGCCAGTGGCGGACGAGCGCTCCGCCGATGCGTCCCCCGCTGGAGTCGCCGTCTCGGCTCCCGGCGGTTTTGCGGCCGACGATTGGCAGACTTGGGTGTGCCCGCCGTTTTCTCCGGGCGCGGAAGCGTTCTCTGAATTCGACTCGACATCCATCCCGTTGAGCGCCTCCGATGATGTTTCGTCAGTTCCCAGCCACGCGCTTAACGGGCCCTTGAGGATTTTTTGCGGATTTTTTGCGGCGGCGCCCCCTTGATTCACCTCTCGTCCCACGCGCCGGAAATGTCCTTCGAAGCGGCTCGTCGCTATGCAACGACCGCGTGCGGGGCGAGCCTGTCCCAGTCGAACTCGACTCCGATCCCCGGCGCGTCCGGCGCAATCGCCGCGCCGTTCTCGAGGCTTAGCGGGCGGCGCGTGTAACGGTCGATCTCAAATCCGTGGACTTCGACCCAGCCGGCGTTCGGCTGCGAGGCGACCAGGCTCACATGCAATTCCTGCATGCCGTGGCTGCAGACGGGGATTCCGCGCTCGCCGCAAAGCCGCGCGACCGCCAGCCAGCCGGTGACGCCTCCGCAATTGGAGGCGTCGGGTTGCAGGTAGGAGAGCTTCGCCTGGTCGGCTGCGTAGTGAAACTCGTCGAGCGTGTGGAGGTTTTCGCCCATCGCGAGCGGCACGCCGGTCGCCTCGGCGATCCGGCCATAGCCCGCATAATCATCGGGGACGATCGGCTCCTCGAACCAGACGAGGTCGAGACCCCGGAAAGCCTGTGGCGGCGGCTATGGCGCGCTTCACGTCATAGGCGTAGTTGGCGTCGAGCATGAAAGCGCGCCTCTGCCCGAGCAGGGCGCGCACCGCCTCCGCGCGCGCGACATCCTCGGAAAGCTCGGGTTTGCCGACCTTGATCTTCACCGCTTCGAATCCGGCCGAGAGATAGGAGCGCACGCTGTCGAGCAGTTTCGGAAGCGAAAAATTGAGGTCGATCCCGCCGCGATAGGCGCGCGCCGTGGGCGAGGCCCCGCCCGCCATCCGCCAGAGCGAGCGCCCCTCGGCCCGGCCCTTCAGGTCCCAGAGCGCGATGTCGACCGCGGAGATTGCGAAGGCGGCGATCCCGCCTCGTCCGACGTAGTGGATGCGCCACAGCATCGCATCGTTCAGGGCCCCGATCTCGCGAGCGTCGCGCCCGAGGAGGAACGGGCGAAGGTCGTGGTTGACCATGGCGAGGATCGCTCGCCCGCCCAGGCCCCCAGTATACGTGTAGCCCGTGCCGGTCGCGCCGTCGGCGCGGCGCAGGGTGACGGTCACGAGTTCGAAATGGGTGTGGTCGCCGTGCTTGGCGTCCGACAGGACTTCGCTCAAGGGCACGCGGAAAAGCCGGGCGTCGAGGTCGGCGATCGTGTAAGGCGGCATTTAATGGCTCCGTTTTCGTTCGCGCCATGCGGGCGGAACGCGACTGGCGGGCAGACCTAGTCCGACGTCCGTCCCATGAGGAAGACGATGGCGCGCGAGGACTATGATTTCATCGTCGTGGGCGGAGGGTCGGCCGGCTCGGTCGCCGCCGCGCGCCTCGCCCGCGACGGCGGCTACACGGTGCTTCTCCTCGAAGGCGGCTATTCCCACCATCACCCGCTGCTCGACATGCCGCCCGGCATCTTCAAGATGATCAACGGCAGCAAGTTCATGCACTATCACACGACCGAGCCGCAGCCGCATCTCGGCGGCCGGGTTCACGATATTCCGCAGGCCAATGTGCTGGGCGGCGGATCCTCGGTGAACGCGCAGGTCTACATGCGCGGCCGGCCTTCGGACTACGAGGAATGGAACGCGCTCCTGCGCGGCGACGAACGACGGAGCCGACTGGAGCTGGCCTGCGGTTCTCAGGCATTTCCGCCGCATGGAGGACAACAATCGGCTGAACGACGCCTTTCACGGAACCGACGGCCCGATGCACGTCTCCGATCCCGGCCACATCGACGATCTGTCGCGCTGGTTCGTCCAGGCGGTGCAGGGACTGGGCGAGCCGTTCAACCCCGACTTCAATGGCGGAAGTCAGCGCGGCGTCGGCTTCTACCAGTTCATGAACCGGCGCGGCCGGCGGTCGAGCGCGGCCTACGCCTATCTCGAGCCGATGAAGAACGATCCGCGCCTCGCCATCCGCCTGCGCTCGCGCGTCGAGCGGATCGTGGTGGAAGCCGGCCGCGCTGCCGGCGTCACCTGGCGCGACCAGTCGGGCGCGCGAGCGCGAGGCCTTCGCGCGCGGCGAGATCATTGTCGCCGCGGGCGCGCTCATCACCCCCAAGCTTCTCATGCTCTCCGGGATCGGCCCCGCCGATCAGCTGCAGCCAGCACGGGATCCCGGTCGTCTGCGATTCTGCCCGGCGTCGGCTCGAACCTGATCGACCATCCGGAGGTTCCGATCATCGCCAACGTCAACGGCCCTTACGGCTATTATCGCCAGGGCGAGGGCTGGCGGATGCTTCGCAACGGCCTGCATTTCAAGCTGTTCGGGACAGGGCCTATCACTTCGGCGGGCGTCGAGGCGGGCGCGTTCGTCAACCCGGGCGCGCGAGACGCCGAGCCGACCATCCAGGCGTTCTGTGTCCCGATCGTCTATCTCGACCGGGACACTCGAACGCTGGTGCGCGACGCGCATGGCCTCACCGTCACGACCGTGGTCGTGAAGCCGAAGTCGCGCGGCTGGGTCAGGCTGCGCTCGGCCGACCCCGCCGCCCCTCCGCTCGTTTCGCCCAATCTTCTGAAGGAGGAGGCCGACATGGCGGAGATGATCGCCGGGCAGCGGTTCTTCCTGCGCGCCTTTCAGACCCAGCCGCTCGCCAGGCGCGTCGAGCGCATCGCCATTCCCGATCCGGCGAAGAGCTCTGACGACGAGGCGATGCGAAGCCATTGCCGGCGGTTCGTGAAGACCAACTACCATCCGGCCGGGACGGCGCGCATGGGCGCGGACGGGGACAGGATGGCGCGTCCTCGACCCGCGGCTGAGGGTGCGCGGCGTCGAAGGGTTGAGGGTCTGCGACATGTCGGCCGTGCCGAACATCAACGCCGGCAACACCAATGCGGCAGCGATGATGCTCGGCGACCGCTGCGCCGATTTCATCCTCGGCGCGGCGTGAGGGCAGTCACGGGGGCAGGCTCTAACGATAGCCCGCCGCGATGGCCAGAAATTCACGTCGCCTTCAGGCTCGCGCCGCCGACCAGCGCGCCGTCGACGTTGTCGAGGGTCAAAAGCTCCTGGCAATTGCTCGGCTTGACCGAGCCGCCATAGAGAAGGCGAATTTTGGCGCACGGCGGCCCAAACATGTCGGCGAGCAGCGCCCGAATTCCATTGTGCACGGCCGCGATGTCCTTGGGCGTCGGCGTGACGCCGGTGCCGATCGCCCAGATCGGTTCGTAGGCGACCACGACCGTCTCGCTGCTCGCCTTGGGAGGCAGCGAGCCTCGCAATTGCCGAACGACGACAGCGGCTTGCTGGCCCGCATCCCGCTCGGCGTGGGTCTCGCCGACGCAGACGATCGGGGTCAAGCCCGCCTTCAGCGCCGCTTCCGCCTTGGCGCGAACGAGCGCATCGGTCTCGTGATGAAGCGTCCGGCGCTCGGAGTGCCCGACGATGACGTAACTCGCGCCCGCGTCCTTGAGCATGGGGGCAGAGATGTCGCCGGTGAACGCGCCGCTGGGCTCAGGCGCGCAATCCTGGGCGCCGAGACGGAGCGCGCCGCCCCCGATCCGCGAGGCGGCCAGCGCGATCAGCGTCGCCGGCGGGCAGACGAGCAGTTCCGCCTCGCCGGATTCGCCCGCGTCCGCCGCCCGCCGCATGGCGTCGATCTCGGCGAGCGAACCGGCGAGGCCGTTCATCTTCCAGTTGCCGGCGACGAGCGGCCGCACGCCAGGGGTCATTTGTGAGGCCTCCCCGCCTTTGGTTGGGCCGCGGTTGTTATCATCGCGCCAGCGCCTATGCAAAACGGGCGCGCGCCGCTAGATAGGGCGCGCTCGGGGCCCGAGAACGGAAGACGGATCAAGGCCAAATGCTCCAATCGATACGCGACGCGAGTCAGGGGTTCGTCGGCAAGGCGATCATGACCGTGGTCATGGGGCTCATCATCGTGAGCTTCGTCATCTGGGGCGTGGGCGACATGCTGCGCGGCTTCACCAGCTCGACCGTCGCCTCGGTCGGCGGGGCGAAGGTCTCCGCCCAGGAATACCGCGCCGCCTACGACCGGGCGATCCAGCAATACCAGCGCCGGTTCAAGCGCCCGTTCACCAACGAGGAGGCGCGCCAGATCGGCCTCGACCGGAGCATCCTCCAGCAGCTGGTCAGCGAAGCGGCGGTCGACGACGAGACGCGCAAGCTCGGCTTGAACATTTCCGACGCCGCCCTGCGCCAGATCATCGCCACGAACCCGAACTTCCGCGACAAGGCGGGCGCCTTCGACCCGTCCCGTTTCGAACAGGCCTTGCGCGACATGGACATGAACGAGCGCGGCTTCGTCTCGGAATTGCGCAATCAGGTCCTGAGGCAGTTCATCGTCGCGGGGCTGGCGACCGGGGTGGCCGCCCCCAAGGCCGAGGTCACGGCGGAAGCCGACTATCGGGGCCAGACCCGTTCGGCGGACACGTTCCTCCTTCCCGCCTCGGCGGCCGGCGACATTCCCGCCCCCTCCGAGGAGACGCTCAAGGCCTTCTACAACGACCGCAAGTCGAGCTACCGCGCGCCGGAATACCGAGGGATGGACCTGCTCGCGCTGGAGCCGGACACGATCGCCAATCCGGCCGAGGTGAGCGATGCGGACGCCGAGGCGGCCTATCAGAAGATCGCCGGCAAGGATCCCAGGTTCGGCGCGCCTGAGAAGCGCGACCTGCAGCAGATCCTGTTCCCCAATGAGGCCGACGCCGACGCGGCCGAGGCGAAGCTCAAGGCCGGCCTGAGCTTCGACGATCTCATCAAGGAGCGAGGTCTCAAAACCGAGGACACCGAACTCGGCGAGACGACCAAGGACGCCATGCTCGACAAGGCCGAGGCCGAAGCCGTGTTCGCGCTCCCGCAAGGGGGCGCGAGCGGCGTGCTCAAGACCCAGTTCGGTCCGGTGATCGTTCGCGTCAAGAGCATCGTCCCGTCCACGGTCAAGCCGTTCAAGGAGGTCGCCGAGGAGGTGAAGCGGCAGGTCTCCGCCTCCCGCGCGGGCGACAAGATCCAGGCCCTGCACGACAAGATCGAGGACCTGAGGGTGTCGGGCAAGACCATCCTCGAAGCCGCGAAGGCGGTGGGCCTGACGGGTGAAAACATCGCCGCGGTCGACGCCAAGGGCCTTAATCCCAAGGGCGCGCCGGTCAACCTGCCGGACAAGGACGAACTCCTGCGCGCCGCCTTCGCTTCCGACGTCGGGCTGGACGAAGCGGCGCTGAACACCAGCGACGGCGGCTATGTCTGGTTCGACATCACCAAGATCGACCCGGCGCACGAACTCACCTTCGACGAGGCGAAGGGAGAGGTCGAGAAGCAGTGGCGCGCCGATGAGGTCGACAAGGCGCTGGCCGGCAAGGCCGACGATCTCGTCAAGCAGATCAAGGCCGGCGGAACCATCGCCGATGCGGCGAAAGCGGCGGGCGCGGAGGTGAAGACGGCGACCGACGTTCATCGCGATGGCGGCGCGGGCTTGCCGCCATCGGTGGTGGCGGCGATCTTCCGCGAGCCCGCGGACGGCGAGGGCTCCGCGGCGACGCCCGACGGGCGGGTGGTGTTCAAGATCACCGCCGACCGGACGCCGCCGGTCGACTTCGCCGACGCGCGGGTGAAAGCGATGGCCTCCGAACTGGAAACCTCCACCCGCGACAGCCTGATCGACCAGTATGTCGCGGCGTTGCGCCGCACGCTCGGCGTCGTCGTCCATCAGGACGTCCTCAACTCCGCCGAGGGCAGCTGACCGGCCATGACCACCCTGCCCGACTATGAAGCGTTCGCGCGCGCCTATGCCGCGGGCGAAGCAGAGGTCGCGGTCACCACCCTCATCGCCGATCTCGAAACGCCGGTCTCCGCCTATCTCAAGCTTGAGCGCGGGCGCGCGGGCTTGATGTTCCTGCTCGAATCGGTCGAGGGCGGAGCGCAGCGCGGCCGCTATTCGATGATCGGCCTCGATCCCGATCTCATTTTCCGTTCGAGCGGCGATCGCGCGGAGATCAACCGCCGGGCGCTCCTCGATCCGGACGCCTTCGTCCCCTGCCCCGGCGATCCGCTCGACGCGCTGAGATCCCTGCTCGCCGAATTGCGGATCGAGATGCCGCCCGGCCTGCCGCCGATGTCGGCGGGAATCTTCGGCTATCTGGGCTACGACATGGTGCGGCGCATGGAGCGCCTCGCGCCCGGCCAAGCCCGACCCGATCGGCGTGCCCGACGCGCTCTTGATCCGCCCGACGGTCATGGTGGTGTTTGACGGCGCGCGCGACGAGATGTCGATCGTGACCCCGGTCCGCCCGGCGCCGGGGGTTTCCGCCCGCGCCGCCTACGAGAGCGCGATGGCGCGGCTCGACGCGGTGGTCGACGCGCTCGAATCCCCGCTCGATCATACCGCGGGCATGACTGTCGATCCCCTGGTCAAGGCGGGGGAATCGCGCTCGAACACGACGGAAGCCGAATACAAGGCGATGGTCGCCCGCGCCAAGGACTACATCGCCGCGGGCGACGCGTTCCAGATCGTGCTGTCGCAGCGGTTCACGAGCCGCTTCGACCTGCCGGCGTTCGCGCTCTACCGGGCGCTGCGGCGGGTCAACCCCTCGCCCTATCTCTGCTTCCTCGATTTCGGCGGCTTCCAGATCGTCTGCTCGAGCCCGGAGATCCTGGTGCGCGTGCGCGACGGCAAGGTCGTCATCCGCCCGATCGCCGGCACGAGGCCGCGGGGAAAGAGCCCGACCGAGGACGAGGCGCTCGCCGCCGAACTCTTGTCCGATCCGAAGGAACGCGCCGAGCATCTGATGCTGCTCGACCTCGGCCGCAACGACGTCGGCCGCGTCGCGAAGATCGGCACGGTCAGGGTGACCGACAGCTTCTTCATCGAGCGCTACAGCCACGTGATGCACATCGTCTCCAATGTCGAGGGCGAACTCCGCGAGGGCCTCGACGCGGTGACCGCGCTCGCCGCGGGCTTTCCGGCCGGCACGGTCTCGGGCGCGCCGAAAGTCCGCGCGATGCAGATCATCGACGAACTCGAGAAGGACAAGCGCGGCGCCTATGCCGGGGCGATCGGCTATTTCGGCGCGGGCGGCGAAATGGACACCTGCATCGTGCTGCGCGCCTCGGTGGTCAAGGACGGACTGATGCACGTCCAGGCGGGCGCCGGGATCGTGTACGATTCCTCCCCTGCCGCCGAACAGAACGAATGCGTCGCCAAGGCCCGGGCGCTCTTCCGCGCGGCGGAGGAAGCGGTGAGATTCGCGATCCGGGGCAAGCGCGGGCAGTAGCGGACAAAGCTATTTCGTCCGCCGTCACGGTCCTGGCAGTCCCGCCTTGCGCAGCCCTTCGACAAACCGCTCGAAGTCGTCCGGATTCTTGTAGGGCAGCACCTTGCGGCGCTGTTCGAGCGAATAGGCCGGATTGACGCGCATGAGTTCTGCCCAGGCGGCGCGGGCCTCGTTGGCCATCCCCATCTGGCCGTAGCTCGCGGCGAGCAGCGCGCGGGAGGAGTCGGTGTCGGGGTTGCGCAGAATGCGCCGCTTCAGAGTCCGACGGCCTCGGGATATCGCCCCAACTGGTAGAGCGCCTGCGCGCGGAATTGCAGCCAACCGTCTGGGAAATACGGTTCCAGCGCGACTGCACGCTCGAAGCATTCGAGAGCCTCTTCGGACCGGCCGACATGGTGCAGGACGAGACCGCGCGCAGTGTGTCCCTCGGCAAAGTTCGGATTGAACGCAACCGCCTTCTCGGCTTGGCCTAGAGCCTCGTCATAGCGGCGGGCCCAAAGACAGATGAGGGCGAGCGCCCAAAGCGCATAGGGGTGGCGTTCATCGACCTGCACTGCCTGTCGCGCAGCTTTCTCGGCCTCTTCGAGGGTCTGCGTGGGCGAGGTGGTCCATCCGTTCGCATAGTCGATCACGTGCGTCGCGCCGAGGAGGGCATGGGCCGGCGCATAGCGGGGGTCGAGTTCTATGGCGCGCCGCAGCAAGTTTCCGGCTTCGCGGTTGGTGTCCTTGGTAATCCGAAAGACCAGCTCGCGCCCGCGCAGGAAACAGTCGTACGCTTCCTGATTGTCGGTATGCTCCACAGCGATGCTTTGGCGGTCGCCCGCGTTAAGATTGAGCGCGAGGGCGGAGACGATTTTGGTCGTCACGTCGTCCTGCACCGCGAAGATGTCGGTCAGGTCGCGGTCGAACCGCTCGGCCCACAAGTGCCCGCCGGTCGTCGCGTCGATGAGCTGCGCGGTGATCCTGACCCGGCCGCCGGATTTCCGCACACTGCCTTCGAGGACATAGCGCACGCCGAGGCTCTTTCCGACTTCGCCGACGTGGACGTGCCGGCCCTTGAAGGTGAACGAGGAATTGCGGGCGATGACGAAAAGCTGCGGCAGCTTCGACAGCGCCGTGATGATGTCTTCCGAGATGCCGTCGGCGAAATATTCCTGCTCCGCGTCGCCGCTCATGTTGGCGAAAGGCAGCACGGCGATGGACGGCTTGTCCGGCAAGGCGGGCGACGGGTGAGGACCGATCTCGGCCTTGGCCTCGATCGGCCCGGCTGGTTTCGCCTGTGCTGGCTCGTCCGACCGCCAGCGAATAGACTCGCACCGGCTCGGCGATATTCTTGAGCGCCGTCGCCCCGAGATCGGTGACCGTCAGGTCGAGCCTCGCTCTCACCTGCCGATACGCGTCTTCCGAGAGGCAGATTGCGCCGGGCCCAGCGACGCCCTCGAGGCGTGCGGCGATGTTGACGCCGTCGCCCATCAGATCGCCATCGGCCTCCTCGACCACGTCGCCGAGATGAACGCCGATGCGGAATTCGATTCTGCGGTCGTCCGGCACGCCGGCATTGCGCTCGATCATGCCGCTCTGAATCTCGATGGCGCAGCGCACCGCATCGACAACGCTGCGGAACTCGACCAGAGCGCCGTCGCCTGTGCGCTTGACCACGCGCCCGTTGTGCACAGCGACCGTCGGATCGAGGAGATCGCTCCGCAGCGCGCGAAGCCGAGCCAAGATGCGGTCCTCGTCCGCGCCGGCAAGACGGCTGAAGCCGACGACGTCAGCCGCCAGAATGGCGGCCAGTTTCCTGCTCTCGGCCATGAAGCGCTCGGTCCTGCCGAAAAGCGGCGCGGCTCCCCGAAGAGTTGGGCGGTTCTGGAATAGAGCGCTTCGACCACGGGAATGCAACCAAGCGCGCGCCGCACCGACGCGTCCCGTCGGATTGTTCAGTGTTCCAGCACGATTGACGCTGCCAATGTCGCTCCTTAGTTTCCGGAGACAGTGTCCGGCCAGGCAAGGGCCGGTTCGAACGGATCGGGAGGAGGGCATGTGCCAGATTTGTGAGCTCGCCGCATCCGAAGCAGGCGCGGGCGCCCGCCATGTCTTCGCCGCATCGGCGACCGAACCGGCCTGCGGCGCGCGGCCCCCGTCAATCTTGAAGCCGCGCATGGCGCCGCGGCGTCCGCCATGCCCGAGGGCGTCGGGCGTGCAAGGGCCGGCGACGCTGATCAAGGGCGGGACGGTCCTGTCGATGGACCCGCGCGTCGGCAATCACGCGGCGGGCGACGTGCTCCTGGACGGATCGAAAATCGTCGAGGTCGCGGCCAGGATCGACGCGCCTGACGCCAGCGTGATCGACGCGTCCGGGCATATCGTCATGCCGGGCTTCATCGATGCGCACAGCCATCAGTTCGAGACGGCGCTGCGCAGCTTTCTCGCCGACGGCATTCTTATCAACGACGGGCGGCCCGAAAGCGCGCACAATTATTACGAATCCGTTCTCCAGAAACTGTCGATGGGCTATCGGCCGCAGGACGTCTACATCAACGAGCTCTTCGCCGGCGTCGCGCAGATCGACGCCGGCGTGACGGCGGTGATGGACATTAGCCAGATCCACCATTCGCCGGACCATTCCGACGCGGCGATCGAGGGGCTCCGCGCAGCCGGCCGGCGCGCAGTGTTCGGCTATTTCGAGGGCTGGGGCGAGAAGACGAAATATCCCGGCGACGCCAAGCGCATCCGCGAGCAGCATTTCTCGTCCTCCGACCAGCTGATCACCATGTTCATGGGCGGCGAGATCTACTTGCCGGGCTATGAGGAGGCGTGGAAAGTCGGCCGCGAGCTCGGCTTGCCAATCGCCCTCCACGTCGTCGGCACGTTCGGAATGCAGCCGACCTTCGATGAGCTCGCAACAGCCGGGAAATTCGGACCGGACTGCTTTTTCATCCATATGACGGGCATGAGCGAGATCGGGTGGAAGGCGGCGGCCGACGCCGGCGCGCATGTCACGCTCGCGGTGCCGATCGAAATGCAGATGCGGCACGGAACGCCGCCGATCCAGAAGGCGCTAGACCTCGGGATGAGCCTGTCGCTGTCCACCGACGTCGAGTGCACGATGACCGCCGACATGTTCACCCAGATGCGCGGCGTGCTGACGCTTCAGCGCATGCTCGCCAACGAACGCGCGCTTGAGGGCAAGGAGTACCCAAAGCTGATGTCGGTCCGGGACGCCCTCGAGCTCGCGACGATGGGGGGCGCAAGAGGTCTCAAGATCGAAAGCAGGACGGGCTCGTTGACCCCGGGCAAGGACGCCGACATCATTCTCTTGGACGCGACCGCGCTCAATGTCGCGCCGCTCAATCACGCGGCCGGCGCGGTCGTCACGTTGATGGACCGCTCCAACGTGTCGACCGTGCTGTGCGCGGGCCAGATCAAGAAATGGCGCGGCGCGATCGTCGGCTACGACATCCCGAAGCTCAGGGCGGAACTGGACGCGAGCCGCGACCACGTGTTCGCTGCGGCAGGCGTCGAGCGCGATCTGTTCCGGGCCTGAACGCTCGCACAGGAGCTGCTCCGCGGCCGCGACGGCTGCGGTTGCTTTCCCTGGCTAGCGATTTGGTTTTTTGGGGCGCGGAACTAAACGGGGTCATAACCTGCTGAAAATATTGGGTCGTGCCGGTAAAATGGCGGTTAGGCCGTTGCACGGCGATAAACCCGATCGCTTGATGGCTCGCGCCGGCCAAACGCTTTAGGCTGTCGCCCGCTCAGTCTGTCGCATGGCCATGCCGCTTCCGCACCTGTCCGGTCCGTTTCGCATCGTTCTCTGGTCGACCGCGATCGCCGCGGCGGTCGGGGCGACCTATTCGCAGATACAGGACTTCCAGGCAGGCGGACACGCGCTCGTCCTCCATGACATGGCGCGCGGCGCGCTGACCGGGGGCTTGATCGCCGGCATTCTGACTTCGATTGAGGTCCTGGTTCTGGACGCGCCGCTGGGAGCGTCGTTTCGCCGCGCGCCGTTCACAGCCCATGTGGTCGTCAAGACAATGGTCTACCTCGGCGTCATCCTGTTCGCCCTCAAGCTTAGCGGCGCCCTCTTTCCGGGGCCCGGGCGCGGGGGCGTCGAGCGCGGGGACGTGCTGTTCTCGCTGGCGACCGCGTTCGTGTTCGTCTTCATCCTCGACCTGAACACCCTGCTCGGCCAGAACGTGCTCCTCAACTTCCTCACCGGCCGCTACTATCGCCCGCGGCTGGAATCGCGGGTGTTCCTGTTCCTCGACATGCAGGGCTCGACGGGACTGGCCGAGCGGCTGGGCCCGCTCGCCTTTCACCGGCTGCTCAACTGGTTCGTGCTCGATCTGACCGAGCCGATCGTGGCGGCGCGTGGCGAGATTCACCGCTATGTCGGCGACGAACTCATCGCAACCTGGACGCTCAAGGACGGGATCGTCTCGGCGCGCTGCATCGAAGCGTGTTTCGGCGCGATGGACAGGCTGGCCCGCCGCGCGCCCGACTACGCCCGCGAATTCGGGGCGAGCATCACGGCCCGCGCCGGGCTCCATTGCGGTTTGGTGGTGGCGGGCGAAATGGGCTCGGTGAAGAGGGAGATCGTTTTTCTCGGCGACACGGTCAACACGACCGCACGCATCCAGGAGCTTTGCCGCGAGACCGGTGAGCGCGTCATCGCCTCGGCCGAACTGATCGATCGCCTCGAACTGCCGCCGGGAATCGCCAAGCGGCCGCTTGGCGACCTGAGACTGCGCGGCAAAGGCGCCGACCTCGCCCTTTATGCGCTGACGAAGACGCCGCGCGCGGGCAGCCGCCCGCAGGCCGATGGCCGCACGACCGCGCCGGCCGCTCTCTCGTAATCCTGACGCGTCCCAACCGGCATTCGCGACCATTTATGACGGCGTTGCGACACATTTGTCCGAACGATCGAGGCGTTATAAGCTCAAGGGCGAAGGTAGCGAGCATGCCGTCGCGCAATATGTGGGTCTGGATCGGAGCGACCGCTTCGGCGGCCGTGGTCGCCGGGGCGAGCGCGCTCTATTGGACCCATCCGGACTTCCTGTGGTGGAACCTTGCCCGGGCGCGGGTCGTGGCCGGCGCGCCCGCCGTGCTGAAGCCTCCAGCCCCTCCCATGGCCGCTCCCCCGGTCGTCCAGGCTCAGCCGCAGTCGCCGAGAGCGCCCGAGCCCGCCGGCAAGCCCAAGGAGGCCGCCGTCGCGCCCCCGCCGCCGCCCCCGCCTGCCTTTGATGTGGTGAACGTCGACCCTTCGGGCCAGGCGGTGGTCGCCGGCCGCGCCGCGCCGAGCGCAAAGGTCGAGTTGCGCGACGCCGGCAAGACCGTCGCCGAGGCGACCGCCAACTCCGCGGGCCAGTTCGTCATCATTCCCCCTGCCCTCTCGCCCGGCGATCACAGTCTCTCGCTGACCGCGAGCGCCGAGAAGTCGGGGCAGGAGACGTCGAAGACAGTCTCGGTCTCGGTTCCCGAGCCGGCGCAAAAGGCCGCCGCGCCTCCCGGGCCGGAGGCCAAGACCGCGGCCCTGACCCCTGCGCCAGCGGCGCCGGCGCCGCCAGCGAGGGCCATGCGCACCATCGCCACGCCCCCCGCGGCGCCCGGCGCCCGCGTGACCATCCAGACGGTCGAGGCCGACGCCGCGGGCGGGCTCTTCGCCAAGGGCTCCGCCGACCCGAATGCGACCGTCCGTCTCTATCTCAATCAGGCGGCCATCGCCGACGCCAGGACGCAGGCGGACGGCCATTGGTCGCTGACCATCAGGAGCGGCATGACCGCTGGCGACTATCTCATGCGGGCCGACGAGATCGCCGGCGGCTCGACCGCCGTTGCGACCGCCGGGACGCCATTCGCCTATCCCGAGGCGCCGGCGCCCACTTTCCCCGACGGGTTGGCGCCTGGTCCCGTTGAGACGCTGGCCGCGGCGCCCGGGGGCGCGGCGGGTTCGCCCGCCGATCCTGTCATCGATTCGGTCCAGACCAAGCGGGTGATCACTGGCCATACCTTGTGGGAACTCAGCCAGAACTACTACGGCGACCCGACGCGCTATCCGCTCATCGTCGAAGCGAACAAGTGGGAGATCCACAATCCCAACCTCATCTATCCGGGCGAGGTGTTCGTGGTTCCGAAGTTCGCGCCAAAGCCGTAAACCGGCGCGATGTCCCCTGACGACACGCTCTCCCAGATTCAGCGCCGGACGTTCGACGACGCGCTCGGCCGCCGCATCATCGACACCCACATATGGGCTGTGCGCGAAGGACTGCGCGGCGCCGGCGCTTACGAGCTCTTCGACGGCTACTGCCAACGGCTGGTGATCGACGGAACCCCGCTATGGCGGGCGCACGCGTCGATGGAGACGCTACATCCCCAATGGGGCGGCTACGGCTACACTTGGCGTCGCGATCTCAACGCCATTGAGCCTCAGCAATACGCGCGTGGCGGCGAGGAGGAGGCGACCTGGGTGAGGAGCCCCTTCTACGCGCTCATGCAACGCGCCCGCGCGGGCGAGGACAGCCCTGGCCTGCGGCGGCGCATCGAAACGGGCCCCCATGAGCGCGACTTTCCAATTCTCGAGGAGTTCTCCGCCCTGGGGGCCACGGACTACCTGGCGCAACTCTTCGTCTACGGCGAGGGCGACCGCGCGCAGGGGACCGGCATCGTTTATTCGTTCACCACGGATCGCGAGGGCGGGTTCAGCGACGATTCGGAGACGCTGATCCGGGCGACTCTGCCCGGCTTGTCGCTGGCGATGAAGGCGCATGCCGGCTATGTCATCGCCTCCGGTTTGCTTTGCGCCTATCTCGGCCAGGATGCAGGGGCTCGCGTCCATGCGGGCTCAGTGATGCGCGGTTCGGTCGACCGCCTGCGCGCGGTGCTGTGGTATGCCGACATCCGCGGATTCACGGCGCTCAGCGACGAGGCGCCCGGCCCCGTGGTCGTCGAGTTCATCAACGAGGTGTTCGAGACTCTGACCGCTTCGCTGCGCGAGCGCGGCGGGCAGGTCCTCAAGTTCATCGGCGACGCGATGCTCGCCACCTTCCCGTTCGAGGAGACGGACCGCGGGGAGACGTGCCGGCGCGCGCTCGACGCCGCGGTCGAGGCGATGCGCAACCTCGACACGCTCAATGCGGCGCGCGCGGCGGCCGGCGCTCCGGTCGCCGCCGTCGATCTCGCCTTGCATCTCGGAGACGTGCTCTACGGCAATGTTGGCGCGATCGACCGGCTCGACTTCACCGTCATCGGGCCGGCGATCAACGAAGTCGCGCGGATCGAGGCCTTGTGCGAGCCGCTGGGCCGGCCGGTGCTTGTTTCCGCCGAGTTCGTCGCGAGCATGACGCCCCTCGATGCTCGCCTCAAGTCGCTGGGCCGCCACACCCTGCGCGGCGTCCGGGAGGAGAAGGAGATCTTCGCGCTGGATTAGCGCGTAACGCCCGCTTCGCCGGCAGCTTCGCGGGAGAGCTTGCGCGAGCCGCGGCCCCGCGGCAGATCGGCGGTGAGGCTTCGTGCTTGTGCGTCAGCCGACCGCGGCGGCCGGTCGCCGGGCGCAGCGATCGTCTGAAGGACCGCCCGCGCGGCATGGGCGCTGGGCGCCCCGCCATCGGGCAGCGCCATCAGCGTCTCGAGCCGCATGAGCGCCTCGAGCTGGCGTGCGCGCGCCGGGCCGTCCGGTACGATCTCTGCGAGCGCCGCGCCGAGGCTGGCCGGCGCGCAGTCCCGCTGCAGCTTCTCGGGGATCGCCCGCTCGCCGAGGATCAGGTTGGGCAACAGGATCGAAGGAACCCTGATGAGGTGCTTGAGCTGCTCCTCGATCAGCGAGACCTTGTAGGCGCCGACCATCGGGACGCCCGCGAGCGCGAGTTCGAGGGTCACGGTCCCCGACGCGGCGAGCCCGGCGCGGGCTGAGCGAAAGGCGGCGTATTTCGCCTCCTCGCCGAGCACGATCTGAGGCTTCTCGGGCCAGAGCGCCGCAAGCGCCCGCACCTCCGCCTCGATATGCGGCAGGGTCGGCAGAACGAGCGAGAACGGCCCGGCCGACTGGCGCAGCGCCGCGAGCGCCCCGCCGAAATCCGCCATCAGTCGGCTCACCTCCGACCGGCGCGAGCCGGGGAGCGCGACGATGAGCGGCGGCGCGGACGTGCGGCGGCGCGCCTCGTCGGCGTTCGGCCTAAGGTCGCCGAGACGCTCGATCAGCGGATGGCCGACATAGACGCATCGCGGGCCGCCCAGACGAACGTAGGCCTCGGGCTCGAACGGTAGCAGCGCGAGCACGCAATCGACGTAGGCGCGCATCGCTCTCGCGCGGCCGGGCCGCCACGCCCATACGCTCGGGCTGACATAGTCCACGATCGGCAAGTTCGGCAGCGCCGCCCGCACCCGGCGGGCGACCCGGTGGGTGAAGTCGGGGCTGTCGATGATGACGAGCGCATCGGGCCTCGCCGCGATAACCGCCGCCGCGGTCGCGCGGATGCGCGCGATGAGCGTCGGCAGGCGCGCCAGCACCGGAAGCACCCCCATGACCGCGATGTCGGCGATCGGAAACAGGCTGTTCAGGCCATCGGCCTCCATCGCCTCGCCGCCGACGCCCAGGAAGGCGACCGCGCCCGAATGCGCGTCGCGCAGCGCCCGCATGAGCTTGTAGCCGAGCTGGTCGCCCGAGTGTTCGCCGGCCACCAAAGCCACGCGCAACGGCGTCATCGGGCAGGATCCGGCTCGGCAAATCCGGCGACGAACAGGCCTGCGGCGTCGGCTTCGCGGGCGCAACGCTCGCGCGCGAGGATGAGTACGGCGCCCGCCGCGACCGCGATCCCTCTTAACCCAGCATTGGCCGCGCCCTCGATCGTTTTGGGGCCGACCGCCGGCATGTCCAGCCGGAGATCCTGCCCCCGCTTGGGCGCCTTGATGAGCACGCCCGCCGGTCCGGCGAACCGCAGCCGGCCGTTCGAGCGCATCTCGGCGACCCGCGTAAGCATCGCGTCGGTGCCTTCGGTCGCTTCGATCGCCACGACCCGGCCGGCGGCGACCACCGCCCCCTGCCCCACATCGAAAGCCGACAGGGCCGCGAGCAGGCGCGCGCCGAGAGCAATGTCCGTCTCGTCCTCCGCCGAAGCCGCCCGCGCGCCGATGGGGCCGAGCGGGGCGAGGAGGCGCGGGGCGATCTCATGCGCGCCGACCACACGGACGCCCTCGCGCTCAAAGATCGCGGCAAGACCGGCGAGCAAGCCATTGTCACCGCGGCGAAACAGTTGCGCGAGCCCCGCCGCCCGCTTGACCGCGCCCCAGTCGAGTCTGAGATCGGAGAACTCCGGACGCGTCATCGCCCCGACGATCGCCATCTCGGCGATGGCGCGCCCTTTCAAGGCGGCGAACAGCTTGCCGACCTCGCCCATCCGGACCCACACATGCGGATAGGCTTCGATCCCTGAATCGGTCGCCCCCACGACCCCGACCAGGAACGGTTCGCGGCCTGCGCGGCGGGCCTCGCCCGCGACTTCCAGCGGAAAGGCGCCCGCGCCGCACAGAACGGCTAGAGGAGGCAAGGCGTGAGCGCCCGGCCCGCCGTCCGCCTCGCTCACCCCTCCTCGTCCTTTCCGTTGCGCGGAACGCAGATCGCCCTGTCGCCGCCCTGGCGGAGAAAGGCGACGATCTGCTCGACAGCGTCTTGCCCCGCGAACGCCTCGGCGACCTCGTCGACCCGCTCCCTCAGCGTGCCGCCGCCGTTGAACAGCATCTTGTAGGCGCGCCTCAGCTCGTGGATCGCCTCATGCGAGAAGCCCCGCCGCTTGAGCCCCACGACATTGAGGCCTGCGAGCGAGGCGCGATTCCCAAGCGCTATGCCGAACGGGATAACGTCGTTCTCGACGCCGGCAAGTCCGCCGATGAAGGCGTGAGCGCCGATCCGGGTAAACTGGTGCGCCGCGGCGCCGCCGCCAATATTGGCGAAATCGCCGATCTGGCAATGGCCGCCCAGCATCACATTGTTGGACAGAATGACGCCTGTGCCGATCCGGCAATCATGCCCGACATGGGAGTTGGCGAGAAACACCGAGCGGGGGCCAACGATCGTTTCCAAGCCGCCGCCCGCGGTGCCGGGATTCATCGTCACGCCTTCGCGAATAATGCAGTCCTCGCCGATCATCAGGCGAACCGGCTCGCCCCGATATTTGAGGTCCTGCGGCTGATGCCCGATCGACGCAAAGGGAAAGATCGCCGTGCGCGCGCCGACCGTGGTGTCGCCGGCCAGAGCCACATGCGAGACGAGCCGGACGCCCTCGCCCAGCGACGCGCGCGGACCGATATGGCAAAACGGCCCAATTTCGACCCCGGCGCCGAGCCGGGCCCCATCTTCGACGACGGCGCTCGGATGGATCGCAGCCTTCATTCACGCACCAGCATCGCCGACACTTCGGCCTCGCAAACGAGCGACCCGTCGACCTTCGCCTCGCCTCGAAACCACCACATGTTGCGCCGCTTGGCGATGCGGGTCATGTGGAACCGCACCTGGTCGCCGGGGACCACGGGCTTGCGGAACTTCGCCTTGTCGATCGTCATCATGTAAACCACGCTCGGCGGGTGGTTTGCTTCCTGCGCGGCGACGCAGAGGGCGCCCGCCGTCTGCGCCATCGCCTCGATCAAAAGCACGCCGGGCATGACGGGCCGGCCTGGAAAATGGCCCTGGAAATGAGGCTCGTTGGCGGTCACGTTCTTCACGCCCACCCCGTATTCGTCGCCGCGGGCTTCGACGATGCGGTCGACGAGGAGGAACGGATAGCGGTGCGGCAACAGCGTGAGCAGCTTCTGGATGTCGTAGCTGTCGAACGTCCGAGCGGTCGGCTCGTTCATCCCCTCTTCCTCTCTCACCGGTCAGCCCGGCGCGCGTCAGTCGGCATTGGTTTCCCCGCGCCCGGCGCCGCCTGACAGTCGCTTGAGCGCGGCGACTTCGCGAAAGAACTCCCTGACCGGCTTCGCGGGCGCCCCGGCCCACCGCTCGCCAGCGGGTATGTCGGTCATCACGCCGGCGGCTGCGGCCACCTGAGCGCCCGCGCCGATCGTCAAATGTCCGGCGATACCCGCCTGTCCGCCGAGGGCGGCGAAATCGCCGATGGCGCTCGATCCCGAGACGCCGGACTGGGCGACCAGCACCGCGTGGCGGCCGACAACCACGTTGTGGCCGATCTGCACCAGATTGTCGATCTTCGCCCCCTCGCCGATCACCGTGTCCCGGTTTGCGCCCCGGTCGATCGTGACGCCGGCGCCGATCTCGACATCGTCCTGAATGATAACCCGTCCGATTTGCGGCACCTTGAGATGGCCCCGCGCCCCCAAGGCAAACCCGAAGCCGTCCTGCCCAATATGAGCGCCGGGATGGATGATCACCCGGTTGCCGATCAAGGCCGCCATGATCGTGGTCGACGCGCCGACCGAACCGTGGCGACCGATGCGCACCTCGGGACCCACGACCGCATTGGCGCCGATGATCGTGCCCGCCCCGATCTCGGCGCCCTGGCCGATCACGGCGCCGGGGTCGACGATCACGCCTGGTTCAAGCCTCGCAGAAGGATGAACCGAGGCCGTCTGAGAAATGCCGGTCTCGCCGAAGACCGAGCCGGGCTTGACGGCGGAAGGGTAAAGTCTCGCCATCACCAGGGCCATGGCTCGGTACGGCTCCGAGGCGAGGAGCGCGGCGCAGGTTGCTGGCGCCGCGGAGGCGTAGCGCGGCGCAACAAACGCCGCCGCGGCCTCCGTCCGCTTGAGCGCCTCGAGATAGCGCGGATTGTCGAGAAACGTCAGATCGTCCCGGCCCGCCTGATCGAGAGCGGCGACGTCCTTGATCACGCGGCCGGGGTCGGCGCCGGGGCCGAGCGCCGCGCCGCACCAGTTCGCGACTTCCGCCAGCGAAGGCGCCGAGGCCGGCGGAAAAAAGCAAATCCTGGCCAATATTGAAGTTCCGTCCGAATCGACGGCGGGCGCGCCGTTTTGCGGCGCGCCCGCTTATTCAGATGCCGTCAGGCAGGGGTTAGAACGTCGTGCCGCCCGAAAAGTTGAAGACCTGGGTCTGATCGTATTTGCCCTTCGCCACCGGGATTGCGAAGTCAAACCGGATCGGGCCCATCGGCGAGGCCCAAATCAAGCTCGCGCCGACGGAGGCGCGGATCTGGTTCGGGTCCCAGACGTCCGCGCAGCTCAATTGCGTGACGGGGAGCACCCTGCCGACTGACCCCGGAGGCGGACAATAGGTATAGCCGAGGAAATTCGAAAAGCTGGTCGGCCCCGAATATCCGATCAGGTTCCCGGCGTCGGCGAACAGAGCGCCCTTCAACCCCACTTCCTTCGGAAGACCGAAGATCGGAAAGTCAACCTCCGCAGAAGCGCCATAGTAGGATGTGCCCCCGAGGGCGCTGGCCTGGATATTGAACGGGTCGGAGATGTCACGCGGCCCGATGCCGCCCGGGGCGAAACCGCGCACCAATGACGGGCCTTCCATGAAGTTGTTGATGATCAGCGCATCCCTCGAGCCGAAGGAATTGATCTGACCGGCCTGCAGATGAATCAAGCCGATGAAGTCCTCGGTGATTGGATGATACCAGCGCGCGTCGAACGATTCGCGGATGAACTCCGATTGGCCGCCGAGGCCGGCGAAGTCCTGCTTGTAATTGAGGGCCCAGCCGGTGGTCGGACTCTTCGGATTGTCGAGATTGTTGTAGATGAGCGAGAACCCGGCCATCGAGGTGACGATATTGCCTTGCGACGCCGCCTGTTTGATTTCAACCGGGGCTTCGCCGTTGCTCAAGCAGTTGATGAACGGCGTAGGGGTAACGGGGACGATGGTCCCGCCTGGAAACCAGGTCTGATCCGGTCCCACGCAATCGTTGTAGGGCTGAGACGCCGTGTTCGGGATGGTGATCTTCAACTCGTAGAGCGAATAGTTGGGCTGGAGGGTCATCTCGTCGGTTATCGGAATGCCGAGCCGCAGCGTCCCGCCGGTCGTCCAGTTTTCGTAGAGCGCGAATTGGTTGTTGCTGTTGACCTGATGGAAAAGGTCAAAGCCCGCGGCCAGACGCTGGCCGAGGAAGTAGGGTTCAGTGAACGAGGCCTTCCACCCCTGGGTATACTGGCCGTCAGAGACGCTCAGGCGCACGTACTGACCACGGCCGAGAAAGTTGGTCTCGGTATAAGCAAGCTCGGCCAGAAATCCTTGGGTCGTCGAATAGCCGCCGCTGAGGCTGATCGAGCCGGTCGGCTGATCCTCCACTTCGACCACCACAATCACCCGGTCCGGCGCGGAACCCGGCCGGTTTGAGATGTGGACCTTCTTGAAATACCCAAGACTATTGAGGCGCCGCTCGGCACGCTCGATCATCACGTGATTGTAGGGGTCGCCTTCGCCGATATCGAATTCGCGGCGGATCACATAGTCGCGGGTGCGGGTATTGCCGACGATGTCGATGCGTTCGATGTAGACCTTCGGGCCATTGTCGACTGAAAACGAAATCGCGATCGTATGGTTGGCGACGTCCCGCTCGCCGTGCGGCCGCGCCTCGGAGAAGGCATAGCCTTGCCGCGCGACATCGCGGGTGATTGCCTCCACGGACTTGTCGACGCTGCTCGCGTCGTACACATCGCCCGGCCTCAGAGCCACAAATCGCTGGAGCGCCGGCCCATCGACCTTCGGAATATTGGAAACCACCGAAACCGACGAGACGTGATACTGGGGGCCCTCGTTCATCGTGATCGTGATGACATAGCCAGGAGGGTTGGCCTGATAGGTGACGTCGGTGTTGGTGATCTGGAAATCCGCGAACCCGCGCTTCATGTAGTAGCGGCGAATCGCTTCCTCGTCAGAGGCCAGGCGATCCGGATCGTAGACGTCCGTGCTCTTGAGCCACGACAGGAAGTTCATCGTGCTGGTCTGCATCAGGTTGTGCAGGCGATAGTCCGAGACGGCATGATTGCCGACGAATTGGATCTCACGGATGCCGGTCTTTTCGCCCTCATTGATCGTGAAAACGAGATCCACCCGCCCGTTCGGCAGTTGAACCAGCCGCTTTGTGACGCTCGCTTCGTTTCTGCCGTATTTCTTGTAGGCGTCCTTGATCCTGCCGATGTCGCCTTCAGCGACCGCCTCGTTGTAGGCCGCATGCGGCTTCGACTGGACCTCGACTTCGAGCTGTTTCGTCTCGATCTGTTTGTTGCCTTCGAACGCAATTCTGTTGATGATCTGCTCGCCTTTGGCGAGAGTCACGACGATCTTGCCGTCCTCGACTTGAGCGCTGACGCTCGAATAGAGCCCGGTCGCCTTCAGGTCGGAAACCCCTTGCTCAATCGCCGCCGGGCTGGTTCCAGTGAAATATGGCTTCAGGGCGGAGGGAGCGACATTGGCGCCCTGGACGACGATTTGCTGCGCGTGCGCCGGCTCCGCCCAGCTCAGCCCGCACAGACCAAGGACAACCGCCAGAAGGACGCCACCAACACACCCGCGAATCCATTCCATATGGCCCACAGCCCCTATTCGCGCCGATACGGCGACCGCCACCGCGGCGCCGTTTCGGCGTGGCTCCGTCTGCGCCCCAAAAAGCGCCTCGCGGCGCCGATCGCACGGGCGACGCCGCAGACGCGACGCAGCTCTCATCCACCTGCCAGGCGGTGGTCGGAAAGATTAACAGCGTTTTACAATTTTTGCTCGCGCCTGCAAACGGTTCTTGGCCGAGCGTACACCATTTCTCGACACCGTTGCGTCAAGGACACGCAAACATGGTCGACCGTTGGTTAATTGCCGTTGGTGACGAGCCGGATGATGTCATGCGAGGTGGTGAAAACCACGAGGAGAGCGACCAGCGCGATTCCGATTCGGAGGCCGATTTCCTGAGCCCGCTCGCTCAAGGGGCGTCCGAGCACGGCCTCAAAGGCGTAGAAAGCAAGATGGCCGCCATCCAGCAGTGGTATCGGCAGCAGATTCATCAGGCCGACCGATACGGAAAACCACGCGGCGAGGCTGAATAATTCCCAGAAGCTGATTTTCGCCATTTCGCCAGCCATTTGCGCGGCGCCGATCAATCCCGACATCTGATCGGTTGATTCTCGCCCCGCGAAGATCCCGACAATGTAGTTTCCCGTCGCCTTGACGATGAACCATTCCTGCCCCGCGCCCCAGGCGGCGCAAGTCGCAAGTCCGCACCGTTCGACTTTGGCGTCCTTGCGGTCAGCCGAGGAAGCGAGCCCGAGATGGCCCATACGGCGCTTGCCGAACACCCCTTGATCGACGACGGTGATCCGAGGGGTGGCCGTCAGATCGACCTCGCGGCCCTGGCGCTCGACGACGAAGTTCATCGGCAAGCCAGTGCTCATCAGCGTCGATTCCTGAAGCGCTTCAAAGCTGTCGATCGGGTTCCCGTTGATCGACTTTATCAGGTCGCCAGCTTGAAACCCGGCTGTCGCCGCGGGACTGCCCGCCTCGACCCGCCCGATGCGCGGCGTATGTTCAACCCTGCCAAAGGCCATGAACATGCCCGCGAAGATCACGAACGCCAGGATGAAATTGGCGACCGGCCCCGCCAGTACGATTGCGGCGCGGTTTCGCAGCGGCTGCCCCGCCAGCGTCAAAGAGCGATCGACGGACGGATCGGCGGCGTGGTCGCCGACGCTCGCGGGGTTGGCGTCGCCGTGAAACTTCACGTATCCGCCGAGCGGAAGCGCGCCAATTCGCCAGCGCGTGCCACGCGAATCCACTCTGGCAAAGAGCTCAGGACCGAAACCGAGCGAGAACGCATCGATTTTTACGCCGCACCACCGGCCGACCAGATAATGGCCGAGCTCGTGGATCGCGACGATGAGGCTCAGGATGATGATGAAAGGGATGACGTACCATCCGAACCAGGCCAGGAGGTCGCCGATCGCATTCACTCCCGCCATCCGCGGCCTCCAATCCAGCCGCCGCGGCCGATGGCCGGCGGACGATGGTTACTGAACGGTTACACTGGCGCAAGCCGGGGCTTACGCCAATAGGCTCGTCGCCCTATCTGTCGCGATATGGTGAATCGCCAGCGCCTCCGCAATGTCAGTCGGCGCGGTGAGTTCGTCCGCGGCAGTCATCGCGGCGAGCGTCCCCTCGACAAGGCGCGCGATGCCGGTGAAGCTGATCTTCCGATTGAGAAAGGCTGAAACGGCGACTTCGTTGGCGGCGTTGAGCGCGGTCGGCGCGCCGCCGCCGGAACGCAGGGCCTCGATCGCAAGGCCCAGCGCTGGAAACCGCTGGAGATCGGCGCGCTCGAAGGTCAGCCGCCCAATCGCGGCAAGGTCGGGCGCCCGGACGCCGGACGGGATCCGCTCGGGATAGGCCAGGCAATGCGCAATCGGCGTGCGCATGTCCGGAGAGGCCATTCCGGCGATCAGAGAGCCGTCGGCGAAGGCGATGAGCCCATGCACGATCGATTGCGGATGCACCACGACATCGAGCCGGTCGGCTGGCAGACCGAACAGGTGATGGGCCTCGATCAGTTCAAGGCCCTTGTTCATCAGGCCGGCCGAAATCGATTGTCACCTTCGGCCCCATCACCCAGTTGGGATGGGCCAGCGCTTCCTCGCGCGTGGCTGCTGAAATGCGCTCGGCGCTCCATTCGCGGAACGGTCCGCCGGACGCGGTGATGGTCATCTTTTCGATCGTGTCGGGATCGCGCGCCCCGATCGCCTGAAACAGGGCGTTGTGTTCGGAGTCCACCGGCAGCACCGCCGACCCGACGCGACGGGCCATGTCCATCACGGCCTTGCCGGCGCACACCAGCGTCTCCTTGTTGGCGAGAGCGACCGTGCGTCCCGCCGCGACCGCGGCGAAGGTCGGGCGCAATCCCGCGGCGCCGACGATCGCCGAAACCACCAGATCGGCGTCGCGCAGGGCGGCTTCCTCGACCGCCCCCGGCCCGGCGGCGATTTCGACCGCAAAGCCCGACAATCCCGCCTTCAAGTCTGGATAGCCCGACGGATCGGCCAGGGCGACGAATTCGGCGCCGAGTTCGATCGCGCATTTGGCCAGCGCCGCGCCATCGCGCCCGCCCGCGATCGAAACAACCGAGAACCGCCCAGGCGAAGCGGCGATGACTTGCGCGCACGAGCGTCCGATCGAGCCAGTCGCGCCCAGGATCGACAGGCGTTTGGGCGGCGCAGGGTTCCCGCGCGATCGCGGCGGCCTGGCCAGGGCGCTGGAAGAGGCGGTCACCATTGAAACAATCCGCTGGCGATGAACGGGCCGCGAGAATTGAGGGCGCCCGCCACCGCTGCGAAGACGGACGCGGCGACGAATGCGTCGAGCCGGTCCATCAGGCCCCCATGGCCGGGAATGAGACCGCTCGAATCCTTGACGCCGAAGCGCCGTTTGAGCGCGGATTCGAACAAATCGCCAAGCTCGGACACAATCGCCGCCGCAAGCCCGAGGCAAAAGAGCGCCGCGAGGCGGTCGGTCCAGGCGAAAAGCAGGAGTCCGAGGAGAGCGCCGGCGAGCGCCCCAGCGATCGCGCCTGCCCAGGTCTTGCCGGGCGAGACGCTCGGCCAGAGCCGAGGGCCTCCGATCAGCCGCCCGGCGAAATAGGCCGCAATATCGGCTCCCCAGACGACGGCGAATAGCCACAAGATGGCCGCCAAACCGAAGCCTGGACTCGCTCTCAGAAGCCCGACGCTGGCGACGAGCGCGCCGGCATAAAGGACGCCCGCAGCGGCCCAGATTCGTTCGCTCCGTCCCGCTATCCAGGACACCGCGACTGCGCCGAGAATGAGCGCCGCGACGACGCCCGGACTCCAATTGTGCAGCGCAAACAGCGCAGCAGCGGCAATCGCGACGGCGCCGGCCAAGACCCGTTCGGCGAGCCGGTCGCCGCCGATGAGGCGCTGCCACTCCCAGAGGACGACAACCGCCGCGAGCCACCAGAAGGCCACAAAGATAAGGCCCCCAATCCACGCCGCCGCCAGCGCGAGGACCCCCATCGCCGCGGCCGCGGCGATGCGCGGCTTGAGATCCGACCCAAAGCGAGCCAGCGGCTTGCGCGGCGCCGCGCCTACGCGCATGTCCTCTTGGCTCACCGCCACGCGACCATCCTCACGACGCCGACTTCACGGCGGCGGCTTCGACCAGCGCGCCGAACCGCCGCTCCCGCGCCGCGTATTGATCGAGCGCCGCGACGAAGGCCGCGTCGTCGAAATCAGGCCAAAGAATCGGCAGGAACACGAGTTCCGCGTAAGCCGCCTGCCAGAGCAGGAAATTCGACAGCCGCATTTCGCCGGAGGTGCGGATAATGAGGTCTGGATCGGGAAGGCCGGCGGTGTCGAGCCGCTCGGCAAATTCCTCGACGCCGATCGCCCGCGCGTCGAGGCGCCCACCGCATATGTCGGCCGCGAGGCGCCGGGCCGCCTCGACGATCTCCTGCCGCCCGCCGTAATTGAAGGCCACCGTCAGGGTGAGCTGGCGGTTGTGAGCGGTCAGAGTTTCCGCCTCCACCAGGAGTGCAACAATCTCGGGCTTGAGATTGTCCCGTTCGCCGATGATCCTGACCTTGACGCCATTGGCGTTGAGTTCGGCGAGATCGTCGCGGATGAACCGCTTGAGCAGGCCCATCAGCATGGCCACTTCGTCAGGCGGCCGGCTCCAGTTCTCCGAGGAGAAGCTATAGATCGTCAGGAACTGCACGCCGCGCTCGATCGCCGAGCGCACGACCCGGCGCACCGCCTCGACGCCGCGCCGGTGGCCCTCGATGCGCGGCAGGCCGCGCATCTGAGCCCAGCGCCCGTTGCCATCCATGATGATGGCGACGTGGGCGGGCGTTCCAGCCGCGCGGGGCGCGGAGCGCGAATGATGCATGAGGACCTCGGACAAGGGGGATCGACTAGACCTGCATGATCTCCTTTTCCTTTGCCGCCAGGGAGGCGTCGATCTCGTGAATGGCCTCGTCGGTCGCCTTCTGCACATCCGCCTCCTGGCGCTTTTCGTCGTCCTCGCTGATCGCGTGCTCCTTGAGCAGCTTCTTGAGAACATCGATTCCGTCGCGGCGCACGTGGCGCACCGCCACCCGCCCGTCCTCGGCGTATTTGTGCGCGATCTTGACCATTTCCTTGCGCCGCTGCTCATTGAGTTCGGGAATGCGGATGCGAAGAACGGCGCCCTCGACGGTTGGGCTCAAGCCGAGATTGGCGTCCCGGATCGCCTTGTCGACGGCTTGCACCATGCTCTTGTCCCATACCGAGACGGAGAGCGCGCGCGGCTCGGGAACGCTGATCGTCGCCACCTGGTTGATCGGCATCCGCTGACCGTAGGCCTCAATCTGCACGGGCTCGAGGAGGCTTACGCTGGCGCGGCCCGTGCGCAGCCCGCCCAGCTCGTGCTTGAGCGTCGCATGGGCGGCCTGCATGCGGCGTTTGAGTTCGGCAAGGTCGAATTGAGGCAGTTGCGCCATTTTCCGTCACACGAATCGAATAGCCAGGCCGCGCCGGGCGGCTGAAAAGGGAGTTTGCGGCGCAGCTCGCGCCCGCCGCGTCATAGCACAGCTTGAGCGCGCTGACAGCGCCCAAAGAAGGGCGCCGGCGCCGCCGCGCGTTCAATGCTCAGCGCCCGACGCCTGCGTCTCCATCGGCGCCCTCGCGAGCTTCGCCGCTTCCGCCATCGCGGCGAGCGCGGCCTGGCTTTGCGGCTGAATGAGGCCCGCCGACATGACGAGCTTCGCGCCCTCGTCGGCGGAAATCGGCAATTCGATGACCTGGTCGGCCGGGACATAGAAGAAGAATCCGGTCGTGGGGTTCGGCGTACAGGGCATAAAGGCGGAGATCATCGGCTTCTCCCCCGGCAGGGCGCGGGCGAGGATCTCGGCCGGCGCGGACGAGATGAAGACGAGCGACCAGCTGCCCTTCACCGGAAACTCGACCAGCCCGACCTTGCGGAACTGGCTGCCCGACTGGCTGAACACAGTCTCGAACACCTGCTTCAAGCCCTTGTAGACGCCCCGGACGAACGGCATGCGATCGAGCATCGCCTCGCCGAACCGCACCAGCGACCGGCCGATGAAATTGGCGGTCAGGAACCCGAGCAGGGTGAGCCCGACGATCGCGATGACGACGCCGAAGCCCGGAACATGGAACGGCAGATAGCCGTCGGGCCACAGGCTCGGCGGCAGCCAGGGCCTGACCCAGTTGTCGATCGTGTCGACGACCCACCAGGCGATATAGGCGGTGACGGCGACCGGTCCGAACACGACGAGCCCGGTGAAGAACCAGGAGCGAAGGCGCTGGGCGAGCGAGCGCGGGAGCGGAGGCGGGAACGGGTCGGACATCGGCGGTCAGGACAACATGGCGGCTCGGGGGCGCGCTGGCAAGGCGAGCCCCAGGCGGCGGCGCCCGCGGTCGCCGCCCACCGCCCACGCGGCCGCCGTCGGGCGCGCCAAGTCGCCCGGGCCGCCGGACTCAACCGGAGGGCGAGTTCCGCGCAAGCCGATTCAAGCAAAGTCGCTTGAATTGATTTGCGTTTACTTGTGTTCATGCGGTGGAATTGGGACTTTTCAATGAGTTACGGCCTAAAAATAAAAACCGCGGACAGAAAAAGGCGCCTAAGCCATTGGAATCGCCCGCGCGGCGCCAGGATTTGGCGCCCTCGCCCTACCCCTCGAACTTATTGGTCTTCGGGAAGCCCTTGGGCGGCAGACGGCCGGCTTCGGCGCGATTGCCGATCCACTCGTTGAGTTCGGGCCTCGCGACGGTGAAGGTGCGCCCGGCCGAGTCGCGCCATGTCAGCCCCTCCCGAAGCGCGAACGCCCTGGCGTCGGAAATGCCGCCGTCCTTGTAGCGCTGAAGGCGCGTGCCCTTGCCGCGCGCCATCGTGTTGAGCTGAGCGATCGGAAACACCAGCAGCTTGCGGTTCTCCCCGATCACCGCGACATGGTCGCCCGCGGCTGGGACGATCAGCGCGGCGGCCGCGGGGGCGGTGACGTTGAGGACCGCCCTGCCCTTGCGGGTCGACGACAGGAGATCGTCGTCGCCGACGATGAAGCCATTGCCGTCGCTCGATGCGATGAGTCGCTTCGCGCCCGCGACGTAAGCCCAGACGGCCACGATCGACGCGCCCTCGTCGATGTCGGCCATCAGTCTGATCGGCTCGCCCTGCCCTCGCCCGCCGGGCAGTTTTGACGCCTCGAGGGTGAAGACCTTGCCGTCGCTCGCCAGCACCAGGATCTTCGAGGTCGTTTCGGCGAAGAACGAGATTTTCAGCCCGTCGTCGCCCTTGAACGTCGCGGTCGAAAGATCGGCGACCTGGCCTTTGAGCGCCCTGATCCAGCCCTTCTCGGACACGACAACGGTCAGGGGTTCGCGCTCGATCATCGCCTCTGCGAGATCGGCGACCACGACGTCGGGCGCGGCCTCGAAGCTGGTGCGCCGGCGCCCGATCCTGGTGTCGGGGCCGAACTTCTTTCGGATGTCGCGGACTTCCGCTTCGATCATCCGCCACTGCTTCTTCTCGCTGGCGAGCAAGCGCCTCGATCGAGGCCTTCTCCTTGGTCAGGTCGTCCTGCTCCTTGCGCAGCGCCATTTCCTCGAGACGGCGCAGGCTTCTCAAGCGGGTGTCGAGGACATAGACGACCTGCGGCTCGGTCAGGCCGAAGCGCGCTTTCAGCGCCTCCTTCGGGTCATCGTCCTCGCGAACGATGCGGATGACCTCGTCGAGGTTGAGAAAGACGACGATCATGCCGGCGAGCAGTTCGAGCCGCCTGTCGATCGCCGCGAGGCGATGACGCGAGCGGCGCACCAGCACGTTGCGGCGATGGTCGAGCCATTGTCTCAGCGCCTCGCCGAGCGAGACGACCTTTGGCGTCACGCCGTCGACCAGCACGTTCATGTTGACCGAGACCCGGGATTCGAGCTCGGTCAGCCTGAACAGCGATTCCATCAGGGTTTCGGGCTCGACCGTGCGGCTCCTCGGTTCGAGCACGATGCGCACGTCCTCGGTCGATTCGTCGCGCACGTCGGCGAGCAGAGGAAGCTTGCGCTCGTTAAGGAGATTGGCGATCTGCTCGATCAGTCTCGACTTCTGCACTCCGTACGGAATCTCGCTGACCACCGCGACCCAGCCGCCGCGCCCGGTATCCTCCTTCGTCCAGCGCGCCCTCACCCGAAAGGCGCCGCGGCCGGTCCGGTAGGTTTCGACGATCGCCGGCTTGCCGTCGATGACGATGCCGCCGGTCGGGAAATCCGGCCCCTTTACGAAATCCATGAGCGCGGCCGCGTCCGCCCCCGGCTCCTGGATCAGATGCAGCGCGGCGTCGCAGAGTTCGGCGATATTGTGCGGCGGGATCGACGTCGCCATGCCGACCGCGATCCCCTGCGCGCCATTGGCGAGCAGGTTCGGCACGGCCGAGGGCATGACGATCGGCTCCTTCGTGTCGCCGGAATAATTGTCGCGCCAGTCGACCGAATCTTCCTCGACGCCCTCCATGATCAGGCGCGCGACATCGGTCAGGCGCGCCTCGGTGTAGCGATAGGCCGCGGCGTTATCGCCGTCGATATTGCCGAAATTGCCCTGCCCCTCGATCAGGGGATAGCGCGAGGCGAAGTCCTGCGCCAGACGCACCAGCGCCTCATAGATCGCCTGGTCGCCGTGCGGGTGGAACGACCCCATCACGTCGCCGACGATCTTGGCGCATTTCTTGAAGGCCGAGTTGGGGTCGAGTTTGAGGATGTGCATGCCGTAGAGAATGCGGCGATGCACGGGCTTGAGCCCGTCGCGGGCGTCGGGGAGCGCCCGGCCCATGATGGTGGAGAGGGCGTAGGCGAGATAGCGCTCTTCCAGCGCCTCGCGCAGGTTGACCTCGATCGGGACCGGCGGCGGCGTCGGGGGCGGCGGAACAGGTTTGGCCATGAGGCCGGGTTAGCCCGGAGGCTAAGTCGCGGCAAGCCTGGGAGGGCGATCCAAGGGGCTTGGGAACTTGCCGGGGCGCTCCGAGTTCCTCATCCCGGCGTATGGCCTCGGCTCGAGGCATGGAGCCGGGGGAACCCCTCAAATTTGTTGTGAAGTCTGGGCTTGCCACTGGATCAATCCCGCCGCACCATTACATAGGTGAGTCGCGCCGGCGGCATGAGTCTTGCTGGCAAGTTCGGATCGTAGACCCGAGTTGAGAGGAGGAACACCCCCAGGGGTTCGGCATCACTCCATCTGAGAATCCTGCGAAGGGGACTGAGATGATTGCTCGAATCGCTGCACTGATGTTCGCTCTGTCCGCGGGCGCCGCGGACGCGCACAATTATTGGTCGGATGGGAAACCCGTTCCCGATTGGGTGAAAGCTTCGTGCTGCGGACCGGCGGACGCCCATCATCTTCGTCCCGACCAGGTCCACCGGGTGTCCGACGACTATTACAAGGTCGACGGCTATGTCCGCCGGATCCCCGTCAACCAGGCGCTGCCAAGCCAGGATGGCGACTACTGGATTTTCTACCGGGACGACGGGGGCGGAAGCCAGTCCGGGGTCTACTGCTTCTTCGTGCCGATGGACTTCTGAGGCCCGACGGTTTGAGTGGACCTTGATCCCGGCGCGGTCCGGCGCCGGGACAACGCTTCCGGGCGGCCTGACGAAACGACGCGGGCGACGTTGCTGCTTCCCTTCTCTAGCCGGCTGCGAGGAGGTGACGGGCTGAGCCCCTGCGCCTACATGTAGGGTTGGGGGCCCAGCCGGCGCCTCACGTCACGCGCCAAGCGGAGAGGAGCGGCGATGTCGCCGATGATATCGATCGCCGCCGTAACCAAGCGTTACAAGTCGGGCCTGCTCGCGCTCGACGCGGTCGATCTGGACATCGCCAGGGGCGAGATTTTCGCTCTTCTCGGCCCGAACGGCGCCGGCAAGACCACGCTGATCGGGGTCGTATGCGGCGCGGTCACGATGACCGCGGGACGGGTCCTCATCGACGGTCATGACGTCGTTCGCGACTTTCGCGCGGCGCGGCGGATCGTGGGTCTCGTGCCGCAGGAGATCGCGCTCGACATCTTCACCACCGTCCGGAGGGCGGTGGCCTTCAGCCGTGGGCTGTTCGGGCGACCGCCCGACCCCGCCTTCATCGAACAATTGCTGCGCGACCTTTCGTTGTGGGAGAAGCGCGACACCCGGATCGTCGAGCTGTCGGGCGGCATGAAACGCCGGGTGATGATCGCCAAAGCGCTCGCCCATGAACCCGACGTCCTGTTCCTCGACGAGCCCACGGCCGGCGTCGACGTCAACCTGCGCCGGGACATGTGGGCGCTGGTGCGCCGGCTGCGCAGCCAGGGCGTCACCGTCATTCTGACCACCCATTACATCGAGGAGGCCGAGGAGATGGCCGACCGGGTCGGCGTCATCAACCACGGGAAGATCGTGCTGGTGGAGGAGAAGACGGCGCTCATGCGCAAGCTCGGCAAGCGCCGCCTGACGCTCACGCTGCAGGCGCCGTTGCCGGCGCTGCCCAAGGAACTGGCCGGCTGGCCGCTCGAACTCGAGGATCAGGGCCGGCGCCTATCCTATCGCTTCGACGCTTCGGCCGAGGACACCGGCGTTCCGACGCTTTTGCGCCGGCTCAGCGAGATCGGCGTCGATTTGAAGGATCTCGACACCAGCACGACCACGCTCGAAGACATCTTCGTCGATCTCGTGGGACGCGCGGCGTGAGAACTCGGGCCTCGGTCAATCTCTCCGGCGTCTGGGCGATCTATCGTTCCGAGATGCAGCGGACGCGGCGCACCATTCTGCAGAGCGTGGCGACCCCGGTGATCACGACCGCGCTCTATTTCGTCGTGTTCGGGGCGGCGATCGGCGGGCGCATCCGGGAGGTGAGCGGGGTCAGCTACGGCGCGTTCATCGTACCGGGCCTGATGATGCTGTCGCTTCTGACGCAGAGCATCTCCAACGCCTCGATCGGAGTCTACTTTCCCAAATTCACCGGCACGATCTATGAACTTCTCTCCGCGCCTTTGTCCCCGATCGAGGCGGTTTCAGCCTATGTCGGCGCGGCCGCTACCAAGTCGATCGGGATCGGCCTGATCATTCTCCTGACCGCCGCGCTGCTCACGCCGGTTAAGATCGACCACCCGCTGTGGATGATCGCGTTCCTGGCGCTGACTGCGATCGCCTTCAGCCTGTTCGGTTTCATCATCGGCGTCTGGGCCAAGACTTTCGAGCAGCTCGCGGTCATTCCCGCGTTGGTGGTGACGCCGCTCACCTTCCTCGGCGGCGCCTTCTATTCGATCGATATGCTCCCGCCGTTCTGGCGGACGGTCAGCCTGTTCAATCCGGTGGTTTATCTGATCAGCGGCTTCCGCTGGAGCTTCTACGGCCAGGGCGACGTCAGCCTCGGGGCGAGCCTCGGGTTCACCATCCTGTTCATCGCCCTGTGCCTCGCCATCCTCACCTGGATCTTCCGCACCGGCTGGCGCCTGAAGCCGTAAGACGCATCCTCATTTCGCCAGACGGGCTTTATGAAGAACGCCCTATGGCGCGTCCGCCCTACTCCCCGCGCCGGGCTCCCGCCGCCCATTCGAACGCGCTCTTCATGTCGACGCGGGCGAATTGGCGGATCCGGACCGGGGAAGCTTCGAAGCTGTTGAGCCTTTGGGCGTCCATCTCGTCGGGGTCGATGACGACAGCGAGCTTGACCAGCGGCTTATGAGCGAGCGCAGCGCTGGCGAGCCCGCGCGCCAGTTCGGCGAAATCGCCGTCGAAATCCGGCTCGACGACAATGACAAGGCCAGTTGACGGCGCGGACTGACCCAAGGCTGAATCGATCGCCGCCCCGATCTCTTCGGCCTTGACCGTGCCGCCGGCGCGCAGCGCGAGGGTTTGCGCCGGCGCATCCTGCACCCGTTCAAGCATGGGCCGCTCCCTCCCCTCGCCAGCATGGCGCCGGCCGGGTTTCAACCGGCGGCGATCCGCCTGGCGAAGCTCTCCAGATTGACCACCCCGCGGCGGTGGGTCCCTTCGCCGACCTTGCGGAGTCCATCATGCGCCTCGACCGAGAACAGAAGGCCGCGGCCGGAGACTTCGAGGACGCACGCGGTCGTTACGACCGTCCGCCCCACCGGCGTCGGCGCGAGATGGCGGACATTGACCTCGCTGCCGACTGTCGCCCAGCCGGCGGGCAAATGCGGCGCCACCGCCGCGGCGGAAGCCATCTCCATCGCCAGGATCATCATGGGCGTGCCAAACACGAACGGCATCCCGTCGATATGCGCCCCGACCGTCACTTCGCGCGTGACCAGTATCTCGTGGCGGCCGGTCATCCCGACCCGGACGTTTTCGAGCGGCTCAGCCGTCACGCGCTCCTCCGAACGCGGGCGCCGCCCCGACTATCCCGTCACCCCCTCGAAATGCGCCCCCCACGATCCCCAAATGTAGATGCAGCTGAACAGGAACAGCCACACGACATCGACGAAATGCCAGTACCACGCGGCGAACTGGAAGCCGACGTGGTGACGAGGGGTGAACTGGCCGAGCCAGGCGCGCAACAGACAGGTGGACAGGAAAATCACGCCGATGATGACATGCGCGCCGTGGAAACCGGTCGCCATGAAGAAGGTCGCGCCATAGATCGTGTTCTTGAAATCGAACGGCGCGTGGATGTATTCGTAAGCCTGGGTGAAGACGAAGAGCACGCCGAGGGCGATGCCAAGCGCCAGAAAATTCTTGAACTTCGTACGGTTGTTCTCGCGCAGATAATCGTGAGCGACGTTGACCGCAGCGCTCGACGTCAACAGCACGAACGTGTTCATGAGCGGCAGCTTGAGCGGGTCGATGACGTCCGTACCCTTCGGGGGCCACATGCCGCCGCTGAAATTGAGGAGGCCATAGGTCTGCGGGTCGGCGGGATTGAGGGCCGACCAGAAGAACGCCCAGAACCAGGCGACAAAGAACATCACCTCGGAGGCAATGAACAGGATCATGCCGATAGTCAGGCCATGGCGCACAATGATGTTGTGGTGGCCACCCTGGGCCTCGGTCACGACATCGCGCCACCACCCGGCCATGGTGAACAGGATGCCCGCCACGCCGATGGTCAGAGCCGGCGGGCCGATACTCGCGTCGTGCATCGACCAGATGAGCCCAAAGGCCGCCAGGAACGCGAACGCTGCGCCGACGATCGGCCAAGGGCTCGGCTCGACGAGATGAAATCCCGGCCGGTCCGGAATAGCCGCGTCCGTCATCATAGTCTCCAGTTCATGATCAACCCGCCGACCCGGCGCGGTAAGCCGATCGCCTCGGCTGAGGCGTCTCGGACGGCTGGGCGAACAGCGTATAGGACAGCGTCAGCGAATCGACCCGGGCCATCAATTCATCCTTCTCGAGCGCCGGATCGAGGAAAAACACCACTGGCCATTCGGCGCTTTCATGCGGGCCGAGGTGCTGGGTCGAAAAGCAGAAGCAGGAGATCTTGTCGAAATAGCTCCCGGAAACCTCCGGGGACACATTGAAAGTGGCGCGCACGTCGGTCGGCTTGTCGCTAAGGTTGCGCGCCCGGAAAAAGACGGTCGCGGTCTTGCCTGTGCGCAATCTCACCGACTCGCTTTCCGGCTGGAAGCTCCAGTCGAGCCCCGGCGCGACGTTGGCGTCGAATCCGACCCTGAGAATGCGGTGGCCCGCCGCATCGGTGTTCGCCTCGACCCGCTGCGGCGTCCCCTCATAGCCGGTCGCGCGGCAGAAGGCGGAATAGAAAGGCGCCGCGCCATAGGTGAGGGCGATCATGGTCACAGCCAGCGTCGCCCCGCCGACGCCAATCAAGCGGTTGTTGCGCCCCGCGCGTCCCCCGACCGAGACGGTTGTGCCGTCGTTGCCGGCGTCGGGACCCGTCACGCCAGGCTCCCATGCCCCGCGATCGCCGGCGCATGAGCGTGCTCGTCGCCAAAGATCTGCGGCGGCGTTTCCCAGGTGTGGAACGGCGCCGGGGACGGCACTTGCCATTCAAGCGTCGTGGCGCCAGGCCCCCATGGGTTGGCGGGGGCGGCGCGCTTGGCCGCGAAAGCTTCATAGATCACGTAAATGAAAATCAGCGTGCCCGCGCCCGAGATATAGGCGCCTATCGACGACACGAAATTCCAGAACGCGTAGGCTTCGGTGTAGTCGACGACGCGGCGCGGCATTCCCTGGAAGCCGAGAAAATGCTGGGGGAAGAAGGTGAGGTTGATGCCGACGAAGGACACCCAGAAGTGCCATTTCGCCAGCCTCTCGTCATAGAGATAGCCGGTCATCTTCGGGAACCAGTAGTAGAAGCCGGCGAAGATCGAAAACACCGCCCCGAGCGACATCACGTAATGAAAATGCGCAACGACATAGTAGGTGTCATGCAGATAGCGGTCGATCGCCGCGTTGGCGAGCACGACGCCGGTGACGCCGCCGACGGTGAACACGAAGATGAAGCCGATCCCCCACAGCATCGGCGGCCTGAGCGCAATCGAGCCGCCCCACATCGTCGCCAGCCAGGAGAACACCTTCACCCCCGTCGGCACCGCGATCACCATCGTGGCGAATACGAAATAGCGCTGGGCATTGAGCGACATGCCAGTTGTGAACATGTGATGGGCCCAGACGGCGAAGCCAAGAAAGGCGATCGCCAGCATGGCGTAGACCATTCCGACATAACCGAAGATCGGCTTTTTCGAGAACGTCGCCACGACCTGGCTGATGATGCCGAAGCCCGGGATGATGAGGATATAGACCTCCGGGTGGCCGAAGAACCAGAACAGGTGCTGAAACAGGATCGGGTCGCCGCCCCCCGCCGGCTCAAAGAACGTGGTGTGGAAATTGCGGTCGGTCAGCAGCATAGTGAGCGCGCCGGCCAGCACCGGCAGCGCGAGCAAGAGCAAGAAGGCGGTTATCAGCACCGACCACGCAAACAGCGGCATGCGGAACATCGTCATGCCCGGCGCGCGCATATTGATGATCGTGGCGATGAAATTGATTGAGCCGATGATCGAGGATGCGCCTGCCAGATGCATCGACAGAATGACAAAATCGGCCGCCGGACCCGGCGTGCCGACCTGGCCGGAAAACGGGGGATAGAGCACCCAACCGCCGCCGAAGCCCCTCATGCCGGGCGAGCCTTCCACGAACAGGGAGCACATGACAAGCGTGAACGACGCCACCAGAAGCCAGAACGACAGGTTGTTGAGCCGCGGAAACGCCATATCCGGCGCGCCGATCAGGAGCGGCACCATCCAATTGCCGAATCCGCCCATCATCGCCGGCATCACCATGAAGAAGATCATAATGAGGGCGTGGCTGCTAAAAAACACGTTGTACATGTTCTTGGCGGCGTCTTGCGAGCCGTCACCGCTCATGATCCTCGAAATCAGCGGGAAGACATGCAGTCCCGGCTCCATAAGCTCGGCGCGGATCAGGATCGAGAGCGCCATGCCGATGAGGCCGGCGCAAATCGCGAAAACGAGATAGAGGGTCCCGATGTCCTTGTGATTGGTGGAATAGAGATACCGCCGCCATCCGGTCGGGATGTGGTGCTCATGCTCGTGATCGAGCGCGGCGTGATGAGAAACGTCGGTGACGGACGCCATGTTTTAACGACTCCGGTAGCGCATGATCGGCTGGCCCAAGACGGCGCCCGATCTTAAGGACGGACGAGGGGCGCCGACGCAACGTCGACGCCGTCCGAGACCGCGAATTCTTTCTTCGCCTGGACGAGCCAAGCCTCATAGTCCCGCTGGCTGACGACGCGGATGTTGATCGGCATGAATGCGTGGTCGATGCCGCAGATGTTTGAGCATTGCCCGTAGAACATGCCCTCGTGTTCGGCCTTGAACCAGGACTTGTTGAGTCGGCCCGGAATCGCGTCGATCTTGATGCCGAACGAGGGCAACGAAAACGAATGAATGACGTCCTGCGAGGTGACGTCGACTTCGATCACCTTGCCGACCGGAACGACCATCGCATTGTCGGCGGTGATGACCCGGGGCTGGCCAGGCTTGAGGTCCTTGTCCTCGACATAAAGCGAATCGAACGCGAAGCCGCCTTCGGATTTCGGATAGCCGTAGTTCCAGTGCCACTGCGACGCCGTCACCTTCACCGTCAGGTCGGGCGCGGGAATGATGAGTTGGTCCGCAAGCAGCCGGAACGACGGCACCGCGATGACGACCAGGGTAAGCGCCGGCAAGACCGTCCAAGTGATTTCCAGCAAGCCATTGTGGGTCCGCCGCGAAGGGACCGGATTGGCGGTCTCGTTGAAACGCCACACGACATAAACAATGAGCGCCAGCACCAGCAGACATATGGCGGTGATCACCGGAAGCAGGATCCAGTTGTGGAACCAGAACATGTCGTCGGCGATTTGGCCGTTGCTCGGCAGGAAGCCGATCCCGGCCTGGTGGGGCGCCCCGACGAGAGCGGCCTCCGCCTTTGGCGCGATAAGCGGAGCCAACGCCGCAAGCCCCACTCCGATCGCGTTCGAGCGTACGCGCATAACAACCAGTCTCCCAGCGCCGCGCCCCCTCGATTCCGGCGCGGCGGGACAATAGACGCCGCACCGACTCGTTGACAAATAAAAAATTCTCCGCGGTCGTCCGGCGCAAGGCCGATCGCAGCGATCCTGCGGTCGTTGACACTTTCTTCCACGCGTATTGAGCCTGTTCAACGCCCGCCCTTCGACAGAAAGCGTCAAATTTTGTGCTTGGCGGGCCGCCCCGGCGACCGCAATATGGCGCGAACCTTCGGGCTCAAGGCCATCGCGCTTGACGCGACGCCTTCAACGAGACGCGCCATGGCCGACGAGAGCGACGAACAGCCGCGCCGACTGATTTCCCTCGCGCTGGCGGCCCTGGCGGCCGTCGGCTGGCTCGCCGCCGGCTTCATCGGGTGGCAGGGCGCGCAGACCCGGTCTGAGTTGACCGGCCAGATCGACGGCCGCGGAAAAGGCGCGCGAGTCCCTCGCCACGGACCTGCAAAATCTCGAAAAGGCAGCCGGCGCCGCCGCGGAGCTCAAGAAGCGGGCCACCGCCGCCGAAAAGGCGCTGTCGGACGCGTCCGCCGCGAGAGCGTCGGCGCAAAATGAACTCGCCGATCTGACCAGGCAGATCGGAGACGCCAAACTCGCCATATCCGGCGCGCAGGAGGAAGCGAGCGCCAAGACACGTGACCTGCAAGCCGTCGACGCGAGACTCAAGGACGAAACAGACCACATGGCGGCGCTGCAAAGCCAGGAACAGGCTCTTTCCGCCGAGCAGGGACGCCTGCAGGGCGAAACCGACGCCGCCCGAACGACTCTCGCCGAAGTTCAGTCTCAGACAGAAGCCGCGCGAAGGGAGTTCGAGACGCTGCAAGGCGAGATCGCCTCCGCGACCGCCGAGCTCAACGCCCTTCAGGCGCAAATCCGCGCCACGAATCCACCCGCGGGTTCGCCCCGGGGAACGGGCCCGAACCCGTGACAGGCCGCCGGCCCGCCCCTCGGCGGCAAGCGGTCGTTTGATTTCGCGTGATTTTATGCCGAAGCGCGGCATTTGCCTTTCGGCGCGCGGGGGAGATTGTGCGGCCTGGGCCCCCGTGTTCTAACATCGGACGCGCCAGCAGGCTTGAGGACCGCGCCGGGACCGGCGCGCGTGGGAGGCTTCATGGACGAACTCGTCGCCACCAACAAGCCCGCCCAGCAGGCGGCGGAGATGCGTCCCTATTCCGCCGAGGAACTCAAGGCCGCGGTGCTGGCGAGACTGACCTACGCCGTCGGCAAAACGCCGGAAGTCGCCACGCCGCGCGACTGGTTTCTGGCGGTCACCTTCGCGACCCGCGACATCATCGTGGGCCGTTGGCTCGAATCCCTGAACGCCGTCTACGCCGACGGGCGCAAGCGCGTCTATTATCTTTCGCTCGAGTTCCTGATCGGCCGCCTGTTGTTCGACGCCCTGACCAATCTCGGTGTCGCCGAGCCAATGAGCCAAGCCCTCGACGGGCTCGGCGTCAAGCTTTCGGACCTGCGCCGGCTCGAGCCGGACGCGGCTCTCGGCAATGGCGGCCTCGGCCGCCTGGCCGCCTGTTTCATGGACAGCATGGCGACTTTGTCCGTCGCCGCGCACGGCTACGGCATCCGGTACGACAACGGCTTGTTCCGCCAGATCATCCGCGGCGGCTGGCAGCAGGAAACGCCCGAGGACTGGCTCGTTAACGGCGACCCATGGGAATTCGTCCGCCCCGAATACAACTACGCGATCGGTTTCGGCGGCTGGGTCGAAATGGTCCAGGGCGACGACGAGCGCGCGCACCATGTGTGGCATCCGGCCGAGACCGTGGAAGCGGTCGCGTACGACACGCCGATGGTCGGCTGGCGCGGACGGCATGTGAACACGCTGCGGCTGTGGTCCGCGCGCGCGACCGACCCGCTCAAGCTCGAAGCCTTCAACGCCGGCGACTATGTCGGCGCGTTTTCGGAAACCGTGCGGGCCGAGGCGATCTCCAAGGTTCTCTACCCCAGCGACGCCACTCCGGCGGGCCAGGAATTGCGGCTGAGGCAGGAATATTTCTTCGCTTCCGCTTCGCTGCTCGATCTCATTCGCCGCCACATCAAGCAGTGGGGCGACGTGCGCACGCTCGGCGAGCACGCCGCCGTCCAGCTCAACGACACCCATCCGGCGATCGGCATCGCCGAACTCATGCGCATCCTTGTCGACCTCAACAAGGTCGAATGGGACGAGGCCTGGTCGATCACCCAGGCGACGTTCTCCTACACTAACCACACCCTCCTGCCCGAGGCGCTCGAAACCTGGCCGGTGCCGCTGATGGAGCGAGTGCTGCCCCGCCACATGCAAATCATTTATCTCATCAACGCGGCCCATCTCGACGGCGCGCGGAGGCGCGGATTCGTTGACGCGAGCCTGCTCGCCGCCGTTTCGCTCATCGACGAACACGCGGGCCGGCGGGTGAGAATGGGGAACCTCGCCTTTGTCGGCTCGCATAAGACCAACGGCGTTTCGGCCCTGCACACCGACCTGATGCGCAAGACCGTGTTCCATTCCCTCAGTTCAGTCTATCCCGGCCGCATCGTCAACAAGACGAACGGCATCACGTTCCGCCGCTGGCTCATTGAGTGCAATCCGGATTTGGCGGCGATCATTCGCCAGGTTCTCGGCGACCGCGGGCTTGACGATTATCGCGCGCTCAAGGCCCTTGCGGCGCACGCCGATGATCCTTCGCTGCAGGAGCGCGTGGCGCAGGCCCGGCGCAATCGCAAGGCGGCGCTCGCAGGCGCCATCGCCGACCAGCTCAACCTGCGCGTCGACCCCCAGGCGATGTTCGACGTGCAGGTGAAGCGGATCCACGAGTACAAGCGTCAACTGCTCAATCTCATCGAAACGGTCGCGCGCTATAACGCCATCCGCGCCAATCCGACCATCGACTTCGCGCCGCGTGTCAAGATCTTCTCCGGCAAGGCGGCCGCGAGCTACACCCAGGCCAAACTCATCATCAAGCTCGCCATCGACGTCGCCAAAGTCGTCAACTCCGACCCGACCCTGCGCGGCCTCCTGAAGGTCGCGTTCCTGCCCAACTACAACGTCTCCCTGGCGGAAATCATCATGCCCGCAGCCGACCTGTCGGAACAGATCTCGACCGCCGGCATGGAAGCCTCCGGCACCGGCAACATGAAGATGGCGCTCAACGGCGCGCTAACCGTCGGCACTCTCGACGGCGCCAACGTCGAGATGCGCGACATGGTCGGCGACGACAACATCTTCATCTTCGGCCTGACCGCTGCGGAAGTCGCGGCCGCCCGCGCCAAGGGCATCGCCTCGACCGAATATATCGCCGTCTCCCCGATCCTGCACGAGGCTCTCGATCAAATCGGCTCCGGCGTGTTCTCGACCGACGACGCCGGGCGCTATCGCGGCCTCGTCGATACGCTCACCAATCACGATTATTTTATGATCTGCGCCGACTTCGACGCCTATTGGGCGACCCAGATGAAGATCGACGAAGCCTGGCGCGACCGTCAGCGCTGGATGCGGTCGAGCGTCCTCAACACCGCCAATGTCGGCTGGTTCTCCTCAGACCGGACGATCGCCGAATACGCGACGGAAATCTGGAACGCGCCATTCGCGCCGATAAGCTGAGACTTGGACCGTGGAGACCGTCATGGGGGAAGACTGGAGAGCGCGGGAAGAGGACCTCAACGCGATCGCGGCCGCGCGCAATTCCGATCCCTTCGGCGTGCTCGGGCCGCATCAGACGCCCGCGGGGTGGGTCATCCGGGTGTTCGCGCCCGAGGCGGTTTCCGTTCGCGCGCTCACTCGCGGGGGCGAGCCCTTGGCCGAGCTGCTGCGCCGCAAGGACGATGTTTTCGAAGCGCTGATTCCATCCGCCAAGGAACGGCCCTCCTATCGGGTCGAGGTTAAGACCGCGAATGGGATCTATTCGTATATCGACCCGTACGCGTTCGGCCCGGCGCTCGGCCCGCTCGACGACTATCTGGCGCGGGAGGGCACGCACCGCGAGCTCTACCGCCGGCTCGGCGCCCACCTCACTCGTCACGAAGACGTGGACGGCGTCTTGTTCGCTGTCTGGGCGCCCAACGCGACCCGTGTTTCCGTCGTCGGCGAGTTTAATCGATGGGACGGCCGGCGCTCGCAGATGCGCCGGCGCTTCGACAGCGGCTTGTGGGAGATCTTCATCCCCGAATTGACCGCCGGGGCGATCTACAAGTTCGAGCTCCTGGGGCCGGACGGGGCGCTGCTGCCGCTGAAAGCCGATCCGTTCGGCTTCGAGGCTGAACTCAGACCCTCGACCGCCTCGGTCGTCGCCGACAGTTCGGACTTCGCCTGGACCGACGCCGAATATATGGCCCGGCGCCGGGAGGGTGAGCCGCGGCGCAAGCCGATGTCGATCTATGAGGCGCATCTTGGCTCGTGGCGGCGTGGCGAGGGCGGGCGCTTCCTCACCTATGACGAACTCGCCGATCAGCTCATCCCTTATGTCGCCGGCATGGGCTACACCCATATCGAGCTTTTGCCGGTCAGCGAGCATCCGTTCGACCAATCCTGGGGCTACCAGCCGGTTGGCCTGTTCGCGCCAACCCACCGCTTCGGTGAGCCCGCGGCCTTCGCCCGCTTCGTCGATCGCGCTCACGGCGCGGGTCTCGGCGTCATCCTCGACTGGGTCCCGGCGCATTTCCCCACCGATCAGCATGGGCTCGCGCGGTTCGATGGGACCGCGCTTTACGAGCACGCTGACCCGCGCAAGGGCTTCCATCCGGACTGGAACACCGCGATCTACAATTTCGGCCGCACCGAGGTCGCGAACTTCCTGTACTGCAACGCGCTCTACTGGGTCGACCGCTTCCACATCGACGGGCTGCGCGTCGACGCGGTCGCCTCCATGCTCTACCTCGACTACTCCCGCCGCGCGGGCGAGTGGCTCCCGAACGCCGACGGAAGCAACGAAAACCGCGATGCGATCGCCTTCCTGCGCCGGGTCAACGAGCTCGTCTACGGCGCCTTTCCGGGCGCGATCACCATTGCTGAGGAGTTCGACCGCCTTCCCCGGCGTATCGCGGCCGACCGACCAGGGCGGCCTCGGCTTCGGCTTCAAGTGGAACATGGGCTGGATGCACGACACGCTGGACTACATGTCGCAGGATCCGATCTATCGCCGCTGGAACCACAACCGGATGACCTTCGGTCTTCTCTACGCTTTCAGCGAAAACTTCGTGCTGCCGATCTCGCACGATGAAGTCGTCCACGGCAAACGCTCGGTCGTGTACAAGATGCCGGGCGACGAATGGCAGCGGTTCGCCAACGCACGCGCCTTCTACGGATTCATGTGGGGCCATCCGGGCAAGAAGCTCCTGTTCATGGGCCAGGAGTTCGGACAGACAAACGAATGGAACGCCTCGGAGTCCCTGCCCTGGTGGCTCCTGGACTATCGGCCCCATCAGGGCGTCCAGGCCTGGGTCCGCGATCTCAACCGTCTCTATCGCGAAACGCCCGCGCTCTATGCGCGCGACTGCGAGCCTGACGGCTTTCGCTGGATCGTGGTCAACGACGACACCCAGTCGGTGCTGGCGTTTCTCCGGCGCGGCGCGCCAAGCGATCCGCCGGTCGCGGTCGTCTGCAACTTCACGCCCGCGCCGCGCCCGGGCTACCGTCTCGGCCTTCCTTATCAGGGCTTCTGGCGCGAGGCGCTTAACAGCGACGCCGGTTCCTACGGCGGCTCGAACATGGGGAATCTCGGCGGCGTCACCGCCGAACCGCGCCCCTCGCACGGCTTTCCCGCGTCCGCGGTCCTGACGCTGCCGCCGCTTGCGACCATGTTTCTTGTTTTCAACCCGCCCGCCGCCTCTTAGAGGCCGCGTCCTGACTACGGAGTTGACGATGCCCACAATGAAAGCGGCCAGGGAGCAGGGCCTTTCGGCCCCCTTTGCTCGCAACGCAATGGCCTATGTGCTCGCCGGCGGGCGGGGTAGCCGCCTGCTCGAACTGACCGACCGACGAGCCAAGCCGGCGGTCTATTTTGGCGGCAAATCGCGCATCATAGACTTCGCCTTGTCGAACGCGCTCAACTCCGGCATTCGGCGTATCGCGGTCGCCACGCAATACAAGGCCCACAGCCTGATCCGGCACCTCCAGCGCGGCTGGAACTTCTTCCGGCCGGAGCGCAACGAGACCTTCGACGTCCTGCCCGCCTCCCAGCGCGTCTCGGAGACGATGTGGTACCTGGGCACCGCGGACGCGGTCTACCAGAACATCGATATCATCGAGAGCTATGGCCCGCAGTTCATGGTGATCCTGGCGGGCGACCATGTCTACAAGATGGACTACGAAAAGATGCTCCAGCAGCACGTCGATTCGGGAGCCGACGTGACCGTCGGCTGCCTCGAGGCGTCGCTCGAGGAGGCCAAGGGCTTCGGCGTCATGCATATCGACGCCAAAGACACCATCATCGACTTCCTGGAGAAGCCCAAGAATCCGCCGCCCATGCCCGGCAAGCCCGACGTCGCGCTGTGCAGTATGGGCATCTATGTGTTCGAGACAGGATTTCTGATCGACATTCTCAAACGCGATGCGGCGGATCCGAATTCGAGCCATGATTTCGGCAAGGACATCGTTCCCTATCTGGTCAAGAACGGCAAGGCCGTCGCCCATCACTTCGCAAAATCCTGCGTGACGTCGAGCGAGGAGGCCAAACCCTACTGGCGCGACGTCGGAACCGTCGACGCCTATTGGGGCGCGAACATCGATTTGACCGACATTGTCCCCGATCTTGACCTGTTCGACCGAAGCTGGCCGATCTGGACCTATGGAGAGGTCACCCCGCCGGCGAAATTCGTCCATGACGTGGACGGGCGCCGGGGACTCGCGGTCTCCTCCCTGCTCTCGGGCGGCTGCATCGTGTCGGGGGCGCAGCTCAGCCGCTCGCTCATCTTTACCGGAGTGCGGATCCATTCGTACAGCACCGTCCACGAAACGATCGTCCTGCCTTATGTCCACATCGGCCGCAACGTGCGTCTCGGCAAGGCGGTCATCGACAGCGAAGTGCGCATTCCCGACGGCCTCGTCGTGGGCGAGGACCCCGAGCTTGACGCCAAGCGATTCCGCCGCACCGAGAGCGGCGTCACCCTGATCACCCAGCCGATGATCGACAAGCTCGCGCAATGAGCGGGCTTAAAGTTCTCTCGGTCGCCTCGGAAGTCTTCCCGCTCGTCAAGACCGGCGGCCTCGCCGACGTCGTGGGCGCGCTGCCCGCCGCGCTCGCCCGCGAGGACGTCGAGATCAGGACCGTCGTTCCGGCGTATCCGGCGGTGCTGAGCAAGCTCGCCGGCGCCGAGACGGCGCACGAATATGCTGACCTGTTCGGCGGGTCCGCGCGCATCCTCGCCGGAAAGGCGGCCGGTCTCGACCTGTTCGCGATCGACGCCCCCCATCTCTTCGACCGGGCCGGCAATCCCTACCTCGGCCCCGACAGGCTCGACTGGCCCGACAACGCCCTCCGGTTCGCGGCGCTCGCGCGGGTCGGCGCGGACATCGGCTTGGGCTCGATCGATGCGTTCAGGCCCGAGGTCGTCCATGCGCACGACTGGCAGGCGGCGCTCGCCCCCGTCTATCTGCACTACGCCGACGGCCCACGCCCCGGGACCGCGATCACGATCCACAACATCGCCTTCCAGGGTCATTTTCCGATGTCGGTGTTCGGCGAACTGGGGCTTCCTCCGCAGGCCCTCTCCATCGACGGGGTCGAGTATTTCGGCGGCGTCGGCTTTCTCAAGGCGGGGTTGCGGCTTTCCGACCGCATCACCACGGTTTCGCCCACTTACGCGCGCGAGATCATGACGCCCGAGTTCGGCATGGCGCTCGACGGGCTTCTGCGCACCCGCGCAGCCGCCGTGCAAGGAATCGTCAACGGCATCGACGATGAGGTGTGGAATCCGGCGACCGACGCCGCGCTTCCGCAGAGCTTCAGCGCGCTCCGCATTGACATGCGGGTGCGCAACAAGACCGCGCTGCAGACGCGGTTGGGCCTGGCGCCCCGGCTCGACCGGCCATTGTTCGGCGTTGTCTCGCGCCTTTCGGATCAGAAGGGCCTCGACCTTTTCCTTCAGGCTCTGCCCGGCGTCATCGCCACGGGCGGCCAGCTCGCGCTGCTCGGCTCGGGCGAGCCGTCGCTGGAGACGGGCTTCGCCGCCGCCGCGAGCGCGCGTCCCGACGCGGTCGGCTGCGTTTTCGGCTATGATGAGAAGCTCGCTCATCTCATCCAGGCGGGCTCCGATTTCATCGTCGTGCCCTCGCGTTTCGAGCCTTGCGGCCTGACACAGCTCTGTGCGCTAAGGTACGGCGCCCCGCCGATCGTCGCCCGCGTTGGCGGCCTTGCCGATACGGTGATCGACGCCAACGAAGCGGCGATTGCCGCAGCGGTCGCAACCGGCTTCCAGTTCCATCCGCCGTCCGTCGACGCCCTGACCTATGCGCTCGATCGCGCCCTCGCCGTCAGCCGCGATCCGGCGGTCATGAGGCGGATGAGACTCAACGGCATGCGAGTCGACGTCTCCTGGCGCGGCCCCGCCAAGCGCTACGCCGAGCTCTATCGCACGCTCGCCGGCTCGCGGGAATGAGCGAGCGCAAGGCCGCGCGCGGCGTCGCGGTCACCGCGCGCGGACTTGAGGCGGCGCTCGAACTGCCCAACGCCGAGGGCGCCTCGCTCTGCGTTTACGAGGGAGACCACGAGGTTGCTCGCGCGCCGATGGCGCGTGACGCCGACGGAATCCTGCGCGGACTCGCTCCCGGATTCGGCGCGGGCGCGGCTTATGGTTTCCGGGTCGAAGGGCCTCATGATCCAAAACGCGGAAAGCGCTTCGACGCCGCCAAATTGCTGGCCGATCCTTACGCCCCGCGCTTCGACCGGCCGTTCCGCCTCCACCCTTCCATGTTCGCGTTTGGCGAGGACACCGGCCCGCATGTCCCCAAGGCGATCGCAGGCGAGCCGCCGGAGGGCGAGGGAGGCCATAAGCGCGTCGCGCCCGAGGCGCTCATCATCTACGAGCTCAACCTGCGCGGCTTTTCGCGGCTTAATCCAAACGTTCCCGAAGCCGCGCGGGGAACTTTCGCCGGTCTCGGGCATCCCGCGTCAATTGAGCATCTGGCGAAGCTCGGCGTCACGGCGGTCGAGATCATGCCGGCCGACACGTTCGTGGATGAGAGGCAAATGCCCGCGCTCGGCCTCTCGGACGCATGGGGCTATAACGCGGTGGTTTTCGGCGCGCCCGATCCAAGGCTCGCGCCGGACGGCTGGGCGGAGGTCCGCGCCGCGACCGATGCGCTGCACGCGGCGGGTATGGAGGCGATCCTCGACGTCGTCTTCAACCACAACGGCGAGAGCGACCAGTTCGGCCCGACGCTGTCGTTCCGCGGGCTCGACAACGAGGCCTGGTTCCGCCTCGATCCGCGCGATCCCGAGCTTTACATCAACGACGCGGGCACCGGCAATTGCCTCGCACTCGACCGTCCGCTGGTGATCGACATGGCGATCGGCGCGCTCAGGCGATGGATGGCGGTGGGCGGCGTCGACGGCTTTCGCTTCGATCTTGCGCCGTCGCTCGGCCGCCGCCCTAACGGTTTCGACCCTAATGCGCCGTTCTTCCAGGCGCTCGCCGCCGATCCGCTGCTCGCCAAGGCGCGCCTCATCGCCGAGCCCTGGGATGTGGGGCCGGGCGGTTATCGCCTCGGCCAGTTCCCTCCCGCCTTCGCCGAATGGAACGACCATTTCCGGGACGCCGCGCGCCGCTTCTGGCGCGGCGATCCGGGCCAGCGCGGCGAGATCGCGACCCGGATGGCGGGGTCGCGCGACATTTTCTCGCACGCCGCTGCGCCATCCAAGGGCGTCAATTTCGTGGTCGTCCACGACGGCTTCACCCTTCGCGACCTCGTGTCCTACGAGCGCAAGCACAACGAAGCCAATGGCGAGAACAATCGCGACGGGACGGACAACAACCTCAGCTGGAATCATGGTGTCGAGGGTCCGAGCGGCGATCCGGCGATCGTCGAGGCGCGCTCGCGCGACGAGCGCAACCTGCTCACGCTCTTGCTCGCCTCGCGCGGGACGCCGATGTTAGCCATGGGTTCGGAGCTCGGCTTCAGCCAGGGCGGCAACAACAACGCCTACGCGCAGGACAACGCGACGAGCGCGATCGACTGGCGGAGCGCCGACGCTTCGCTGATCGCTTTCACGACCCGTCTGATCGCAATTCGCCACGCCAATTCCGCGCTCAACCGCGACGCCTTCTTGACCGGGCGGTCTTTCGACGCGAGCGGACTCCCCGACGTCGAATGGCGCGACGCCAATGGGCCTCTGAACGAAAGCGGGTGGAACGATCCCGCGGGCGCCGTCCTGGTGGCCGTCTTCGCTGCGCCGCAAGGCGACGGGGTCGATCGCGTCGCGGTCGCGATGAACCGCTCGGACGCCGACGCCGAGCTTCGCCTGCCGCCGCCGCGCTCCGGCATGGCGTGGCGCGCGCTTATCGACACGCACGATCCCGAGACGCCCGAGCGCTTTCTCGCGCTCGCCGACCGCGTCCGGCTTCGCGCGCGCTCCTCGGTCATCGTCGCCGAGGCGCCGGCGGCGGACGGCCTTCATTCCGGCGCGCCGACCAGCGAGACGATCGACGCGCTTGCGAGCGCGGCGGGAATCGCAGCTGAATGGTGGGACGTCGGCGGCAAGCGCACATTGGTTTCGGCGGAGACCAAGATTGCGCTTCTCGAGGCGCTCGGCCTCGATGTCGCGAGCGAGGCGCAAGCGCGCGACAGCCTGACGCGGCTCATCGATGGCGTCGAGCGCCGCCGCCTTCCCTTCTCGCTGGTGCTCCGCGAAGGCGAGACGCTCACCGCGCCCTTGCGCGACATGGCCTACGCGGCGGACGCACGGATCGTCAGCGAGGACGGCTCTGCGAGCGAATGGACAATCGAGGCCGCCGGCGGCGCCGAGCGGCCCCTGCCCGACGGCCGCTCCGTCTCCGAGCGAAAGATTGCGCTTCCCGCGCTGCCGATTGGCCGCTACCGTCTCGTTGTCGATGGCGTCGAATGCGCGCTGACCATCGCGCCGCCGAAGGCCTACAGCCCGAAGGCGGCGTCGCGCAAACGGTTCGGCGTCGCGGCCCAGCTCTACGCCCTGCGTCGCGAGGACGGCCAAGGCCGCGACCAGGGCATCGGAGACTTCTCCGCGGCAGGCGACGCGGGCGAAGCGGCGGGCGCCGCCGGCGCCGCCTATCTGGGGTTGAGCCCGCTTCACATGCTCTTTCCCCGCGACCGGGAGCGGGCGAGCCCCTACTATCCTTCCGATCGGCGCTTCCTCGACCCGATCTACATCGACGCTCTCGACGACGCGGGTCTGCCGCGCGACGAGGCGCTGAACTCGGCGCTTATGGCATTGGCGCCCGCCTTCGCCTCGGCTTCCGCGACCCGATATGTCGAGTACGAGGCGGTGTGGCGCGCCAAGCGCGCGGCGCTCGAAGCGCGGTGGGCAGCCTTCTCCCGCCTCCGCGCGGCGCGGCCAGCGGACCCCCTCATCGCCGATTACCACGCCTTCGCAAGACAAGGCGGCGAATCCCTGCGGCGCTTCGCCGCCTTCCAGGCGGCCGCCGACAGCGAGCTTGGCGAGAACTGGCGTCTCTGGCCGCAGGACTTGCGCGACGGCGAACCGAAGGCGATCGACGCGGCGATCGAGCGCAACCGGCAGGCGTTCGAATTCGCGCTCTTCTGCCAATGGCTCGCCGACCGGCAGCTCGCCCGCGCCGCGAAACGCGCGCGCGGCCGGCGGCCTCGAGATCGGCTTCTACCGCGATCTCGCGGTCGGCGCCGCGCCGGACGGCGCCGAATCCTGGGCGCATGCCCAGGCGCTCGCGCGCGGCGTCACCGTCGGAGCGCCGCCCGATCCGTTTTCCGCCGAAGGGCAGAACTGGAGCCTGCCGGCGCTCAATCCGCTGGCCGGCGCGCGCGAGGGCTGGTCCTCCTTGAGCGCCGTCTATCGCGCCAACATGCGGCACGCCGGCATGCTGCGGATCGATCACGCCATGGGGCTCAAGCGCCTCTTCCTCATCCCTGAGGGCGCGCGCCCCGCGGAAGGCGCCTATCTCGCCTACCCGTTCGACGATCTCGTCGGCTGCCTCGCGCTCGAAAGCGAGCGCGCTCAATGCATGGTGGTCGGCGAGGACCTCGGCACTGTCCCTGAGGGCTTCCGCGATCGGCTGACCCACGCCAACGTCCACGGCATGCGGGTGTTGCGGTTCGAGCGCGACGGCTCCCGGGTGCGGCCGCCAGCCGGCTATCCGCCCATGTCGATAGCCTGCGTCGCGACCCATGATCTGGCGACTCTCGCCGGCTGGTGGCGGGGCGCCGACATCGGCGAGGAGGTCATGCTCGGCCGTCTGACCCTGGCCCGGGCGGACGAGGCGATCGCCGCGCGGCGCGAGGCGAAACGCGGGCTTCTCGACGCGCTTCTCGCCGCGGGACTTTTCGCCTCCGCGCCGAGCGACGAAGCCCCGCTCTCCGAGGCCCTCGCCGCCGCGGTTCACGCGCTGATCGGCGGCGCGGGCTCGATCCTCGCCCACGCCCAGTTCGACGATCTCATCGGCGAAACAGTCCAGACCAACCTGCCCGGGACGGATCGCGAGCGCCCGAACTGGCGCCTCAAGGCTGACCTCAGCGTCGCCGCGGCCTTCGCCAGCGCCCGCGCGCGGGCCATCCTCGCGGCGCTCGCCAAGGGGCGGACGTAATACTCAATCCCGCAGATCGCGACTTGTCGCGATCTGCAATTCCGCGCATCAGCGCGGACGCGCGTTCGCGCTTGCCCTTCTCATGGATCGGTTCGGATCCATGAGAAGGGGTATGCGATCCAGCGTTTTGACGGGGCCCGCCTCGCAATCTAAAAGGCGGCGAATTCGCTCGACCGAAGGTGGCCCATGAGTCTGCGCTTGCTCGACATGGACGCTCTCAGGGCGGCTCCGGCAGCACGCGAGCCGTTCGAGTATTTCGTCGTCCCGGGCTTTGTTCGCGCGGCTGCGCGCGCCAGGATCAACGCCGACTACCCGAAAATCTCCGAGGGCGGGAGCTTTCCCGTCGCGCAGCTTTCCTATGGCCCCGCGTTCCGCGAATTCCTCGACGAACTCGAGAGCGACGAGTTCCGGCAGGTGTTCGAGGAGAAATTCGGGCTCGATCTCGCCGGGCGGCCGACCACGATCACGGTCCGCGGCCAGTGCAGCCTGAAGGACGGGCGCATCCATACCGACACGAAAAGCAAGATCATCACGATCCTGATCTACATGAACCCCGCCTGGGAGAATTCGGGCGGGCGACTGCGGCTGCTCAAGTCGGCCGACAATCTCGACGATATGATCATGGAGGTTCCGCCGGTCGAGGGGACGCTGCTCGCGTTCAAGCGGGCCGACAATTCCTGGCACGGCCACAAGCCCTTCGCCGGCGAGCGGCGGGTCATCCAGTTCAACTGGGTCACGTCGGAGGGCGACAAGAAGCTCGCGATGCTGCGCCACCACGTGTCGGCGCCGCTGAAACGCCTCTTCGCCGCGATGCGCCCGGCCTAGCAGCGACTGCTGGGGTGAGTTGCGCCCCCGGAATGTGATCTTACAGTGGAATTCTGTGATTATTTTCGACTCGTGGAACTAAACGGGGTCCCAAAGCCCTGAAAACATTGGATCGCGCCGGTAAAATGCCGCTAAGCCAAAAGCGGATGTGTGACTCCGCGCGGCTCAAGGCGGCCCTCAGGCGGTTCCGCCGAAGGCCTCAAGGCTCTAACCGTTGCGCACCGCCCAGACCTGACGGTAGACCTCGCTGATCTCGTCGGCCTCGCGGTCGCGCGAAAACCGGCTCGCCACGACGGCGCGGGCGCGCGCGCCCATCGCCTCGATGCGCTCGGGCTCACGCATCAGCGGCTCGAGGGCGGCGACCAGCGCTTCGACATCGTCGACCGGGGTCAGAACGCCGTCCTCTCCGTCCGTGATGATCATCTCCGCCGCGCCCGCGCGCGAGGCGACCACCGCGTCGCCCGCCGCCATCGCCTCGAGCATGGTGAGCCCGAAGCCCTCGGTCCGCGAAGCGAACACATAGATCGAGATGCGCTGATACCAAAGCGGCACTTCCTCGACCGGCAGTTCGCCAAGGAAACGGATGCGGTCAGCGAGCCCCGCGGCCGCGATCCGATGCTTCAGGCCCTCGACGAACGGCCGGTTGTCCACCGTGACGAGCCCGATCACGACAGCGGAGAAATCCGGATAGCGCGGCAGGAGCCGACACATCGCCTCGACGAACAGATCGGACCCTTTCTGCCGCCGGACTCGCCCGAACGTTCCAATCGCGTACTTGCCCGGCAGTCCCGAGCGCGCGAAAGCCGCGCGCCGGTCGGCGGGCGGAACATAGAGATCGACGTCGATGCCGTGCAGAATGACCGTTGCCGGGCGCCCGATATAGCGCGCCGCAGCCTCGCTGGTCGCGATCACCGCGTCCATCCGGGCGATGAGAAACCCGGTGAGCCATGTTTTTGGCCGCTGGGAGGCGGAATTGAAGATCAGCGCGAAGCGATAGCCGACGAGGTTGAGCAGGAGGCCTGCGATCATCTCGACATTGCGCCGCGCGTGCCAGATGCGGGGCTTGCCGCGGCGCGGCGGACGGAAGCGCAGGCGCACGAGATCGCTCAGAGTCGAAGCGCGCGATTCCCTCCGGCTGGTCCGGCCCGCACCACGCCGCTCGCCAGCGCTTCGCGATCAATGGCGCGATGGTGCGGTTGACCGCGGTGCCGCCCGAATAGCGCCAGTTCAGATTGGGAATGACGACCTCGAGCGCGTCGAGCGCCTCGTCGTCGAATTCACGGCTCATCCCGCCTCGCTCGGGCGCGATACAATTGCCGATGGAGCGCTTCGGTCATGAACGAATAGACGGCGCCGACGCCTGCGTGGATGAAGCCCGCCGAGCCGCACAGGAAGAACCGGTTCCAGAAGAAGATGCGCAGGAAATAGAGCGGAGGATTGAACACGAGCTTGAGCGTCGAGGGCTTGCGCCCTTGGCTGAGCCGCTGCTCGGCCTTGAGCCGGGCGTAGGTGATTTCCTTCTTCATCTGCTCGTTCAGGGGCAGGCTGCGCTCGTGCCTGAGAAGCCCATCGCGCGCGACCGGCGTTTCGCCGTCATCGGCGACAAGACCTTCGTGCACGATGAGCGAGGGATCGAAGCGCGCCCTGCCCCGCCGCACGAGGCGCAGGATGTGCTCGGGCCGGGTCCAGCGGCTGACCGGCTTCGAAGCGCCGTAGAGGGTCAGCGAACGGCGCACCTTCCAGCCCGCTATTTGCTCGCCAGCCGCCATGAGATGCGGCAGCGAGGCGCGCAGATCCTCGTCGAGCCATTCGTCGGCGTCGATGCTGAACGCCCAGGGCTGGCTCGCGAGATCGAGAGCGAGCTGCTTCTGCCGGGCGTAGCCGAGCCAGGGTTGCCGGATGAGCCGGACCGGAAATCCCCGCTGCGCGAAATCGTCGACGATCGCCAGCGTCCCGTCGGTCGAGCCCGAGTCGACGACGACGATCTCGGCGAAGCCGCGAAGGCTCTCCAGGCATTTGCCGATGCAGGCCGCCTCGTTGAGGCAGATCAACGCGGCGCTCGCGGCGAACATGGCCGGCGACCGGGGATCGGAGAGATGGTCGGGACGAGCGGCGGGATCGGTGAGAGCCATGAGTGTCGCATTGGGCGGCGCTCGAGCGCCGGGGCAGCTGTCTGAGGCATTTGCTCAACGCTGGCAAGCTCTTGTCGCCTCAAGCCTGCCCGTGCTTGCGCGCCCGCTTCCCCGTCACCATATCGCCGCAATGGTCGATCCCTCCCCGTCCCCCACTCCAATCCTGGCGCTCGATCCCGACAGTCCGAACCAGGGCCCCGGCGCCGCGCCCGCCCCCGACGATGGGTCTCTGCTCGACGATTATTCGCGCACGGTCAGCGGCGTCGTCGAGCGGGTCGGCCCGAGCGTGGTGCGGGTCGACGTGCGCAAGCAGGGCCGCAGCGCCGGCTCGGGCTCCGGCGTCGTCATCTCCTCCGATGGTCTCGCTCTCACCAATAGCCATGTCGTCCAGGGCTCGCGGACGGTCAGTCTGGTCACCCTCGAAGGGCGCGACCTTCAGGCGCGCGTGCTCGGCGACGATCCCGACACCGATCTTGCGCTTCTGCGAGTCGAAGCGGACGTCTCGCTGCCGGCGGCGAGGCTCGGCGACAGTTCGAAGCTCAGGCGCGGGCAGATCGCGATCGCGATCGGCAATCCGCTCGGCTTCGACGCCACGGTGACCGCGGGCGTCGTCTCGGCGCTCGGACGCTCGCTGCAATCGCGCACGGGGCGGATGATCGAGGACGTAGTACAGACCGACGCCCCGCTCAACCCCGGCAATTCGGGCGGGCCGCTGGTGTCGTCCGCCGGCGAGGTGATCGGCGTCAACACCGCCGTCATCATGGGCGCGCAAGGCATCTGCTTCGCGGTGGCGTCCAACACCGCGAACTTCGTCGCCGGCGAGATCGCCCGTCACGGGCGCGTGCGGCGGGCCTATATCGGAGTCGGCGCCGCAACCACGGCGATTCCGCGCCGCATCGCGCTGAGACTCGGTCTCGAACAGGCGACCGGAGCGCGGCTGCTCACCGTCGATCAGGCCGGGCCCGCCGCGCACGCTGGGCTTTTGTCAGGGGACTTGATTATCGCGCTCGACGGCAAGCCGGTGCGGAACGTCGGCGATCTTCTGCGGGCCCTCGACGCCGACAAGATCGCCCGCACAGTCGGCATCGACTTTCTGCGCCGATCGGAGCAACAACGGGTGTGGATCGGCCCGGTCGAGCGGTCGCAGGCGGCGTAAACACGAGCTTACCGCTGCGTCGAATGGGCGGCGGCCAGCTCGACGCCGACCGGAACCGGCGGCTCCAGGGCGAACGCGCTCTTGCGCCTGAGGGGCGCGGATCGCGAGGCAAACCGCCACACCCCGAAAAGGGCGATAAGGACCTGCGCCGCAACCAGCGTGTAGGACAGGCCTCGCGGCGTGGCCGACATTGCGAAGCCCGCGATCAGAGGCCCGGCCGCCGCGCCTGCGCCGTGGGCGAGCAAGAGGCCGCCCGACGCGGCGACCATCTCCTCCTGGCTCACTGCGTCGCTCAAATGGGCAAGCGCCAGGCTGTAGGTCGGGATGATCATGCCGCCGAACACAGCGACGCAAAGATAGAGCAGCCACGAATAGGCGTCGCCGGGCACGAGCGCCATCATCGCGATGAGACTTACCGCCGCGGCGCCGGCCGCGCCGACAATGACGAGACGGCGGTCGCAGCGATCCGAGAGCCACCCCAAGGGCCACGCCGCAACAAAACCGCCGAGCGTCCCACACGCCATGAAAATGGCGATCTCGCCCATGCCGAGACCCCGCATCTCCGCGAAGATCGGGCCGAGCGTGAAGAAGGCGCCGGTGGTCACTCCGCTCAAGAAGCCGGCCACGACGCCCAGGGGCGAGTCGCGGTAGAGCCGGCGAAGCCCCACATGACTGCCTTCGCCCGGAGGCGCGGGCGCAGCGCCCTGGGTCAGAGCGACCGGCACCAGCGCGACAGAAATGATGCAGGCGATGATTGGGAGCGGTCGGAAGCCCGCGGGGTCCGTGGTGGGCAGAAGAAGCTGGCCCGTTATGCCGGCGAACAATCCCGTCATGCCGTAGATGCTCAGGATCTGTCCCCGATTTTCGGCGGAAGCGCCCGCGTTCAGCCAGCTCTCGACGACAATGAACATGGCGGCGAAACAGAAGCCGGTCAGCGCTCGCGCCGCGATCCATGCAAACGGATTCACCACCAGCAGATGCGCGAGCGGCGCCGTGGCGGCGATTGCGCCGAAGGCGGCGAACGTCCGGATGTGCCCCACCCGCCGGATCACCTTTGCGGCGCTCAACGATCCGATAATCACGCCAGCCCAGAAGCCCGCGCCGACCGCGCCGATTTGGGCGAGCGTGAAGCCCTCCATTTCGCCGCGAATGCTGAGAATTGTCCCCTGGAACGTGTTGCCGGTCTGCATGAGGAAGAAGCCCAGCAACAGGGCGGGCAATGCGGGAACCGCGGCCGTCAAGCTAGCTGGCATATCGGCTCCGCTTATCGGTTTCCGCGCCTCCCGGAGGATCCGCGCGGGTTGATCGGCGCGCCGGCGGGAGCCTGCGAGTTCCTTTGCGCGGGCCTTGGCTAGCTCTGCGGCTTGACCAGCGGTCCGGGAAAGGCCCTCTCGGCTTCCTCTTCGAGCGCCTGCTCATGATAGCGCATGAAACGGGCGGCGAAGATTCCACCGATCACGGCGGCGATCAGCGCCGCGACGCCGACCGGGCGCGCGTAGCGCTCGAACGCGTGGCCCAGCAGATCGCCGCCCGCGCCGAAGATCGAGGCCCAGACGATTGCGCCAGCAGCGTTGAAGAGGAAAAACTTCTCCCAGCTGTAGCGGTTGACCCCGGCGAGAAACGACGCAAATGCGCGCAAGAGCGCGACGAACCGGCCGAAGAACACGATCTTGCCGCCATGCTTGAGGAACAGGTACTGGCCGAGTTTGAGCCGCTTCTCGTTTAAACTGACGTAGCGTCCATAGCGGTAGGCGATGGGAAAGCCGAACTCGCGCCCGATCCAATAGCCGAGAAGGCCGCCGATGATCGCGCCCGCGGCGGCCGCGGCGATCACGCCGTAGATATTGAGCTTCCCTTCGCCCGCGAGGATGGCCCCCGCCACCAGCGCCGTCTCACCGGGTATGGGAACCCCGAGGCTCTCCATGCCGACGACCGCAAGCACCGCGAAATACCCGTAAGTCGCGAGAATGTGCTGCAGATGGGGAAGAAGCTCGATTGTCAAGGCAAGGCCCTGGCTCCGGTCAGGCGGCGGGCGTTGGCGCGCACTTTGCGCCGCGCAGGCCCCATCGCGGCCTGTGCGATCGTCGTCAGGCCCGCCGACACGTCACCCGGCGTCCGCACGCCGCCGAAGGCCGCCTTGATGAAAAAGGCGCCCCAGGCCGCTTGCGCGGCGAGCGCCCCTTCCATCGCCGCATCGACCTTCTCTTGGACCATGAGCCGCGCTTCGCGCGCTTTCTCCGATTCGCGCCCGCCCGGGCGCGAGGAGACTATGAGTGCGAGCGGCGATGGTCAGCGCGGCGTCGGCGCCCGCCTGCGCGTTGGCCCTGGCGATGGCGAGAGATCGCCTTGCGAGACGTCGCGAAACCATGAAAACCCCGCACCATTTGACGCCCCGGCCAGAGGCCTTGGGCGACGAAGAACCCCGGTCACACGACCTTGGGGGAACTTTCGCGCTGCGGCAAGCAGCTTCTGAACGCCGCCGGCGTTACGCCAGCGGCTGAATGCGATACTGAATGAAGCCGGAACGTTCGCCGACTTTGTCATAGAGCCTGCGCGCGACCGCGTTGGTCTCGTGGGTGTTCCAGAACACGCGCGCCGCGCCTGCCTCCCTCGCCGCCTCGACCACGGCTGCGATCAGCGCCCGGCCGACGCCGCCGCCCCTCGCCGCCTCGCCGACATAAAGGTCCTGAAGATAACATTGCGAATTCAGGAGCCACGTGCTGCGCTGAAAAAGATAATGGGCGAAGCCGATCAACTCGCCGCGGCGTTCAGCGACCAGCGCATGCACCGGCTCGAGCGGGTCGAAGATGCGCATGAAAGTTGCGTCGGCGACCTCGTCGCTCCATTGCGCGCGATAGAAGTCGAGATAGGCGCGCCAAAGGGGCTCCCATCGCGCGCGATCCGAGCGCTCGATCGCGCGCAGCCTGAAGTCCGTCAATCGCCGCCTCCCGTCGTTCGTCCGCTAGCCGCGGTCGCGAGCGCCTTGACAAGCGCGTGGCCAATGGCCTGCTTTGGCTCGCGTCGATCGAGCCGTCCACTGCGCTTAGACCAACGGAGCTAGGCATGAAACGTTTGCCTCTCGTTCTCGCGGTCGTCGCGGCGCTGATGGGCGCCGCCGGCGTGGCGCTCGCCGCCGCGGGCGTCCATGAGAACGGCGGCGAACTGGTGCTCAGAAGCGCGCAGTTCCTTCTTCTGCACGCCTGCGCGGCGCTCGCGATCGCGGCGCATGCGAAGGTCGCGACCGCTTCGGCGCGTGCGCTCGTGATCGTCGGCTTCGTGATGGAGGCAGGCGCGATCCTGTTTTCGGCCGAGCTCGCGATCCATGTGTTCGCCGGGGTGCGGATCTTCCGCTTCGCCGCCCCGATCGGGGGCACGACGATGCTTCTGGCATGGATCGCGCTGGCGGCGGTGTTTGCGACAGCGGGCCGCGCGGCCTGACGCTTCGTCGTCGCGAACTCGTGAAACGAGCGTGACTGACCGCGATATTCGCCGAGCCTGACTTTTGGCTCGCGCTCGCAACAACGCGCATTGGAGCGATTGCAGGAGGATGTCATGCAAGGGAACCTCGCGCGCGGCGCCGGCGCCTCGAGCGTGCGCACCGTCAGCAGGTTGACGGATGAAGGCCGCATTGCTGCTCATGTTCAGACTGTGACGTAGGTCACAGACATGCGACGAGCCCGTCTCCAAAGTCGCTCTTGAGGAAAGTTGAATTTCTACGCGTCTCGTGACCGGGACATAGGCCTTGTGGTCGCGGTGGAAGCAGGCGTCTGTGGACAAGATGACTGGGAGGGCCACGATATGCTTGGCAAGATCGGCGCGTCGTCACAAGCTCTCGGAACCGCGCTTCTTATCGCCATCGCCCCCGCCGAAGCGACGTCGAACTCATGCGGTTTCACGCGAGCGTTCAACCAGCCGGACGAAAACGGCTCGCAAACCGTTCACGTTTATCAGGGTTCGCCAAGCGCCGAGATTGGAGGCGTCAGGCCGTTCGCCTTCGTTGTGCCTGACGTCAAGGTGAATACGGACGGGACGCGCATCTCATATAACGCAGACGATCCGCGCGCACAGACAAAGGCGATCAACGATATCCGCAACGCTTACAACAATCCGAAGCGATCGATTCAGGATTTCGTCGCCATTCGCCAAGCGGGATGGCTGCCGACGGCAAAGGTATGGGCGCTCCTGAGCCAGAACATTATCGAGAAGGACAAACGCCCCGGGACAGCAGGTCGTCCTTGCCTCGACGACAAAGGATATCTCGTTTCAATGACGGCTCTCCGTGCGAAGTCCAGCGGGACGCCCGGCGACTGCGATCAGTCAAAGTGGGTCGATGCGCTATCGGCGCCGGCATTCGTCCTTCCAGGAGGGTCGCAGTTTCAGCGAAACGGCGCGGGCGTCGGAAATGTCGTGGTCGCGCTCTCCATTGGCGAGCGCCGCGTGGCGCTTGGCATCGTGGGGGACACGGGTCCGGCCAAAGAGATCGGCGAAGCGTCTGTCGAAATGAATCGCATCCTGAACGGCTTGCCGGCCGGCTCGATTCCGGCCAACCGCATGGACGCTGAAAAGAGATTCCAAGGCCCAAAGACCCTGCTGCTGGTCCTGCCCGGCAGCGGCAATCGGATTTCTCAACCCATCAACGCCGATACAGTAGCCGCCTTTGCAGGCGCACGCTTCAATGCATGGGGCGGGCGAGAGCGGTTGGAAGCCTGCCTGTCGGAGATTCCCGAAGCGAAGTGAAGCCGGCAAGAGCACGCAGAATTTGCTTGCGGCTCAGTCCCTCACGAACTCGAACTTGTCCACGTCGACAAGCCCCATGTCGGTGATCTTGAGATGAGGGATCACCGGCAGCGGCAGGAAGGCGACCTGCAGGAATGGCTCGGCGAGCGTCACCCCTAAGCCCTTGGCCGCGGCCCGCAGCGGGATCAGCGCCTCGCGCACCTCTTCGAAGCTCTTGAGACTCATGAGGCCCGCGACCGGAAGCGGCAGTTCGGCGACGATCTTGCCGTCGCGCGCCACGGCGAATCCGCCCTCGATCTCGCGCAGGCGATTGACCGCCGTCGCCATGTCGGCTTCGTCGGCGCCGACCACGCACAAGTTGTGGCTGTCGTGGCCGACGGAGGACGCGATCGCGCCGCGCTTCATGCCGAAGCCCTTGACGAAGGCGGTGGCGTGGTTGTCGTTGACGCCGTGGCGGGCGACCACCGAGACCTTGACCACGTCCTGAGCGAGATCGATTCCGCGCTCGCCGTTCTTGAACGGCAGCGTCACTGGAACGCGCTCGGTGATGACCTTGCCCGGAATGACGCCGATCGCCTGGGTCGAGGGCCCCTGCCCCTTCGCGACGAAGTCGGCGGCCTCGACCCGCCGCGCCTTGACGCTCTCGAGGCCGACCGGAGCGAGCGAGCCGCGCGCGGCGAACAGGGCGTCGTCCGCCACGCGCCCGCCGGCAAGCGTCATCGAGACGGCGCAATGTTCGAGATCGTCGATGACGACGAGATCGGCGCGCCAGCCCGGCGCCACCAGGCCGCGGTCCCTAAGCCCGAAGATGCGCGCGGCCGAAACGCTCGCGGCGCGATAGGCGGCGAGCGGCGGCGCGCCGAGCCTGATCGCTGTGCGGATGACAAAATCGAGATGGCCCTCTTCCGCGATGTCGAGCGGATTGCGGTCGTCGGTGCAGAAGGCGATGAACGGCGAATTGCGCTCGGTGATGATGGGGACGCAGCGCGTGCAGGTCCTTGCACACCGAGCCTTCGCGAACCAGCACCTGCATGCCCTTGGCGAGCTTCTCCTTTGCCTCGGGAAGGTTGGTGACCTCGTGGTCGGTGCGGACGCCTGAGCTCAAATAGCCGTTGAGCCTGAGGCCGGTGACAAGCGGGCTGTGCCCGTCGATCGGCCGGCTCTGGAACGCGGCGAGCTTGGCGAGGCATGAGGGGTCGCGCGCGAGAACGCCGGGAAAGTTCATGAATTCCGCGAGGCCCAGCACCTTCGGATGATCGGCGAGGCCGACGAGATCGTCGGCTTCGAGCCGCGCGCCCGAGGTCTCGAGCGCGGTCGCCGGAACGCAGCTCGAAAGCTGGACGCGCAGGTCCATCGCGGTCCGCATCGCCCCGTCGAGAAAATAGCGCAGGCCCGTCAGCCCAAGCACGTTGGCGATCTCGTGCGGATCGCAGATCGACGTCGTCACCCCATGGCTCAGCACGCAGCGGTCGAATTCGAGCGGGGTCAGAAGCGAGGATTCCACGTGGCAGTGCGTGTCGATGAAGCCCGGAACGACGACCTTTCCCCGGATGTCGATCTCGCGCGCGCCGCGATAGTCGCCCATCGTGCCGACGATGCGGTCGCCGCAGATGGCGACGTCGCTCTTGACGAGCTCGCCGCTGACGAGGTCGAAGATCCGCCCGCCCTTGAGCACGAGATCGGCGGGGGCGAGCCCCTGCCCTTGCTCGATGGCGCGGCTAAGAAAGGCGATGGCGTCGGTCATGGCGCTCCTCGTGACATGGCTTCGCATTGTTTCAGCCTTGACGGGCGCCCTCAATAGCGGATTCGCTTTCGCTCCCCGGCCCAGATCGAACGGCCGAGCGCGGCGCCGATCAGGCCGGCGACCGCGATCATCGCCAGAACCGCGACGAATCCACCGAACGCGAAAGCGATGGCCCCGCCGGCGACCCCGAAACTGCCGCCCAGAAAGGTGCAGGCATTGACGAGGCCGGATCCCTGCCCCTTCTCGGCCGGCGAGAGCGCCGACAGCGCGAGCCTCGGCGCCGAGGCGTAGGGCAGCGCCAGGCCCGCGCCCATCGTGACGAACCCGATCGCCAGCATCAGCGAGCCGCCTCCGGAGACCGCCGCGCCCAGAATCGCGCAGGCGACCACGATCAGCGCCATGGCGCCCGTTATCGGCGGCGCCAAGTCCCACTCGCGCCGTAATGGCGGAAGCGGCGAGCGCGACCGCGAACAGGGCGGCGCTGAGCGGCAACAGCGAGGCGCCCGCTTCGAGCGCGCCAAGGGCGAGCCCCTGCGGGCTCTGGGCGTAAAGGTTGTAGTAGAGCAGCAGGCTCATGATGCTGAACATCGCGAGCGAGCCAATAGCCAGGCCCATCACGAAATCCGTTCGCGAGAAGAGCTTTCGGTCGATGAGCGGCGCGGCGACGCGCGCCTCCGCCGCGAGCAGCAGGATGAACGACCCCGCCGCCAGCGCCAGGAGGCCGATCAATCGCGCCGGCGCAGCCCGAGCGTGCGGCGCCGCCTGCAGAGCGAAGATGAGCGCCGCCATGAAAGCGGCCTGCAGGATGAAGCCGGCCCAGTCGATCGCCGGCTTTCGCGCGCGTCCGGAAGCCTCCCCTGCTCCGCCCGATACGGCCGTGCCGGCCATTGCGGCGAGCATCAGGAGCGCGTTGAGCCAGAAGATCGCCCGCCAGCCCGCGATGTCCGTGAGCGCGCCCCCGACAAGCGGTCCGATGCTGAACCCGAGCATCAGGAATCCGGTCCAGGCGCCGACCGCCTGCGCCCGGCGCTCCGGCGCGGCGCCAGCGTCGATGGCGGCAAGAGTGCACGGTACAGCGAACGCCGCCGCCAAGCCCTGCAAGCTCCGCCCGGCAAGAAGCGCGGCTTGCGCGTCCGAGACGGCGATGAGCACCGACGCGGCGGCGAACGCCGCCATCCCGGCCATCGCGCCGGGGCGCGCGCCGAACCAGTCGCCCGCCCGGCCGCCGAGCACGATCGAGGCCGCCGAAACGACCAGATAGGCGTTGACCGCCCATTGCACGCCGGTTGGGCTGAGGGACAGCTCGGCGCGCATCCTCGGCAAGGCGGCCATGATCGCCGTCGAATTGGCGCCGACCGCCAGCATCGCCAGGCACGACGACCACAGGACCGGCGCGAAGCCCGGACGCTGGTTCAGCCTGACCAGACGCGTCGCCTCCTGCATTTTGATGCAGGCCCCAGCCGTATCACGCGTCCCGAGGGGAGACCAACCAGCCTTCCTCCGGGGACTGTCGAAGGGGATGGCCCGGACCATGCTTCCGGCTCATCGTTGCGTCCGCCCAAAATATCTTGCAAAAATCAGAATCATGTGTCAGTATGCGTCTTGATGTTCAATTTATCCGAATCGCGCCGACCGCATCCCGGCCCCGCCTTCGGCGAGACCTTCGAGGAGAGGGGAGCCCGGAACCCGTTTGAGACGTTTTGCACACAACCTGAGACGCGAGCCGGAGTTTTTTGATTTTTCCGCTCCCAACCCATTGAAAAGTCCCAATTCCGCGTAATAACAAGAAGTAAAATCAGGCAAATTCAACGATTTTTGCTTGAATTTATTTCATTGGCTTACAGGGAATTCGCGCTCTGGTTGAATCCGCGGGCTTTGGAGCGACGCGGGTCGATCTCAGGAATGCGTCCGAGGGCCTGCTCTGAATCATTTCCTCTATTCATGAATTGCCAAGTCTGTTTCACGTGAAACAGAAATCAAGGCGCGCCCGCTAACGATTGATTTCTGCCCGCCAGCCGCCTGCTCCATGTTTACCCCGGCCGCCGAATCGTCGTCTGCTCGGCCATGCTTCAGCCGATCCTCTCCATCCAGTCGCATGTCGTCTATGGCCATGTCGGCAATTCGGCGGCGGTCTTTCCGTTGCAGCGCCTGAAGCGCGAGGTCTGGCCGCTGATGACCGTGCAGTTCTCCAGCCATACAGGCTATGCCGGCTGGCGCGGCCGGGCCTTCGACGGTCCCCTGATCGACGAATGCGTAGATGGGCTTGAGGCGATCGGCGTCCTTTCCCGCTGCGCCGGCCTCCTGACCGGCTATCTCGGGCGAGCCGAACTCGGGGAGGCGTGCCTGCGCGCGCTCGATCGCCTGCGCGCCGCCAGCGCGGGCGCGGCTTATGCCTGCGATCCGGTGATCGGCCGGACCGGGCGCGGGAGCTACGTTGCGGCGGGCGTCGCCGAATTCTTTCGCGACCGCGCGCTTGGCGCGGCGACCATCGTCACGCCTAACGCCTTCGAGCTCGAATGGCTGACCGGCGAGCAAATCGCTGACTTGCAGGCCGCGCGGCGCGCGATCGCGGGTTTGCGAGCGCGCGGGCCGCTGGTCGTCGTCGCGAAGTCGCTCAGGCTCGAAGACACGCCCGCCGACGCTCTCGACATGCTGGCCGGCGATGAAGCGGGGTTCTGGCGATTGCGGACCCCAAAACTGCCGATCGCGGTCAACGGCGCCGGCGATCTGTTCGCGGCGCTCTTCTTTCATCATTGGCTTGAGACCCGCGCCACGCCGGACGCCTTGTCGCGCGCGGCTTCATCGATTCACGCAATCGTGGGCGCCACTCTGGCCGCCGGCTCGCGCGAACTGGCCCTGATCGCCGCTCAAGACGAATTGATCCGGCCGTCGCAGCTTTTTGCGGCGGAGCCGGCTTGATAAGTCCAGGCGCCGCATTTACTTTTTGGGCAAGTCGGCGCATGGTCAAGGGCAATTCATTGTACAAAAGGCCGGGCGAAAGGGAAGCGTTCATGACACATCCGGTCAGTTTCTTGGGGGCCGTCGCGCTCGGAATTGTCCTCGCATCGTCCTCGGCGGAGGCGCAAGGGGTTCATCACCGGGCGAAGCATCCGGCCGCGACCGGCCGGCAGATCACCGTTCGCAAGGGCGTCGAGCCGTGGCTGACGCTCGGTACATGGGCGCCTGTCGGCTCCCGCAACGCCTATGTTCTCGACACGCTGAGGCCGCCGCAGCGGAACACGATCCAGGGAACGTTCCAGGGCATGCGAGGCAACGACCGGCTGCCGAACGATGTTCGCCTTCCGGAAGCCAACCGGCCGCTGATCGACGTCTCCTGGCCTGGCTCCAGCGACCCGCTGTTCTCCTGGCATTGAATCGCCGAAGGCTCTGAGCCTGCCTTTGCTCTCGGGGAGCGCCGCGGGCGCGGGGCGCTCTTTTTGATGATGCGGCGGTTCCACACCCTCGACGTCTTCACCGAGACCGCGCTCGCCGGCAATCCGCTCGCCGTGGTCCTCGACGCCGAAGGGCTCGGCGAGGCGCGCATGCAGGCGATCGCCGCCGAGTTCAACCTCTCCGAGACCGTGTTCGTCTTCGAGCCGAGGAACGCGGTCAACAGCGCGCGGGCGAGGATCTTCACGCCGAAGCGCGAATTGCCCTTTGCGGGGCATCCGACAGTCGGAGCGGCAGCCCTCATTGCCGACCGGCGCGCGGGCGATCTGCTCCGCGTTCAAGACATCCGGATCGTACTCGAGGAACAGATCGGCGATGTCATCTGCGTCGCGCGCCGGCGCAGGGGCCAGGCGCTTGCCGCCTATTTCGAGCTGCCGAAGCTGCCCGAACGGCTTGGCGCCCAACCGCCGTCGAGAACGGAAATCGCCGCAGGCCTCGGGCTTGAACCTCAGGACATCGGCGGGGACGGCCACGAGCCGAGCCTCTATAGCGCCGGCGCGCCCTATCTGTTCGTTCCCGTCCGGTCGCTCGACGCGGCCGGCCGCGCCACGCCCGGGTTCATGCCCTGGGCGACCAGGGACGGCCCGGCGACCTTTGTCTACACACGCGAAACGGCGCGGCGCGGATCAGCCTTTCATGCGCGCATGTTCGCACCCGCCTGGGGGGTGGCCGAGGACCCGGCCACCGGCAGCGCGGCCGCTGGCTTCGCCGGCGTCGTCGCGGCCTTCGAGGCCTTGCGCGACGGCGAGCATACGCTGACCATCGAGCAGGGGTTCGAGATGGGCCGGCCGAGCCTGATCGCGCTCGGTCTCACGATCGAGGCCGGCGCCCTCGTCTCGGCGACGATCGGCGGCTCCGTAGTCCTCGTCGGCGAAGGCTCGCTCGACCTTTGAGCGAGCCCTTTCGTCTTCTCGAGGTTGGCGAACTCGATTTCACGTTCGAGCCTTCGCGCTGGGCTTTCGCCGAGCGCCGCGCGGCGAGCATCGCGGCCCATTGGGCGCGGCTCATGAAGGCGAAGCCCGCGCTATTCAACGGGCGGGTGCTCCTGCTCGGGCGGCGGAAAATCGAGGCCGGCCGGAACGGGGGGTTGGCGCTCAGGGGCGCCTTTTTCGAAACCGACTACGCCGACTTCCTGGCCTGGGAGGAATTCGGCGAGCCGGGCGAAGCGATCGACAATTGCTTCTCGATGGCGGCGCTTCGCTCAGCCGACGGCGCCTTCATGCTCGGCGAGATGGCGCACCATACGTTCAACGCCGGGCAGATCTACTTTCCCGCCGGGACGCCGGATCCGACGGACATATTCGACGGCAAGGTCGATCTCGAGGCGAGCGCGCGCCGGGAATTGCTGGAGGAGACAGGCCTCGGCGCCGACGAGGCGAGCGTCGCGCCCGGCTGGACGCTGGTGTTCACGCCCCGGCGGATCGCCTGCATGAAGCCGATGACGCTCGCGGCGACCGCGGCCGAGGCCAAGACCAGGATCGAGGCCTATCTCGCGCGCGACCCGCATGCCGAGTTTTCGCGCATGCATATCATACGTGGACCGCGCGACATCGACGCCACGCGCGTGCCGACGTTCGTCGCCGCATACCTTCGAGATGCGTTCGGCCAAGGGTTGGCCGGATAGGGCGCGACGCGTCCGCGGGGCGGCGCTCATCGGCTTGACCGCGGCGGCGCAACGAGCGCCTGTCCCGCGCCCCAGGGTTATCCGGGGCCCCTCAAGGCCGGGGCCGCCGCCGTTTGCGGCAAATCGCGGATCGCTCGCGCCGGCGGGCGATCCGCCCGTTCAGACCTTATCGGCCCGCTATCGTCGCCGGATGGTGGACGGTCCACAGCCCCCAGACCGAGGACAATACGACAACGACGCCGAGCACAACGCATGACCACGCCGCGGCGTGAACCATCGTGAATCTCAGGGCCCACGGCGAGATCGCCACGAGCGCGCCGACGATCAGCGCCACCCATTCCTCCCATTCGACGAACTGCGCCAGAGCGGCGACGCCCATCACGAAGATGATCACGCCTCCGACCCATGCGGCTCTCGCCGCCATGGGATCCTTGGAGAATCCAAGGGCCCAGGGCGAGATGAAGAGCAGCACGCCGCAGATCAGGTTGATCCAGTCCTGGACATTTTTTTCGCTCCCGCGCGACGAAGCATTGGTTGCCATTCGAGCCTCCTTCATGACACGCGACGTTGAGCAACGCCTGTAATCTTTTTACATAGTTCCTATTTTTGGGAATTTGATGGCGATCTCGCGCGCGACGGCGCCGGCGAAGCGGATCCGCGGGACGAAGGGTCGATCCGTGTCAGGCGAAAAGGCGCCCTGACGAACCGGGACGCGGAGCAAAAGTCGCTGAAAACAGGCGGCCGCTCAAGGTAACGGCCAACGCCTGGCGCCGGATTGCTTTGCGACCCGCTCGACGATACGCCGAGCGGGCGGCGACTCAGGTGAGCCCGATCGCCTTCCAGCTCGGACCGGCATTGGCGCTGACGATCCCGCCCCCCACAATGCTGTTGCCGTTCATGTCCCAGATCGCGGTTTGGCCGCTTGTGCTTTGAAGAAGGATGTCGGAACCGCCGCCGCCTGTTCCGATCGCGTGCCAGCTCGGCCCGGGATTGGCGCTCACGGCTCCGCCGCCGATCAGGCTGGTCCCGTTCATGTCCCAGATCGCCACCTGACCGCTGGTGTTCTGGAACAGGATGTCGGAATGGCTGTCACCATTGAAATCGCCGGTTCCGATCGCGTGCCAACTCGGCCCGGGATTGGCGCTGACCGTCCCGCCGCCGATGATCGTGTTGCCGTTCATCTCCCAGATCGCGACCTGGCCGCTGCTCGCGTTCTGAAACAGGATGTCGGAATGACCGTCGTCATTGAAATCGCCGGTTCCGACCGCTTTCCACGACGGCCCTGGATTTGAGCCAACGGTCCCGCCGCCGACGATGCTGGGCCCGTTCATTTCCCAGACCGCGACCTGGCCGCTGCTCGTGTTCTGAAGCAGGATATCGGAAAGGCCGTTGTCGTTGAAGTCGCCCGTTCCGACCGCATGCCACGTCGGCCCGGGATTGGCGCCCACGGTCCCGCCGCCAATGATGCTGTTCCCGTTCATTTCCCAAATCGCGATCGAGCCGCCGCTGCTCTGCCACAGCAGGTCGGAATTGCTGCCGCCGAAGAAGTCGCCGGTTCCGATCGTTTGCCAACCCGGCCCTGGATTGGGTGTCACGGCTCCGCCGCCGGTAACATTCACGCCGTTCATTTCCCAGACCGCCGCCTGCCCGGCGGTGCTCTGAAAAACGATGTCGCCGCCGCTGCTTGATGGCGTCAGCGCGGTCAAATCGACCGGAATCAACCCATAAGTGGGCCGCGCTCCGGAAATTGGCGCGATCTCGGTCGCCACCAGGCTGCTGTTCATCGTCCACAGGGTTTGGAGCGAGCTCGAGTTCTGGCCCTGGAACAGGACTTGCCCGTTATAGAGTTCCAGATCGGTGGGGTTGAATCGGTAATTCGAACTGCCGGCCACCGTCAGCCTCGTCGTGCCGGCCGCGGTTCCGTTGGTGACAAACAGCTCGCGGCCGCCGGTCGTGGCAAGGCCGGAGAACAGGACCTTGCCATTGTAGACCGTGATGTCGCTCGGAGCGAGGTTCGCGACCGCGCCGCTTATTCCGGTCAGCTCTTGCGGCGCGCCCGTTCCAGTCCACATCCAAAGCCCAATGTTGTTGCTGGCATCCTTGCCGGCGAACAGGACTTCGCTGCCGAAGACGGTGATGTCGGTTGGATTCAGTCCGGACGTTCCCGACACCTCGGTCGCGGTCGTTCCGTTGGTCACCCACAGGCCGCGACCCGTCGAATCCGCGCCGTTGAACAGCGCCTCGCCGCCGAAAACGGTAATGTCGGTCGGGTCGACTCCGCTGGCCGACGCGCCGCCGATGCCGGTGATCTCGTGCGTGCCCGCGGCCGACCCGTTGGTCACCCAGAGACCGTCATGGCCAGCCGTGTCCACGCCGCCGAACAGCGCCTGGCTGCCGAAGACGGTGATGCCGGTCGGGTCGACTCCTGTCGACGCCGCCCCGCTAATGCCGGTAATCTCGTGGGTGCCGGGGCCGGTCCCGTTGGTCACCCACAGCCCCCCCACGTTGCCCGCCGTGTTGTCCACCCCGTTGAAGAGCACCTCGGCGCCGAAAACCGTCAGGTCGGACGGGTTCAATCCCACATTCGTGCCCGTCCCCGCTCCGACGATGCCGGTCAGCTCCACCGTGCCGGCGACCGTGGCGTCGGTCGTCCACAAGCCGTATTTGCCGCTCGCGTTCCGGCCGCTGAACAGAACCTGATTGCCAAAAACCGTGAGATCCATCAGCGACAGGGCGTTGGGGCGGAACCCGTCGATGAATGGCCCGTTGGTCACCAGGAAGGTTCCGGTTGCGGTGCCGTTCGTTTCCCAAAGCCCTTGTGTATTCGGGTCGGCCGAACCTTGAAAAAGAACGACGTTTGGCAGCATCGTGTATCCTCATTCCCAGTATAAGTCGTGAGAGGTTGCTCAGGTTATAGATGCGACGTGCCCCCCGGCAACGCGTCGTCACCACCTGAGTCTGTTCATTAAACTAGTCTTTGAAGCCCGGAGCCATTGCTCACCTTAGCCCAAATGCATCCTGTTTTTTGGTAACAGATGCAATGAGGGTTGGCAAGGGCAAACTCAATACTTGCGCGCAATCGCCGGCACGCAGAGAAAGCCGAGGCGAAGGGGCGCGGGCGGCCGAAACGCGGACGAACGAACCCGGCCGCCGCGGCGCTGCATTCGCAGGCCAGGCCTTTCCGCTCTGTCAAGGCTCCTCGGGAGCAGGCTCCTTGCCGGCTGCGTCGGAGCTGGCGGGCTCCGCCCGCTTGCGCGATCGGCGCGCGCGGGTGGCGACAATGAGGTCGCGCTCGAGCCGCGGCTGGGCCGGCCCCTCCGGATAGACGAAGCCGAGCTTCTTGGCCCCGGTCTCGTCGGCGGTCACGACCACCTTGACCACGCCGCCGCCCTTGAGCCGCCCGAACAGCACCTCGTCGGCGAGCGGCGTCTTGATCTGGGTCTGGATCACCCGCGCCATCGGGCGCGCGCCCATCGCCTCGTCATAGCCGTTCTTGACCAGCCATTCGCGCGCTTCATCGGTGAGTTCGATCGTCACGTTGCGGTCGCCAAGCTGCGCCTCGAGCTGGAGGATGAACTTGTCGACGACGCGGGCGATGACCTGCTCCGGCAGACGCGCGAACGGCACGATCGCATCGAGCCGGTTACGGAACTCGGGGGCAAACAGTCGGTCGATCGCCTCGCGGTCGTCGCCCTCGCGCTTCGACTGGTGGAAGCCGAACGCCGCGCGGGCGAGATCCTGTGCCCCGGCGTTGGTGGTCATGATGAGGATCACGTTGCGGAAATCGACCGCCTTGCCGGAGTGATCGGTGAGCTTGCCGTGGTCCATGATCTGCAGAAGGATGTTGAACAGATCGGGATGGGCCTTCTCGATCTCGTCCAGGAGCAGGACCGAGTGCGGGTGCTGGTCGATGGCGTCGGTCAGGAGGCCGCCCTGGTCGAACCCGACGTAGCCGGGCGGCGCGCCGATCAGGCGCGAGACGGTGTGGCGCTCCATGTATTCGGACATGTCGAAGCGGATCAGCTCGAGGCCGAGGCTGAGCGCGAGCTGGCGGGCAGCCTCCGTCTTGCCGACGCCCGTGGGGCCGGAGAACAGATAGCAGCCGATCGGCTTCTCGGCGTCCCGCAAACCCGCGCGGGCGAGCTTGATCGCGGAGGCCAGCGCCGCCACCGCCTCGTCCTGGCCGTAGACAGCGCGCTTCAAGGTCGTCTCGAGATGCTGGAGGACCTCGGTGTCGTCCTTCGACACCGACTTCGGCGGGATGCGCGCCATCGAAGCGACGGTCGCCTCGATCTCCTTGACCCCGATCGTCTTCTTGCGCCTCGTCTCCGGCACCAGCATCTGCGAGGCGCCGGTCTCGTCGATGACGTCGATCGCCTTGTCCGGCAGCTTGCGGTCGTGGATGTAGCGGAACGACAATTCCACCGCCGCCTTCACCGCTTCTCCGGTATAGCGCAGCTTGTGGAACTCCTCGAAATAGGGCTTGAGGCCCTTCAGAATCTCGATTGTGTCGGCGACGCTCGGCTCCTTGACGTCAATCTTCTGGAACCGGCGGACGAGCGCCCTGTCCTTCTCGAAATACTGCCGATATTCCTTGTAAGTCGTTGAACCGATGCAGCGAAGGGTCCCCTGTGCGAGCGCGGGCTTGAGCAGGTTCGAGGCGTCCATCGCGCCGCCCGAGGTGGCGCCGGCGCCGATGACGGTGTGGATTTCGTCGATGAACAGGATCGCGTCCTTGTGGCTCTCGATCTCCTTCATCACCTGCTTCAGGCGTTCCTCGAAATCGCCGCGATAGCGGGTGCCCGCGAGCAGTGCGCCCATGTCGAGCGCGAACACCGTCGAATTGGCCAGAACCTCGGGAACGTCGGAATTGACAATCTTGCGCGCGAGACCCTCGGCGATCGCCGTCTTGCCGACGCCGGGATCGCCGACCAGGAGGGGATTGTTCTTCTGGCGCCGGCACAGCACCTGGATGGTGCGCTGGACCTCGGCCTCGCGGCCGATGAGGGGATCGATGCGCCCGTCACGCGCCTTCCGGTTGAGGTTGACGCAATATGCTTCCAAAGCGCCTTCCTTTTTCTTGGAATCCGACCCGTCCTTCGACTCCTTGGAATCGCGCGAATCGTGCTCTTCGTCGGCCCCGCGCGGCAGGCGCGAGGGGTCCGAGGCGCCCGGACGCTTGGCGATCCCGTGACTGATGTAGTTGACCGCGTCGTAGCGGGTCATGTCCTGCTCTTGCAGGAAATAGGCGGCATGGGTCTCGCGCTCGGCGAAAATGGCGACCAGCACATTCGCGCCGGTCACCTCCTCGCGGCCCGACGACTGGACGTGGAAGGCCGCCCGCTGCACGACGCGCTGGAAGCCGTTGGTCGCCTTGGCCTCTTCCTGGCTGTCGACGACCAGGTTTTCCAGTTCAGTGTCAAGGTAATGAACGACGGTCTTGCGCAGCGAGTCGAGATCGACGCCGCAAGCTCTCAGAACCGCCGCCGCATCGACGTCGTCGATCAGCGCCAGAAGCAGATGCTCGAGGGTCGCATATTCATGACGGCGCTCGTTGGCGAGGGAGAGCGCCCGACGGAGGGTCTTTTCGAGCGCGCGGGAGAAAATCGGCATCGGGCGCCTTTCACTTCTTTTCCATGATGCATTGCAGGGGGTGCTGATTCTTCCGCGCGTGGTCCATCACTTGCGACACCTTGGTCTCCGCGATCTCGTAAGTGAAGACGCCGCATTCGCCTACGCCGCTGTGGTGCACCTGGAGCATGATTTGCATCGCCTCCTGGGAATCCTTGTTGAAGAACGCTTGCAAGATCGAGACCACGAACTCCATGGGCGTATAGTCGTCGTTGAGCAATAGAACGCGATACATATTCGGGCGCTTCGTCTGCGTCCGGGTGCGGGTGATGACCGCGGCGCCCGCCCCCGGCGTTTCTCCCCCCTTCCTGGGTTCGCGCGCCGCGACCGTGCGCGCGGGCGCTTGCGCCGCGCTCACGCCGAAACCGGGATAGAGCCATCGCGCCAGCCGAGCCATTCCCGCTCGCAGGCGGAGAACCAACCGATTTGAGGCGGCAGCCACGGAAAGACCCTGATTGATGCCGATTAGGCGGAACTCACATCGTTACACGGACACAACAACCGTAGCGACTCAATCTAGGCGCCCGGCGCCGCCGGCGCCAGATGTCGTCGCTCATATCAGCATTGCCAATTTGCCCGTCACGCGCAAGAGCCTCGACGCATCCGCGAACAGCGCCTAACATTCAACCCGGAATGTCCCCTTCCCGTTCCGTTTGCCGGCGTCGATGAAGCTGGACAAGGACACAAAAAAGCCGGCGCTTGGAAGGCGCCGGCGGCGGTTCGAAGGAATTGTCTGCACCGCGACTGGCGGAAGCTTCGCTCGCTTACCTCTGCAAGGTCGCGTAAGCTGCGGTGACAGGCTTCAGCGCGTCGGAGGCGACGCGGGTATAAAGCTCGGTGACTTTGGTCGCCTGAGCGACGAAGCCCTCATAAGCCTGCTTGGCGAATTCGCTCTGAATCTGGACCGCCGATTCGACGCTGCGCGCTCCGAGAAGCTTCTCCCACATCGCGGAATTGGCGGCGAAAGCCTTCTTCGAATAGTCGGTCGATTCGGCGGCGATATCCTGCAGGCCCTTCGACAGCGTGGCCGAAGCGGCGGTAAAGGCCTCAAGCTGGTCCTTGGAGAACTTCTGGAAATCGTCGAATGTCGGGGTGACGGCGGTCATGCTGATGGACTCCTCATCGGTTGGCTACGAGTTCTCGTCCCGCAGGGGCGAACTCTCGATAGCGCCAATATGTGCAGTGCACAAAGAGAGTCAAGGACTTTTTGTTGCGCCGCAGCATTTTTTCTATGGATAGGGTCATAGGCGCGTTCAATCGGCTAACAAAAATGAATCCATTCAAAAGGATTGCGGCTTCACTCTCAGTCGCCACTTGAACCCAGGGATCGCCGGCCCTCGCGACGGGGCGCCGCGATTCCAAAGGCTTAGGCAAAAATACCCCCCAGCCCGCATCGTCCCGTTAACCGCGGCGTAACCGCGCCGACATATCGTTCGCGACTGTGTGCGTGACGCAACGGCAGAGGGTCAGCCCTCGGCGGTCGTGTGAGTGGGGTCGGGTTCATGGCGTTGCGTGGCGGTTGCCTTCGAATTGGCCGGCTTGCTCGTCTCATGACGGCAGCCGTGATTTCAGCCTCGATCCTGTGTTTCGCCGCCGCACCGGCAGAGGCGCATCACTCCCGGCACTATCGTCATTACGCGCACGCCGTCCCTGCGGGTCGCGCCGTGCGCTATGCGCACGGCGCCCATGTCCAGCGCCACGCCCATTATCCGCGCCACACGCATATTTCGCGCTACGCGCGTCGCGCGCACCACCATCTCGTTCGCCAAGTAGCGGGACTGTCCGTTTCGCCCGCCTTTTCGGCGATCGTCATCGACGACAATACGGGAAAGACCCTCTACTCGGTCTCCGAGGAAGGACTGCGTCATCCCGCTTCGATCACCAAGGTGATGACGCTCTATCTCCTGTTCGAACAGCTTGACCGCGGCGCCATTACGCTGCGCACGCAGATTCCGATCTCCCAGCACGCGGCCGCGCAGGCGCCGTCAAAACTCGGCCTTCCTGCCGGCGACACGATCAGCGTCGACGACGCGATCAAGGCGATCGTGACCCGATCGGCCAACGACATCGCGGTCGCGATCGCCGAGGCGGTCGGCCAGTCGGAAGGCAATTTCGCCGAGATGATGACGCGCAAGGCGCGCGAACTCGGCATGGCCAACACGACCTACGTCAACGCGTCCGGTCTCCCCGACGACCGCCAGATCACCACCGCCCGCGATCTCGCGATTCTCGGACATGCGATGCAGGAGCGGTTCCCGCGCTACTTCCATTATTTCTCGCTTCACGAGTTCGCCTATGACGGAGAGGTCATCGGCAATCACGATCACCTGCTCGGCCGCATCGACGGCGTCGATGGAATCAAGACGGGCTACACTCGGGCGTCCGGATTCAATCTCCTGACCTCGCTCCATCGCGACGGGCGGTCGCTGATCGCCGTCGTCATGGGCGGCCGCACCGCGGCGGGGCGTGACCGGATCATGGAGAACGCTGATCGTCGACCACATCGCCGAGGCGTCGACGACGCGCACCACGACCGAGGTCGCGGACGCTTCGCGTCCGAGCCGCCGAGCGGCGCCGCCAATTCGTCCACGTGCGGCCCCCGCCGTCGAGCCGCGGTTCAGGGCGACGTCATCGAAGCGGCGACCGAGGCGGGCGAAGGCGACGACGCAACCGGAGACGACGAAACGCCAGCCCCGCGGCCAGGCCCAAGGCACCGCGCTCCGTCAGGGCCCGGCGCGACAACGGCCAAGATCCAGGCCCGGCTCATGCCCGGCGCGCCGCTCCCGCCGTCCGCAAGGCCCGAAAGCGCAGGCGACGACCGCCATCCGCCGCGGGCCATGGCCCAAGACGAGGAGACCCGGGGCAGCTCTCAAGGCGGCTGGATGATTCAGATCGGCGCGCCCGACAGTCTCGCCAAGGCCAACGCGCTTCTGATCCGCGCCCGCGAAAGGAACGGCTCGACCCTGGCCTCGGCCAAGCCCCTCACCCAGCGGGTGCGCAAGGGCGACGCCACGCTCTACCGCGCCCGTTTCGCGGTCCTCGATTCCGCTTCGGCGGAAGCCGCCTGCCGCTCGCTCAAACGGAATGGATTTGCCTGCTTCCCCGCCCACGACGACTGACGCCGACCCTTTCAGGAGCCTCGCCTAGCCTTGTCGCTGCATCAGAACATCCTTGGCCTGATTGACCCGCGCGGCAAGCGTGGTCGAGCCGCCATGATCTGGATGAAACTTTTTCATGAGCGCCCGATGAGCGCGGATGATGTCCGCTTCGCTCGCGCCTTCCGCGAGCCCCAAGACCTGGAGCGCCTCCGGGCGCGACATCGCCCCGCCCCCCCGCGCCTGACGCTGACCCTCGTCTGCCTCACGCCAGCCGGCGAACCGGCGGTCGAGATATGCCTCTAGTAGGTTGACGCCGTCGGGATCGTCGCGGGCGAGCTCCCGGCGGAGCGCCACCAGCTCCGGACGCGACAAGGTTTCGACCGCGCGGCCCCCAAAGGCGCCGGCGAGAACGCGGCCGGTCATCGCCCCGGTCGGGTGATCGAGCCACATTTCGATCATCGCCGAGCGCGCGGTCGAGACGCGGCCGGCCCGCGCCCCCGCTCCCACGTCGCGAAACGGGGCAGAGGGACCAGTCGAGGCGCCTCCCGTCGTCCGCCATCCGGCGAAGCTCGCCACCATGTTGGCCAGCGCCGCCGCGAGCCCGATCCGCCCGCGCAGGAGCAGGAGGAGCGCGCCGATCATTCCGATGACGCCCCCGCCGTGGCGGACGAGCCGCGCCGCCTGTCTTGCGTCCAGGCGCGCAAACTGCTTGATCCCCTGCACCAGAAGGAACAGCAAGATCAAACCGATGACGAGGTTCATTCTTGTAGCGCTTTCGATTGGGCGGGCGTCCGCTCGAGCGTCGCCGCCCCAGATTCGTATGACCCGCTCGCCGCAAGACTACGCCAAGTTCATCCCTGGCGCATCTGCGACAGCAGGAGCCGCGCCGCCGGATCGGCCGCCGCCTCGCGAGCAAGCGCGGCGTGGCCGCCCGCGGCGTAGGCCGCCGCGGCGCGCAGGAGCGCCGCGAGCCGCGCCGAAGCGCCGGCATCGAAGGCCCCATAGGCCCCACCGGTCAGCCGGGCGATTTCGCCGAATGTCCGTCTCGCATCCGGATCGCGCCCCTCCTGGAACATGAACGCCTTCACTCCAAGAAGCGCGAGCTCGCCCGCGAGGCTTGCGAGCGTGTCCGGGTTCTCCTCCATGGCGTCACCGATGAAGGCCAAGGCGCCAACCCTGGCGCTTCTCGCTTCATTGCGCGCATGGGCGAGCACTTTCGCGATCTGCGTCGATCCGCCGCGCACGCCGATGCGGCTCATCAGCTCCTTGAGCCCCTGCCCGCCGGAGACGAAATTCGACGCCCGGCATTCGTTCAAGCCCCGGAAATAGACAAGTTGCACGTCAAGGCCGCCAAGAGAGGCCGCCGCCTCGAACATTCTCGCCTGCAGGCTCTGGGCCAAGTCCCAGGTCGGCTGCCGGCTCATGGTCGCGTCGAGGGCGAAGATCAGCCGTCCGCGGCCGGAGCCGCCCGGCGCGGGAGCCTTCTTCGCCGCCTCGACGAAAGCTGCGATGTCTTCAGTCACGCTGCGCCTGGCGAGCGCGCCGTCCTTATCCTTGTCCATCGCGAATAAATCGGATCTCGCGCTCCTCTCGGCAAGCCAAGGCGGCCAAAATTCGTTGACCAGGCAGGAACGCCCTGCGAGCCGACCCTTTCCCTCGACAGAGGGGCGCGCCGACTGTGACGCGCGTCACAGCATTTTATCGATTTCTCGCGGAAATAAAGCGCAAGTCGCGGATCGCGCGCCTGAGTTCGATTGTCGAGCGCCGCGCGACAGGCCGCAAAGAAGGCAGCACCCGGGGGATTTCCGATGTCCGTTTCTTCGCCGTCGACCGCTGGCGCCAACAAAATCTCAGACCTGATGGGGGCTCGGATCGGCCGCATCGTGGTCGGCCTTGTTCTGGCCGTCGTCGCCGGCGTCCTCATCTTCATGGTGAACGGCTCGAAGATCGAGGCCAGCGGCAATGTCGGTCCGCTGGTCTCGCTCTTCGTTGCTGCTCTTTTCGCGCTCGCGCCCCTGCTCGCCTGCTTCGTGCAAACGATTTCTCTGGATCGGCAGAGCAAGAAGCTAGACGGCGTGATCATCGCCAAAATCAAAACGACGCGATACTTTCAGACCGCCAAAGCCACCCTAGCTTCGATTCAACCTGCGTCGGTCGCGCAGCCCGATTTTATCGTTCCCATGCTTTTGTTCGCGATAATAATCGTCTTCTGCTCCTTGATATCCTTCATGGCGTTATTCTTTCCTAATGACTTTGCCCAGAAATCGACCCTGCTTGGCGGCCTTTATGTCCTACAGGACGGAGTGAGCGTCGAACAAATCAAGACCTATCAATCCGGTACTGTGGTGGTGTCCGCGATCGCTTTTGTGGGCGCATACCTTGCCTTGTTCAATCGTCTTCTCAATCAGATCAACAACAATGACATCTACCCGATCTCATTTCATTACTTTAGCGTCTGGCTGATCACGGCGATGGTTCTGGCGGCGGTCATGCGGCATTTCGCGCAGGTGTTCGGCATCACCGAAAGCCCGGTTCTCATCGGCGTCGCGCTTGCGATCGGCGCGGTGCCGGCGCCATTCTTCACCGCCTTCATTCATTGGGCCTTCGGCAAACTGAACATCTCGGGCGACAAGGACGACCCCAGCCGGGAGAGCATGCCGACGAACTTGAACCTGCTCATGATCGACGGTCTGGCAAACGAGAAGATCGACCGGCTTGCGGAGCTCGAAATCTCGGATGCGCAGGTCCTTTCCTGGCAGAACCCCTTCCTGCTTTGGGTTCGTCTTCCCTACGACCTTGGCCTTATTGTCGACTGGATCGCGCAGGCGCAGTTATACGTGTGCTTGCGCGAGGAAGGGTTCCGCAAGGCTCGGGCTCTCCAGATCGGCGACATTCATAAATTCGTGTCGGTCTTGTCCGATCCAAAGGCTGCGCCCGATCTTTGCGCGGAGATGGGTCTTAAGCCGAGCTACGTCGCCCCGCTGCTCGCAAGCCTCGACCAGAATCCATCTTTTGTCCGACTGCGGGAAGTCGTCCAGGCGATGCTTCCCGATTCGTCCGGTACGCCGGCCGCGGATCAACCCTGAGCATCCGGTCTCCGCCCGTTCCGACTCCGAGATGCATCGCCGCAAACAGCGGCGTGTCGGAGACGGTCGGCGCCGACTTTGCTTCGCTGCGGGATGCCAGGCTCGCCCGGCCTTAGAGCAGGCCGAGCGACGCCAGCTCGCGCCTCATCCCCTCCGGCATCGCGGCGAGGCCGGGCCCGCCCTCGCCGATGTCCGGCGGGGCGTCTTTCGCCGGATAGTATCGCCAGCCCTGAAACGCCCGCATCGGCCGCGGCGCGACCGCGACCACGGTTCCGTCAAGCCAGATCCTGCAGCGGCCGATTCCGTCCTTGTCCATGAACGGGTCGAGGCCGACAATCCGCTGCCTTGCCGATATCAGGCCCTTGACGACCCAGTAGAGCGAGCCGCCGTCCACGATCTCTTGCGTGCGTTTCGGCGTCATGCGGGTAATGTGGGCGTGCCGGAGCGGCGCGCGGCGGCGCCTTGCTTCCGCCATCCGCTCGGCCATCCATTGACGAAGGTCAGCGAGCGACTCCGCGCCGACGCAGAGCTTGATGAGGTGAAGGGGCATAAGCGGAACTTAGCAGACGAACCCCGCGCCGGCCCAGCCGGACGCTGGCGCTATCCCCATGGAAAGATTCGCGACCGCATTCGCTGGACTGGCCCTGATTTAGCCATCGAAGACCCGGGTTTCGGTTCGGGATGGCGAATCCTACATGATTGCTGGTAATCTCATCGCCGCTGACCGTCACCAGGAGATCGCCGCCCGATTTAAAGATCGGGCGCTCCCGCAAATGTCATACAAAACCCTCTTTGCCGTAGCCCTGATCGCTCTTCTGTCATCCTGGGCTCAGCCGGGAACGGCCCAGCAGGCGCTTCATCCGTCGTGGCCGATCCAGAACGGATTCAACCGCCAGCCGACCGGGAGTGAGCTCAGATCCCTGCATGAGCAGGATGTCCCGCCGGCCGACGCGCGCGAGATCGACCGCTTGTATGACGAGCTCATGAGAACCGATGGCGGCACGCACCATCCAGGAACCGCGCGCATGCGCTGATGAGATGGCCGCGGCCCATCCATACCGCAATCCATGAAGCGGAGAAGGATTCTCGGGCAGCCGTGGTGGGTCGCCGCGCTGGCGGCGTTCGCCCTTGGCGCGTTTGCGGTCGCCGCCATTCGCCCGGCTCCCGAACCCGTCTTGCGAGCCTTGGGATGGGCGCTGGTCGCAAGCGACCCGGTCGCGCCCGCGGACGCGATCGTGCTCACGCTCGACTCCGGCGGCGCCGGGGCGCTCGAAGCGGCCGACCTCGTCCACGAGGGCGTCTCGAAGCGCGTCGCGGTTTTTGAAGACCCGCCGAGCGGCGCAGACTTCGAGTTCGTCCGCCGGGGCCTTCCCTATGACAACGCCTCGACGAGGCAAATCCACGAGCTCGCCGAGCTCGGCCTGACCCATGTCGAGCGAATCGCCAAAATTGACGGCACCGAAAGCGAAGGCCGCGTGCTGCCCCAGTGGACTGACGCGCAGGGCCTCAAGTCCATTGTCGTGGTGGCCGCCCGGGATCACTCGCGACGATTGCGGCGGGTGCTGGGCCGGGCGATGAAAGGCCATTTAACGCGCGTCGCGATCAAGGCCGCGCGTTATTCGACTTTCGACCCCGATCGATGGTGGGAGACCCGCACTGGTGTCCGGACGGAAATCGTCGAGCTTGAGAAGCTCCTGCTCGACTATCTCACGCACCCGCTGTCATTTTGACCTCGAGCCTTCCGCGGACCCCTCGCGCCCGTGTCCCTCGGCCTCCACCCACATGATGCGCTCGCCCATCTCGACCTGGTCGCCGAGATTGGCGGTAAGGTCGCGCACGACGCCCGCGTGCGGGGCGAGGAGCGCGTGCTCCATCTTCATCGCCTCCACCACCGCGAGGCGTATGCCCGCCTCGACCGCCTCGCCCTCCTGAACCGCGAGCGCGACGAGCCGACCGTTCATCGGCGCGCGGATCGCCGCGTCCCCGTCGTCCGCGTCGCGACCGGCCTTGGCGAACGGATCGATAAGCTTAACGAGCGCCTGCCGCCCTCCGGCGAAGGCGTAAACGCCGCTGTCGGTCTCGTAGAGGGTGACCTCGCCGTCCCTGGTCGCCCTCGAAGCGGTCCACGTTCGCGCCCTCGATGAGATGCGCGCGCATCGGAACTCCGTCGACAGCGACATCGAGGCCGATGCGGCGGGAGCCGACAAGCTCGAAGGAATCAGCGACGCGCCACGGGTCGAAGGGGTTGAGCGGCGATTCCCGGCCCTTCTCGCGCCGCACGACGAGGAGCCGCGCCGCGGCGTGGACGGCTCTCTTCGGGGCCGGATGCGGCTGGGCGCCGAGCCGACCGAGATTGGCGTCGATGAATCCCGTGTCGATCGTTCCGGCCTTGAACTCGGGGGCGCGCAGAAGCGCGCTTAAGAAAGCGAGATTGGTCTTCGGCCCGATGATCACGGCGTCGTCGAGTTCCTTTAAGAGGGCGGCCCGCGCGGCGTCTCGGCTGGCCGCGTGGACGATGACTTTCGCGATCATCGGATCGTAATAGGGCGTGACGGCGTCGCCGGCGGCGAAGCCGGTATCGACCCGGACGCCTTGCAAGCCCTCCTCACCCTTGAGATTCATGACGTGAATACGTCCCGCCGAGGGCAGAAAATCGTGCTCCGGATCCTCGGCGTAAACGCGCGCTTCGATGGCCGCGCCGGAGCGGCGAATCTCGCCTTGGCCAAGCGGCAGCGGCTCGCCCGCGGCGACCCTGAACTGCCACTCGACGAGATCAAGTCCGGTGACGAGCTCGGTCACCGGATGCTCCACCTGAAGGCGGGTGTTCATCTCGAGGAAGTAGAAGTCGCCGGGCCTCATGCCGCGCGAGGGATCGGCGATGAACTCGACCGTCCCCGCGCCCACATAACCAGCGGCCAGCGCAGCGTCGGTCGCGGCCTTGGCCATGGCGGCGCGGGTCTCCTCGGGCAATCCGGGCGCCGGGCATTCCTCGACCACCTTCTGATGGCGCCGCTGGGCGGAGCAGTCGCGCTCGTAGAGGTGGACGCAGGCCCCATGGCTGTCCGCGAACACCTGCAATTCAATATGGCGGGGCGAGGCGATATACTTCTCGATCATGACCCGCCCGTCGCCGAACGCGGCTTCCGCCTCGCGGATGGCGCTCTCAAGCTGGGCGTCGAATTCGACATGCGCGTCGACCCGGCGCATGCCGCGCCCGCCCCCGCCGGCGATCGCCTTGATCAGCACCGGATAGCCGATCTCGTAGGCCTTCTCGCGCAGGAATTTCGGGTTCTGGTTTTCGCCGTGATAGCCGGGCACGACCGGCACGCCCGCACGCTGCATCAGCGCTTTCGCCGAGCTTTTCAGCCCCATCGTCCGCATCGCTCCGGGAGGAGGTCCGACGAAGACTATTCCGGCCTTCAGGCAGCGCTCGGCGAAACCGGCGTTCTCGGACAGAAACCCGTATCCCGGATGCAGACATTCCGCGCCGGCTTTAAGCGCGAGCGCAATGATCGCGTCCTGGTCGAGATAGCCGCTCGCCCCTTCACCGATCTCGTGGACTTCGTCGGCGAGGCGGGTGAACAGCGCCCCGCGATCGGCGGGCGTATGCATCGCAATGGAGCGGACGCCCATCCGCCGCGCGGTGCGAATGATCCGGCAGGCGATCTCGCCGCGATTGGCGATGAGGACGTTGGCGAACATGTCGAGGCTCCGCGCAGGCCCCGTTGTAAAGTCTAGGGGTCAAAACTCAAATCAGTTCGACCCGGCGCTCGTCCGGATTGGCGGAAGTTCGGGGGCGTCGAGCCCGGCGAACGGATCCCGCCAGGCGGGGATGTCCATCAGCCGCGCATGCCAGGCTTCGACGCGCGGAAAATCCTGGACCGGCAGGCCGGCGAGGTCGGCGAACGGCAAGACGCATGCGATGCGGAAATCGGCGTAAGTCGGGCGCCCTCCGACGAGCCAGTCCCTCGCGCCCAGATGCTGCTCCAGAATGATCGCCGAGGACGCAAATTCCTTCAGGCCCTCTTCCACCACATCCTGCCTCACCGGCCCGAGCCGATAGCGCTGCTTGGTCGCGCGCTCGAAATGGACCTGGTCGCACGCGCGGACGAAATTCGAATAGCCCCAGCTGACCCAGCGGATGATTTCGGGCAGAGCCTCGCCCATCGGCCAGAAATCGGAGCGCGCGAGCTGCGACAGCCGGCAGGAGATGGCGTCCGCCTCCCACAGCGTTTTGTCGCCCTCGACCAGGATCGGAACGCTCAGGTTCGGATTGAGCTTTCGAAACTTCTCCTGCTGCCCGGGCGAGAAGGGCGATGCGAACTCAAACTCGACCGGAGATTTCAAATAGCGCGCCACAGCCACCGCGAGGCGCGGATTGTAGTTGCGGCTGAAATAAAGCTTCAAGGCGCTTTTGCTCATGGCGACGATCATGCGCCTCAGCCGCACTGGCGCCAACCGGCTGCAAGCGGCAGCGACGTGGCATCAAGAAGGTCGGTCAAGATGGCAATTTGTTCGGCCTACGGCTCGACGCGCATATATTTACATTGATAAACTGTTTAATAATGATTCCGAGTTGCAGATAAGCGAGCCTAAGCCATTGAAATCGCTTTTTCGGACGCAAACCTGAACACCCGCTCGATCAGTGAATTGCGAGGGTGCGCCGGCCGATGGAACTCCCTCACCCCCGCCGCTTCTTCGGCGCGTAAGGATTGTCGCCGCCTGAGCGCATCGACAGGCGGATCGGCACGCCGATGAGGCGGAAGGTTTCGCGCAGGCCATTGACAAGATAGCGCCTGTAGCTTTCGGGAATCTTGTCGACCGAATTGCCGAACAGGACGAAGAACGGCGGGCGCGCCTTGGGCTGGGTGATGTAGCGGATCTTGACGCGCCGGCCGGACACGGCCGGGGGCGGCGTCGCGTCGACGATCGGCGCGAGCCAGCGATTGAGCCGCCCGGTCGAGATGCGCATGTTCCACACCGCGTCGGTCGCGACGATCGCCTCCATGAGGCGGTCGAGATGCGCGCCGGTCAGACCCGGAAACGGGGATCACCCGCGTTCCGCGCAATTGCGGGAGAAGCCGGTCGGCTTCCTCGCGCAGCTCCTGCGCGCGCTGGCTCTTGTTGTCGACCAGGTCCCACTTGTTGAGGCCGATGACCAACGCCCTGCCCTCCTGCTCGACCAGATCGGCGAGCGTCAGGTCCTGCTTTTCGAACGGGATTGTCGCGTCGAGGAGAAGCACCACGACCTCGGCGAAGCGCACCGCCCGAAGCGCGTCCGCGACGGCGAGCTTTTCCACCTTCTCGACTACCCGGGACTTCCGTCGCAGGCCGGCGGTGTCGAAGATTTTCAACTTCCTGCCCCGCCACTCGGCGTCGAGCCCGATCGAGTTCGCGGGTGATCCCGGGCTCGGGGCCGGTCAGGAGCCGATCCTCATCGAGGATGCGGTTGATGAGCGTGGACTTGCCCGCGTTCGGCCGCCCCAGCACCGCGATGCGCAGGGGCTTGCTTGGATCGAGCTCGGTGCCGTCCTCCTCGTCGCCCAAGGTCAGCGGCGCGGGCTCGCTCTCCTCGTCCTTGTCGAGACGCGCCTCGGGCGGCAGGATGCCGGCGAGCGCGTCATAGAGTTCGCTCAAGCCCTCGCCGTGCTCGGCGGAGAAGGCGATCGGATCGCCGAGGCCGAGGCTGAAGGCTTCATAAATCCCGTCCCGTCCCGCGGCGCCTTCAGCCTTGTTGGCGATCACGATGATCGGTTTGCCAGCGCGATGCAGGCTTTGCGCGAAATGCCGGTCGGCGGCGGTGAGACCCGCGCGCGCGTCGACGACGAACAGGATCGCGTCGCAATCGATGAGCGCGGCCTCGGTCTGCGCGCGCATCCGGCCCGCGAGCGTAGCCGGATCGCCCTCCTCGAGGCCCGCAGTGTCGACGATGGTGAAGGAAAGATCGGCTAGCCTCGCCTCGCCCTCGCGGCGGTCGCGAGTGACGCCCGGCTCATCGTCGACCAGCGCGAGCTTGCGGCCAACCAGCCGGTTGAACAAAGTCGACTTACCGACGTTGGGCCGGCCGATGATGGCGACCTTGGCGCCCATGTTGTCGCCCCGCGCCCCTCGTCATTTCGCCGGCGGCGACCGGTTCGAGGCGACGAGGCCCAGCCAGCGGGCTGCCGCCTGTCGCTCGTCGGGCGAGGTTTCCGGATCACTCAGCACCAGATCGAACTGCTTGGCGGCGTCGTCATAGTCCTTGCGTTCGAGCGCAAGCGCCCCGAGAGCGAGGCGAGCGACGCGCCGATAGGGTCCATTGTCAGTCGACAGCGAGGTCAACTCCGCCTCGCCCTTTTGCGCCTCGCCTGCGCTGTCCACTCGGAGGAGCGCTGCGCGCAAGCGGGCGGCGTCGCGCAAGAGCGGATCGATCGAGGCGTCGCCGGCGACCGCGTCGAAAGCGGCGATCGCGCCTTGCGGGTCCTTGGCGGCCCTGGCGCCGGCCGCGGCCATCTGGGCCAACGCCCGATAGCCGCTCGGCCCCTGGGCCGCGATCTTGTCGAAACCGGCCCTGGCCTCGTCGAGCTTGCCGCCCTCGAGCGCCGCGAGCGCCTGCTGAAACTGATCGCCGGCGGCCTGCTCGGCTCTGTTGCGCTCATATTGCCAGTAGCGAAAGCCCGCCGAGGCGAGCACCACGAGCGCCGCCGCAATCAGGATCACGTTTTGGTATTTCTTCCAGAATTCCGCCGCCTTGTCGCGGCGGACTTCCTCGTCAACTTCCTGAAAGATGTCGCTCATTCTCGGGCCGCCGTATCACAGCGCGGGAGCGAAAGCGAGCGTCCCACATCCCGGAAAAGCGAACCCCAGCGGGGCCGTTGACCCGATATTCGGGCCCGCCCGCCGGCGGCGGGCGACTGCGCCTCATTGAGGACCAGTTTAGAATCATTCTAAACTCGGCCGCGCGGACCGCCTCTGGCGCGGGCCGCCGCTTTGCCGCTCGACGCAATCGAAGGAGGAGCCGCTCATGAACGAGACCCGCAACGCTTCAGGGGTCACCCGTCGCACTGTCCTTTTCGCCGCCGCGGGCGCTGCGCCCCTCGTTGTCCTGACCGGGGGCGAGGCGCAGGCGAAACTGGCCCAGACCGCGGTCAAATATCAAACCACCCCGAAGGACGGCCACCAGTGCGACGGCTGCGCCCAATTCGTCGCCCCGAATTCCTGCAAGCTCGTCGATGGCGACATTTCGCCGACCGGCTGGTGCCTTCTTTGGGTGAAGAAGCCTGGTTGAGCGAAACGCCACGCGCCGCCGGGTCGCCGGGTGGATCGCGGCGACGGTCGGCCTGAATGCGCGCTGTTGGGACCGGTCCCCTTCAGACTCCCGGTCTTGAAATGCGTTCGGGAACCTTTTGTCCCGATTTGCATCCAATCCTCGGACCATCCACCCCGAGGATGGAAGTGACTACCCCCGTTCTCTGACGGGCTCGTGGAGCGGGCGCGGCAAAAGAATCGCGAGGCGATCCGGCTGATCGTCAACCAGCAGAACCAGCGGCTCTACCGCATCGCGCGCGCGATCGTGCGCAACGATTCCGACGCCGAGGACGTACTGCAGGACGCCTATGTCCGCGCCTTCGCCGGTCTCGACGGGGTTCGCGGCGAAGCGCGTCTTGGCGCCTGGCTCGCCCGGATCGTGATCAACGAAGCTTTGGGCTTGATACGCCGCCGCAGGCCCGTGATCGACATCGACCTCCTCTCGACCGATCCCGCGCTCAACGCTCAAATCATACCGTCGCCCGGTTGGTCGAGGGCATGAGCGTCGCGGAAACTGCGGACCTGTTCGGGGCCCCCCAGGCAAGGGCCCCTATTCGACATCCTCGACCGCCACCGTCCGCCCTGAGAGGCGCTGGGCGAGCGAAGCCTCCATGAACGGGTCGAGGTCGCCATCGAGCACCTCGTCGGGCGAAGCCGACACATGGCCGGTGCGAAGGTCCTTCACCATCTGGTAGGGCTGAAGCACGTAGGAGCGGATCTGGTGACCCCAGCCGATGTCGGTCTTGGACGCGGCGTCGGCGCTCGCCTTCTCCTCGCGCTTCTGCAGCTCGAGTTCATAGAGGCGCGCGCGCAGCATGTTCCAGGCGGTCGCCCGGTTCTTGTGCTGCGAGCGCTCGGACTGGCAGGCGACGACGATGCCGGTCGGGATGTGGGTGATGCGCACCGCCAATTCGGTCTTGTTGACGTGCTGCCCGCCGGCCCCCGAGGCGCGATACGTGTCGATCCGGCAATCGCCCTCGTTGACTTCGACCTTGATCCGGTCGTCGACCACCGGATAGACCCAGACCGAGGCGAAGCTCGTGTGTCGGCGCGCGTTGGAATCAAATGGGGAAATCCGCACCAGCCGATGGACGCCCGACTCGGTCTTCAGCCAGCCATGGGCGTTGTGGCCTTTGACGACGATGGTCGCCGACTTGACGCCGGCCTCATCGCCGTCGGTCTCCTCGACCAGTTCGACACCGAACTTCCGCCGCTCGGCCCAGCGCATATACATGCGCAGGAGCATCCGCGCCCAGTCGCAGCTCTCGGTGCCGCCGGCGCCGGAATGGACTTCGACATAGGTGTCGTTGGCGTCGGCCTCGCCCGAGAGCAGCGCCTCGAGCTGGCGCCTGTCGCCCTCCGCCTTCAGCGCCCTGAGAGCGGCGATCCCCTCGGCTTCAGCCGCTTCGTCGCCCTCGGCTTCGCCAAGCTCGACCAGCGTCGTCGCATCGTCGAGATCGCGCTCGATCTTCTTGAGCGAGCCCAGCCGGTCCTCCAGCATGGTGCGCTCGCGCATCACCTTTTCGGCGGATTCGGGATCGCTCCAGAGGTTCGGGTCTTCGGACTTCGCGTTGAGTTCGCTCAGTCGGCGCTGGGCTGCGTCGACGTCAAAGATGCCTCCTCAGCAGTCCCAGGGACTGCTTGATAGATTCGATCAATTGTTCCGCTTCGGCGCGCATGGTTCCTACCACCAATGAAAGGGCGAATTATCGCCGCTCGAGAAGCTGCTCGGCGCCTCTCAATAGAGGCCGCCAGTCCCCGAGCCGACCGACCGCTCGCTCCGTGCGGAGGTTTCCGATCCGCCCCCGCCGCCACCGCCGCCGGCATAAGAGTCGGGCGGCCCGGTGCCGGGCTTGAACGCCTCCAAGATGGTGCCGGGCCCGGTGGCGCGCATGCCGGTATGGACGTCGACCGAAATGAGCTTGATCCCCGGCGGAATGCGGAAGGGCGTATCGGGCGTGTCCTTGAGCGCCATCTTCATGAAGTCGCGAAAGATCGGCGCGGTGTAGAGCGCGGCCTGGGCGCTGCCCCCCAGAGACCGGGGCTTGTCATAGCCCATGAATACGCCGAACGCCAGATTCGGCGAAAAGCCGACGAACCACAGGTCCTTCGCGTCGTTGGTGGTGCCGGTCTTACCGGCGAGGTGCTTGCCGACCTCCTTGATCGCGATGCCGGTGCCGCGCTGAATGACGCCCTCGAGGATCGAGGTGACCTGATAGGCGGTGAGCGGGTCGATCACCTGCTCGCGCTTGTCGATGAGCTTGGGCTCGGGCTGATTGTGCCAGGTCGGGGCGTCGCACCCCTCGCAGATGCGTTCATCGTGCTTGTAGATCGTATTGCCCCAGCGATCCTGGATCCGGTCGATCAGCGTGGCCTTCACTCGCTTGCCGCCGTTGGCGAACATCGAATAGCCAGTGACCATGCGCAAGACCGTCGTCTCGCCCGCGCCGATCGACATCGAGAGCAGCGGCGGCAGATTGTCATAGATGCCGAAGCGCCTCGCGTATTCGACGATCAGCGGCATGCCGATGTCGCGCGCGAGCCTGACCGTCATCAGGTTGATCGAATGCTCGACGGCGAATCGCAGCGTGCGGGGACCGCTGGATTCACCTTCGAAATTCTGCGGAGTCCAATACTGACCCCACCCCATGTCGATCGTGACCGGCGCGTCGACGATCATCGACGAGGGCGTGTATCCCTTGTCGAGGGCGGCCGCGTACACGAACGGCTTGAACGAGGAACCCGGCTGCCGCTGGGCTTGCGTCGCCCGGTTGAATTCCGACTCGTCGAACGAAAATCCGCCAACCATCGCCAGCACGCGGCCGGTGAAGGGATCCATGGCGATGCAGGCGCCGGACACTTCCGGGATCTGTCGCAGGCGATATTCGCCGTCGTGGCCGGCAATCGGTTCCACGTAAAACACGTCTCCGGGCTTGACCAGGTTCTTCAGCCCACGGCCCGTCCATTTCGCCCCCTCTGGGGTGACCGCGCCTATCCGGCGATCGGCGACAACCGCGCCCGTCTTGTCGCGCTGCGGCTGAAGGCCGATCCGGATCGCCGCGTTGCCGACGTCGAGCGCCACCGCGAGGACCCAAGGCTTGATATCGCCGTAAGCTGGAATGTCGGCCAGGGGGAGGCCCCAGTCCTGGCTGATATCTATGGTCTTGAGAGTGCCGTGCCATCCGTACGCCTCGTCATAGCGCACGAGACCGTCGACGAGCGCCTTGCGCGCCATCAGCTGAATCTTCGGGTCGAGCGTGGTGCGGACGGAGAGTCCGCCTTCGTAAAGCTTCTGCTCGCCGTATCGTTCCTGCAATTCGCGTCGCACCTCTTCGGCGAAGAATCCAGCCGCGATCGAATTCGGCGTCAGCACGCGCGGATTGACCACCAATGGCTCGGCCCGAGCCTGGTCGGCCTGTTTGTGAGTGATGTATCCGTCTTCCTCCATGCGCCCGATCACGTAATTGCGCCTGTCGACGGCGCGGTCATGATTGCGAAACGGATTGAGCGCACTGGGCTCCTTCGGCAACGCCGCCAGATAGGCGACTTCGGCGATGGTCAGTTCGTGGACGGATTTGTTGAAATAGCCAAGCGCCGCTGCGGCGACCCCGTAGTTGGAAAGGCCGAGATAAATCTCGTTGAGGTAGAGTTCGAGGATCTTCTCCTTCGAATAGGCGGACTCAATTCGCAGGCTGAGAAGGATCTCCCGGATCTTGCGATCGAACGTCCGGTCCGAATTCAGGAGAAAATTCTTGGCCACCTGCTGGGTAATCGTCGAGGCGCCCTGGATGTGGCGCGAGCCCTCCAGGTAAACGATGCCAGCGCGAACAATTCCTTCGGGATCGACGCCCCAATGGTGGTAGAAATTCTTGTCCTCGGCGGAGATGAACGCGTGCTTGACCAGATCGGGAATCTCGTCCGAAGGGAGATAGAGCCGTCGCTCGCGCGAATATTCGGCGAGCAGGCTGCCATCGGCGGCGTGGACGCGCGTCATGACCGGGGGCTCATAGTTCTTGAGCACCGAGTAGTCCGGCAGTTCCTGTTCATATTTCCATATTGCGCCGGCAAAAACCGCCGCCGCGACAATGAACAGCAAAGCGCCGGTCGCGAATATGAACCCGATAACTCGAGCGATCCCGCGCATCTCTCGATCAAAGCCTTCCGTTGCGCCCGCCGGCGAGCGCTCGGGGCGTCGAGACGAACTGAACTGCGGCGCCTCTTAAGACGCATACTCCGCGAAACCGATCTGCCGGCGTTCTTTACACCGCCGAGACCCGGCCGGAATCGAACCCACGAGCGCCCACTCCTGTCGTGCGCGAGTGAGGCAAATCTGTGATCGGCGTATCTCGCCCCGGATTCTGGGGCCAATTAGCCCGGCCTGCGGCCGGCGCGCAAGCCTTAATGCGCTGCCGGCGCGGCGGCAGGCGCAGATGATGACGCAACTCCGCTTTCGGCCGAAGGGACGCCATCCGGCCTTCCGTAACCGGCGAAGAAGGCGTCGATCGCTTTGACCATGGCTGCGGCGGCCTTGGCGCGCCACTCGGGGGAGAGGAGGGACTGGACGTCCTGGGGGTTCGAAAGATAGCCGAGTTCCACGAGGACCGAGGGAAAGCCCGGCGCCTTCAGAACGACGAAGCTGGCGGAGCGCTCCGGGTTGTGGTTGAGCTTCGCAGTCCCGCGCAAGTTGTCGACGAGACCGCGCGAGAAGATGTGAGCGTAGGTCCGGCTCTCGCGACGCTTGAGGTCGAGCAGAATGTCGGCGACGTCCGGATTCTCACGTCGGCTTCCGCCGCTGGCCGCATTTTCGCGGGCCGCGATGCGAGCCGCCTCCGCATCGGAAGCGCGATCGGCAACAGTATAGACCGTGGAGCCGCTGACATTCGCGTCCTCGCTCAGCGTATCCGCGTGTACCGAGATCAGCAAAGACGCGTTCGCCTTGCGAGCGATGTCGACCCGATCGTCCAGATCGACATACTGGTCGCCGTCACGCGTCATGACGACCGTGTAGCGCTTCGTCGCATCGAGTTCTCGCCTGAGTTCGGCGCAGAATTCAAGAACCAGGGTCTTCTCCTGGACGCCGTGAAGGCCGCGCGCGCCGCTGTCGACGCCGCCGTGACCAGGATCCAGGACAATGACCGGCCGCGGAGGGGCGCCCGTCACAGCCACGGCTTCAGCCGAAACGACCGGGGCGCGGACCAGCGCGGCGAAGGCCGAGGAATCGCAGGGCTTCAGTTCGATCGTTAGCCGCGCCGCGGGTTCGCCTTCAACGACCGGTCTGGCGGCGACCTCGGACGGACAGGCCGTGCGCGCCAGGTCGATCACGACCCGGGACTTGCCGGGAGCAAGCAAGCCGAAGCGAAAGCCCTTGACGAACGAGACATTGGACAGCCCGCCGACCCCGCCGGCTGACGGATCGAGCTGAAAATTCACCTCCGGCATGTCGATAACAATGCGTTCAGGCGACGCCAACGCGGAGGCGCTTGCGTCCACCGATCGCGACAGGTCAAACACAAGCCTGGCTCCGGTCTCGTCCTGCGAGAGCCGCACGCCGACGGCGACGGGCGCGCCGATGTCCGCGAGGCCACGGTCGGGCGACGCCATCAGCGCGAAGACGGCAACAGCCGCCAGTTGTCCCAATCGCGCCATTCCGCCTCCCCTTAGCGCCGCGCCGTCGGGCTATAGGGCCACTGCCGCCGCCGCGCAATCGCTCCGCGCTTCGATCGGACCGCGCGTGGTCCGGCGCCCAAAAATGAGGCCCGCGAAAGTCTTTACGATGGGTTAATGGCGTCGCCGGAAATTCACAGACGGGAAAAGAACTTGCCAACCCGCGCCGTGGCGCCTATTTATGGCGCGTTACGAATTCGGACCGAGTTCGCGTGGCCGGCTCGTTCTTTGGTTGAGCGAGGCGTGTGCCGGGACCATCATGTGGTGGCCTGTGGGTTGCGCGAACGACGCCGGGGCGGGTCTGTCAACCCGTCGGATTGCTTGCCGCCGCCATCTGCCGAGGCGAGGGTCCGTTGGGGGAGACTGCAAGCGGAAGCTAGAATCGCCCGCCAGGCAAGGGCCTGGGCGCGGTTTGGATCGTGACATCGGCGCCGTGCGGCGCCGAGTGGATGGCAATGTGCCAGGCCACGCCTTGTTTTCAGGTTGACGATGCTCCGATGGCAAATCCACAACTCTCCGGCCGCCATTTGGGCGGCGCGGATATTTGTTCGCGACCTGATCACGTCTGAACAGCATCCTGATGCGGCGGCGTACGTCGCCCAGTCTCAGTCCATCTCCAGCATAGACGCCCAGCGCGGCGCGGTCGGGCGGCCTTGTCGGCCCTCGTGGCGAAGACTCGCGCGCGGCGAGAGAGTTTATCATGGCCAACAAAATGATCATCGACGCCTCCCATCCCGAGGAAACCCGGGTTGTGGTTCTGCGAGGCAATCGCGTAGAGGAATTTGACTTCGAATCCGCCAGCAAGAGGCCGCTCCGCGGGAATATCTATCTTGCCAAGGTCACCCGCGTAGAGCCCTCGCTCCAGGCCGCTTTCATCGACTATGGCGGAAATCGCCATGGTTTTCTTGCTTTCTCCGAGATTCATCCGGATTATTACCAGATCCCGGTCGCCGATCGACAGGCGCTCCTCGAGGAGGAAGCCCAGTCCCAGCGGGAGGAGGAGGAAGAAGCCACCGGTGAGCGACGCAGCCGCCGCCGTCGCCACTCCCGCCGTCCCGAGGTCGAATCGCGCGCCGAGAGCGGCGAGACCATCTCGGAACCGGCGTTTGCCGATGATGCGCAGGAATCCGTTCCCACGTCTTCGGCGAATCCCGCGGCGGGCGCCGTCGACGAGGCTGACGACGCCGATCGTTCGGCGACGGTTTCGGAGGAGATAGGCCCGGTTCCGACCCTTGCGCCCGGGCTTGGCGAAGAGCCGGATCGCACGGATGCGGAGGGAGCGGCCGAAGCGGCGACACCGCTCGAATCGGACCTCCACGGGTCCGCGCCGACGGTCGCTCAGACCTCCGACGAACGCGTTGGCGCCAGCCTGAAGGAGGACGACGCTGAGCGCCAGGAACTCCTGGCTGAAGAGCGCCAGGTTGAAGAGGACGCTCACGAAATAACCACGCTCGAGGGCGGCTCCGAGGAGCGCGTGGCGACCGGAAAGCAACCGAGCGAGGATGAAGGCGAACCGGTCGAGCAGATCGGCGGGGACGCACTTGAGGAGGTTCCGCGCCGTCCGCAGCGCTTGCGTCGCCAGTACAAGATTCAAGAGGTCATCAAGCGCCGGCAAGTCCTGTTGGTGCAAGTGGTCAAGGAAGAGCGCGGCAACAAGGGGGCGGCGCTCACGACTTACCTGTCGCTGGCTGGGCGTTACTCGGTTTTAATGCCCAACACCGCGCGCGGCGGCGGCATTTCGCGCAAGATCACGAGCGCCCAGGATCGCGGCCGGCTCAAGGCTATCGCCGAAGAGCTCGACGTTCCTGAGGGCATGGGGGTGATCCTCCGCACAGCGGGCGCCTCGCGCACCAAGGCGGAGATCAAGCGCGACTTCGAATATCTGCTCAGGATGTGGGAGACCGTGCGGGAGACGACGCTCGCATCGAGCGCGCCGACACTCGTCTACGAGGAAGGCTCGCTCATCAAGCGGGCGATCCGCGATCTCTACAGCAAGGAGGTCGAGGAGATCGTCGTCGCTGGCGAAACGGGCTATCGCGAGGCCAGGCAGTTCATGCGCCTCCTGATGCCGAGCCACGTCAACAGCGTGCAACTCTATCGCGACACCGCCCCGGTGTTCGCCAAGGCCGGCGTCGAATTGCAGCTCAACTCGATGTTCTCGAATCAGGTCACGCTGAAGTCGGGCGGCTACATCGTCATCAACCAGACCGAGGCGCTGGTGGCGATCGACGTCAACTCGGGGCGGTCGACGCGCGAGCACAATATCGAGGACACGGCGCTCAGGACCAATCTCGAGGCGGCCGACGAGATCGCGCGTCAGCTGCGTCTGCGAGACCTCGCCGGGCTCATCGTGGTCGACTTCATCGACATGGAGGAATCGCGAAACAATCGGGCGGTCGAGCGGCGCATCAAGGACGCGCTGAAGAACGACCGCGCGCGCATCCAGGTCGGCCGCATCTCGCATTTCGGCCTGCTCGAGATGTCGCGTCAGCGGATCCGAACCGGCGTTCTCGAAGGTTCGACCGTGGTCTGCCCCCATTGCCAGGGCGCAGGCGTCGTACGGTCGACCGCCTCGATCGCGCTGCATGTGCTCCGGGTGCTCGAGGACGCCCTGATCAAGAGCTCGAACTCACGATGTCACGGTGCGCACCCGGACGCCGGTTGCGCTCTATATCCTCAACCAGAAGCGCGCCAATCTGGGCGACCTCGAGCGGCGGTTCGGCGTCGCGATCGCCATCGAGGCGGACGACACGCTAACCGGCGCAAACTACCACGCGATCGAGCGGGGCGAACTGGCGAGCGGCGTCAAGAGCGAATCGGAGCCGATGAAGGCGCCGGAAGACATCGCCCCGATCATCGAGGAAGCGGTCCCGCTCGAGGCGGAGGAGGAGGACACGGCTGAAGCGGCCGGCGAAGACAATGACGAACAGGTCGCGCGCGGGCGCGAGCGTGACGACGGTCCGTTGCAGGAAGAGGGCGAGGGCGGCCGGCGTCGCCGCCGGCGCCGGCGCCGGCGCACCGGCGAGCGCTCGTTCGGAGACAATCCTCCGCAGGACGCCCCCCAGCCGGCGGACGACGGGCTCGCGGTCGTGGCCGAAATCGGCGGCGACCTCGTTCAGCCAACCAGCGAGGCCGACGCCTTCAGGCGGAGGGGTCCGCGCGGCGAAGACGAGCGCCGCCGCCGCCCGAGGGGTCCGCGCGGCGAGCGGAACCGGTTCCGCCGGCATGAGGGAGACGGCGCGCCGGAGGGCGCGCTAGGCTTCGATTCGCCGCCCTCGCTCGCGCTCGAGGAACAATTCGCCGCGTCCGAGGCCGACTATTCCTCAGCGCCGGGCGAGACGGCGCCTTCGGATCCGGCGGCCGAACCGGCGCCGATCGCAGCGGCGGCCTATGAGGTCGAGTCCGAAGCGCCGGCGCCCACATCGGCAGGCGCCGAGCCTGCTGGAGGCCATTCCGCGGAGACCACCGTCGCAGAGGCGGCGCAGGCGCCGGCCGCCCCCGAGCCGTCGCGGCCCCGCCGCAGCGGCTGGTGGCAACGGGCGCGCGCGACCGTCATCGGGAAGTAGGCCAATCCGAGGCGCGCGAGCGCGCTTCGGCCCTCTGCCCGGAGGAAGGTTGGTCAGGCGCGTCCCTAAAGCGCCCGGACCCGCGCCTTCGCCTGCCGTTCCAGGCCGAGGCGGTTGCGCAGCGGCAGGCCGAAGGGCTCGGATTCGATCTCGAACACGTCGCCCTTCTCGGTTTTCACACCCTCGCTGAACGACAGCGTCGCGGTCCCGAAGAAATGGATGTGGACGTCGCCCGGGCGCCGGAACAGGGCGTATTTGAAATGATGCGCCTCGAGATTGGCGATCGAATGAGCCATGTTCTGCTCGCCCGACAGGAACGGCTTCTCCCAGATGACGTCCCTGCCCCGCCGGATGCGCGAAACGCCTTTCACATCTGGCGGCAGATCGCCCACCAGCAGTTCGGGACCGACGCTCGCGGGCCTCAGCTTCGAATGCGCGAGCCAGAGATAGTTGTGCCGTTCAGTGACATGATCGGAAAACTCGTTGCCGAGCGCGAATCCGATCCGGACGGGAGCGCCGGAATCGTCGATGAGGTAAATGCCGACGATCTCCGGCTCCTCCCCGCCGTCGAGCGCAAAAGCGGGGCTCATGAAGTCGCCTTCCGGCGGGGCGAGCGTCGAGCCGTCGCCCTTGTAGAACCATTCGGGCTGGGCGCCGGCCTCGCCCCTGCCCGGCTTGCCGCCCTCGAGGCCGAGCTTGAACATCCGCATCGAGTCGGTGAGCTTGGCGGGATCGGCAAGGTCCTTGTGCATCTTGTCGCGGCCCTCGGCCGAGCCAAGGTGCGTCAAGCCCGTCCCGGTCACGATCACATGCGCCGGATCCTTGTGATCGACGGGGGTGAGCACGCGCCGCTCTTTCAGCGCGCGGGCCAGGTCGACGGGCTTGCCGACGCCCCGGTCGGCGATGAGCTTGCGCAACGACGCGCCTTCGGCGATTGCCTGGCGGGCGAGGTCGAGGGTTGAGCGCGCGCCCTTGACCAGCCTGCTCTCGCCGCGCGCGGTGACGGCGAGCGCCCGCTTGCCGTTCTCGTCGATGAATTGCGCCAGTCTCACGCGTAAGCTCCCTTGTCAGCGCCGGAACGGATGCGCGCTTCGATCAGTTCGACGATGCGCGGATCGGTGAAGTCCTTGACCGTGAAGATCGCCCCCGCCCCGATTAGGGCCGGCGAATCGAAAGTCGTCGTCATCCCGACGACGGCGAGCCCGGCGGCGACGCTTGCGCGCACGCCCGAGAGCGAATCCTCGAAGGCGACCGAATGGGCGGCGCCCGCACCGGTCCGTTCCAGCGCAGTCAGATAAGGCAATGGATCGGGCTTGGAGCGCGCAAGCTCCCCCCCGATCACCAGGATCGGCAGGCGTTGCGCGATCCCGAGCGCCGCCAGAACCTTTTCCGCATTGGCGCGCGGCGCGTTGGTCACCACCGCACGCTTCAATCCGCGCCGGTCGGCGTAGTCGAGGAGCGCAAGCGCGCCGGCGATCGGCTCGAGGGCGCCGAGCGAGTCGCGATAGGCCGCCTCCTTGGCGTCCAGGATCGCCGCCTGTCGATCCGGGGCCAGGTGGGACAGGTAGCGCCGCGCGATCATGGCGTTGGGCGCGCCCATGATGTTGGCGGCGTACTCCAGGCGATCGAGCTTGATCCCGTGGGGCGCGAAGACGCGCTGGAAGGCGACGAGATGCTCGGCGTCGCTGTCGACGAGCGTTCCGTCGAGATCGAACAGAAGCGCGGTTTTCATCGGCCGCCGAACCCGCGCATCCGGCGAATCACATGGTCGCCCCGATCTGCCAGGGGGCGAATTCCGCGTCGCCATAGCCGAGAAGCTCGGACTTGGTCCGCTCGCCGGACGCGACCCCAAGAACCTTGTCGAAGATCTCCTGGCCCTTCTCCGCGATCGAGACGCCGTCGACCACGTCGCCGCAATTGATGTCCATGTCCTCGATCATTCTGCGATAGGTCTCGTTGTTGGTGGCGAGCTTGATCGAGGGCGTCGGCTTGCAGCCATAGGCCGAGCCGCGGCCGGTGGTGAAGCAGAGAACGTTGGCGCCGCCGGCGACCTGGCCGGTCGCCGACACCGGATCGTAGCCGGGCGTGTCCATGAAGACGAAGCCCTTCGCGGTCACCGGCTCGGCGTATTTATAGACTTCGTTGAGCGCGGTCGTGCCGCCCTTGGCGGCCGCGCCGAGCGACTTTTCGAGAATGGTGGTCAGGCCGCCCGCCTTGTTGCCGGGCGAGGGATTGTTGTTCATCTCCCCACCGTTGCGCGCGCAATAGTCCTCCCACCAGCGGATGCGCTCGACGAGCTTTTGACCGATCTCCGGCGTGGCGGCGCGCCGGGTCAGGAGATGCTCGGCGCCGTAGATTTCCGGCGTCTCGGACAGGATCGCCGTGCCGCCGTTGCGCACCAGGATGTCGGCCGCGGCGCCGAGCGCGGGATTGGCGGTGATGCCCGAATAGCCGTCCGACCCGCCGCATTGAAGCGCCAGCGTGAGTTCGCTCGCAGGCGCCGGCGTCCGTTCGGCGCGGTTGAGCGCGGGCAGCATGGCGCGGATGCGCTCGACCCCGACCGCGACCGTCTTGCGCGTGCCCCCGGTCGCCTGAATCGTCATGCTGTGGAACGTGTCGCTCTCGGCGATCCCGTATTCCTCCTTCATGCGGCCGATCTGGAACACCTCGCAGCCGAGCCCGACCATCAGCACCGCGCCGATGTTGGGATTGGCGGCGTAGCCCCATTGGGTGCGCATGAGCGCCTCGAACCCCTCGCCTTTCGCCGCCATGCCGCAGCCCGTGCCATGGACCAGCGCGATGATTCCGTCGACATGCGGATAGTCGTCGAGAATTTCGGAGCGCTCGACCTCCTTGGCGATCAGGCGCGCGACCGTCGCCGAGCAGTTCACCGAGGTTAGGACGCGCGAGATAGTTGCGCGTCCCGACCTTGCCGTTGGCGCGGCGGTAGCCCTGGAAGGTCGGCTGCTCTTCCACCGGCACGATGTTCTCGAGGCGCGCGTCCTCGCCGAAGTGGTAGTCGCGCGCGAATTCGTGAACTGCGCAATTGTGCTCGTGCACCCACTCGCCAGGGCCAATCGGGCGCGAGGCGAAACCGATGATCTGGCCGAATTTGCGGATCGGCGCGCCTGTCTCGACCGGAACGGCCGCCATCTTGTGACCCCTGGGCACGCGCTCGCGCGCCTTGACGCCCGGCGCCGGCTCGCCGCCGGCCAAAATCTCGTCGATGGCGATGATCACGTTGTCGGAAGGGTCGAGGCGCAGGGCGCGAGGATTTGTCATGGCTGTTGTCTACCGTTCTGCGCGCTTGCGGCGAAAAAAGTTCCGGCTGCTGGGTTGCGAGGGACTCGAGCCGCGCGGCGGTGATGGCGAGGTGCCGCCGCATCGCTTCGCGCGCCGCATCCGGGTCCCCGGCCGCAATCGCGCCCGCGATCGCCCGGTGTTCGGCGAGCGAGGCGCGAAGCTGTCCGGGCGGAGACATGGTCAGCCTGCGCACCCGTTCCAGATGGACGCGCAGCGAGTCGAGGACATCTCCGGCGCGGGCCATCTCCAGACAATCGGTCAGGGTCCGGTGGAACGTAACGTCGAGCGCGTAGTAGGCCGCATGATCCTGGGCGGCGACCGCCGCGTCTTCCTGTTCGAGGTTCGCGGCGAGCGCGTCCTTTCCGGCGGGCGTCATCCGGCGGGCGGCTTCGGCGGCGATCTCGCCTTCGAGCGCGCCGCGGATGAACAGGCGCTCGCGCGCATCCTCAAGCGAGATCCGCGCGACGAACGACCCGTGCTGGGGCGCGACGTCGACCAGACGATCATAAGCGAGGCGGCTGACGGCGGCGGAAACGGGAAAGCGGGAAACGCCGAGCCTTTCGCACAATCCCGACTTGTCGATCAGGCTGCCGGGCTGAAGCGCCCCGGAGAGAATCGCTTCCTTGAGATCGCCGTACACGGCGTCCGCCTTCGAATGCGCCCCCTTCGCCAATTCCCTCCCCGCCATTCTGGCGAAACGCTTCGCCTGTGCCCGCTAACATGTTAGACCTAGTGAGACAGCGCGGCCCCGTCAATCCTCCGAACGCTGCGCCGAGGGAGCGCCAATGCCGATGCTCGACTTGCGCGAGGAGACGACGCTGCCCGCGGACGCTTATGCGGGGGCGCTCGCGGCGCGCGTCTGGCGGGGCGACATCGAAGGCCCTTCGGTCGCCGCAGTGAGGCAGGACGGCGTTTTCGACGTCAGCGCCGCGTTCCCGACCATGCGCGACCTTTGCGAGGCGCCCTCCCCGGCCGAGGCGCTGCGCGCCGCGAAAGGCCCGCGCCTCGGGGCGCTTGGCGATATTCTCGGCCATACCCCGCGAGACCGGCGCGTCCCCGCCGCCCCGCATTTCCTCGCGCCGATCGACCTGCAGGCGATCAAGGCGGCCGGCGTCACCTTCGCCCAATCGCTGCTCGAGCGGGTGATCGAGGAACGCGCCCGCGGCAGCCGCGAAGGGGCGGCGAAGGCGCGCGAGGAGATCGTGCGCGTTCTCGGCGACGATTTGAGCGCTCTCAAGCCCGGCTCGCCCGCGGCGATGCGGCTCAAGGATGCGCTGGTCAAGGCCGGCGCGTGGTCGCAATATCTGGAGGTTGGCATCGGCCCCGACGCGGAAGTGTTCACCAAGAGCCAGCCGATGTCGGCGGTCGGGACCGGCGCCGACGCCGGCTTTCACAGCGCCTCGCAATGGAACAACCCCGAACCCGAGATCGCGCTCGCGGTCGCTTCCACCGGCGCGATCGTCGGGGCGACGCTCGCCAACGACGTGAACCTGCGGGATTTCGAAGGGCGGTCGGCGCTTCTGCTCGGCAAGGCGAAGGACCAGAACGCGAGCTCGGCGATCGGGCCTTTCTTGCGCTTCTTCGATCAGACGTTCACGCTTGACGACGTGCGTAAATCTACGGTCTCGCTTCTCGTCGAGGGCGAGGATGGCTTCAGGCTCGAAGGCGGCTCGTCGATGGCCCGGATCAGCCGCGATCCGGCCGATCTCGCGGGCCAGACGATCGGCGCGAACCATGCCTATCCGGACGGCTTCGTGCTCCTGCTCGGCACGATGTTCGCGCCGGTGGCCGATCGCGGCGCAAAGGGCATGGGATTCACCCATAAAACCGGCGATATTGTCGCGATCGGCGCGGAGAAGCTCGGCCGGCTCGTCAATCGCATGCGCCCGTGCGAAGAGTGCGAGCGCTGGACGTTCGGCGCCGGCGCTCTCATGCGCAATCTCGCCAGGCGGGGCTTGATTTGAGCGGCCTCGCCACTGAAATTTGAAAGACAACTCGGGAACAGGAGCCATGGGCGCGCACAAGAACTTCATCGCCGGGGAATGGGTCGACGGCTCAACCGTCACCCGCGACATCAACCCTTCGAACACGGACGACCTCGTCGGCGAGTACGCGCAAGCCGACGCCGCTCAGACCAACGCCGCGATCGAGGCCGCGCATGCGGCCTTTCCCGCCTGGTCGCGGACCACGCCCCAGGAGCGCCACGACATCCTTCTGCGCGTTTCGACCGAAATCCTCGCCCGCCGCGAGGAGCTCGGGCGGCTGCTCTCGCGCGAGGAGGGCAAGACGCTGCCCGAGGGGATCGGCGAGGCGGCGCGGGCCGGGCAGATCTTCGACTTCTTCGCTGGCGAAGCGCTGAGGATCCCGGGCGAGAAATTCGCGAGCGTCAGGCCGAATGTCGACATCGAGGTCACTCGCGAGCCGCTCGGCGTGATCGGAATCATCGCGCCCTGGAACTTCCCGATCGCCATCCCCGCCTGGAAGATCGCGCCGGCGCTGGCCTACGGCAACACGGTCGTGTTCAAGCCCGCCGACCTCGTCCCCGGCTCGGCTCACGCGCTCGCCGAAATCATCGTGCGCGCCGGCGTGCCTGCAGGGCGTGTTCAATCTGGTCGTGGGCCGCGGCTCGGTGGTCGGCCAGGCGATCCTCGATCACAAAAAAGTCGACGCGGTCACCTTCACCGGCTCGGTCGCGACCGGCGCCAAGGTCGCGGCCGCCTGCGCCAGGGCCATGCGACGGTTCCAGCTCGAAATGGGCGGCAAGAACCCGCTCGTCGTTCTTGCCGACGCCGACCTCAAGACCGCCGTCGAATGCGCGGTCAACGGCGCCTATTTCTCGACCGGCCAGCGCTGCACTGCCTCTTCGCGCCTGATCGTCGAGGAGCCCGTCTACAAGCGCTTCGCTGACGCGCTCATGGAGCGGATGCGCGGTCTCGTTGTTGACGACGCGCTCAAAGCGGGAACCCATGTCGGCCCTGTGGTCGACCAGAGCCAGTTCGATCAGGATCTCTCCTATATCGCGATCGGCCAGAAGGACGGGGCGAAACTGGCGCTCGGCGGCGAGCGGCTCAACCGCGCCACGCCCGGCTTCTACATGGCGCCCGCCCTCTTCGTCGACGCTGACAACGCGATGCGCATTTCGCGCGAGGAAATCTTCGGCCCGGTCTCGGCGATGATCCCCGCGCGCGACTATGAGCACGCGCTCGCGATCGCCAACGACACCGAGTTCGGCCTTTGCGGCGGCATCTGCACCACGAGCCTCAAGCACGCCTCGCATTTCAAGCGCAACGCCGAGGTCGGCATGACGATGGTCAACCTGCCGACGGCGGGCGTCGACTATCACGCGCCGTTCGGCGGGCGGAAGGCGTCCAACCTCGGGCCGCGAGAGCAGGGACGCTATGCGGCCGAGTTCTATACGACGGTGAAGACGGCCTATACGCTGGCCTGAAGGCGATTCCCGGGGGAAACTCATGATCCTGGTCTCCGGCGAGGCGCTGATCGACCTCATCCCCGATCCGGCCAGGGCGAGCGCCTATGACGCCGTGCTCGGCGGCTCGCCCTTTAATGTCGCGATCGGGCTTGGCCGTCTCGGCGCGCCGGCGGCCTTCGTCTGCCGCCTGTCGACCGACGGCAATGGCGAAGCGCTGGCCTCCGCGCTCGCCGAGAACGGGGTTGACCTCAGCTTCGTCGCCCGCGACAAGCGCCCCACGGTGCTCGCCTTCGTCATGCGCGGCACGGCGAAGACGGGCTCGCGCTATTCGTTCTATCTCGACGGGACCGCTTACGACGGGCCGTGGCCGTTCCCGGCCGAGTGGCCGCCAGCGGCGCGGCACCTGCATGTCGGCTCGTTCGGAGCGATCGAGCGGCACGGACAGGCGGTGATCGAGGCGCTGCGGCTCGCCTCGCCCCACGCGACCGTCAGTCTCGACCCCAATATCCGTCCGTTCGTCACCCCCGACCGCGAGGCGGTCGTCAAGATGATCGAACGCGAGGTTTCGCTTTCAAGCCTCGTCAAGGCGAGCGAAGAGGACCTCGAATGGCTCTATCCCGGCCGCGCGATCGAGGAGAGCCTCGCCGCCTGGACGAAGGCCGGCCCGCGATTCTGCGTCGCGACGCTCGGCGCGCACGGCGCGCTTGCGCTCATCGGCAAGGAGCGGGTCGAGGTTCCGGCGCCGCGCGTCGAAGTCGTGGACACCGTGGGCGCCGGCGACAGCTTCATGTCGGCGCTCTTGTCCGCCATGGACCGCGACCGCGCCCTCGGCGCGGGCGCCCCAGCGCCGTCGCGAAGCAGCCTCGAGACGTGGCTCGGCTTTGCGGTGGCTGCCTCTGCGATCACCTGCACGCGCAAGGGCTCCGACCCGCCGACGCTGAAGGAAGTCCAGGCGGCGCTCACAGGACGATGAATGCTGCGCCAGGGCGGAGCGCCTGGGTCCGGGACGAAGGCAAGGGAGCGTTGCGGGCGTGGGCCTCGCGGTCTAAAACCTCAGGCAGGCAAGAGTAGGAATCAAAGCTATGGCGTCGAGCGACGCTCTTCCCGGCCAGCGCCGTCCGCGGCCATTGTCGCCACATCTGGGCATCTACCGCTGGACGATGACCTTGGCGATGTCGATCGCCCATCGCATCAGCGGCATCGCGCTCTATGCCGGCGTTCTGCTGCTTGCCTGGTTTCTCATCGCGGCCTCGACCGACGCCGCGACCTTCTCCGTCTTCTCGGATTTTATCGCCTCGTTCATCGGGCGCCTTATCCTCTTCGTCGCCACCTGGGCGCTCTTCCATCACCTCGTCGGGGGCATTCGTCACATCATCTGGGACGCCGGCTATGGCCTCGAGGCGCCATTGCGCGACCAGATGGCGTGGGCGACGCTGATCGGAGGTTTCGCGCTGACCATCCTCGTGTGGATCATTGGCTACGCCGTCCGGTAGGAGAGCATTGCGTTGACCGATCATCCAGGCGATCTGCGCAGCCCGCTCGGCCGGGTCCGTTTTCTCGGCTCGGCGCGGACGGGCACGAGCGACGCGTGGCTTATCCACGTGACTTCGCTCGCGCTCGTGCCGCTCACGGTCGGCTTCGTCTGGCTGATGCTCGACCTCCTGGACAAGGACTACAACGGCGTGCGCGCCGAGCTCGCAAACCCGATCCCGACAATCCTGCTGCTCGCTTTCGTTGTCGCCGGCGTCGTCCATATGGAGCTCGGCATGCGCTCCATCATCGTCGATTACATCGGCGGCCGGTTGCGCGCGTGGGCGCTCGCCGCCAACACCTGCTTCGCCGCGCTTCTGGCGCTCGCCTGCGTCTATGCGGCGCTGCGCATCGCCTTCACCTGAGCAAGCTCAAAAGAACACGGATCATCGATGGCGACCAACGGCTCTTCCGCGCAGGGCGCGCCGGCGCTCGGAGGCAAGGCCTATCCGATCACCGACCACACATTCGACGTCGTGGTGGTCGGGGCGGGCGGCGCGGGCCTGCGCGCGAGCGTGGGTTGCGCGGAAGCGGGCTTGCGCACGGCCTGCGTCACGAAAGTGTTTCCGACCCGCTCGCATACCGTCGCCGCCCAGGGCGGCATTTCGGCGTCCCTCGGCAACATGGGTCCCGACGATTGGCGCTGGCACATGTACGACACCGTCAAGGGGTCCGACTGGCTCGGCGACCAGGACGCGATCGAATACATGTGCCGCCAGGCCCCGTCCGCAGTCTACGAGCTCGACCACTGGGGGGTGCCGTTCTCCCGCACCGAAGAGGGTAAGATCTATCAGCGTCCGTTCGGCGGCATGACGACCGAATACGGCAAGGGCATAGCCCAGCGCACCTGCGCCGCCGCGGATCGCACCGGGCACGCGATCCTGCACACGCTTTACGGCCAGGCGCTGAGGGCGAAGTGCCAGTTCTTCATCGAATATTTCGCGATCGACCTCATTCGCGACGCCGAGGGCGTGGTGCGCGGCGTCGTCTGCCTCAAGTTGGACGATGGGACGATTCACCGGTTCCGCGGCCAGACCATGGTGCTGGCCACCGGCGGATACGGCCGCGCCTATCTCTCGGCCACGTCCGCCCACACCTGCACCGGCGACGGCAACGCGATGGTGCTGCGCGCCGGGCTCCCGCTGCAGGACATGGAGTTCGTCCAGTTCCATCCGACCGGCATCTATGGCGCGGGCTGTCTCATCACCGAGGGCGCGCGCGGCGAGGGAGGCTATCTGGTCAACTCGGAGGGCGAGCGCTTCATGGAGCGCCACGCCCCGTCGGCCAAGGACCTCGCCTCGCGCGACGTGGTCAGCCGCGCGATGACGATGGAGATTCGCGAGGGTCGCGGCGTCGGCAGGAACAAGGACCACATCCACCTGCACCTCGACCATCTCGATTCCAAGGTGCTGCACGAGCGGCTGCCGGGTATTTCCGAGAGCGCCCGCATCTTCGCCGGCGTCGATCTGACCAGGGAGCCGATCCCGGTCCTGCCGACGGTCCACTACAATATGGGCGGCATCCCGACCAACTATCACGGCGAGGTCCTGACCAAGGCCAATGGCGATCCGGATTCGGTCGTGCCCGGACTGATGGCGCTGGGCGAAGCGGCCTGCGTCTCCGTCCATGGCGCGAACCGGCTCGGCTCCAATTCGCTGATCGACCTCGTCGTCTTCGGCCGCGCGGCGGCGCAGCGCGCCGCCGAGACGCTGAAACCCGGCGACCGTCAACCCGAGCTTGGCCGGGACAGCGCGGACTTCGCGCTTTCCCGCCTCGACCGGTTCCGCTACGCCAAGGGCAAGACGCCGACCGCGGCGCTCCGCCTCGCCATGCAGCGCGTCATGCAGGACAATTGCGCGGTGTTCCGCACCGGCGAGGTGCTCGCCGAGGGCAAGGAGAAGATCCACGCCGCCTGGCGCGCCGGCGCCGACGTCTCGGTCACCGACCGGTCGCTCATCTGGAACTCGGACCTGATCGAGACGCTCGAATACGACAATCTGATCGTGCAGGCGGTGGTGACGATGGAAGGCGCGCTGAACCGCCTCGAGAGCCGCGGCGCGCATGCGCGCGAGGATTATCCCAAGCGCGACGACGTCAACTGGATGAAGCACACGCTGGCCTGGATCGACGCCGACAAGCGGACGGTGACGATCGACTACCGACCGGTCCATTCCTTTACGATGAGCAACGAGATCGGCTACATCGAGCCGAAGGCGCGGGTGTATTGAGGTTGGTTGCCGACGTCGGGAGATCTTTCGGGAATGGATAAGCCGCCATGGTCCAACTGACGCTGCCCGAAAACTCCCGCATCAAGACCGGCAAGACCTGGCCGAGGCCGGCGAACGCTGGGCGCGTCACCGAATTCCGCATCTATCGCTGGAACCCGGACGACGGCGCAAATCCGCGCATGGACGTTTATTTCGTCGACCGCGACGATTGCGGGCCGATGGTCCTCGACGCGCTCATCTGGATCAAATCCAAGATCGATTCGACGCTCACCTTCCGCCGCTCCTGCCGCGAAGGCGTGTGCGGCTCGTGCGCCATGAACATCAACGGGGCCAACACGCTCGCCTGCACCCGCGGCATCGACGACGTCGCGGCGCCGGTGACGATCTATCCGCTGCCCCATCAGGAGGTGATCAAGGATCTGGTGCCCGATCTCTCGGTCTTCTTCGCCCAGCACGCCTCGATCGAGCCATGGCTGAAGACGGTCAGTCCGCCGCCGGAGAAGGAATGGCTCCAGTCGCCCGAGGAGCGGGCGAAGCTCGACGGCCTCTACGAGTGCATCCTGTGCGCCTGCTGTTCCACGGCGTGCCCCAGCTATTGGTGGAACCAGGACCGCTATCTCGGGCCGGCGGTGCTGCTGCAGGCCTATCGCTGGCTCATCGACTCGCGCGACGAAGCGAAGGGCGAGCGGCTCGATAATCTCGAGGACCCTTTCCGCCTCTATCGCTGCCACACGATCATGAACTGCGCCCAGACCTGCCCAAAGGGCCTGAATCCGGCCAAGGCGATCATCAATATCAAGACTATGATGGTCGAGCGGCGGGTGTGAACCGTCGCGCTGAACGGAACTTTTCGACAGGCTTAAGCGTTTCGGTCAGGCGCCGAAAAACGAAACATCCGCTGGAATCGGCGGGCGAGGCGTGCCACGATCCGAGCGCGAGCGTGACCACCTTGCCCGGCACAGGCGCTCTTCCGCCTCGCCACGGTGCTGAGACAAACCAACGAGGCCAGAATGACGAAGACGACAGCGAAGGAAACCCACGCGCGAGGGGCCAAGGACGCCCAAGGGCCCAAGGATGCTTATATCCGCGAGCGCCTTGCCACACCGACCGACCTCAAGGCCGACGCGACGCGGGACATCTCGGCGGCGCTGGCGGGACTGCTCGCCGACGTCTTCGCGCTCTATCTCAAGACCAAGAACTTCCACTGGCACATGAGCGGGCCCCATTTTCGCGACTATCACCTCCTTCTCGACGAGCACAGCGATCAGATTTTCGCCATGACCGATCCGATCGCCGAGCGGGCGCGCAAGATCGGCGGGACGACGCTGCACTCGATCGGCGACATTTCGCGGCGCCAGCGCATTCTCGACAACGACGCCGACTATGTCGATCCGAAGGACATGCTGGCGGAATTGCGCGACGACAACAAGAGCCTGACGGCGACCATGCGCGGGGTCCATGACGTGTGCGACGAATACGGCGACGTCGCGACGGCCAGCCTCCTCGAGGTGTGGATCGATGAGACCGAGCGGCGGACGTGGTTCCTGTTCGAGGCGACTCGCGGCGGTCCCGGTCAGAACGACTGAGCGTCGAAGTCGAGCCGGGCGCCGCCCGCCGCGCTCGACCGTTGAGCGGCGTCGATCAGGCGGGCGCACAGGATCGCCTCGTCGAGGTTTCCCTTTGCGTCGCCTCTCACCGACGCCAGGAAGTCGGCGGCCACCCCGCCGAACCAATCGGGATGATGCGAGCCTTCCGACAAAGCGGGCGACGTCCAGCGGCGCTCACGATCGTTCGACCTTAGGACGACCGCGTCCCCGGCGACGCGGATCTCGCCCTTTTCGCCCTCGATGTCGATCGCGTTCGAGCGCTCGTCGGCCGCCCAGGTGAGAAAGATCCGGCTCGCGCCGGCGGTCGTATCGAGTTCGAGCGTCGCCGTGTCTTCCAGCGGCTGCTCGCGGAAGCGGCGCGTTTCGAGCCGCGCCGCGACGCCAAGCGGAACGCCGGCCCAGCGCATGACGCAATAGAGCGCGTGCCACCCGTGGTCGAAAAGGATGCCGCCGCCCGCCTGCTCCGGATCGACTCGCCAGTTCGCGACCCCCTCCGCGCTCACCGCGATCGCGGGTTTTGTTCTGAGCGTCCGCCAGCGGACGCTTCGCACGGCGCCGATCGCGCCCTCGTCAGTCAACGCCGAGATCTTGCGGCAGACCGGAGCATGAAGCCAATTGTGCACGGTATGCACAACGCGGCCCGCGCGCGCGGCGGCTGCGCCCGCCCGCTTCGCGTCCTCGGCCCGAGTGACCAGCGGCTTTTCGCAGAGCACATGGAGGCCCGCTCCCAGCGCCCGCTCGATCAGCTCTGCGTGGCTTCCCGGCGGCGCGCAGATGTCGACGAAATCGAGCTCCTCGCGGGCAAGAAGATCATCGATCGTCGCATGCCACCGGCCATCGGGACAGGCGGCGAGAAAGGCTTGCTCTCGCGCGGGGACGGCGTCGGTCGCGGCGACGATCGTCGCGTCGTCGCGGGCGCGCCAGCCCGGCAGGTGCCCGTTGGCCGCGACATTGCCGAAGCCGATGAACGCGCCCTTCAGCATGGAAGAGCGGTCAGTCGAGCGAGAACCGGCGCGCGATCGCGGCGAACGACTGGTCGAGGATCTCGACTCCGCGCAACGCCTCGTCCTCGGTGATGACGAGCGGAGGATTGATGCGGATGACGTTGGAATAGGACATGGTGATGAGGCCGCGCTCGAGCGCCTCGTGGAACAGGGCGCGGGTGATGGTCTTGTCCAGCGGCGACCTTGGTCTTGCGGTCGGCGACCATCTCGACGCCGATCATGAGGCCCCGTCCGCGCACGTCGCCGATGAAGCGGTATTTGTCCTGAAGGCGCTTCAGCGCCTCGAGCATCTTGGCGCCGACCCGGGCGGAATTCTCGACCAGCTTCTCGTCGAGGATGACCTCGACCGCCGCAAGGCCGGCGGCGGAAGCGAGCGGATTGCCGCCGTAGCTGGACGAGCTCCCGCTCGGGTCCCCGAAGGGTTTCGCGGACATGCGCTCATAGGACGAAGCCACGGCGCTTAGCGGAAAGCCGCCCCCGATCCCCTTGCCGATCGTCATGATGTCCGGCTTGAGCCCGAACTGGTCGGAGGCCCACATCGTCCCGGTGCGCCCGAAGCCGGTCAGGATTTCGTCGGCGATCAGCAGCGCGCCGCATTCGTCGGCGATGTCGCGCACCGCGTGAATGAACTCGTCGGGCGGGATCACATTGCCGGCCGTGCCCTGCATCGGCTCGATGATGATCGCGGCGACCTCGCCCTGGGTGTCGTTCTTGATCACGTTGCGCAGATGCTCGGCGCAGGCGATCCCGCAGGACGGATATTGAAGGTTGAACGGGCAGCGATAGCAGTCGGCGTAAGGCGAATGATGCATGCCCGGCGGGAACGGACCCTGGTGGTTGCGATAGCCGCCGCCGAGCAGGCCCATCACGCCTGCGGTCTTGCCGTGGTAGCCGCCCCAAAAGCCGATGAACTCGAACTTCTTGCTGACCGACTTGGCGAGGCGGAACGCGGCCTCGACCGCCTCCGCGCCGCCCGAGAACAGCTGAATATGGGTGATCCCGTCGGGCAGAAGCGCCCTCACCAGATTGAGGAAATGAGCGCGCGTCTCGGTGGTGAAGCTGCCGAAGGTCACCCGCTCGAGCTGCTCCTTGAGCCGCTGAACGTAGTGGGGGTGGCAATGGCCGAGACTGCCGATCGCGATGCCGGCGATGAAATCGAGATATTCGTTGCCGTCGACATCGGTGAGGACGCAGCCCTTGGCGTGATCGACGGCGATTTGCGAATAGAGCGCGATCGATTGCAGCCCCGGCGCCATCGCCTCGGCCTCATGATCGAAGATCGCCTTCGATTTGGGGCCGGGCACGACGCGGCGCTCAAATGCGCTGTTGCGGGAGGAAATTTCGTTCAAAGGGTCAGTTCCTTGCTGAAGCGACCAAGCGCGGACGCCGCCGGAAACGCTCGATCAGGCAGTCGGCGATCGCCTCAGCGGCGCGATCGCGATAGAGAGCATAGCTCGGCCAGGCGTTGAGGTCGATGATCGTGGGCTCGCCGTCAGCCTTGATGACGGCGTCGCCGCCGAAGATCTCCAATCCAAGCGCCGCCGCCGCGCCGAACGCGGCCTTGCTCAGGCGCGCCTGCGTCGAAGGCATGACCCAGCATTCCCTTGTCGCGGTGATAGAACCATTGGAACCAGCCGACGTCATTCGGCCCCGCGGCGTTCCGGACGCCGTAGAATTTGACCAGGTCGCCCGCCACATGCTCCTGGGCGACGACAAACGGGACGCCGCGGTCGGCGAAACGGCGCAACGCCTCGCGCCAGCCCGTCTCCGAGGCGGCGTACATCACATCGTCGCGCTGGGTCGCATGGAAATCGTAGCGCTTGATCCAGGCGCAGTCGGCCGGCCGGGGCGTGTTCGCGTCGGCGGCGACGATCCAGCTCCTCGGCGCCGGCACGTTGTGGCGCGTGAACAGTTCGACCATCCGGTGGCGGTAGGTGTTGCGAATGGCGACAGCCGAGTTGACGACGATCGAACCCGCCTTCTCCATCTCCGCTAGCGAATCGAGAACCGCTCCCCGCTCGCACATGACGAACAGGTTGGCGGCGGAGGTTTCGTTCAAAGCGTCGGCGGCGACAAGTTCGACGCTATAGCCCCGCTCCTTCATCGCCTCGGCGACCCGCCGCATGATGGCGGCGTCGTCCTCGACGCGGCCCGGCGAGTGGGCGGGCTCGCGCAGCACGCCCATGCAGGAAAGGCCTCGGCTCATGAGCCCATGACCTCAGGCCGGCGGTCGAGACCGGCCGATTCGGCGGCCTCCACGTCGTGGGCGCGATCGATGTCGAACACGAGCGGCACAACGACGCCATAGACCGGCGCGCCGCTGTCGACCAGCCATTTGAGATAGTCGCGGAGGCGGCTGAAGTCCGCGGAAGGCGCTGCGGCGGGCTCAGCGGGAACCCAGTAGAGGCCGGCGGTGACGTGACTGCCGCTATTTCCCCCAAGCCGCCGGACGCGCCCATCCCCGTCGAGATCGGCCCACAAGGGATTGTCGTCGTCGACATGGGGCGTGAGGCCGAGCACAAAGGCGTCCCTCGGAAAGCCCGCGGCCGTTTTGACGAAATGCTGAAAGGCGTCGGCCGCCATGACCGAATCGACGGTGGTGATGAGCGCCGGCGCGCCGGCGAGCCGGTCCGCGACGAGCCTGAAGCTCACATAGGACGAGGGGGTCGTGCGCACGATCACGTCGAGGTCGAGATCGCGGCCGTGGTCGTGGAGCCATTGCCGGCAATCGGCGCTTTCTTCGTTGACGATGACCGTCACGTAGCGAACGCTCGCCCCGCGAAACCGGTCCAGAGCGTGCTCGATCAGGGGCCGCCCGCCGACCGGAATCATCGGCTTGCTGACGCGATAGCCGTCGCGCTTGAGGCGCGTCCCCTGGCCGGCGGCGATGACGCCTCCGCGCAGGGCAAGAGAGGCGGGCGCGCCGGTCACGTCAGAACGCCGATGAGATCTGGCAGGCGGGTCAAGGCGGCGAGAGGGGGCGGGGCTGGACGTTCCGCGGCCTGAACCTCCGCAGGCGCGATCCAGACGAATCCCATGCTCAGGCGCCGCGCGCCCTCCCCGTCCCGTCGAAGCGAATCGCCGACCATCACGGCGGTCTCCGGGCGTCCGTTCAGCGCGGACAGCGCGGCGTGAAAGATCGCGGGCTCCGGCTTGCCTGCGCCGAGGCGCTCGCTGTCCGCCATGACCCCGAACAGCGGAGCGAGCCCCGCGCTCTCGCACACCCCCTCGAGATTGCCATAGAAGTTGGACACGATCCCCAGCCGATAGCGTTCGGCGAGCGCCTCGAGGACCGGCCGGTTGCGGGCGAAGGCCTCGGACGCGCCGGCCAGGAATCGCGAGCCCACGCGCTCGCCCCGGGCGCCCCCCTTGTCCGTTTCGCCCGCGCCCCGGCGCGCAAGCTCCGCCTCGAGATTGGCGGTGAGCCTCATGACCGTTTCCTTAAGCCCGGTCGAAGGCGCAAGCGCGCCGACAAGCGCGTCGTCGGCCGCATGGAAAGCCGGCGCGAAAACATCGGCCGGCATGTCCAGGCCCTCGGCGCGATAGAGCGCGTGGAAGCGTTCCTTCCACGCCACCCCGTCAGAGTCGAGCGTGCCGCCGAAATCGAACAGCACCGTTTCGATTCGTTGCACTTACTATGTTCCTTTGAGCGCGACACGTCGCGCTCGGTTCCGCGCAACGGCGCGGGCGCGCGTTCGCGCTTCGGCCAAAGGCGACGATCGGTTCCGATCATCGCGCCTTGCACTCTACCTGCGGCCGCGGCCCGCGACCTTCGCGCTCTTCGGCGCCTCTCCCGGGAGATCGAAAGGCTTGCCCTCGATGAACGCGTTGCAGGCGTCGTGCGCCACGCTGTCGCGCATCTGACGAGGCGGGCTCTTCATGAAATAGGACGACGGACCCTCGAGCGGCCCGCCGATCCCGCGCTCGAGCCCAAGCTTCGCACAGCGCAGGGCGTCGATGACGACGCCGGCGCTATTCGAGGAATCCTGCACCGAGAGTCTCAGCTCGATCTCGAGCGGCGCATCGCCGAAGCCGCGCCCCTCCATGCGGATGAAGGCAATCTTGTTGTCGCGCTGCCAGGGAATGTAGTCCGATGGCCCGATATGGATGTCGGCGTCGTCCAGCCGCTCGTCGAGCTGCGACTGCACAGACTCGGTCTTGGACACTTTCTTCGACTTGAGGCGCTTGCGCTCCAGCATGTTGAGGAAGTCGGTGTTGCCGGCGGTGTTGAGCTGGTAGGTGCGGTCCACAGCCACGCCGCGATCGGCGAACAGGCGCGCGAGCGAACGATGGACGATGGTCGCCCCGACCTGGCTCTTGATGTCGTCGCCGACGATCGGCACGCGGGCGTCCTCGAACTTCTTCGCCCATTCCGGGTCGGACGCCAGGAAGACGGGGATGCAGTTCACCAGGGCGACGCCCGCGTCGAGGCAGGCCTGCGCGTAGTGCCTGGCGGCCTTGTCGGAGCCGACCGGGAGATAGCAGAGCAGCACCTCCGCGCCGGACTTGCGCAGAGCCTCGGTGATGTCGGTCGGCTCGAGGTCGGCGGGGCGGAAGGCCTCGTCATCGCTGTAATCGGCCATATGGGCGGCGACCCCGTCGAGCGTCGGTCCCATCTGTACGACGACATTGGAGACGGGCAGCGAGCTCTGGAAGACGCGGGTGTTGTTCGGCTTGGCGAAGATCGCTTCCTCGAGCGGCCGGCCGACCTTGCGCTTGTCGACGTCGAAGGCGGCGACGAACTCGACGTCGCAGGCCCGGTAGCCGCCGATCACCTGATGCATGACGCCGTCGATCGCGGCGTTGCGGCGGTTGCGATAATATTCCACGCCCTGCACCAGCGCGCTGGCGCAATTGCCGACTCCGGCGATGGCGACCTTGATGTTTTTCTGCATACGGTCAGTAATCTCCGCGGCGCCCGCTGACAGAATCGGCGGAGGCCGCTTTTATCCACGGGCTAACGAAAAGCCAGCATATACCTGACCGGATCGCGACCGCAAAGCGCCGCCTTCACATCCCAAAGGCAGGCGCCCGGCTGTTGCCGCGCTTGAGGTTGCGATAGCGGGCGAGCGCCCAGAGGGGGAAGAACTTCGAATAGCCGTGGTAGCGCAGGTAAAAGACGCGCGGAAACCCGGTCGCGGTGTGGAACGGCTCGTTCCAGAAGCCATCGTCTCCCTGGGTCGAGCCGAGATAGGCAATCCCGCGGGCGACGGCGGGATGATCGGTCTCTCCCGCCGCCATCAACCCGAGCAGGGCCCACGCGGTCTGCGAGGCCGTACTGGGGGCTGCTGCATAGCCCTTATAGTCCAGCCGGTAGCTCCCGGCGCTCTCCCCCCACCCCCCGTCGGCGTTCTGGATTCGCTCAAGCCACGCGACGGCGCGTCGCACGGGCTCCGATCGCGGGTCCTGGCTTGCGATCGCCAGCGCGCACAGCGCGGACCAGGTTCCGTAGATGTAGTTCATGCCCCAGCGGCCGAACCAGCTTCCGTCCTTCTCCTGCTGGGCAAGGAGGGCGTCGATGCCGCGCTTGAGGACCGGGCTTGTCGCGCGCGTCTCGCCGAGCTGGGCGAGCATCGAGACGCAGCGCGCGGTGACGTCCGCGGTCGGCGGGTCGAGCAGCGCGCCATGGTCGGCGAACGGGATGTGGTTGAGGTAATAGTAGGTATTGTCCGCGTCGAAGGCAGCCCACGCGCCGTCGCGGCTCTGCAGGCCCTCGATCCATTCGCGTGCGCGGGCGATCGCCTGCGAATGGGCGCCCGGACCCGCGGTCACGCCGCCGCGGTCCGCGCGGTTCATCGCCATCGCCACCACCGCGGTGTCGTCGAGATCGGGATAGTGCGGATTGGCGTACTGGAACGCCCAGCCGCCCGGCCGCGACATTCGGACGCTGGACGGCCCAGTCGCCCTTGACGTCGAGCACCTGGAGGGGGGCGAGCCAGTCGAGCGCCGCGCGCACTGGCCTCGACCCCGCGTCACCGCCTGCTTCAAGCAGCGCGTGGGCGGCGAGCGCGGTGTCCCAGACGGGCGAGAGACAGGGCTGGCAATAGGCCTCGTCCTTGCCGACGACGAGCAGCTTCTCGATCGACCGGCGCGCCGCGACGAGATGGGGATGGTCGGGCGGATAGCCGAGCGCGTCGTACATCAAGACGGTGTTGGCCATCGCGGGATAGATCGCGCCGAGGCCGTCCTCGCCATTCAGGCGTTCGGTCACGAAAGCCTCCGCGGCCTTAATGGCGCGGCGGCGTAGGGATGGGGGAAAGAAAGGCTCGGCGCGCTTGAGCAGCCAGTCGATCCCGCCGAAGAGCTTGACCCCCGCCCATGCCTGATGCGCGCCCTTCGGCCAGTGGCGCACGGTTTCCGGCGGCGCGACGAAGAGCTCCGGGATCGTGACGCCGCGCGGATTGGCGGCGCGCGGTTTCAGCGCCTGCAGCACCAGCAGCGGGACCATGACCGTGCGCGCCCAATAGGAGACCTTGTCGAGATGGAAGGGGAACCAGCGCGGCAGAAGCATGATTTCGACCGGCATGGTCGGCACGCCGCGCCATGGGATGGCGCCGTAGAGCGCCAGCAGAAAGCGGGTGAAGACGTTGCTGCTCGCGGCGCCGCCATGAGCGAGAATCGCTTCGCGCGCGCGGGCCATATGCGGCGCCTGAGGATCGTCGCCGATCATTTTCAGCCCGAAATAGGCTTTCACGCTGGCGCTCATGTCGAACGGCCCGGCGTGAACGAGCGGCCAGCCGCCATGCTCGCCCTGAATGCGGCGAAGATAGACCGCGATCAGGCGCTCGAGCTTGAGATCCGGCTCCTCGCCGCGAAAGTGCCTCAGGAGCACATATTCGGCCGGGATCGTCGCGTCGGCCTCGAGTTCGAAACACCAGTGGCCGTCCTCATGCTGGCGGGCGAGCAGCGCCTCCGTCGCGCGCGAGATATGGCGCTCGAGCGCCTCCGGCGTGGGCGCCACTTGCGATGGATCGAGAGCGACGTTCATGGCGAAACTTTCACTCGGCGTCTCGGCGCATTCGCGCCCGAACCGATAACGATGGAAGCGGCCTTATAGCCCGAGCGCACCGCGCCTTCGATCGTGGCCGGCAGGCCGGTCTGGATCCAGTCGCCGGCGAGGACGAGGTTCGCCCAGCGCGTGCGGGCGGCGGGACGCCTGGCGTTCTGCGCTGGGGTCGCGGCGAAGGTCGCGCGCTTTTCCTTGACGATCTGCCAGGGCGGCAGGCCGGGCGCAAGTCCGGTCAGCTGAACCGCTTCCCGCCAGATTTCGGCGGCGAGTTCGTCGCGCGGGCGGTCGATGAGCCGGTCGGCGTTGCTGATGGTGATCGAGATCCGGTCCGGAAAGGCGAACAGCCATTCGATCTGCCCGTTGACGACGCCGAGGATCGCCGGCTGGCCAGGAGGCGGCGTGACATGGAAATGGACGTTGAGGATGCCGCGAAACTCGTCCGGCGCCGTCAGACCCGGAACGAGGTCGGTCGCGATCCATGGCGGCACGGCGAGAATCGCGGAATCGCCGGGGTCAAGCGTTTGCATCGCGCGGTCGAACTCGAGCGCCATGGCGCGCTGGTTCCCTCGAAGCGGATCGCCCGGAGGCGCTCGCCGAACCGCACCGGCGAACCCCGCGCGGAGAGATGAGCCAGCGCCGGATCGATGAAGCTGCTGGCGAGCCCGTGCGCCGCGAACAACGGATGGCAGGCCTTTCCGCCCAGGCCAAGCGTTTCGCGCAGCAGGGCGGCGGTGAGCGCAGCCGAGCTCTCCGGCGGAGCGGTGTTGAGCGCCGAGGTCAGAAGAGGGCCCCAGAGCCGGTCGTATAGCGGACCCTCGCACCTCATCGCCTCGCCGACCGTCGCCCCCTGCCCTTTTATGAACACGCCGAGCGGCGCGAAATATTCGCTCAGGCCCGTGTGCGGAACCCGCTTCTTCCGATCGAACAGCCACCAGGGAATCCGGCTCTCGCCAAGATCGAGCCGCCAGCGCTCGCCGCTCTTCAGATCCGCGAAATCGAAGACCGCGCGGCCTGGGTCATGCAGCGTCCCGCGCGCTCCGATCCGGTCGAGATAGTCGAGCGCCTCGCGGTTGCCCGACAAGAGGAGATGGTTGCCGTTGTCGATGACGAGGCCGAGCGTCGGATCGAGGTAGGACCGGCAGCGGCCGCCCGCGAAGGAGGCCGCCTCATGCACGACGACCTCGGCTCCCGAATCGATGAGACGCACGGCGGCGCTGAGGCCCGCGATCCCCGCGCCGACGACATGAACGGTCCCCCCGCTCATGGAATGCCGTAGCGCAGGAGCGCGCCGATGAGCCTGAGGCGGCTTGCTTTCGCGCGCCGGCGCGGCGGCGCGAACCCCTCTTTCATCATCCTGTCGAGGATCGAGCCATAGGCGGCGGCCATCAATCGCGGCGCCTTCACCGCCGCCCGCGGCGCCGCGCCCATGACCGCTTGCGCCTTCGTCGAAATGCTCGCGGGCGCGCGCCGCGACTTCGACGCAAGCCGCGGCGAGCTTCGGGTCGGCGGCGGCTTCAAGTGGATCCTCCGTCGTCACGCCTGCCGCCGTGAGCGCTTCGCGCGGCAGGTAGAGCCGGCCTATGCTCGCGTCCTCGTCGATGTCGCGCAGGATGTTGGTGAGCTGGAGCGCGCGCCCGAGATGGTGGGCGAGCGCGACGCCGGGCGCCTCGGCCAGGCCAAAGACGCGCACCGAGAGTCGGCCGACGGCGGAAGCGACCCGATCGCAATAAAGGTCGAGGGTCGCCCAGTCCGGAGCGCGGATGTCCCGCTCGGCGTCCATCGCCATGCCGTCGATGACAGCCTCGAAATCCTCGCGGGCCAAACGATAGCGCCGCGTGGCCAGGGCCAAGGGTCCGAGATGAGCCGGCGCATGCCCGGCGCACATCGCCGCAATGTCGGCCCGCCAGCGATCGAGCGCGGCGAGCCGATCCGCCGCGCCCGCGGGGCCCCGGTCGTCGGCGATGTCGTCGACGGCGCGGCAGAAGCCGTAGACGGCGAACATCGCCTCGCGCTGCGCCTCCGGCAGGATGCGCATCGCCGTATAGAAGGAGCTGCCCGCCGCGGGCGCCGCCTGCGCGCTCATGCGGCGGCTTTCGCCCGCGCCCGCCCCAGGCGCATCATCGCGGAGCCGAGGAAGCGCGCCGCCGCCATCCCGCCGACGACAACAAAGCCCGCCTTGCCGAGATGGACGCGCTCGCTCAAGGGATCGCGGCTTTCGAGATCGCGCGCGAGGCGGCGCGCGAGCGCGTGAATCGCCGCGATCTCCGCGCCGAGCCGCACGTCCTTGATCTGAGGCACGAGCGCCGCCCCGCGCGTGACAAGTTCGCCCGTGCAGCGGGCGAGCTCGGCAAGCGCGCCATGCAGGGCGGGCGTCGCCCTCGGGGCGTCCAGCATCTCGACGGAGGCGCCGTGGCGCCCGAGCGTATCGAGCGGCAGATAGACACGGTTGAGGTCCTTGTAGTCCTTCGCGCAGTCCTGGAGATGATTGATGACCTGCAAAGCCGAGCAGAGCGCATCCGATGCGGGCCAGAGCGACCGGTCCTCCCCGTGCACGTCGAGAACGAAACGGCCGACTGGCGCGGCGGACAGCGCGCAATAATCCATCAATTCCGCCCAGTTCGCGTAGCGGTTCTTTCGCGCGTCGAGGCGGAAGGCCTTCAGAAGATCGAGCGCATGGGTCGCGCTCAAGCCCCTCTCGGCGAGCGCGATTCTCAACGGCTCCGCGTGAGGATCGGGCGCTCCGCGTCCGGTGAGCGCATCGTCGAGATCGTCGAGGAGGCGCAGCTTCTCTTCCGGGGCCAGCGCGGGATGATCGGCGACGTCGTCGGCCGCCCGCACGAAACGGTAGAAGGCCAGAATCGGGCCGCGCCGCTCCTCGCTGAGCAGCCACGAGGCGACGGGAAAATTCTCGTCGCGATGGCCTTTGCCGGAGAGCGCCTCGGCGACCGTCGTCATGCGCGCCCCGTCTCCCGCGCCGGCGCCTGGATTCGGCCTTTCCAGTAGCCGCCCCTCCCCCGCCAATATTGGCAGGCGGAATCGAAGGTGAAGGCGACGTAGGCGGCGGCGATCGCGGGAAGGGCGACGCCGCCGATGAGCGGGCGCCGATAGAGCCGGAGCGTGGGCGCGAAGGAGAGCGCCATCATCGCCCATGCGAGCAGGCCCGCCGCCTGCGCCGGACCTCGCGCGAAAAGCGCGAACAGCGGCGGCGCGAGGTAGACGAGCGCCATTCCGCCGATCGCGCCCGCGAGACGCAAAGGCGAATAGCGCAGTTCAGCGAAGGCGGAGCGCGCCACCATTCGGCGAAAATCGCCAAGCGTGGGATAGCCGCGCAAAGAGTTCGACCTCCTCTGTCAGGCCGAGCCAGATCGGCCCCTGCCGTTTCATGAGCGCGGCCAGCGCGCAATCGTCGATGAGGGCGCCGCGCACCGCCTCGAGACCGCCCGCCGCATGAAGCGCCTCGCGCCTGACGAGCATCGAGCCGCCCGCCGCCGCGGCTGTCGCCCGCCGCGGATCGTTCACCCAGGCGAAGGGATAGAGCATCTGGAAGAAGAACACGAACGCCGGCGCGAGCCAACGCTCGGCCGCGCTCTCGCAGCGCAGCTTCACCATCAGCGACGTGAGAACGGTGCCGTTCCCGCGGGCGATGGCGACCAGACGGGAGAGCACATGGGGCGCATAGGCGATGTCGGCGTCGGTGAACAGGATGAATTCCGGCCTGGCCGCGCCGGCCTCGACCTCGGCGAGGCCCCGGCGCATCGCGGCCAATTTGCCGGTCCAGCCGGGCGGCGGTCCGTTCCCGGCGACAATCGTGAGCCGCCCGGCGGCCTGAGCCTCGCTCGCGGCGGCCAGCGCGACAGCGGCGGTGCCGTCCGTGCTCTGGTCGTCGACCACGACCACGGAGAACGGCCCCGGATAGTCCTGGGCGAGGAGAGAGCCGACGCTGCGAGCAATCGTCTCCGCCTCGTCGCGCGCGGGGATGATCGCCACGACGCCCGGCCAGGCGTCCGACTCGTTGTTGGAGACGCGGTCGCCGACCGCGTCGCCGCGCCTGACTTGTAGACGCGGTCGCTGACCGCGTGCGCCGCGCTCCAAAGGGCGTTCGGAAGAACGCCCGTCTGACGACGGGCTATCGAGCGCGGCTGCAATTCGAGCAGTCGCCGAATTGTCGCGCTCGCGGCAAAGCCAGAACCAGCCCCTGCCGAACAGGAGACAGGCCCAGATCGCGACTGGAAGAAGGGCAATCGCGCCAACGATCATTTGAGACGCCCGTGGTCGCGGAACCAGGCGATCGCATCGGAAATACCTTCGCGATAGGGCCGCGAGACATAGCCAAGCTCGCGCCGCGCCTTGGAATCGTCGAAGAACATGTGGTGGCGAGCCATTCTGAGGCCATCCAGCGGTGATGAAGGGCTCGACGCCGCGAAGGCTTGCGAGCGTCTCCGCTCCAAAGGCGAGCGGATACAGCAGGGTCCGCGGCAGCCTGACCGTGGGCGCCCGCCGCCCGACGATGCGGGCGATGTCGGCCAGCATGTCGCCGAGTAAGACATTCTCGCCGCCGAGGATGTAGCGTTCGCCGATCCTGCCACGTTCGAGCGCGGCGATGTGCCCGGCGGCGACGTCATCGACATGCGCGAGGTTGAGCCCGGTGTCCACGAAGGCCGGCATGCGTCCCGATGCGGCCTCGACGATGATGCGCCCGGTCGGCGTCGGGCGAATGTCGCGGGGGCCGATCGGCGTCGATGGATTGACGATCACTGCCGGCAGGCGATCGCGTTCGATCATGGCCTCGACCAGGCGTTCCGCGGCGACCTTGCTCTGCTTGTAGGCGCCGATCGCCTCGCCGTCGCCGAGCGGATGGTCCTCCGTCGCGGCGGCGCCCTCGTCAAGTCTTAAGGTCGCGACGCTGCTCGTGTAGACGATGCGCTCGACGCCAGCGCGAAGCGCCTCCTCCATGACGAGGCGCGTCCCCTCGACATTGGTGCGGCGGATCTCCTCGGGATCCTTCGCCCAGAGCCGGTAGTCGGCCGCCGCATGAAAAAGGAACCGGACGCCCTTCAGCGCGGGTCCAAGCGAAGCGCGATCGCGGAGATCGCCCTCGAACACGATGTCGGCCGGGTTCAGGTTCGCGCGCGGGCTCGACGGCCGCGCCAGCACGCGGACCTCGTGGCTGCGGGCCCTGAGCGCGGCGGCGATGGCCGATCCGAGAAAGCCGCTCGCGCCGGTGACCAGGACAGTCGAAAGCCGCGAGGGCTCGCGCGCAGGCTCAGGCGCCGCCGCCCTGCCCGCCTCGCCGGCGGAGCGCAAGTCGGCCGGAGCAACGCTTTGTCCGCCGTCACGATTCATGCGTAAGGCTTACCAAATCGGGGAGAGGTATCGAAGCGCCCGCATAATACTTCGTCATGGACCTGTTTATTCGGACGAAACCGGCTCGGCTCCCGTCTGTAGATCTCTGGCATTCTTTACCGCGATCATCCACGCTCTCGTTCAAGAGCCTCACCCGGCTTCCGGCGATGACCTCCCGGCCTTCGAGGCCGAAGCTCCAGTCGGCCCGCGAAGGCTTCGGTTCGAGGACGGCGCTTCGTCAAAAAATCGACATTTCCTTGACAGGCCGGCTGGAATAGATTACTGTTTTTCAGAATGAAGCGACGGGGTCGGACGCGCGCTGCTCAGGGCCGCTGGGGCCGGAAGGAAAATGCCCTATAAGGCTTTGAAATCCCTCAATTGGCGGAAGGAAATCGACGCTTAAGATCGGCCTCCTTTCGGCGCTCGAGGCTCATCCGGCCAATTCGATGACGCAGCTCACGAGATCGCGGGAGTCCGCGCTCTGGCCCGCGTGGATTTCAAACCGGCCCGGCTCGAGGACGCGGTCGAGGCTCGGGCCGATGAAGGAGAGATCCTCGACCGGGAGCCGCCACGTCACATCCTTGCGCTCGCCGGCCGCCAGCCCAACTTTCTGAACCCCTTTAAGCTCCAGCAGCGGCCGGGCGACGCTGGCGACGGGATCGCGCACGAACAGGAACAGCGTCGCCTCGCCATCCGCCTCGCTCACGTTACGGACCTCGAGAGACGCCTCGATCGTATCGCCGGCTTTCACCCGCGCCGGCTCGCAACGAAGCTCGCCGAGCGCGAAGCGGCTGTACGACAGGCCGTGCCCGAACGAAAATTGCGGCGTCGGCGGCTGGTCGAGATAGGTGCTGGAATAGTGGACTCCCGGCGCATAGGGGCGGCCGGAGGGACGCTCATTGTAGAAGATCGGAACCTGCCCGACATCGCGCGGCCAGCTCACCGGCAACCGCCCGGTCGGATTGAACCTGCCGGTCAGAACGTCGGCGACCGCGTGTCCGGCCTCGCAGCCCAGAAACCAGGTGGCGAGCGCGGCGTCGGCTCGCTCGAACAGCCACGGCAGGGTGAGCGGACGGCCTGAGGAGAGCGTCACGACGACGCGCTTGCCAAGGCCAAGGACCGCCTCCGCGAGCGCACGCTGAACCCCTGGCAGGCCAAGATCGGTCCGGCTCGCCGCCTCGCCGCTCATCGCGGCCGCCTCGCCGAGGCACAGCACGACGACCTCCGCGTCCGCGCACAGACTGACCGCGGCGGACACGCCGGCCGTGTCCTGGCCCTCCAGGTCGACGCCGGCGGCGTGATCGATCCGGCAATGCGGCAGAGCCGCCCTGAGCCCGTCGAGAATGGACACGGCATCTTCCGGACGGCCGGCGGAAGCCCACGACCCCAGCATTTCGCCTTGCGCCGCGGCGAGCGGGCCAATGACTGCGATGCGCCGCGTTTCAGGAGAGAGGGGCAGGACTCCCGCGCGATTGGTCAAGACCACGATCGCTCGCCGGGCCGCCTCGCGCGCGAGTTCCCGGCGCTCCGCCGCTCGAGCCGGTCGGGGCGCGGCGCGCCCGCGCCGAAAGGGGTCGTCGAACAGTCCGAGCCGCTCCTTGAGCCTGAGCACGCGCCGCACGCACATGTCGACCGCGGCCATGGCTACGAGACCGCGCTTCAGCGCCTCGGGCAGGCCCTCAACGTAGGCGCCGCTCGTCATGTCGATGTCGACGCCGGCGTTGAGGGCGAGCGCGGAGGCCTCGGCGAGATCGGCCGCCACCCCGTGATTGATGAGCTCGGCGACGGAATTGTAGTCGCTGATCAGGACGCCCTCGAAACCGAGCGTTCCCCTGAGCCAGCCTTGCAGCAGCTTGGCGTTGGCGGTCATGGCGATCCCGGCGATATCGATGAACGCCGGCATCATCGCCGCGACCCCGGAAGCCGCAGCCGCCGCAAAGGGCGGCAGATAGATCTCGCGCAGCGTTCGCTCGGAGACATCGACCGAGGCATATTCCCGGCCGGCGGTCACGGCGCCATAGGCGCAAAGATGCTTGGCCGTGGCGGCGAGGCTGTCGGGCGCCGCGAGGTCCGGTCCCTGGAAGCCGCGCGTCTTGGCCGCCGCCATCTGAGCCGCAACCCAGGTGTCCTCGCCCGAGCTCTCGGCGATGCGTCCCCAGCGCGGGTCGCGCGCCACGTCCACCATCGGCGCGAAGGTCAGAGCGACGCCATCCTCCGCCGCCTCTTCGGCCGCGGCGCGCGCGGTTTTCTCCCAAAGCTCCGGATCAAACAGGCAGGCTTCCGCGAGAGGGATGGGGAAAATCGTGTGGTGGCCGTGAATGACGTCGAGCCCCAGGAGCAAGGGAACGCCGAGGCGCGAATCCTCGACCGCGAGGCGCTGGACGGCGCGAACCTCCTCAGCTCCCCAGAGATTGAGCAGACACCCGATCCGCCCGGCTCTTATCCCTTCGTGCAGGTCGCGGAGCTCGCCCGGGCCGGTGACCGCGCGCGACGCGGCGACCATGTTGAGCTGCCCGATCTTTTCCTCGACCGTCATCGCCGCGAGCAGTGTGTCGATGCGTCCCATGCTTTTCCCTCGTCCCGGGCGGTCAGCCAATGATCCGATCCGTGAATTGTCCGGACGGGGCCGAGTTTCGCAAGCCCGCTTCCGCCGACACGCCAATCAGTCTCGGGCCCCGAGACGACATGGCCGGATCATGCAACAATGGGCGTGCGGGGAAAACGGGCTGAATGCGATGGCGGGACAATCCAAGAAACCACCAGAGAGCGCCGGCGGCGGAGAAAGCGCCTCGCTCGCTGGCCTCGTCTCCGATGTCTTCTGGATGGCTTCGGCGTTCTGGGGTTCGCGGCAGCGCAACAAACTCCTTGGGTTGGCCGGCGCGCTGATCGCGGTGGTCGGCGCCACGGCCTACATGCAGATCAGGCTCAACTCCTGGAACGCCCCATTCTACAACGCGCTGACTCGCAAGGACATGCCCGCGTTCCTGTCGCAGCTCAAGGTCTTCGGGGTGATCGCGGGAATCCTGCTCGTCCTCAATGTCGCGCAGATGTGGCTCAATCTGAGCTCGAAAGTCGTCCTGCGCCGGGGGCTGGTCGACGACCTCCTCGACCAATGGCTCACGTCCAAGCGCGCCTTCCGCCTTTCGAGTTCCGGGCCGCTCGGCGTCAATCCGGACCAGCGGCTCCAGGCCGACGCTCAGCACCTGACCGATCTTTCAACCGATCTCGGCATCGGCCTTCTGCAATCGAGCCTTCTTCTCCTCACGTTCGTTGGCGTTCTCTGGGGGCTCTCGCGCGGCCAGTTTCTGCCATTGGGCGGCCGCGAGTTCTCCCCGCCCGGCTACCTTGTATGGTGCGCGCTCTTCTATGCGGGCGCGGCGTCCTTCGTCAGTTGGTGGGTCGGGCGCCCGCTGATCAATCTCAATGCCGAGCACTATGCGAGGGAGGCCGACTTTCGCTTCGCGCTGGTGCGGATCAACGAGCACATCGACGGGATCACCCTCTACGGCGGCGAAGCTGACGAGCGGCAGGGGCTCAATGGGGTGTTCGGCGGCGTGCTCGACATTTCATGGCGGATCGTCAACGCGGTGACGCGGCTGACATGGGTCACCGCAGGCTATGGCTGGTTCACCATCATCGCTCCAATTCTCGTGGCGGCCCCCGCCTACTTCCAGGGCAAGATGAGCTTCGGCGAACTCATGGTGATCGTCGGCGCGTTCAACCAGGTCCAGAACGCGCTTCGCTGGTTCGTCGACAATTTCTCCAATCTCGCCGACTGGCGCGCGACCCTGCTGCGGGTGGCGCGCTTCCGAAAAGCGATCATGAAAATGGACGACCTCGGCCAGGCCAAGAGTCGGATCCGTTTCACCGAGACCAAGGAGCCGTCGATCGCGATCGACAATCTGCATGTCGCTTCGCCCGAGGGCTGCGTCATGCTGAGCGAACCGCACGCCAACATGACCGCCAGCGAGCGGGTCCTGATCGCCGGCGAAAACGGCGAGCACAAAGCCTTGCTGTTTCGCGCCATAGGCGGCCTCTGGCCCTGGGGGAGCGGGGAAATCACCCACCCGGCGCGCAACACGATCATGTTCATGCCGGTGCGCGCCTATATCCCCCCCGGCCCCCTCGGGGAGGCCGTTGCCTATCCGCGCTCGGCAAGCGACTATGAAGCTTCTGTCATCGCCAAGGCGCTCACCGATGTCGGGCTGGAACATCTGGCGGGGCGCCTGGACGAGGAGAACCGATGGGACCGGGATTTGACCGACGACGAGAAGCAATGCCTCGCCTTTGCCCGCGTCATCCTGCAAAGGCCGCGATGGGTGGTGGTGAACGACGCGCTCGACGTCCTCGATCCGAATTCGCGCCAGCGCATCCGGGCGCTCTTTTCGAGCGAACTCTCCGAGATCGGCCTCATCAACATCGGCCATGACCAGCCGGAAACCAGTTTCTATCCCCGCAAGCTGCATCTCGTCGTCGACCCGGGCGGACTGAAGTTCGAACCATCGCGCGAGCACGGAATGCCTGAACCGACCGGATCGGTCGCCGAATCCCCCGCCCAATAGACAGGACGCCGATGCCACATTCAGCGAAGATCAAAGCCGGCCACAAACCCGCCGAGCATCACAAGAAGCTCTCAGACGAGGGGTTGCTCGATCTCGTCCAGCGCCAGACGTTCCTCTATTTCTGGGACGGCGCCGAGCCCGCGAGCGGACTCGCGCGCGATCGCACCGGCAGGCTTGCCGACCCGGCTGACGACGTGGTCGCGACCGGCGGCTCCGGCTTCGGCGTAATGGCGCTGATCGTGGCCTCGGAGCGCGGATGGGTGACCCGCGCCGAGGCGCAGGGCCGCCTGTCGACGATGCTCGATTGCCTGGAGACAGCGACCTGCTATCACGGCCTCTATCCTCATTTCATGCACGGGCGGACGGGCGCGACCAGGCCGTTCAGCCGCAAGGACGACGGCGCCGACCTGGTCGAGAGCGCATTCCTGTTCCAGGGGCTGCTTTGCGCGCGCGCCTATTTCGACGGCGCCTCGCCCGAGGAGAAGCGCATTCGCGATCGCATCGCCTACCTGTGGAACGAGGCGGAGTGGGACTGGTACACCCAGGGCGGCCGCATCGCTCTCACCTGGCATTGGAGCGCGACCAACGGCTTCGCGCTCAACCATCCGGTCCGCGGCTGGAACGAGTGCCTCATCGCTTACGTGCTGGCCGCCTCCGCGCCGCGCTATTCGATTCCGCCCGAAGTCTATCACGAAGGTTGGGCGCAGGGGCGCGAGTTCCTCAACCGGCGCAGTTTCGAGGGCGTGGAGCTTCCGCTCGGGCCCGATTGGGGCGGACCGCTCTTCTTCACCCATTACTCATTCTGCGGAATCGACCCGCGTGGCTTGAGCGACGCCTATGCGGACTATTGGAAGCAGAACGTGGCCCATACGCGCATCAACTACGCCTATTGCGTCCGCAACCCTCACGGTTACAAGGGCTATGGACCGAACTCATGGGGCCTCACCGCTGGCGACTCGGTCAACGGCTATGCCGGGCATTCGCCGACGAACGACAAGGGCGTCATCACGCCGAGCGCCGCGTTGGCGAGCTTTCCCTATGCGCCGACGGAGGCGATGGCGGCTTTGCGCGCCTTCCACGACCATCTCGGCGACAAAATCTGGGATCGATTCGGCTTCATCGACGGCTTCAGCGAGCAATATGACTGGCGCGCCGACTCCTACCTTGCGATCAGCCAAGGGCCGATCGTGGTGATGATCGAGAACTACCGCAGCGGCCTCATATGGAAGCTGTTCATGGGCGTTCCCGAGATCCGCGAAGGCATGAAGCGGCTCGGCTTCAAGAGCCCGCATTTCGTTCAAGCGGTCGCGTGACGGCGCTTGAAGACTGGATAGGGAAAGAGGCCCGCTTCGCCGCGCGCGGGATGTTGCGCGCGATCTCCGCCGCCGATCTCGTCAAGGAGCGCCCGGGCTTCGGGCAGCGCGTCGTTCCGCGGCCGGGATCGGTGGTGGCCTCGCCGGTCCTCGCGGCCTACGATCCCGACCCCGACTACTTCTTCCACTGGTTCCGCGATTCGGCGATCGTCATCGACGCATTGCGGGTCGCGCTCGAGGAGGGGCTCATCGATGCCGCGGCGGCCGCGCGTCTGGGCGAGTTCGTGACGTTCAGGCGGTCTCTAGGCGATCTCGACGGCCGGAATCTGGTTCACGACGGGCGGTTCCGGGCCGAGGTCCAGCCGTCGTTTCTGCAGTATGTTCGGCCCGACGACGAGATTGCGGCCGTCCATGGCGAGGCGGCGCTGGCGGAAGCGCGCGTCAATCCGGATGGAACGCTCGACTTCACCCGCTGGGCGCGCCCGCAGAACGATGGCGCGGCGATCGAAGTTCTGGCGCTCGCGCGCTGGCGGACTGCAGAGCCCGCCCCGGAGGCGAACCTTCAGGCGTCGATGCTCGAGCTTGCGGTCAGCGATCTCAACTTCATCCGGACGCGGGCGCGCGAACGCTCGTTCGACATCTGGGAGGAGGAACGCGGGTATCATTATTTTACCCAGCTCGTGCAGGCCGAGGCGCTCGCTCGCGGCGCCGAATGGCTCGAGCGCGCCGGCGACCCTGCTCACGCGGGCGCCTGCCGCGCCGTTGCAGGCGAGCTTGCTCAGAGCCTTGACGCCTATTGGAGCGCGGCGGACGGTTTCTATCGCTCGCGCACAGGCGTCATAGGCGGCGCCCCTGGGAAGGCTCTCGACGTTTCGGTGATCCTCGGGGTGCTCCACGCTGGGCGAGCCAAAGGCGCGCACAGCGTGCTCGACCCGAGGGCTCAGGCCACGCTCGCCGCGCTCGAAGACAGGTTCGATGCGGAATACGCGATCAACCGCGACCGCCCGGTGGAGCGCGGCCCGGCGATGGGCCGCTACGCCAGCGACGCCTATTACGGCGGCAACCCCTGGTATCTGGCGACGCTCGCTGCGGCCGAGTTCTATTTCAGGCTGGCGGTCGCGCTCCTCTCCGGAGCCGACCTTGTCGCGGCGAAGGAGAACGTGCGCTTCCGCGACCGCCTGGGCGCCGGAAACGCCGCGACGGCGGCCGTCGAGCGCGGCGATTCATTCATGCGTACGGTGCAGGCCTACACGCCCGCGAGCGGCGACCTTTCGGAGCAATTCGACCGCGCGACGGGCGCTCAGATTTCGGCCAAACAGCTTGCCTGGAGCTACGCCGCCTTCATCACCGCCGCCGCGAGCCGCCGCCGGGCCGTCCAGGCCATTCAAGGCTAAGGTCTTTGCGCGACTTTCTCAGGCCCGGCGCCACGATTCGCTTGCCGAACTGGCGCCTGAGCCCGAAAGCGTGGCGAATGAGCATGTTGGCGTAGAGGCCAGGTCCGCTCGAATAGACGCGCCACCCGCCATCGACGGCGATCGCATTTGCTTTGACGCGCGCCCATTCGTCGCTTGCCTGATAGCGGTCGTTGAAAGCTGCGTCGCTCGAGCTGAAATAAGCGTTACGCTGCCTGAGCGAAGCATTCGGCAGCTCGTCCGTCACCGCGATCGGATTGGCGACCAGGAGCGCCTGCCACAATGCGGCAAACTCGCCGATGTCGCTCATCGCCTCGCCATAGCGAAGGTGGGAGTGCGTGTACATGAGGCCGATTTCGCGGCCAAAGAAAGCAGCCGATTCCGCCCGCCGGAAGACTGTCTCGGGACCCCCGTGATAGACGATCGGCTTGTCCATGAGACGCGCGCCGTCCGAGAAAAGAAGATGCTTGCGGATGAGGCTCAGGTGGCGCCGCGCCTGTCCTTGCGTGAAGATTCCCCCGATCATGCCCTGGGTCATCGGCAGAAGCGAGAAGGCGAGACCCGTCTGCTTGTCGCTCGGATGCAGCAGAAGCTCGGGCTCGCCGCCTTCCGGCCGGAACACGCCATAGCCGGCGACGACCCCGTCGCGCACGAGGCGCCGGTTGAAGTCCTTGCGCATCGCCGCCGCGAGCGCGTCCAGCTCTCTCGCCCGTTTGGGCGCATGCTTCGCCCGACGGAGGATTTCGGCATAGCGGCGAAGCTGCTCGTAGAGGAGAATGACCGTCCAGGCGCTCGTCATCCAGTCGCGCTTCGTCGGATCGACCGGTTGCAGCGAATCGTTCCAGTCGCCGGCGCCGTAGCGAACGAGATTCGTGCCGGGGATGAAGCGCCCGCGGACCGTCCCGATCAGCTTCTCGATATGCGTGGTCACCGCGTCGCCATGCTCGGTCTTCTCGAAATTGTCGGCCCGGCGCCACGGGATCGTCTCGTCGAGGAAGGCGAAATCGCCGGTCGTCTCGATATAGTCGCAGAGCGCCTTGAGCGGCCAGACGATGATGTCGCCATGCGACTCCTTGTCCTGCACCACGGAATAAGGTTCGAGCATGAACCATTGCGGCCAGTCGCCGCTGTCCTCGTATTGCTGCGCGAACAGGATGCGCAGAATCTCCTTGACCGGCCGATCGTGCTCGAGAGTGAGCAGGAGTTCGACCGATCCCTGGCAGACGTCGCGCGTGCCCCAGGCGCCGCCCGTGTACTGCTCGAGACCGTGCGGCGCGGTGAGATGGATCATCGCGTCATGCGCGAGCCAGGGGACGATCGTGTCCATCGCGAGCGCGTCGGCGGAATTCCGGGAGCTCTTCACGCGAATCCCGCGCGTGAGGTTGCGCCAGAAGCGATCGGCGGACTTGAGCATCTGAGCTTCGTCGACCGGCTTCGAATATTTCGACGCGAGCGCCTCGGCTCGCTTCGCGTCGGTCATGGAGCCCACGACGGCGAAGACGAATTCGTTCGTCGGGCGCGTGCGAATCGCAACGTATGCGCCACTGCGGCGCTTGCCGTCCGCATACAGCAGTTCATCGCCGCCTATCACTTCGACGCGCCCGGGCGTGCTGGTCACCAGGCGATATAGGGCTTGAGGATATGCCTTGCCCCAGCGATCGTTGAGATCGGGGCGGAAGCGCGAACCGTTTCCGCTTCGGGTCGATCTCGATGCGGCCTTGAGGCCCGAATTCCTGCTCGCCGAGGACCAGATGGCCGAAGACGAGAAAGCGGCATTTCGGCCCTTCGACGGCGACGCGCCACTGCATCGCAGGCTCGTCGCCGGCGACGGTCGCGGAGACCGTCACCGTCCGCCGGCCCAGGCGATAGATCCAGCGGCAATCGCTGAGGCCCATCTCGAAAGCGGACGGCACGGCCAACAATCGCCATCCGTCTCTGGTCTCGATGAGCATGCGCAGGCCGCTCGCGCGGGTGATGTTGTAGGGATCGCGCGAGACGGAAAACAGCTTGTGGAAGGACGTGTTGCCGATCGTGAGCTGCGCCCCGAACACCCCATGCATCCATGCGGTGGCGCACAAAATCGCCTCGTCGGGCAGGATCGCCTGCCCGCTGCGAATGAGCGAGCCGTGGCGCCGCGGCACGATGCGCTCCTTCTCGCGCAGGACAACGTGGCGGCTGTGAGTCCTCCCCGGAACGAAGAAAGATAGAAGCTTCCCGTCGGCGCCTTCGACATGCGCGCGCCGGCGGTAGCGCGCCCTGATCTCGCTCTCGTCCAGCGCTTCGGCGATCGCGGGCGGCGCGTCATGGATGAGAGTCCGCGGCGGCGCCGACAGGGCGACCTGGCGCGGCGCCCAGTCCCTGCCGGCGGCTTCGACAGCGTCGATTCTGCTCAAGTCGGCGTCGCTCGACGCCTCCGGATGATCGGGCTCGTAGACGCCGAAGAACGTCCACGACGACGCGCGCGCCGGGCTCGAGCGTCACGGCCTTCGACTGCAAAGCCGCGCACGCCGTCTCGAACTGAAGGCGGGTCGAAGCAAGGCGCGTTCCGAATGGAATGGCGAGCCGATCCGCGTCACGGTGGGCGGGACCCATCGCCTGGCGAAAATCGGTGGCGAAACCCGCGCCGCCTTCGAGGCAGCCGTGAGCGGCCCACGGATGCGCTCCGCCCTGCGACAGGTTCTGGCGGCTCATCAGCACGTCAGCGAGACGGCGATGCCGCGCGATGTGATGGTCGATATACTGGCTCGCGTAGGCCTCGTTGTTCATGAGGAAGCCCTGGTCGCCAAGCCCGAGATCCTGGATCAGGATCGCGTCGCAGGAGAGATCCGCATCCCGGCGGTTGACGACCTCGACCCGCCAGAACCAGACCTTCAGGCGCGGATGCAGCCATAGGGTGACCCGATGGTCGACGCCGCTCTGCTCCCCCTCCCACACGTACCGGTCGTCGGAAGCGCCGACGCGGAGCGTAGCCTCGGGCCCGATGACGGGCAGAATCTCCGGCTGAGGGCCGCCGACGCGCAAATAGAGGCGGGCCATGCCGTTGGCGACTGGCGAGGCCAGCGTCTGATTGATCATGATCCGGCGAGCAGCCTCGGCATGCTCGATGGCGAAGATCGCGCCGCTCGGCAGGAGGCTGACCGAAAGCCCGGCGCCGTTGGCGATCCGCGTGAGACCGAGATCGTCCCGGCGCGGCGTCGTCAGGCGGTCAATCGGCGAGTGCGGCATCCGTTCCCCCTCTGAATGCTCTCTCTCCAACATCGGCCAGCGGGCGGCCTCTGTAAATGGCGCCAGCGGCGCGAAAGCCATGTTTGACCCGGACAAAGGAGCCGGGCCGGATGAACGCCGGCCCGAATTGCGCTATTGAGTGGCGACGCTCCGGATCGATATCCGGCGCCGGCGGTTCGGGTGAAGCGATGGAAGCAAAATTTCCAAGCAATTGGATGTGGTCCGAGGCCTTCGAAATGCTGGCGCGGGCTGAGCGCATGCAGCGGCAATTCTTTCCGCCGTCCGGTTCGCGCGCGCCGGTCGCCTGGGAGCCTCCGGTCGATATCCTCGAGACCGAGCGGGCGGTGCTGGCGCTGGTCGCTCTGCCGGGGGTCGATTTCGACGAGGTCAAAGCGGTCATCATCCAGGGCGAATTGCTGATCTCAGGATGCCGAACTTATCCCGAAGCGATGCGGACCGCGATCATTCACCGCCTCGAGCTGCCGCAGGGTCGGTTTGAGCGCCGCATCCGTCTGCCCGCGGGCCGCTATAGCGCGATTCACCGGTCGGAATTCAAAGGCTGCCTGCTGGTTACGCTGGAGAAGTCGGAGGCTTCGAATGGCTGACGCCCCGGCCGCCTCCGAAGCGACCCTCGGCGCGGCGGCCTCGCCGCCATTGCCGGCCGATTCGCTGATCATCGTGCCGGTGCGCGGAATGGTGCTGTTTCCGGGGACCGTGCTGCCGATCGCCCTCGGCCGCCCGCGTTCGGTTCTGGCCGCGCAGAGAGCGGTGAGGGAACAGAAGCCGGTCGGCATCGTGATGCAGCGCAACGCCGAGATCGCCGACCCTCTTCCGGTCGATCTGCACCGGATGGGAACGGTCGCCAACATCGTGCGCTACATCACCGCGCCGGACGGAACGAATCACATCGTCTGTCAGGGAGAGCAGCGGTTCCGGGTCGACGATTATCTGACCGGCTGGCCGTTCTTCGTCGCCATGACAGAGAGGATTCCGGAGCCCGATCCCAAGTCGGATCAGATCGAGGCCCGCTTCCTTCATCTGAAGGGCCAGGCGATCGAGGCGATCCAGCTCCTGCCGCAAGCGCCCGCGGAATTGCTGGCGACCATTCAAGGCGTCGAGGAACCGGGCGCGCTCGCCGACCTGGTGGCGACCTTCATGGACGTGACGCCGGACGAGAAGCAGGAGATCCTCGAGACGGTGGACATCGGCGCCCGCATGGAGCGTGTGTCGCGGCTGCTCGCGCACCGGATCGAGGTGCTCCGGCTTTCGCAGGAGATCGGGCGGGAGACCAAGGCCTCGCTCGACGCCCGCAACCGCGAGGTCCTGCTGCGCGAGCAGATGGCGGCGATCCAGCGCCAGCTTGGCGAAGCGGACGAGGGCAAATCGGCCGAGATCGCCGAACTCGATAAGGCGATCACGAACGCGCATATGCCGAAGGAGGTCGAGGATCAGGCGCGCAAGGAGCTCAGGCGCCTCCAGCGCATGCCGGAGGCCGCGGGCGAGTACGGCATGGTCCGCACCTATCTCGACTGGCTGGTGGAGCTGCCCTGGGCGCTGCCTGAGGAAGACCCGATCGACATCGCCGCGGCGCGGCGCGTCCTCGACGAGGATCATTTCGGGCTTGAGAAGATCAAGCGGCGGATCATCGAATATCTCGCCGTCCGCAAGCTCGCGCCGGACGGCAAGGCGCCGATCCTCTGCTTCGTCGGCCCTCCCGGCGTCGGCAAGACCTCGCTCGGCCAGTCGATCGCGCGCGCCATGAATCGCAAGTTCGTCCGGGTCAGCCTGGGCGGCGTGCACGACGAAGCCGAGATCCGCGGACACAGGCGAACCTATATCGGCGCGCTCCCCGGCAACATCATCCAGGCGATCCGCAAAGCCGGAACCCGCGACTGCGTCATGATGCTCGACGAGATCGACAAGCTCGGGTCAGGCATCCAGGGCGACCCGGCCTCGGCGATGCTGGAGGTGCTCGACCCCGAGCAGAACAACACGTTCCGCGACAATTATCTCGCCGTGCCGTTCGACTTGAGCCGGGTCGTGTTCATCGCGACGGCCAATATGCTCGACACGATCCCGGGGCCGCTTCGCGACCGCATGGAGATCATCAGCCTCGCCGGCTACACGGCAAGCGAGAAGTTCCAGATCGCGCGGCGCTATCTCGTTCGACGGCAAATGGAGGCGAACGGCCTCAAGGCCGGACAGGTCGAGCTCGCCGACGAGGCGATCCGGGCGATCATCGAGCACTACACCCGCGAGGCCGGCGTCCGGAATCTCGAGCGCGAGATCGGCAGGGCGCTGCGTCAGGCCGCGATGCGGATCGCGGAAGGCGAAAGCGGCCCGATCACAATTTCCGCCGGGGATCTTCTGCCTATTCTGGGGCCGCCGCCGTTCGAGGACGAGGTCGCGATGCGCACCAGCGTGCCCGGCGTGGCGACCGGTCTCGCCTGGACGCCGGTCGGCGGCGATATCCTGTTCATCGAGGCGACCGCCACTCCGGGCGGGGGCCGGCTCATCCTCACCGGCCAGCTCGGCGACGTGATGAAGGAAAGCGCGCAGGCCGCGCTCAGCATCGTCAAGAACCGCGCCGCCTCATACGGCGTCGACCCCGCCCGCTTCGAGAAGACCGACATTCACATCCATGTTCCCGCGGGCGCGACGCCGAAGGACGGCCCGAGCGCGGGGGTGGCGATGTTCATGGCGCTCGTCTCGCTGATGACCGACCGGACCATCCGCAGCGACACCGCGATGACCGGCGAGATCAGCCTGAGGGGTCTGGTCCTGCCGGTCGGCGGCATCAAGGAGAAGGTGGTCGCCGCGCACCGGGCGGGGCTCAAGCGTGTCATGCTGCCGGCGCGCAACCGCAAGGACTTCGAGGACATCCCCGAAGAGGTGCGCGAGCAGCTCAGCTTCGTCTGGCTCGAACGGGTGGACGACGCGGTCGCCTCGGCCCTCGAGCCGGCGAAGCCTGACGGCGCCCACTCGGGCGCGGAGCGGGAGGCCGTGTCTTAGGGCGGCTTGCCTTTGGCCGCAGTCCGGCCCAGTCCCGGCGGCAGGCGGCGAGGGTTCGCCGAACTCGATTTGGGTTTTCTTGGCGGCTGCCTTTTTTGCCGCGAAACCCCCCGATATTCCCTATTGGATTTCCTTGGATTTCCTTGGATTCTCTCGTCCGAATTAGGACTTATCAACAGGTTACGCGCGAATTTCGCCGAAATATTTTTCGCGCGGTCTTCTTCCGTTCGGTGAGCGTGGAATGGCGCTGATCGAGGCGATGCGGTTGCACGGGATTGCTCATGAGGCGACTTTAGCCGATATTCGGTTTTTCCGCAAGCAATTGTCGAATTGTCGTCCCAGCCGCGTCCGAAGGCATTTCAGCGGGAGTCAGTGCGGCGTCTCCCGCCGCCTCGCCGCCGCGACATCCGCGGCGGAAACGGAGTCCGGGTACCTATTGCCGAAATGGGTGCGGACATAGTTGACGACGTCTGCGACCTGCGCGTCGCTCATCATGTCGCCAAGCGGCGGCATGCCGTCGAGCCCGCGCAGCAGCACGCTCAGCAGGAACGCGCTCGAAGCGAGCTTCCCGTCCTCGGCGAGCGGCGGATACGCTCCCGCGCCGACCGCGCCCTTCGCGTCCGGCTGATGGCAGGCGGCGCAGACATGGGCGTAAAGGTCCGCCCCGCCCTGTTCGGCGAACGTCCATCCGTGGCTCATGGCGGCGTCGTTGCGACGCATCGTCGGCCACGAGGGGCGCGCGGTCGCGAAGCGATAAGCGCGACAAGGGCGCAGAGCGCCACGAGTCTCATGTCGCGACGACGCGTTTGTGCAGGCGGCCGATCGCGTCCAGCGCCGAGAGGATCGCGCCCTCCTGCCAGGCCGGAATGTAGGAGGCGTGTTCGCCCGCGAGCACAATTCTGCCGTCGATCTGACAGAGGTCATCATAGTGCGCCTTGCGCGCTTCGTCCGACCAGTCGCCGGCGCACCCCAGCGTGAACGGAACCCGGCTCCACGCGACCGCGACGCCGTTCTCGAACTCTTTGAGATATTGCGGATGGACCTGAGCGCCGAACGCGACCGCGCGCTTCACTCGCTCGTCCGGCGCCATCGCGGTGAACTCAAAGGAGTTCGGGCCGTCGAACGTGTAGCCGCCAAGCAGCACGCCTTTGCCGCCCCTGTTGAAATCGGCGCTCGGATAGGAAATCTGCCGGATCGGCAGATCGGTGTAGCTGATCCCGCCAAAAATGTGCTCGTCCTCCTCCCAGAACCGACGTGAGAACTGGAGCCCGAACTTGACCGCCGACGCGTAAGGCACCGCGTCGATGGCCGCCTTCATGGGCGCGGACACGGTCATGGGAATCTGGCTCAGGATGCTGAGCGGAATCGCGCACACGCACCAGTCGGCCTTCGCCTCCCGCGCCGTCCCGCCAGCCGCAAGATCCTCGAATTCGACAGTGACGCCGCTGTCGTCCTGCCGGATCGCCACGACCTTCGCGCCATACCGGATGCGGTTCGGAATCTGCCGCGCGAAGGCTTCGCCGATCCGGCCCATGCCGCCGACCGGCTGGAACATGGTGGTCTGAAAATCGTAGAGGAGGAAACTCTGCAGGCCCCGCCACAGCCGCGAGGCCAGAATGTCGGGAAGGTCGATCGGCTCGCCGGGAATTGGCGCAGCGCCCAGGCCCCCGCCCGGATCCTTCGCATAGCCCCGATGCGCGGCTGAAGCCTCGCCCGCCCGGTAGCGAAAATCGTGATCGAGCGCGCCGAGCGAGCGCAACGATTCGAGCAGGATTTCCTGATCCTCCTTCGACACCGCATCGTCGAGCGCGCCCTTTTTCGTCGCCTTGGCGAGGAGTTCCGCGACGCCGCCGTCGTAATCGGCCCTGATCTCGCGGATGCGCTGCGGCTTGCCGCCGAACGCCTCGGCCGAATGAAAATAGGCGTTGTGGTTGAGCTGGATGAAAGGCTCGAGCGCCACTCCGAAACGGCGGCAATAATCGAGGATCGCATAGTGGTGATAGGGAATGCGCCACGGTCCCGGATTGAGATAGAGGCCCGGGTCGAATTCGCATCGTTGCGTCGCGCCGCCGAGCTCGGTGAACACGTCGCCGCCGCGAATCGTCCAGTTGCGCCCGCCCGCTCGGGAATTGTACTCGAGCACGCTCACGTGATAGCCCGCGCGCTCAAGCTCGATCGCCGCCGTCATGCCGGCGAGGCCCGCCCCAAGAATGACGACGGAGGCGCCTTTGGGATCGCCTTCGAGCCTGATCGGGCCGCGATAAGGCGACTCCTCCGCGTATCCGAGACGGGTCATCGCCTGATAGGCGGCGCCGGCGCCGACGCTCGCGCCAATGATTTCGAACAGTCTGCGCCGGGTCGGCTGAGGCGTCGCCGCGTCGCGCATCGTTTGGTCGCGTTGCATCAGGCGCATTGTCGCATCGTCGCCTGGGTCGCGCAAAGCGGCGAAAGCCGGGCGTCTGCGACCGCCGCTCGAACGCGGCGCAACTGCCCAACACGAGACGGCGCCGGTCGCGCGCTCTGGAACGTGCTTCGAGACGCGCCTTCGGCGCTCCTCAGCGCGAGGGACGGTTGGATCCGGCAACGACCCCCGCGACGGGCGCCGCATGGGCGAGCACCAGATCGGCCGCGGCGGCGATGTCGTCGATCGATGCGTGCGGCAGATGGGCGGGCGGTTCGCGGGAGTCGCTGATCAGCGCGACGATGTGCGGGTCTTCAGGGTAAAGCGCCGGCTTGTTATTGGCGGCGCGAAAGACCTCGATCTTCGGGTACGGATCGCGCTTGAAGCCCTCGATCAGCACAAGGTCGACAGCTTTCAGCAGGCGCAGAAGCTCGGTCAGCGAAGGTTCCGGCGCGCCGCGCAATTCCCGCATCAACGCGACCCGATTGGCGGACGCGACCAGCACCTCCTCGGCGCCGGCGGCGCGGTGTTCGTAGGAATCCTTGCCCGGCTGGTCGAGGTCGAAATTGTGATGGGCGTGCTTGATCGTCGAAACGCGAAGGCCCCTGCGGTTGAGCTCGGGGATCAGCTTCACGATGAGCGTCGTCTTGCCCGCCCCGCTCCAGCCGGCAAACCCGATCAGGCGCATGGCCTGCCAGTCCTCTCCATCCAGGTCCCGCTTCGCGTCCGTTTATCCGGGCGCCCGGGCGGCTCGGTCGCCGATGGCGCTCGATTTCGACGGCCGAGCAATCTGAGCAACGGAATCTCGAAGAGCACGTAGATCCGCCAGGCAAAGAGGACCGACGCCAGGGAGCCGGTCACAATGATAACCTCGGGCGCCGCCGGATGGGCAACCCACCACAGCAGAAGCAGTTGAATGGGCAGCATGTGGCTGAGGTACAGCGTGTAGGACGCATCGCCGAGGGAGGTCCACATGCTGGGTTTGGCGTCAATCTGCATCGCGCCGAACACGATCATCGCGGCGGGGACGCCGTAGACCAAAACCCGCCGAAAGTTCTCGTCCCCAGCCAAAAGCTCCATGCTGGCGATTGGGGGAGCCATTCCTGCGAAGCCGGCTGCGACCAATGCAGCCGCGCCGATCGGAAGGCACCAGACCGCGGGCCGCCAGCGCGGCAGGTAGGACAGCGCCACGCCAAAGATGAACTCGAAGATGATCGGGTTTCCGAGAAACTGGAATATTGGCCCTCGCGCCCGGAGCGCCAGCGCGGCGGCGAAGACTCCGACGCAGAGAGACAGCAGCCGGCGGTCGACCAGCACGGCGGTGACCGCGGCGTAGAACACCATCTCGAAACACAATGTCCAGGCTACGGTCAGCGCCGGCGCCGTCATGCGATCGGTAGCGGGCCAAAGAAGCAGCGTCGCGACGGCGTCGCGCCAGCCGAAGCTCGTCTTGGCCATGACAAGCACGGCCGGAATGCTGATGATGAGGTACATGGGACCAATGCGCCGCAGCCTTCGCCACGCGAATTCCCGCCAGGTCAGCCGACGCGCCGTCAAGGCGATGATCACGCCCGACAGCACGAAAAAAATGTCGACCCCTGCTCTCCCGGCGAGCTGAAGGTCGCGCGGCAGCACGCCGTACGAATGCGTCGCAATCAGGGAAGCGCAAGCGGCGTGGAAATAGACGACCATCATCGCCGCCGCAAAGCGGAGCGACTGCAGCGACCAGATCGTTCCGGATCGATGCGGACCGACAATCATTGCGTCGAGACTTGCATTCGGCCTCGCCAAGCGAACCTCGATCGCAAACGCGCGGGCCCGCCGCGCCAACCGGTCAAACACTATCCGACAATTGGATTACCGATGACTTAGCCGGCCGGCGGTCGCCGTGCGCGTCCGTCGACCTTCCGGAGCGTCATCCGGCGACATGGCAAGCCGCGGCTCCGAGGATTAGGATCGCTCGGCCGCCTTCCGCAATCGCCTGCGCGGGGTCGAGATTGACCTTAAGGAAGCTGACATGACCGACGTCTTCGCCGCGTTCCGCTCCGAGGTCATGGTCCAGACGCCGCTGAGGGGCGCGATCACCGCGGCCTATCGGTCGCCCGAGCCCGAGTGCGTGCCGCCGCTCGTCGAGCTCGCGACCGCGAACGCGGATGAGGCCAGGCGCATCGAAGCGCTCGCGGGCTCGCTCGTGATGAAGCTTCGGGCGAAGACCCGATCGAGCGGGGTCGAGGGCCTGATCCACGAATATTCGCTCTCGAGCCAGGAGGGCGTGGCGCTGATGTGCCTCGCCGAGGCCTTGCTGCGCATTCCCGACGCCGCGACCCGCGATGCGCTGATCCGCGACAAGCTCGCGCCCGGTGACTGGCGCGCCCATCTCGGCATGAGCCCGTCCCTGTTCGTCAACGCCGCCACCTGGGGCCTGGTGCTGACGGGCAGGCTCGTGACCACGACCAGCGAGCAGGGTTTGTCGGCCGCGCTGACCCGGCTCATCGCGCGGAGCGGCGAGCCGATCATCCGCGCCGGCGTCGATGTCGCGATGCGCCTCATGGGCGAGCAGTTCGTGACCGGCCGCACGATCGAGGAGGCGCTCGGAAACGCCCGCGAGCGGGAAGCGCGCGGGTTCACCTTCTCCTACGACATGCTGGGCGAAGCGGCGACCACCGCCGAGGATGCGGCGCGCTATCTCGACGAATACGAGCGCGCCGTCCACGCGATCGGGCGGGCCTCGCATCGTCGCGGCATCTACGAAGGGCCGGGAATCTCGATCAAGCTTTCGGCGCTCCATCCGCGCTATCAGCGCATCAAGCGCGCTCGCGTGATGACCGAACTCCTGCCGCGGGTCAAAGGGCTGGCGGCGCTGGCGAAATCTTACGACATCGGCTTCAACATCGACGCCGAGGAGGCCGACCGGCTCGATCTCTCGCTCGATCTTCTGGAGGCGCTGGCGCTCGACCCGGATCTCAAAGGCTGGAACGGGCTCGGCTTCGTCATCCAGGCCTACGGCAAGAGATGTGCGCCGGTCGTCGACTGGCTGATCGACCTTGGCCGCCGTTCGCACCGCCGGCTGATGATCCGCCTGGTCAAGGGCGCCTATTGGGATTCGGAGATCAAGCGGGCGCAGGCCGACGGCCTCGACGGATTTCCGGTGTTCACCCGCAAGGTCCACACCGACGTCAGCTACCTCGCCTGCGCACGGAAGCTGCTCGCGGCGCCGGACGCGGTCTATCCGCAATTCGCGACCCACAATGCCCAGACGCTCGCGTCCGTGCTCGTCTTCGCCGGCCCCGATTTCTATCGCGGCCAGTACGAGTTCCAGTGCCTGCACGGAATGGGCGAACCTTTGTACGAGGAGGTCGTCGGCCGCCACAAGTTGGATCGGCCGTGCCGGGTCTACGCGCCAGTCGGCTCGCACGAAACGCTCCTCGCCTATCTCGTCCGCCGCCTGCTCGAGAACGGCGCCAACACCTCGTTCGTCAACCGGATCGCCGATGCGAGCATTGGCCTCGGCGAGCTTGTCGCCGATCCGGCCGCGGCCGCCCGCTCCGTCCAGCCGATCGGGGCGCCGCATGACAAGATCGCGGCGCCGCGCGACCTCTACGCGCCGGACCGCGTCAACTCGCGCGGCCTCGATTTCTCCGACGAGGGACGCCTGGCCAAGCTCGCCGCCGGCCTCGCCGCCAGCGAAAGGACGTCCTGGCGCGCCTTTCCGCCGGGCGCGCCGGAGAACGAGGCGGGCGCGCCGGTCCTGAACCCCGCCGATCGAAGCGATGTCGTCGGCTTTGCCCGTCACGCTCACGCCGACGAAATCGCCGAGGCGCTCGCCGTCGGCGATCGCGCGGCGTCCTCCTTCGCCACCGTCCCGCCCAACGAGCGGGCGGCCATGCTTCGCCGTGCAGCCGACATGATCGAGGGGCGGAATGACCTGCTTATCGGCCTCATCGTTCGCGAGGCCGGCAAGTCCTACGCCAACGCGGTCTCGGAAGTGCGGGAGGCCGCCGACTTCCTGCGCTACTACGCGCACGAGGCGGCGCGCACGATGCTTCCCGCCTCCCCTGCGCCCCTTGGCCTCGTCGTCTGCATCTCTCCCTGGAACTTTCCGCTTGCGATTTTCACCGGTCAGGTCGCGGCCGCGCTGGCGGCCGGCAATTCCGTCATCGCCAAGCCCGCAGAGGAGACGCCGCTCATCGCGGCTGAGGCCGTGCGTCTCATGCACGAAGCTGGCGTTCCGCGCGACGCTCTCCAGCTCATGCCGGGAGCGGGAGAAGTCGGCGCGGCGCTGATCGCCGACCGCCGTGTCCAGGGCGTCGTGTTCACCGGATCGACGCCGGTCGCGCGCGGAATCGAAAAGGAGCTTGCCGGGCGTCTCACCCGGCGCGGCGCCCCCCTGCCGCTCATCGCCGAGACCGGGGGTCTGAACGCGATGGTGGTCGATTCCTCGGCGCTCGCCGAGCAGGTAGTGGTCGACGTGCTGTCGTCGGCGTTCGATTCGGCGGGCCAGCGCTGTTCGGCTTTGCGCATTCTCTGCCTGCAGGACGATGTCGCCGATCGCGTGCTGAGGATGCTGAAAGGCGCGATGGCCGAACTCGAGGTCGGCGACACGCGCTTCCTCTCGGTCGACGTCGGCCCGGTGATCACCGAAGAGGCGCGCGCCTCGATCGCCAAGCACATCGAAACGATGCGCGGCCGCGGCCACAGGGTGACCCAAGTTCCGCTCGGCAAGGCTGCCGCGCGCGGCGCGTTTGTCGCGCCGACCCTTATCGAAGTGAGCCAGGTCGGCGATGTCGAGCGCGAAGTGTTCGGACCCGTCCTGCATGTGCTGCGCTACAAGCGCGAGGGGCTCGACAGACTGATCGACGACGTCAACGCCGCGGGCTACGGCCTCACCTTCGGCCTCCACACGAGGATCGACGAGACGATCGCGCGCGTCGTCGAGCGGATCGAAGCCGGCAATGTCTACGTCAACCGCAACATCATCGGCGCGACGGTCGGGGTGCAGCCGTTCGGCGGCTCGCGGCTCTCCGGCACGGGACCCAAGGCTGGCGGGCCGCTCTATCTCTCGCGCCTCGTCGCCGAGCCCGCGCCGGGCGCGCTCGATGGCGTGGAGGGGGGCGCGGCGACCGCGGCCATTCGCGCCTATGGCGACTGGCTGGCGAGGCGCGGCCACGCGCCCGAGGCCGAGCGGGTCGTGGGAATGATGGCGCGCTCGCCGCTCGGCGCGAGGGTCGAACTCAAGGGCCCGGTCGGCGAGCGCAATGTCTACTGGCTTCGCCGGCGGGGCCGCATCGCGGCGGTCGCGGCGAGCAAGAGCGGCCTTCTCATCCAGATCGGCGCGATCCTCGCGACGGGTAACGACGCGGTGGTCGAGGCCGCGCTCGCCGAGCGAACCCTCGCAGGCTTGCCGGCCGAGTTCGCGCACCGGATCCACCGCGTCGCGGATCCGCTGAGCGCCCCCGCCCTCGCCTTCGCCCTTCTCGAAGGCGACGAGGCGGCGGCGACCGAAGCGCTCATGAAGCTCGCGAAACGCGCGGGCCCGATCGTGCGGCTCGCGGCGCTCTCTCCCGACCGCCTCGCCGCCGGCGAGGATTACAATCTCGCCGACCTGGTCGAGGAATGCGCGACCGCGACCAACACCGCCGCGGCCGGCGGCAACGCGAGCCTCATGACGATCGGATAGGATGCTCCGCCCTCCCCGGGGGACGCGCGCGACGTCATAAGCGGCCGTCGCGGAACGGATTGAGGACCACGCAATCGCCGAACCGGCGTCCGTGTTGCAGGTCTTCGCTATACAGGCGATCGCAGCCCGCCTCGATCGCCGCGGCGACGATCAGCGCATCGGACTTGACCCAACTGGATTCCACGATCATGCTCCACGCCTAATCAATTGGTCATTAGCGTCCCCGAGATCGTGACGACTACGTTAGGGTTATCGGATTGGGAGGACAAAACGATGAGATTCATCGCCTCTTTAAAGACCCTGACACTTGCGATCATCGCCGTCCTGGCGGCGGTTCAGCCGGGCTGGGCAACAACCGTCGACACGTTCGACTTCACACAGACTGGTTGGACCGTCTTTTTCCCCGGCACGGGTACGTTTCCAGATTCTACGGGACTGCTGTTCGGTTCGTTCACCGGCGCCGTCGAACCCAATGGCTTCATCGAGCAGGGAGACTTGACGGCTTTCTCGGCCGTATTCACGCCTGCCGACCCCACTCCCTTCACTCCCCTCGCTCTCAATCAGCTAACGCTGTTTTCCTTCGATACAGCAGGCGGCGCGAGCAGCCTGGATTTTGCCGGTTCTGCGTCCGATAATACTCCTTTCTGCAGCGGCGCGGCGGCTACCCTGGACGCCAACTGCACGTACAATTTCTTACTCACTTATCCGGGTGGGACGAAGGCCGTCGCGTACGTTGGAGGCTTCTTTGTATCGGCCAGCCTTCCGACGGTGACGCTGGTCTCCAGCGTCACCGCAAATCCGCCGTCGAGCGTCCCCGAGCCCAGCTCGTCGGTGCTTTTCGGCACCGCCCTGATCGGCCTCGTTGGCGCTTTTCGGCTCCGCCATACTCGGCCTCATTGGTTTCGCGTCGCCGGCTGATTTTGGCAGTCCCTTCGGTCGAACTGGCTCTCCAGCCGCGCCTTCGACACCTACGACGCCATCATCGATGCCGCTTGCGAGGCTTGGATGAACCTCATGAAAAGGCCCAGCGCCATCACCTCAATCGGGATGCGAAGCTGGGCCCACGTCGGTCAGTCGTCATGACCCTTGGTATTACTGCATGCTCCCCGCGGATGCGGACGGACGGGGATGCTCCCTGGGGGTGGCGGCTGGCGCGCCGATTGCTCCGCCACTCACACCTGCCAGGCGCTCGCCTGTTTCGAGGAGGATTTCGAGGCCTGCATCGCCCACCTGCGGCTGCCGGTCACCCATCGCCGTTTCGTTCGGACCACAGACCTCCTCGAACGGTTGTTCGTCGAGGAGCGCTTCACCGAATTCGAACTGCGCCAGACCGCCGCCGTCAGAAAGGACCTCGACCACGAATATCAGGTTTCAACCACGCCGCTGGCACAGTCAGCCCCGCGTTTCTAGCAAAATCCGCGCCTTGACCGAGACCGCTCAACGCACGTTCCGCCGCGTTATTGGAGAGGCAGATGCGACCGTTTTCGAGGACCCGGCAATCTCAGAATTCTCATAGCGCTTGAAAGGTTCGAGGACGAGGTTCGTCTGGGTTGATGATTCGGCCTGGGAATCGCGATTCCGTTGCTGTATTCCGGAATATGATCTACTAATTTCATATTCACGGAATTCAATCCCGGTTCCAGGAAGAGCAAGGGGCAGGAGCGATCCGGCGGTTTGAAAACAATTTTGCATACAGCCCGAGAGCCGAGGGCATTTGTTGTTTTTTTTGACCGATAATCCAGGCGGCGAGATAAATTACTCGCCGCTCACCTCTCTTCCTTTAAGAAAGACGGTAATAAACCGAGATCGAGAATCGGCGGCGAAAACGTCGTCCCTTGGGGCGGGCGGGGGACAAGGATCGCGACTGGCCGGATCTCGACCCGAACTTCCATGGCATGGAGTCGATGCGCGGCTTGAGGTAAATGTTGTGCTATCGCCGAGGACGGCTTCGCCTAAAGTCGCCTCCAGCGATTTGCACGTTTCTCTTGAGCCGCGCCCGGGCCCCAATTTGCGGCTGCACGATCTCTCTCAAGACGAGTTTGGGTCCGCCGAAGGTCAAGGCGCGGAACAATGTTCCTGTGGGGAGCAGTAAAGAGATAGAAGATGGAATCAGCCGAATGTCTCGTCGTCGGCGCGGGCGTCATTGGGCTCGCCGTGGCGCGGGCGCTGGCGCTCGCCGGGCGCGAGGTCGTCGTCGTCGAGAAGGAGAGCGGAATCGGCCAGGGTGTGAGTTCGCGCAATAGTGAAGTCATCCATGCCGGCATTTATTATCCGACCGGGCTCGACAAGACCCGGCTCTGCGTCGAGGGCAAGGCGAGGCTCTACGCGTTCGCCCGATGAGTTCGGCGTGCCCCACAAGCGATGCGGCAAGCTCCTGGTGGCGGTGAACGAGGGGGAGATCGGCAAGCTCGCCGCGCTCAAAGCCCAGGCCGAGGCCAACGGCGTGACCGATCTCGTCTGGCTGAGCGGCGCGGAGGCGCGGGCGCTCGAGCCCGCGCTCGCCGCGGAGCGCGCGCTGCTGTCGCCCTCGACCGGGATCATCGACGCCCACGCCTTCATGGTCGCCTTGCGCGGCGAGGCCGAGGCCCATGGCGCGATGATCGCCCTCGAGACGCCGGTCCTGGCGGGGCGCGCGACGAAGCGCGGGCTCATCGATCGAAACCGGCGGCGCGGCGCCGATGCGCATGCTTGCCTCCCATGTGGTGAACGCCGCGGGGCTCGGCGCGCAGGCGCTCGCGCGATCGATCGTCGGCATGCCGGCCGAAAGGATCCCGCCCCTCCATCTTGCCAAGGGCAACTACTTTTCGCTGAGCGGACGCTCTCCCTTCTCGCACCTCATCTATCCCATGCCGACGCCCGGCGGTCTCGGCGTCCATCTCACCCTCGATCTGGCCGGCGAGGCCAGGTTCGGCCCTGACGTGGAATGGGTGGATGCGATCGACTACGACGTCGATCCTGGGCGGGCCGCGTCCTTCGCCGCCGCGATCCGAGCCTATTGGCCGGACCTGCCGGACGGCGCGCTCAAACCGGCCTATGCCGGCATCCGGCCGAAGATCGCGCGGCCCGGCGGCTCGACCACCGATTTCCTCATTGAGACCGAGAAGGATCACGGGGTTCGAGGGCTGATCAATCTGTTCGGGATCGAATCGCCGGGCTTGACTGCAAGCCTGGCGATCGCGGACTGGATTGCGCGCCGGGCGGTTTAGTCGCGCTCTCCCTGAGGAGTTTCAGATCATATCTGTGGAAGAACCGGTCCACATAGATCGGGTCCGGAACATCCAGAGCCGAAGCCGGGTTCAGCAGGAATTCCGGTCTTGATATTCGGGTCCAAGTGAAGCCAGCCCACTCACAGCAATAATAAAACAGGTGCTCGATCACGTGAGCCAGCGTGCCATCCAATTGGACGGTTCTAAGAACCTCGCCATTTGGCGGAGTTTCTGATTCCTTCGCTGATGATGGAGCGGGGTAAGTCGATGCGCGGTGAGCCTGGGTTTTTCGACGTCGACGAGCGCCTGAGGCGGCTGAGCGATCTGGGCGATCAGTTGCTGGCCTTCACGGCGGCGGTGGATTTCGACATGTTCCGGCCCGAGCTGACGCGGGCGCTGGCCTACTCGGACGGTTCGCAGGGCGGCCGACCGCCGTTCGACCCTGTGATGATGTTCAGGATCCTGGTGATCCAGGCGGCGAACGCCCTCTCCGACGAGCGCGCCGAGTTTCTGATCAATGACCGCCTGTCGTTCATGCGGTTTCTCGGGCTGGGCCTGTCCGACCGGGTTCCCGACGCCCGCACGATCTGGCTGTTCCGCGAGAAGCTCACCCCGGCCGAGGCGATCAAGCCGCTGTTCGACCGGTTCGACGCGGCGCTGCGCGAGGCCGGGTACGTCGCCATGGGCGGGCCAATCATCGACGCTTCGCTGATCCCAGCGCCCAAGCAGCGCAATACCGGGGAGGAAAAGAAGGCGATCAACGAGCATGGGCTGATCCGGCGCTGGGACGCAACCGACGCCGCCGCCTACGAGGGCGCGCGGCTGCGCGAGGGGCTGCTCGACAAGACCAACACCGCGAGCGCGGTGTCGGCCGACACGGCCTACCGCTCGAAGGCCAACGAGGCGTTCCTCGAAAGGAACGGCTTCGTCAGCCGCATCCATCGCAAGAAGCCGCCGCGTCGGCCGATGCCGGAGACCATGCGGCGCGCCAACGCCCTCAAGTCCAAGGTCCGCTCCGGCGTCGAGCCTGTCTTCGCGGTGCAGAAGGACAAGATGGACCTCTTCATCCGCACTGTCGGCATCGCCCGCGCCAGGCTGAAGATCGGCATGGCCAACCTCGTCTACAACTTCCGCAGGCTGGTCACCCTCGATCGCATCGCCGCCGCCTGAGGGGCCGCTCCGGAAGCCGACAGGGCAGCGCCCTTCCGGCCCCCTACGCCGCAGCCAAAAAACCAGGCCCGCGACGCAAACACCCTCACTCAAACCGTCTCCCCGCGAAATGACCCGTTTATGGCTGCGGCTCCAAGTTCAAAGCTTGTAGAGAGCGCTTTAAGGTAGCTCAGAAGCTTTAATTCTCAATAAATCAGTAAGTTTGAGAACATAGAAAACCTCACGCGTCCTCTGATAGTGGAAAGCGTTCTCTATGAGATGTTGAAAAAAAATGACACGAGATAGACGCTAAGCGGTAAGATCATTATCTCAACATAAAATCGACCTATTCTCTCTATTAATATATAATTACTTACAAGAGCGACTATTACACCGGCTATACTATATATTCCAAATACAAATATGCGTACCAAAGCGATGAATGCAATCTAATATGTGCTTCAATTCTGTTCAATTCACGAGTTTGATATGGGAAGAAGAATTCTAGATTTGCCTTATTATCATTGATGAAATTCTTCGTCCTTGTCTTGAGCGGAGCGAACGGAGCTGTCAGTTCTACCTCCCACGTAACAAGCTCGGCTAACCTAGAAAAACCTCTGTCGCTTAAATACGCTTTCAGATGACTGTACGGAAATTCTGCAGGAATCTCAGCCATTGTGCAATCGTGACCTCCAGGTGGCCTCACCATTCCATCAAATCTGGCGGCGTCTGATTTTGCAATTCTAAACGTAAGATCCCGCCCGAATGTTCTTAAAATCCAGCGGATACTCATACAAGCTCTACAATATCTAGTTTTGCGCATGTTAGCCATGATCCAACTGAATTTATCAGGGCGCTCAAGATCTTGTCTGAACATTCGCTGTCCAATTAAGAAGGAGACCGCAAGCGCAGACATAAATAATTCAACATGAAACGCAGACGTAGCCGTTGACAGCTTCTCTATTGCGCTAAATATCGAAAGCGATCGTATAGTGTCTAGGAATTTCGTACTGGCGTCGCCATCGCTTAGAGTAACTAGCCAAAAAATGGGCAGAATAATGGCCGGAACCGTCGCTACTACGAACCATAGTCCTGGGATCAGAGCATAACTCAAAAGTCTATGTCCTGGCGAGGCGCCTGACGGCGAGGTTGATACAGGCGAGTGTGATGAAGGCGGCGAGGGTGTCGGCAAGGTTCTCGTAATCCTTGGCCAGGCGGCGGTTGCGGCCGAACCACGAGAAGGTCCGTTCGCCGACCCACCGGCGCGGGAGCACGATGAATCCCGAACTGTCGTTGGGACGTTTGACGATCTCCAGCCGCAGCGGCGGCTGTGCGGCGACGGCGTGTTCGACCTGGCGGGCGTTGTAGCCGCCATCGGCCCAGACGAGTTCGAGCCAATTGAAGCGCTGGCGGATGCAGTCAAACACCAGGGCGGCGCCGTCCCGGTCCTGAATGGCGGCGGAGTGAACCACCACGCGCAAGGGCAAGCCTTCGGTATCGACGAGAGCGTGGACCTTGCGCCCCTTCACCTTCTTGCCCGCGTCATAACCCACTGCGTCTGCTTCGCCTTTCGCGCATCCCCCTTTCGGCCGACTTGAGCGAGCAGCTATCGATGACGCCGGCGCTGGGGCTCGCCTCCGCCCCGCCGTTCGCGCAGGGCCGCGCGCAGTTCCTCCCGGATCGCCTCCCACACGCCCTGTCGCTGGAAAGCGCGGAAGATGTGTGACCCGTCGAGCGCGGCGGGAGGATTCCGCCGGGCAAATATCGCCATGGGCAACCGGTTCGCAGGAGAAAGAAGATCGCGTTCATCGCCGAACGCATGTCGGTCTTGCGCGGCCGCCCGCCAGGCTTCGCCGCCGAAATCAACGGCGCCAAGCGATCCCATTCCGCATCGCTCAGATCGCTCGGCAGACAATCCCCAGTTTGGCGATACGGCTCCGGTCAGCCTCCGTCCACATCCCAAATCATCCCTCAAAACTGCAGATGACCCGGTGAACCATCCCTTCCTTAACGGCATCCTACCTTTTGAGACAGGCGCTCAGGCGCAACTCACTTAGACGGAACCGTAGCCGGAGTTGGCGAGGTAGTTGGCGCACTCGGCGGGACTGAAGAGATCGAGGAGCTCTCCGACCTTTCGCCAAGTGGCTTGGACGTCACGCGGCTGAGCGTTTCGGACGAGATGCTTGAGCTTGGCGAAGACCTGCTCGATCGGGTTGAGATCGGGGCTGTAGGGCGGCAGAAAGATGAGGTGCGCGCCTTTGGCTCTAACGATGGCGCGGGCGGCTTTGCCTTTGTGGCTGCCGAGGTTGTCCAGGACGACGACATCGCCCGGCAAGAGGGTCGGGGCGAGGATCTTCTCGATGTAGAGGAGGAAGATTTCGCCGTTGATCGGCCCATCGATCACCCAAGGCGCATCGATGCGGTCGTGGCGCAGCGCGGCGATGAAAGTCAGGGTCTTCCAATGACCGTGGGGCGCATAGGCCTTGAGCCGTCGTCCCCTCGTCCCCCAGCCCCGCAGGGGCGCCATGTTGGTCTTCACCCAGGTCTCGTCGATGAACATGAGCCGCGCGGGCGCGATCCGGCCCTGGTGGGCCTTCCATCGCGCCCGCTTTCGCGCCACGTCGGCCGCGTCTCCTCCTCGGCTAGCAGCGTTTTTTTTGAAGCTCAGGCCCTCGGCTGACGAACACCCGTCCCGCCCGCGGAGGTATTGATCCCCGTCGGCCAACTCGGCCGACAAGCCCCGAAGGGTGAACGGCCCGGCGGCGATACGCGAGCGCAGCCAGTCGGCGCGCTCGCCCGAGAGTGTGCGCGGCTTGTAGCCGCCGATCTGAGCCGAAGTCAGCGAGCCCGTCTCGCGCTTGCGCTTCGCCCACTTGGAAACGCACGATGGGCTGATCCGCAGCGCCGCCGCAATCTCCCGGTTCGTCTCACCCGCCTCCTTGCGGGCAAGCGCTCGCTCTCGAAGGTCCAAAGAATACGCAGCTGTCATCCATGCTGGCCTCCAAACCCAGCATGGATCTCGAATCACGATCGGGGACCCCGATTCCGCCAAAACGCGGCGTGCTCTAAGTGAAGAAGCTTTAGTCCACCAGTTGGTGGAGTCATTGCCAACCCTCCCCCATAATCCTGCCTTAGTGGCAGATTCTGATTTAGTTTGTTTTTATACAGTCAGGTTAACATCATCCGTGTTATGTAACTGTTATTCGAGATTTGGAGTGTCTGCTCAAGGCGGTCCGATAGCGCTTTAGATTGTTTGCGGTTGAATGCCTGTCGCTTAGGTTCGGCGTCGAACAACCGTTTCCAGAAAGTCTCGAGGTTAACCAGAGCGATAGGCCGACGATCTACCGCCAACTCTGAACCGGCTTTCCGCAGGAAGCTTGATTTTCCAGAACCACGACGACCAAAAATCACGTGATGACGCTTAGCAATCGCCCGTTTGAGGGTGCCCGGTGCTGGTTCGATAAAGTATCTGACCCCCTCCTTTGTCGAGCGGGCTGCTTCCTCAATCTTGAGAGCGAGCGCTTCAATATCAGACTCTTTCATGGCCCTGCAATTCGACGTCCCAGCCAAGCGCATTATATCCTGCAAGGTTATGCCTCGCCAGACCCGGGCGGGCACAGACAGAGCGGCCCGTC